>NZ_CP024627.1:1200000-2400000 GCF_024449095.1 Vibrio coralliilyticus
GGCATTCTCATGGCTACCGGTCTCGTTTACACCGGCGGCCAAATTGAGGCCTAGTGTGCCATCCTTAGTCTTGCCATTAATACTTGCCCATCGCCAACTGGTTTCTCGCCTCATGAAACCAGCGGAAAAATCGTAGCCGCCTAACGCGCCCGAAAGGTCGATAGTGTCACCACCAATTTCAATGTTTCCTGTCACGGTCAGCGCGTTGTGCTTTTGGGTGTAAGTCCAGCCGTTATAGCCTGTCGGTGTGCAGAGCGAGAGCGGTAAGCTATGGCGTAATGGCTCCAGTGACACATCAAGGTGTAGAAAATCAGTATCGGCTTTCATGCGCCATCTAGGATGTTCGATATTAAATATCAGGCGCTTTGCAGCAATGGTCGTCTTACCGCGGTACGGAGATGCAGCCATTTGTTTATCGATACATAACGGCCTTAGCCAGCTCTTTTCTATCAGTGTGTCGGTTTCCATATCGTAGACGTAGCAAAATGCGGAACCCACATAGCGGATATCGGCAATAGCGATACCGATGACATAGCTAGACGTTGATATACTTGCGAATTGAAACTGCTTGTAATGAAAGTACTTTTTCATCTTACCGACTTTACGGTCCATATTGTTTCGATAATCAAAATGGGTGATCCCCAGCTGCTTGGGTACGCCATCAAAGTGGCCGAAATAAGGCTTCCCATTAGATTGAATTAGGCACTCTGGAGCCGCTTGACTCAGTAACATAATGTATTCACAAGTTGATAACATTTCCGTTAGTTTTACGTGCTTTGGTTTATTTTGACAGGTCATTTTCGGTCAGAAAACGAATAAACATCACGATTAAGAGAGCTAAACTTGGTTACTCTAAACAGTAACTGGAAATGGGAGCTGATATGGAAGTGATCGCGGAGTATTTACCCACTGAACATCGTTATCAGTTAGGGGTACTTGATGTCTCTTTGTTGCTTACCATTTTAGAGAAATACGGCTTAGACTCGCAGAGTTTATTACGACAAACGGGCCTTGATGATTTAGATTGGCAGCAGCCCCAGAGCCATATCAGTTACTCGGACAAGCTTCTGCTATTTCGCTCTGCTCAGCAGTGCTACCCCTCTATCGGCTTAGGTTTATTACTGGGTGGAAAAGCCACACTCAGTCACTTTGGTATATTGGGTTATGCCATTATGAGCAGTCAAACCGTCTCTGAAGCAATAAAAGCTGGATTTAAGTATTTGAATCTAAATGGCCCTATCTTCTCGGTCAGAGTATTACGGGGCGATAACACAGCTTCGATTGAGATCGAAAATGACTTAAATATTGGTGAGTTATTGCCTTTTTGTACAGAGTACTTTTTTAGCTCACTTTTATCGTTATTTGCTGAACTGACGGGGCAACAACTCAAGGCCAGAAAGCTTGAGCTCCCGTTCGCACCACCAGTGTACGCAGAAGAGTATGTGCAGCGCTTTCAATGTGAAGTTAACTTTGAACAGCCACGGTTCGCATTGACTTTTGACGCTCATGTATTGGATTGGCGATTGACTTCCCATAATGCTGATCTGCTCGGAATTTACCTCCATTCTTGTGAGTCTGTCATCGCATTATTTCAGTCTCCAATGCGACTGAGTAATCAGATTAAAGCACATCTTTACCAAAGTGCTGGAGTATTCCCTTCATTTGATGACGTCGCCCAGCTACACGCTTGTTCAACCCGGACGTTACGAAGGCAGCTAAACCAAGAAGGAACCAGCTATCAGTCTCTGCTTGATGAAGTCCGTTTTGAATTGTCCAAAGAGTTTTTGTTGCGCACAAACTTGACGGTTGATGACATCGCTTTTCGTCTTGGTTATAGCGATAGCGCGAATTTTAGGCGAAGTTTTAAACGCTGGTCAGGCAAAGCACCTAGTGCTCTAAGAACACTGCGATCTTTCTAAAATCTATACTGCTTATCGGATATGAGTATTAGGGCTACACTTACAATTGGTGTTACTGATAGTTGTGTTGTTATGAAGTGCTTTTGGGTGAGTTTTTTACTTCTTTTACTCTATTCATTCCCGTCTTTTTCTGACGATAAGGTGGTTAAGTTTGCGGTGGGAGATTGGGAGCCATATACCAGCTCTCTGTCTGATCCTGAGCTAAAAATATCGGAAACATTGGTACGAAGGGCATTTGAAGTTCGAGGCTATACCGTAGAACTCGAATACTACCCATGGGTGAGATCTTATCAGTATGCGATAAGAGGTAAATTTGATGGTACTTTCCCTTGGATGAAAAATGAGGATAGGGTGAAAGAGTTTATCTTTTCAGAGCCCTTCTTTAGTCAACGGGTTCAGTTCTTTTACCACTCTGATACGCTATTTTCTTGGCAGGAAGTGGCCGATCTTCATAAGTATCAAATAGGTGCGACTCAAGGGTATCAAGCAACCCATGTGATGCAGAAACTTGGTGTTAAAGTAGAGATAAATAACTCTGAAGAAACTAATTTTCAGAAAATGGCTAAGGGACGACTTGATGCTTATCCAACGGGTGTTGAACGCGGTTTGTATCTCATAAAACACTATGTGCCTAAAGAGCTAAGACAACACATTAAATTGGATACTAAACCTTTACTTGAAGATGATATGTTTGTGATTTTCAGCCGATTTGATAGTGAACGCAGTCAAGTATTGGTCAAAGAATTTAACGCAGGTTTACAGCATTTGATGGAAACCGGCGAGTACAGTGAAATCATGCAATCGGAAGCCGCTTTTTTACAAAATATACAGAACGACGATTAGTTCACTAAGTGGATGTAGGCTAGCGCTGGAGGTTCGGAATGTTCTATTCGCTCACAACCTGTAATGTGGCAGGGGCGTAACATATGAGAAAGCATAACAAGATAATTCTGTTGACTGTATTGGCCCCTGTTAATGCGTTTGCCGCGATTAATATGGCCGAAGTTAACGCTTATGCTTATGAAGGACTTGCAGAAATCTGTGCCAACTCTAGGCATATTATTGGTTCTGAATTAAAAGAAATAAAAATTATCTATCTGAAAAAGAAGCGTTCTAGGCAGGCTTTATTCCCAGCTGATCCAAATTTTGCTCACTACGCGGCTAAGCAACTGTGGGACATTGGAGTCAGTGATAACCCGTCATATGACGAGTGTGTGGCTTTACTTCGTAAATAGTGTGGCTTTATCTGTCCAATATACAATACGACAGTTTCAATGGCCTATCTGCTCTCGATGTTTCTAGCAGATAGGCCACTGACATTTAGCTATTGACCAGTGTTAGGCCACTCGGCAGTGCATCACCAAAGACTCGCTTCGATTCGCTCTCAGACAGCTCTTTGACTTCTTCAACCAGTGATAACCAAGACTCAGGCACTTTGCTTTGCTTCAGCTTAGTGAGAACTTGTTCACGGTAGTCGTCAGAAATATCGAATAGGCGGTCACCCGTCTTACGACAAATCATTACTGCTGCGAAAGCGATCATTGGCTCTTTGTGCCAGTTTTGTTCCAATAGCTTAGGCAACCACTGTTCAGCTTGCTCGCGAGGTATAACACTATGTTGGCTACCATAAAGAGGTGTTCGTGAAGCGAGTCGCCCTAGAGCCCACCAGTGCGCTTGCTCGAACTGATTATGATTAATCGCTTTACTCATAAACCAGCTTGCGAGTAGCACTTTGTCTTCGACTTCTAACTGCTCCAAGGAGGCCGCAAGGCGTACCATGGACTCGTAACCCATTTCTTGTGCCGCTTTGGCTGATTGTGGGTTTTTCATTGCACCCGGATGAAGGTATTTAGCCATGTCCGCCAAGATGGTTTCTTGCTGCTCTTGGCTAAGACCACCTGCAACACGACGCCAAAAGACCCACCAATCCGTCCAACCTTGGTGGTTTTTAAACTGGATACCTTGCTGATAAAGCCCCCATACCTGCTCGATACGCCATGAATCCGTAGCGTCACCGAACCCTGGTCTTAAAGAGAAGCCAGCTAAACGCAGCCAGTTTTTCTCGTGTGGTTCAGAGCGGCGGCGACGCTTTCGACCTTGAGCAAACGTATCAAACAGTTGGCGTAGAGTGGTGAAGTCCCATTCGTCGCGCTTGCCAAGTTTCTTTTCTAGATCTTTAGCTAGGGTTTTTATCTCTTTACCATCAGCGCTTTTCTTATTGCCACTGTAAAGTCGACCGATCAGTTCTTTACACTCATTCAGACGAGGGTGAAGTTCAACCTGATCCTCTTCTTCGGCCTGCTTGTTGCGAACTTCAAACTCTAACTGCCAGCGCTTGTTGTCGTCTTCTGCACTGACGCATTCCATTTTCAGTGTGCCGACTTCAGTCAACTGACACGCCAGTTGCACTTCAACACGCTCTTTTTGGTTGGCGTGCAGCTCGGCCCCTTCGCCTTCAAGGGTGGTGATGTAAGGTGGCAGAGGAGCAAACAAATCTGGGTCAACATCAACCATTACGCCGTTTTGAATGGCGGTGTTTTGGCTTAATGTATCGTGAGTCGATGTCAAAAGGTTAAAGCGTACTGGCTCACCAAGCGTTAACGAAAAGCGACGTCCACTGAGGCGAATTTCGTTGCCTTCTTCTGTCCCTTTCGCCAGCAAGCAAAGCGCTTTACCCATCTTGTTCTTTTCTTGCAGGTGCAAAAAGTAAGAACGTGCGGCACCACCACCGATCTTGAGTTGTGCCCCGCGACGCGCTTTACCAAATGCAACAGCACCGAGGGCCACAGACCAATCTGGGTGTGGGTTATCCAGCACGGTGACAGGATCTCCGCGCCAATCAGAAAGCAACGTGGTGACACGCTCTGTGACCAATTCACTGTTGAATACACCACCATTAAGCAGTATTCCAACGGGGATAGCATTTTGTTTGTCATCTTCAATGCCAAGCGCGGCGCGAGAGACCTGTTGATGCTGAGTTAAAAATTCGGCGACGTGCTTACTCACTGCCGGGTCAGCAACGTAGGGAAGACCAAACTCGACCACTGCGCTGCGGCGTTTATCTGGAACTTCACTGAAATCAGAACGCGGGAAGAAGCCATCCAAAGCAATTTGGTGCACTTCTTGTTTGCTCAGCCCAATGCTCTTTGTTCCGCCCAGCAGTTTCGAGCCGCTGCCCAGCATGGTGATTTTTACTTCTTCTGGGGCACTCGCTGACAGCAAATCTTCTTTTGCTTTACGAGTTTGCTGAATCAGTTTAGTTAGGCTCGCAGCAGTGAGTTTTTTACTTTGATTGAAGCGGCTTTCTGCAAGGTGCGCTAATGCTAAGTCGAGGTTATCACCACCGAGCATCAGGTGTTCACCCACGCCAATGCGATCCAGTGCCAGTTCATCATTGTGGTACTTTGCTTCGATTAAACTCAAATCGGTGGTACCGCCGCCCACATCACAAACTAGGATCAGTGGTAGCTCTTTTAACTCATCGGCTGCAGTTTGCTGGTGGCGAGCGTACCAATCGTAACAGACCGCTTGTGGCTCTTCGAGCAAGACGATTTTGTTTAAACCTGCCAGCTCAGCGGCTTCAAGCGTGAGCTTACGAGCGGTTTCATCGAACGAGGCAGGAACCGTCACAACCACATCTTGGTCTTCTAGCTTGTTGCTAGGATGACGGTAGTTCCATGCTTGGCGAATGTGGTTGAGGTAGCTTGCGCTGGCAATCACGGGGGAGACTTTATCCACGTCTTGCGCACCAGCCCAAGGAAGAATGTCTGAACTACGATCCACTGCTTGGTGCGATAGCCAGCTTTTTGCACTGGAGACCTGACGCCCTTCTACCTTCGCACCTAATTCACGAGCCCATTCACCCACGATCACATGACTAATGTCGCCGGAAACGGGTTCGTTTTCCCATGGGAGTGTTATGTCAGCAGGGGAGATTTGACCAACCGCAGGATGGTAACGGAAAGAGGGCAGTAATGGTTTACGAACCACTTCACCCGGACCAATCAATTGGTCGATGTCGAATAGGGATACTTCGGATTGTTCAAGGTTGTCGGTGATTTCACAATACGCCACCACAGTGTTTGTGGTGCCAAGGTCAATACCAACAAGAAAACGAGGAGATGCCATACAAACCTTCGTGTATTTAAAAACGGCACCCGATTGGATGCCGTTTGATTTCTATTTATTCTTCTTCGTTTGAGTCGCTTTTCGCGTCTTCGCGCACATCGAACTCAACATGCCACTTTTGACCGTTATCAGCGGCAATGGCTTCTAAGTAAAGCGTACCCAGCTCTGTGACGCGAGAAGCTAGAGTTACTGGAACCACTTCACCTTCACGACGACCTTCAGATACAGGTAGCGTTACTTGAATTTCTGGAAGCTCTTCAAGCTCTTCTGGTGCCCAGTAGTCTAGGTGAGTACCTGCTAGGTCATCACGACGAACGGTTGAGCCGAAGAATTGGAAGTTAACTGGCTGACCGATGATCAAACCAAACTCTTGGCTTGGTACGTCAACACTTGAGCCTTCTTCCATACCAAATGGTGCGACACAAAGTGCTTCCATTGGAGGCGCCATGCCCGGAATCGCTGGCATCGCACTTTCGATACCCACGTAGTAAGCCGAAGCAATACCACCGCGGATACGAACGCCTTGTCCACGACGCACAGAGCCGTAGTAAGCCGCACCGCTAGCAACTGCAAGGTCTAGATCCACACCTGTTAGGCGTTTTGCCATGTCAGTATCTGCTTCAATTAGCCATTCGTTGATCGTGTCTTCTAGACGAGTTGCTAGAAGTTTCGATTTCAGAACACCACCGTTGAATAGGATTGCGGTGGGCTTGATGAAGTCAGCTGATTGCTCTGTATCAGCACCTGGCATACCCGGCATGTTAGCGAATGGGTTGAAATCTTGAGTTGCTTCTGTGCCACCATTTCCTGAAGTAGAAAGGGCATTAGCTTGTTTAGACAGGAACGCAGCGATGTGACGAGTAATGCCTGCATCTTGTGCGTAAGGTAGCCCCATTTGCGTTAGTGCACCACGGTTACGTTGAACAGGGTGGTCCGTAATCGCAACTTGAGGGAAGAAACCGTCAACCAGTGTTTGCTGTACTTCTTCTTGAGTCAGTTCTGTTTTCAACGTTGCGCCAAGCAGTTTAGAACCGCGGCTTGGTACTACGATTGGCACTGACTGCAGCTCGCTGTCGTTCAATAGTGCTTCTTTCGCGTCACGACATGCGTGCGTCATTGCCTGAACTTGCCATGGCTGTAGCTCTTTGCCTTCTTGCGCTAGCTTCATCTTCAAGCGGTACGCAAGTGCGAGGTCCATGTTGTCACCGCCAAGTAGGATGTGTTCACCTACCGCGATACGGTTCAGAGTTAGGTTACCGCCGTCTTCAGTGACTTCCACCAAAGAAAGGTCAGTGGTACCACCACCGATATCGACCACAAGTACGATGTCGCCAACTTCAACTTGGTCGCGCCATTTGTCGTTGCTGTTATCGATCCAGTTGTAAAGCGCAGCTTGTGGCTCTTCTAGAAGCGTTAGGTGCACAAAACCAATGTTGCGTGCTGCTTCTGCAGTGAGATCGCGAGCTGCAGGATCAAAAGAAGCAGGAACCGTAATAGTCACGTCTTGATCGGCAAGGTTGTGATTTGGATTCGCGTGATTCCAAGCGTCTTTTAGGTGCTCTAGGTAAAGTTCTGTCGCGCGAAGAGGGGATACTTTTTCCACTTCTTCTGGGCTACCCGCTGGCAGGAAAGCATCACGACGGTTCACACCTGAGTGACAAAGCCAAGATTTGGCACTGGCAACAAGACGAATTGGTGTTTTAGAGCCTAGGTTACGTGCAATAGCACCAACCAGCGCTTTTGGCTCGCTCGACCACGGAAGAACGCGTGATTGCGGGTTCATTTCGTGCTCATGTGGTTGGTATAGAAAAGAGCCTAATTGGCTGCGAGTCTCTACTGTACCGGGCGCAGTGAGCTGTGGAATCGGCATCACTTCAACTTGCGCATCTTCATTGTGCGTGTCGATAAAAGACATCACACAGTGTGTTGTGCCTAAGTCGATACCAACACTGAATTTAGGCGTGTCAGTCGCTGTGTTGTGGTGTTCCATTACAGCTCCACCTCGGCAGGTGCAATAATAGAAGCGTCGTAGTTTTCAGCAAGTTTCGGTAGATTCATTTCACGTGCTTTCCAGCCTTTATGAATTAAGGTGCCATTAAAAGGTGCACTTCCTGTCACATTACCGGTTAGGCGAATCTCCTGCGAGTTAAAGCCGTCTTCAATCGTAATACGAGTGTCTTCATCTTCATTACGGATATGCTCAAGCGAAACGTAATCGTTCAGCACTTTCTGCCCCCCCGTGTGGATAACTCGAGCGGCCGCGCCGACTTCTTCATCAGAGAATGAGGTTAGGTCTTCTTTTAGGAAGTCAATCAGACGAGCTTCTTGTTGCATGATAGAAAGTAGCTGCATAGCAGAGTCTGTTGAAGCGGTTGCAAGTTTTGATTCAACTTCTACAACACGCTCTACGACTTTCTCTACTTCGACTACTTTTTCTACTTCAACGATCTTCTCAACTGGCTTCTCAACTTCGACGACTTTCTCAACGGGCTTTTCAACCACTTTCTCGACGACTTTAGATTTGCGTGATACCGCAATCAGAAGTAAAAGGACGCTTGATGCCGTTAGGCCAGCGTGCAGCATATCGAACGTTTGAGGGATCATTTGTAAATCGAACGTCATGACATTTCTCTTAATTGATGGAAGAAATAGCAGTCACACCTGAGTGCTATTGTCGTAATTATTGGGTTAAATTGGGGCAAATATTATCACATTCAAGTCAACAGGCCTTCAGAAAAGAGGCAGTAACAGGCCTGATTGATTTGTTTTTAGGCATTTTGAGTCACACTATAGGTAAGTTGACCAAAATTAGGTGGTGAGTTCGACACAAGATTGCGGAAGAACTGCGCAACCAACTCGGTGTGATTCGAGTTTTAGCTTCAACTGAGGTAGAATTCGGCGCTTTATCAGAAAACAAAACATAGGCGAGCAATGAACCATAACCGTATAGTTTGTTTCGATTTGGAAATGTGCTGTTGGAATGAAAACGGTGTCGGTACTACTGGTGAAATCATCGAAGTCGGACTGGCGGAAATTGATCTTGTCAAAGGCGAGATCGTCAAACGTGCTCAGTACTATGTGAAACCAGAACAAGATGAAGTGTCCCTGTTTTGTTCTCAACTAACGGGTATTACGCCGCGTAAAATTGAGAAACAGGGTCGCCCGCTCGAAGAAGTGCTCAAGTCGATGATCAAAAACTTCGGCGGCGCGAATAAAATTTACGCCTCATGGGGTAGAGACGATCTGATCTTAGCGCAAGAATGTCAGGATAAAGGCATTGAAATGCCGTTTAAAGAGTTCATTAACTTAGCTACTCTGTATCGCATCCAGCATCGCCTTAAAGATAAACGCATTGGCCACAAGGCCGCTCAGGAAGCGCAAAATATTGACTGGGAAGGACGACAGCACTCTGGATACGTTGACGCCTATAATCTCGCTAAATTAGCGTTAACCATGCTTTAGTGGCGGAAAGTTGGCCTTAGGCTGTCGTCATGGTGGCTTAGGTTAGCCGTTATTATTCTCAATCACCTGCAATTTGGCGCGAATAAACTCGCTGTGATCGACATAGAGCAATTCTGCGGCTTTGCGAATAACAGCATCTTCAAGTGGATCAATGTTTCCGTCAGCGTGCGCAACTTCCCACATCGCTTTAATAAGGTCAAACCGAGTATTCTGACTGAGTTCTCTTAACTGTGAAGTAAAGTCATACAAAGAGGCAGACTCTTTACTTTTTATCGCAGCACGTTCGAGGAGAGAAGACGCTTCAGGTTGACTGATATTTAGAAGACGAGTGAGCAATTGACACTTGGCCTCAGTCTCGGCGCCAATGATTTGGTGATCAGCACCGGAGACTTCGCAGAGCAAACAGGCGATGGCAAGATTTGGGTCTGTCTCTACGTGTTTTCCGAGATCTTGACCGTCGATAAGTTGTTTAAATAGAGTTGTGATGGAATTCAGCATGTGACGCGCCTCAAATTTGTTTCCTAGTTCTATAGATAGTGATGATGTGAAGCAAGCACAAGTCTCTTTACAAAAAGATTACTTTTCTCCTATCGGTGGAAAATCAATTTCTTTGCCATCTCCCGTTAATATCGAGATCCGTTTAGGTTTACCGTTGTCATCCAGCTTTACTTCGCCGATGGCGCTGGCATTGACCAAACGACGGGCTCCTTCGGTATTGGGATCCCGCTTTTTGATTTTCAGACGTTTACGTTTAGTCAGAAAGTTGAGTGGTGAGCGTGGGGAATAGAGTAGCCTATCCAGATGGTCACACACTGCTAATAAAGGCTCAGGGAACTGACTTTTAAAGCCGCTACAGGTGATCTGATAAATATTGGGGCTAGAGCGTCGAAAACGGAGTTTTATATCGTACGCAAATGAGTAATGGACATCACCTGACAAAATAACAAAGTTTGCAGGTGTTTTCGTGTGAGTAAAAATGCTCAATAGCGTATTTGCACTGCCAGGGTGTGCCATCCAGTTTTCTGCATCAATCACTAGTGGTTGACCAAGCATGGTCATGCCTTTTTGCAGAGCTTCGATAAACTTGACGCCAAACATGGGGGCTGCGGATACGACAATCACTTTATCTTGATGCATTAGCTCTTGCTGAAACTCTATTAGTGCTTCCCAATCCATTAAACCAGAGGGTTTGTTCATTCTTGATTCTGAACGCCACCTTCGTGTGCGGGTGTCCAGAACGACAACTTTAGGTGAAGTGTGGATGGTAAAATGCCATCGCTCGAAACTGTAAAGGTAACTGATGAACTCATCTTGGTTTTGCGCTGTGGGTTGGCTTAGGTAGTTCAATGCCTCGGACAGAAACTCGTCATTGAAGTTATCCGGTTCATTTCCCCACCCTTGACACAACCAATAAGCAATCAAGCCATTGCCAATAATACGCTTAGAGAATGGGTTTTCGTATGCGGCTTTCTCCCAACCAACGGTCAGATTCCAGTCATCAGTAATATCATGATCATCGAAAATCATATAAGTCGGTATATGAGCAAGTAAGCGCTGTACTTGAGGTAAAGTGCCGATGAATGCTTCGAGTACTTGTTTTTCTTCACGCCATTGCTGTTGCCAGCGAGGGGAAAGCGTTTGACCGCCATGGGTAAATTCTTTATCGAGCAGACGTGTCAAATTGAGGCATGGCCAAAGAGTGGGAGACCAGACCAAAATGTACATGGCTAGGAACTCAGCAAAAGTGACCAGATGATTTTCGTTTTCGCGTGAGCTGAAAATAGGGACACGGCGCTTGGGAAATAATTTGCTCAGGAATGTCCCGTCATCAACGTAGTGGGGTAGAATTTTATCTCGCCCATAAAAGCAGTCGGGATGCGCATATAGCGACTCGGCACAATCAATGGGAGCATCAGGAAACGACTCTGATGGCAAACCAAGTATGTCGATGGTTTGTAAGATCGCATCAAGCATTGGTCCCGCTACATGATCAGCATAGATCTGATCGCCGCTCAAGATCAGCATGTCTGGTCTCTCATTCAGAGATTGAGTGGCGACCTTATTATCCATAGTGGCGAGCGCATCTTTACTAGGATAATGCGGATTGCGGCAGGAACCATGCAGGACATAATTCGCTTTAGTCGAGATTTTAAACGTCAACTGTTCTTCGTCAGTATGCAGTAAATGCGGGTAAAGCGTGCTTAGTGGACCGAGGTGAGTCTCGAATTCATAACTAAGCGCCACATCAGTTGGAAAGTCACTTTTAAAATGCGCTAAGGTCACGAAGCAGTGTGTGCCCACCTGAATTTGCTGGCAATCAGAAAGACTGTCTTGAAAGACTACGTTGTGATCGGACGCTTGAGAAAGAATGAACTTTCCCTCTAAGGGACGACTGGTTGCTAACCAGAAGACAAGCTCATCAGCGGTAGATTTTCTTAAAATGGGGCCAGCTAAGAGAAAGGGCAATTCAGGTGTTGGTTTCATTGGTTCTCTGTCGGATCTTTAGGTACTTCAGGGTCTTCCAATATTTCGATGATCTCAGAACTCGACATTTCGTGACCCATGAGAAAGAGCGCCAGCATAGCATCTGCTTTGGTTTTTGTATCGGAGCTTTCGTCAAGAATTTGTTTAAATCGCTGACGAATCATGTCAACTTCGTGCTCGACAAATCCTCGACCTTCTTCCTCTCCTTGGGTTTCTTCGGGTGCGTTATCAAATTCTAAAAATAGCATGTCATTGTCGAGGTGAGTATTAACCAACCTTTCAGGAAGCCATTCTTCTCCAGTCACTATGTGCGGATCTTGGTTTTCAGGTAATGAGTCGAGAACTTTCTTTAAATCTGATGCTTTCACAATTTTAGAATTTAGGCGAACATGTACTCTTATATTAACGGCGAATCGTGCTTAAAGATAAGTATTAACTTTATCGATTGATGAGAATTTGAGTCGTTCGGTCAGTTTTGGACAAAAAATGATTAGCGTAAAGAGACTATCGACACTGACGGTGCTAGCTGTAAACGCCGTCAGTTTTTCTGCTGTCGCCGAGGAAGAAAAAGGCATCAGTGAACAAGATTGGGGTATTGCTGCTGTCTATCGTATGGCTTCCATCCCTTTTTACACGGGTAACAATGACCAGACGGTTGGTACGTTTGTACCGATGATGTATTTTGAGAGCGAGCACGTGTTTGTCGAAGGTTTGCAGGGCGGGGCTTATCTTTTTAAGCCAGAGGATGAAGCCTTCCAGTTGAGTGCATTAATGCGGCTTAGGTTTGTAGACATCCCCTCTTCTGAACAAAATGCTAACGGTGGAGATGCGGTCGACTTTGGTGGTCAACTACGCTATTTCCTTGATGACGATTGGTACCTAGATGCTGAATTGATGACAGATGACGAGTTTCGTTTCCATAGTAACCTAAGCGTGAGTGGTGAGTTTGATTATGGGGACTGGGAACTTAGGCCACATGCCCGTCTTCGTTATAAGGATGCGGATTTCAATAGTCAGTATTACTCTTTTTCCGATATCACCAAAGAAAATATTGGTGGTGGCATTGATCTCAACATAGGAATAGACGCGCGTTATCACGTTTATTCCAACTTGTATCTGTTGGGTTCTACCAGCGTGACCCGACTGGATAATAACGCCTATCATTCCAATACCGTTGAAGATAGGTATCAAGGCGAGCTTTTTGTTGGCTTTGGTTTCTTTAATGATAAATCGAAAGCGCCTAAGCCTGAACTCAAGAATAAACGTTACGTTCGGATTGCGCATGGTTGGGCAACGCCATCCAATATCGGCGACATCATGAAGCTCAATACAGAAAAAGACCCATACAATAACCAAATGACGTCGCTTTTCTATGGCCATCCTTTAACGGACGAATTGTTTGGTATGCCGCTGGATATTTACTTTACACCGGGCATTGTTCATCACTGGTCTTCAGATGTGCAATCTGCCAGCACCGAATACGTTGCTGCGATTAAAGCCTACTACACGTTTAATTGGCCAACTCAGTGGCGATTTGGTGTGGCTGAAGGGATGTCATTCATTGACAGCATCACGTATATCGAACAAACGGAGATGGACTCTAAGGGTTACAACGCGAGTAATTTCCTTAACTATCTCGATTTTTCGTTTGACGTCAATATTGGCGATTTATTCAACAAGCGTGACTTAGACAACATGTGGGTGGGTTATTCACTGCATCATCGCAGCGCGATATTTGAACAAGCGTCCCAATATGGTCGGATCAAAGGTGGCAGTAACTACAATACCATCTATGTGCAGTTCGACTTTTGATTGAGCCGATGATGAAAAGCCGTTAGTGAGAACGTCACTAACGGCTTTTTTGTTGTATGGACTGAGACATTTGTCACGGTGACTGTGGTACAATTTGTCGCAGTTTTATGTAGTGAAAAGAATAGGTAACGCTTTGACTTCGTCACAGCCAGAAAAAAATACCGCCTCTGAAGAGAAAGTGCAGGCCAACACGGCTACTTCTCTGCGTAAGGCATTGAATCAGTGCATGCTCAAAGATAGGTTTCGTCTGAGTAAGCGCATTTCAGGCGCCAGTAAAATAAAGAAAGAAGCGTCTCGTCATGCCGTTTTCGATGAAATAGCCTTAGATATTGCTAAATCCATGATGGATGTCGAGCAAAGAGCCAGTAACAAACCCACCATCGAATACCCGGAAATTCTGCCAGTAAGTCAGAAAAAAGATGATATTGCAAAGGCGATTGAAGAAAACCAAGTGGTTATTGTCGCCGGTGAAACGGGTTCAGGGAAAACCACTCAGCTCCCCAAAATTTGTGCTGAGCTTGGGCGTGGCAAATATGGTTTGATTGGCCATACACAGCCAAGACGCCTTGCTGCGCGTTCGGTAGCGAATCGTATCGCGGAAGAGATGGAAACCAAATTGGGTGAGTTTGTCGGTTATAAAGTCCGATTCAACGATCAAATTTCAGACAATACCCAAATTAAACTGATGACTGACGGGATTTTGCTGGCTGAAATCCAGCATGACCGTTTCTTGAACCAGTACGACACCATTATTATCGATGAAGCGCACGAGCGCAGTCTTAATATCGATTTTATCCTTGGTTACCTGAAAGAACTGCTGCCACGCCGTCCTGATCTTAAAGTGATCATCACTTCGGCAACGATTGACCCTGAGCGATTTTCTAAGCATTTTAATGATGCACCCATTATTGAGGTGTCTGGCCGTACTTACCCAGTCGAAACGCGTTACCGACCATTACGTGGTGATGATGATGTCGAGCGTGACCAGCTAGAAGGTATTTTTGATGCGGTCGATGAGCTTTGCGATGAAGGGTTAGGGGATATTCTTATCTTCATGAACGGTGAACGAGAAATTCGTGACACTGCTGATGCATTGGCAAAGCGTAACCTGAAGAGCACAGAGATTGTCCCATTGTATGCGCGCCTTTCAGCCGGTGAACAGAACAAAATTTTCCAACCTCATGCAGGGCGTCGAATCGTATTGGCGACCAACGTTGCTGAAACGTCTCTGACAGTACCGGGCATCAAGTATGTCATCGACCCGGGTACTGCGCGTATCAGTCGTTACAGCTATCGAACCAAGGTACAACGTCTGCCGATTGAACCTGTCTCTCAAGCGAGTGCCAACCAGCGTAAAGGTCGTTGTGGTCGTGTTGAGGAGGGCATTTGTATCCGTTTGTACTCTGAGGAAGATTTTGAGTCTCGTCCAGAGTTTACCGATCCTGAAATTCTTCGTACTAACCTAGCATCGGTTATCCTTCAGATGACGGCGCTGGGGTTGGGTGACATTCAAGCTTTCCCGTTTGTTGAAGCGCCTGATAAACGCAATGTTCAAGACGGTGTCCGACTGTTGGAAGAGCTGGGTGCAATCAATGAAAACGCAAAAGACCCTAAAAAGCGTCTGACTTCAATTGGTCGCCAGTTAGCTCGTTTGCCAATCGATCCACGTTTGGCCCGTATGGTTTTGGAAGCGCCAAAGTATGGGGCACTGAAAGAAGTCATGGTTATCGCTTCTGCACTTTCGATTCAGGATCCGAGAGAGAGACCAAGCGATAAACAGCAATCGTCAGACGATAAGCACAGACGTTTCTTTCACGAAGAGTCTGATTTCCTGACGTTGGTTAATTTGTGGGATTACATTCAGAAGCAGCAAAAAACGCTGTCTGGAAACCAATTCCGCAAGCAGTGCAAGCAGGACTATCTAAACTATCTCCGAGTCCGAGAGTGGCAGGACGTCTATTTCCAGATACACCAGTCTATGCGTGAGATGGACTTCAAACTCAATGATGAACCAGCGAGCTACCAAGCAACTCACAGTGCGATACTGGTCGGTTTACTTTCTCATATTGGTATGAAAGATCAGGAGAAGAATGAGTACCAAGGGGCACGGAATGCGCGCTTCCATATCTTCCCTGCGTCTGGGTTGTTTAAGAAACAGCCAAAGTGGATTGTGTCTGCTGAGCTAGTGGAAACATCAAAGTTGTGGGGGCGTATTATCGCCAAGATCCAACCGGAGTGGATTGAACCGCTGGCAAAGCACCTGATTAAACGCAGTTACAGCGAACCACATTGGTCGAAAAAGCGTGCTGCTGTCATGGCTCATGAAAAAGTGATGCTTTATGGCGTGCCAATCGTGCCTAAACGCCTAGTGAATTATGGCCCTATCGATGCAAAAGTGAGCCGTGAGATCTTTATCCGCAGTGCTTTGGTAGAAGGTGAATGGGAAACCAAACACGCTTTCTTTAAGCAAAATCGTAAGTTGCTTCAAGAAGTGGAAGAGCTGGAACACAAGTCCCGTCGCCGTGATATTTTGGTTGATGATGATGAGCTGTTTGATTTTTATGACCAACGAGTGGGGACGGAAGTTGTTTCAGGGCGTCATTTTGATACTTGGTGGAAGAACGCGTCTAAAGAAAACAGTGAGCTGCTGAACTTTGAAAAAGAAATGCTCTTCAAAGGTGACGCTAGCCATGTTACGGATCTGGATTACCCTAACTTCTGGCACCAAAATGGCCTCAAGCTGAAACTGAGTTACCAGTTTGAACCGGGTGAAGACAATGACGGTGTGACTGTTCACTTACCTCTACCTATATTGAATCAGGTTGAACAAGCCGGGTTTGACTGGCAAATTCCGGGGCTGCGCCATGAATTGGTCGTTAGCCTGATCAAATCACTGCCAAAGACGATTCGTAAAAACTTCGTCCCTGCCCCCAACTACGCTGATGCATTTTTAGCTCGTGCCACGCCAATGGAAGTGCCGTTACTTGATGCTCTGGAAAAAGAGCTTCGTCGTATGACTGGTGTGGAAGTGTTACGCGAAGATTGGAATATGGAGCAAGTACCAGATCACTTGAAGGTTACCTTCCGCGCAGTGGACCATAGAAATCGTAAACTCAAAGAAAATCGCGATCTGCATGAGCTAAAAGAGAGCTTAAAAGACAAAGTTCAGGAAACACTCTCTAAAGTCGCCGATGACGATATTGAGCAACAAGGGCTTCATACTTGGAGTTTTGGTGAGTTGCCAAAAGTCTATCAGCAAAAGCGCGGCGGCTATGACGTCAAAGCTTATCCAGCGATTGTTGACAGCAAAGACAGTGTTGAAATCAAACTCTACGAGACGGAGCAAGAACAGGCCTCTGCGATGCGGGCTGGCCAACGTCGATTGATATTGCTGAACGTACCATCTCCGATCAAATACCTGCACAGTAACTTGCCAAATAAGTCTAAACTCGGTCTATATTTTAACCCTTATGGGAAAGTCCTTGACCTGATTGATGACTGTATTGCTTGTGGTGTGGATAAACTGATCGAAGAAAAAGGCGGAATAGTTTGGCAACCTGAGGAATTTGAGCAGCTTAAAGAGCATGTTCGAGCCGAACTCGGTGATACTGTGGTGGAGATTGCGAAACAAGTAGAGACAATTCTGACAACCGCATTCAGTATTAATAAGAAGTTAAAGGGCAAGATAGACTTCTCGATGGCTTTTGCTTTGTCTGATATTAAGGCACAAATTGAGGGGCTTATCTTTAAAGGGTTTGCGACAGAATGTGGTTGGAGACGCCTTCCAGATATTTTGCGTTACATGAAAGCGATTGAGCGTCGTATGGAGAAGTTGCCAATCGATCCTAATAAGGACCGTTTGCATATGTTGAAGATTGAGGCCGTTACTAACGACTACAAAGAATTGCTCAACAAAATTCCTAAAGGAATGGCTGTACCAGATAACGTCAAAGAAGTGCGTTGGATGCTTGAAGAACTGCGCGTTAGCTATTTTGCTCAGCAGCTGGGCACGCCATATCCGGTATCGGACAAACGCGTAAAGAACGCGATTGACCAATGCTAGGTATATAAATTGCATTAAACTTAAACATAACAATATTTTGACTTATACTGGCAGAGGATTGCCGTGGCAGCCTCTGCAAAGGGAAAAGAAAGAAGGTTAAATATGAAAAAGACACTACTCGCACTAGCTTTATTAGGTGCATCAGCAACAGCATCAGCGGACTCATGGATCTACGGTAGTGCAAGTGTAGGTCAAGCAGACTTAGGTGGTGAATCTACAACCTCATACAACGTTCATGTTGGTACAGGTATTTTGCCATTCATCGGCCTTGAAGCGGGCTACCAAGACTTGGGCGATTATGATCGTGTTGATTACTCTGGTATTAAAACGAACCTAACCGGTTCTTCAATTTACTTTGCTGCGAAACCAAGCCTTGACTTTGGCCCACTGCATGTATACGCGAAAGGCGGCCTTCATTCATATGACTTAGAAGCTGATGGTTTTAAAGAAGATGAGATCGATGTGATGTATGGCGTTGGGGCTGAGTACTTTGTCATGGGGCCTCTTTCTTTAGGGGCAAGCTACAGCGTATTCAATATGAAAGAAGACGATGTGAAGAACTTCTCGCTAAACGCGACATTCCACTTCTTGTAATAGACATATCACGAAAAAGCCCGGCTAGTAACTAGCCGGGCTTTTTGTTACCTGAAATCAGTGATTAAGCTTGCTGTTTTTGAAGCTCAGCTTCTTTTACGTCTTCTTCAATCAGTGAATCAACAATCACAGCACAAGCGGCGTCACCAGTGATGTTCAATGCAGTACGAATCATGTCGAAGATACGATCAAGAGCGAACAGTAGAGGCAGACCTTCGATAGGGATACCCGCTGCCAGAAGAACGGCAACCACTAGGAACGAAGGACCAGGTACCCCAGCTTGACCTACTGCACCAAGTGTCGAGGTAATAATGATGGCAATGTACGCGCCCATACCAAGATCGATGTTGAACAGTTGCGCGAAGAAGATTGCGACTAAACCGTAGTAAATCGCGTTACCTGACATATTGATTGTTGCGCCCAGCGGGAGAACGAAAGACGCTGTTGAATTTCGTACACCCAGCTCATGCTCACAGGTGTCCATCGTGACTGGCAGAGTTGCCATTGATGAAGCGGTAGATAAAGCCACGGCTTGAGGCTTCTTCATCGCTGTCAGGAATTTCTTCGCAGAGGTCTTAGTGAAGATGTGAACCATAAGAGGGTAGGCCACGAAACCAAAGATAAGAATTGCAGCGATGTAGACAACAAATAGTTTGAATACCACCATTAAGGCGCCAAAACCGAAGGTTCCCACTGCTTCTGCCATCAGGCCAAATACACCCAGTGGTGCAATGATCATCACTTTGTTGATCATCCAAACCATGGCATCAACAATGCAGTTTACGCCGTTAATGATTGGGTCACGGCGTTCTTTAGCTTGCTTAGAAATAGCGATCCCGAAAAACATGCAGAAAACTAGGATCTGTAGGATGTTGGCTTCATTAAGTGACTGGAAAACGTTAGTTGGGATCATACCAGTAATGGTTGCCCAGAAAGAAGGTAGGTCACCTTTAGAAGCGTATTCAGATGAGAACATGCCCTCAACGCCAGAGACATCGATACCCATGCCTGGTTTGAAGACTTCACCCATAAATAGAGCAAGTGCAACAGCGAGTGCAGATGTTAGACCGAAGTAACCTAAAGTGACTAAACCAACTTTACCCGCTGACTGACTATTACCTAAGCCCGCTGCGCCCGAAATTAGCGCGACAGCGACCAATGGAATAACCAGCATTTTGATTAGGTTAATAAAAATCGCACCTAGTGGAGCGAAGACCGTAGCGCTGTCTCCCATGAAGGCACCCGCGGCAGTACCCACAATATGGCGATCACAACTTGAACGCCGATGTTGTTTAGTAAACTCTTTTCTTTTAACACTTCCATAACCTCTGTGCTAACAAATTTTAAAATTCCAGAATTAATATCTAAATCAAATTTATAATTTAGACAGTAATTTCGCTTCGCTTTTTACACTTTATTTTTACATTTAGCAATAAGCGCCCAAGTTAATTGGGTCGATTAAAATCATTTTCCTTGATGGGTGATAACTTTTTGACCGATAGCAAACGTTTGCTGTTCGCTTGGGGGATGAGTTGTTATCTAAACATTGGTTTTTTTAATTCAAATGAAGGCGTGGATAAAAAGAATAGATGTTAAAAAAAAAGATCGGTGTCTTAAGTTGTTAAAAAACCGATCTCATAGGTGTTTAGATGGCTAGTTCGCTACTTTTGTGTTGCGGCTTTCATCGGTGAAACAAAACTCGCGAGTTGGTTTAACATTTCTTGCGGAGACTCAACGTGTGATTCGATGATTTTGACGATAGCAGAGCCTGAAATTGCCCCTGCGGCACCAGACTCAATCGCTTGTTTAACCTGATCGGGCTGAGATATACCAAAACCGAGAAGCGATGGCGGTGCGTCGTATTTATTGAGTTTTTCTAACAAGTCTCCAACTGGCATGTTGGCCTTTGTTTCTGCACCGGTTACACCAGCACGAGAGAGTAGGTAGGTATAGCCACCACCTAGTTCAGCAACTGATTTTAGTGTCTCTTCTGACGCCGTTGGCGGTGCGATAAAGATAGGTTCAATACCGTGCTTCTTAGCCGCCTCAACAAACTCTTGGCTTTCATTGGTTGGTACGTCAGCAATCAATACAGAATCGATACCGGCATTCGCACAACGCTGGTAAAAACTATCAATCCCGCGCGCATAAACTAGGTTTGCGTACATCAGAAGGCCGATTGGGAGTTCTGGGTATTTGGCGCGGATTTTTCCAATCAAATCAAAGCAGATATCTGGGGTTGCTCCCGAATCCAGTGCGCGAATGTTCGCTCCTTGAATAGTAGGGCCATCCGCAAGTGGATCCGAAAACGGAATACCCAGTTCAAGTGCATCGGCACCCGCTTCAACCAGTGTCTCCATAATTTTCAGGGACTGCTCCGGGTTTGGATCGCACACGGTTACGAAAGGAACAAATGCACCTTGGTTTTTCTCGTTCAGGCGCTCAAACATAGACTCATAACGGCTCATTAGATAACTCCTTTTTCTTCTAGAATGGCGTGAACAGTAAAGATGTCTTTGTCACCACGACCTGATAGGTTTACGACGAGAAGTTGTTCTTTGTCTGGGTTCTCACGAGCCATACGTAGTGCATGAGCTAGTGCGTGAGATGACTCTAGTGCAGGAATAATACCTTCACTTCGGGCAAGTTCTTGGAATGCGTCCAAAGCCTCATCATCGGTTACGTTGTCGTATTCCGCACGGCCAATTGCATTTAAGTGAGCGTGTTGAGGCCCAACTGAAGGGAAATCAAGGCCCGCAGAAACAGAGTAAGATTCTTCAACTTGCCCGTTTACGTCTTGCATCAGTGGCGCTTTCATACCAAAGAAGATGCCGGTTTTACCGTGCTTAAGAGGGGCGCCATGCTGGTCGGTATCTATACCTTTACCTGCAGGTTCAACACCGATCAGGCGAACCGTTTCCTCTTCAATAAAGTCAGCAAACATACCGATTGCATTTGAGCCACCACCGACACAAGCGATGACTGCATCAGGAAGGCGACCTTCACGAGCCAGAATTTGGTTTTTTGTTTCTTCGCCAATCATTCGTTGGAAATCACGCACTATGGTTGGGAATGGATGAGGACCAGCAGCGGTACCCAGCAAATAGTGAGCTTCTTCGTAGCTTGCTGACCAGTCACGCAGTGCTTCGTTACATGCATCTTTCAGAGTTGCAGAACCCGAGTGAACAGGAATGACTTCCGCGCCCATAAGTTTCATACGGAACACGTTCGGGCTTTGACGTTCTACGTCTTTTGCTCCCATGTACACGCGACATTTCAGACCGAGCAATGCACAAGCCAATGCGGTAGCGACACCGTGTTGACCCGCGCCAGTTTCTGCAATGATCTCGTTTTTGCCCATACGCTTAGCCAACAGTGCCTGACCTAGCACTTGGTTAGTTTTGTGTGCGCCGCCATGCAATAAATCTTCGCGCTTGAGGTACAGTTTGGTTTTTGTACCTTTGGTCAGATTGCGAGTCAGTGTTAGCGCCGTTGGGCGACCTGCGTACTCTTGCAGCAGGGTCATAAACTCGCTGCGAAACTCTGGGTCTTCTTGCGCATCAATAAACGCTTGTTCTAGCTGTTCCAGTGCAGGAACGAGAATTTGCGGTACATACTGACCACCGTATTCGCCGAAGTAGGCATCAAGTTTTGCCATGGTTTTATTCCTTCAATTCAGTTTGGCATTGCTCTCTAGCACACCAAAAAATTTCTTTAATTATGAGTAATTGATCTTTAATAAATCTATTTAGTAGCTGCGAATCGCATCAAATGCCTGTTGCAGCTTCTCTGCATCTTTCTTGCCGGGTGAAACTTCAACGCCTGAGTTTAAATCCAGACCTAGACAGCCTTGTTGGGCCGCTTTCTGAGCGTTGAAAGGTGAAATGCCACCCGCGAGCATTACTTTTGATCTATCACCAATCAATGACCAGTCGAAGACTAGGCCTGTCCCACCCGCTTGAGAGCCAACTTTGGTATCGAGTAAGTGGCGGCTGACTGGAGTGTCTAGCAGATCTGGTGAGCTGTCAGTAACACCGTAAGCTTTCCAGATTTCAACTTGATCACCCAGCTGCTCCTGGATCGCAGTGACAAAGTTCTGGTCTTCATCTCCATGCAGCTGAACAGCGCAGAGGCCAAGCTCTTGCGCAATGCTAATCACGGTGTCGACATCATGGTTTTGGAATACGCCCACATATTTCAAAGGAGCACCAGACATGGTTAGTCGAGCGGTTTCTAAATCCACGCAACGCTTCGACTTAGAGACAAAAATCAGTCCGCCAAATACTGCTCCTGCTTGGTAAGCTTTCGCAGCATCATCTGGGTGTGTCAGACCACAAACTTTATTTTCACCTAGTGTGACTTTTCGTACTGCCAGCTCTAAGTTGTCTTCTGCCATCAATGAGCTGCCGATGAGGAAACCATCAGCAAAATCTGCAAGATCTCTAACTTGCTGGTGTGTGTAGATGCCTGACTCCGAAATGATGGTCGCCTCTGGTGCCAGCTCACGTATTGTTGGTGCCAGCTCTTTGGTGCGGTTCAAATCTGTTGTTAGGTCACGTAAATTGCGGTTATTAATACCAATAACTTTAGCGCCAAGTTTCACCGCGCGGTGCAACTCTTCCTCATTACTGACTTCGGTCAGAATACCCATATTGAGTGAGTGAGCCACTTCTTCTAGTCCTTTATACTCGGCATCATCAAGTACAGATAGCATCAGCAGAATCGCATCAGCAGAATAATGGCGAGCTAGATAAACCTGATAAGTATCGACCATAAAGTCTTTACACAGAATCGGTTGAGATGTTTGCTTTCTCACTTGTGGCAGGAAATCGAAGTTTCCTTGAAAGTACTTTTCATCGGTGAGCACTGAAATCGCATCAGCGTGATTATTGTACACGGACGCAATGTAATCGAGGTCAAAGTCGTCACGAATCAGTCCTTTGGACGGAGACGCCTTCTTACATTCTGTGATGAAGGCAGTTTTTTTACCGCTTACTGCGTCATAGAAGCTACGATCAGACGGAGTTAGCGCCTCTTTAAACTGCTCCAAAGGTTGAGAGGCTTTACGTTCTTCCACCCAGATGTACTTATCACGAACGATTTTTGCCAATACTTCTGCCATTTGCGCTTCTTTTAGGGACACGTGCTCTGAAAGTTTATCTTGCGTCTGAGTCATCTTTTGTTCCTTCCTTCAGGTGCTTAGGCGTGAGCTGCTAGCTGATTAACCAGCTCAAACGCTTTACCAGAGTTCATAGCCTCAATCGCTTGCTGAGTATTGGCCTTGAGATCTTCATGACCAAATAAACGCATGAGAAGCGCAACGTTAACCGCTACCGCACCCAACTGCGCATCGGTGCCTTTGCCCGTAAGGATATTGGTAATAATGGCTTTGTTTTCTTCTGGATCGCCGCCTTTAATCGCTTCAAGCGGATGCGCTGTTAGGCCAAAGTCTTCTGGAGTCAAAGTGTATTCAGTAATTTGCCCATCTTTGATTTCCGCCACTGTGGTGTTGCCATGAATAGCAACTTCATCTAGACCGCTACCGTGCACTACTGCAGCACGCTTCATGCCCATCTTTAGCATGGTTTCAGCGATAGGACGGACCAACTCTTCGCTGTAAACACCCATAAGCTCAATATTTGGACGAGCAGGGTTAATCAGCGGGCCTAAGATGTTAAAAATGGTGCGCGTTTTCATTGTCTGACGCACTGGCATCGCGTGGCGAACACCACTGTGATATTGCGGCGCAAACAAAAAAGCCACTCCTAGGCTATCAACAGCAGAGCGAGTGTCTTCCGCACTCATCGCTAGGTTGATGCCAAATGAGTCGAGTAGATCAGAAGAGCCTGATTTACTTGATACACTGCGGTTTCCATGTTTGGCGACTTTTAGGCCACAGGCAGCGGCAACAAAGGCGGCTGTGGTCGAAATGTTGATGGTGTTATGCCCGTCGCCACCAGTGCCAACGATGTCTGCGAAATCATAATCTGGACGTGGGAATGGGTTTGCGTTAGCAAGTAAGGCCTTAGCCGCTCCAGCGATCTCATCAGGTGTTTCGCCTTTAATCTTCAGTGCTGTCAGCGCCGATGCCATAAGAATTGGATCAAGTTCACCGCGAATAATGATGTCAAAAAGCTGTTGGCTTTCTTCCTGAGTTAGCGGTTGTTGTTCATAGAGTTTGTTGATGATCGTTTCCATTCTTATTTGCTCCTTATTGCTGCGCTGACGTTAGATTTGATTTTTGTAAAGCCCACTCAATCGCATTGGCTAGCAGTGTTGCGCCATGAGTAGTCATGATGGATTCAGGGTGGAATTGGAAGCCACAAATTTTATCTTGTTCATGAACCACAGACATGACAAGGCCATCGACTTCTGCGGTTACAGTAAGTGTTTCAGGTACCTGTGTAGCCACTAACGAATGGTAACGTGCAATGGCAAGTGGTGAAGGTAGGTTGGAGTATGTCGGATGATTCTGGTGCTCCATCATCGACACTTTGCCATGGACAATCTCACCCGCGCCAGCAACGGTACCACCATAGGCTTCAACAATGGCTTGATGACCGAGACAGATACCGATCATCGGCACTTTACCTTTCAGGCGTTGGATGACTTCCGGCATGGAGCCCGCTTCAGATGGCGCCCCTGGGCCGGGAGACAATAACACTACCGGATTGTCTAGCTCGTTGACCGCACCTTCAATCGTTTCCGCGGCAATGTGGTTACGGTAGATTTTGACGTTGTGTCCGAGTGAGCGAAACTGATCCACTAAGTTATAAGTAAACGAGTCAAAGTTATCGATAAATACAATGTTAGCCATCTCTACGACTCCTTATGTGCTGACTGAATTGCAGAGATAACGGCTTGCGCCTTACCACGAGTTTCATCTGCTTCGGCTTGTGGTTCTGAATCAAACACAACGCCAGCTCCTGCTTGAACTTGAGCGATGCCATTCTCGACATAAGCAGAACGGATAACGATACAGGTGTCTAATGTACCTTCGCCAGTGAGGTAGCCAACGGCACCGCCATAGCTACCACGGCGTGCACCTTCGACATCACGGATAAGTTGCATCGCACGAATTTTAGGTGCACCAGTCAGCGTCCCCATGTTCATGCAAGCTTGATAAGCGTGCAGAGCGTCCAGATCTTCACGAAGCTGACCAACCACTCGGGATACTAAGTGCATTACATGGCTGTAGCGGTCGACTTTAAGCAAATCTGCAACGTGGCGAGAACCCGCTTGGGAAATACGAGCAACGTCGTTACGCGCGAGATCCACCAACATCATGTGTTCGGCGTTCTCTTTCATATCAGTACGCAGTTCAAGTTCAATACGGCTATCTAGATCGAAATCGATAGCGCCGTCTGGGCGTTTGCCACGGCGACGTGTACCAGCAATAGGGTAGATCTCGACCTGATTAGTCTCAGTCTCATATTTCAGAGCACTTTCTGGTGAAGCTCCGAATAGTGTGAAGAGTTCATCTTGCATATAGAACATATAAGGGCTTGGGTTACTTTGCTTGAGCTCTTTATATGCTGCAAGAGGTGAGGGGCAAGGCAGAGTAAAGCGACGTGACGGAACAACCTGAAAGATATCGCCTTTAACCACATATTGTTTTAGATCGCGAACGATCTGACAGAAATCGGTATCACTCACACTTGGTTGAGGGGTGATGTTTGGCAGTTTCGTTGCCAGTGGTAAATGTTTAAGGTTGGAGCATTGAGATTGAATGCTTTCGATACGAGCTTCTAACGTTGCTTTTTCTTCTTCGTTTGCAAATAAGGTAGCTTGTAGGTCACAGGACTCGCGCTGGTGGTCAACAATGAGCAGTGTTTCAGCGACATAGAACACATAATCTGGACATTTATTGGTGGCTTCGGCATCACCTAAAGGTTCAAAATTAGCCACCATATCGTAAGCAAATAAGCCACCAAGGAAAAGCGCATGCTTTTGCTGTTCACTGAGGTCAAAGCTGTGTTGAACTAGGCGCAGGGCGTCAAAGGATGAAGCTTCGCGTAAGCGAGAATCTTCATCTAATGTGTCGCAAGGTGCTTCGAGCTTAAGTATCAGCGTCGTGCCATCAAAAGAATGAGTCACATTGTTGTGAATGTTGTGAGTCAAATGAGAAAGCAGGTGTTTGCCGTTATTCGTCAGTGCTTGCATGGTAACAATGTGACCGTTGCAAACGATGCGAACGGCAGAATCTACGATCAGCAAGCTTTTGAGGTTTTGCTTAGAGTCAATTTCCGCAGACTCTAATAATAGGCTGTCAGTTTTATTCTCACACAAGGAATGAAACAGACGAGTTGGGTCCTGTGCGTAAGGTGCAGACGCTTGAATGACTTCAAGATTTCCTAGCTTTTTGATTTCAATGGCCTTGTTCACAAGACCTCCTTTTCATTTGTATTCTTTCTTACTTCCTGTCGTACATAGTCGCACAAAGAAAACATTCACCCAATGTGGATTTTGCAGTAATTGATGAATGTTTGATCAGTTGAGTGCTTTGTATCCGACAAAACAAAAAGCCCGCTTTAGTAGCGGGCTTGGTAACATTAATCTGTTCAATTAAAAGTACACGTTAGCCCACCAAGAACTTGTCCAAGTGCGCCACCAAGCAAGGTTTGCAGAACTGTCACGTAGAGTGTCAGATGCAAGATTCGCTTTTTGGTTTTGGTTAAATTCTTGTAACATAGTGAGCCTTTATTCAGGTACTTCGTATTTATGTACTAGTTAACTAGTGCAGAGGTAAAAAGTCAACTAAAAAAACACATTTATGAGAATTGATTTACACAGCCACACAACCGCCTCTGACGGACGATTACCTGCCAACGAATTGATAGACAGAGCTCTCGGTTTCAACATTGATGTCCTCGCGATCACTGATCATGATACGGTCGATGGTTTAGAGCAAGCGCATCAGTACGTAGAAGCAAACCAGCTGCCAATTAAGATCATTAACGGTATCGAAATCTCAACGGTATGGCAGAACAAGGATATCCATATCGTTGGGTTGAATTTAGATCCGCAATCTGAGCAACTCGGCAAGCTCATCGAGCAGCAGAAAAAGCATCGAGAAGGTCGAGCAGAAATGATGGCGCATCGTTTGGCTAAGGCAACCAGAGAGGGCGTACTGGAAGAAGTTCAAGCTATTGCGGGGGATGCGCCCATCACCCGTGCTCATTTTGCTAAATGGTTGGTTGATAACGGTTACGCGAAAACCATGCAGCAGGTATTTAAAAAATATCTAACTCGCAATAACCCTGGTTACGTGCCGCCCAGTTGGTGTTCAATGGAAGAAGCGGTATCGGCTATTCATAGCGCAGGTGGGCAGGCCGTTCTAGCCCATCCGGGACGTTACAACTTAACCGCTAAGTGGATAAAACGACTGATTACAGCATTTGTTGAAGCGGGTGGTGATGCGATGGAGGTGGCTCAACCACAACAAGGTCAACAAGAAAGACGCAACTTGGCTAATTATGCTATACAATACAAACTATTAGCGTCTCAAGGCAGCGATTTCCATTATCCATCTCCTTGGATGGAGTTAGGCAGAAATCTATGGCTACCTGCAGGTGTTGAACCTGTATGGAAAGATTGGGGTATTGAGCCTTCGCAAGCTGATGGTCAATAATTGGACTGATTAGTTTATAAGATTGCTATTAAATCAATACGTTAAGATATATAGAGTCGAGAGACTCGATGATGAGGAATGACAATGAGCCAGTTTTTTTACGTTCACCCAGAAAACCCGCAGGCTCGCTTGATTAATCAGGCTGTAGCAATCATTCGTAATGGTGGCGTGGTTATTTACCCAACAGATTCAGGTTACGCACTGGGTTGCCAATTAGAAAATAAACAAGCATTAGAACGAATCTGTAAGATTCGCCGATTGGATGAGAAGCACAACTTCACGCTACTTTGTCGTGATTTGTCCGAATTGTCTTTGTATGCCCGTGTCGACAATACGGCATTTCGTTTACTAAAGAACAACACGCCTGGGCCGTACACTTTCATTTTCAAAGGCACCAAAGAAGTTCCTCGTCGCTTAATGAACTCGAAGCGTAAAACGATTGGTATCCGCGTCCCCGATAACCGCATCGCACTCGATCTTCTCGAAGCGCTCGGTGAGCCACTGATGTCGACGTCTCTTATTCTTCCGGGTAACGACATTACAGAGTCTGATCCAGAAGAGATTCGCGACCAACTGGAGCATGCTGTCGATTGTATTCTCAACGGTGGCTACCTTGGTGAGCAACCAACAACAGTGGTTGACTTCAGTGATGATGAACCTGTTATTGCTCGTTTAGGCTCTGGAGACCCTGCGCCTTTTAAGTAACAGCCAATTTTGCTGGCTCCTAAAGAGCATAAGACATTGATGCTTATGCTCTCTTTACCCGCAAAACTTCCCACTGACTGCTATGCTGATTGTTAAGTCTCACTAATCAGATATGCAATATGCGTCACTTGATCTTTGCTCTCTCCTTTTTCAGCCTTGTCTGCCTCGCTGCTCCGGTTGAAATTCGTGTTGTCCAAAATAATGGTAAACCTGTTAAAGATGCAGTGGTCTATGTCACGGCGTCCAATTTACCGAAGCAATCTTCCTCAGTAAAAGAAACTTTAGTGACTGAGATCTCGCAAGATAAGCGTGCATTTAAGCCTTATATCTCAGTAGTTAAAGTAAACCAGCCAGTGTTGTTTACCAATAAAGACAACATTTCTCACCATATATACTCAATTACTGGTCCACTGGATTTTTCTTTCGTTATTCGTTCCTCGGAAGCAGGGGTAGAGAAGTCCTTCCCCAGTGAAGGAGTCATAGCGATGGGGTGTAATATTCATGATTGGATGAGCGGCTATATTAAGGTTGTGGACACGCCGTATTTTACCATCACAGGTAAATCTGGAGTGGTAAGAATGACCTTACCGGATGAATTGGAAAATGTGAAAGTTATTGCATGGCACCCTCAGATGAATGAGGAACTGTATGCCCAGCTTAGTCAAGAGAAAGAGTTGACCTTGTCGCTGACGAAAAAGATGTCACCAATACCCAAACAGAAAAATACTCAGACGATTGATTTTTACAGATCTTACGGGTCATACAAATGAGTCAATTCAAAAGCATTCAGACACAAATTCTGCTTTCATTCCTGGCGGTATTAGTCACTGTACAGTGTGTTCTGTTTTACTCCATCGTTCAATCGAATGAAAAAGAGAGAGCTGAACGAGCCCAAATACACCTAAGTACAGCAAAGGTGGTGTTTGAAAATCAGTTTGAACAACGTACGCGGAATCTGACCGCATTTGCACAAACTGTGGCAAAAGACTTTGGCCTTAAACAGGCGCTGAGAGAGGATGAACGCAGCTTTTTGGTGGCGTTAAACAATCACCGTCAACGGATATCCGCTGATTTGGCGATCGGTCTTACTGCCGATGGTAATTTTATTGGCAAATTGGTTTATGACAGAAGCAGTAATCGGACACTTGCCGATACGGAAAACAATATGCTGACGATGGCTGAAACTGCTGCCCCAGATGAAGACCGCCCCATCCTTTATGATTATCAGGGCGCTGTGTTCCAATTAGTTTTGGTTCCAGTACAAAGTGGTGCAGAAACCGTTGCATGGATAGGTTTTGGCTTCGCTATCGATCAGATATTGGCCCAAAGGTTAGCACTGTTAACCGGTATGAATGTTGATATCGGCTATCAGGAAAGTGGTCAATGGTCACTGCTTGCTAGTAGTATTGAAGGTAAAGAGAGTGGTGTTTCTTCTAAGCCCCAGCAAACGGATGCCAATACTATAGCGACTGAGGTAGCGATTGGCTTTAAAGAAGAAAAAGACCTGATCGCTGCACTTTACCTCTCCAGATCGGATCTATTCGCCACACTTCAAAGCCGTTGGTTCCAAGTTGTGCTGATCGTATTGGGTACGTTTGGCTGTTCGGTGCTTGCTGCGTATTTCTTGTCAAAAAGCCTTGCGAAACCTTTGCAGGAGCTAGTGAAAAAGGCACAACAAATCGCTAAGGGTCAGGCAAGTAACGAGTTGGTGGTTAAACGCAAAGATGAGTTAGGTGTATTGGCTCATGAGTTCAATTTAATGAATCAGGCGGTTAATGATCGTGAAGCAGAGCTTAATTTCCGTGCCTATCACTCTGATTTGACACAAATGCCGAATAAGAAAAAGTTATTTGAAGATATTGCCCATTTGATTCAGAACCAATGCGATGGCTTTATGCTAATTCGATTTCGAGTCCTAGAGTTTGAAGAACTTAATTACAGCCTAGGTCTGGATACGGGGGAAGAATTGCAGGTGGCGGCTGCGAGTCGTTTGTTGACTTTGGATGAACAAGCTCAGTTTTACCAGCTTGACTCATCTGAATTTGCTTTACTAACGACCTGTAGCAAGCTTCAAAGTGATGAACAAAGTGTCGATGTAGTTTTGCAGTGTTTATCGGGAGTGTTTACTTTGCGACGTATTTCAGTGACGGTGCACACTGTTTCTGGTTATTGTCGTTATCCCAAACATGGTGAAACGGCGCGACAACTGCTTCATAATGCAGGGATTGCTTTACAACAGGCAATGAAAATAAAGCAACCCAGCTTAGAGTTTGCTTCTAGCATGGCGGAGAGTGCAATTAACCGAGTGCGTCTAATCCATGAATTGACAGAAGCTATTCGGAATGAGCAGTTGGTTCTTCACTTTCAACCCAAATTAAATCTACACACATCACGAATCGATAAAGTCGAAGCTCTTGTGCGCTGGGTACATCCAGAGCTGGGCATGATTCCTCCTGATGAGTTTATTGAAATTGCAGAAACAACAGGGCAAATCGATGCTCTAACGGACTGGGTGATAGGTAATGCATTGCGGCAGCTTCAAACTTGGAGAGAGGCGGGGTATGAGCTTGGCGTCGCGATCAATGTTTCAGCGGTTAACCTTAAACAGAAAGACTTTGATGTTAAAGTCGCTCGTTTCCTCTCTCAGTTTGGTTGCAGTGAAGCTGAGGTTACGATAGAGATCACCGAAAGCGCTCTTGCAGAGGATCCTGAGTATGCATTATCGCTACTGAGCAGAATGTCCCGACGAGGTCTGTCAATTTCGATTGATGACTACGGAACAGGTTACTCATCGTTATCTCAGCTCAAACATTTACCTGCTACAGAACTCAAAATTGATAAATCCTTCATCCTAAATGTCGCTGACGACCAGCAAGATCAGACGATTGCACAATCGACAATCAAACTGGCTAAAAGGTTTGGGTTGAAAACGGTCGCGGAAGGTGTGGAGGACCAGGCCTCTCTGGATTGGTTAATAAACAATGGCTGTGATTATGCGCAGGGCTATTTTATTAGTCGGCCGAAGCCTGCAGAACAGTTAACACCTTGGCTAGAGGTGTTAGAAGATCAGCGTTGGGGGGATATTGAACCAAAAGCTAAGGCGATAGGCTCTGTTCATTCTCGTCAATAAAGAGCTAGGTTAATGAGGTGTATAAAGGTTATAAAATCTTACGATTACTCTTATTATTGGCTATTGTTATTGCTGTCAAAATCGAAAATAAAGCATGCGTTTTTTCCAAGGATTTGCGATAATATGCGGCCGCGAATTTAGGTCGCAAAATAGAATCGACGTCTGAGAAGACGACACAAAGGTAGATGAATGAACGAAAAATTACAGAAAGTATTAGCGCGAGCAGGCCATGGCTCACGACGCGAGCTAGAAGCCTTAATTAAAGCGGGTCGTGTAAGTGTAAATGGTGTTGTGGCTAAGCTTGGTGAACGACTAGAAGACGAAAATGCCGTAGTACGTATTGACGGTCACACTGTTTCTGCGAAGGCGCAGGAAGAAGTTGTGTGCCGTGTGCTAGCTTACTACAAGCCGGAAGGTGAGCTGTGTACTCGTCATGATCCTGAAGGTCGTCGTACTGTATTTGACCGTCTACCAAAAATCCGTGGTTCGCGTTGGATCTCTGTTGGTCGCCTAGATGCGAATACATCAGGCTTGCTGTTATTTACTACCGATGGTGAGCTTGCTAACCGTCTCATGCATCCAAGTCGTCAGGTCGAGCGTGAGTACCTAGTGCGTGTATTTGGTGAAGTGGATGAGAAGAAAGTACGTAACCTCGTCAGTGGTGTTGAGCTGGAAGATGGTTTAGCGCGCTTTGAAGATGTTGTTTACGCAGGTGGTGATGGTATGAACCACACTTTCTACGTTGTGATCAACGAAGGCCGTAATCGCGAAGTACGCCGTTTGTGGGAATCTCAGGACTGTACGGTTAGCCGCCTGAAGCGTGTTCGTTACGGTGATATCTTCCTTGATAAGAAATTGCCTCGTGGCGGATGGATGGAGCTTGACCTCAAAGAGGTGAACTACTTGCGTGAATTGGTAGAGCTGCGTCCTGAAAAAGAGACCATGCTTGACGAAAACAAAGCCAATACGTCACGTAAGCGTGAGCGTTCTCGTAGCCAGAAAATTCGTCGCGCAGTTAAGCGTCATGAAGAACGAATGAACAACGGTGGTGGACGTAGTAACAATCCAGCTCGCCGTAAACCGCGCAAAGGTGCGGGTGAGCAAGGTGCTCGTAATAAGCAGCGTTAGCGCTAATCAATCTATTTCAAAAAGCAGCCGTGTGGCTGCTTTTTTGTACCCCAATCAGATAAATAGCGTGCCTTTTAGAGCGGTCACCGCGCTACCAGAAATCTTGACCCTCCCATTTCCCTCTCGTTTGATATCAAGATAACCGCCCCTTGAGGATGCTTGGTAGGCGGTGAATACAGACTTTTTGATTGTACCTGCCCAGAACTCTGCCAATGCACAGTGCGCTGAACCTGTCACTGGATCTTCATTCACACCGACCCAAGGCGCAAAGTAGCGAGAGATGATATCGCTATCGGATTGAGTTGATCGAGCGGTGACGATGATCCCTCGTCCCGGTTGTCTTACCAATGAAGAAAAATCCGGGCTTAGGTCATGCACTGCTTGTTCGTCGGTAAGCTCAAACAGTTCTTTGTCATCAAACTGACAGTAGGACATAACCTGTTGTTCAGATAACCCAAGTGCATTGAGTCTCTCTTCAGAGCAATGTGGGTTATACTTCAATTCAGGGGTAGGGAAGTCCAACTCATAAGTCGAAGTTAACACCTTGACATTCAGCAAACCGGAAAGGGTATTGAAGGTAATATTGTCACCAGTTCTAATCTTTCCTTGTTGTTTGAGAACATGGGCAACTGCGAGTGTCCCATGTCCGCACAGTTTGACTTCTACTGCAGGTGTGAACCAGCGTAATCGCATATCGTTTAAGGATAAAAACGCCGTTTCAGACACCGCCATTTCTGCAGCAATAGCAAACATTAATGATTCATCAAGTGGTTGATCTGTAATGCAGACTCCAGCTGGGTTTCCCTTGAAAGTTTCGCTTGTAAATGAGTCGACTTGATAGATATCCAATTCCATGCGTGTGTTCCGCTTTGATTAAGTATTCTACGCATACTAAGTTGCTTGATGTTTTCTCGCAACCAAGTGACTTTTAGATTGTATGCGAGCACTTATACCCAATTAATGTGTATGAAATTACGGAGTATGATGGATAACAAAGGAGACGTAAAAAAGGGCGATGTCTATCGCCCTTGTGGATCATAGTGTTTGATTAAGTGCGAAATATCGCCCTTGCTTTTCAAGTAGCGCTTGATGGCTACCATGCTCGACAATCTGGCCTTGCTCAATTAGGCAAATGGCATCCATTCTGTGGAGATCCACTAAGCGGTGAGTAATGAAAACAACCGTTTTGTTTTCAAAGTGCTGCTCGAACAGTTTCATGATCTGTCGTTCTGTTTGCTTATCCAAACCTTCGGTAGGCTCGTCAAGTAATAGGATAGGGCCATTGTGTAGTAAAGCACGCGCAATACCGATACGGCGCTTTTCCCCACCGGACAGTTGGCGACCACCTTCACCTAACCATGTATCTAAACCTTGCTCATCCAATAACTTGTTTAGGCCGACCTTAGATAACGTTTCAGCTAACTGTTCATCGTTAGCATCTGGAGAAGCCATCAATAAATTATCACGCAAAGTACCGTTTAATATATCAACTCGCTGGCTGACCACGCTGATGGCTTGGCGTAACTGGCTTTCACTCCAATGACGAATGGATTGGCCCGCAATTTTAATGTCGCCTTGCTGGGTGTCCCAGTAGCGGTTCAGTAGCTGCATTAATGTCGATTTACCAGAACCGGTTTGCCCCACCACTGCGATGCGATGCTTGGCAGGAATTTGCAGGCTAATGTCTTGCAGTGTATTTGAGTCGCCATCCGGATAACGGAAAGTGACATTCTCATACTCAATTGAATAGGTGTCGTCGTGCTCTGTATTTTGCTCTGGGAATTGAACATCAGGCTCGGACAAGATGATGTCGTTTAATCGCCGTGCTGAAGTCAGTGTTTGACCCAAATGTTGAAAAGCGCCAGCAATTGGCATTAGAAGCTCGACACTGGCCATTGTAGCGAATACCACTAAGGCAACCATAGGATCAGGCATATTACCGCCCACTCCATCTGCCGCAAGCCATAGCATCAGAACAATTGTCCAACCGTTAGCCAGCATCAGCAATGCTTGTGCTAAACCTGCAAAGTGAGCATTAAAATACTGATTCTTCAGTAAGCGTTCTTGCACATTTAAAATCGCATTACGGTAACGTTCTTCCGCTCCAAATAGGGTTAGCTCGCTGTAGCCTTGTAACCAATCCAATGTCGCGATACGCAGATCGGCTTTGTTCTGTGTCAGCTCTGCGCCATTGGTTTTACCTAATTTGTAGAACAACACTGGCCAGATGAGCAGTAAAGCCATAAGAATGGTGCCAAGCGTTAAGCCGAGCTCCATATCAAACCAGCAAATTAGTGCTGTTAAACCTAGGATGCCAAGTGTGCCGACGACCATAGGGCTGACAAGGCGAAGATAGACGTGGTCCATCGCGTCGATGTCGGCAACTAGGCGGTTGAGTAAGTCGGCATCACGCAGGTTTGATACTCGACCCGGAATTAATGGTGCGAGTTTGGAGAAGAAGAAAATACGCAGATCGGTCAGTAGCTTGAAGGTAGCGTTATGGCTAACAACGCGCTCACCCCATCGACCAGCGGTGCGTCCCATGGCAAAGCCGCGGACAAAAGCCCCTGGCAGCATGTAGTTGAAGGTTTCTCGGGCGATAGTTAACCCGGCCACTGCGGCTGCAGATAAGAACCAACCGGACAAAGTCAGTAAGCCAATAGAGGCAAATAGAGTCAGGAGGGCCAACAGCATTCCCAGAGATAGGCCGAACCAGTGCTTTTTATACAGTTTTAGATAGGGAACTAAATCACGCATCGAGATTCCCCTTATTGGCTTGGTTTAGAGTATTATTCGCCTGAAGCATATTTTGGAATAACCCCTCTTGGCTGGAGAGTTCGTTGTAGTGACCACTTTGAATAATCGCACCGTTTTCCATGACCAGAATCTGTGCAACGTTCTGTAAAGGGCTAAGCTGGTGGGTGACCATCAGCGTTGTTTTACCTTCGATCTGACCAGCTAAACCCTGCATGACTAAGCGCTCACTACGTGCATCCAAGCTAGCGGTTGGTTCATCCAGAAGCCAGAATTTTCCGTCCTGTACCATCGCTCTTGCGAGTGCTAATCGTTGAGCTTGCCCAACGGAAAGGCCGCCAGAGCGGTCGGATACGGCGTAATCGAGGCCGTGTTGCTCAACAAATTCTGCGGAGAAAGACTCTTGTAATGCAGTTTGAATAGCGTCATCCGATACGTTGTCCTTGCCCAACGTGATGTTGTCACGGATAGAGCCATGCAATAGCAACGGGTTTTGGCCAACCCAGCTGATTTTTTCTCGCCAGTTTTCGAGATTCAGCTCTGTTCTCTCAATGCCATTGATGATGAGTGATCCCTGATATGGGAGAAATCCGAGTATCGCATTGATTAAGCTGGTTTTGCCGGCGCCACTTGGGCCAACTAAAGCTGTCGTTTGAGCCGTCGAGAGTTCAAAACTCACAGGACCAAGCAATTTAATGCCTTCTGGTGAGAACACCTCTAAATCTTTTGCTTGGATGGAAATAGCGTCATTCGCGCTGAGCGTTTTGTCACCTGAACGAACGGCACTGACATCAGTATCAAGGAACTCAACAATGCTTTCAGCAGCTCCAACCGCTTGTTGCTTAGCGTGATAGAAAGTACCTAAATCACGCAGTGGTTGATAAAACTCAGGAGCCAGCACCAGAATAAACAGGCCGGCCATCAAGGTTACCCCTGCACCATAGTCGCCAAAGTTAAGTTCACCGATAAAGGCGAAACCGAAGTAAACGGCGGTCAGTGCAATGGAAATAGAGGTAAAAAATTCCAGAACGGCGGAAGACAGAAATGCAATTTTCAGGACATCCATTGTACGAGTTCGGAATACTTCAGAAGCCCCACGCATGACTTCCGTTTCTGCTTTGGTTCGGTCAAAAAGACGGATCGTTGTCATCGACTGTAAGCGGTCATAAAAGTGACCAGATAAACGCTGTAATGCTTTGAAGTTCTTGCGGTTGGCGTCGGCGGCTTTCATACCGACTAGGGCCATAAACATTGGCACTAATGGAGCAGTGAGCAGGAAGATAAGACCGGCTGCCCAGTTCACTGGGAAGACGACAATAAGTATCACGCAGGGAACAAGCACAGAGAGAGACATTTGAGGCAGATAACGCGCGAAGAAATCATGCATATCTTCTACTTGTTCAAGCAACAATGTTGCCCACGAACCAGCAGGTTTACCTTTGATATAAGCTGGGCCTAACTCTCTTAGCTTGTCGAGAATAAGCTGACGTATATAAACACGAATTTGCGCGCCGCAGCGATAACCTGCGATCTCTCGGCCCCATGAACACAGCGCTCGAACACCAATGACGGCGGCTAAGCCAATGAAATAAGGCACAAGTTGATATTTGTCGACCTGTTCTATGATCAATTGATGCAGAATGGTGGCGAGCAAGGCTGCTTGAGCTAACAAAAATACGCTTGAAAGTACGCCGAGGCCAACAGCAATCATCAGCCAGCGTTTTGCTAACTTACTTTGCTGCTTGAGCCATTTATTCAAGCTGCGCTGTTTCTTTTTGTCCATCGTGAAGGCTTAATGATAATTATTATGCGAGTTGAGGTTCGCGATTATACAAAAGAAAGCCTCGTGGGAATACCACGAGGCTTTAAGGATTTGAGTCAAAAATGAAAAATATTATTTACGGTCTGCTAGAGCATCCAGAAAACGTTCAGCATCAAGGGCTGCCATACAACCGGTTCCGGCTGAAGTGATTGCTTGGCGATAGTTGTGATCCATGACATCACCCGCAGCAAAGACGCCTGGGACGCTGGTTTGTGTCGCATTACCGTCAAGGCCAGATTGGACAAGAATATAGCCATCTTTCATCTCCAACTGACCTTCAAAAATGCCTGTATTGGGTTGATGGCCAATTGCGATGAAAGCACCCATCACTTCCAATTCTTCGATAGAGTCTGACTTGGTGTCTTTAATGCGAACGCCCGTCACACCCATGTCGTCGCCAGTGATTTCTTCCAAAGTGCGATCCGTATGGAGAATGATGTTGCCGCTTTCGACTTTGTCCATCAAGCGTTTAACCAAAATCTTTTCAGCACGGAAGCTGTCACGACGGTGAATCAGATGTACTTCTGAAGCAATGTTAGAGAGGTAAAGCGCTTCTTCAACAGCCGTGTTGCCGCCGCCAACCACCGCGACTTTTTGATTACGGTAGAAGAAACCATCACAGGTTGCACATGCTGATACGCCACGCCCTTTGAACGCTTCCTCGGATTCAAGGCCAAGGTACTTCGCTGAGGCACCAGTCGAGATAATCAAAGCATCACATGTATATTCACCACTGTCGCCTTTCAGACGAAAAGGGCGCTGGCTGAAGTCGACTTGGTTGATATGATCAAAAACGATCTCGGTTTCAAAATGCTCGGCATGTTCTTTCATACGTTCCATGAGAGCTGGCCCAGTCAAGCCTTCAGGATCACCCGGCCAGTTTTCAACTTCGGTTGTTGTCGTTAACTGACCACCTTGTTGCATACCAGTCACCAATACTGGGTTTAGATTTGCGCGCGCAGCGTATACTGCAGCAGTGTAGCCCGCAGGACCAGAACCAAGGATAAGTAACTTACTGTGTTTTACGTCGCTCATTTGTGCTCCATTAGCGGTGACGCTTATCAATTTCATTCGATTGTATGGAATAGTTTGGGGTATTGAAAGCGTTAGCAAGTCGTCGAAATGTAATAAATGGTTATAGATTAGAACGCAAACGATGACGCTTGTAACGACAAAAGAGCACCTTAACTAATTGAGCTGAAAGATTTATATCGCTGTTAACAGATAAGTCATCTGAATTTTTGACTCGTTAAACTCTCAAAATGGTTTATTTAACTGTAATTGCTTTTATTATTGGTGTTACATTCCAAATTATAATTTTTGTTGGTTTTAACTGCTGATATTTGTTGAACTTGCAATATAAATGCGCAAATAATAGTTGTGAACAAGATGTTAACCAAAGATTCCCATATGAACATTCATTAAGGAGATGATGATGTTACATAACCGCGAAACAACTTTGCAGCTCACTCAGTTAAGTGACTCTGCGTTTGCACAGTTGGCGCCGTCTTTTACCAAACTACCTAATACCGAGCATGCAGACGGTCAATACCGTTTGCGTCGTTACTCAGTCATCCAGTTTAAAGATGGTCAGGTTATTGATCTTCAGAAAAATGAGTTCATGCAAACCGATGATATCAACCGGTTTCAAGGCAATGTCGTGCGTCAATTTGAGCCTATTGAAGCGACGACCCTTCAAAGTGAAGGGATGCGCGAGATCTGTCAGCTGTTTGTCGATGCTAATAAGTTGATAGATGGTCAGGAAATTGAAATTCACCAAATGCGCATCTCTGCCATTTTTGATGAGACGCAGGTAGCTCCTGAAGGCGTGCATCAAGATGGCTTCGACCATATTGCACTTGTCGGAATGGGTCGCCATAACATCGAAGGTGGCGATGTGATGCTATACAGCAGTTTCAACGAAGCACCTTTTTTCCGCAAAGTGCTTCAAAACGGTGAAGTTGCCATGTTGGCCGACAATAAATTGTGGCATAACGCAACGCCAATTCGCTCTGTGATTGAGGGTGAAGAAGGGTATATGGACGTATTTGTACTAACCGCGAAGGAAGCCGTGAATGAACTTCACTCCTAACTTGGTACGCGCGCAGTTTCGCGCCTTACAGCAAAGTCACAATGACCTGCCGGTGATGTTTCTTGATGGCCCGGGTGGATCACAGGTGCCAAATAGTGTGCTAGAGGCGATGACCGCGTATCTGGGCTTTTTTAATTCGAATCTTGGTGGTCACTATTTTTCCAGTGCCCATACCACTGACTTGATGAAACAAGCGAGAGAATCTGCACAAGCGTTACTCAATGCAGAATCGAGCGATAACATCGTCTTTGGTGCCAACATGACCTCTTTGACGTTCCAGCTTAGCCGGGCAATTAGTCGCGGTTGGCGAGCAGGAGATGAAGTCATCGTTACCTCTCTCGATCACTACTCCAACGTGTCGAGTTGGCAGCAAGCGGCGGATGATAAGCAAGTGAAAGTCTATCAGGCTCGAGTGAATGAGCAAGATTGTTCACTAGACTTAGAGCATTTGCTATCGCTGATCACTCCTAAGACTAAACTTGTCGCGCTGACTTACGCATCTAATACCACAGGCTCAATTGTGGACGTGAAACGTGTAGTTGAAGCCGCACACAGTGTGGGAGCTATGGTATATGTCGATGCTGTACATTACGCTCCGCACCACTTGGTTGACGTACAACAGCTAGGTTGTGATTTCTTGGCTTGCTCTGCGTATAAATTCTTTGGCCCCCATGTTGGGATTGCATATATCGCGCCTAAGTGGTTACAGTCTTTACAGCCATACAAAGTCGAGCCTGCCACCAATACAGGTCCGGGTCGATTTGAGACGGGCACTCAGAACTTTGAAGGTCTTGCGGGGGTCATTGCCGCTGTCAAGTATCTGGCTCAATGGGGTAAGGATGGTGATGATCTTCGCCGCCGGTTAGTCGACTCTTTCCAACAGTTTAATCAACACGAGTCCGCGATCAGTGAACGTTTCCTTACACGTTTAGCAGAGCTAAAAGGAGTGAGGTTGTGGGGACGCAATGAAGCCAACAGTGAGTTGAGAACGCCAACTTTCGCACTGACTTTTGATGGCCATTCCCCTGAGGAGATTGCTCAGAAGCTGGGTCAGCGTAATATCTGTGTTTGGAACGGACATTTTTATGCGCTTGGCTTGGCCCGTCAGCTCGATCTTGAACAATCAGGTGGTGTGGTTCGAATTGGTTTTATGCACTACAACACATTAGAAGAAGTCGATGTATTGTTTGATGAGCTGAAACTTATCTTAGGACAATGAATAGCGAAAGACTTTTTCTGTGTTTAAGCTATAAATAAGGCCCTCATTGAGGGTCTTTTTTGATCGTGAAGGACTAATTCTTATTAAATAGACTATCGACATTGATGTATTAACAGTTATATTTCGGCTGAATATAAAACAGAAGCATATCGATTATGAAGAAAGTCTTAATTATGTTTGTCTTGCTGTTAGCCGGTTGTGCTCAGCAAAGTACGAATATACCTATTCAGCAAGATACTAACTGGACGTCAGGTCAGTTAGACAACGGGTTCAGATACCATATTTACCCAATTGATACAGAAGCAATATCTCTTCGGTTATTTGTCCATGTTGGCTCATTGGAAGAAACACCTGACCAACTCGGGTATGCCCACTTTGTCGAGCATATGGCATTTAATGGTAGTGAAAATTTTACGCCAAATGAAGTCATTGAACTGATGGAGAAGACGGGAGCAAGCGGTCACGATGTTAACGCTTATACTTCGTACGAGGAAACAGTCTACACACTAAGTTTACCGAACCAAGATGAACTCGACAAAGCAATACTTTGGCTAAGAGACGTTGCAAATCGTGTGACATTCGCCCCTGAGGAGGTTGAGCGCGAGAAAGGAGTCGTTCTGGCAGAATATCGCCGAGGGGTGCCTGAGCATTTGTCTTTCTACGACAAGGCGTATGAAAACAGCGTGAAAGGGACACCTTATGAGGGAAAGGACGCGATTGGTACACCAGAGACTATCCAAAGCGCAACTTCTCAATCACTGAAAGCGTTTTATGACACTTGGTATCAGCCACAATCCAGTGAATTAATCATTGTCGGAGATATTAAGCGTGAAGATGCGAAAGGGTTAATCCAAAAAATGTTTGCAGATTGGCAGCCAACGAATGACTTACCACCACCTGTTCGAGCAAAAGCTGCGATCAACAGAGGTGACTTTGTTACTCAAGTTAGTATTGATGAGCCATCGGTGGTAGGGATGACTTTCTATCTGGGGGAAAATTTGCTTCTCACAAGAAATGATCTTATCGAGTATTGGAAAGACAAAATTGTTGCTCGCTTGATATCACATCGATTAGATGCAGTATACACCGAACATGCTTTACCTTTACGCGGTTGGGATTCTAGTATTTATACGAGTGTGCAAGAGCGCGTATACGATGCGTCTATCTCATTCTCCCCTCAAGATCGAAATGCCGTTCAGCCTTTGTTTTTTGAAACTTTGGCGTCGCTCAGGGATCATGGTGTTAGCCAAGAAGAATTGAAGGTAGTTATGGCTGAATATAGAAGTCGTCGTGAACACGCGGACGATGAGTGGTTTCGGCGTGGAAGCGAAGACTTCGCTGAAGACAGAACAAGCCAATTGGCGGAGGGAGAACCTTCTCAGTCATTAGCCGATTACAAGCGCAGTCTCGATCAACTGCTGCGTTTAGCGGATATTGACTACATCAATCAACATGTACGAAATATGCTATCTTCTTCATATGATATGTTCGTCGGTACTGACCCCGTGGAATCGATTGAGCAAGTGAAGCAAAGTCTGCCTGAGTGGAAAAGCATGTATGGAATGCCTGGTGTGGCCAGTAATCACATAAGTACGGATATGAATGGATTGGTTGAAGTGGAGTCAGAAAAGCCTCTACCTAATGCCATAGAACAAAACAATGGAGAAGTGACTTGGTCCTTGGATAATGGTATTGACGTACTATTTGACCCCGATAACGACACTGATTTTGCTCATATTGTTTATATGTCTTCGGGTGGGAAAGCCGTTCTGGAGCGAGAGCTTGTACCAGCATCTCAATTACTCTTGGCAACCCTCATAAAGAGTGGTGTTGCTCAGTTTAATGGTACTCAGCTCAAAGCGTATATCCGCAAAAATGATATTGATGTTCAGAGTTACATTAATGGCACTGAACATGGTTTTGAAATCAGTGCTCCTAAAGACCAAGTTAATGAGGTACTCAAACTTCTTTATAACGTGATGGCATACCCTAAGTTTAGTGAACAGCAGATCGAAGTGTTAAAGCAGGAGTATGCGGATGAACTCATGTCTTATCTCAGATCTCCGCTCGGTCAATGGTATGACGCGATTGAAACGAATACCTTTGCTGCTCAAAGTGTGTATTTTCCTACTTATGCTCATGATTTTGAAAGCGTGACGGTCGATCAAGTGCAACAAGCTTATGACGAGCTATTTAGAAAGGCTCGCAATAGTAAGCTGGTGATTGTGGCTGGGGTTGAATCTTCGCAGATTGCTTATGGTGTGAAGAACTATATTTCGACAATTCCTCTGGAAGCTGCGAAGATGCCGCCTTATCAAGTGCGTTATAATGCTCGCCCCGATAGCAAAATTAACCTAGCGATCAATAATGAGCAAAATAGCCGTTACAGACTGCGCTCTATTAATCAATCCGCAAGGGCTCAAGATGCAAAACTTACGTTGGTAGATAAGGTTGTTCAGCGTATTTTAGCCAGACGTCTAGATGCTTACGTACGTGAAGAGCTGAGCTTAGATTATGCCCCCGACAGTTACTTTTCTACTGACAATAATGAGCCGGCAACGGATTGGACGATTGAAGCTCAAGTTGCAGCAGAAGATCTACCTAAGGTAGAACAAGCCATTGATAAGGTCATTCAGAATCTGATCACTTCTGTGAGCCAAGAGGAGCTAGCGATTGCGAAGGAGCAGTTGGATGTGTACCTTGAAGACACGATTAACTACCCCTCAGACGTTGCTTGGTTCCGTGCTTTAACTTTGGTGAATGATTTTGGTGAAGAAGCCTTCACTCAATCAAGAGAGGTAGCAAAAACGATTACGTTAGATGACGTGCGAGTTCGTGCTATAGAGTCATTTGGTCAAGGTGCAGAGCATTACAAATACATACTTAGCCCGCTAGACCAATAAGTCGCCTTGTTACAAAAAGCCCTTTCATCTTTAATGAAAGGGCTTTTTTAATAGGAGTTAATAAGCCAGGTGTTATACGCTGACTTCAACTTCGTAAGACGTGAACTTGCGGATATTAATCACACCAGTATCAAAAATCATATATTGACCTTTAATACCCTGTAAAGTGCCTGCCACTTCAGGGTTCTTATCAAAGTTATGCGATGTGATTTTTGTCGGGTGCTGCAAAACTGGGTAGCTGATGGACGTGATATCAGCGTTGAGTATCTCAATTGCATCATCACCGAACTGATGTTTTATCTCAGTGATTTTGTCCTCAACCAACGGCAATAGCTCTGTAAACTTCTCTTCAAGTGGCATTGGTTCGCCATCTTCTTTGAGCAAAGTCCGCCAATTGGTTTTATCTGCAATGTGTTTTGCTAACTCAATTTCAATCAGGCCTGAGATATGGCGAGTTTTCACTTTGAATATTGGAAGGCCTTGTGTGGCTCCTTGATCAATCCAACGTGTCGGGATCTGTGTATGGCGAGTAATTCCGACTTTGAGGCTTGATGTATTCGAAAGATAGACGAAATGGTCAACCATGCAGTTATCTTCGCCCCATTGCGGCTCGCGACATGTGCCTTGATCATAGTGACACGTTTCCGGTTTCATAATGCACATATCGCAGCTCGCGAGCTTTTTCATGCACACGAAACAGTGGCCCTGTGAGTAGCTTTTTTTGGTTTTCTTACCACAAGAGCAACAAAAGATGTTACCGGTATGGTTTAGAGTTATTTTCTGGCCTATGAAAGGCTGAAGGTCGACGAGTTCATCACCGACTGGAAGATGATAGTGTACTTCACCATCTAACGAAGCACGCATCTTACTTAGCGTACCTTTTGCGATTAAAGACATGACATTACTCATTTTATATTGACAGCTCTTATATGGGTAAATGTTGTATTTGAGCTGTTTAACTCAGCGGTTAGTGTAGCAGAGAATCGTTATCGACCATATTGCTACTTGGCTGATGTGGCTTTATGAAGATAAACGATGTAGCTGGGGGTGAAGTCAGCCCGTTTCGATAGGCTATTCGGTGTCTTCAACTACGCTATCTTCAATATTTAGTGGCTCTGCTTCGTTGGGGTGAATTGGTTCTTTTGGCCCCAAGAATTTGGGCTTGGCTCGTGTGATGTAAAGATCCAATACGGCTTTGGCTCTGGCAAACACTTCTCGTAATCGGATTTGATAACCAGAATGTGACGAAGGGCCGGGAACCGCAAAACATTTGGCATTGATATTATGGAAGTTGGCAATAAATAGCGCTCGCTCGCAATGAAACTTCTGAGTGATGATCAAAAAATTATCGGTATCAAAAATTTCCTTTGCTCGAACCACAGAGTCAAGAGTGCGAAAGCCTGCGTAATCTAGGTATATATGATTCTCAGGCACTTCCGCTTTGAGCAAATCACGCTTCATTGTCCAAGGTTCATTATAAGACCGGTGGGCATTGTCGCCGCTTAACAGGAAGTTATCGACTTTCTCACTTTGGTATAGCTCGATCGCTGCACTAATGCGATTGGTATAGTAATCGTTAAGGATTTTTCCAAGATACTTACTGGTGCCCAAGACGACGGCGACATCAAAATTACCGACTTGCTCTGAACTAGTATAGAGCTGATCTTTGGTCTGATAGGAGACCCAACGGTCTATCAAAAAGAGAGAGATAGCCGCGCAGATCAGCAAGAGAGGGATACAGCGAAGCCCCTTTAGCGCGTAGGCTAAATAATGATCAGAGGGTTTTGGTCTGTGAAAGAGTCTTCGCACTAAATTTGTCGATTCCGTTGTGCCCATGAACCAATTAATATAAAGCTGACAATAACAATAGAAAACATGATGCCAGCGTCCATATCACGTAATGTCCGAGCGAGGTAAGGGGTGGCTTTAACAATGATTAAGCCGTAACCAAAGGCGTTAATCAAGACAAATACGACGGTTCTGAGTACAAAGTTGTGGTTTCGCAGCGTTCTTCTGAGCAAAGTGTTGACTTCGCCACCAGCCATCACAAGAAAACAAGCGATCAGCGCTGTTGAAATTTCAGTTAGATAAGGTAAGAGATATTTTCCCGCAGGGGAAAGGAATTCAAAAATCATCATAAACAAAAAAGCCCCTATTAGTAGGGGCTGAGTCAATATAGTAATTAGAATGAAGTACGCTTGTAACGACGGTAAACCGGTTGCCAGAAGTGATTTTCAATCGCTTCTTCTAGTGCCTCGTCAGTAATTTCAAGCGCTACGCCCTGTGCAATCGCTTTCTTTGCTACTGCGAAAGCAATCTTCTTCGACACTGAGTGGATAGCTTCGAGAGGAGGCAGCAGCGCACCCTGACCATTAATCGCCAGCGGAGAACACGTAGCGAGAGCACGGCTGGATTCCATGAGCATTTCGTCAGTAACACGTTTTGCTTGTACAGCAAGTACGCCTAAGCCGATACCCGGGAAGATGTAGCTGTTATTACATTGTGCAATTGGGTAAGTTTTACCATCGTGTACGACTGGGTCAAATGGGCTGCCAGTGGCAACGAGAGCCTCACCGTTAGTCCAGCGAATAATGTCATGAGGCGTTGCTTCAACTCGACTGGTTGGGTTTGACAGAGGGAATACAATTGGGCGAGAACAGTGTTTGTGCATCTCTTTGATCACTTCTTCACTGAACAAACCTGGAGCACCAGAAACGCCAATCAGAACGGTAGGCTTGGCATTGCGCATAACGTCGAGTAGTGAGTAGCCATTGCCTTCCGCTTCCCAGTCGCCGGTGTTACTGTGCTTTTGTACCAGACGCTGTTGGAAATCAAGTAGGTTTGGCATTCCTTCCTGTAGTAGGCCCCAACGATCTACCATGTAAACTTGTGAACGTGCTTGCTCGTCAGAAATCCCTTCCGATACCATTTGAGCGATGATAGCTTCTGCAATACCACAGCCCGCAGAGCCTGCACCAAGGAACGTCACGCGCTGTTCAGAAAGCTGCGTGCCCGCTGCCTGACAAGCTGCCAGTAGAGAGCCAACAGTGACAGCAGCCGTACCTTGAATATCATCATTGAAACAACAGATGCGATCTTTGTAACGTTCAAGCAAAGGCATTGCATTTTTCTGTGCGAAATCTTCAAATTGAATCAACGCATCTGGCCAGCGACGCTGCACCGCTTGAATAAACTCTTCGACGAATGCATCGTATTCAGAGCCAGTAATACGTGGATGACGCCAGCCCATATACATTGGGTCAGCAAGACGCTGAGGGTTATTCGTACCAACATCCAGTACAATAGGTAGTGTGTAAGCTGGGCTGATACCACCACAGGCGGTGTACAGTGCAAGTTTACCGATAGGGATACCCATACCACCGATGCCCTGATCACCTAAGCCAAGAATACGCTCACCATCGGTAACAACAATCACTTTTACGTTATGGTTTGAGGCGTTGTTAAGAAGATCATCAATGCGGTCACGGTTTGCATAAGAGACGAATAGACCACGACCACGACGATAGATATTTGAAAAGTTCTCACAGGCCGCACCTACCGTTGGTGTATAGATGATCGGCATCATTTCTGAAACGTGGTTCTGCACTAAGCGGTAGAATAAAGTTTCGTTGGTATCCTGAATGTTACGTAGGTAGATGTGTTTATCCATATCGCTTTCAAAGTTGCGATACTGTTGGTAAGCACGTTCCACTTGTTCCTGAATGGTTTCAGTTGTTTCTGGTAACAAACCTTCGAGATTGAAAGAAGCTCTTTCTTCTGCTGAGAATGCGCTGCCTTTATTGAGAAGAGGCGTACTAAGAAGCGCTGGACCAGCGAAAGGGATATATAAAGGGCGTTTATCGTTATTCATCACTTGCCTTGTCGTAGGGTCTTAAGGAACGGGAACCAGAAAATGATAGGGATTAGTGACCATATTGTAAACCGAATATTCATGCATTCTGGCACAGATTAGTTATATACTTTCCGCCTTTTCCACGATCTCGATGCTAACGATGTCCAGCCTACCTATAGATATTCTCAAACCCGACTTTCTGAACCTGCTTTCTACTCACCATATGATAGTAGAAGCCGAAACTGGCTCGGGCAAATCAACCCGATTACCGCTTTGGTCAGCAGAGAAGGGGAGAGTGCTGGTGATTGAACCGAGACGTATCGCTTGTACCTCGCTAGCGCAGTTTCTTGCGGAACAAAAAAAGGAGCCACTTGGTCGATCAGTTGGTTACTCAATCAAACTTGAAAACCGATGTGATGAAGAGACACAAATCGTCTTTGTCACCCCCGGAGTTGCACTGCGTTGGTATTCAGAAAATCGGTTGAGTGGCTATCAAACGATTATTATTGATGAGTTTCATGAGCGTCGTTGGGATACCGATTTGATGGTTGCTCTACTAAGAAAACTCGACCAGCACCGTTTGGTTATTACTTCAGCGACAATCGAAGGTGAGAAACTTGCCCGCTATGTGGGTGCTGAAAGATTGCAGGCCAAAGGACGTAATTTTGAAGTTGCAGTCGCCCATAGAGCGGGTGACTCTCGTCAGTTGCCCGATAGCCGAAACTTGGAACAAAAAGTCAAAACCGAGGTGGAGGCTCTACTCGATGTTGATGGCGATATTCTGGTTTTTTTGCCCGGACGAAAAGAGATTGCTCAGTGTCAAGGTGCGCTGTCACACATAAATGATGTGATTGTGGTTCCACTGCATGCCTCAGTTACTGAACAGCAAAGAGAAATTGCCTTAAACCAACAAAGCCTAAAGAAAATCGTGCTTGCGACCAACGTGGCGGAAACCTCACTGACGATACCTAATGTCGTGGCGGTGATTGATTCCGGCTTAGAGCGCCGTACGGAACAGAGAAACGGTAAGACCACGCTGAGCTTGAAGCATATTTCTAAAGCCAGCGCTAGGCAGCGCAGTGGCCGCGCAGGTCGAGTTATGGATGGCGTGTGTATTCGTTTATATGGTGAGCATGCCGCTTTAGCGGATGTGACACCGCCAGAGCTTCATCGTGAAACATTGACTGAAGCAATGCTGGCATCGGCCTGTTGTGGTCAATCATTGACGGATCTAAATTTCTTGGAACCACTGCCTGACAAGTCATTTGAGCAGGCGATGACCATATTGAAAAACATGGGGGCGATTGACGATTCCGGCCTTGCTACATCTCATGGTCAACGAATATACCCTTTACCTATAGACGCTCTGTATGCGGATCTGGTGACGCGTATGCCAACTCGAAAATTGCAGGAAGCTATGGTGGATCTTACGTCGGTTCTTGCTACCCCCGCGGCTTTGTATCGATTGTCGTCAAATACAGAAGCGTTAGAGCAACTCGATAAAGAAGAGCCATTGGGTTGTGATGCTGAGGTCGCGATTCGGACTTTGCGAGGTGAACGTCTACCGGGAGTGAACGTTGAATCGGATGTTCTGAAAGAAGCCAAAGCTTTGTCTGAACAGATGCGAGTGGTGTTCGAATTGCCGCAACTTGGCGTGGCATCTCGCTATGCACACCATGAATTGGTAGAGGCCATCGCTGCTTTGCATCCTGAGCTTTTGTTCGTTAGACGGGAAAAGCGCAAAGAGGCATTGGGCAACGGACATATGGAAGTCATACTAGGACGAGCGAGTCGGCTACCCAGTAATGTCGATGCAGCGCTGGTGTTGGATACTCACAGCCTACCAGGACGAGGCGTTAAGCAGACTTTAAACCTCGTAACCGTAGCTATGCCAGTCAATCTTGCACTGTTTGAAGCACTTGGAGTCGGAAAGTGGGTGGAAGGCGATGTAGTGAATGTTGATGATATCCCTCATGTCGAGCTCAATTTGATTTACGCGGGACGTAAGGTGGCTTCAAAGAAAACGCAAGCTGAGGGAGAATTTGCGATTAAGCCGCTGCTTGAAGCGGTAAAACGTGAGGAATTACTGCCCGGTTTTGCGAAACAGCGTCATCAGGAGATCGAACATTGGAAACTCTATCAAGCGCTAGATAAGACGCTTTCTCAGGCATGTCATGAACCACTCACTTTTGATACTTGGTTTATAGAACAACTCGAAGCATTAGAACTGACAGATGCCTCGGAGCTAGAAATGTTCAGCGCTGACGATTTTCCTTTTGATGGAATACCTTATTGGGAATATGAAGATTTTGCAGTGACTTACCCATTTGAGCTTTTCATTGGTGATTTACAACTAAGTGTTGAATATCACCCGAAAAAGAAGCTGGTGTATGTGGTGTATAAATCTGGATTGAGAAAGGGAGACCCAAAACGTTGGGAACTGCCGCGATGGTCCGGTTGGCGAGTTCAATACAAGAAAGCGAGCCGAATCGTAGATATTCGATAGAGGAATAATTATCTAAACCGTAGGGATAAATTTGGTCTCTAAAATATTACGCAACAGATTGTGTATGTCTCGATTTTGTACATCTTTTGTTATCGGGTTGGTTTTGATATAGCTTTTTTCTCGAAAAAATGGGTATAAAAGACGATTGTTTTATATCCTATTGCTATATGACTAAGGATAGAGGATATTGAGAACACTGTGTTGCCTACCAGAGGAGGTTGATATGGAACATCAGGGCAAGACTAGTGTTGTTTTTGACTATACTTCTTTTCTTGGCGCATCGTGCAGCAAAAAATGGACTTTCCTAGAAGCGATGAGTACGTTTGCCCCTATTTTCAGCCTTGCCTGGAAAAGTTCAATCAAAGAAGCAATCTCAGCCGAAGACCGCTTGTGGGACCAAGCGATGAAATCGCTCTCGGCAAGTCGTAGTGATGAGGCCAATATTCTCATACTGATGCAGATTGCTCGCAGTGAAGGTATTGAAGAGCTCAAGGTGGTTATGCCCTATGAGCTAGAGCAAGAACAAATTGAAAGCCTCGAAACTCGCTCAAATACCTCTATCGAAAGCGATCAGCAGGACGAACTGTTCATTACACTTTAAGGCCCTGTATCGGGCCTTATTCTCTTCAGAGAATCCTATATATCTCTCAATAACTTGCGTTAACTTGTTCTATACTTTCTAATCCAGAACGATGCCCATCTCTCGTTATAGAGGATGCGTTCTTTCCCATAGACTGGCTTTATTTGTCTGTATTAAGAGAGGTATTCATGGAAGTAAAACTGCCTTATCTGCTTGCTCCTATATTCTTGGTTACATCTTTATCCGCTTTTGGACAAAACACGGCCCACGACCTTAATTATAACTTTCTGTACGCAGACTTGAGTGCAGGCTCGTTGGATGAGAATTTAGGGGTCAACAGCAATGTGACCTCTTTGGCCGTCGGTGGCAATATGCTTCTTGATGATCAGTTTCTCGCGACACTGGATTATGAAGCGAGGTTTATCCATCCGAAAGATACCACTACTGAGCGTTACACATTACTGCCCGGTGCAGCGTTCAGGTATTCGCTAGAGGATAAATGGGACTTGGTCGCAGGTGCTAAAGCTGGCTTTATATGGTCAACTCAAACGAATGACGTTACAGATGAGAAAATCTCGAGTGACAGTAAATTCATGTGGGGTGGCGATATAACCCTTAAATATGAATTGAGCAAACTTTGGGAACTGTCAGTCACTGGAGGAGTAAGGCGAAGTGATATCTTGGATGAAGATATCTTTAATATGCGTGGCGATTATCAAATCTCACCTAAGCTAATGCTTGGAGGTTTTTATACTCATCGCAATAACGGCTCGACAACGACTAACGAAGGTGGCGTGAGTCTACGATATTTACTTTAGGGCAGTAGTAATAGAAAGAGCCAGATGGCTCTTTCTATTAGAGAATAGGCTTACAAAACCGCTGCAATGGCTTTACACAGTGGCAGCATATTTGAACGAGTCATACCGGCTACGCTGATACGGCCTGAACCCACGATGTAGATTCCGAACTCATCTTTAAGGCGAGCCACTTGATCTTTGGAAAGGCCAGAGAAGGAGAACATACCATTTTGACGCTCAATGAAGCTAAAGTCAGCGTCAACGCCTTGCTCTTTTAGAGTCGTGACAAACAGCTCGCGCATGTCTTGAATGCGGTCACGCATTTCTTTTACTTCCGCTTCCCACTCATTGCGCAGTTCAGCATTGTTAAGAATGTGCGTCACAACTGCGCTACCGTGTGCTGGTGGGTTAGAGTAGATAGAGCGAATGATGGCTTTCACTTGAGAGAATGCTGTATTTGCCGTCTGCTCTGATTCTGCAACTAAGGTAAACGCACCAACCCGCTCATTGTAAAGACCAAAGTTTTTTGAGAACGAACTCGCAACTAAGATCTCCTTGTTGTACTTAGTGAAGACACGTAAACCAGCGGCATCTTCTTCAACGCCTTTAGCAAAACCTTGATAAGCAAAATCGAATAGAGGCAGAAGTTTTTTGTCTGCGACCAGTTTCGCTAATGTTTCCCACTCTTCAACTGTAGGATCAATACCTGTTGGGTTATGGCAGCAGCCGTGAAGAAGGACGATGTCACCTTCAGACGCTTTTTCAAGGTCAGCGAGCATTGCCGCGAAATCTTTATCTTTTGTCTCAGCATTGTAGTAGCTGTATTGTGCAGTTTCGATCCCAGCGGCAGTGAATACACTGTTGTGGTTGGCCCAAGTAGGGTTGCTGATCCAGATCTTTACATTGCCAAGCTGACGCTTGATGAATTCACCTGCGACACGCAGAGCACCTGTACCGCCCGGCGCCTGTGCTGTCTTTGCCAGCTTGTTAGTTACAATGTTCGAGTCATCACCAAATAGCAGTTTTTGTACCGCTAGACCATACTCTGCAGTCCCTTCGATGGTCAAGTATGATTTGGTTTTTTCACTTTCAATCAGGGCGGCTTCGGCTTTCTTTACGGTCGCAAGAACAGGTGTTTCACCTTGTTCATTTTTGTAGATACCAACGCCGAGGTTAATTTTGTCTGCGCGAGAGTCTTTTTTAAACTCTTCCGTCAGTCCAAGGATAGGATCGGCAGGTGCAGCTACTACTTTTTCAAACATAATTGTCATCCATGTTAATCGAAGGGAGGATATAAGTATTTCGGTTATTTATACCTTATCTGCGCGCGCTGAGACAACATCAACCAGTAAGAAAATTATAAAATAAGCACATTTTGTTAGCGCTCATTGCCTAACCTGCATTTTGCCAATAAAAAGCAGGTCAAAAGTGGTTGAACTTTGTAAATCAATGTGAAGTCGCTGGAAGAAATTTAAGCGGACGCACTGGCTTGAAGTTCTTCCAAAGCCATCGCATTCTCTTCCGCTTCTAAACTACGGTATTTATCTGCAATATCGACAAATTCTTGCTCTATGGTGAGAAACGCATCAACTAACTCAGGATCGAAGTGACTGCCTTTTCCTTCTAGGATTATTGATTTGGCTTTTTCGTGGCTGAAGGCTTTCTTGTAAACGCGCTCAGAGATGAGAGCATCATAAACATCGGCAAGTGCCATCAAACGGCCTGAGAGTGGGATTTGATCACCTTTCAAGCCTTTAGGGTAGCCTGCGCCGTCCCACTTTTCATGGTGGGTAAGTGCGATTTCTTTAGCAAGACGTAAGAAAGAGTTGCTGCCTAAGTGCTTTTCTGCAATCGACAGTGCTTTTGCCCCAATTTCTGGGTGACGTTTCATGGTGGTAAACTCTTCATCTGTGAGTTTACCGGGCTTGAGCAAAATATTGTCTGGAATACCCACTTTACCCACATCGTGTAACGGTGCCGATTTGTACAACAATTCTATATAGTTTGGAGTAAGAAGTGCTTTGTACTTATCAAACTGACTTAAATAATTGGCCAGCGCACGGATGTATTCTTGCGTACGCAGAATATGGGCGCCTGTCTCATTATCCCGTGATTCGGCAAGAGCGGAGAGGGATACAATTGCGACATCACGCGTCGTCTTTACTTCATCCTGACTCGCCTGCAGGCTATCGAGCATTTTATTGGTGAGTGAGGCCATCGAACCTAATTCATTATGCTCAAAAATAGGCAAGCGCTTGGCAATATTGCCTTGCGTAACTTCCAGCAATGAACACTCTTGAGTGAGCAAAACTTTGCGCACTAATTTGGTCCAAAGCACAAGAATTGTGACGACGTACGCGCCAAGAACCAATGACAGGTAAATAAACTCTTTAATGATACTGATAGTGCCACTGCCATCTAGGACACGTTCTGGGTTGTGTTGTAACCAGAATATATCTTTCACCGCAACCATCGTTAACATAGTGGTAAGAGTCACGAGTAACATACAGATCATCATGATCATTTGCTTGACCATTGATTGACGTTCACCACTAAGTTCGAACTGATATTGTTCTTCCTGACTCAAGTGCTCGAACTGTTTGATCTTAGAAATGAGTTGGAGAATTAAACCCGTAAAGAACCCGAAGAGAGTCATACCGAACAAGACTTTAAGGTTGCTATCGAGAGCGAAGTCGTATTGAGTGTTATAGAACAGGGCCAGAGGAACACTACCCATGAAGAATAGAGTGGCGTCAAGCCTTGCTTGACGTTGTTCGGCAAGGAGAGAGTGGTTGTTGAGCAAAAAATGTCGGATTAAGAATAGTGAGCCAAAGGTGACTCCAACATGAAACAAAATCTCTTTTGTTGTCAGTGTTTCAAGAAAAGGACAGACTCGACCTCCATAAGTGCCGAAAACCATCGCTGCAATAGCATACAGCTTTAGTGTGAGAGGCGCGTTGTAGTTTGAGTTAACCATCTTCTAGCCCTTATTTTTGCGTTGAAATTAATCTGTTTGGATTAAGTTTCATATCTATCCTGTATAAATGACCCGCGATAGTATCGTTTCATTTCGAGTTTAGATAGATTTTTGCAACTTTAGTAGTAGTGGTAATACCAATTTAGGGATATCCAATGCCATCTCGCTACTCAGAAGAAAGCCACATAACCGTGTCCGGATATGTGGCTCTGCTGTTGTTTAGTGCACTTGCTATTAGCTTCGATTATTTAAGCTTTTTCGCTGCCCAGTCATTTACATGCGAAATAATCGCTTTTAGTGCGTGTTTTTGGGTCGGTTTTTCACCTTGCTCAATATCAATATCTTTTTTGGGGTGTGAACCTGTTGCGTCTTCGGCAATGTGTAGCCAATCTGGGTGCCAATAGTACGGCTGACCATGTGGAGCTATCCAGCTATGAACGCCGTTGCTTTCACCTTTATATTCGATATGCGACTCATCGTATTTCTTCATTATCATCAATCCTTACGTTAAGGTTAGTTTGATCACTAATACGTGATTAAATGTAACAGAGAAGTAAATATTTAATGTGATTATCATCAACAAACGGAATGCGTTAAAAATTAACGAGTTTGTTTTAATTAGCTTAAGCCAGTGTGAATCAAATGTGTGTTATCTTTTGTCACCTGAATGAAGAGGTGAGGGAAGTATGAATCGCTATCAACAGTTAGCTGAACAGCTTAAGGTACAAATTGAGAATGGTGTCTGGCGAGCCGGAGAGAAAGTTCCTTCAGTCAGGATGACCAGTCGTAACTGCTCAGTCAGCGCTTCAACTGTCCTTCAGGCGTATCAACTTCTTGAATCTCAAGGATGGTTACTCGCCAAACCACAGTCAGGTTATTTCGTTACCTCGATCATGGAACGGGTTCCAACTCCTGAGCCAGAAAGCAAAGTCGTTGCACCTGAATTTAACGATAAGCTGTATGAGTTCTTACAAAGTAATAGTAAAGCTGATATTGCTCTCGGTTCGGCTTTTCCTGACCCTCAATTATTTCCTCTTCAATCACTGAATCGTCACCTGGCGAGTGCGGGGCGCAAAATGCCGCTCAACAGTGTGTTTGATAACATGCCGCCTGGTAATGAGGCACTGCGTCGTCAAATCGCGCAGCGTTACCTCAAGCAAGGAATAACAGTTTCTCATACAGATATCGTCATTACTTCAGGCGCAATGGAAGCACTGAATCTAGGGCTACAGGTGGTAACACAGCCAGGTGATACTGTCATCGTTGAAGCTCCAGCGTTCTATGGCGCCATTCAGGCAATTGAGCGATTAAACCTGAAAGCTATTGAAGTCCCTGTTCATCCTGAAACTGGGTTATGTTTGGAGAAGTTTGAGCGAGCGCTTAAAAAACATAAGGTGACGGCGTGCTGGTTGATGCCAAACTTCCACAATCCGACCGGAGCGAGCATATCGTCCGCTAACAGGCAAAAGGTCATTGAGTTGGCGAACCAACATCAGCTCGCCATCGTCGAAGATGACGTCTATTCCGAACTCTATTTTGGTGTTCACAAACCGATGCCGCTTAAATACTGGGACCAAGAAGATAGGGTGCTGCTCTGTGGCTCTTTATCCAAATCCTTATGCCCCGGTTATCGGGTCGGGTGGGTAGTTAATGGTCAGTACAACGAGCGTTTACAAAAGCTACAGCTGGTTTCAACGTTATCCGGTAGCGTACCTGTTCAGGAGGGGATCGCGCATTATCTCCAGTATGAAAGCTTAGATAATCACCTAAGAAAACTGCGTAAGGAATTGGCAGCAAGACAGCATGCTTTTATTAATGTTGTGGAGCGTTATTTTCCCAAAGGAACGAAGGTCAGCCGGCCCAGTGGTGGTTACTTTGTTTGGCTAGAATTGAATGAGGACGTCGATACTTACCAGTTGTACCAAAGGTTGCAAAAGCAAGGAATTACCATTGCTTATGGCGGACTATTCAGCTCAAGGGAAAAGTTTCAGAACTGTGTGCGTTTGAACGCATCCTATCCGATGACAAGTGAGTTGGAACAGACCATTATTGGAATTGCTAAGGTGATCACTGATTAGCTACTGTTTGGCTATTTTTCGCTTCAACTGTACTGCGCTGACTGACGAGGTCTGTGATGAAATACACCAGAAATATAAACAGTTAGCGAGGAAAGTATGGAAAAACAACGCTATAAGCATGAATTTCGACTGATTGCCATCGCGATATTCAGCGCATTCTTATTGATTTTTGGTCACCTGATTCTTGCTAAGTCTTTTGCTGATTTGGTGTGGACGGAATACACTGCAGCCGCCATTCCGTTTGTGATGTTTGGACTTTGCCTGTTTGGTATTAAATATGCCTCGAAAGCAGAACAGTCTTAAGTGCAAAAATAAACCTCCATATTGGAGGTTTATTCATTTAAAAAGCCTCCAAGGAGGCTTTTTTGATATTTATGTCATTCACTTCTTGTTTAGAAGTTAGCTGAGCGTGGTGTACGTGGGAATGGAATAACATCACGTACGTTACCCATACCCGTTACGTAAGAAACCAAGCGCTCAAAGCCCAGACCGAAACCTGAGTGAGGCACTGTACCGTAGCGACGAAGGTCACGGTACCAATCCATATGCTCTGGGTCGATACCGATATCGCGCATGCGGGCGTCTAGAACGTCCAGACGCTCTTCACGCTGAGAACCGCCGATGATTTCACCAATGCCCGGTGCAAGTACATCCATTGCTGCTACTGTTTTGCCATCTTCGTTTAGGCGCATGTAGAAGGCTTTGATGTCTTTCGGGTAGTTCTTAACGATTACCGGTGCTTTGAAGTGTTCTTCCGCTAGATAACGCTCGTGCTCTGAAGACATATCAATACCCCATTCAACTGGGAATTCGAAGTCACGGCCAGAGTCTAGAAGAATCTGGATTGCATCAGTGTAATCAACCTGAGCGAAATCAGACTCAACAAATTTCTCTAGGCGAGTAATCGCTTCTTTGTCGATGCGTTGTGCAAAGAACTCAAGGTCATCACGACGCTCTTCTAGTACTGCTTTAAATACGTACTTCAGCATGTCTTCCGACAGTTTCGCGATATCTTCAAGATCAGCGAAAGCAACTTCAGGTTCAACCATCCAGAATTCCGCTAGATGGCGGCTGGTGTTTGAGTTTTCTGCGCGGAACGTAGGGCCGAACGTGTAAACTTTGCTTAGTGCACAAGCGTAAGCTTCGCCGTTAAGCTGGCCAGATACCGTTAGGAACGTCTCTTTACCGAAGAAGTCTTCGTTGTAGTCCACTTTACCTTCTTCTGTGCGCGGTAGGTTTTCCATGTCTAGCGTCGATACGCGGAACATTTCACCCGCACCTTCTGCATCAGAAGCGGTAATAAGTGGCGCAGAAACCCAGAAGTAACCTTGCTCGTGGTAGAAACGGTGAATTGCCTGAGACAAACAGTTACGTACACGTGCGACTGCACCAATAACGTTGGTACGTGGACGAAGGTGTGCTACTTCACGTAGGTATTCAATTGAGTGGCGAGTTTTCGCCATTGGGTAAGTCTCAGCATCTTCAACCCAGCCAACGACTTTTACATCTGTCGCTGCAAGCTCAAAATCCTGACCTTTCGCAGGAGATTCAACGATAGTGCCTGTTACTTCAACAGAGCAGCCTGTTGTTAACTTTAGGACTTCATCGTTGTAATTATTTAGATTATTAGGGACCACGGCCTGAATCGGGTCGAAACAAGAGCCGTCGTAGATGGCAAGGAAAGAGATTCCAGCTTTGGAATCACGACGCGAACGGATCCAGCCGCGGACAGTGACTTCACTGTCAACTGCTAGCTTACCGTTCAATACGTCTGATACAGGCGCGTAAGTCATGTTGTAAATATTCTCCATTGAGTAAAAAATCAACCCAATGTTTTTTTGTGGACTCACCGAATAAAAAGTGAGCAAACATTGGGTTGGACTGAATTCATCTATTCAATGGAACATATTACCTTTCAATTATTATGCTTCAACCTTTATTCGCGAATAGTGGCGCAAAAATTGTCCAAATCGACTTAATTCTTCCGCGAAAGCGTAAACTGGTTGATCAAAGACTCCAAATGCTCAGAAAGTTGTTCTAGGTTCATGCTGATATCACGTGTTTTCGCAGCGGATTGTGATGTGTTATCTGCGTGTTGTGTAATAATTTCGACCTTACGTTGGACTTGTTGGCTAATCTGAGTGGTATTGCTGGTTTGATGCTGAATACTCTGCGCATGAGCGAGTGCCTGTTGCATTTCGCTTACCACTTCAGACATTGCTACAGACAGCGCTTCAATCTCATTGGAGCGTTCATGAGCGGTCTCGCATACAGTATCAACGGAAGCCAGAGAAGTTTGGCTGTCTTTCTGGAATTGCGAGATAATGTTTTCGATGCTTCCAGTCGCGTCGGATGTTCGGCTGGCAAGTTGGCGGACCTCATCCGCGACCACGGCGAAGCCACGGCCCTGTTCGCCTGCGCGAGCGGCTTCAATAGCGGCATTGAGTGCCAGTAGATTGGTTTGCTCTGCAATACCCTTTATCACTTCTAAAATGGTAGATACTTCAGCCGTCTGATCGTTGAGCTCGACAATATTGACTTTTACTTGCTCTATATCGGTTACCAGACTCTTGATTTCAGTACTGGCGCTGTGCGCTTGTCCAGCGCTTTGCTCAGCAATGCTGGTGGTATGTTTGATCAAGTTGGAAGCATCATCGGTAGCCTGTTCTACCTGAACTTGCTGAGATTGCATTTGTTCGATGTTGGCTTGAACGTCTGATGTCTCGTTTTGCTGATTATGTGCGGCTTGATCGGTCACTTGAGCGACGTCGGTAAGCCCTGCCGCTGAACTGTTTAGGTGGTGTGAGGTTTCCTGAACTTTTTCCAAGCTATGGCTTACCGTGTCCATAAACGAATTGATCGCTACAGAGAGCTGGCCAATCTCATCTTTGTTCTCGTGTTTAATTCGTTTGGATAAATCTTTACTTTCACTCACGCTCTGCATGTAGCGCGATGTCTTTTGAATCGGGCGAACAATGAATTTACGGATCAAGAACAGGGTCAACAAAAAGCCGATAAAGCCGAAGGTTGCCATAATGGTCACGGCGATAATGGTTCGCTGACTGATCATGCTATTGACGTGAGATAAGTTGTATTCTAATCGAATCGCGCCGAGCACTTCTCCTTCTGGTGCCATGTGACAAGAGACACAGTTTGTTCCGCGATAGTTTTCGCTTGCCTTCATCGGTAAGGCGACAACTAAACCTTTACCCCACTTGGCAGAAATCGGTTCAATGACCAGTTCACCCTTTAGAGCTCTTTGGTCAATCTCGTCTTCAGGTGCCTGACTTGGCTGGCCTGGGCCATAAAGTTTACTGACAGCCTCAGCACGGAGTACTTTGACTTGCTCAATGCCGTCTTGAGCAAGAGCTTTTTGTCGTAGAGTTTCTTTTTGCGCCATAGTGCCTGTTAGCATCATCATATTGAGGCTGTCAAAGTAGTTACTGGCTTTATCATGTAACTGCTCGCTAAGTACGGAATTCATTAGCTCTTTCTGTTGCCAGTACTGATACGCGGTGGAGGAGGCTAGTACCAGAGAGAAAACCGTGACGAGGGTTGCCAGCAATTTGGTAGTAATGGTTGAACTCATTTCAAATGCTTAATTGTTAGAATTGGAATAGACGTCAAATATAATGACTTATATGCATATTCACTCAATCGATAGAGAGATTTATTGTGACCATACACAATGTGTGGTTTATGTAAATGTGATGTGGAACTGATGTAACCAAATCTTTGACGCGACGACATTTTTTCGACGTGCTACAAAGGTCGAAGAACTAGGCTCTTATAAATAATTCTATTAATCTCGGGGTGAACCTTGTCACTACTATACTATTTCCTTAGTATTGCGTGTCTTTTGTAATGCCCGAGATCCAAAATGAAAACTGAATTATACAAAGAGTTTATGTTTGAAGCGGCGCACCATCTTCCTAACGTACCGGAAGGCCATAAGTGCGGCAGATTGCATGGCCACTCTTTCTTAGTTCGTCTTTACGTAGAAGGTGAAGTCGATCCACATACTGGGTGGGTTGTTGACTTTGCAGAAATTAAAGCTGCGTTTAAACCTATCTATGATCAACTTGACCACTATTACCTCAATGACATTGAAGGTTTAGAAAACCCGACCAGTGAAGTGCTGGCGAAATGGATTTGGCAGAAACTTAAACCAACTTTGCCACTATTAAGCAAAGTCGAAATCAAAGAAACCTGTACTGCGGGTTGTATTTACACCGGCAATTAAGCGACGATATAAATTGTGAAAAGCGAAGCTCAAAGCTTCGCTTTTTTGATCGTCATGAGATCCGCTATGAATACTCGCCTATGAATGTACCAGTAGGTGAATAGCGAAATTTCTTTATTGAAGACATTGCAATCCCGCTGTCAATGATTAAGATGACGAGTCCCTTCATGTTGAAGGGCAGGCAGCGGAAGGATTGCTGCTTTTGTTTCAAGGGATTGTCTCATAATATCGGACACCTAAATGATCTTCAAAATTACCACACCGATCATCGAACCTACGGAAGGTTCGCCACACACTGCTGTTACCTTTTCTCTTGCCTCTCAAGCGTTCAACAATGTTTCCTCTCTACGTCATTCTTTTCAACGCGTTTTCTTCTTTAAAGCTCGCTATTCGTATTGTTTTTGATTGTTAGCCCTCGCGCTAGGCACGCGCACATCTCAATCTTTTCACTTTCAAAATAGATACGAAAATATGAATACTAAACTTCTTGGTAGTTCCCTGATTATTTCTGGTACCGCGCTCGGTGCTGGTATGCTCGCAATTCCTATGGTTCTGGCACAATTTGGTTTGTGGTATGGAGCCTTACTAATGGTTTTTATTTGCTTCGGCACCACATATGCGGCTTTGTTGTTGCTTGAAGCGACGTTAAAGGCAGGCGGTGGCCTTGGTCTTAACTCAGTGGCTCGCCAAACGTTAGGAAAAGTAGGGCAATTAGTGACAAACTTGCTTCTATACGCTCTGCTAATTTGTCTATTAATGGCTTATATTCTTGGCGCTGCTGATCTTGTCGGTCAGCTGACTCGTGCGATTGGCATTGAGCTTTCTGCAAGCCAAACTCAGATCCTCTTCACGCTTATTGCTGGCGCGGTTATCGCTTGCGGTACAGGTGTCATTGACAAGCTCAATCGCACGCTGTTTTTCATTATGATTGCCAGCTTGAGTTTAAGTTTAATACTCCTGCTACCGGATTTTCGCCTAACGAATCTGATGCAGGTGATGAATCATGATCAAGTTGCGTTGATCAAGACTAGTGCGGTTCTGTTTACCAGCTTTGGCTTTATGGTTGTTATTCCTTCTCTTGTTTCCTACAACCATGAAGCGACAGATCAGCAATTGCGAAACATGGTGATTATTGGTTCTGTGATTCCTTTGATCTGTTACTTGTGCTGGTTGTTTGCGGTTGTGGGTAACTTACAACCAGAGCAGTTAGGCGAGTTTTCTAATGTCTCAGAACTTATTATTGCGTTTGAATATCACTCACCTTGGATCGGTACGATATTATCTGTATTCACTGGGCTTGCACTTTTGACGTCATTTTTTGGTGTGGCGATGTCTCTGTTTAACCAAAACCGCGATATGTTCGGACAAAATCGCGTAGTGACATATGTGATGACGTTTATCTTGCCTCTTGTCGGTGCACTATTGGCCGCTGATAAGTTTTTGGCGGTACTGAGTTACGCCGGTATCATTTTGGTGTTTCTGGCTGTATTTGTGCCACTGACGATGGTGTATAAAGTCAGATTGGCAAATACCGCAACGACGCGATACACCGCTGAGGGAGGCGCTATAATGCTGATGTTCTCTTTGTTGTTTGGTAGTTTCTTGCTGGTCTCACAGGTTATTTAATGAAAAAGCCCGGTGAAATACCGCAATGTAGATCAGATAAGGATCGGTTGACCGATCCTTATGATGAGAGACAATCGGAAATCTGTTTATAGGTTTCCGATTTTTTATGTCTATTCAACACTTCTTTGCCGATTTCCTTGAAGAAAACCCTGTTGATGTTGCCCAACTCACCACCTTTTCTGAACACATTCCCGATGCGTGGGTAGCTAAAGCAGCCTCACTGTCCGATAAAGCGACTATCCGTCGACGCCGATTACCGAGCGATATGGTGTTGTGGCTGATTGTGGGTATGGCTTTTTTTCCGCAATGAACCCATTGCCGAAGTCGCTCGAAGAATGAACGTCTGTGCTGACGGTTTGGCTGATGAAGAGCTATTGGCAAAGAGCGCCTTAACCCAAGCAAGACAACGCTTAGGCAAAGCAGCACCCGAATGGCTGTTTAAGCAATGTGGGAAAACGTGGGGACTTGAGCGATACCCTGATGATACATGGCAAGGCTTACAAGTTTTTGCTGTCGATGGCGCTCTTTTTAGAACGGCTGACACACCAGAATTGAGGGAACATTTTGGCTCTGGAAATACGTCTAGCAACAGACAAACACCTCATCCAGTATTGAGAGTTGTGACTAGCTCTCATGTCATCGTTGATGCGGCGATAAGCCCGTATCGCCGAGGTGAAATTCCTCTAGCGATGCCTTTCATCAACGCTCTACCAGACAACTCAGTGACGTTACTGGATAAAGGTTTTTATGGTGCAGATTTACTCCTTTCTCTGCAAAACAGTGGAATAAATAGACACTGGCTTCTCCCTGCAAGGAAAGGAGTCAAATATACTCTACTGGATGATAAAGAAAGCAGTGACATGCTTGTGGAGATGAAGGTCTCACCGCAAGCTCGTAAAAAGAATCCTCGTCTTCCAGAAAAATGGACAGTCAGAGCCGTCAGTTATGAGGTTCAAGGTAAATCCAAAACGGTGTTTACCTCGCTTCCTAGAGAGCTGTATGACGCTCAATCTGTGGCAGAGCTTTATCATGAAAGATGGGAAATCGAATTAGGTTATCGTGACATCAAGAGCTCAATGCAACACAACGCTTTAGTGTTGAGAAGCAAAACAGTCGAACTCGTCTATCAAGAGCTGTGGGGGTTATTACTTGGTTATAACTTGGTGAGACGAGAGGCTAGTCAAGCTGCCGTTGAACACGGACGCTTACCTAATGAAATCAGCTTTAAGTACGCTTGCCAATTTATAGCCAGCCAGCTCAAAATGATGAGTAAAGCGGAGTCTTTAGGTAACACGCCGAAACGCTTAAAGAGCCTTCGAGGAGATTTATCTATCCTCTTTATAGACAAACGCCCTAAGCCAAATCGGCCTAGGGCGGTAAAAATATCAAAGACCCGATACCCTGTTAATCGCTACGCGGCTCCTCTTAAGTGAACTACGTTGCGGTGAAATACCGGGCTTTGAAATTGGATAAAGAGGCAAATTAGCAAATAACTTTAACGGCTAAACCACCCTGAGACGTTTCGCGGTATTTTGCGTTCATGTCTTTACCGGTTTCTAGCATGGTCTCGATAACCTTATCCAGAGACACAGTCGGAGCCGATGAACGGCGTAGAGCCATACGAGAGGAATTGATCGATTTCACTGCGGCAATACCGTTACGCTCGATACATGGAACCTGCACCTGACCTGCGACAGGGTCACATGTGAGGCCTAGGTTGTGCTCCATCGCGATTTCAGCTGCCATACAGACTTGCTCAGGGCTACCACCCATAAGCTCAGCAAGACCTGCTGCAGCCATAGAACAAGCAACGCCAACTTCACCCTGACAGCCAACTTCCGCACCTGAAATTGACGCGTTACGCTTGTAAAGGCCACCAATCGCGCCAGAAGCGGCGAAGTAGCGGATGTAATCTTTCTCAGTGACGGTTTGGATAAACTTGTCATAGTAAGCCAATACCGCTGGGATAATGCCACACGCACCGTTCGTTGGAGCCGTAACCACACGGCCACCTGCTGCGTTTTCTTCATTGACGGCGAAAGCAAACATGTTGACCCAGTCTACAACAGCCATTGGGTCGTTCGTCGTTTTCTCAGAAGTCATCAACTGCTGACGAAGAGCCGCAGCACGACGAGGCACGCGCAGTGGACCAGGCAGAATGCCTTCTGTGTTCATACCGCGATCCATACACTCACGCATGGTTTTCCAGATGTTAGCGAAGTAAGTTCGAGATTCTTCTTCAGAGTGTAGAGCTGCTTGGTTTTTCATCACAAGAGTGCTGATTGAAAGACCGTTTTCTTTACACTGGTTTACTAGTTCTTCCGCCGTGGTGAATTCGTAAGGTGCTTTGATCGGGTTTTCTTCTTCTTTGCCGAAGTTCTCTTCGTCAACAATGAAGCCACCACCGATTGAATAATAGGTTTTTGAGTACACTTTTTCGTCGTCGATCCATGCGTGGATTTGCATACCATTTTCGTGCAACTCAAGGTTAGTAGTATGGAAGTTCATACCGCCATCTTTCGGGAACGATACTGTGTGACAGTGCATGCCAACAGGTAGGCGCTCCGTTTCCTCTACACGAGCGATAAAGCCCGGAATAGAGTCGATATCGACTTTCTCAGGAGTATTGCCTGCAAGACCCATGATGATAGCGATATCTGTGTGGTGACCTTTCCCTGTCAGTGATAGCGATCCATAAACGTCAACGGTGATTTTAGTGATGTCGCGCAATTTTCCCATTGAACGTAAATCATCAATAAACTCTTTGCCCGCCTTCATTGGGCCTACAGTGTGCGAACTTGAAGGACCAACACCGATTTTATAGATGTCAAAAACACTAATCATATCGATTTCCTCAAAATAAAGCCTCCCAAGGGGGAGCGGGAGGCTTATTATTATCGTTATATTTTTTGTTTAACCACTTAATTCACTAGTGTGATTAAAGTGCTCCGTAGATTACAGAACTAATTGCCGCAAGACCACAGATAGTTGTGAAAATCTGTACAGGTGCAGAAGTTTTGTACTTCTCCATTGCTGGGACTTTCTGCATTGCGAATACAGGCATTAAGAATAAGATGGCCGCAATCATTGGCGCGCCCATGGTTTCGATCATGCCAAGGATGCTTGGGTTAACAATAGCCACAATCCAAGTGGTGATAACGATGAATAGTAGAGAAGCTTTTTCAATCTTGCTCTTCGGTGCTTCAGAGCGAGATTTAACTAGGCCAACAAGACCTTCATGCGCTCCTAGGAAGTGACCAAAGTAGCTAGATGTAATTGCCGCGAATGCGACAAGTGGGCCCATGTAAGAGATCAGTGGTGACTCATGAACGTTTGCTAGGTAAGACAGTACAGAGATGTTCTGCTCTTGCGCCATTGCTAGCTGCTCTGGAGATAGAGACAGTACAACAGAGAATACGAAGAACATAACAAAACCCATCAGCATCATAGCTGCGCCGCCGGTGATAGCATCTGTTTTCTGAACAGCATTTTCACCATATACACGACGTTGCTCTTTAGAGAACTGAGAGATGATTGGGCTGTGGTTGAAAGAGAAAACGATGATTGGGATGGCTAGCCAAACGATAGAAGGCATTGCAGACCAGTCCGGTGCGACTTCAACCATTGAGCTGTTCCAGTCAGGAATCAGGTAGAAAGACAGAGCAAGAAGGATGAATACCAGTGGGTATACCATCGCAGATGTCGCTTTCAACATTAGTTCTTTACCGAATACAACGCCTGCAGTCATTGCTGCAATCAGTGCACCAGACAGCAACCAGCGAGGGATGGACTCCATGCCCATTTGGTTGACGAGAAAAGAATCGACTGTGTTTGTAATACCTACACCATAGATAAGAACAATAGGGTAAATAGCAAAGAAATAAGCAAAAGTGATAAGGTTTGCGCCAGCTTTACCGAAGTGTTCTTCTACTGTATCAGTGATATCTGCTTCAGGGTTTTTCGCGGAAAGAACGAAACGAGCCAGAGATTTGTGAGCGAACCAAGTCATTGGAGCGGCGATTAAAGCAAGGATAACTAATGGCCAAAAGCCGCCAGCACCTGCTTTGATTGGAAGGAATAGTACACCAGCACCTACAGCAGTACCGAAAAGTGATAGACACCAAGTGAAGTCCTTGTAAGTAAACTTACTAGACGATTGTGCGGCTGAAACCGCCGAATTTGTAACATTCATTTTGTGATACTCATTTTTGGGAACAGGAAATAAGTCGGGTGCAATTTTGCATAAAAATCTTGCACGAAAAATAGATCTAAATCATGAATTGATACGAGTGATAATATGATATGTCAAAAACAGGTTTTTGCTCACGAAAATGATGTGCTACTGGTGATTTATGCTAATTGTTAAGATTAGAAAAACTAATATTGTTGCGATAATGTTTTGTGTATGTCGCAAGAAAACGTTTTCTTTATTGATGAATAGTTTAACTAATGTGAGTGAATGTCGGTCGATATTAAGATTTATTAATATTGGTGCATGATATGCTTCTGCATCGCGTGGATAATTTGTGCAGTCATACCCCAAATAAAGTGCTTTTCATAGGATAAGCCAAATACACGATGTGAATGATTCCGGAATTGGAAACGCTCACTGTGCAAGTGTCGTTTATCAAGGACAATCTCCGCTGGCACTTCGAACACTTCATCGACCTCGTTGGTGTCTATAGTTGCTTGGTAATCGGGGGACACAAAAGCAAGAAATGGTGTCACTGTAAACTTACTAATGGTGATGAGCTCTGGCATTTGGCCAAAAATGGAGATTTCATGCTGTGCAATGCCGATTTCCTCATAAGTCTCTCTCAATGCTGTGTCAGCTAGTGAATTGTCCCAGTGTTCATATTTTCCACCTGGAAAGCTGACTTGCCCAGGGTGGTGCTTTAAGTGTTTGGCTCGCTTAGTGAAAATAATGTTCAGGCCGTCGTCTCTTTCAACAAACCCTATAAGTACCGAGGCTTTACGTAAAGAGGCATGGTTAATATGCGCAACTCGCTTTAACGCTTCATGGTGGTAGTCGACAGTTTGTTGTAGCTGGAACTTCTGAATTAATTGGTTTTTATTGAGTTCTGACAACACGTTAGCTCCGTATGTGTATTTGAAAAACTGAACTTTATGATTCATGCTTGAAAGACCATCATATACCAAGGATAGCTCAATATATGAAAGGAATTATCTTCACAGAATTTATGGACTTAGTCGAAGAGAAGTTTGGTCTTGATGCACTTGACCAACTGCTTTCAGATGTTGGTGATGATGGAATTTACACGGCTGTAGGCAGTTACGACCATAAAGCTTTGGTCGCATTGATTGTTCAATTGAGTAAGCAAACAGGTATTTCTGCGGAGGAATTACAGCGCGTATTTGGTCAGTCTGTTTTTGAAAATCTTTACCAATCTTTACCCGAGCGAAGTAGTCTTCAGGGGTGCAAAAACTCGCTGCAATTTATCCGATTAGTGGAAGATTATATTCATATTGAGGTCAAAAAGCTTTATCAGGACGCCAACCCGCCACGCTTTGAATTCATTTCGGAAACGGAAACTGAGATGGTATTTGATTACAAAAGCGCCCGATGTATGTCCCATGTTTGCTTAGGTTTAATTGAGGGATGTGCCCAGCATTTTGATGAATCATTGAATATAGCCATGGAAAACAACAATAAAAGTGGCAATGATGTTAGGTTCAAGGTGACGGTCGTAGGGTAAATGTAGATGAGTAGTCAGTCTGCGTTAGAGCGGAAACTTGCCAGAGAGATTGCTGCGCGCAAGCAAGCAGAGCTGTTATTGGAACAGAAAAGTCTTGAACTTTATGAAGCCAATGAACACCTGAAACTGGTGCTTACTCAGTTAAAAAGGCAGACGCATAAAGACTTACACAAGCTGGCTTTTGAAGAGCAAATCAACGAGACATTAATTCACTTTGGTCGTGCTTTTTTAAGCCGGACACTGGATGATGGTTTGCTTTCGAGTCTTCTTGAGCGCTTAGACTCTTCCTCCGCGCTGACCAAATCTGGTCTGTATATTGTCCCAGATGTTGTGTCAACGGTGCATGACAGTCATTTTGGTTGTGTTCAACGAGAGCATATCGATGCGATCAAACCCTATGCTTATTGGGAAGACGAAAGAGTGTCACTGCCCTTAGAAGTCGATCATCAAGTGGTTGGGGAACTGTCTGTTCTGACAAAAGACCACGATATAGACGCTGAGTTCATTGTGAGTCAGATGCGCCTGGTTGCGGACTTACTTTGCAGTGCCATCAGCCGACAAATCATGTTAACTAGTAACCAGGAAGCCAGAGCGAGGGCTGAGGAATCAGAGAGATCAACGAAAGAATTTGTTGCGATGATCAATCATGAGTTGAGAACACCGCTCAATGGATTACTGGGTAGTGCTGAATTACTGTCCGACACTTCTCTGGATGACGAGCAACGCACTTTGTTGACTAACCTTTCGCATACCGGTGATTTTTTAAGGCACATCATTAACGACATTCTTGATTTCAGCAAAATGAGCGCGGGTATGATGGATCTTATTCCGTCGACGTTTGCTTGGGTTGATCTCAATGAAATGCTTCAGGGAGTGTTCGTTAATAAGGCGAAAGAAAAAGGGGTGCAATTTTCCATTCACTCCTCCTCAGAAGTGCCTGCTCTACTTATTGGTGACTTTGACCGTATTTGCCAAATTCTGATTAACCTTATTGGTAATGCCATCAAATTTACCTCAGTAGGTTCTGTAACTGTCGAAGTCCTGTGGTCTGAAAATAGCTTAAAAGTATCGGTCAAAGATACCGGAATAGGTATCCCTGAGGCTGCGCAGCCGATTCTTTTTGATCCATTTGTTCAAGCCGACAGAACCGCAAAACGCCACTTTGAAGGGACAGGTTTAGGGTTAGCTATTTGCAAAAACCTGATTGATTTAATGGAAGGTGAGATTAACTTTACTAGTAAAAAAGGGGTGGGTACCGAGTTTAAGGTGTCTATTCCCCTCAAAGTTGCAGAGCAAGAGTCAATACCCAACAAAGCCGAAAGTCATACCAACGCTAAGCCACTTGAAAGCCTATCTATTTTGGTAGTGGATGATATCAGAATGAATCAAGTCATCATCAATCAAATGTTGAAAAAATGGTCGATCACGCCTGACATTGCCAACAATGGTGTGGAAGCGATTCAAGCGGCATTAGGAAGCCGTTATGACCTTATCTTTATGGATTGTCGTATGCCAGAAATGGACGGCTTTGAAGCGACCAGCTACTTGCGCGAGCAAGAATTTAAATTGCCAATTATTGCTTTAACGGCTGGGACAACGTTGGAAGAGCGCGAGAAATGCATCCAATGTGGTATGGATGATATTCTCACCAAACCGTATACCGCCAAAGATCTCAAGCTTATGTTGGAAAAATGGGCTTAACTCTCCAATATCGGAAGAATACGGCAAAGTTTGTCTAACGTTTCCTGATACTCCGCATCGCAACCACTATCCGCGACTAAGCCGCCGCCAGCCCAAACGTATATTTGATGGTTTTCTGCAATGAGCGTACGAATGGTAATACTAGTATCCATGGCTCCATGTCGGCTGATGTAGCCAATGCTCCCGCAGTAGGCACTGCGCCGATGAGGTTCCAACTCTTCAATAATTTCCATGGCCCGAACTTTAGGGGCCCCAGTGATTGAACCACCGGGAAAGCTGGCACGAAGCAAGTCCGCAGATGAATACTGAGTATCTAATTCTGCTCGTATTGTACTGACAAGATGATGCACTGCGGGAAAGCTTTCAATATCAAACAGTTTTGGTACATGAACAGACCCCGGTTTCGCCACTCGTCCTACATCGTTTCTCAGCAAGTCGACAATCATCAGGTTTTCTGCTTGATCTTTCTCTGCTAGTGCGAGTTCTTGTGCTGAAGCAGCATCCAACTCAGCATCTTGATGCCTTGGCCGAGTGCCTTTGATCGGCTTTGTTTCGATGAGGCGATCATGGACTTGCAAAAAACGCTCTGGTGAGACGCTAAGAATTGCACTGTGTTCAGTGCGAACGAAAGCCGAAAATGGTCCTTTGTTATACGCTTCCAGTTTTTGATATGCTTGCCACTCGCTCCCTGAATACTCTGCCTTAAAGCGCTGGGCGAGGTTAATTTGATAGCAGTCTCCTGAGCGCAAATACTCTTGGACTTGTTCAAAGCGCGCTTGATAACCTTGTTTTGTCATGTTTGACTGCCAAGGACTGATGAGGGCAAATGGCGGCGACTGTTTAGATGATTGAGATAGAAGCCAATCGTAATGGCGCTCGATATTTTCGCCAACGACGAATGCTTGTTTATCTTTATGATCTATCACTACAGCCCATTCATAAACGCCGACGGCCATATCGGGTGTCGAGAGGTCGTGCTCCGCCATTTGTGGCAGCTTTTCAACTCGGCGGCCTAAATCATAGGCAAAGTACCCTAGTGCACCGCCAATGAAAGGTAGTTCACCTTTGTATTCTTGGCTTGGTAGCCATTGACTCTGCTGTTGCTCTAAAAGCATAAAAGGGTCTTGGTCAGACTCAAATTGTCCTTCAGGATTCACTATCTTTGTGATGTCACTACAGGTGGTAAGTGTCACCAGCGGATCAGCGACCAAAATGTCGAATCGGCTGTCAATGTGGTTTTCGGATGCAGAACGTAACAACATTGCCCATGGCTTGTCCTCAATATGGCTGAAAAGCTGCTTTGAAAGTTCAGCATGGTAATTAATGGGTTTGATTTCTAAGCAATTTGGTGTGTTGTTATTCATTTGTTTAATTTGTGACAAAGAGATCGTTCACTGCATAGCAAGAGAGGAGAACCAAGAGTATCATATTGCCAACTATCGCCGCTACAGTGACGTTTTATAATAAAAAGATAGTGTCAGTCTTCTAAACTTGTGGTGACAAGCAAGAATATAAAACTGGCGTTTATACGGCGGTGTTAAAGGAAGCATAACTATAACGAGGCATGCAATGACGGTAATTCGCAAGCAAGATGTGATCAGCAGTGTCGCTGATGCACTTCAGTATATTTCTTACTATCACCCTCTAGACTTTGTTCAAGCCCTTGAAGAAGCCTACCACAAAGAAGAGAGCCAAGCGGCCAAAGACGCTATTGCTCAGATTCTTATTAACTCTCGAATGTCGGCAGAAGGTCATCGACCTATCTGTCAAGACACCGGAATCGTCACTTGTTTTGTGAATATCGGTATGGCAGTTCAGTGGGACTCTACTGATATGACGGTGCAACAGATGGTCGATGAAGGCGTTCGTCAGGCCTATACTAATCCAGACAACCCGCTACGTGCGTCTGTTCTGCTTGACCCAGCAGGTAAACGAATCAATACCAAGGACAATACGCCAGCGGTTGTTCATATCAATATGGTTCCGGGTAATACAGTTGAAATTCAGATTGCGGCAAAAGGTGGTGGCTCTGAGAACAAAACCAAGATGGTGATGCTTAACCCATCTGATGACGTTGCAGAATGGGTTGAGAAAACACTGCCAACCATGGGGGCAGGCTGGTGTCCACCGGGAATGTTGGGTATAGGTATTGGCGGGACGGCCGAGAAAGCAGCGGTATTGGCGAAAGAATCTCTGATGGAGCATATTGATATTCAAGAGTTGATCGAACGTGGTCCAGAAAATGCTGAAGAAGAGTTACGTCTTGATATTTTCAATCGTGTCAACAAACTGGGTATCGGTGCACAAGGCCTTGGCGGTTTAACAACTGTGGTCGATGTGAAGATCAAAACAGCACCAACGCACGCCGCTTCTAAGCCAGTGTGCTTGATTCCAAACTGCGCGGCGACACGCCACGTACACTTTACTCTCGATGGCTCAGGCCCTGCGGATCTCACTCCACCTAAACTTGAAGAGTGGCCGGATATCACTTGGGAAGCGGGGGCAAACACACGCCGTGTGAACTTGGACGAAGTCACTCAGCAAGACGTAGAGCAGTGGAAAACGGGTGAAACCGTTCTACTATCAGGAAAAATTCTGACCGGCCGTGATGCTGCGCACAAGCGTATTCAGACTATGCTGCAAAATGGTGAAGGCCTTCCAGAAGGCGTCGATTTTAAAGGCAAGTTTATCTACTACGTCGGTCCTGTCGATGCCGTGGGGGATGAGGCAGTGGGGCCAGCTGGCCCAACAACGTCCACCCGTATGGATAAGTTCACTGATATGATGCTGGAAGAAACTGGCATTATGGGCATGATAGGTAAAGCTGAGCGTGGCCCAGCGACGGTTGAGTCGATCAAAAAGCACAAAGCGGTTTATCTGATGGCAGTTGGTGGTGCGGCTTACCTTGTTGCAAAAGCCATCAAAAAAGCACGCGTTGTGGCATTTGAAGACCTGGGTATGGAAGCGATTTACGAGTTTGAAGTCGAAGATATGCCTGTCACGGTTGCGGTTGACTCGAATGGTGCTAATGCACACCAAATCGGCCCGGATACTTGGAAAGTGAAAATCCAAGAAATGGAATCTCAAGCCTAAGGCTGATGAGAAATAGCTGAATTACATAGCAAATATTTGATGAAAGGTGCAGAAGATAATGCACCTTTTTTTATATACTGCTTTTTATGTTGGAGAACCTCAGGAGCATTCATGCCTCGATTTATTCAAATCCTACAGCTGGTTATTGCCGCAGTGATCGGTGTATTTGTCGGCTACGATCTTATTCTGCATGGGATCAGCATCTTTGATCAGAAGTACGTCACCATTACTTGCGCGTTGTTTGTTTTACTGGAAATAGCTTTATTCGTGATCTACAAGTTGATAGAAGATGACTAAAAGTACCTCCCATCTACGCTGAAAATAACTAAGCCTCTGATTATTATCAGAGGTTTTTTATTCATCTTTCATTAAGATTACAATGATTAGGATGGATATGTTTTCAAAACAAAGAGACTGTCAATGAAGAGCATTACTCAGGAAGTGAATGATTTTATTAATCGAAGCGTTGATTCCCATGTGCGTGTCGCGGTGACTGGTTTATCTCGTGCGGGGAAAACGGCGTTTATCAGCTCCTTGGTGAATCAGTTGTTGCACACTTCCACTCACGACAATCTTCCTTTACTGGTTTCAGCACGCGATAAGCGCCTAGTGGGTGCGAAGCGTGAACCCCAAGCCAATATGATGGTGCCACGTTTTGCCTACGATGAAGCGATGGAGCATGTGTTCACGCAGCCGCCAAAATGGCCCGAGCCGACTCGCGATGTGAGTGAAATCCGTCTTGCAGTGAAATACAAGCCGACGAGAAAGTCCAAAAAGTTGTTTGGCAGCACATCAACGCTGCACATCGATATCATTGACTATCCCGGTGAATGGTTACTGGATCTCCCTTTATTGGATATGAGTTTTCATGAGTGGTCACAGACGCAATTCGCGGCTCTAAAAGGTCAGCGTGGAGAGTTGGCACAAGAGTGGTTAGCTAAACTTGAACAACTAAACCTAGCAGATGACGTCAACGAAAGAGAGCTTGAGGCGATCGCTCAAAGCTATACCCAGTATTTGCATGATTGCAAAAATGCGGGATTGCACTGGGTGCAACCAGGAAGATTTGTTTTGCCAGGTGAGCTTGAAGGAGCCCCCGTGCTGCAGTTTTTTCCTTGTCGTTTCGAACAAGAGGACAAAGCCAGCAAAGACTCTAATTTAGCCATGCTAAAAGCGCGGTATCAGGAGTATCAGCAAAAGGTTGTGAAAGCGTTTTACAAGCATCACTTTTCGACATTTGACCGTCAAATTGTATTAGTTGATTGCTTACAACCATTGAACGCCGGTTACGAATCTTTCCACGATATGCGCCATGCGATTGAGCAGATCATGCACAGCTTCCGCTATGGCAGAAGCAATATGTTAAAGAGATTATTTGCCCCGAGAATCGATAAGATATTGTTCGCGGCGACTAAGGCCGATCATGTCACGCCAGAGCAGCATCCAAATCTAGTTTCTTTATTGCAGCAGATGGTACATCCCGCTTGGCAAACGGCGTCTTATGAGAACATCGAAATGAGTTGTATCTCCATGGCGTCTATTCAGGCAACTAAAACAGGTTTCATCAATCGTGGTACTGAATCGGTGCCGGCAATTCAGGGCATAACCCTTGATGAACAACCACTGACAATCTTTCCTGGTGAAGTTCCGAAAAAACTGCCTCAGAAGAGTTTCTGGCAAAATGAAGGGTTCGAATTTACCGCTTTCCGGCCACTCCCTAGCTCGGTAGACGATCCTCTGCCCCATATTCGTATTGATAAAGCGCTGGAATACCTGATTGGAGACAAGCTGAAATGACCGATTCTCAAGATGCAAAGCTAAAGCAAAAACAAGTCTTCACTCAAACATTGGAGCAAGAGCCTATGGGCAGCGACCCGGACTTGACCTCCCAAATGCAGTTTGAAGAACAAGAAACCTTTATACCAACGGCAATCAACTCAAAAGAAACGCAAAGCGAGGCAGAAGAAAAGCTGGAACAGGTGATTCGACCTAAAACAGGGCGCCGATGGTTAGCGAGCGGGTTACTTATGGCGTTTTCTGGTTTGGTTGGTTGGCAAGCCATCGACAGTATTATTACGTCTGTTCAAAGTGCAGATTGGCTAGCGCTTGGCTGGGCTGGCTTTATGTCGACACTGGCAGCGTTAGGGATCGGGGCAATTGGTAAGGAGCTGTGGAAGCTTAAAACGTTACGTCATCACTTTTCTGTGCAAGAACAGAGTGAAGCCTTGATAGAAGCCAACAGTGTTGGGCAAGGTAAAGCGTTTTGTGAATCTATAGCGAAGCAAAGTGGCATTAAGACAGTATCACCAAGTTATGACCGTTGGACACACAGTGTGAATGCCTCACACAGCGACGCCGAAGTGCTCGACATGTATGACGCGATGGTGGTGAGTGAACAAGATAAGAAAGCGACCAAAATCGTCACTCAGCATGCAACGGAATCAGCCGCCTTAGTGGCAATAAGCCCACTGGCTATTGCCGACATGTTGCTGGTGGCATGGCGCAATTTCAAAATGATCGACAGTCTTGCCGATGTTTACGGTGTAGAGCTTGGATACTGGTCTAGGTTGAAGCTGTTCAAAGCGACGTTGATCAATATGGCGGCTGCAGGTGCCAGTGAACTTGCGGTTGACGCCAGTATGGATTTGATGTCGATGGATCTTGCTGGGAAAGTATCGGCCAGAGCAGGTCAGGGGCTGGGCGTTGGTATACTGACAGCAAGATTGGGCATCAAAGCGATGGCGCTGCTGAGACCAACTCCGTGGCACCAAGACAGGAGAGTCAAACTCGGGGCGATAAGAAAGCAGATCGTTGAAAAAATCGCCGCCATAACAATCAAATAGTGTGAATGTGAAGCAGGTGATGTTGGTTTGCTTGACGAGGATCTAGGCTTAGGGGAAACTACTGTCAACTTTTCCTGACACCTCAGACTAGGGATATAATCAGTGCGTTTAGAAGTGACATGTGAAGACAGATTAGGGCTCACTCGTGAGCTACTCGATATTCTGGCTTCTAAAAATATTGATTTACGAGGGATCGAAATCGACATTACAGGCATTATCTACCTGAATTGTCCTGATATTGATTTTGATACTTTTAGTGAACTCATGGCCGAGATACGTCGAATTTCGGGAGTAAGAGACGTACGCAAGATTCAGTTCATGCCTATGGAAAGGCATAACACGGAACTCATTTCTCTATTGAACAACCTTCCTGAGCCAGTTTTGGCGATTGATTTAAAGGGCAATGTGGACATGGCGAACCATGCTGCATTGAGCTTGTTTAGTTGTGAAGAAGAGGAAATGATTGGCCACCAGATAAGCACTCTACTGCCGAGCTTTAACTTTTCTAAATGGGCTGAAGGTAAAATTACTCGCCAACGCGAAAACATTGTTATTAGTGGCCTCGACTACAGCATGGAGATCATGCCGGTCTATATTACCGATGAATCGAATGAGTCGATTCTAGCCAGTACCGTTATGATCATTCGCTCTTCGCAAGAAAAATCCGCCCTAGAAGACTCACTACCTCTGCACAATAATTTGGGGTTCGAGCATTTTGTAGGTGTGTCAAATCGGCACAAGGCTCTGATAAGCCAAGCAAAAAAACTTTCTATGCTTGACCAGCCTTTATTGATTCAAGGGGAGACTGGGACAGGTAAAGAGATGCTGGCCAGGGCGTGTCATAACCGATCACATCGTGCGGCTTCTCCTTTCTTGGTACTAAGCTGTGCCTCTATGCCAGACGATGTGGCAGAAACGGAATTATTTGGTCATGCGCCAGGCTCGTTCAATCATGAACAGGGCCATAAGGGGATTTTTGAGCAAGCTGATGGGGGCACGGTTTTCTTAGATGAAATCGGTGAGATGAGTCCGCATCTGCAAATTAAATTACTACGCCTATTGCAGGATGGTACTTTCCGTCGTGTCGGTGCTGAGCAGGAAATTTATGTTGATGTGCGAGTGATTGCTTCTACTCGACATAACCTTGCGGATCTTGCCGAGTCTAAGTCTTTCCGTGAAGATCTTTTCTACCGTCTTAACGTTTTGACGCTCAATATCCCAGCTCTGCGTGAACGTTCCAATGATATTGGCCCTTTATTGGACTTGTTCGTTGTGAAATACGTTAAACAGCTGGGTATCAAGAAACCAGATATTGATGAAACCTTGGTGGATCAGTTAGTTAACTACCAGTGGCCAGGCAATATGCGTCAGTTAGAGAATATGGTACTTAGAGCGTTGACAGAGCTGGATTCCGACACTCTCACTATTGACCTATTCCACCTTCCTCAGCTTGAAAGTCCAACGGCCAGCGGGCCCACGATCAATTTGGATGGATCGCTGGATGAGATAATGAAAGATTATGAATCTCAGGTTCTTGAGCGCCTTTATCAGTCTTTCCCATCAAGTCGGAAGCTAGCGAAGCGTCTCAATGTTTCTCACACTTCAGTGGCCAACAAATTACGTGAATACGGAATAAGAAAAAACTAAATGGAACGAATCAGCACTCCCCAGCAGGTATTTGAGCAGGATGGGGATATTATCCTACGTACTGCTGAACCCTCTGACGGTCAGCTAATTTCCGATTACTTCATTGCCAATCGAGAGCACCTCAAGCAATGGGAGCCAAGAAGGGAAGAAGCTTTCTTTTCGGAATCAGGTTGGACCCAGCGTTTGATTAAGCTCAATGAGCTGCATCGTATGGGCTTAGGTTATTACCTCATCATCATTGATAGTGAGTCAGGAGCAATGCTCGGTACGGTGTCGTTTAGCAATATTTCACGCTTTCCTTTTCATGCCTGCAATCTTGGTTACTCACTTGGTGAGAGCGCTCAGGGTCGAGGAGTCATGACACGAGCGTTGAGAATGGCGGTTCGCTATATGTTTCGCATCCAAAATATTCATCGGATTATGGCGGGTTACATGCCGCGCAACCATCGTAGCGAGGCAGTGCTTGACCGTCTTGGTTTTAAACGAGAAGGTTTTGCGCAGGATTACCTATTGATTGATGGAAAATGGGAAGACCATAACCTAACCTCTTTGATTAACCCGGATTGGAAAGAAGGCTGAGCATGAGTCGATTAGAGCAACAACTGGCTTTATTGATGGAGCTGGATCAACTGAAATCGGTTTTGAGACGTACTCGAGTCAAAAGTGCGGAGGGGCGTCTTGAAAACAGTGCGGAACATAGCTGGCACGTTGCTTTGATGGCAATTTTAATGGAAGAACATGCTAATGAGCCGGTGAATATTGCGCGCGTCGTTAAGATGCTGTTATTGCACGACATAGTGGAAATTGATGCTGGCGATACTTTCGTATACGACGTTGCGGCATCGCAAGTTCAGCAAGAGAAAGAGCTTGCAGCTGCAAAGCGATTGTTTGCGATGTTACCAAAAGAGCAAGGACAAGAACTGCTTGATCTTTGGCTAGAGTTTGAGCGAGCAGAATCGGCAGATGCCAAATTTGGTAAAGCTTTGGATAGGCTCATTCCTATGCTGCTTAATTACCACAATAATGGTCAGAGCTGGCTTGAACACGGAGTAACCCGTGAACAGGCGCTGACGGTGAATAGAAAAATAGAATATGGCTCAGAAGCTTTATGGGATAAAGCACAGAAAATCATTGAAGAAGCCACCCAAAAAGGCTGGCTCAAAGTTTAAATGAATGCCATTACGAGGAAAATGAATGTCGTATCTCACTTTGGATGAATACCAAAGAAAATGGATTTTCACTCATCAATCTATGCCTGTGCCAGAACAGGAACTAGAGCAAATAAAACCCATGACGCAGGCTCGTGCTGCGCAGCTTTGGAAAGATAATATTAGTGCTCAAAGCCCAGACTCAGAGCGTTTAAGCTCGGGTGATTGGCCAATGAAAGAGTCCAACTGGAAAGATAATGTGAACTGGATGGCGGCCTGGGAGTCGGATGAAGAAGCATTGCCCGAGGGAGTTGCAGAATTCATTGACTGGCAAGACGATGTTACGGTTTATTTTTGCTACGAAAAGTACAATGTTATTGAAACCAAGTGGAGTGTATTTAAGAAGCACTGGAAAAACTTTTTGTTTTACGATGATGGGCCTATTCTTATTGGCCGTAGACGTAAAGAGGCCTTGTGGTTTGATTCAGAAGGTAATGTAAAACTTGGGCATCGAGACTAGACAAAGCAGCCAATTGGCTGCTTTGTTTTTATTCGCTAAACAACCGTGACTACATTACGTAGATCAAGCAAAAGTTTATGAGCACTGCTGCCAGACAAACTGTATGGTTCAAACTTTGAGTTGGTTGAATACTTAAGGTGGATGGGCATGGTTGCGTTGACTTCTGGGATATACCCCATACTCCATTCACTGCATTCTCGTTCAGTGACTTCGGAGTAGTCCAGCAATAGAATATTCTCATGTCGTGGATCATTAAGGATCTGATGGTAGATTTTATTAACTTGCGCCCTTGAACCCTCAAGACATTGCAAAAAGTAATTGCGATTGAACAAAAGTAAGCCTGTCACATCAATGAGGGAATTGTTTTTCCTTGCCACATCAAGAATGTTTTGAATGTCTGATTCAGTCACTCCCTTAGCGATGGTACTGGTGTAAACCAACCTGACTAGGAACATAGTCTTCTCCTTGTGATTGCGCGTTTGCTTCCTTGAATCTTTATTATATGCAATAAAACTCATTTATTTTTATTAACGTCTATAATGAATTTAGTTAATGAAGTCTGGTTAGGTTTGTTGATGGAAGATAAGATTCTGAACTCTGTTGTCGAAATCACTGAGCAAAGAAATTCTTTATCTCTTGGCCACTGCCTCGTTGCCACCTTATTAGAAATGATGCCCATTGAATCAATTCGTCTTGTTCATTATTTATCGAGTACTTCTATTGTGGTTGCGAGTGTTTATCGACATGGTGAGAGTAATGACTACCAATGGACATATGATCAAGCACCTGAGCAATGTTATAGCCACGAGCATAGTCATAGTGTGCTGACTATTAACCAACTCAATAACACTCAGTATGTTTGTCAGTGCCCGATCCCTATTTCTGAGCAGAGCTCAGCGTTGTTAGAGATAAAAACCACTTCGGACCCATCTCAATTTGAACTTCTTATCGATGGTTTTTCAAAGATTTATCGCAATTACTTAATTGTATTACATGAGAGTGAGCGGGATAAATTAACTGGGTTACTCAATCGGAAAACATTAGAAGAAAGGTTGTCTCATAGCTTTAATTTGGCCTCTGGCCATGAAGCGGATGAGCAGGCATGGGTTGCGATAATTGATCTTGATCTGTTTAAGTGCATCAACGATACCTACGGGCACATGATTGGAGATGAAGTGCTACTGATGTTCTCTCAACAACTACAGAACTTTTTTTCAGAGCAAGTTCAGTTATTTCGCTTCGGTGGTGAGGAATTTGTCTTACTGCTGCCTCCTCAGGAAAAACAGCAAGTGATCAATGAACTTGATCGCTTTCGTCGACATATAGAGGCATTCCGCTTCCCACGAGTTAATAGTATGACATTCAGCTGCGGTGTATGTGCGATCTCTCGGCATGAGTACTTGCCGACGATTTTAGGTCATGCGGATACTGCATTGTACAGTGCGAAGGAGAATGGGCGTAACCGAATTGAGTGTTATGAAGATCTCATCTTAGGAAGAGCAGGTCCGAATGATGATGATCATTTGGATTACGTAGAGCTCTTTTAAAAGATCAAATTTGATCAAGTAATATGCTGAATTATAAAGATATAGCTAGCAAATAAAATGTGATTTATTACTCAAAATTAGCTCATACCTTTGCGCAATTTATGTAATTTGCTATCATTTTTGAGACAAATGGTTTGAGTCACCAATTTATATCGGTTTATAGAAAGAGACTTAGGGAATAGTAGTGGATACAAATATCTCTCAATTACGCAAAGATTTTTATGCTCAAATAAGCTCATTACAGGCTTACTCTTTGCCGCAGACTAAGCCCACTCTTTCTCTATTGACCGAAGAAGAACTTCAAGTGCTTGAAGCTTTGTGGATTGAACTTTCTGTTTGGAAGAAAAAACAGAATCACTAACGACCCTACTCACCCAGTTTTATAAAGAACCTCACGAATGAAATTCGCTGAGGTTTTTTATTGCCTCAAAATTAAATTGTTATATTATAACAAAAAGTGATCTGACCATTGATTTATCGGGTATCAATCCCCATAGTTAGTCACATAAGAGATTTCTAAAATGATAGAAATAGAAGATAGCAAGATTCAAGTGAGTAGGGATATGGCGGAAGTTAGAGCCAGAGTAGATTTTAAAGTCGGTAAAAACAGTGACATAGAAGCTGAGCTTCTTTCGTTTAAAGGACTGAAGACCGACAAGGAACACGTAGCCGTCATTTTCAAACAAGCCGATAAGACCCAGTCCAGCCCTTTAGTTCGTTTACATTCAGAGTGTCTGACAGGCGACGTGTTCCATTCTTCTCGATGTGACTGCGGTGAACAATTGGATGAAACCATCAATAAGATGGGAGAGTCTGGTGGCATTATTCTTTACCTTCGCCAAGAAGGTCGTGGTATTGGCTTATATAATAAGATTGACGCATATAAGCTACAAAGCCAAGGCATGAACACTTATGAAGCCAATAATCATCTAGGATTTGGTGATGACTTGCGTGATTTCACCGAAGCCGCGCAGATGCTCAAAGCATTAAGCGTTGATAAGATCCGTCTAATCACTAATAACCCGAAAAAGATCCGTGAATTGAAAGAGCATGGCATCGAAATTGAAGACACTGTCAATACTTCAGCTCATGTCAAAGAAGGCAACGAGGGATACCTTCAAGCCAAAGTCTCGCATGGTAAGCACGATCTAAAGCTGTAACCCGTTGAATACCCTATGTTGATAAAAGCCTCACTTTTGTGAGGCTTTTTTGTATAGCGCTTGCAAAAAAAATGTAAGTTTGTATTATCTGCGACTATGAGTGCAAATGAGAATAATTAGCACTTATTTTGCAGAATAATTATTAAGCTCAACAAGGATGCTTTTCAATGAATGTACAATCACTTTTAGCGCGCTCTGTTGCCACTTCTCTCGTTCTTGCTAGCAGCTCTGTTTTTGCAGCGAACGTGACAAAAGAGCAAGTGGTAGAACACTACGCAGATGTTGCTCACGCAGTATTTGCCGATGCACTAACTACTGCTAAGACACTAGACCAATCTATCGAATCTTTCCTTGCTGCTCCATCTGAAGCCAAACTTGCTGAAGTAAAACAAGCTTGGCTGGACTCTCGCGTACCGTACCAACAGTCTGAAGTATTCCGTTTTGGTAACGCGGTTGTTGATGATTGGGAAGGCCAACTAAACGCATGGCCTCTTGATGAAGGCCTTATCGACTACGTATCAACGGATTACCAATATGAGCTAGGTAACGAAGGCGCGAGCGCAAATATCGTTGCAAACAAGCAGCTAACGATTGGTGCAACTACACTTGACGTTGCACAGCTGACTCCAGAAGCGATTGCTGATCTGAACGAAGTGGGTGGCTCTGAAGCGAACGTTGCATCTGGCTACCACGCGATTGAATTCCTGCTTTGGGGTCAAGACCTAAATGGCACTAACGCTGGTGCTGGTGAGCGTGCTTACACTGACTTCGTTGTTGGTAAAGGTTGTACTAATGGCAATTGTGACCGTCGTGGTGAGTACCTAAAAGCAGCGGCTGATCTACTGGTTCAAGATCTACAGTGGATGGAGAAGCAGTGGTCTTCAGATGTAAAAGGTAACTACCGTGAAGAACTTCTCAACGACTCTGCGGACAATGGCCTTCGCAAAATGCTATTCGGCATGGGTTCTCTATCTCTAGGTGAGCTTGCTGGTGAACGTATGAAAGTCGCTCTAGAAGCAAACTCTACTGAAGATGAGCACGATTGTTTCTCTGACAACACGCACAACTCTCACTACTACAACGAGCAGGGGATCTACAACGTATACACTGGTCTGTACAAGCGTGAAGACGGTACGCTTCTATCTGGTCCTAGCATCGCAGATCTTGTAGCTCAGAAAGATAAAGCAGCAGCGGAAGAGATCCAGAAGCAATTCGACGTAACACGCTCTCAAGTAGGTCAACTTGTCACTTCTGCTGAAAAGAACGGTCAGTACTTTGACCAGCTAATTGCAGCAGGCAATGCACAAGGTAACGCGCTAGTAAACGAGACAATCATGTCTCTAGTTGCTCAGACTTCATCTATCGAACGTGCGGCAAAAATCGTTGGTATCAACAGCCTGAACCCTGATACAGCTGACCACGAATTCTAAAAACAATTAATTAATTTTAAGGGCTCTTAGTGAGCCCTTTTGCTGTTTATATAACCACACTTTTAATGAGAATATTTCTTAACAAAGTGTTGGTCTTTACCCGAGAACTATTGGTATGAAGTTGTATAAAAAGTCCATATTAGCCTCTCTAATACTGGTGAGTGCTTCTGTTTCTGGTTATGAAATGAAATCTGGCGGCGGTACAGCGGTTAAGAAAGAGGGTGCCAATGCATACTCTTTGCCGGCTGGAAACCTGCCAATGTCCAAGCGACTGGATTTCAGTGTTGGTAACAGTTTTTTCCGTAACCCATGGGTACAAGCACCGGCTTCTACTGATGCCCGTGACGGCTTAGGGCCTCTTTTTAATACCAATGGTTGTCAAAACTGCCATATTAAAGATGGTCGTGGCCACCCACCAGAAGAAGGGGACATTCATGCCGTTTCCATGCTAGTGCGTTTGAGTATTCCTGCGATGACACCAGAGCAGAAAAAAGCTTTCATCAAAGACGGTGTGATCCCTGAACCAACGTATGGTGGTCAGCTACAAGACTTTTCACTTCAGGATCAAACTCCTGAAGGACAGATCAACATTACATACACAGATGTACCAGTGACCTTTACCGATGGTACAAAAGTGGTGCTACGTAAACCAAACCTGAAAATTATAGATTTAGGTTATGGCGAGATGCACCCAGATACCCAATTTTCTGCACGCGTTGCTCCGCCAATGATTGGCTTGGGGCTATTAGAAAGTATTTCTGATGAAACGCTGCAAACTTGGGCAGATGAACATGATGCCAATGGCGATGGTATCTCAGGTAAGGTGAACATAGTTTGGGATGTACAGAAGAATGATTTCTCCATTGGTCGCTTTGGCTGGAAGTCTGGGCAACCCACGCTGATGCAACAAAATGCTGCGGCATTTAACGGTGATGTTGGCCTGACCAGCAACCTGTTCCCGAATGAAAACTGCACGTCAAAGCAATCTATTTGTGCTGAATTACCAAACGGTGGAGCTCCCGAAGTAAGCGACAACATTCTCGATTTTGTTGAATTCTATTCTCAGCACTTAGCCGTACCGATTCGTCGTAATATGAATGATCCGCAAGTTAAGCTTGGGCAGAAGTTATTTGCCAAAGCAGGGTGTGATAGCTGCCATAAGAGCGAAGTCAGAACTATGAAGAGAGAAGGCCTGCCAGCTTTATCGAATCAGAAAATTCATCCTTACACCGATTTGCTGCTTCATGATATGGGTGAAGGACTTGCAGATAACAGGCCTGAGTATTTGGCTAATGGACGTGAATGGCGAACTGCGCCATTATGGGGCATCGGTTACACCGAAGAAGTCAACGGCCATACTTATTTCCTTCATGATGGCCGAGCACGTAACCTGATGGAAGCGGTGTTGTGGCATGGTGGTGAAGCTGAGCCGGCGAAACAAACCGTTCTCAAGTTCAATCAAAAAGAGCGCGATGCATTGATCGCTTTCTTGAATTCATTGTAAGGAATCACGATGAAGATCTTTTCTTTATCCGCACTGGCTGCCTCGATGATGCTACTGGCTGGCTGTCAGTCAACCAGCAGCACAGGGCCTGTCGCCCAGAAAACCTCTCATCCTAGTCAGGGGGTTTATCAAGTAGAGTTTGCCGCAGCGCACACTTTCTCAAATCAAGCTGATAAGCTGGCCGCTCAAATGGCAGCTTATTGTGCGGACGCGACGGAATTGGAGTCACTGAAGTCACAATGGCATCAAACCATGGTTGCTTGGATGGCACTACAAGGGCAGGAAAGGGGGCCTGAAAAGGCACTTGAGCAGAGCTGGAATATTCAGTTTTGGCCAGACAAGAAAAATACGACGGGTCGCAAGATGACTGCACTGACGGGCCAAAGCAAGACTTGGACGCAAGCGCAAATTTCACAGCAGAGCGTGACGGTTCAGGGGTTAGGCTCGGTAGAATGGCTGTTGTATGATCAAGCCTCTTCTTTGAGTTCATCACAAGCTACCTGCCAAACCGGTATTGCAATCGCAGAGAACATTGCCGCGAATGCTGAGACCATTGCTACGGCATGGGAGACTAACCCTTGGGTTGATCTGGATGAAAAAGCATGGACGTCCGAGTACATTTCTCTTCTTTCTAATCAGCTTGAATACAGCATGAAAAAGATGAGTCGCCCTTTAGCTAACTTTGGTAAACCAAGACCGTATTTCGCTGAGTCTTGGCGATCAGAAACTTCCATGCAGAATCTCAAAGCTAACATTGAAGCGATGCAGGCGTTGTACTTAGCGGGCGGAAATGGGCTGGATAAACTGCTGCGTGAGCGTGGAAAAGTACAACTTGCTGACAGCATTGCTCAGCAGTTTGATACCGCACTGGAAACGTGGCCGACCGATGAAAGCTTGTTTGACATGCTGCAGACAAAAGAGGGCTATCGCAAAGCCTACGCTCAATACAATAAGCTGGAGCAGTTGAAGTATCTTATCCACGAAGAAGTGGCGATTGAACTTGGTGTCGTAATAGGGTTTAACGCAACTGATGGTGACTGATAACACAAGAAGAAACCTTCTCAAGGCAGCGCTGTTTGGCGCTGCTGCGCCTTTGCTGCCTTTCGGTTGCGCGAGCACGTCCGAGACATTGGGTCAGCCGTCACTGATCGGTTGCTCCTTATATGGTCGAGACAAGTACTCTGCGGTGGTCGCAGATGAGTTTGGTCACCCGATAAGACAAGTTCCTCTTCCTGCAAGAGGGCATGGAGTCGCAACAAACGCGAAACTTAACCATGCGGTGGCGTTTGCTCGTCGTCCGGGTACGTTTTTCGTTGTGTTTGATTACATGACGGGTGAAGTGATCAAATCATCAGCCGCCCATTCCAATCGTCACTATTATGGTCATGGCGTGTATTCAAACGACGGTAAGTGGCTGTATGCAACAGAAGGTGAGCGTGGTACCAGTCGAGGGATTATTGGTGTTTACGATGTGCTGGCTGGATACGACAAGGTGGCAGAGTTTACCAACTTTGGCCTCGGGCCTCATGAAGTTATTGCCATGCCAGATGGCTCTCTGGCAATTGGTGTTGGCGGCGTTCATACCAATGGCCGACAGCCGCTTAATATTGCAACCATGAAACCTAGCTTAAGTTACCTGAACTCGAACGGTGAACTGACCGAACAAGTTTCTCTACCGGATCACCATTTAAGCATTCGTCATCTTGCCCATGATGGTTCTAAAACGGTTCTTTGCGGTCAGCAGTACCGTGGTGAGCCTGATGAGTATCCGTCTCTTTTGGCAATGCATACTCAAGGTGGTGAAATGATCCCGCTTGAAGGGGAACCGGAACAGTGGGCAAGGTTCAATCACTACATCGCGAGTATTGCGGCAACCGATGAGTGGATCTTGGCAACATCACCTCGCGGAAACTGCTATGGAATCTGGTCTAAGCAAACCAGAAAAATGGTTGAATTGGCCTCATTGCCAGACGCTTCGGGTGTCGTCGTTCAGAACGGCTTTTTCCGAGTTAGCTCGGGGGCTGGCGGCGTGATCACGCAATATTCACCCGAAGAGAAGAAAAAAATTCAGTCAGGAATTCAATGGGATAACCACTGGTCGATGATTTCTTAGCCTACTTCATTGTAAAGCTTGGGAAAATTAATATTCTCATCAACATTTCATCCTAGCCTCTTATTTCTCTGCCATACTTTGATCTCGGGTGATTAGATTGGAGAGTAAGATGGCTAGACTTAACCCCCTTCTATTACTGCTGATAATTATTCCTATACCGACTTGGGCCAGTAGCTATTTTGAGCGAATTGGGTGGTTGGAGCCAGACAGTCATGTCCTTCGGGTTCTGCAATATTCCAAAGATGTCGAACACATTTATCAGAGCAATCACAACCAACTGATTTGGTTTGACCTGCAACAGAGCTCTCGCCTTGAGTTCCAGCTTGAAATCATTACCAGTGCGGGGTTCAGCCCTCTGTTTGCCCGTCAATTGAGATACCTTGAGTACTATCGTAAGAGTAATCGCTGGCATGAATATGACCTTCTTGCCACCGACACCTTACTTCTTTATATCAGTTATGCTGAGCAAGCCAAGCTGCTTGGCTATGACTGGTTTTTCGAGTCTAAGCTGTATAAGCCCTTACCGAGATTGAGCCAGACCAATTTGATCGCTGTCGCAGTGGCGGTCGAACATCAGCAGTTAAGCGAGCTGATCGAAGTGTATACGCCTGATAGTGATGACTACCAGCAGCTGATAGATAGTTACCTGCACGTTGTAAAGTTTGAAGAATTGAACCTCCCTGAATACCACCAGCGAGGATTAAGAGAAATCGGTGATAAGCTTGAAAACCGCGAAGTGTTGTTAGTCAGAATGGAGATGGTCGATGTTGATTTGTCGGGAGTTCGACGTGATGTCGGCTGGTACGATGCTACCTTAGAAGTCGCAGTAAAGCAGTTCCAACGCCTTCATGGTTTAATCGGTGATGGCATTATCGGCCCCGATACGATTCGCTGGCTTAATACTAGCCCGAGTGAACGCTTATCCATTTTGGCACTCAATGCTGAGCGCAGTCGACTGTGGCCGATTGAGCGTGACACCATCATTGTGGTGAACGTTCCGGGCTTTGAAATGAAATATTGGTACTCAGGTCAAGCTGTGTTTCAGTCCAAAGTAGTTGTAGGGCGTAAAGGCAGACCAACACCGATGATGACGACTAAGCTGGACTCACTGATCCTCAATCCTACTTGGAACGTGCCTTGGAAAATTATGGTTGAAGATATAATTCCTAAGGTAAAAGAAGACCCTGAGTATTTGGTTAAGCAAAATATTAAGATTGTGCCTAAGTGGGGATCAAAAGAGTTGATTAACCCAGAGGATATTGATTGGCAGAACATGCGCCCCAGTGCATTTCCTTATCGAATGACGCAGCTTTCAGGAAACAACAATGCGCTCGGCCTATACAAGTTTAACACCCCTAATCGCCGTGCGATCTATCTGCATGATACACCAAGTAAAAATTTGTTTGATGAAGCAAGCCGGGCATTTAGCTCAGGCTGCATTCGGGTTGAACATGCCGATCAGTTTGCAACTCGGCTACTTGAGACCCAAGGGCTGGATATGTCGACGCTGGACGAAGAAGAGTTGGCGGCAAACAAATCGATTCCACTCAAACAGTGGGTGCCGGTGCATATCATCTACCAAACAGCCTGGTCAGAGGGCGGCAAGATCCATTACAGGGACGATATATACCGCTGGGATCGTTTCAGTTACGGCAAAGGGTAAACCTGACCAAAAAATCACATTTTCTCCCAACAAACTTTTTTATTAATAAGGTCAAGTACTAAGTAAATTTCGATGCTCAAGATCTCTCTGTGAGCACAGTTTATGCATTTGCACTTCATTTTAGAGTTAGGTAGTGTCGCCGTTCGACACGCATCATCAACGATATTTTGAAGGCTGTTCACCGTGGATTTTTCTCGTAGAGATTTTATTAAGTTAGCTGGTAGTGGTTTAATTGTAGCCAGCTGCGCTCCTTCTCTTGCTTTCGCCGCTCACCCAGACCAACCTCGCGCTCTGGCATTTAGTAACCTCCATACTGGGGAAGAGCTGGAATCTTGCTACTTTGATGGCCGAGTCTATGTGGCGAATGAGTTGAGTCGAATAGATAATATCTGTCGAGACTTTCGCCGCAATGAAGTCCATAAGATGGATAAGTATCTTTTTGATCAAATCTCGCTGATTCAATCTCAACTTGGAGTCGATGCAGAAGTGCAGATCATTTCTGGCTACCGCTCTCCCGCTACCAACGCTGCGCTGCGCTCTAAGTCAAACGGTGTGGCTAAGAAGAGTTACCACATGTTGGGACAGGCGATTGATTTTCGACTCGATGGCGTCAATTTGAAAAGGGTTCGTGATGCTGCGATTGAACTTCAAGCGGGTGGAGTCGGTTATTATCCGAGAAGCAACTTTGTGCACATTGATACTGGGCCTGTACGTCGTTGGTAAGTACGTTTGCGTAAGACAAGGTTGTCAAAGACCTTACCAAATGTCATAGTTTCGCCAGTTTAGATATTCGTAAGGTTTCAATATGTCTCTGAAGTACCAAGTCGTTCCCGTTACCTCTTTTTCGCAAAACTGCTCCATCGTATGGTGTGATGAAACTATGCAAGGCGTAGTGGTTGATCCCGGTGGGGATGTAAAGCAATTGGCTGCGTTGATCAAAGAGTTAGGGGTTAAGGTGACAAACTTGGTTCTGACACATGGTCATTTGGATCATGTTGGTGGTACTGAACCTTTGTCCGCTGAACTTGGTGGAGTAGAGATTGTCGGTCCACACAAAGATGACAATTTCTGGCTTCAGGGCTTAGCAGGGCAGAGCCAGATGTTTGGTTTTCCATTGACCGAAGCATTCGAACCGCAAAAGTGGTTGAATGATGGCGATACCGTAGAGTTTGGTAATCAAGTTCTCAATGTCTATCACACACCGGGTCACACACCGGGTCATGTGGTGTTATTCAGTAAAGAAGCTAAATTGGCCTTTGTTGGTGATGTGTTATTTAACGGTTCAGTTGGACGTACGGACTTTCCTAAAGGCGATTTCGATACTCTGATTCACTCGATTAAAACCAAACTTTGGCCTCTAGGTAATGACGTTCGGTTTGTACCTGGCCATGGTCCAGAGTCGACATTTGGCAGAGAACGCGCTTCCAACCCATTTGTGGCTGATGAGATGCCACTTTATTAATCACTGAAAAGGTCGCCTCGCGCGACCTTTTGTTATTCTTAACCTTCTTCAGGCTCTGCAGCCGCAAGATATCGTCTTGCAAGCCCGACAAACTCTTCAGCCGATCGATCCAAGTCATGAGCAGAAATGAATATATCGTAATCAAAGTAGTTTCTCTGGTATCGCATGCGATTAGCGAGCATCGCTTGTAAACCTGAATACTCTTCTCCTGTTGAGTTCTTGTAAGGTTGGGAGTCCAAAACGATGTCTTCAAACTGAATGCCCTGTTGACTTTGCTTGGCACCGAGATACAACAGCGCTCTTTGGCTGAGAAGGATTTCTGTGGCGATTCGAGGGCAGATGCTATCGAGATAAGGGGAGTAGTGTTTGAGTTTAATGCCAATCCAAGGCAAAGGTTGTTGCCAGCCTTCTTGATCATAGTGGCAGATGCCAATTTTGCTGACGTTATTCCATTTCACTACCCAACCTCCTTTGAACAAGTGCTGCTGAAAATGTGTAGCCGTCAACGTGTAGGAAACTGTGCCTTTAAGAATCATCAGGTAGCCAAAACCAACCAGCGATAAAATTACCACCAGCGTTAAAAGGGCTTGTTGAAAGTCTGGTGAAAACATAACAAGAGAAATCATTATAATAGATGTGATAGTCGCAATGATTTTGGCTAACGGTGAAGAAAGCCGGATAGGTTGATTGGTAAGATGCAACGTCTGCATTTACGACTCCCTAGCAATGACCCAAACCTCTGTTTATATATTCAGTAGTTATGAAAAGGATCATAATCAGCACTGATTAAATTGTAGTCTGATGACAGCATATCACGCATTTTTGCTCGATAAAGCCCCTTATACCCTGTAAATAGCCGCAAAATTTTGGTATAAATCGCGCTTCAAATTTTCACCACTGCTCCGTATGCAGTGAAATGGAGAGAAACTCGATGAGACTTGCTCATAAGCGTAAAGTGCAGATGAAATTGCAAAAACGCGTTAAGGCGACAGTTGCAAACGTAGAAGCAACTAAGAAAGCTAAGCCTGTAGTTGAGAAAAAAGTAGCTGTAGCATCAGCAGCGGAGAAAGTTGTTGCGACTAAAGAAGTTAGCGTTGCACTGACTCCTAAACAACAACAAGTGCTAGACATTGTTGTTGCCAATGCAGAAGGCATTAACCCGAAAGGCATTGGTCTTGCCGCAGGCCAAGAAGAAGCCAAAGCTGCTTCATGGGCGACGGGCGCGTTGAAAAAACTGCTAGAAGAAAACCTAGTGGCAAAAGAGCAGCTAGCAGGTAACAAAGTTATCTATAAAGCCCTTTAATTCATACTGTTATAGCGCTCTTTTGAACAGCAGAGCACTCTGTTGTTGAGAACGAATAGAAGTGCCCCCACTTTAATGTCGGGGCGCTGTTATTTTGAGAATAATATCTGGTCAGTTATCGCTATATCTATCAATATTTAACATTTGTCACATTTATAAAAAATCCCCACCTATCCGTATCACGTATCGTTGTCTACGTATTATTGAAATAAACTCATACTTTGCCTCTATGTAATGGATTGATTGTTAATGACTAAAAATCTTCATTGCACTTTGGCCTACGTATAAATACGTAATTAACAAGTCAAATAGCAAACGACATTGTTAATTTTTCTCCGTGTTCACGCTTATTTCTAAAACTGATTAGATGAACCACTCTTTGCTTGAGTAAAAAGTAGCTGGAAAGTTGCTGAATCTAACAAAGGACGTGAACATGAGTCTAATCAGACAATCTTTGAAACGAGTACTGAAAGGTACGGCTATGGCAGCAGTACTAGCTGTTGCTGCGACATCAGTGAATGCTGCTGAAAAAGTGTACCGCTTGAAGCTGGCGGAAACTTGGGGGCCAAACTTCCCAATCTTTGGTGACGCAACCAAAAACATGGCGAAGATGGCGGAAGAAATGTCTAATGGCCGCCTTCAGATTCGAATCGACTCTGCAAATAAGCACAAAGCACCACTGGGCGTGTTTGACATGGTGAAATCGGGCCAGTATGACATGGGGCACTCTGCGTCTTACTACTGGAAAGGTAAAGTGCCTAATACGCTTTATTTCACCTCGATGCCTTTTGGTATGCTGCCGACAGAGCAGTACGCTTGGTTCTATTACGGTGGTGGTATGGAGTTAATGGAGAAAGTCTATTCACCTCATAACCTGATGTCTTTCCCTGGAGGTAACACTGATACTCAGATGGGGGGGTGGTTCCAGAAAGAAATCAACTCGGTTGATGACCTAAAAGGTCTGAAAATGCGTATCCCTGGATTTGCCGGTGAGATTTTGGCGGAGCTGGGTGCAAAACCAACCAACATCGCACCGGGTGAGCTATATACCTCGCTTGAGCGCCGCACTATCGATGCACTTGAGTGGGTAGGGCCATCACTTGACCTACGTATGGGTTTCCACAAGATTGCACCTTACTACTACACAGGTTGGCATGAGCCAGGTACAGAGCTGCAATTCCTGATCAATAAGCGCACTTGGAACCGTCTGCCTGACGATCTGAAAGCGATTCTTCAGGTTGCCATGAAAACTGCGGCTTACGATATGTACACTCAGTCTAAACACGAAAGTGGTAAGAACTGGGCGTCAATCAAGTCTGAATATCCAAATGTACAGGTGAAAAACTTCCCAGCGGAAGTTATGACAGCACTTCGCGAAGCTAACGAGCGTCTGCTTAAAGAACATGCTGACAAAGATGAAATGGCAAAAGAGATCCAAGCGTCTCAGGCAGCTTATATCGAGCAAGTTCGTCCTTGGTCTGACATCTCACACCGCGCATACCTGAACAGTCAGGCACAACAATAATCATAAAAATTCGTTGCCAGTTTGATTGAGCTGGCAACGAGAAGCCCAAGAAAACTCTCTTATAATTTGAAGAGTCTATAACAAAGCTCCGCAGGTTTCGGCCAAGCGGAGTTATTTCAAAGTTCCATGGAGTAGGGAATGAGAAATCTAATCTATATAGAGCGCATCTTTAATCGCTTCGGCGATTTCCTAGGATGGCTGTCGAGTATCCTGTTTATCTTATTGCTCGCAAATGTCGTTTACGATGTGGTGATGCGCTACGTGTTTAATGATGTTTCCATTGCATTTCAGGAAATGGAGTGGCACTTGTTCTCTGCCGTATTCCTATTGGGTGTTCCTTATGCCATTAAAGCGGGTGGCCATGTCAGGGTAGACCTTTTTTACGAGCGCTTGTCTCATCGAGCTCAGGCCATCATTGATTTAATCGGTACCATCGTTTTTCTTTTTCCGTTTTGTCTGCTGGTGGCTTGGTACGGCGTTGATTTCGCTAAAGAGAGTTTCGCCCTAGGTGAAACGTCTGGTGATCCAGGTGGCTTGCCCTATCGCTGGGTAATTAAAGCCATGATTCCATTGTCGTTTATGTTTATGGCAATAAGTGGTGTTGGATTACTGCTTCATTCTCTCAATAAGATTTTTAACCCGCATTTAATTTACGCCAACTCAACAGAGCAAAAGTAAGGAGACAAAAATGGTCGGTATTGTAATGTTTTTTGTTGCCTTGTTTGCTTTACTGCTTGGCTTCCCAGTTGCGTTCACCTTTGGTGGTATTGCATTGATATTCGGCGTCTGGGCCGAAGGCATGGATATGTTTGCTTTCATGCCATATCGCATCCAATCCATCATGGAAAACACGGTATTGATGGCAGTGCCATTGTTCGTTTTCATGGGTTTGGTTCTGCAAAAAACACGTCTAGCGGAACAGCTGCTTGAATCCATGGGTAAGTTGTTTGGCGGTGTGCGCGGTGGTATCGCGATTTCTACCGTGTTAGTGGGTGCTTTGCTGGCGGCTTCTACAGGCGTTGTTGGTGCCTCTGTTGTAGCAATGGGGCTTATCTCTCTGCCAGTTATGCTTAAGTACAACTACGATAAAGGGTTAGCGTGCGGAACGATTTGTGCCTCAGGTACGTTAGGTCAAATCATTCCACCGTCTATCGTCTTAATCCTTCTTGGCGATGTGTTAGGTGTTCCTGTTGGGGATTTGTTTCAGGCAGCGGTTTGGCCGGGTCTCGTTTTAGTTGGCGCTTACGTTCTCTATATTCTGATTTACGCCAAACTCAATCCAGAAGCTGCGCAGCCTATTCCTCGTGATGAGTCGGTAAGCCGTAAGCAGGAAGTCATCACTGCGCTTAAAGCTGTGATCCCGCCACTTGCGCTTATCGTAGTGGTACTCGGCTCCATCTTTGCTGGTGTCGCGACACCAACAGAATCTGCCGCGCTTGGTGGAGCAGGTGCGATAGTGCTATCTCTGCTTTACAAGCAATTCAGCTGGAACATGGTGTACGAAGCGTCGAAAGAGACGGTCAAAGTAACCGCTATGGTGTTTGCGATTCTGCTCGGTGCCACAGCGTTCTCCATGGCATTCACCTACACGGGCGGTGACTACCTAGTTGAAGAGTGGATGCTACAAATACCGGGGGAAAAATGGGGCTTTCTGATCATCACTATGTTGGTGATTCTGGTTCTGGGCTTCTTCATCGACTTTGTGGAAATCTGTTTTATCATCGTTCCAATCATCGCACCCGTTGCCGAGATTATGGGTATAAACATGACTTGGTTTGCGATCTTGATTGCGATGAACCTGCAGACCTCCTTCTTGACCCCACCATTTGGTTTCAGCCTGTTTTATCTCAAAGGTGTAGCACCAAAAGGGGTGACAACTCGAGATATATATCGAGGCGTGATGCCATTCATCGGTATTCAGATCCTCGTTCTGGCGTCACTGTTAGTCTTCCCTGGATTCTATGGAATGTGATCGACTGATTACAGAAATGTAACAACTCTTGCTAAAGTAAAGCTGCTCGTATGGGCAGCTTTTTAGTATGGGAGAAGGAATGCCTCTAAAAGCTAAGTTGATTTTGTTGAGCTTGTTACCGCTGTTGTTAGTGATGGCGCTGACAAGTTGGATCGCTATCTACCAAACCAAAACGCTGGGTGATAAAGAAGTGAAGATCTTCCACTCCAGCCTCATTAAGTCAAAAGAATCGGCGCTCAAGGATCTGGTGGATTTGGCCTTTGATGCCATTGAGCACATCTATAACGATCCTAATATCGAAGAGCATCAGGCCAAGGAGCAGGTCAAAGCGATCATCAGTCGTCTGCAATATGGAACTGATGGCTACTTCTTTGTTTACGACAAGAACGGGACCAATCTAGTTCACCCAATTATGCCCGAATTGGTGGGGCAAAACCTACTACACATTCAGGATGAAAACGGCAACCACTTAATTGAATCTTTATTGGCGCAGGCAAAATCCGGTGGCGGTTTTCATCAGTATTTGTGGCAAAAGCCATCCACAGGAGAAAGCGTTCCTAAATTGAGTTACGCGGCTTGGTTAAGCAAATGGAACTGGATGATTGGTACGGGCTTGTACATTGAAGATGTCACTGAAGAAGTGGCAAACCTCCAATTAGCGGTCAACGACAATATTGAGACGACCTTCTTTTCACTTATTGTGATTGTTGTGGTGACCGTCGCGGTGATTCTGGTTTTGACATTAGCGGTCAATTTACATGAGCATCGACTGGCGGATAAGAGCTTAAAAGAGCTGGCGCATAAAACTGTGATGTTTCAGGAAGATGAAAAAAAGCATTTAGCGAGGGAGCTTCACGATGGTATTAACCAGCTTCTGATCTCAAGCAAATGCCATTTGGAGTTGCTTGGCACTAAACTTGATGACGAAACACAAAAGCAGCATCTAGCTAAGTCGCAGAATTCTCTCATGACAGCGATTAATGAAGTTCGACATATTTCGCATCAGTTAAGGCCTAGTGCGCTGGATGATATCGGCCTTGAGGCTGCGATGACGACTCTGCTGACGGACTTTAAAGCGCATTCTGGCGTCAATGTTGAGGCGTCATTGTCAACCAGTCAGAGCAGGCTAAAATCAGAGGTAGCAACCACGCTTTACCGGGTAGCGCAGGAGTCGCTGACCAATATAGAGAAGCACTCTCAAGCGAAGCAGGTGACGGTAATCCTGCAGCAATTGGGTGACATGCTTCAACTGATCATACGTGATGATGGTGTCGGGTTTGATGTAGGCTCAACGCTAAGAAAGTCGGGTATTGGTTTACGCAATATGCGTGAGCGAGTAGAGTTTTTGGGTGGCGATTTTGAGCTTGAAAGCGAACCAGGGTTTGGTACAGAGATTACCGTTCTGTTGAAATTAGATGGATTAATATATGGATAAACCGATCAAAGTGGTGATAGTCGACGATCACCAGGTCGTCTTAGATGGATTTATCGCTCGGCTCCAACTGGAACCAGAAATAGAGGTGATTGGCTCGGCCAGCAATGGCTTGGAGGCGGTTGAAAAGGTTAAGGAGCTAACGCCAGACGTTGTGTTGATGGATGTGAGTATGCCATTAATGAACGGCATCGATGCCACGCGTCTGATTAAGGAAGAGTTGCCAGAGATTAAGGTGTTGATGCTGACCATGCATGATAACCGCGAATACATCATGAAGGTGATGCAGGCTGGCGCGGTTGGTTACATGCTGAAAGAGATTTGTGCCCGTCGGATGGTGCAGGCGATTAAAACGGTCTATCAAGGCTCGACCTATTTTTGCGAATCCGTGACACAGACTTTGTTTTCTCAAGAAGTGATTCCCGCTGCGCAAAAACCTAACCCTCTCAGTCGACGCGAGGAAGCCGTTCTTAAATTGGTTGCGGAAGGAAACAGTAGTAAGAAAATCGCCGCTTTGCTGAGTATTAGTTACCGCACCGTGGAAACCCATCGGCAAAACATTAAGCAGAAGCTAGATATACACAGCACTGCAGAGCTTGCCAAATATGCTGTCGAACAAGGGCTATTGGGTTAGCGACCGCATCTGCATTCACAAGTTAACTAAATAACGTGGCAGGATCGTGTATCCGAACACGTTCAATGAAGATTATTATGACTTATCCAAAAAATATCCATCAAGATTACCATGCACATGTCTATTTTGACGCCTACAGCAACGATTTCGCTTCTGACTTGAGGGATCAAATCAGCCGTGAGTTTGCTTTGTCTGTCGGGCGATTTAATCAGAAACTGGTTGGCCCTCATACCATGTGGAGCTTTTCTGTGACGTTTACGGCGGATGACTTTGATGTTTTAATCCCTTGGTTAGATAAATCCCGTGGGGAGTTACCGGTTTTGGTTCACGCATTGACGGGTAATGACCTCAAAGATCATACCGAATTTGCTTATTGGTTGGGCAAACCTGTTGAGTTGGATCTCTCTTCGCTTTAGTGGATATACCTTTCATTCAATACCCTAGTACAACAAGCGTGCCGTAAACTCATTGTGTACATTAAGGAACAGAAATGAGAACTCTCATTTCTGTCATTCCTACTATTTCAACTCTCTCGCGGTTAAAGTGCTCTTTTACCCGCATAAGCCCCTATTTAGCCATTATCTTCATATTTGCACTACAGCTTCAGAGTAACGCTAGTTCACTTCTACAGAGAGTAGAGGCTGCTCACTATTAGACTGAGTGTTATAGGAATTGCCTATTAAATCTATAGAAATGAACGTTTTTAACTATCTATTAGGAGTGAGTATAGTTAAATCATTGAAAGGCAACAGCCAAAAACATTGATTGTGATGAGGAATGCACTATGACAAACCAAATTAACTTAATTGGCCTAAACAACGAAAAATCACAAGTACTGGCGACCGAGTTGAATGCGTTGTTAGCGCACTATCAAGTGCTTTATATGAACACCCGCGGTTATCACTGGAACATCAAAGGTCAGCAATTCTTTGAACTGCATTTGAAATTTGAAGAGATCTACACCGATCTTCAAACCAAAATTGATGAGCTAGCAGAGCGTATTCTGACTATTGGCTCAGCGCCAGACCACAGTTTTAGCCAGTATTTAGCAAAGAGTGGCATTGAAGAACACCAAAATGCGACAACAGGTAAAGAATGTGTGAGAGGTCTTGTTCATAGTTTTAGCACGTTACTGACTCAGCAACGCGCGATTTTAAACCAAGCAGAAGAAGCAGAAGATGAAGGTACGGCAGCCCTGATGGGAGACTATATTCGAGAGCAAGAAAAGCTGATGTGGATGCTTAACGCCTATTTGCAGTAAAATAACTGTTCAAATAGACAGTGTTTTCTTGAGATATTAGTGAGGTTATCTATACTGTATATAAACACAGAGTCTGGAGGTGAGTTATGTTGTGGGAAACCCTTGAACGTGTTAATCGCCTGCGTCAGGAGGCGCTTAACAACCCAGAATTTATTCGATCGGCAAAAGCACATGAAAAGGCTTTGGAGTCACAGGATGTACACCACACAGGGGCTTCAAGGAGTTCGACTAAGTCTAAGAAAGAAAAGGCTTTGTCGGACATTTACCAGCAGTCAGACTTCGGATTTGACCCGTCTGGCTCTCATCACTAACCCAGTATAAAGCAGGGCTCTTTAGGTCCTGCTTTTGTCTTCTTTTATTCCCCAAGCGACCTTTTCTTTTTAAAGTTCAATTTGCTGTTTAGTGGCCCTTTTGTTGATGTTGTGGGCTGTTTTATTGCCATTTTTGTGGTTTTAAATTCTAATTATATTTTAATTGCTGGAATTAAATATTAAGATTTGGTTTGATCGGCAGCAATGAAGTGTCTGATTATTCGCTTTTCTTTGCGATAGAAGTCACAACCACTCTGCCTCTTATTGCAGTTTCTCCGTAATATGACCATTTCCGAAACCATTGAATTTATAATCCGGAACAACAATGAATAACAAACTTGGGTTGAGCTCTCTCACTGCGATCGTCATTGGTTCAATGATCGGCGCAGGCGTATTTAGCTTGCCACAAAACATGGCTTCTGTTGCAAGCCCTGCGGCAGTCATGATTGGCTGGGCGATTACTGGTATTGGCATGGTCTTTCTTGCATTCTCATTCCAAAAGCTGGCTTCTCATAAACCTCAGATTGAAAGCGGGGTGTTTGGCTATGCAAAAGAAGGCTTTGGAGATTTTGTCGGCTTCTGCTCTGCATGGGGTTACTGGCTAAGTGCGATGTTGGCCAACGTTTCTTATCTGGTTATTGTGTTTAGTACCTTAGGCATGCTGTTTGACACACCTGACAACATGATCTTTGGCCAGGGTAATACTTGGGTATCTATTTTAGGGGCATCCATGCTTTTGTGGATGGTACATGCATTAGTCCTACGTGGTGTGCAAACGGCCGCTTTGATTAATATGGTAACGACTTACGCGAAGCTTGTACCGCTGGTGGTGTTTATACTCTGTGCAATGTTTGCGTTTAGCTGGGACACATTTACGATTGACTTCAGTGGTCTCCATTTTGGTGATGCGCATACGCTATGGGATCAAGTAAAAAGTACTATGCTAGTGACAGTTTGGGTGTTCATTGGTATCGAAGGTGCGGTGGTAGTATCCAGTCGGGCTCGTAACCGCAAAGATATTGGACGTGCAACAATATTGGGGCTGCTGACTGCCTTATCTATCTATGTGTTGGTGACTTTGCTCTCTATGGGAGTCATTAAGCCAACAGAGTTGGCGCACTATCAAAACCCGTCAATGGCAAAAGTGCTGACTCATATTCTCGGGCCATGGGGTCAATACATAATCAGTGTCGGCTTGCTCGTGTCTGTGTGTGGTGCATTCTTGAGTTGGACGGTTTTAGCTTCAGAAGCACCTTATCTGTGTGCAAAAGAGAAAATGTTTCCGGCCAGTTATGCGAAGTTGAATAAAGCTGGTAGCCCGGTAAAGCCGCTAACCTTGACCAATATTTGGGTTCAGATCTCTCTGATCTTGGTGATGTTTGCGGGCAGCACGTACGATACCTTGTTGATCATTGCTTCTGAAATGATCTTAGTACCATATTTTTTGGTCGGTGCCTACGTACTCAAATTAGCAATAACACAAAAAAGCCGAGATAGCTTACTTGCTGTGGGCATTGGCGCTACGTTATATGGTCTGTGGCTACTGTATGCATCTGGGCTCAATTACCTACTTCTTTCGGCGATTCTTTATGTGCCTGGTCTGTATTTTTACATTCAGGCCAAGAAAGAGCAGGGGATCAACCCGTTTGAAGGTAAAGAGAAACTTGGTGCTGGTGTGTTGAGTGTAGCTGCTGTTTTGGCTGTCGGATTGCTTTGGCAAGGAACGCTTCATCTTTCATTTTAAAAATCCCCCGGAGGGGGATTTTATGAGCGTTTCAGTATCATTCGGTTTTTGGCACTTTCTGCAATGGTGAAAAGCAAACCGGTCCATATCAGGCTGAAGCTGATTAGTTTGACTTCATCAAAGATTTCACCAAAGAGATATATTGCTAATAGAAATTGAATTGACGGTTCAATGTATTGCATTAATCCGACCGTTGACATACTGGTCCAACGAATCGCTAAAGAGTAAAACAACAAAGGAACGAGGGTTGCAGGAGCTGAGCCAATATAAAGTGCAAAGGTTGACCAACCTGAGTTCAGTGATTCAGTACCAACAGTGAGTTCTTTGAAAGTGAGATAGCCAAGTGCAAAGGGCAGCAACACTAAGGCTTCGACCAACAGGCATGTGCTCCATTCGTATTGAATCTTCTTTTTACACCAACCATACAGTGTAAAGAAAATGGCCATAGTCAGTGCGATAACAGGTATTTGCCCATATTGCATGACTTGATAACTTAATCCTGCCGTCGCTAATACTAATGCCACCTTTTTGCCAAGTGAGAGTTTTTCACCTAACACGAATACCCCCAAGGCTGTCATTGTTAGTGGACTGATGAAAAAGCCTAAACTGGCATCAATCACGCGATCATTTGTCATCGCCCATGTGAATGCACACCAAGAAATTGACATTAGAGTGCTGCCCAATAGTGTGATGACTAAAGAGCGGTGATCACTAAAAATAGCTGTAAAATTAGGCCACTTTTTTGTGACAAACAGTACGATCAGTATACCAAAGGGTACAGAGGCAGCTAGTCGAACGGTGAGTAACTCGTCCAAAGCCGCATTAGGCAAATATTGATAATAGAGTGGTAACAATCCCCATAAAAGGAATGAAAGAGCAGCCATCCAGTTACCAGTACGTTCTTGTGACATGGAATACACCTAGCGATTTTGATGCGTGCAATGTATGAGCAAAACCTCGTATTGTAAAGAGATTTGTTATGATTGGTTTTTTGATTTTACTTGTTTAAAATCAGATGTTTATGATTATATGTTGCGAGCTGAATAGTATGCTGAGAGATCACAGGCTCACAACTAGCGGCTAAAGATTTTCTTTTGATAGCCGACAATTATATTATCTTAAAATTAGATTTATCTGGTTGACCCTAGAATCACCAGAAAGATAAGACTCTTCGGGACGTTATCACTCGAAGTTATAGGAGAAAGTTAATGAGTGATTTTGAACAAAAGCGTAAATTTTATCGATTGAAGTACCCAAGAAGAGCAAGGCCTTCAGTACGTATTTCTAACGAACTGTTTCACGTCACCGAAGTGTCTGAGGGTGGTATCCGAGTGGTAAAAAATACCTTTACCAATTGGTACAAAGGGTTAGCAATGTCTGGGACGATTCATTTGCATAACAACAAGCAAGTGACCTTTGAGGGCAATGTGCTACGATTCGACCAAAATGAGGTAATTGTTAAGCTCAGAAAAGGTCCATCTTTTAAGAATATGGTTGAAGAGCAGCGCCATATTCGCCAGAAGTACCCAGCGTATTTCTCTCGTCCAACGACTGAAGTGGCTTAACGAGCTTCATCTCCTATAGCGAAGCAAATCGTGAAACCGCCGCATAAACTATGCGGCGGTTTTGTATCTGCATCTGGAAGAACAAAGAATTGAATAACAAAAGTGATCATACACACGATGACGCTCATTTATGTTTGTGACAAATGATAAGTGACTTTAAAATTCAATAAGTTACAAAAAGTAATAAAGAGATACTGCGCAGTCAAAATACGCACGCGCATTTTGTTTACGGTTTTTCTAGCGTTTTCTGTATAGGAATCAGAGAGGTTCATCGAAAACCGGGTGTTTCAAACAGAGCTCGCGCAGTATACAAATGTTATGTTTATGAGGAGTTTCGGTGGAACATATTTTGGCGTTGGACAATGTTATTGCGGCAGTTCTCGGGTTAATAAGTGGTGTTATTGGGTCTCTGATAGCTCCTTGGGTCCATTGGGGTATTGAAAAGCGTCAAACGAGGCGAGCTGCTCGATATGAACTTATGCATGAAGCGAGAGCATATGTAATGTCAAAGCAATTCGGCATTGTTCAATATACTAAGAAAGACCACTACTATACGCTTCGACAAGAGTTTTCTAAAAAAGCGGTAGCCCGATTCGATGAATTGTTGGATCAAACGACTAAAGGGCAAAACGTAGCGTCTAACAGAGAATCTGCAAGACAGATTGTTTTGAAAGAAATTTGCCGGACTGAGAAAAAGTGGTTTCTAATATAAACATAACAAGGCGTTTAAGAGGGATTCTCAACGCTTGGCATTTTCAGTTTGATTCAGCTTTAGTGTTTACGGCACAATGATTTAGGCTAGGTGGTGGCGTTGTTCACCCCTTAACGCGGCGTTAGGTTGCTCTGGATTTGTACGGTTTTTAGTTTAGCGCTCAGCCACTTCAATAATCTTGTTTGTCGCTAGTTTCAGTGGCCATGTGGCTCGAACTTTTTCAGGTGAAAGTTTCCTTCTATTGACAAACATTTGTGTGAGTAGGCAGAGCGTCTTCTGTTTTTAGTGCTCTTGTCCAAGTCTATTCATTGGAAGTTTGTTCTCTCAACTTGGTTAGCTTTTTTGCTTCAGCGAACCACCGCAAAAATAGTGATTTAGTTGTTATTCGGCTTGGGTGGTTATTGCGGTGCAGCTAGCTTTGGTGTTTGATAGTTTAGTCCTATAGCTCAAGCTAGCAAAGGTGTTCGTAATGAGCATACCTAACCATCCGCTCAAGACGGACAACCAACGCTTGGCGGTTTTGTGTCTGGTTATGTTTAGTGTTTACGGTGGTTTGTTTGAGTTTTGTGGTATCGTTGGTAGCCGCTTAGCAAGGGCGTTATGTGTCTCCTTGTTTTATATGATCTTTAACTATGAAAAATTTACTTATGAATTTTCCTCACTGTAATGAGTTTCAAGATAGTTCCTTTATTGGAATTTGGCATGAAGAGTCTTTATTCGATATTGATAGATACTGGGAACTTGAAAAAGACATTTTTGATTTGGCTAAAGAAAATCATTCTAATGATATACCGAGGGATATAGCATGGCCAATCACTCGAATTTTTAGTTATATTATGATGTCAATTCAAGCGCATTATAGTTCCAATGATGGCTTTGAGCTGTTAAATATAACTGATAGTGAATTACATAACTTTAGAGAAAGATTTCAATGTGTTGTTGAGGGATTCTTTGAAGGTGTAATGCCTCTAAATGAAAGTTTTGAAATCGTTAACCCATTAATAAAAAACACATAACAAAGCATTTAAGAGTGATTCCCAACGCTTGGCATTTTCATTCCATCGTTGGGCTTAGTGTTTAGGGTAGTATGGTTAAGTTTTGTGGTAGCGTTGCTCACACCTTAATGCGGCGTTATGCCTTTTTGGGGAAAATATGCAGTTTTACAAAGCAGATGAGTATCAGGCATCTTGTGAAGACCTTTATCGTAAGTATAAACTTCAGATAGCCGCTTTACTTCCGCGCGCAACAATTGAGCATATTGGTGCTTCTTCTATTCCTAATGCTGTATCTAAGGGAGACCTAGACATACTTGTTGGTGTTAACGTTAACGAGCTAGAAAAAGCAGTGAAGTTACTTTCTACTTTAGGTTTTAACGAAAAATCCAATACGTTAAGAACACAAGAGCTTTGCATGCTGGAGAATAGCTCAGGTGAAGATGTAGCTTTCCAAGTCGTAGTGAATGGCTCAGAATTTGACGTCTTTGTGGTTTTTAGGGACAAGCTTCGTGAAAGCCCTGAGTTAGTTCAACAATACAATGAACTCAAGATGTCTTGTACAGGCTGGGCTCACGAAGAGTATCGTCGAAAAAAGTCAGCTTTTATTGAGCGCGTTTTAGGACAGGCATAACAATCAGCTCAAGACGGACAACCAACGCTTGGCGGTTTTGTATCTGGTTGTGCTCAGTGTTTACGGTGGTTTGCCGTATTTTGTTGTATCGTTGGTAGCCGCTTAGCAAGGGCGTTAGAGGTATAAAGTGGAATATTCAATTGATGAAGCATCCAAAGAAATTGGAAAACGTGTATTAGTATCCATAAGGATTGTATATCCAAATCGCGATGATGAATATGATGGTTTCTGGGGAATAATTGTTTCAGCTCACGAGAATGGGTTATTAGTCAAAGTCGAAGGTGGTAGTGAGGATGAATTTGAAATGATCCCACCAGATTTGGAATTTCTGCAACCTGCCAAGTATGATTTTTACCAGTTTAAAGACAATCAAATAATTGAAAATGTTGATTATGAAGTATATTGGTCTGCAGCTGATGACCCGGAATACCTCTAACAATCAGCTCAAGACGGACAACCAACGCTTGGCGGTTTTGTGTCTGGTTATGTTTAGTGTTTACGGTGGTTTGTTTGAGTTTTGTGGTATTGTTGGTAGCCGCTTAGCAAGGGCGTTATACGTTCTAAGGAGGAACGGTGGTAGTAATATATGGAATCAAAGAGTATTTAAACCCGATCAAAGCTGAATTATCTGATGTGATTCAAGCCTCTATGACAAAAGTGCTGAGTCTGCCCGAAAGCAAACGCGCTCATAGGATTGTGCCTCTCGACAAATCTGACTTTTATTACCCTGAAGGTCGTACGGATGCTTATACAGTCATCGAAATCAATATGATGGAAGGGAGAAAAGCCGAAACTAAAAAAGCTCTCATAAAGACACTTTTTGCCAATATTGAATCTAGCTTAGGTATTTCTCCCGTAGACATCGAAATTACGATTAAAGAGCAACCACCGCACTGTTGGGGTTTTCGTGGAATGACCGGGGATGACGTTAAAGACCTGACATATAAGGTGAATGTCTAGCGTCGAGTTGGGTGGAAACAAACGTATAACAAGCAATTTAAGAGGGATTCACAACGCTTGGCACTTTTGCTTCTACTTCAGTTTTAGTGTTTATGGCATAGTGCTTTAGGTTTGGGTGGAGGCGTTGTTCACCCCTTAATTGGGCGTTAGGTTGCTTTAAGACTGTACGTTTTTAGTTTGGTGCTCAGCCACTTCAATAATCTTGTTTGTCGCTAGTTTCAGTGGTCATGTGGCTCAAACTCTGTCGGGTGAGAGTTTCATTCAACTGGCAAGCTTTGATGTTAGTGACTGAGTGTTTGTTGTTTTTAAGTGCTTTTGGTCAAGTTTGTTCGTTGAAAGTTCGCCATCTCAATTTGGTTAGCTTTTTTGCTTCAGTAAAACACCGCAAAAACAGTGACGTGGTTATTATCCAGCTTTGGTGGTGATTGCGGTGCATTGAGCTTTGGTGCTTCATGGCTTAGTCCTATAGCTCAAGCTAGCAAAGGTGTTTGTAGTGAGCATACCTAACAATCCGCTCAAGACGGACAACCAACGCTTAGCGGTTTTGTATCTGGTTGTGCTCAGTGTTTACGGTGGTTTGTTTGAGTTTTATGGTATTGTTGGTAGCCGCTTAGCAAGGGCGTTAGGTTGCTTTAAGTTTGTTCGGTTTTTTAGTTTGGCGTCCAGCCACTTCAATAATATTGTTTTCGCTAGTGCCAGTGGTCATGTGGCTCGAACTTTTTTAGGTGAAGGTTTCCTTCTATTGACAAACATTTGTGTGAGTAGGCAGAGCGTCTTCTGTTTTAAGTGCTCTTGTCCAAGTTTATTCATTGGAAGCTCGTTATCTCAATTTGGTTAGCTTTTTTTGTTTCAGCGAACCACCGCAAAAATAGTGATGTGGTTGTTATTCAGCTTTGGTGGTTATTGCGGTGCAGTTAGCTTTGGTGTTTCATGGGTTAGTCCTATAGCTCCAGCGAGCAAAGCGTTCGTAATGAGCATACCTAACCATCCGCTCAAGACGGACAACCAACGCCTGGCGGTTTTGTGTCTGGTTATGTTTAGTGTTTACGGTGGTTTGTATGAGTTTTGTGGTATCGTTGGTTGCCGCTTAGCAAGGGCGTTATATACGAAATGAACGAGATATATATGAATAAAATAAATTTATTTTTACTAACCTATCTTTTGCCAAGTTTAACGTTGGCAAGTGAGACCAGCGAGACAACGATAAAACGAGTTTTATCTGGCCCTGAATTTGGAAAACAAGTTCTAATTACGGTGGATACTAATCCATCTAGTTTGCCTGAATGTCACACAAATCAATGGTACAACTACGTTTTCGATGGAACGACGCCAGAGGGACAAATGACGTTAAGTCTAGTCCTTACAGCTTATGCTGCACAAAAAACAGTTGTGGTATCTGGAACAAATAGTTGTACTCTCAGAGGGGGAGTTGAAAACTTAAAGTACATCCTCGCCAAATAAATATAACAAAGCATTTAAGAGTGATTCGCAACGCTTGGCAGTTTCGCTTCGCTCAAGTATAGCCAAGCGCTGCTCACACCTTAATGCGGCGTTAGTTTACATATCAAATTCAGAGGACAAAAATGAAAATCAGATCGGCTGAAGTGTCAGATTTAGACTCACTCTTGCGTCTAAATTATCAGATTGGAGTCATGCACTTTGAAAATGCACCAGAAGCATTTGTTGAACCATCATCTGAAGAAAAAGAGTTTCTTCTTCAAGCTATAAATGATCAATCAAGATTCTTTCTAGTTGCGGAAATTTCTGGTGATGTTGTTGGTTTTGTAACTGCCACAGTGACTCAAAATGAAGCAATCCCATTTCTCGTTAAAACACCTATCTGTCGTGTAGGTACAATCGTAGTTGATGAAAGTGTTAGAGTTGCCGGTATTGGAACTCAACTCATGGCTCAGTGTAATGACTGGGCTAAATCCCAAGGTGCTGAACAAATTAGACTAGAGGTAATGGCTTTCAATAAGCGTGCGCAAAGTTTTTATGCCAAACTGGGCTTTGAAGAGCAGTCAAAAACAATGTGGAAAACTGTAAACTAACAAAGCATTTAAGAGTGATTCTCAACGCTTGGCATTTTTCATTCCATCGTTGAGTGCAGTGTTTATGGTGGTAAGGTTAAGTTTCGTGGTCGCGTTGTTCACACCTTAATGCGGCGTTAGGTTGCTTTAAGCTAGTACGGTTTTTAGTTTTGTACTCAGCCACTTCAATAATCTTGTTTGTCGCTAGTTTCAGCAACCATGTGGCTCGAACGTTTTTCAGGTGAAGGTTTCATCCAACTGGCAAGCTTTGATGTTAGTGGCTGGGTGTCTTCTGCTTTAAATGCTCTTGGTCATATTTGTTCGCTGAAAGTTCGTTATCTCAACTTGGTTAGCTTTTTTGCTTCAGCGAGCCACCGCAAAAATAGTGATGTGGTTACTATTCAGCTTCGATGGTGATTGCGGTGCAGTTGGCCTTGGTGTTTCATGGGTGAGTCCTATAGCTTAAGCGAACATAGATGCTCGTAATGAGCATACCTAACCATCCGCTCAAGACGGACAACCAACGCTTGGCGATTTTGTGTCTGGTTATGTTTAGTGTTTACGGTGGTTTGCTGGAGTTTTGTGGTATCGTGGGTAGCCGCTTAGCAAGGGCGTTAGTTGCACGAGGAGGTTTCGTGGAAGAATTATCAGGCGGACGAGAGTCAGAAATATATCGAGACGGTGAAGTTGTCTATCGACCTCTTCAGCCGTGGAGTCCTACAATTCACCTTATTTTGAAGCATCTTGAGCGAGAAAATGTAGCTGAATGCCCAAGATTCCTTGGTGTTAACCAAGAGCAGGAAGTCCTAAGTTTTGTCGCTGGTAATACTTATAACTACCCACTAGTTGGTGCAATCGCAACTGCTGACGCACTCATATCAGCAGCTAAATTATTGCGTAAAATACATGACTCAACTGTGCCACTTTTGGATCAAGTAGATGTCAATGCGCACAAGTGGATGCTAGAGCCAAGAGAGCCTTTTGAAGTTATCTGTCATGGTGACTTTACCCCATACAATGTTGCTCTCTCCGAGAGCACAGTTGTAGGTGTATTTGACTTTGATACTGCGCACCCTGCGCCAAGAATATGGGATCTAGCATATTCAGTTTATTGTTGGTCGCCTTTCAAAACAGACAGAAATGATAAGTTAGGTACAATCTCCGAGCAGGCGGCTAGAGCTAAGTTGTTCTGTGATAGTTACGGTGCCACTGAACCCGAAAGAAATCAGTTAGCCGACGCAATGGTTCAGCGATTACAAGCTTTAGTTTCGTTCATGCGTAGTGAAGCTGAAAATGGTAATAAGTCCTTTGCTGAAAATATAGAGCAAGGTCATCTTCAGGCCTATCTAAATGACATAGAATATATTGCTGAAAATAAACAAAAAATTCAGTGCGCATTGTGCAACTAACAAAGCATTTAAGAGTGATTCGCAACGCTTGGCAGTTTCGCTTCGCTCAAGTATAGCCAAGCGTCGCTCACACCTTAATGCGGCGTTAGGTTGCTTTAAGCTTATACGGCTTTTTAGTCTTGATATCAGCCACTTCAATAATCTTGTTTGTCGCGAATTTTAGCGGCCATGTGGCTCGAAGATTTTCATGTGAAAGTTTCATTTAGTTGGCAAGCTTTGACGTTAGTGGCAGAGGCTTTTCCGTTTTAAGTGCTTTTGGCCAAGTTTGTTCGTTGAAAGTTCGCTATCTCTATCCGGTTAGTTTTTTTGCTTCAGTGAACCACCGCAAAAAAGTGATGATTGCTATTCAGTTTCGGTGGTTATTGCGGTGCAATTGGCTTTGGTGTTTCATGGGTTAGTCCTATGGCTCAAGCTAGCTAAAGTGTTCGTAATAAGCATACCTAACCATCCGCTCAAGACGGACAACCAACGCTTGGCGGTTTTGTGTCTAGTTGGGTATCGTGTTTACGGTGGTTTGTTTGAGTTTTATGGTATTGTTGGTAGCCGCTTAGCAAGGGCGTTAGGTTGCTCTGGATTTGTACGGTTTTTAGTTTAGCGCTCAGCCACTTCAATAATCTTGTTTGTCGCTAGTTTCAGTGGCCATGTGGCTCGAACTTTTTCAGGTGAAAGTTTCCTTCTATTGACAAACATTTGTGTGAGTAGGCAGAGCGTCTTCTGTTTTTAGTGCTCTTGTCCAAGTCTATTCATTGGAAGTTTGTTCTCTCAACTTGGTTAGCTTTTTTGCTTCAGCGAACCACCGCAAAAATAGTGATTTAGTTGTTATTCGGCTTGGGTGGTTATTGCGGTGCAGCTAGCTTTGGTGTTTGATAGTTTAGTCCTATAGCTCAAGCTAGCAAAGGTGTTCGTAATGAGCATACCTAACCATCCGCTCAAGACGGACAACCAACGCTTGGCGGTTTTGTGTCTGGTTATGTTTAGTGTTTACGGTGGTTTGTTTGAGTTTTGTGGTATCGTTGGTAGCCGCTTAGCAAGGGCGTTAGGTTGCTTTGGGTTTGAACGGTTTGTAGTTTGGCGTTCAGCCACTTCAATAATCTTGTTTGTCGCGAATCTCAGCGGCCATGTGGCTCGAACTTTTTCAGGAGAAAGTTTCATTCAACTGGCAAGTTTTGATGTTAGTGGCCGAGTGTTTTCCGTTTTCAGTGCTCTTGGCCGAGCTTGTTCATTGAAAGTTCGTTATCTCAATTTGGTTAGCTTTTTTGTTTCAGCGAACCACCGCAAAAATAGTGGCGGGGTTGTTATTCAGGCTCGGTGGTTATTGCGGTGCAGTTGGCTCTGGTGTTTTATGGTTTAGTCCTATAGTGCAAGCTAGCAAAAGCGTTTGTAATGAGCATACCTAACCATCCGCTCAAGACGGACAACCAACGCTTAACGGTTTTGTGTCTGGTGGTGCTCAGTGTTTACGGTGGTTTGTTTGAGTTTTGTGGTATTGTTGGTAGCCGCTTAGCAAGGGCGTTATGCGACTGGAAGGAAAATTATCCCATCTCTCGTTTTCGCTCTCTTTGGCTATCCATCTTTCGGTGTCGGCAACTCAGCATTGTCGGCTCAATTTCTTGAATCTATCAGGCTGTAAAACATGCCAATATTCGCGGGTTGCCTCATTGGTTTTCAGTGCTGGTTTGTGGCGAGTTCCACTGGCTCAAAGTGTGGAAATAGCAAGGCTATCGACGCTTTGTATTTGTTGAACGCTCGGTTCTGCTAGGTTAGTTGGTTTAAAAGCAGCATTGTTGCTGAAAGGCCGCATTTAGTGGTTGTTAAAATCTCGGCTGTAACATAGTGACCCTGCTGTTTCTTGAATCACAAAAAATGTTTGGTTTGTTTGTGGTTTTTCGCGCTTAAGGTAGTCTGCATTGGGCCAAGTTGGCTTATGCGTGCAAATTCGCATAACAAGGCGTTTAAGGCAGATTCCCAACGCTTGGCGTTTTGCATTCTAAGCCAGGTTAAGTGTTTACGGTGCAATGGGTTAGGTTAGGTGGTTAGCGTTGCTCACTACTTAACGCGGCGTTAGGTTGCCAATGGACATTTGCGACCTGATGCTTATTTTATTCAGTCATGTATCGTTTTATGAGGTGAAAATGAGCCAAACAATGAAATTAGATCTAGACATTGGTAATCGACATATTGTCATCCAACGTCGTTATGAGGCCTTGGGAGCAATCAATGATTTGCTAATAGCGATTTGGTTTTTAGTTGGTAGTTTTTTCTTTTTGAATGAGTCTCTTGTTGAAAGTGGTACTTGGTTGTTTGTTGTAGGTAGTGCCCAACTAATCATTAAACCACTAATAAAGCTTACAAGTTTAGTTCATGTTGGAAGAGTATCGAAATCGTCAACCTAACCATCAGCTCAAGACGGACAACCAACGCTTGGCGGTTTTGTGTCTAGTTGGGTATCGTGTTTACGGTGGTTTATCTGAGTTTTGTGTATGGTTGGTCGCCGCTTAGCAAGGGCGTTAGTTGCACGAGGAGGTTTCGTGGAAGAATTATCAGGTGGAAGAGAATCAGCAATATATCGAGATGGTGAAGTTGTCTATCGTCCTCTTCAGCCGTGGAGTCCTACAATTCAGCTTATTTTGAAACACCTCGAGCGAGAAAATGTAGATGAATGTCCAAGATTTCTTGGTGTTAACCAAGAACAGGAAGTTCTAAGTTTTGTTGTTGGTAATACTTATAACTACCCTCTAGTCGGTGCAATTTCGACTGTGGATGCACTCACATCAGCAGGTAAACTATTGCGTAAAATACATGACTCAACTGTGCCACTTTTGGAACAAGTAGATGTCAATGCGCACAAGTGGATGCTAGAGCCAAGAGAGCCTTTTGAGGTTATCTGTCATGGTGACTTTACCCCTTATAATGTTGCTCTATCCGAGAACACAGTTGTAGGTGTATTTGACTTTGATACTGCGCACCCTGCGCCAAGAATATGGGATTTGGCATATTCAGTTTATTGTTGGTCGCCTTTCAAAACTGACAGCAATGATAAGTTAGGCACAATCTCTGAGCAGGTAACTAGAGCTAAGTTATTCTGTGATAGTTACGGTGCAACTACGTTCGAAAGAAATCAACTAGCTGACGCAATGATTGAGCGATTACAGGCTTTAGTTTTGTTCATGCGCAATGAAGCTGAAAATGGTAATGAAACCTTTGCTGAAAACATAGAGCAAGGTCATCTTCAAGCCTATCTAAATGACATAGAATATATCACTGAAAATAAACAAAAAATTCAGTGCGCATTGTGCAACTAACAAAGCATTTAAGAGTGATTCGCAACGCTTGGCAGTTTCGCTTCGCTCAAGTATAGCCAAGCGTCGCTCACACCTTAATGCGGCGTTAGGTTGCTTTAAGTTTGTACGGTTGTTATTGTTGTACTCAGCCACTTTGAATCTTTCTTTGTCGCTAGTATCTGCGGCTATGTGGCTCGAACTTTTTCAGGTGAAGGTTTCATTTAATTGGCAAGTTTTGGTGTCAGCGGCTGAGTGTTTTCCGTTTTCAGTGCTCTTGGCTGGGCTTGTTCATTGAAAGTTCGTAATCTCAATTTGGTTAGCTTTTTGCTTCAGTGAACCACCGCAAAAATAGTGACGTGGTTGCTATTCAGTTTCGGTGGTTGTTGCGGTGCAGCTAGCTTTGGTGTTTCATGGCTTAGTCTTATAGCACCAACGAGCAAAGACACTCAAAATGAGCATACCTAACCATCAGCTCAAGACGGACAACCAACGCTTGGCGGTTTTGTGTCTGGTTATGTTTAGTGTTTACGGTGGTCTGTCTGAGTTTTGTGGTATCGTTGGTTGCCGCTTAGCAAGGGCGTTAGGTTGCTTTAAGTTTTTACGGTTTTTATTATTGTACTCAGCCACTTCGAATCTTTCTTTGTCGCTAGTTTCAGTGTTTATGTGGCTCGAACTTCTTCAGGTGAAGGTTTCATTCAACTGGCAAGCTTTGATGTTAGTGGCTGAGTGTTTCTATTTTTAAGTGCTCTTGGCTATGTTTGTTCGTTGAAAGTTCATTCTCTCAATTTGGTTAGCTTTTTGACTTCAGTAAACCACCGCAAAAATGGTGATGTGGTTGTTTTCAGCTTCGGTGGTGATTGCGGTGCAGTTGGCTTTGGTGCTTCATGGGTTAGTCCTATAGCTCAAGCTAGCTAAAGTGTTCGTAATGAGCATACCTAACCATCCGCTCAAGACGGACAACCAACGCTTTGCGATTTTGTGTCTGGTTGGGTGTGGTGTTTAGGGTGGTTTGCTGTAGTTTTGTGGTATCGTTGGTAGCCGCTTAGCAAGGGCGTTAGGGCTACTTGTCAGCATGTGACTATAGCGTCTAAGTGTTTGGTCCCGTATAATTGCGAAATTCTAGTTTTTAAGGAAAGTTCAGTGGCACAAGTTCCGTTACCAACACCGATTTATCATTTTACGCACATTTCCAACCTCTCAAGCTTGATTAGTTCAGGAGGAATAATTTGTAAGAATGGTGTTGATTCGAGTTCGATTACTTACCAAAGCTCAGCATATGAGAGTGTCCAAGGGCATAGGGAGAGCTTTGAAGTCCCAGTTGAGCCTGGTGGTGTGATCCATGACTATGTGCCTTTTTACTTTAATAGCCTTTCCCCAATGCTTTATGCGGTGCATAGAAGAAACATCCCAGGTGTCGATATGCGCGAAGTTGTTTTCTTTAAAACAACTGCTCAAACAGTTGATGGGGCTGGAAAGTTGTTTGTATTTACTGATGGTCATGGAATTATGGCGCTGACAGATTACTATAACGACCTCACTGAACTTTCAGAAGTGCCTTGGAATGTTGTCAACGCGAAATACTGGAACAACTTCGTAGATGGTAGTCGCTTAAGGCAGTCCGAGTTCCTTGTTCACTCCAAACTAGATTGGGAACTCATAGAAACCATTGGGGTCTATAATCAGACTATGAAAGATCGTGTTGAAAGCTTGATTCAACATCTTGCACACAAACCAAGTGTAGAAATTAAGCTTGGTTGGTATTTTTAGCGGAGGGGTTATGATTAGTTACAGAACTGGAAATATAATAATTGATGACTCTGAAGCAATAGTGAATACCGTAAACTGTGTTGGTGTTATGGGGAAAGGTCTTGCTTTACAGTTTAAAAAGGCATTTTTGGATAACTTTAAACAGTATAAATCAGCTTGTGACCGTAAAGAAGTTAAAATAGGAAAGATGTTTGTCACTGAGCAAGGTGACATGTTTAACCGTAAAATTATTATTAACTTTCCTACTAAAGATCATTGGAAAGGTAAGTCAAAATATGAATATATTGAATCCGGCTTAGATGATTTAGCAATTAAAATACAAGAATATGGTATTAAGTCTATTGCCATTCCACCATTAGGCGCAGGTCTGGGTGGATTGGAGTGGTCAACGGTAAGATCGATGATTATCGATAAGCTCGGTAGTATTCAAGATGTTTCTATTAATATCTATGAGCCACTTGGTAGTCCGGATGCTAAAGATATAGTAATTAATACTAAAGTACCGAATATGACCAAAGGTCGAGCATTATTACTTAAGCTATTGGGTATTTATTCTTCTAAAGGTTATGAGTGTACTAAATTGGAAGCTCAGAAATTAGCATACTTCCTCCAGGAAGCGGGAGTTGACCTTAAACTGAAGTATGAAGCTCACAATTTTGGACCGTATGCCGATAATTTGAACCATGTGTTGAGCCATATAGATGGACATTTTATTAGTGGTTTTGGAGACCGTGTTGCCAAATCAAGGATCTCTATCATTAATAACTCACTCGATGCAGCGGAAGAATATTTATCTAACCATCCAGAAAGTGATGAGGCTATTTGTAAAGTTGAGAAACTGATACGCGGATATGAAACACCATTAAGTATGGAAGTGTTATCTACGGTTCACTGGGTTGTTAAGCATGAGGGTTATAGTCCAAATGACTTTGACTCAATCAAGTTATTCATCTATCAATGGAATGACCATAAAGCTTCAATTAAAGAAAAATATCTCAAGAAAGCTTTATCACGACTAGAAAGTAATTGCTGGGTATCGTAGCCCTAACAAAGCATTTAAGAGTGATTCCCAACGCTTGGCATTTTCGGTGCTATTCGTTGGGTTTTGTGTTTATGGCGCAAATATTTAGCCTGGTGGTGGCGTTGCTCACACCTTAATGCGGCGTTATGTGCATTGTTGAGCATTAAGCTAAGATCGTAAGGCCTACAATTTTCAAACAGAGGTAATTTATAATGACTCTTAATGAACTTGGTGAAGCCTTATCAGGTATGTATCACAATGCTCCTAACGGTGATTCAGTTGCTATGATTCACCTATTTGGAATCAAATATGCCGTTGAAATCAAAGATCTTGGTGCGTCTAGTAAATCTATTGCTAAAGCTGCACACATCAATGAGTCTTACGGTACAGAAATTAGTAAAGGTATAAAACTCGCAAAGTATGTGACACCTAAAGCATGCACATAACAAGCAATTTAAGAGGGATTCTCAACGCTTGGCACTTTTGCTTCTACTTCAAATTTAGTGTTTATGGCACAATACTTTAGGTTAGGGTGGCGGCGTTGTTCACCCCTTAATTGGGCGTTAGGTTGCTTTAAGTTTGTTCGGTTTTTTAGTTTGGTGTCCAGCCACTTCAATAATATTGTTTTCGCTAGTGTCAGTGGTCATGTGGCTCGAACTTTTTTAGGTGAAGGTTTCCTTCTATTGACAAACATTTGTGTGAGTAGGCAGAGTGTCTTCTGTTTTAAGTGCTCTTGTCCAAGTCTATTCATTGGAAGTTTGTCATCTCAATTTGGCTAGCTTTTTGGCTTCAGTGAACCACCGCAAAAATAGTGATGTGACTGCCATTCAGCTTCGGTGGTTGTTGCGGTGCAGTTAGCTTTGGTGTTTCATGGTTTAGTCTTATAGCTTAAGTGAGCAAAAGCATTCGTAATGAGCATACCTAACCATCAGCTCAAGACGGACAACCAACGCTTAGCGGTTTTGTGTCTGGCTGTGTTCAGTGTTTTCGGTGGTTTGCTTGAGTTTTGTGGTATCGTTGGTTGCCGCTTAGCAAGGGCGTTATATGGCTATCAGGTATTAACCTAATGTATGACTTAGGAGCAACTAGTGGCAACGGAATATCGTTCGTTTTTCAACATAGGATTATATGACCCAGCACATTTTGATCGTTGGCCCTATGGCTCAAATGAATATGATAGCGCGTTATATTTATCAGCAAAAAAGAGAAAATGTGGTTGGGGAAAAGCCGCTGAGTTTAACTCAATTGATGAAGCTAGAGCATTTTTTAATGATTGGAAAAATAGTTCCAAGCTTAAGATGCATATTATTGAGTTCAAGAAGTATGTTGAAGTGCCTGAACCCACATATCCTGAGGATCACCCTCACAGTTTGCTAAAGCGTATACACCAAGGTGAAAAATACAATGTTTGGGTTACTGCAGAGCTATGGTTCAAGGGGCAAATATCCACTCACTATGTGTCTAAACAAACGCTAAGACGTCATCGTGATATCCTAATAAACTATGGTATTGACATAGCCAAAGAGCCTGAGCAAATTTACGAACCACCGAAAATGAAAAGAGATGATGTCTGGCATACAGCTTCACCAAAGTTGAAAGCCCTGGATTAGGGTGCTAGTTGTAAATCAGTGTTGGTGTAAAGCCATATAACAAAGCGTTCAATAGGACAGTCAACGCTTGGCAGTTTTGGCTCTCATTTGGGCATTAGTGTTTATGTCACAATGGTTTAAGTATGTGGTAGCGTTGTCTGCCCATTAACGCGGCGTTAGCATTCTAGGAGGAAGTATTCAGATTGTATCATTGATAGCTCCATTGATTTTTGTATTGTTTATTGTGTTTAAGGCAAGGGTTTCGGTATATCACAATACTCTCGACAATGGTGTTTTGACTTATGTTTCAGCTTTCTTGGCAGTATCTCTAACTGCGATTTTATACATGTATAAAATTAGAAGAGTTAAACGCGTCGAAAACATAATAGTGGAACATGGAAAGTATGGAAAGAGTCCCAACTCTGCAATTCGTTTGTTACCAATTCTGGTTATTCCGCTGTTTATCTTAATAAGAATTGGGATGTCAATTTCAAATGAAAGGTATGTGGATGGAGATGTAGTAAAAATCAACTACACGGTTACTTGTAAAGGTGAGCGCTCAGTCAAAGGTGGGAGAATAAAGTATCTGTGTATCAACGACGGTGAAAGAGAACTTAAATATGATTCCAATGACATAGCATCTCATTATTTTTCAGTTGGAGAAGAAATTATAGTTACTGCACAAAGAGGTTATTGGGGATACTTAGTTATTCAGGAACTCCACAAAAAGAAAACTCGGAAGGCGCTCGATGCGAAAGCGGTAACTTGTCCTGGGTTATCTGCTTCAGAGTGTGCTCGATACTTTGCTCCATAAAAAGTATCCAAGTTTAAGCTCGAATGCCAACAAGGCGTTTAAGGCAGATTCCCAACGCTTGGCACTCTGCATTCAAATTTGGTTTTAGTGTTTACGGTGTAAAGGTTTAGGTTAGGTGGTTAGCGTTGCTCACTACTTAACGCGGCGTTATAACTTCTGGAGGTGGCATGCAAAGAGAGGCGCTAGTAAAGTACTTTTTCAGAAAGGATCACATAGAGTCATTCTTTAAGTGGGTCGAGTGGATGACTTTAACGGTAGTAATCTGCGTAGCATGGGGTTCTAGTAAATTTAACCTATTTATTGCTCCTTTTGCCCTGGTCAGTGTTGCATACGTATGGCAGAGTTTCTTATTTGGTTTGTCTGCGTTTATTGGTGACTACCTCGCACAGTTTAAGTTAAGCCGAACAGTTATAAAAATCGTAGTCGGGCTGCTTTCACCTGTATTTATATTTGGTCCATTGTTCACAATAGTTCCTTTGTTTGTGGCGATGTTGAAGTTATAACAAAGCGTTTAAGACGGATTCCCAACGCTTGGCATTTTCGGTTTAATTTGAATTTAGTGTTTACGGCACAATGGATTAGGCTTGGTGGTAGCGTTGCTCACCACTTAACGCGGCGTTAGGTTGCTCTGGATTTGTACGGTTTTTTAGTTTAGCGCTCAGCCACTTCAATAATCTTGTTTTTCGCGAATTTCAGCAGCTATGTGGCTCGAACTTTTTCAGGTGAAAGTTTCATTCAACTGGTAAGCTTTGACATTAGTGGCTGAGGACTTTCCGTTTTAAGTGCTCTTGCCCAAGTCTATTCATTGGTAGTTAGTTATCTCAATTTGGTTAGCTTTCTTGCTTCAGCGAACCACCGCAAAAATAGTGATGTGGTTGTTATTCAGCTTCGGTGGGGATTGCGGTGCAGTTGGCCTTGGTGTTTCATGGCTTAGTCCTAGCTTAAGCGATCAAAAGCGTTTGTAATGAGCATACCTAACCATCCGCTCAAGACGGACAACCAACGCTTGGCGGTTGTATGTCTAGTTGGGTATCGTGTTTACGGTGGTTTGTTTGAGTTTTATGGTATTGTTGGTAGCCGCTTAGCAAGGGCGTTATGCTACCGGTCAAAATCTTCAATAAGGGGTACTATGAAACAGAACATTGTCCATATCGCTTTGGTCGTGAAAGACTATGATGAAGCCATTGATTTTTACGTGAATAAACTCAAATTCGAACTTATTGAAGATATCTATCAACCTGAGCAAGACAAACGTTGGGTGGTTGTAGCACCACCGAATTCTCATGGTGTTACGTTGTTATTGGCCAAAGCCTCGAAGCCAGAACAACATGATTTCATTGGTAATCAAGCAGGCGGCCGAGTATTTCTGTTCCTAAATACAGATGATTTCTGGCGAGACTTTGAGCGTATGAAATCGATAGGTATTAACTTCGTCCGCGAGCCTACTGAACAAGACTATGGAACGGTAGCCGTGTTTGAAGACTTGTATGGAAATCTGTGGGACCTTCTTCAATTAAACCCAGACCACCCAATGGCGAAAAGGTAGCATAACCAAGCGTTCAATAGGACAGCCAACGCTTGGCAGTTTTGGTTCACAGTTTGATTCTTGTGTTTATGTCACAGTGGTTCAAGTATTTGGTAGCGTTGTCTGCCCATTAACGCGGCGTTAAGTTACTTCAGAAAAGTGGACATGAAAAACGAAATTAAACAAAACCTTAAAGTTAAGCTGGAGCTGATATCAGATGAACTGATGACTTCTTTGGACACTGAATTTGAGGCGCTACTTCGTCGTAATTCTGCTGATGGCATGTTGCGATCAGGAAAAACGATCAAAGATACAATGGAGTTGGTTTCACGTTTAGACTCTAATCTATATTCCAGTGCTCTCGTGCATATCGATAGCCTTAACATTCAATATAGTTCATCACTCGAGTCAGATATTTCATGTCTTGTTTCTGAAGCTAAAACGCGCTTCGCAAAGAAAGTGCTGTCGGTTTTCCAACGAAGTACAGAGATTGCTGGAAAACCAGATTTATATGAGGCTTTGTTACCGGATTTAATGTCAGAGACTTCTGCTACGAGAACAAATTTTGAGAACCAGTTAAACCTAAAAATAATTGAATTAAAAAGAGTGCATATCAAAACGCCATTAGAAATAGGTTTGTGGGTACTTGAGCTTGTTGTAATAGCTTCATTAATATTTATATCAGGTATGTGGTTTAGTGACCCAGAAGGTAATTATGAGCCATTGTTTGCTGGTTTGGGGCTTTTGGTACCATTTATTTATGTTCTAATTAGACGTACTTCGAAACAGTAACTTAACAAACTGTTCAAGAGGGATTCGCAACGCGTGGTATTTTCACTATGCGTTGGTTTTAGTGTTTAAGGTGGTATGCTGCGGCTTTGGTATAGCGTTGCTCACCCCTTAACAGGGCGTTAGGTTGCTTTAAGTTTGTACGGTTTTTTAGTTTGGCGTTCAGCCACTTCGAATCCTTTTGTTGTCGCTAGTTTCAGCGGTCATGTGGCTCGAGTTTTTTCAGGTGAAGGTTTCATTCAACTGGTAAGTTTTGACGTTAGTGATTGAGTGTTTTCTGTTTTTAAGTGCTCTTGGCCAAGTTTGTTCATTGGTAGTTCGTTATCTCAATCTGGTCAGTCTTTTTGCTTCAGCGAACCACCGCAAAAATAGTGACGCGGTTGTTATTCAGTTTCGGTGGAGATTGCGGTGCAGTTAGCTTTTGTGTTTCATGGGCTGGTCCTATAGCACCAGCGAGCAAAGACACTCGTAATGAGCATACCTAACCATCCGCTCAAGACGGACAACCAACGCTTGGCGGTTTTGTGTCCGATTGTGTTCAGTGTTTACGGTGGTTTGTTTTAGTTTTGTGGTATGGTTGGTAGCCGCTTAGCAAGGGCGTTATGGTAATGAGGTGTTATTTTGGAATTAAGTGAAAAAGAAATTCAGCAACTGTTGCATATGCAGGCAACAACGGATTTTGATAGACGCAACAAGTGGATTGCATGTCAAAACACACTAGAGCTAATACATAAATTAATGATAGTACCATACCAAGGAATTGCTTTAGTCGACGCTCAATTGGTTGTTGAAGATAGGAACATAATTGAAGGTAATCCAACACAATTTAAAGGAGATTTAAGCTTTCATTTAACTCAATCATACTTATGGGTTCTCGGGGCTTATGAAATAATAAGGACAATATCTCAGTTTGCAGATAGTACTGAGGGTACAGCTCTTAAGGCTTTTAAAGATGAAGTGCGGGGACTAAAACATAAATTTGAGCGTTTAAGAGTTCCACTGGCTAAATTTGAAGCAGCTCGAAAAAACCCAACAGGATACACATATGCTTACCCTGAGATTAATACTATGCTTGGCACAAGTTGGCGCATCTCAAATACTGAGAGCATCTCACGCCGAGAACTATCTGATGAGTTCTTGCAGCTCATGGAAAAATTACCATAACAAAGCATTTAAGAGTGATTCGCAACGCTTGGCGCTTTCGCTTCGCTCAAGTATAGCCAAGCGATGCTCACACCTTAATGCGGCGTTAACTGTACCCGCAAATCGTATGTACTGAGAAAGGATTTTATGTTAGAAGATTGGCTAAAATTTATCGCATTATTTGTTCCTGTAATCGGTATTGTTCCTTTATTAAGGCAAATTCAGGATTATTCGTTTACCAAGAATAAAGAGTACTATCAGATCTATGAAAAGGTCAGGGCTTTAGTTCAAGATTCTTTGACTGACAATTATGCTGAATTATTAGTGCTAATGAACTGTATTACTTCACGAGAATTAAGTCCGAAAGAAGTTGAGTGGTTTGTTGAATATCCAGGTGCATTTCGTTATCTCAAAGATTTTGGTATTAGCGGAGCTAGGTACTTGGAAGCAGATCTTAGCAACAACACATTCTCTCTGACGCCACGAGTCAACACCTTAAGAAAAAGGGTGTTTGAAAGGCTTAAGTTTGTAGGTTTTGTATCATTTTTCTTATTAGTCATGATCATCCCGCTAGCATATCTTTTATCCGTATCATCCCACGCAGCTATAGACTTCTTTGTGTACATAGTTATGTTTGGCTGTCTTTGCTTGGTTTTTACAGCTCTTATCGTAATGTTTGGAGCTTTGGATAAAGCCGTAGAATTGGATCGAGTCCATGTCGGAAAGTACAGTTAACAAAGCATTTAAGAGTGATTCTCAACGCTTGGCATTTTTCATTCCATCGTTAAGTTCAGTGTTTACGGTGGTAAGGTTAAGCTTGGTGGTCGCGTTGTTCACACCTTAATGCGGCGTTATGTGAATCAGAGAGAATTGAGTGTATGAAGAAGTTCTTCGCAATATTTATTGCAGCTTTTTGTTTAGTTTCAGTTGATGCTCTAGCGAATAACTACAAGCTCGGGCAGGCGTTTGAAAATCATCAAAGTGACCTTCAAGTTCGTGGTTCAGGAACAGTGATTCGCCTATTGCCAGATGACAACAAAGGAACTCGACATCAAAGATTTATACTCAAATTAGATAGTAAGCAGACTTTGCTTGTTGCCCATAATATCGATTTAGCGCCAAGAACCCCCAACCTAAAAGTCGGCGATCGAGTTCAGTTTTACGGCGAATATGAATGGAATAAAAAGGGTGGTGTAATTCACTGGACACACCGTGATCCCAACAATAGGCATCCGCACGGTTGGCTAAAGCACAACGGTAAAAAGTACGAGTGAAAATTCACATAACAAAGCATTTAAGAGGGATTCTCAACGCTTGGCACTTCAGCTTCTACTTCAATTTAAGTGTATATGGCACAATATGTTAAGTCGGGTGGTTGCGTTGTTCACCCCTTAATGCGGCGTTAAATTTTTTAGAGGTAATATGAAGGTTTATAAATCGATATTTTGGGGTGTGTTTTTTGCTCTATTACAATCTTCAGAGGTGTTGGCGGAGACATTCTCAACTTATGAAGGAAAAATTAAGAGCATTTATCTGCATGAGCGTTTACACACCCCGTACTTTGGTATTGAACTTGAAGGTACAATGGATAAAAATCCGTGTGGAGACAGCTTAAAGTATTTTATCAAAAACCCAGAAACATTGAACGATAGACATCTATCAATGCTTCTTGCTGCACATGCATCCGGTAAAGTTGTCGTTATCCAAAATGCAGATACAACGGTTGCTCAACGATGCCATAGTAACTACCCAACATTCAATTTTGTTAAAGTAAAATAGAAAACTTAACAAAGCATTTAAGAGTGATTCCCAACGCTTGGCATTTTCAATTCAAGGTTGGGTTTCGTGTTTACAGCGCAATGGTTTAGGTCAGTGGTAGCGTTGCTCACACCTTAATGCGGCGTTAGGTTGCTTTGGGTTTGAACGGTTTGTAGTTTGGCGTTCAGCCACTTCAATAATCTTGTTTGTCGCGAATCTCAGCGGCCATGTGGCTCGAACTTTTGCAGGTGAAGGTTCCATTCAACTGGCAAGCTTGGATGTTAGTGGCTGAGTGTTTTCTGTTTTTAAGTGCTCTTGTCCAAGTCTATTCATTGGTAGTTTGTTCTCTCAACTTGATTAGCTTTTGGGCTTCAGCGAACCACCGCAAAAATAGTGGCGTGGTTGTTTTCAGCCTTGGTGGTTATTGCGGTGCAGTTAGCTTTGGTGTTTCATGGGTTAGTCCTATAGCTCCAGCGAGCAAAGCGTTCGTAATGAGCATACCTAACCATCCGCTCAAGACGGACAACCAACGCTTGGCGGCTTTGTGTCTGGTTGAATTTAGTGTTTACGGTGGTTTGTCTGAGTTTTGTGGTACTGTTGGTAGCCGCTTAGCAAGGGCGTTAGGTTGCTTTAAGTTTGTACGTTTTTTTAGTTTGGCACTCAGCCACTTAAGTTCTCTTGTTTGTCGCTAGTATCTGTGGCCATGTGGCTCGAACTTTTGCATGTGAAAGTTTCATTCAATTGGCAAGTTTTGACGTTAGTGGGTGAGTGTATTCTGTTTTTAAGTGCTCCTGCCCAAGTTTATTCACTGGCAGCTCGTTATCTCAATTTGGTTAGCTTTTTGGCTTCAATGAACCACCGCAAAAATAGTGACGTGGTTGTTTATTCAGCTTCGATGGTGATTGCGGTGCAGTTAGCTTTAGTGTTTCATCGTTTAGTCCTATAGCTTCAGCGAGCAAAGCGTTTGTAATGAGCATGCCTAACAATCAGCTCAAGACGGACAACCAACGCCTGGTGGTTTTGTGTCTGGTTGTGCTCAGTGTTTAAGGTGGTTTGTTTCAGTTCTGTGGTATCGTTGGTCGCCGCTTAGCAAGGGCGTTAGGTTGCTTTAAGTTTGTTCGGTTTTTTAGTTTGGCGTCTAGCCACTTCAATAATATTGTTTTCGCTAGTGTCAGTGGTCATGTGGCTCGAACTTTTTTAGGTGAAGGTTTCCTTCTATTGACAAACATTTGTGTGAGTAGGCAGAGCGTCTTCTGTTTTAAGTGCTCTTGTCCAAGTCTATTCATTGGAAGTTTGTCATCTCAATTTGGCTAGCTTTTTGGCTTCAGTGAACCACCGCAAAAATAGTGATGTGATTGTCATTCAGCTTCGGTGGTTGTTGCGGTGCAGTTAGCTTTGGTGTTTCATGGGTGAGTCCTATAGCTTAAGCGAACATAGATGCTCGTAATGAGCATACCTAACCATCAGCTCAAGACGGACAACCAACGCTTAGCGGTTTTGTATCTGGTTGTGCTCAGTGTTTACGGTGGTTTGTCTGAGTTTTATGGTATTGTTGGTTGCCGCTTAGCAAGGGCGTTAGCTATATACGAGGATAAAATGAATACAGTGGATGTAATGCGAGAGTACAATGAGTTTGAACGAAAGCGCATTAACTCGTTTAATGGTGTAAAGAAAACGGATAGTAATCTGACTAAGTTCGTATCAAATGATCGTCATGGTAGCTATATTTCATTTTTCAGCTTCGATGAAAGTCTCACTGAATCAATAGTTAAAGAGCAACTTGCATATTTTAACAAGCGCAATTTATGTTTTGAATGGAAAACGTACAGCACCGATAAACCAAGTAATATCGGTGACGTATTGCTTGCTAATGGATTTGAAAAAGAAGCTTCCGAATCATTTATGGTTTTGGATCTTTCAAAGGCCTCGGGTGAGTCCTTTGATGAATCTCAGATCACAGAAGTTTCTGACAGCGCAGGCATTCGTGACGCAATAAGGGTTCAAGAACAGGTTTGGGGTGGAGACTTCGATTGGCAATACAACTACCTAATGAGTCTCAAAGAACATTCGCCAGATTCAGTGTCCATTTATGTAGTGTATGTCAACGACCAACCGGTCACTTCTGCTTGGCTAACATTTAATAGAAGTAGTCCATTTGCAGGTATTTGGGGCGGAAGCACCATCGAAGAATTTCGGGGTAACGGTTATTATAGTTTGCTACTCAATAAGCGTATTGCTGAAGCAAAGTCGAAAGGGGGTTAAATATCTTATAATCGATGCCTCAGATATGAGTAAACCAATCGTATCAAAGCGTGGTTTTGAAATCGTAGCGACAACTACGGGGTACACTTCACCAAATAGCTAACAAGGCGTTTAAGAGGGATTCTCAACGCTTGGCACTTTCAGTTTGAATCAGTTTTAGTGTTTACGGCACAATAGGTTAAGTTCGGTGGTAGCGTTGTTCACCCCTTAACGCGGCGTTAGGTTGCTTTAAGTTTGTACGTTTTTTTAGTTTGGCACTCAGCCACTTAAGTTCTCTTGTTTGTCGCTAGTATCTGTGGCCATGTGGCTCGAACTTTTGCATGTGAAAGTTTCATTCAATTGGCAAGTTTTGACGTTAGTGGGTGAGTGTATTCTGTTTTTAAGTGCTCCTGCCCAAGTTTATTCACTGGCAGCTCGTTATCTCAATTTGGTTAGCTTTTTGGCTTCAATGAACCACCGCAAAAATAGTGACGTGGTTGTTTATTCAGCTTCGATGGTGATTGCGGTGCAGTTAGCTTTAGTGTTTCATCGTTTAGTCCTATAGCTTCAGCGAGCAAAGCGTTTGTAATGAGCATGCCTAACAATCAGCTCAAGACGGACAACCAACGCCTGGCGGTTTTGTGTCTGGTTGTGCTCAGTGTTTAAGGTGGTTTGTTTCAGTTCTGTGGTATCGTTGGTCGCCGCTTAGCAAGGGCGTTAGGTTGCTTTAAGTTTGTTCGGTTTTTTAGTTTGGGGTCCAGCCACTTCAATAATATTGTTTTCGCTAGTGTCAGTGGTCATGTGGCTCGAACTTTTTTAGGTGAAGGTTTCCTTCTATTGACAAACATTTGTGTGAGTAGGCAGAGCGTCTTCTGTTTTAAGTGCTCTTGTCCAAGTCTATTCATTGGAAGTTTGTCATCTCAATTTGGCTAGCTTTTTGGCTTTAGTGAACCACCGCAAAAATAGTGATGTGATTGCCATTCAGCTTCGGTGGTTGTTGCGGTGTAGTTAGCTTTGGTGTTTCGTGGTTTAGTCTTATAGCTTAAGCGAGCAAAAGCATTCGTAATGAGCATACCTAACCATCAGCTCAAGACGGACAACCAACGCTTGGCGGTTTTGTGTCTGGTTATGTTTAGTGTTTACGGTGGTTTGTTGGAGTTTTGTGGTATTGTTGGTAGCCGCTTAGCAAGGGCGTTAGCTCGATGGGGGAAGTTTTGGAACTAACGGAATTAAATGAAATAAAAGACGCGAGTTTTGCACATGTTGTTTGTGATGCTAATACTTGGTTTGAGCGCTCAAGAGCTTTAATGGCATCTGCACGAATATCAATGGAACGAGTAGATATCCTTATAAATCATACCGAACGCCAAGAATTAGAAAGTGTTTGCTATTTGTTGTATGGCTTAGCCTTGGAAAACTTATTCAAAGCTGTTTGGGTTTATAATAAATATGGTTCGCCACTTAGCGAAGACTGGATGCCGGAATCAAAGTTTCCTAAAGCAATCCAAACACATGATTTGATAAAGCTTGCTGAATCAATAAATTTTGATTTATCAGAGCAATATAAACTTACATTAGAAATATTGACTGAGTCAGTAAGGTGGTCTGGTCGATATCCTTGCGATTTGAAACCGAGCTTAAGTGGGCGGTTCTTTAGCCCTCAAGTACATAAAGGTGCAGAGTCAATTTATGCTGAGTATCGTAAAATGTTCACCTTATCGAGCTAACAATCAGCTCAAGACGGACAACCAACGCTTGGTGGTTTTGTGTCTGGTTATGTTTAGTGTTTACGGTGGTTTGCTGGAGTTTTGTTTTATTGTTGGTAGCCGCTTAGCAAGGGCGTTAGGTGTTCGGAGGGCATTTTGAAAATATCTGATTTCTACGATGAAAATGACGAAATTAAACCGGTGCTTTCTCAGGGGTTTATCTCACTATGGCGTGGCTGGTTAACTAGAGAAGAAGCTTATAAGCTTAATCAAGTTGATGCCTATGAGGTTGAGCGTTTCAAACAATTAATACGACTATTGTACTCAAAATACGACATATATAGAGCTGAATGGGATTCGAGAACTTTGCACAAAATAAATAATATTGACTCTTTTTTGTCTGACTATCCTTGTAGCTTTGAGGGTGGAGATTTTGTGGAAATATTTATTCCTAGTTTGGATTTATTAATCAAAGAGACGTACGACTATACATTTATTTTTTGGTATAAGGAAAATAAAGTGCAGGAATGTATTAGTTCCTTGGCATCCCAAGTAAGGTTATATACGTTCAACTAGTAGCTACACACCTAACAAAGCGTTCAAGAGCGATTCCGCAACGCGTGCCAGTTTCGCTTCGCTCACAGTATGGCACGCATTACGTCACGCCTTAACGCGGCGTTAGGTTGCTCTGGATTTGTACGGTTTTTAGTTTAGCGCTCAGCCACTTCAATAATCTTGTTTGTCGCGAGTTTCAGTGGCCATGTGGCTCGAACTTTTTCAGGTGAAAGTTTCCTTCTATTGACAAACATTTGTGTGAGTAGGCAGAGCGTCTTCTGTTTTTAGTGCTCTTGTCCAAGTCTATTCATTGGAAGTTTGTTCTCTCAACTTGGTTAGCTTTTTTGCTTCAGCGAACCACCGCAAAAATAGTGATTTAGTTGTTATTCGGCTTGGGTGGTTATTGCGGTGCAGCTAGCTTTGGTGTTTGATAGTTTAGTCCTATAGCTCAAGCTAGCAAAGGTGTTCGTAATGAGCATACCTAACCATCCGCTCAAGACGGACAACCAACGCTTGGCGGTTTTGTGTCTGGTTGGGTATCGTGTTTACGGTGGTTTGTTTGAGTTTTGTGGTATCGTTGGTAGCCGCTTAGCAAGGGCGTTATGCGTCAGGAGAGTATATGCGCACTTTTTTTCAAAATTCAGATTACTTTGAACGCTTAGTTACCAAGCCTCTGTATTATATTAAACCTGAATACGAGCTAGATTGGGTGGGTAATAAACTCACAGAAAGTGAAGATAGCTTTGCTTGTTATTTGAATCAGCTTTTTGATGAGCTAGATGCAGTAGTTGCACCCAAGAATTATCATAAGTTTGAAGATATTATTGCCAAGTACAGTGCTTTAGAAGACTCTACAATCAGAAAGCAAGGTAAACTCTGGATTGGGCAAGACTACGGCTGGATTTTAGAAAATGGCTCGTATAATGACATTAATGAACAGAATTTAGTGCTGGCGATTGCTGGTCGCATTAAAGCCGCAAAGCGTTTTAAACAGTACAATTTTGATGATATGGAAAAGGGGCACAGAGACATGCTTTCTGAGCTTTTACAATGCTTTATATATCACCGCTCAAACGCATAACAAAGCATTTAAGAGTGATTCCTAACGCTTGGCATTTCTCATTCCATCGTTGAGTCTTGTGTTTACGGTGGTATGGTTGGGTTTCGTGGTTGCGTTACTCACACCTTAATGCGGCGTTAAATGTATCTCGAAATAAGGAGTTTATTGTGGATATAAAGAACCAGTTTAATACTAAGACAATAGAAGTTGATAAAGACAAGATTAGGTCATTAATACAAGCTGCAGAGATCGCAAAGGAAAAAGCGAGCAGGCACTTGGAGAAAGCTAGAAAGGATCTGGAACATTATCAATCAGAGCAACGTTGTTTAAATGCAATGATAGAGTACGAAAGGAACCTGAACGAGAGGAAGGATGTCTACAAGACAAACTGTTTTTCCGGGATATTAAGCAAATCTAAAGATGTGGAAAGATATTCCAACATATCTTTAGGTGAGTGTATCTCCGGTGACTTTACCCAAAGGTTGCTCAAGGTTAATAAAACTATAGAAAGTATTGAAGAAATCATCACAATATATACCAATGCTTATACGTTTTCAGAGCGAGATATAGAAAACCTAAATAATATACTGGCTGATCCTTTTAGGGAGCAAGTATTTGATAGCAGTGTGTTGGAATACATTTAACAAGCAATTTAAGAGGGATTCACAACGCTTGGCACTTTTGCTTCTACTTCAGTTTTAGTGTTTATGGCACAATGCTTTAGGTTTGGGTGTAGGCGTTGTTCACCCCTTAATTGGGCGTTAGGTTGCTTTAAGTTTGTTCGGTTTTTTAGTTTGGCGTCCAGCCACTTCAATAATATTGTTTTCTCTAGTGCCAGTGGTCATGTGGCTCGAACTTTTTTAGGTGAAGGTTTCCTTCTATTGACAAACATTTGTGTGAGTAGGCAGAGCGTCTTCTGTTTTAAGTGCTTTTGTCCAAGTTTATTCATTGGAAGCTCGTTATCTCAATTTGGTTAGCTTTTTTTGTTTCAGCGAACCACCGCAAAAATAGTGATGTGGTTGTTATTCAGCTTGGGTGGTTATTGCGGTGCAGTTAGCTTTGGTGTTTCATGGGTTAGTCCTATAGCTCCAGCGAGCAAAGCGTTCGTAATGAGCATACCTAACCATCAGCTCAAGACGGACAACCAACGCCTGGCGGTTTTGTGTCTGGTTATGTTTAGTGTTTACGGTGGTTTGTCTGAGTTTTGTGGTATTGTTGGTAGCCGCTTAGCAAGGGCGTTATGGTGCAGCAAGGTATAGTTCTTATTTGGCTTGTTGGTTCAGCGTTCGTTGCGAGTTACATGGGCATTCTCAAATTTCCACTAGGTTCCAAACCTTTACCTCTGATGAAAAGCCGCTTTGAGTTTCTCAAGACGGCTAATCTGCCGTTTGCATCTATTTACCAAGTGAAATTGGTACAGCGGCAATTAGCTGAATCTTGGCTCCAGTGGGGCGGCCCTTCTTTGTATCAATTGGCCGTATCGTTGCTGTTAGGTTTCTTCTTTGGGCTTCATGTGGTTGCTGCATAGTGGTTTACGAGGATTCGTGGCCGCAATGAGCTTACGCTTTGCGGTGAGCGTGTCGGTTGTCTTAGGTTTCCATAACCAAGCGTTTAATCGGACAACCAACGCTTGGCAGTTTTGGTTCACAGTTTGGCATTAGTGTTTATGTCACAATGGGTTAAGTTTGTGGTAGCGTTGCTTGCCCATTAACGCGGCGTTAACCGTCTAAATAGGTTCACATAGAATGAATGGAATAGAACAGCTTTCCGATATAGAAAGATTAAAAATACTTAAGTCCATAAGGCTTGGTTGTTCCACTGATAACGAATTTAAACCGTATCTAGAAAACTATGCTGGTAGCTTGGGTGTTACAGAAGCTAATAGGCGCGTTGATGGCCTTTTGCTCGAAGATGAGTTTTTGCTACTTTGCAAGTTAATGAAGTCTTGCTTTGTTATCAATGGACTGGATCAAGGGTTAACGATTGAGAATAACCTTAAAGTCCCGGACTATTTAGCTGTGTTCGATACACGAAACTGTATTTATGATTCAGAGTCGATATTGGAAAAACTATCAGCATTTGTTGAAGTTAAAACGACTGATAATGCCGAAACAAAAAAGTTAGGTGCTGGTTTCTTTAAAAAGTATTCAAACTACGCTGATACCTTTGGCATTCCTTTACTTATTGCGTCAAGGTTGAAAATAAACGCTCAACAGCAATGGTGGATTATACAAACTCAAGAGCAATTTCAAAATCATGGGCGAAAAGCCAGCGTAGAGTGTTTAACTAATAGTGTGGGTCATATTCTACTAAATGACTGCTTCATAACGGCGACTAAAAATATATATGTAGAAAAAACATTTTCAAACTCACCATCTATATCAAAAGTATATGACCCAGCATATGGTTATTTGAAATCTGTAACTGTAAAAACAGATGAAAGTGCTATTGTGCTAGAGGAACGTGACTTTTTATTTAATTTGTTTTTAGATTGCTTTGCGCAAAAGCAACTGCCCATAAGGCAACACGGTGAAGAAGTCATATTAACAGGTGTTATTGATTTTATGCAGAATCAACTTTCAAGCGATATGTTGCTAAGGGCTAATTTTTGCATTCTTGATGGGCATGGTCATAGGTATTCAAGTGCAAGTAGGCTTTTGGCACTAGTTGAAAGTGGTAATGCAACTATTCTATATAGAGATTTTATTGAACATTCTCTGAACTTTTTTAACTCGGATAATTTTTTGTTTATGGTCACAAAAATTGGTAAAGAGAAAACTAATCAAGACATTGTGAGTTCACTCGCAGTCGACGGTTAACAAGCAATTTAAGAGGGATTCACAACGCTTGGCACTTTTGCTTCTACTTCAGTTTTAGTGTTTATGGCACAATGCTTTAGGTTTGGGTGGAGGCGTTGTTCACCCCTTAATTGGGCGTTATGAGGCATATGGATATTCAACTAATACAAATAGAAAGTGATGAGTTTGAAAGTCTATTTTCTGTAGTGAAACAGGGACTTTATTCGCATGTTGATGCCGTCTTTGGTTGGTGTGATAAGTTTCAGGTCGCTCGTTTAAAAAGTGACTATGAGCCGCATTGGTTTCACTGGGTTTATCTCAATAACGCGCAAGTTGGAATGCTATGTTTCAAGCCTTACGACGATGCACTTCATGTACATCTACTCATCGTGTTTCCAGAATTTAAAAATCAGAAACTGGGTGAAAGGGTCATGAACATGGTTCACGAAATCGCGCGTGAACAAGGGCGCAGTTACGTAACCTTATCAAGCTTTACTAGAAATGAGCCTGCGGTAAGGTTTTACAAATCTCTTGGCTATAAGGTAACTGAAAGCGACGAAAACTTCCTTTCTTTGTCGCTTCAAGTTGCCTCATAACAAAGCGTTCAAGAGGGATTCTCAACGCTTGGCAATTTTGGTTCAAAGTTTAGCTTTTGTGTTTATGGCACAATATTTAGATTTGGCGGCTTGCGTTGTTCACCCCTTAACGCGGCGTTATGCCTATCTGAATATTGGAGTATATATGGGATATTACGATGTACAGCAAGTTTGTCTAAATGGACATCAAATAACAGACAATTACAACTCATCGCCTGAGTTTAGAAAGAACTTTTGTACTGACTGTGGTGAGAAAACGATCCATAAATGTCCAGAATGTAATAGTGATATTCCAGGAGACTATCATGTTGAGGGTGTTATTGGCTGGTCAAGTACTAGCGTTCCTACTCATTGCGCTCACTGTGGTAGCGAATACCCTTGGACTAAGTTGAAAGTAGAAAATGTAGAAAACGCAGTTAAGCATCACGATGTAGATCATTTGGCATTAGTAGAAAAACTATGTTCACGTTTCCATTTAGTAGCTAAGCAAATTAAGTCTAGATACAACGACAGAGATACTCTGATAATCAATGATGAGTATGATGTTCAAGATCTCCTGCATTCCATGCTTCTTATTCATTTCGATGACGTTAGAGCTGAAGAGTGGACTCCAAGCTATGCTGGAGGTTGTTCTAGAGTGGACTTTCTTCTTAAACAAGAACAGATCGTAATAGAAGTTAAAAAAACACGCCAAAGTTTGAAAGGTAAACACGTCGGTGAGCAATTAATAGTTGATACCGAAAGGTATAAAGTCCACCCCGACTGTAAGAAATTAGTGTGTTTTGTATATGATCCTGATGGGTGGGTAGCTAACCCTAGAGGTCTTGAAAACGACCTTAATTCCAGCGATGAAGACTTTGAATGCAAAGTACTAATCGTTCCCAAAGGTTATTAAGAGGATATAGGCATAACAAAGCATTTAAGAGTGATTCGCAACGCTTGGCGCTTTCGCTTCGCTCAAGTATAGCCAAGCGCCGCTCACACCTTAATGCGGCGTTAGGTTGCCAATGGACATTTGCGACCTGATGCTTATTTTATTCAGTCATGTATCGTTTTATGAGGTGAAAATGAGCCAAACAATGAAATTAGATCTAGACATTGGTAATCGACATATTGTCATCCAACGTCGTTATGAGGCCTTGGGAGCAATCAATGATTTGCTAATAGCGATTTGGTTTTTAGTTGGTAGTTTTTTCTTTTTGAATGAGTCTCTTGTTGAAAGTGGTACTTGGTTGTTTGTTGTAGGTAGTGCCCAACTAATCATTAAACCACTAATAAAGCTTACAAGTTTAGTTCATGTTGGAAGAGTATCGAAATCGTCAACCTAACCATCAGCTCAAGACGGACAACCAACGCTTGGCGGTTTTGTGTCTAGTTGGGTATCGTGTTTACGGTGGTTTATCTGAGTTTTGTGTATGGTTGGTCGCCGCTTAGCAAGGGCGTTATGCCGTAAAGCATCGGAGGAGTTATTTTGATCGTAATTAGAAAAGCTACTGAAGCTGATGTTCACATAATTTATGAATTAAGAAGACGCGCTATTTTAGACAAATGTGCAGCCCATTATACGAAAGAACAGCTCTCCTTGTGGACGCAAGGCGGAGTTTCTGATGGCTTTGTTCAAGATGTAATTAATACTTTTTACGTTTCTGAAACTGATGGTCAAGTAATTGGTAGTGGTAAGCTTAATATCGAAACCGGTATGGTAGACGCTATTTTTGTAGCACCCGAATACTTTGGAGTCGGTGTAGCCAAAAAAATGCTGAATTTTTTAGAAAGCTTGGCCAAAGAAAATGGTTTGTGCTCACTAAAATTAGAATCAACTTTAAATGCAGCACCTTTCTATCGCTCCTTTGGATTTATGGGGGATAAAGTATCTACTTACCATTCACCAAGGGGTATTAGTTTGGATTGTATTCCCATGACAAAATCACTGGAATAACACGCATAACAAGTTGTTCAAGAGGGATTCGCAACGCGTGGCATTTTTAACTATGCGTTGTTTTAAGTGATTAAGGTGGTATGCGGCAACTTCGGTATTGCGTTGCTCACCCCTTAACAAGGCGTTAGGCAAATCTCCAGTAGAGAGGATAAATGAAGGCAAGCACAGTAGATGTTTTGAGTATGTTAGGCACTTGGTTTTCTGGAGTAGGTGCATTCTCAGCAGTACTTTACGCAATGAATGTTAATCGACCAAAACTAAAAGCTAAAGTCTCAGAAATTAAGTTTGGTGACGATGGTGAGTTTTCTATTGATGTGTATAACTTAAAGCCTGTTACTGCACATATATCGCATGTTCGCTTAGTTCAAGCTTCGTTATTTTCTCGAACAAAACTGTCGCCAAGTAAGTTTAGTCTTAGCACCTTATTTGTAGACGAGCCTTTTAGGCAAAGTGATCGGCTAGATATTGAAGTTCAATCTGGTGGGTATCATCGATTTAATTACTCTGCAAAATCAATCTTGGATGCATACTGTGAGATATCTGACATTAGAAGCCCTGTAGGTATGCAAAGAATGGTAAAAGCAAAGATTGCTATTTACTTGAGCAATGGCTCTGTCTGTTATGTTCCTTTACCAAAGTCGATGTATCAGAAATTGAAAAATGTCATGCTACTGCCAATATATCGTAGAGTCGAAGATCTATGCCGAACGGATTCTACGGTAAGATTCCCCAAAGATTATACAGCAGAGCATAAGCAAGAAATATGTAAGCGAATGCTTGATGAATACGAGGCGGCGATGAGACGGCATAGCTACTTAGAACTCCCTTTTGGTATCTGCATGAAACATTTTTGGAACAATGAATAATTCGCCTAACAAAGCATTTAAGAGTGATTCGCAACGCTTGGCAGTTTCGCTTCGCTCAAGTATAGCCAAGCATCACTCACACCTTAATGCAGCGTTATGCGACTGGAAGGAAAATTATCCCATCTCTCGTTTTCGCTCTCTTTGGCTATCCATCTTTCGGTGTCGGCAACTCAGCATTGTCGGCTCAATTTCTTGAATCTATCAGGCTGTAAAACATGCCAATATTCGCGGGTTGCCTCATTGGTTTTCAGTGCTGGTTTGTGGCGAGTTCCACTGGCTCAAAGTGTGGAAATAGCAAGGCTATCGACGCTTTGTATTTGTTGAACGCTCGGTTCTGCTAGGTTAGTTGGTTTAAAAGCAGCATTGTTGCTGAAAGGCCGCATTTAGTGGTTGTTAAAATCTCGGCTGTAACATAGTGACCCTGCTGTTTCTTGAATCACAAAAAATGTTTGGTTTGTTTGTGGTTTTTCGCGCTTAAGGTAGTCTGCATTGGGCCAAGTTGGCTTATGCGTGCAAATTCGCATAACAAGGCGTTTAAGGCAGATTCCCAACGCTTGGCGTTTTGCATTCTAAGCCAGGTTAAGTGTTTACGGTGCAATGGGTTAGGTTAGGTGGTTAGCGTTGCTCACTACTTAACGCGGCGTTATAGCGAAGAGCACAGGAGAACATATGGAACCTCCATATATAGCCATAGATTCAAATTATGATGCTTTAGAAAATAAAGAAGTTACTTCAGAAGTAATTGATTCCTATGTGCAAATGACTTCAATGAACATGCTTCATGTGGAAAAGAGAATTGAGCATGTTTTAGAACTGATCACTCATCGGATGGACTATTGGGAAAGACTAATTGATGGTGCAGACTCACTACTTTGGATTAAGTCTAAAGGACATGGTTGGGCTATGTACAATCAAAATACTGGTTGTGGTTATATTCGTCTTTACAGGCTAAAGCCTTCTTCGACTCTAGATCACCGTAGAAATACTCCGTGGAATAGAGGTACTTGGACAGTACTTAGTTCAGAACGAGAGCTATTCAGTTTACTTGACTCGCAAGAAAAAAATTATGTATTTCGAGCTTGGAAAGAGCATCAACTACAAGTACTTGAACAGCCAAGTAAATTAGCAGAGGGAAGACTTGAGAATACTAATGTAGAGCAGGTGATTATTGCCTCTAAAGGAAATGGTTGTGCCGTTTGTGGGAACACTGCTACCCATCGAGCCGCAACTACAATGGGCGACAGCTCATCTGTAATGATAGAAATTTTGCTGTGCAAAACCCATGAATATGATGCGAATAAAAACGCATGTGTTCTCTCATTTTTTGGAACACTATTTTTCTTAAATATAGATATTCCAGATCTTATCATGCTCGATCATGTGCCAGACGAACTTATAGAGCCTATTTTTTCAATAATTGCCTTAAATTTGGATGCTAGTTTTACACCTCCTAAAAAGGGGAATAATGGTTGGGAATCACGTTTTGTAATGAAAGATGGTTGGTTCTGGCTACTGCGTTTAAACAACTTAAAAAGCTATGCGTATATGCTTTTTAATAAATCTGGAGAGCAAGTTCATAGAATTGACTCGGCACCTGATCATCCAGATGTTCCTTTTGGACCTGCTCACCAACATATATTTCCAAATAAAAATAATCATAAAGTTGAACCAAGTTTCACCTATGGTATCCCAATTTTCGATTTTCCTTTGTTGCATAAGACTAAGAAAATGCATCAAACTTCGCTATAACAAAGCATTTAAGAGTGATTCGCAACGCTTGGCAGTTTCGCTTCGCTCAAGTATAGCCAAGCGCTGCTCACACCTTAATGCGGCGTTAGGTTGCTTTAAGCTAGTACGGTTTGTAGTTTTGTAATCAGCCACTTCGAATTTTTCTTTGTCGCGAACTTCAGTGGCTATGTGGCTCGAACTTTTTCAGGTGAAGGTTTCATTCAATTGGCAAGATTTGGTGTAAGTGGCTGATTATTTTACGTTTTAAGTGCTCTTGGTCATGTTTATTCATTGGAAGCTCGTTATCTCAATTTGGTTAGCTTTTTTTGTTTCAGCGAACCACCGCAAAAGTAGTGACGTGGTTGTTATTCAGCTTCGGTGGTTGTTGCGGTGCAGTCGGCTCTGGTGTTTCGTGGGTTAGTCCTATAGCTCAAGCGAGCAAAAACGTTCTTAATAAGCATACCTAACCATCCGCTCAAGACGGACAACCAACGCTTAGCAGTTTTGTGTCTGGTTGAGTTTGGTGTTTACGGTGGTTTGTCTGAGTTTTGTGGTATTGTTGGTAGCCGCTTAGCAAGGGCGTTAGGTTGCTTTAGATTTGGTCGTTTTTTAGTTGGGCGCTCAGCCACTTCAATTGTTTTGTTTGTCACGAATTTAAGCGGCCATGTAGCTCGAGCATTTGCACGTGGAGGTTTCATTCAACTGGCAAGCTTTGACGTTAGTGGCTGAGTGTTTTCTGGCTTTAAGTGCTCTTGTCCAAGTCTATTCATTGGTCATTAGTTATCTCAATTTGGTTAGCTTTTTGGCTTCAGCGAACCACCGCAAAAATAGTGATGTGGTTGTCATTCAGCTTCGGTGCTTATTGCGGTGCAGTTGGCTTTGGTGTTTCATGGGTTAGTCCTATAGCTCTAGCGAGCAAAGCGTTCGTAATTGAGCATACCTAACCATCCGCTCAAGACGGACAACCAACGCTTGGTGGTTTTGTATCTGGTTGTGCTCAGTGTTTACGGTGGTTTGTTTGAGTTTTGTGTTATTGTTGGTAGCCGCTTAGCAAGGGCGTTATGTTTACAGTACAAAAGACAAACATGGAGTTTTGGTATGGCTAAAGAGGTTACTGGTAGTTGTTGCTGTGAAAGCGTCGCCTTTAAACTTAATGATGACTTCGGTAAGTTCTTCTTCTGTCATTGTGAACAGTGTAGGAAACTAACAGGCTCGGCTCATGCGTCGAACTTGTTTACGTCTCCGCTTAACATTAAGTGGATTAAAGGTGACGACAAGATAAAGCGCTATGACCATCCAACTCGTTCTTTTTCTAAGGCATTTTGTACGGATTGTGGTTCAGGTTTACCATTTTTGACTCAAAGTGGGAAATTTCTAATTGTTCCAGCTGGTTCTTTAAATGAAGAGCCATCAAAGGTTCTTGATGCTCAAATATTCTGTTCAGAACAAGCAGAGTGGCATAAGCTGGGTTTGCAAGCAGTTAAGTTAGAAGGTTTCCCAAAATAAACATAACAAAGCGTTCAAGGGGACAGCCAACGCTTGGCAGCTTTATCTCACATTTTTGTTTTTGTGTTGATGTCGCAATGGTTTAAGTATGTGGTAGCGTTGTCTGCCCATTAACGCGCGTTAGGTTGCTTTAAGACTGTACGTTTTTTAGTTTGGTGCTCAGCCACTTCGAATCTTTCTTTGTCGCTAGTTTTAGTGGTTATGTGGCTCAAACTTTGCCGGGTAAAATTTTATTCAATTGGCAAGCTTTGATGTCAGTGGCTGAGTGTTTTCCGTTTTAAGTGCTCTTGGTCAAGTTTGTTCGTTGAAAGTTCGTTATCTCAATTTGGTTAGCTTTTTGGCTTCAGTGAGCCACCGCAAAAATAGTGATGTGGTTGTTATTCAACTTCGGTGGTTGTTGCGGTGCATTTAGCTTTGGTGTTTCATGGTTTAGTCCTATAGCTTAAGCGAGAAAAAGCGTTTGTAATGAGCATACCTAACCATCCGCTCAAGACGGACAACCAACGCTTAGCGGTTTTGTGTCTGGTTGAGTTTGGTGTTTACGGTGGTTTGTTTGAGTTTTGTGTTATTGTTGGTAGCCGCTTAGCAAGGGCGTTAGGTTGCTTTAAGTTTGTACGGTTTTTTAGTTGGGTGCTCAGCCACTTAGAATCTTTCTTTTTCGCTAGTTTCTGCGGCTATGTGGCTCGAACTTTTTTAGATAAGGTTTCATTCAACTGGCAAGCTTTGATGTTAGTGACTGAGTGTTTGCTGTTTTTAAGTGTTTTTGGTCAAGTTTGTTCGTTGAAAGTTCGCTATCTCCATCCGGTTGTTTTTTTGCTTCAGCGAGCCACCGCAAAAATAGTGACGTGGTTGTTATTCAGCTTCGGTGGGGATTGCGGTGCAGTTAGCTTCGGTGTTTCATGGGTTAGTCCTATAGCTTAAGCGAGCAAAAGCGTTTGTAATGAGCATACCTAACCATCAGCTCAAGACGGACAACCAACGCTTGGTGATTTTGTGTCTGGTGAGTATAGTGCTTACGGTGGTTTGTTGGAGTTTTGTGGTATGGTTGGTAGCCGCTTAGCAAGGGCGTTATGTGTTTTTAGGACAAAAATGGAAATTTTCGAAATTCAACTAGGAAACTCAATCGGTCCAGTCAAGCTTGGTATGACAGAAACTGAAGTGAGCAATGTTATCGGAGCTTCTGATTACATCTATGGTCATCGCCATCATTTTTTAGATGGTCTCATGGTAGATTTTAATAATGAAGGAAGAGTTGAGTTCATTGAAGCTGCTGCGTCTGAGTTGTTTTCAACGACATTGTTTGGCTTTGACGTACATAGGACATTAGCGGCTAATGTGCTCGAACGAGTTCAGCTAGAAGGTAACTATGATCATGCTGATCCAGAGTTAGGCTATAGCTACGTGTTTAAAGAGCTTCAGTTATCTTTCTGGCGTCCAACTCTTCCTGACCTAGAAGAAGGTGAAGGGTTGTACTTTCAATCGGTTGCAATTGCTTCCGAGGGTTACTTTGAGTAAACACATAACGAGCAATTTAAGAGGGATTCACAACGCTTGGCATTTTTGCTTCTACTTCAAATTTAGTGTTTATGGCACAATGCTTTAGGTTCGGGGGAGGCGTTGTTCACCCCTTAATTGGGCGTTATGTTGCTCTAGCTATCAAAAGGACATTGGGATGAGTTGTGGAAAGTGTTCTCGATTAGTCAGGGAGATTCGAAATCCCCAAAAGTTAACGGAATCGATACTTCTTTTAAGAACAAACACAGAGAAGGGAAACCTCAAATATTTAGGGTTTGGCTCTTATGGCCAGCCTTTTTCCCAAATAGCTAATGGGAAAAATTGGGGCGATTTCGTAAGCAATTACTTTGTTTGCAAGCTCTGCGGGCAAGTAATACATCTTTGCGCTGAAACTTATCATGGTAGTGGCGGTAAAATTGCTGCTGTTGAATCGATTTTAGGTAAATTGTATATCGATGAGTTCGCAACATAACAAAGCGTTTAAGGCGGATTCACAACGCTTGGCATTTTTAGTTTGAATCAACTTTAGTGTTTACGGCACAATGAGTTAGGTCGGGTGGTAGCGTTGTTCACCACTTAACGCGGCGTTATGCTCTAGGAGATGATTTTGCTCGATTTATTCAAGAAAGTAGTTCTAATTAATCTCTCAGCAGCTCTTGTTGTTATCGCTCTAGCCCAGTTTGTCCCATTCTTTGCTACTACTCAGTTGGTCGATTTTCTTTTCTTTGTCGTCATCGTCATATGGGTTTTGGCGAAGCTAATGTGGGAAGGCGGTGTCCATAGCAAGACGACTCGGTTAGATGATCCTAGAACAGATAAAGTCTACAAACTGGTAGAAGGGCATGATTTCGAAAAAGACGAACGAGAGCACTATCGAATGAATTACCAAACAGGCTTAGTTTTCTTCATAGCGGGTCTGCCAGCGTTCATTGCTTGTTTAGTCCTTCAATTTCTTTAAGTACGAGCATAACAAAGCGTTTAAGACAGATTCGCAACGCTTGGCACTTTGGGTTTGAATCAGTTTTAGTGTTTACGGCACAATAGGTTAGGTTCAGTGGTAGTGTTGCTCACTACTTAACGCGGCGTTATGGTGCAGCAAGATTTGGTTCTTATTTGGTTTGTTAGTTCTGAGTCTGTTGCGAGTTTCATAGCACTATTTGTTCAAAATTTTAACCTCTGGTGAAAAGCCGCTTTGAGTTTTTCATGACTGCTAATCTGCCGATTGAATCTGGCTCCCAAGTGAAATTGGTACAGCGGCAATTAGCTAACTCTTGACTAAGTGGGGCGGCCCTTCTTTGTTTTAGTTGGCTGTATCGTTGTTGTTAGGTTTCTTCCTTGGGCATTATTTGGTTGCTGCATATTGGTTTGTGGGGTTTCGTGGTTGCAAAGCGCTCATGTGTTGTGGTGATTGTAGTGGTTGTCTTAACTCCCCATAACCAAGCGTTTAATTGGACAGTCAACGCTTGGCAGTTTTGGTTCACAGTTTGGCATTAGTGTTTATGTCACAATAGCTTAGGTTTGCGGTAGCGTTGTCTGCCCATTAACGCGGCGTTATGTTTATCGGAGAAAATGATGATTCAGTGGCCATGCATCCTAAAGCTAGAAGGGGATTCAGAACTATTCTGAGCAAGATTTGGTTCTTGAGCTAGAGGCGTTAATTTGGAGCTCCTCAGACCGTTTAATAGACAGTGGTGGACAAAGTTACGTAGTTAGAGATAGCACCGGAAGTTATGACTACGAAGTTGACGGTAAGCGGTTATCCCTAGAATTTGTCACTCAACTAATTCAAGAGCACGAGTTTTCAAAGGCTGGAGTTTGCATAACAAAAATCCAGTTCTCATCTATTCCGGAAGCAATTCAAGCGCTAGCCTTAGAGACATAAACATAACAAAGCGTTTAAGACGGATTCCCAACGCTTGGCATTTTCGGTTTGCTTTTAATTTTGTGTTTACGGCACAATGGTTTAGGCTTGGTGGTAGCGTTGCTCACCACTTAACGCGGCGTTATACGATTAAGAGGAAAATATGGAACAACATTACTTAAATTCTTCCTTTCGAGAGAAGCTAATCGAGCACTCATTGATTAGCGAACTACTTAAAATGTCATGGAAAAATGGCAGTTGTTCCATCGAAATTTCCAAACCAGAGGTAGACAATCAAGGCTATGATCTAATCATGGAAGACCTTGGTGCTTTTCGTCATGTTCAACTTAAAACCTCTCATATTGGTTCGAGCACAGCACGTCAAAAAATCCATGTCGCTTTAGCTAATAAACCATCAGGTTGTGTCGTTTGGGTTTACTTTAACGAAACAACGATGGAGCTCGGTCCATTCTTGTTCTTTGGTGGTGAGCCAAACAAAAAGTTGCCTGACATCAGTGATTTTCCTATTGCGAAACATACAAAAGGAAATGCGGAAGGTACTAAAAATGAAAGGCCATCAATCAGGGTTGTGTCAAAGTCAAAATTCGCAATTTTGAACACAATAGAAGAATTGTATGAGGCGTTGTTCAAAATCGTATAACAAGCAATTTAAGAGGGATTCACAACGCTTGGCATTTTTCTTCTACTTCAATTTTAGTGTTTATGGCACAATGTTTTAGGTTGGGTGGAGGCGTTGTTCACCCCTTAATTGGGCGTTATGTTCTGGGGAGAAATAAAGTGGTCGAAAGGGTAAATTACGAAGGATTACCTCAAATTGCAGGTCCTTACGTTCAGGCTACAAAGCACAATAAAATGCTTTTTATATCAAGGCTTACCGCTTATGGAACGGACTCTCAATCTTTGGATATGCTCGCTCAAAGTAAAGTAATTCTCGGTCAAATCTCCGAGATACTCAGACTTGAGCAGCGATCAAAAAGCGACTTGGTCAAAATTACAATCTTTGTTCGCGACATAAGTATGTTAGCCGGCGTTAGAGAACTACTATTTGAATTCTATGATGTTCATTTGCCTGCTTGTTCTCTTGTTGAAGTCTCAAATTTAATTCATCCGGACTTACACATAGAAATAGAAGCTATCGTGGCGCTATAAGTTCGAACATAACAAAGCGTTCAAGAGGGACAGTTAACGCGTGGCGAGTTTGGCTCAAATATTGGTATTTGTGTTTACGGTGGTAAATTTTAGTTTGGTGGCAGCGCGTTACTGCCCCTTAACGCGGCGTTATGTGTAATCAGGAAGGACTATGAAATTCTTAATCACTTTATTTTTTGCTCTTTTTCTGGTCGGTTGCGAAAGTACCGGTAATCAAGAGAAGGAACACGAAATACATGTTTACTACGGTTTTGCCACAGCGCGGCAAGAAATGCCTAGATACGATAAAGGTGTGACATACCGACTTATCCTATATATTAAAGAGCCGAAGGGATCAGATTTTGATATTGATAAGGTTCTGAGTATGCTTTCACGCATGCGGGGGTGGAAGGAAGCAGGTGTTGAGCGTGCTGCAAAAATGAAGCAGCGCAGTGAGCTTGAGAAACAGTGGCAAATTGAAAACTATGATTATGTTATACAGGAAGGCTATTTAGTCGAGATATACGATGACGATATCGTGACTAATGATGGCAACACATAACAAAGCATTTAAGAGTGATTCGCAACGCTTGGCGCTTTCGCTTCGCTCAAGTATAGCCAAGCGCTGCTCACACCTTAATGCGGCGTTAGCTAGCAATTAGAATTAGTGCTTAGCAAAATAACCAAGCCCTTTTGGAATTTACTTTAATTGTCAAAGACAATGCAGCAAGCTGCCGGAGTTTCACCTGTAATACTAATTACAGCATTGTAACCATTGAGTTTTTCGTCATAAATCCCTTTTGTTGAGTAATGCTTGCCATCTTTTTCAGCAGCTTTGTGCGCAGATTTTGCGTCCTTATAGCCATTTTTATTGTGCGCTACTTTAAAATAGTTTTCTTTGTTGGATGGAGTTGCTGCCATTATTGCCCAACCGGAGCCGTTTGGCATAGTTACATTCAGAGTTATATTAGAGCCGGCACCTTTAGCATGAACGCCGATCTCCCATAAACTCTGGCTGCTAACAGCATTTCCTTTGCTTATGTCAACAATACTTCCGTGGTCAAGATAGTAATCTACTTTAATTAAGCCTTCTACATCGTTGTACAACCCTACAGCCAAGTCATTTCTATGCGTATTCCCACCAAAAATTTCTTTAATCAATTGGTTAACATCGATAGTAAAACTAGTATCAGTACTTATTTTGTATCCTCTTTAGTTATCTTTAGCCAACTGCATAGTTAATATGCATATATGGGCATATTTCGGCATTTGGATTTATCAAGAAATAGGATTAATATTGATAGCTAACAAACTGTTCAAGAGTGATTCGCAACGCTTGGCGCTCTCACTTCGGGTTGAGTTAAGCGTTTACAGCGCAGTGGTTAAGTTCAGTGTATGCGTTGCTCACACGTTAATTGGGCGTTAGGTTGCTTTAGATTTGGTCGTTTTTTAGTTGGGTGCTCAGCCACTTCGAATCTTTCTTTGTCACTAGTTTTAGTGGTTATGTGGCTCAAACTTTGTCGGGTAAAAGTTTTATTCAATTGGCAAGCTTTGATGTCAGTGGCTGAGTGTTTTCCGTTTTAAGTGCTCTTGGTCAAGTTTGTTCGTTGAAAGTTCGTTATCTCAATTTGGTTAGCTTTTTGGCTTCAGCTAACCACCGCAAAAATAGTGGCGGGGTTGTTGTTCGCTTTGGTGGTTATTGCGGTGCAGCTGGCCTTGGTGTTTCATGGGTGAGTCCTATAGCTTAAGCGAACATAGATGCTCGTAATGAGCATACCTAACCATCCGCTCAAGACGGACAACCAACGCTTAGCGGTTTTGTATCTGGTTGTGCTCAGTGTTTACGGTGGTTTGTTTGAGTTTTGTGGTATCGTTGGTAGCCGCTTAGCAAGGGCGTTATGGCGCTAGGTAAGTTGTATTCAATCAGTTGCTATAATTGATTTGTATCCAAGGATAGGACATGAATCATGAAAAAGTCAGAAGCAATGCAACGAGCGAGAAGTATATATGGTGTTGACTTTCGAAGTCGCAATACTCACTTTTCAAAGATCAACAAGGCATTACCAGTTTGGTGGCTAGAGGTTTCATTAGACAAAATAGATGACAGCCGGCTAAAGCAAATCTATTTCTTACTCGAAGATGGTATGAACATACATTTGCTCGACATTCCTACGAATTATTTACGTGAGAATAAATCTGGTTTCTACATTCGACACGATAAGAACCACATATGTTTTAAAATTGATGTGTCATCATATCAAGAGCTAATGGGGTCTAGAAGAGAGTCAATGAGGCGCTTTATAGTCTCGCCATAACAAAGCATTTAAGAGTGATTCCCAACGCTTGGTATTTTTTATTCCATCGTTGGGTTTTGTGTTTACGGTGGTATGGTTAGGTTTAATGATAGCGTTGCTCACACCTTAATGCGGCGTTAGTTTACCAGTGAAGATCATCACCCTAAATCCAATCCTAGGGTGAAATCTTAATTACAGGTGGTTCTGCGGAAGTTGTGATTGACCGAGTACAGCAACAACTAAAATGAAGCCATCTTCTTTTGTAAAGTAAGCGGTATGCTTACCCACTGGGAAATAAAAACCACTTGGGTATATCTCATCGCAACTGCGACCAACAGCCGGGTTGTCAGCAAGCATTTGAAACCCTGTTAGTAAGGTATCTTTGTAGCTTCGCCATTGCATCTCAGAGAAATTGTTGACGGTATAGTTTTTGATTTTTTGTAAATGGGTCTGTGCTAATTTACTTAGCTTATATTTATTCTTTTGCATAATGGGTTATAAGGCGTTTAAAAAGTCTTCACCATCAACCACATTGCCTTGTACCAAGTCTTGCTTAGCTGACTCGAAACAATGTCTCAGGTAATCAGTTTTCATTGCTTCCAGCTCTTCATAGTCCTTAATCGACATAACTACTACGGCATCTTTGCTATTTTTGCTAATTTTCACTGGCTCACGTTGAGCGCTCAGAAGTAACTCACCAAAATTACGTTTGGCATCATTTGCTGTTAATGTGTGCATGATTACTCTCCAAATCTGGAATCACAGTAAGATTATAGTTATTCGCATGAAATGGTCAATATGATTAAATCGTGTGATTTGTGCGAAAGGTAAACTAACAAACAATTTAAGAGGGATTCCCAACGCTTGGCATTTTTGCTTCTACTTCAATTTTAGTGTTTATGGCACAATGCTTTAGGTAGGGTGGTAGCGTTGCTCACCCCTTAATTGGGCGTTAGCCGTCAAAGCACATAAATAGGAAAGGAGTACTAAATTGAAAATTGCGTTAGTCACTGGTGGTTCAAAAGGTATCGGTTTGTATTCAGTTCTTCGGCTCGTGAGGCAGGGATATAAAGTTGTTACGTGCTCACGTTCGAAGGAGATTTGGCTTGATGTTATGCAAAAATATCCAGAATTAAAATCTGTTGATTACCAGTCGGTTGATATTGCGGATGAGCAACAATTAGACGGTTTATTTGCTCATATTGCAGACCACTACGGGAAATTGGATGTAGCGGTCAACAACGCTTCTCCGGCTCTTGCTTCTAGAGGCTATCTGCCTCAAGTCGATGTACCACTTCTCAAAGAAACACTTCATGTGGACTTTTTGTGCCAAGCCTTGTGTTTGAGGTCTGAATTGAAACTAATGGAAGCTGGTGCATCCATAGTAAATGTAAGTTCTGTTAATGGTCTTAGGCCAACACCCAATGCATCAATGTATAGTGCTGCTAAGCACGCCCTTGAGGGGCTAACGAGATCAGTTGCCCTAGAAAGTATCAAATCTGGAATTCGAATCAATGCGGTTGCTCCTGGTGTAACGTGGACTCCCAGATGGGAAGAAAGGCAACTTGAAAACTCTAATATCCGCGCTGATGTTTCTGACGTAGTACCTATCAATCGTTTTGGGGAAATCGACGAAATCGTCAATGCAATTGAGTTTTTATTATCAGATAAAGCCAGCTATATAGTTGGTCACACGTTAGTAGTTGATGGTGGGCTATCGTTGGCATGAGCGGCTAACAAACAATTTAAGAGTGATTCAGCACGCTTGGCATTTTTGGTTTGGGTTGAGTTCGGTGTTTACGGTGGTAAAGTTGAGTGCCGTGGTCGCGTGCTTCACACCTTAATTGGGCGTTAGGTTGCTTTAAGTTTGTACGGCTTTTTAGTCTTGATATCAGCCACTTCAATAATCTCATTTGTTGCGAATTTTAGCGGCTACGTGGCTCGAAGCTCTTCAGGTGAAAGTTTTATTTAGTTGGCAAGCTTTCACGTCAGTAGCTGAGGCTTTTCCGTTTTAAGTGCTTTTGGCCAAGTTTGTTCGTTGAAAGTTCGCTATCTCTATCCGGTTAGTTTTTTTTGCTTCAGCGAGCCACCGCAAAAAACAGTGACGTGGTTATTATCCAGCTTTGGTGGTTGTTGCGGTGCAGTTAGCTTTGTTGTTTCATGGTTTAGCACTATAGCTCAAGCTGGCAAAGGTGTTCGTAATGAGCATACCTAACAATCTACTTAAGACGGACAACCAACGCTTGGTGATTTTGTGTCTGGTTTAGTACTGTGTTTAAGGTGGTTTGCTGGAGCTTTGTGGTATGGTTGGTTGCCGCTTAGCAAGGGCGTTAGGTTGCTTTAAGTGTTTGCGGTTTGTAGTTTTGTAATCAGCCACTTCGAATCCTTTTATTGTCGCTAGTGTCAGCGGCCATGTAGCTCGAACATTTTCAGGTGAAGGTTTCATTCAACTGGCATGCTTTGATGTTAGTGGTTGAGTGTTTCTCGTTTAAAGTGCTCTTGGCCAAGTTTGTTCGTTGAAAATTCGTTCTCTCAATTTGGTTAGCTTTTTTGCTTCAGTGAACCACCGCAAAAATAGTGACGTTGTTGCTATTCAGTTTCGGTGGTTATTGCGGTGTAGTTGGCTTTGGTGCTTCATGGGTTAGTCCTATAGCTCAAGCTAGCTAAAGTGTTCGTAATGAGCATACCTAACAATAAGCTCAAGACGGACAACCAACGCTTGGCGATTTTGTGTCTGGTTATGTTTAGTGTTTACGGTGGTTTGCTGTAGTTTTGTGTTATTGTTGGTCGCCGCTTAGCAAGGGCGTTAGGTTGCTTTAAGTTTGCACTGTTTTTTAGTTTGGCAGTCAGCCACTTCAATAATCTTGTTTGTCGCGAATCTCAGCGGCCATGTGGCTCAAACGTTTTCAGGTGAAAGTTTCTTCAACTGGTAAGCTTTGACGTTAGTGGCTGAGTGTTTTCTTGTTTTAAGTGCTCTTGGCCAAGCTTGTTCGTTGAAAGTGATCTATCTCCATCCGATTAGTTTTTTGCTTCAGTGAACCACCGCAAAAAAGTGATGTGATTGCTATTCAGTTTCGGTGGTGATTGCGGTGCAGTTGGCTTCGGTGTTTCATGGGCTGGTCCTATAGCTCAAGCTAGCAAAGGCACTCGAAATGAGCATACCTAACCATCCGCTCAAGACGGACAACCAACGCTTGGCGGCTTTGGGTCTGGTTGGGTATCGTGTTTACGGTGGTTTGTCTGAGTTTTGTGGTATCGTTGGTAGCCGCTTAGCAAGGGCGTTAGGTTGCTTTGGATTTGAACGGTTTGTAGTTTGGTGCTCAGCCACTTCAACTGCTTTGTTTATCGCGAATTTCAGCAGCTGTGTGGCTCGAACTTTTTCAGGTGAAGGCTTCATTTAGTTGGCAAGCTTTGACGTTAGTGGCTGAGTGTTTTCTTGTTTTAAGTGCTCTTGGCCAAGCTTGTTCGTTGAAAGTTAGCTATCTCCATCCGGTTAGTTTTTGGCTTCAGCGAACCACCGCAAAAAACAGTGACGAGGTTATTATTCAGCTTTGGTGATGATTGCGGTGCATTGAGCTTTGGTGTTTGATAGTTTAGTCCTATAGCTTAAGCTAGCAAAAGCGCTTGTAATGAGCATACCTAACCATCCGCTCAAGACGGACAACCAACGCTTAGCGGTTTTGTATCTGGTAGTGCTCAGTGTTTACGGTGGTTTGTCTGAGCTTTGTGATATTGTTGGTAGCCGCTTAGCAAGGGCGTTAGGTTGCTTTAAGTTTGTACGGTTTTTTAGTTTGGCAGTCAGCCACTTCAATAATCGTATTTGTCTCGAATTTAAACGGCCATGTGGCCCTAACTTTTTCTGGTGAAAGATTCATTTAATTAGTAATCTTTGGCGTCAGTGGCTGAGTGTTTTCTGTTTTAAGTGCTCTTGCCCAAGTTTATGCATTAGTAGTTAGTTATCTCGATTTGGTTAGTTTTTTTGCTTCAGTAAACCACCGCAAAAATAGTGACGCGGTTGTTGTTCGGCTTTGGTGGTTATTGCGGTGCATTGAGCTTTGTAGTTTCATAGCTTAGTCCTATAGTTCAAGCTAGCAAAGGTGTTTGTAATGAGCATACCTAACAATCCGCTCAAGACGGACAACCAACGCTTGGCAGTTTTGTGTCTGGTTATGTGTGGTGTTTAGGGCGGTTTGTCTGAGTTTTGTGGTATCGTTGGTAGCCGCTTAGCAAGGGCGTTAGCTCTCAAGTGAGGAATTATGGAAACATTAGCACTAATAGCAAAAACTATAGCGATCATATCCGCTTGTTGGGCAATAATTTCTGGTGTAGGTGCTTGGAAGCGAGAGTTCATTGGCAAGCGTAGAATTGAACTGGCGGAAGAAGTATTAGCTTGTTTTTTCGAAATTAAAGATGCTATAGCGGTAATCCGTAGCCCATTTGCCTCAGCGAGCGAAGGTTCATCTCGGGTTAAAGGTGAAACGGAAAGCAAAGAAGAATCGGAGTTACTAGATCGCGGGTATATTGTCTTTGAGCGCTACGAATCTAGAAAAGAAGTTTTTACGAAATTCCAAACGATGAAATATAGGTTTATGGCCTCATTTGGTGCGGAGAGTGAAGAGGTTTTTATTGAAACGAATAAAGTACTTAATAGTATCTTTGCCTCATCGAGACAATTAGCAACACACTACTGGCAACGTCAAGGTCGTGTCCCTATGAGTGATGACGAGTTTCAAAGGCATCTAGAACAAATGAGAATCCATGAAGGGATATTCTGGGACTCATTTGCAGAGGACGATACGATTCGAATTAAGCTAGAAGTAATTCAAAGTGACTTAGAAAAAGTTACAAAACCGTGCTTTGAAGAGCCAATGACAACATATACATGGTTAACTAAAAAGCTAGGTACAAATGAGAGCTAACAAAGCATTTAAGAGTGATTCGCAACGCTTGGCAGTTTCGCTTCGCTCAAGTATAGCCAAGCGCCGCTCACACCTTAATGCGGCGTTATAGCTACTGGAGGGTTGGTGGTAGTCTTAGATGAAGAACACATGTCATGGCTTCTTTTCCAACACACAAACGATATGTATTTGTCGGTGGTATGTGGAACTGTCGGCATGTTTACCATAGAGATTCAATTAACTCATTCGGAAGCATCAAGTTATAAATCAACGGGCAAATCATATATCGATCAACTTGCTATTAGTATCCGTGCGAAACCGGTGTATTTTGCACCGAGGAAAGTAGCTAATTTCAGAACTAACTTTAACGTCACTGAGGCTTTATCTGAATGGCGAAGTTCGTAGAGTTGTAGCTATAACAAATTGTTCAACAGCGACTCAAAACGCGTGCCATTTTCGCTTCGCTCAATAGTATGGCACACTAGTTTCTCGCGCGTTAACAAGGCGTTATGAGGCATATGGATATTCAACTAATACAAATAGAAATTGATGAGTTTGAAAGTCTGTTCTCTGTTGTAAAACAGGGACTTTATTCGCATGTTGACGCCGTCTTTGGCTGGTGTGATGAGTTTTAGGTTAATCGTTTAAAAAAAGACTATGAGCCGCATTGGTTTTACTGGGTTTATGTCAATAACACGCAAGTTGGAATGCTAGGCTTCAAGCCTTACGAAAACGCTTTTCATGTGCATTTACTCATTGTGTTCCCAGAATTTCAAAATCAAAAATTGGGTGGAAGGGTAATGAATATGGTTCACGAAATAGCGCGAGAGCAAGGGCGTAGTCATGTAACTTTATCAAGTTTTACTAGAAACGAGTCAGCGGTAAGGTTTTACAAATCTCTTGGCTATAAGGTGACTGAAAGCGATGAAAACTTCCTTTCTTTGTCGCTTCAAGTTGCCTCATAACAAAGCGTTTAAGAGGGATTCTCAACGCTTGGCATTTTCCGTTTGATTCAGCTTTAGTGTTTACTGCACAATGGCTTGGGTTCGGTGGTGGCGTTGCTCACCCCTTAACGCGGCGTTAGTTTGCAAAGGGCAGAAAAGCGTTTTGGGCCTAAAAGCTGGCTCGGTTTCTTTGCTATTCACCTGCTAGTTCTTCGCTCATTATCATCGTATTTATCATCACGTGTAGTGGGTTTTTCGGTTAAGTGGTTTCCGTGTCATTCAGTTCTTCAGTGTTAGTAAGGTTCTTTTTCCCAAGTTCTTTGGTGCTGTTTCTTTGGTGTTTTTAGGCAATAGCATCTTTTTAGGAATTGGCGTGTGTGGTTGTAAGCATCTTCGAAAGTCTTCTTTGCCAAGCACGTTTGGTTATTTGGTTTGAATTTCGAACTATTCATTTTACTTATGAGTTCAAAGCCAGTAGTTTTGTAACCAATTCAGCACCTTGGCGCTAAACCTTTGGCTATATCGCTGTGGCAAACTAACAAGGCGCTAAAGACGGACTAACAAACGCTTGGCATTTTCAGTTTGGTTTAGTTGTGTGTTTAAGGTGTTTAAATTGAGTGAGGTGGCAGGTTTGTTAGCCACTTAGCTAATCGTTAGGCCTCTGTCTTCAATTAGGAACACTAGACTTAGTAATGAAGAGAAATGTAATTTCAATTGAGAAAAAGAAAAAACTAGTTGCCGAAAGTGGTAGCCAGTGTTCGTTTCCGGGGTGTGGGCAAAACCTAAGTGTTGATGGTGAGACGTTCATCGGAGAGGTTGCTTTTATAGAATCATTTATGCCCAATGGTCCAAGGCATAATCCTAACATTGGATTTCCGGGGTATCTTCGAGAAGATAATTACATGTTGTTGTGTCCAAGCCATCATAGGCTTATCGACCTTCAGCCTGAGCTCTATTCAGCCAAATGGTTAAAGGAAGCTAAGTTAAAGCACTTAGATAGGATAAAAAGTTTCCTAGAATATGAAAAGATCCCTGCTCCAGAGCTGGATGAAAAAGTAGAGCTTTCATTAAGAGAAGCCATTGCACTTTGGGATAGTAACCATCTAAATTCTTCAGAAGAATTTTGGCAGAAACTATTCGAAAGATGTCCATCAGTTCTTTCTCAGATATTTCCACAGAGCCTTATACAAATAGGTAGTCGTTGCTATTTAGGTGGTAAATCACTTCTTAATAAAGGTGGCTCTATTGTTGATTTTATTTATGCTAATAAATCAACATCTAATGTCGTGCTAGTCGAGATAAAGACCCCTAGAACTCGCACTTTGGGGAATAAGTATAGGAATGGTGCTTATACAATAAGTTCGGATTTATCAGGAAGCATTGTTCAGGTATTAAATTATAAAGATAAGGTGCTTAAGGAGTACTACAAGCTCAATGCAGAAACTTCTGATATTGACTTTTCAGCTTTCAACCCTAGATGTATTGTAGTTATCGGCAACATCCAGCGAGAAATGGAAAACCCAGAAATGTTCAAGTCATTTGAACTGTTCAGAAACACTTTAGCTGGCGTTGAAGTTGTCACATATGACGAGCTATTCCAGAAATCCAAGGATGTGCTCGAGATTTGCTCGTAGTAAGGCCTAACAAGCTGTTTAAGAGTGATTCGCAACGCGTGGCATTTTTGCTATGCGTTGAGTTTAGTGTTTAAGGTGGCATGCGGCGGCTTTAGTATTGCGTTGCTCACACCTTAACAGGGCGTTAGCTACATTTATGCACCGAAAAATAAATTACGGTAAGGATCATGAAAAATGTCTAATGGACTGAAAACTATACTATTAGCGTTGCTAATGTTGACTTTTAACGCACAAGCAGAAAATGAAAATCGCTCGGATGTGAGAACGACAAAAGTAAGCATCATAAATCTATTTAACTATTATAATGAACTGGCATTCGCAGCTAAGCCTGAGTTACAGGTAACTAAATCAGACGTTAAGGTGTCTTTGGCTTCAGAATACTTAGCATCTCTTAGTGAAAGGGAACGATTAAGCCTTGAAAAAGAACTGAATAAAATAAAAGATATTGAAGGCACTATTGGACATGAACTTAGAATAGATACAGTGTCTCAATTGAATAGTTATATTGGTACGACGGAGGGTGAGTTTAAGGTATATGAATATATTTACCCCAATGCTTGTGCCAAAGTAGATATTTTAACGGCTATGAAAAATAAGCGTGAAATGTTAGCTGAGCTTAAATTGAAATCCCCTTACGATAGGATAGAAGATTGTGCTCAAGATGTAGCACTAACTCAATATATGTATCTTGGGTCAATTTTTCAGTTGACGGAAGGGACCAACGCAAAGCAACTGTTACATAGTATCTATGAAAGCCTCAAGGCGAAAAAACCTTACAACTTAAGTTTAGATGGGGTTGAAGTAAATGTTGGTTTCGTAGATGGAGAAATTTTGCTTTTATCTATTGAGCCAGCAATCTAGTGTACTTAGCTAACAAAGCATTTAAGAGTGATTCGCAACGCTTGGCAGTTTCGCTTCGCTCAAGTATAGCCAAACGCCGCTCACACCTTAATGCGGCGTTAGGTTGTTTTAAGTCTTTACAGTTTTTATTGTTGTACTCAGCCACTTCGAATCTTTCTTTATTGCTAGTTTCTGCGGCTATGTGGCTCAAACTTTTTCAGGTGAAGGCTTCATTTAACTGGCCAAGTTTTGACGTCAGTGATTGAGAGTTTTCCGTTTTAAGAAGCCACTTAATCGTCACCGTCATTAAGGCGGAGCCCAACTAGGAAATCAATGCGCTGAGCTGCAGCTCGTTCAAATGCTCCCCGGGTATTACCCGCTGGAGCGCGCGCCTCCGGATGGGCACCATTACATAGAGCACAAATGGCACGCAAATTAGCCGGATCATTATATAGGAGTCGTGCTTCTAGGTTAGTCATCGGTGAGCCGGGGTGACGGAATCCATCTAAATACATATTCCAGGGAACGATATGATCTATCTGAACTGCTTGGGGAGACATAATAAAACCACAGGTTTGGCAACGAGTTAGTGGTGTATTTGTGGTTCTGTCCCACTCTAAACTCTGATACAGCCCTCGACGTATCTCAGCAAACCAGCCAGGTCTGTTGACCCAGCCGTAGTGGTTATTGTAGCCACCATAGGTAAGGTTATCTGCTCTATCACCATAGACTTCATTTACAGCATCAATAACTTCCGCCCAGTATCTTCCTGAAGCGTTTTTGCTTTTAACTCCCATAAGTCGGTCTCCTGATTAAAAATAAAAATAAAAATAAAAATAAAAATAAAAATAAGCTTATCTTGTCCCAGCTATATTCACTCGGTTTTACCGCTTTAATAATACGGCTAATTCATGTCCTAATCGTGCTCTTAAGTGTTGTGGCCTTGTTAGTCCTGTGCAGCTAGCAAAGGTAGCATACCTAACCATCCGCTCAAGACGGACAACCAACGCTTGGCGATTTTGTGTCTGGTTATGTTTAGTGTTTACGGTGGTTTATCTGAGTTTTGTGGTATCGTTGGTAGCCGCTTAGCAAGGGCGTTAGCTCTCTTCTATTTGCAGGGCAATTAATTCAAAATTTGCTTGTTAACTGGAAACCAGCTCAATCTTTCTTGTGCCATTATGTGATTATCTACTCCAATAGGTATAAATCAGTTAGAGGTGTAGGAAATGAGTCTTAGTTTTTGTGAGAAGTGTGGTGAAAAAACCGAGCATAAGGAACTAATAAAGCAGAAGCCTTCGAAATACGGTAAAAGTAAGAAAGAACAATTTAAGGCTTTCCTTGAAGGTTTCTTTGGTGGGGTCGCTAGCCCTGTAGGTGCATCTTTAGATTTAATCGATAGGTACGTGGTTTGCGAAAAGTGTGGTTATAAAACCTTAGAAAACTTGGGCGACGCATTTCAATAGTTATAAGACATATATATCGCCGAGCACTTAGAGCTAACAATACGTTCAAGAGGGACAGTCAACGCTTGGCAATTTTGTCTCACAGTTTAGCATAAGTGTTTATGTCACAATGCTTTAAGACTGTGGTAGCGTTGCTGCCCCTTAACGTGGCGTTAGTTTCCCAGTCGACATAATTAGTCCGTTGGGAATTTTTGTTTTTGGTGTAGCACGCGCATAACTCGAATGATATCACCTTCAACCCAGTAGGAAACAATCATCGAAATCTCAGGAATAATGAGCAATCGCCCTCTAATTCCGTCACGCTGGACTCCCATATGAGGTTGCTCTAAAAGGTTCTCAACTTTTGCTTCAATAATATCGTCGGTTTTGTCAGCAGCTTCGGGGTTGAAGTCGTAGAGAAACTCAAAGATCTTTTCGCGATCGTTGAGAGACTCTTCTTCCCACAAAATCATAATTTGCCTCGGTTACGGATTTTAGCTTTACGCTCGTCCATACGAGATTTAGCTGACTCATGGTCAATAAAAGTGGCTTTTCCTGAGTCAAACTTCTCAAAAGCTAAGTTAATTTGTTCAGTTAACCATGCGTCGTGAGATAAAGTCTTTCTCTGTTGGTCAGCCAGTTGCTCAGTCAGTTCACGACAAGCATCACTTAGTGTTCTGCCTTGGCTTTCAGCCATTTGTTGGGCTAGTCGCTTCGTTTCTTCATCAACACGAAATTGAATTCTAGTGTCCATGATGCACTCCATATTTTATGTGTGTACAAATGTTAGCACTAGGTTTGAAGTTGGGCAACTAACAAGCAATTTAAGAGGGATTCACAACGCTTGGCACTTTTGCTTCTACTTCAAATTTAGTGTTTATGGCACTATGCGTTAGGTTGGGTGGAGGCGTTGTTCACCCCTTAATTGGACTTTATAACTCATTCAAGTTCCGAGGGAATTTATACATGAAATACCAATATGTTAAAGGTCGTATTGATGATGCAGTAGAAGAGTTGTGTATTGGAGCTGGTGATGCGAGAAGTCGCTTGCTTAGTGCCAATGAGGCGACTTCAAGTCTTTTAGATATTCACTTTCCCGAAGAGTTGCTTGGTGATTGGCGATCAATACAAGAACGTATGACTAAAAGTGATCCTAGAGCTAACTTTGAAGGCAAAATGGTTGAAGGTGCTGTCGCTCATACAATGACTAAGATCCAAAATAAAACAGCGAGTAAAATTGCGGCGGATATATTGAAGCTACATAAGAAACTGCAGTCAGAATAGTGAGTTATAACAAACAATTTAAGAGGGATTCCCAACGCTTGGCATTTTTGCTTCTACTTCAAATATAGTGTTTATGGCACAATGCTTTAGGTTTGGGTGGTAGCGTTGCTCACCCCTTAATTGGGCGTTATGCAAATGAGGGTAATTTAACTCTATAGCTCATTTCTGTTCGTTTCTGGTTGTTCAGACAGATAGCGATAAATGTGGGTAAAACTACTAAGTTCCTACTGCTAATCTGGTAGACTTAGGCTGATTTTAAGTATTTCAGGAATTCCCCAAATGAGCCAAGAGCAACCAAACAACCCACTACATGGTTTGACGCTAGAGAAAATTCTTGTCCGTCTACAGGAACATTATGGTTGGGAAGGCTTGGACGCGGAAATCCAGATCAACTGCTTTTACAATAACCCATCTATCAAGTCTTCGCTTAAGTTCTTGCGTCGCACTCAGTGGGCTAGAGACAAAGTAGAAGCACTGTATATTGAGACTTTCTGCAAGTAAGAAAATTTGCATAACAAAGCATTTAAGAGTGATTCACAACGCTTGGCGTTTTCGCTTCGCTCAAGTATGGCCAAGCGCCGCTCACACCTTAATGCGGCGTTAGGTTGCTTTGGGTTTGAACGGTTTGTAGTTTGGCGTTCAGCCACTTCAATAATCTTGTTTGTCGCGAATCTCAGCGGCCATGTGGCTCGAACTTTTTCAGGAGAAAGTTTCATTCAACTGGCAAGTTTTGATGTTAGTGGCCGAGTGTTTTCCGTTTTCAGTGCTCTTGGCCGAGCTTGTTCATTGAAAGTTCGTTATCTCAATTTGGTTAGCTTTTTTGTTTCAGCGAACCACCGCAAAAATAGTGGCGGGGTTGTTATTCAGGCTCGGTGGTTATTGCGGTGCAGTTGGCTCTGGTGTTTTATGGTTTAGTCCTATAGTGCAAGCTAGCAAAAGCGTTTGTAATGAGCATACCTAACCATCCGCTCAAGACGGACAACCAACGCTTAACGGTTTTGTGTCTGGTGGTGCTCAGTGTTTACGGTGGTTTGTTTGAGTTTTGTGGTATTGTTGGTAGCCGCTTAGCAAGGGCGTTAGCTTTATTTAAATAGTAACAGAATATGAAAAAAGTAATTACCGTTGGCTTGATGTTAATATCAAGTGGCTCTCTTGCTGGTTGGGTGGAAGGGAAAGTAACGGATATCATAGTAAGACAAAGTGATGGATTGCACTATTTCTATGTGTCAGGTGAGGCAACTAACAGAGCTAGCTGCGCCTCTGGTACAACGTATTGGGCAATAAAAGATGAGCACTCTCTGGCGGGAAAGTCACAGTTATCGTTGTTATTGACGGCTTATGCTGCCGCGAAAACGGTACGTGTACACGGCACTGGAAAGTGTGAGCGTTGGAGTGATAGTGAAGACGTAAATGAAGTACATCTAATAAAATAAGCTAACAAGCTGCTTAAGACGGACAGCCAACGCTCGGCGAGTGTATTCCAAAAGTTGGTCTGTGTTTACGGTGGTTTGTTTGCATTTTATGGTATGTTGTCAGCCGCTTAGCAGGGCGTTATGTAAGTAGGATAGTATGTCGAATAATTACTCAAGATCTGACTTAATGAAGATCGCCATAGAAGAGCACTTGAAGTGCACTGAGTTTCCACGAGTTGGGGTTGCTGTAGCGAAAAGTGGGAAATTATTAGCTACAGGTTACCGTGGTGAAACTAAAAGCGTTCATGCTGAACGCGTAGCTATAAGAAAACTGACCGATGAACAGATTAAAGGTGCAACTGTTTATACGACGTTAGAACCGTGTGTTGAATTAGATACAGACCAGAAGATTCCATCTTGTGCTCAGCTATTAATCGACTCCGGAGTGAACGAGGTTGTAATCGGTGTTTTAGACCCAAATGGAACGATTTATTCTCAAGGTTACAGAAAACTATTGGAAAACAATATTAATGTAAGCTTCTTCAATCGAAAACTTAGAGCTGCTGTCGAAGAGGAGTCTTTTGACTGCGGTAACATACATAAAATTTATGGTTGTGGTAAAAGAAGAGTCCCGGTCGTACATAGCGGGAACGAAATTGAAGTCCAGTTTAGTGAGACAGATGAAAGAACAATCGATATTAAGTGGGCTACATTGCAGCCTACACATGGGTGTGTTGACCTTCATGGTTGTAACGGTTCTGTTTTAGTCGCCGCCGGAGCAAGAAACTTCGGCGACATTAGTGATCCAACAGTGTTCCGTTTTCCAAGCCATTACGCAAGAATGTACAAAGGCGATATCGCTATAGTTAAGCCATCAAGTTCAACTTTTTATGTTCTTATTCAAGTGGTTGAAATTTTCGATAACGACATCATTTTCAAATGGGAAGTGAGAAACGACAAGTGAGTATGGGCTCAATACTTACATAACAAAGCATTTAAGAGTGATTCGCAACGCTCGGCATTTTCAGTTTAAACTGGGGCTTTAGTGGTTAAGGTTCAATGCGTTAAGTTATGTACAAGCGTCGCTCACACCTTAATGCGGCGTTAGGTTGCTTTAAGTTTGCACTATTTTTTAGTTTGGCAGTCAGCCTCTTCAATAATCGTATTTGTAGTGAACCTCAGCGGCTATGTGGCTCAAACGTTTTCAGGTGAAAGTTTCATTCAACTGGCAAGCTTTGATGTTAGTGGCTGAGTGTTTTCTGGTTTTAAGTGCTCTTGTCCAAGTCTATTCATTGGTCATTAGTTATCTCAATTTGCTCAGCTTTTTAGCTTCAGCGAACCACCGCAAAAATAGTGACGTGGTTGTTGTTCGGCTTTGGTGGTTATTGCGGTGCAGTTAGCTTTGGTGTTTCATGGGTTAGTCCTATAGCTTAAGCGAGCAAAAGCATTCGTAATGAGCATACCTAACAATCAGCTCAAGACGGACAACCAACGCTTGGCGGTTTTGTGTCTGGTTATGTTTAGTGCTTACGGTGGTTTGTCTGAGTTTTGTGGTATTGTTGGTTGCCGCTTAGCAAGGGCGTTATATTACTCCATTACTAATCGATATTAGGACAATATGAAAAAAACAACAAAATCAATTAAATATTCAGTGTTAGGCTGGTTTATTTTCTTTGTTTCGATGCTGTTAGGTATGAGCGACCTTACAAACCTAGCTCTGATAGGCTTCTTGTTTAGCTACTTAACGCTTTTTTTGTGGTCGGTTTTTTATGAAAAAGATCAACTAGAGAAAGGAACGATAATGATTTTGTCTGGAGTGTTTTTTGTTGTAGCTTTAGGTGGAGCAGCAAGCCTAGACAACGAAAGTACAATTAAGCTTTTTTCAGTACCTGACAATTTAAAAGCGGCATATGTAGCTTTGTTATCAATTGCTAGCGCAACATTTCTTGGCGCTGGAGGTAGTGTGGTTGCGAATGTGGCATCCGTTAACTCAACTGATAATAAGGAGTTTATCTCTCGTGAAAATGCACTCTCTTTAAATCGAACAGAAGAACAATTAGCAACTATACAACGACTACTAAAATATACCATTATTGGAATAATTGGTTTGATTCTTATTGTTTTTTGTATCGGTGTTTATATCGGAACCGTAATATAACAAAGCATTTAAGAGTGATTCCCAACGCTTGGCATTTTTCATTCCATCGTTGGGTTTTGTGTTTATGGTGGTATGGTTAGGTTCAGTGGTAGCGTTGCTCACACCTTAATGCGGCGTTATATTTCTGGGGGCTACATGAGTAAAATTCGAGAGCAAGCTAAGGATACTTTGTATGCATGCCCTTGTTGTGGGTACGCGACTATTGGAAAGCCTGCTGAGTATGAAATATGTGAAATCTGTTTTTGGGAAGATGATGGGCAGGATGATCCAGATTCTGAAAAATTTCTAGGTGGGCCTAACGGTGTTTCATTGAGTGAAGCAAGATTTAACTTCTTGGTGTTTGGAGCAGCTGAACAAAAGGATTTGCGACATTGTCGATCTCCTAGTAGAACCGATACAAATTTACGAAACTACTATTTAGAATATCGAGTGGTCTCAAGGAACAAAATATAACCAAGCATTTAAGAGTGATTCCCAACGCTTGGCATTTTTCATTCCGTCGTTGGGCTTAGTGTTTACGGTGGTGTGGTTAAATTTTGTGGTAACGTTGCTCACACCTTAATGCGGCGTTAGGCTATCTTTAATAGGAAAAGTATGACTTTCGAGAAATTTGTAGCAATTGTTGGTTTGATTGCAACAATACCTGTTTACAAAGGTTGGGTAATTAAAATTTGGATCTGGAGCAAAGCTAAGAAGGTTTCATCTTTGGAAAAACGGCTTGCACAAATAGAAAAACTTCATAGTGATAACAAGTATTTAATGATCTACATTGGTCAATCTATTCTTATAGTACTTGCGCTCATTGCTAGTGCACAGGTTTATCAGCTTGTGAATATTGCCTCGGAGGGGGCGGATATATCGTCTATTTTCATTAGTTTGATGTCTCTATTAGCATATCTTGTAGCTGTTAGTTGTGGAGGTAAATTAACCAAGGTCAAGAACTATGATAAGTATTGTAAAGAAATAAAAGACAAAATTGAGCGTTTGAAAGCCTAACAAAGCATTTAAGAGGGATTCTCAACGCTTGGCATTCTCAGTTTGATTCAGCTTTAGTGTTTACGGCACAATGGCTTAGATTAGGTGGTGTCGTTGTTCACCCCTTAATGCGGCGTTAAGCTGCAACAGGATTTGGTCAGATGTTTATAAAAACAAAAGAAATATTGGAAGCTTCAGAGTCCGCTTTACTAGGATTTTCAATAAATCGAAGTTTGCTGAAGCCAGTTCAACGACTTTTTGTCTATCCTTTGGTCTACCTAAAACTAGGCTTCGGTGATTTCACCAAACCTATGGCTGTATGGTCTTTTACGAGCTTTGCATTAATGGTGCTATTGGCACTGTTTTCATCAAGTATGGAGATGCCTCAAGAGATATTTCTCATATTATTCAATATCTGCATTTGGGGAATATTGTTGTTAACAATTTTTTCAACACCTAGTACTTACGCATTCTATGGAGCGACTGAGGCTAGCGTTAATAAAATTGTCGATATACTTGATGAAAACGGAGTTCAAAGTGAGTCAGACATAGAACTCTTAGAAAGTAACCTTGAGAAAGTCGAACAACGTATTGATGCTAAAGTGAAGTTCTACAAATGGATAATAGGTGCTTTTTGGGGGCTGTATCTATTAAGCTTGAACTTACAGCTACGCTTTCTCAGTCTATCGGGCAAAAAAATAGACGACACTTTTTTAAATAGTAGTTTTGAAGAGTTCTTGTATGTGGTTTTGTTTACAGTGTTCGCTTTACTAGCAATGATCAGTTACAAACGAGCATCCAACATGTTAATAGCGAACCTTCAATACGCGTGTGTAGAGCAGAAGGCTCGTCACCCAGCAGCTTAACAAACTGTTCAAGAGGGATTCGCAACGCGTGGCATTTTCACTATGCGTTGGCTTTAGTGTTTAAGGTGGTATGCGGCGGCTTCAGTATTGCGTTGCTCACCCCTTAACAGGGCGTTATGGTGCTTTTGAGGACGTAGAATGTTCAGTGATTTAGAAAAAGAGATTCGTAAGCAGTTATTTTCGGCTCGATTGGGCAAATACTTACTTTTAATAGTGCTCCTAACGCTAAGTTTGAGCGTTACCCTATTCGGGTTATACGTTACTCAGTTTGCTGAACAGTCACTAAAGCAAGTTGCGTATACAATGATCGAGATAGCTCGTGCAACTGGTAAGACTCCCGGTGAATTGAGCTCGCCAGAGTCAATCGCAGGACTAGTAGGAAATAATACTATGTGGGTGCCTATTGTAGGTGGTATCACGCTGGCATTCTTGGCGATAGTATATCTTTTTAGAATTTGCACCATTCGAGTTAGTCTGTGTGAAGACAGGTTGTTAGGTGTACTAGCGTATCGTGAATTAGTCTCCGAGAAGGATATTGCTCCTGATGTAAAAGCATCAATTTTGGCTCAACTATCAGTTACGTCTTCGGCGCAGAGTGAATCTCCTTCACTAATTCCGACAGTTGAGATAGCTGAAAAGAGTATAGATAGCTTAAGCAACATAGTTTCAAAAGCCACTGTCGTCTCGAGTAAACTTCGCGGACGCACATAACAAGCAATTTAAGAGGGATTCACAACGCTTGGCACTTTTGCTCCTACTTCACTTTTAGTGTTTATGGCACAACGCTTTAGGTTTGGGTGGAGGCGTTGTTCACCCCTTAATTGGGCGTTATACATTTGGAGGTAAAGTTGAGCTATTCATTTGATATTAAAAATTCAAAAGATCTATTTCAAGAATTTTCACGTTTAGCTGAAGAGTATCGCAAAGAGCCGTTATCTTCTGGCTCTGCGGTAATCTGTGCAATTTTTTCATGGCACATTGTGGAGTGGATTTATCAAGAATATCCTTCATTAGCTATAACGTACCCCAAAAAACGAGATTTCCAAAATTTCATGAAAGGCTCTTGTCCCGCTCTCGGCTACATGCAAGATATAGCCAATGGCAGTAAGCATCGGGGTATTACAATGTATCAGCCTGTAGTTAAAAAAACAGTGCGACATCAAGGGGCATTTTCATCAGCTTTCTCGAAAGACTTTGATGTATCAAGCTTAAAAATAGAGCTTGATGGTGGTGTGGTTGCTTACTTTGATGAAGAGGTTGATAAAGTAGAGGTGTATATCAAGCAGTTTTTCTCTAACACATTGAAAGAAAATGTATAACAAACAATTTAAGAGGGATTCACAACGCTTGGCACTTTTGCTTCTACTTCAGATTTAGTGTTTATGGCACAATGCTTTAGGTCTGGGTGGAGGCGTTGTTCCCCCCTTAATTGGGCGTTATAAGCATTAAGCGTATAGAACGAAATATCATGAATGAAATGAAAGAACCTTGGAAAAAAGATACAAATGATCGTTACTTGGATATGGTTAAATCCGTAGTCAATCTATCTACCGCGTCTTTATTGCTGCCAGTCTTTTTCGCTAGGAACTTTATTGACATTCCGAAAGATTCTCCTTTGTTGGCAGTATTCGGCTGTAGTATCTATATTGCGTGGCTTTTGTTAGGGTTATCTATTCTTAGCGGTTTAGTTTATCAATACCTTTCAGCGAAATGGCTCAGGATTGCATGGGGGAAGCAAGCAGGCATTCTCTGGTCAAAGAACACATCAGAATCTACAGTTGAAAACTGCATGGAATGGTGTTTGTGGGTGTGTGTTGCTTATTTCATCTCTGGTGTAGCCTTTACATTGTATTTTTTCATGACTTTTGAAGGTGCCCACTTATAGTCATGCTTATAACAAAGCGTTTAAGACGGATTCACAACGCTTGGCATTTTTGGTTTGTATCAGCTTAAGTGTTTACGGCACAATGGTTTAGGTTACGTGGTCGCGTTGTTCACCACTTAACGCGGCGTTAGGTTGCTTTAAGTTTTTGCGGTTTGTAGTTTTGTAATCAGCCACTTCAATAAACTTGTTTATCGCGAATCTTAGCGGCCATGTGGCTCGAGCTTATTCAGGTGAAGGTTTCATTTAATTGGCAAGTTTTGGCGTCAGCAGCTGAGTGTTTTCCGTTTTCAGTGCTCTTGGCTGGGCTTGTTCATTGAAAGTTCGTAATCTCAATTTGGTTAGCTTTTTGCTTCAGTGAACCACCGCAAAAATAGTGACGTGGTTGCTATTCAGTTTCGGTGGTTGTTGCGGTGCAGCTAGCTTTGGTGTTTCATGGTCTAGTCCTATAGCTCCAGCTAGCAAAGACGTTCGTAATGAGCATACCTAACAATCAGCTCAAGACGGACAACCAACGCCTAGCGGTTTTGTATCTGGTTGTGCTCAGTGTTTACGGTGGTTTGTTTGAGTTTTGTGTTATTGTTGGTTGCCGCTTAGCAAGGGCGTTAGTTGCACGAGGAGGTTTCGTGGAAGAATTATCAGGTGGAAGAGAATCAGCAATATATCGAGATGGTGAAGTTGTCTATCGTCCTCTTCAGCCGTGGAGTCCTACAATTCAGCTTATTTTGAAACACCTCGAGCGAGAAAATGTAGATGAATGTCCAAGATTTCTTGGTGTTAACTAAGAACAGGAAGTCCTAAGTTTTGTCGTTGGAAATACTTATAACTATCCTCTAGTCGGTGCAATTGCTACTGTGGATGCACTCACATCAGCAGGTAAACTATTGCGTAAAATACATGACTCAACTGCGCCACTTTTGGAACAAGTAGATGTCAATGCACACAAGTGGATGCTAGAGCCAAGAGAGCCTTTTGAAGTTATCTGTCATGGTGACTTTACCCCATACAATGTTGCTCTATCCGAGAACACAGTTGTAGGTGTATTTGATTTTGATACTGCGCACCCTGCGCCAAGAATATGGGATTTAGCATATTCAGTTTATTGTTGGTCGCCTTTCAAAACTGACAGCAATGATAAGTTAGGCACAATCTCTGAGCAGGTAACTAGAGCTAAGTTGTTCTGTGATAGTTACGGTGCATCTACGTCTGAAAGAAATCAACTAGCGGACGCAATGATTGAGCGATTACAGGCTTTAGTTTTGTTCATGCGCAGTGAAGCTGAAAATGGTAATGAAACCTTTGCTGAAAACATAGAGCAAGGTCATCTTCAAGCTTATCTAAATGACATAGAATATATCACTGAAAATAAACAAAAAATTCAGTGCGCGTTGTGCAACTAACAAAGCATTTAAGAGTGATTCGCAACGCTTGGCATTTTCGCTTCGCTCAAGTATAGCCAAGCGTCGCTCACACCTTAATGCGGCGTTATGCAAATTACAAATAAGGATAATTAGCATGTCAGAAAGTGAAAAAGTTGAATTGGTCGAGGCCTATATAAGTCGTTACAACGCGTTTGATGTGACTGGGATGTTAGAGATTCTTAGTGATAATATCGTTTTCGAAAACGAATCAAATGGTGAGATAACGGCGCGTACAGTAGGTAAGGTAGATTTTGAAAACTTAGCTTCCCAGTCAGCAAAAATGTTTAGTGCTCGCCAGCAAGTTGTAACGGATATACAGCTAAGTGATAGTACAGCAACAGTCAGTATCGATTATACGGGTCTTTGGCAATCGATCTTCCCAATGGTCTCAAGGAAGGCCAGGAATTAGCTATGAAAGGTAAGACATACTTTAAGTTTCAAAATGGTAAAATACATCACATTAAAGACGTGAGCTAAATTTGCATAACAAAGCGTTCAATGGGACAGTCAACGCTTGGCATCTTTATCTCACATTTTTGTTTTTGTGTTGATGTCACAATGGTTTAAGTTTGTGGTAGCGTTGTCTGCCCATTAACGCGGCGTTAGTGCTTATCTATAGACGATGAACGGAGTTTGTTATGGCAAGACCGAAGACTAAGGAAGAGTTAATTCATCAAGCTGATGAGAGTTTTACAAAGCTATTTCGGTATATCGATTCAATGCCTGAAAGTGTGTTAAATACTGAGTTTGATTTTTCCAGTGATAAGGGTAAAAAGGAATTACATTGGGCCCGCGACCGAAACCTTCGAGATGTATTGATACATCTGTACGAATGGCATCAGTTGTTACTGAAATGGGTTAATTCAAACATGGCGGGGCAGAAGGCCAGTTTTCTTCCTGAACCATACAATTGGAAAACATACGGCCAAATGAACATTGAATTTTGGCAAAAGCACCAAGAAACAGAGTTGTCGGCAGCAAAGCGATTGGTACAGGAAAGTCATAAAGCGTCGCTCGAGTTAGCTAATAGTTTTACTAATGAGGCACTTTTCACCAAACAGTATTTCGATTGGACCGGTACAACAACGTTAGGAAGTTACTGTGTATCTGCGATGCCAAGTCACTATGATTGGGCGTTAAAAAAGCTCCGGGCTCACGCAAAAATGCATTCGTAAAAAGTACGCACTAACAAAGCATTTAAGAGTGATTCGCAACGCTTGGCGTTTTCGCTTCGCTCAAGTATAGCCAAGCGTCGCTCACACCTTAATGCGGCGTTATGTGATTGGCAAAATTGAAATAAAAAGGAAACTCTATGATTCTTAAATTTAATGTGTTCGGTAGAATCATGTCAGTTTATCGTGAAGCAGATAATTGGGTTTTATATAGAGAATCTGACGCAGGAGTACGAACTAAAGTCTATGATGTCGTGATTCCCTCTGATTTGACCGAAACTGAATTAGCACAGTATTTGGATGATATTTATCATGAATATGCTAATCAGAAAGATCATTCAGTGTTTCAAATAAATTGAAACTAACAAGTTGTAGGTTGTGGCTGATCGGATATGCCAGAAAAATCACATAACAATGCGTTTAAGATGGATTCGCAACGCTTGGTAATTTTGGTTTGAATCAGCTTAAGTGTTTACGGCACAATGCTTTAGGTTTGGTGGTAGCGTTGCTCACCACTTAACGCGGCGTTATGCAAATGAGGGAGTATGGATAATTACTTAGACATTTGGCTTTCTGTTACTCAAATAATTTTTGTCCTTTGCTTGTTATTACTTTTTTGGTTTGGATGCTTGAGTAAAGGTAAAGAATGCATAGTAGTATTTGTAGGGATGGTATTCTTAGTCATGCTCTCAGATACTTTACTGAGGCATCAAATCAGAACAGTACTCACTGAAAAAATAAGTGATTACAGCTTTGTTATTGAATCGGATGTAGACTTTGATGAATCAAAGCTCTTGGATGCAATAAAAAATAAAAAGTATGTGACATTATATAGGACGAAACCACTAACTAAAAATAAAGTGCGGATCGTTGTTAACAATGGTGAGGTCGAGCTGTTGATAGCTGAGGACTCAAAGAATGACAACACATTCTGGGTTTATTACCCCAAATACAGATACAGCCGAGTTAATGCTATTGGTAAAGTTCGCATTCGTTGATATTTGCATAACAAGTCGCTTAACAGGGACTCCTAACGCTTGGTCACTTTCATACAAATCAGTCTCAGTGTTTAGGGTGCAAGTTTCAAATTGGGTGGTATAGCGTTATCGCCCGTTAGCAAGGCGTTAGGCAAATGGGAGTTATATTTTCGTGAAGTGGTTTAAAGAAGACGATGGAGTAGTTGAAAATGTGTTAAAAATAGCAACCGCACTAAGTTTAGCTTTTGGTGTATGGGCTTATTTTAATACTATTCATCCAGTATTTGTAAAAGAGAAAGAGTTACAACAAGCCAAAATAGAAAATGAAAACCTTAGTAAGATAAGGCAAAGTTTATCGGAGCAGATAGAAACCTTAGGTGTTCAAATCAAAGAGTACGATAGTTCCATTATAAAATTACAAGGTCAAGAGGCTAATCTAAAGGCTGTTATTGCTCAAAATGAGGCTAAGCTTGCTTCTGTTACTTACAAACTTGGAAATGCAGAAAAGTTAGCGGTTCTACATAAGTTGAACAATTTCAGGGATAAAATGATTAACTCCTACGTTCTTGCAATTACTACGGGCAAGAAAGATTTATTTGACGCCGTTGAAAATGCAAAAATGCTACTGAAAACGCATAGCGAAACCCAAGACCCATATAGTCGGGAAGCTTATGAGTTCTTTAGAAATTACGTAGAAAAATATCACGGGAAAAAAGTTCAGGGAGACGACTGTATAGGCTTTGCTGTCATACTCCCATCTTTGTATAAGAAAGCGAATCAACTATAAATTTGCCTAACAAACAATTTAAGAGTGATTCCCCACGCTTGGCATTCTTGGTTTGGGTTAAGTTTAGTGTTTACGGTGTTCAATTTGAGTGTCGTGGTAGCGTGGCTCACACCTTAATTACGCGTTATACATTAAAAAGGAAGTAAATCACAATTATGTTAAGTTTGTCTGTTTTTCTGATTTTTATAGGGATAGTTTTGTATTTTACAGTCGTTGTCGACATGTTTAAGCAAAAGATATGGTTGGGTTTCTTAGGGCTGTTCCTATTTCCTTTCACTTATTATCACGCGTTTAAAAATTACACAGGTAATAAGCTTCGTATGGGCTTGCTCTTAGTTGTCACGACACTAGTACCTTTTACCTATATTCAGCTAGAGCTAAGTGCCGCTGGAAGTGAGTTGGAACCATTTTTGACTTCAGTAGGTGAAAGTAATCTTCTTAGTTGCTCACTAGAGTCATCGGTCATGTCATCTGGGGGTGTAACATTTTATACGTTGTTTTGTTCCAGTAAGTTATCCGAAAGCCTTAAATATACGAGTGAAAGCGAGCTGGTCGATGTTTACTGGAAAAATATAATTCAACCTGCTTTATCGGCTTATCGAGACAGCTTCGGGAAAGTAGAGGGTAAAGGGGTAGTGCTAGGCATCAAATCTCCTTCAAGTCTTATGGCTTGCTACAAAATAGAGAACCCCGGAAATGTTATTGAAGCATGGAGTTCTGGGTTGTCGGAACCGTGTGGGTAAGAAATGTATAACAATCTGTTCAAGAGGGATTCGCAACGCGTGGCATTTTTACTATGCGTTGGTTTAAGTGATTAAGGTGGTATGCGGCGGCTTTTGTATTGAGTTGCTCACCCCTTAACAGGGCGTTATGCTCCAATATAGGATTTATAATGGCAAGCAAAAATATACGATATTTGAAAGTGTTGGCAGTAATACTTAGCATATCTCTACTCGGCTACATTATCTTCCTGTTAATTCCTGAGCCATATTTGGAACGTGACTACCCATATGCTTTTCATGTGATGTTTGGAGTAGTGGTGTTAGCTGGAGTTCCTCTTGTGTTGGCTACAATCAGTTTAGCATTCGATGTTTTCAAAGCATGGGGTGGGGTATATTGTATCGGTTATTTAATTTGTGTTAGTACGCTAAATCAAATAGCTCCAATATTGGTATATGTTGGCTTATATGGGCTAATTTGGAACTTTTATCGCCTACTTCAAGGCAAGGCATAACAAAGCGTTCAATTGGACAGTCAACGCTTAGTAATTTTGGTACACAGTTTAGCATTAGTGTTTATGACACAATGGTTTATTTGTGGCAGCGTTGCCTGCCCATTAACGCGGCGTTAGTTGGCAATAGTTTCTTGGTTTAGGTACGGGTTCTGTGCGCGTTATTTACATTCGTTCTCCGAACTTCGGCAAGAGGAAACTTCGCCGTAATTGAACTGGTTTGGTGGTTAGCTTGCCTTTCGAGTTTTGTGTCTGGTTTGAAGAACGGGCGTATCAGGTTTACTGGTTTCAGTGACTCAGGCATGCAATGAGCTACAGGCGCTTTTAGTTTGTCTGTGCAAAGAGAGCAGGGTGCATTTTAGTCATCTAGTCTACTAATCTAGGGCGTCCGCTGATTCTACTGTGGAGAATGGAAACTTCAGTGCGTGCTAGCCAACTAACAATCTGCTCAAGGCGGACTATCAACGCTTGGCGATTTTACCTCTAATCAGGCATAGTGATTACGGTGGTTAGTTTAAGTATCGTGTAATGCGTTGCTAGCCACTTAGCAGGGCGTTATACGAATTGTAAGGAGTTACGTACTTGGAAATTGTAGTACAAAGAATTTTCAAAAGAATTCTACTGATTCTTGCGGGGTCAGGTTTGCTGACAAATGCTATTTACGTTTATGGTTTAGGTTATTATCAAGGCTACGTAGAAGCTTTTGGTTTTGAGTACGCTTTTTTTGCTATTGATTGGTCAAATGCTATTGTGTGGGCATACTATGCAAGTCGGGAGCTCGGGGCTAACTTAATGGTTGTAATGGGCAGACATCCCCAAGCTTTGCTTGTTGTATTATTTTTTGTTTTTGTTTTTGCTCGTATTTGGGCTGCTTTGTCAATAACGCCTAAAAGCGATAATGACAAAGATATTGCTCCTTTTAGATTGAAAAAGTTTCAAAGAAAGGCTCGTTATATAAGACTCAAAAGAAAGCATAGGTTACTATTTAAATATACTAGTAATGTTGCTACTTGGCTTTTTATCAAAGAACAAGCAGTCTTTGCATTTTTAGCGTCATACTTCTTTATATTCTTCTTGGGTTTATTACCTTTCTTTTTGTCTATTTGGGTGTTTTTGCCAAACATAGGTAGCGATCATGGACGCTATGTTGTTAATGAAATACTAGAAAATAAAAAGGGTAACTTATGTAAAAAACTGGAAAGTGGCTGGAATCCTTGTGTATCAATTAAAACAAAACATGTTAAACCTTATGATTCTTCGATAGAGTCTGAAGAAGTTACGGGTTTAATAATTTTAAAAAATGGCTCGTATGTCGGCGTCTACACTGAGAATGGTGCAATCACAATGACTCTTCCAAGCAACTTCTATTATAAAAACCAGCGATAGAATTCGTATAACAAAGCGTTTAAGACGGATTCCCAACGCTTGGCATTTTCAGTTTGAATCAGCTTTAGTGTTTACGGCACAATGGTTTAGGTAGGGTGGTCTGCGTTGCTCACCACTTAACGCGGCGTTATGCACTTAGGGTTATATGAAAGAACTATTAGAAAGAATTCAAACAGAGTTTGATGAAGCAGAAGGTAATATTCGCATCGTTGATGCTGATTGGTATGCGGACGATCTTAGGATTAGCCTTTCAGTCTTGATGCATAATGAGGCTGCTTCTGAACTTTGGGAAGCGCAGTGTATTGGTGTCGTTGAAGAGTCTATATGCTCTGTTGAAGAAGAGTTACTCTCTATATCTAAGAACTCTCCTCTTTTAATTCCGTACCAAGAAGTAGAAATTGACCTGTTTTTTTCGGGGAACTCATGCAGCCCAGAGTCACTTCTTGGTGTTCTTTTCAGCGCCTGTGTGGAGATAATGGGAAAAGCGGAATACTTAGTCCGGTTCTTGAATCAAAAGCCAACAGTAAATGGGATCGTGAAAGCTAAATTTGGTACTTTAGGTCGCTTCCCCAAACCATTGGCTGGCAAAATTACTCAAGAGCTAAGTGCACTGCCAATAAATATCAAGCCCATTGAGGTAGGCGCTCCAAAACATTGGACAGGTTCAGAATTCATAAGTTACCCAAGCTTGTCTGTCTTTGAGTTAGGTAATTCTTACGTTATAGCAGAACGCTTTGGTGCAGTACGTGCATAACAAAGCATTTAAGAGTGATTCCCAACGCTTGGCATTTTTCATTTCATCGTTGGGGTTAGTGTTTAAGGTTGTATGGTTAAGTTTTGTGGTAACGTTGCTCACACCTTAATGCGGCGTTAGCTATATACGAGGATAAAATGAATACAGTGGATGTAATGCGAGAGTACAATGAGTTTGAACGCAAGCTTATTCACTCGTTTAATGGCGTAAAGGAGTCAGATAGCAATCTGACTAAATTTGTGTCTAATGACCGTCACGGCAGTTATATTTCGTTCTTTGACTTTGATGAAAGTCTCTCTGAATCAATAGTTAAGGAGCAGCTTGCATACTTTAGCCAACGCAAATTATGCTTTGAGTGGAAGACATATAGTACCGATAAACCAAGTAATATCGGCAGTGTATTGCTCGCTAATGGTTTTGAACAAGAAGATACCGAATCATTTATGGTTTTAGACCTTTCTAAAACAGATAACGAATTCTTCGATGAATCTCAGATTACAGAAGTTTTCGACAGCCAAGGCATTCGTGATGCAATAAAGGTTCAAGAACAAGTTTGGGGCGGAGATTTCGATTGGCAATACAACTACTTAATGAGCCTCAAAGAACAATCTCCAGATTCGGTATCCATTTATGTTGTGTATGTAGATGGACAGCCAGTAACTTCTGCTTGGCTAACATTTAATGGAAACAGCCCATTCGCAGGTATTTGGGGCGGAAGCACAATCAAAGAGTTTCGAGGTAATGGGTTTTATAGCTTGCTCCTAAATAAGCGCATCGCTGAAGCCAAGTCGAAAGGTGTTAAATATCTAATAATCGATGCCTCAGATATGAGTAAACCGATGGTATCAAAGCGTGGATTTGAAGTCGTAGCTACAACAACGGGCTACACTTCACCAAATAGCTAACAAAGCATTTAAGAGTGATTCGCAACGCTTGGCGTTTTCGCTTCGCTCAAGTATAGCCAAGCGCCGCTCACACCTTAATGCGGCGTTATGTGAATCAGAGAGAATTGAGTGTATGAAGAAGTTCTTCGCAATATTTATTGTAGCTTTTTGTTTAGTTTCAGTTGATGCTCTAGCGAATAACTACAAGCTCGGGCAGGCGTTTGAAAATCATCAAAGTGACCTTCAAGTTCGTGGTTCAGGAACAGTGATTCGCCTATTGCCAGATGACAACAAAGGAAGTCGACATCAAAGATTTATACTCAAATTAGATAGTAAGCAGACTTTGCTTGTTGCCCATAATATCGATTTAGCGCCAAGAATCCCCAACCTAAAAGTCGGCGATCGAGTTCAGTTTTACGGCGAATATGAATGGAATAAAAAGGGTGGTGTAATTCACTGGACACACCGTGATCCCAACAATAGGCATCCGCACGGTTGGCTAAAGCACAACGGTAAAATGTACGAGTGAAAATTCACATAACAAAGCATTTAAGAGGGATTCTCAACGCTTGGCACTTCAGCTTCTACTTCAATTTAAGTGTATATGGCACAATATGTTAAGTCGGGTGGTTGCGTTGTTCACCCCTTAATGCGGCGTTAACCCTCTTTTTAACTACGAGGAAATAATGAATATTGAGTTTGATATCGCTTCTTTACTAGCAGGTGTCTCATTAGTAACTCTTACAGGATGGCTTGGTGCTTTCTTCGCTTTAAGAAAAGATGAAAAATCTGTTCATATTGAACAGGTTACTAAGGAAAGGGCAAAGTGGCGTAGCGAAATGAGAATGTTAACGCAGGAAATGGTCACTTTAGTTGCTAATGATAATATAGTTCCAGACGCTGCTAAAATAGCCAGCCTAAGAGCGAAACTAACGACATCCCTTAACCCAAAATCTAATGTAGACCAAAAGGTATTAGATGTATTCGATAAGCTTGAGCACAAATCTGACACTAAAGAATTTACTACACATATGGCTTTACTCTTAAAGCACGACTGGGAACGGGTTAAATGGGAGTGTATGCCCATTTATCTGAAAGCTTGGTGTTTAGTTAAAAACAGGGTGCTCAAAATCCTCGGTAAAGGTCATGCTAAAGAATTGGAGTGGAAGTCGAAAGGTTATCGTGTGCCAGTAGAGAGTGATAGCGCGAGCGAGGGTTAACAAAGCATTTAAGAGTGATTCGCAACGCTTGGCGTTTTCGCTTCGCTCAAGTATAGCCAAGCGCCGCTCACACCTTAATGCGGCGTTAGCCCTCAAGAGTAAATTGGAGAAATTGTGTCCGTATTAGCTGGAATATCTATAACTATAGATTTTGACTACTCATGTATTGACGAGCGTTTGACGAAAAAGTATTTGTCTGATTTAGCACAATCTAATGCTAGAGACATCTATGGTTCAGAAGTAAAATGTTATGTCGAACTGTCTGAAGGTAGTGTAAAAGCGAATTTACTAATCGTAGGCTCAATCTATGCAGCAATTTGTGGCTATGGAAGCTTTAGAAGCGGAATTGATTACATAATAAAAGATGCCAAGTTGATAAAAGCTCTTTTCGCTAGTCAGTTAATCCGAAAAGGCATGCACGAAGAAGATATAATTGACTTGCGGCGTATTCATTCTGCACCAGATAAAATTCGTCGTGTAATACTCGCAATTGAAAGACTCGAAAGCAATATAGGAAAATTGTCTCCAGAAGCGGTAAAGGCTGAACTGCATAAGATTCATACGTCGGTCAGAAACATGAGTCATGCTTTAGATGATCGAGACTACGAGTTGTTTGTATCATCACTTAAAGAAGAATATGTCCCAGTTGATAGACGGTTACCTGAATCAAAAATGAATCAGAAACTTTTCGCTCGGGACGAAGATACAAGGTTTATTTTACCGACAGTCTTGGGCAAACAGGGCTAACAAACAATTTAAGAGTGATTCAGCACGCTTGGCATTTTTGGTTTGGGTTGAGTTCAGTGTTTACGGAGGTCAAATTAAGTGTCGTGGTCGCGTGCTTCACACCTTAATTGGGCGTTATAAGCTTCGAGGAAAATTATGGAAAGTATCATCAAACAAGCAATTGAATTGCGGAAACAGGGTAAGTATCAAGAGTCGAGAGCTTTGCTAAAAACGCTGCTAAACGATGAAACTTGTTCTGCTAAAGCTCATTTGCAAATTGCTTGGTCATACGACAACGAAGGTAAAGAGTAAGAAGCGATTACTCATTATCTGTCATCTCTTTCAGGTCTTTTATCGTCGGTAGATAGGTTTGATGCTTTGTTTGGGCTAGCGAGTACTTATCGAAGCCTTGGCATGTATTCGGAGGCTTTAAGCTACTTTGAGCAAACTCTAAGAGAGTACCCTAGTTCCATTGAAATTCAGCCTTTCTATGCCATGTGTCTCTACAACTTGGGACGCCATAAAGAAGCAACATCATTACTACTCGAACTTTTAGTATCAACCACGAACAGTGATGCAATTAAAGAGTATCAGCGAGCTATTTCTTTATACGCAGAAGATTTAGATAGAAAGTGGTAAAACGAAACACGCTTATAACAAGCAATTTAAGAGGGATTCACAACGTTCGGCATTTTTGCTTCTACTTCAAATTTAGTGTTTATGGCAAAATGCTTTAGGTTTGGGTGGTAGCGTTGTTCACCCCTTAATTGGGCGTTAGGTTGCTTTGGATTTGTACGGTTTTTTAGTTTGGCAGTCAGCCACTTCAATAATCGTATTTGTAGTGAATCTCAGCGGCCATGTGGCTCGAACTTTTTCAGGTGAAGGTTTCATTCAACTGCCAAGTTTTGACGTTAGTGATTGAGTGTTTTCTGTTTTTAAGTGCTCTTGTCCAAGTTTACTCATTGAAAGTACGCTCTCTCAATTTGGTTAGCTTTTTGGCTTCAGCGAGCCACCGCAAAAACAGTGACGTGGTTATTATCCAGCTTTGTTGGTTGTTGCGGTGCAGTTGGCCTTGGTGTTTCATGGGTTAGTCCTATAGCTTAAGCGAGCAAAAGCGTTTGTAATGAGCATACCTAACCATCCGCTCAAGACGGACAACCAACGCTTAGCGGTTTTGTATCTGGTTGTGCTCAGTGTTTACGGTGGTTTGTTTGAGCTTTGTGGTATCGTTGGTAGCCGCTTAGCAAGGGTGTTAGGTTGCTTTGGGCTTGTGCGGTTTTTTAGTTTGGCAATCAGCCACTTCAATAAACTTGTTTATCGCGAATCTTAGTGGCCATGTGGCTCGAACTTATTCAGGTGAAGGTTTCATTCAACTGGTCAGCTTTGACGTTAGTGATTGAGTGTTTTCTATTTTTAAGTGCTCCTGCCCAAGTTTATTCATTGGAAGCTCGTTATCACAATTTGGTTAGCTTTTTTGCTTCAGTGAACCACCGCAAAAAATAGTGATGTGGTTACTATTCAGCTTCGGTGGCGATTGCGGTACAGTTGGCTTTGGTGTTTTATGGGGGAGTCCTATAGCACCAACGAGCAAAGGGAGTCGAAATAAGCATACCTAACCATCCGCTCAAGACGGACAACCAACGCTTGGCGGTTTTGTGTCTAGTTGGGTATCGTGTTTACGGTGGTTTGTTTGAGTTTTGTGGTATTGTTGGTAGCCGCTTAGTAAGGGCGTTATGTTGCAGCAAGATAGAGTTCTTTTTTGGTTTGTTGGTTCAGCGTTCGCTGCGAGTTTCTTGGTAGTTTCTGCATGTCCACAAGATTCCAGATTTTAATCTCTGTTGAAAAGCCGCTTTCTGTCTTCCACACAGGCTAATCCGCCGTTTGCATCCTGTTCCCAAGTGGGTTTAGTGTTACGGCAATTAGCTGGTAATTGGCTTCAGCGGGGCGGCCCTTCTTTGTTTTAGTTGGCTGTGTCGTTGTTGTTAGGTTTCTTCTATAAGTTTCATTGGGTTGCTGCATACTGGTTTGTTGTGTTTAGTGGTCACAATAAGCCCATGGCTTGCGGTGAGTGTGTTGGTTGTCTTAGGCTTCCATAACCAAGCGTTTAATTGGACAACCAACGCTTGGCAGTTTTGGCTCACAGTTTAGTTTTTGTGTTTATGGCACAATGGTTTAAGTTTGTGGCAGCGTTGCTTGCCCATTAACGCGGCGTTATGTTTCTAGAAGGTTTAAATGAAAGCTCACAATGATAAAGCTCTGAGACAGATATACTCAGTGCGTTTAATGTCCAATCATAAGTGGAAGAAGCTCTTCCTTACAATGGCAGAGTATGGAGCAGATTTTTCTGGTATTGAGTATCATTTTACGGATACCGAAAAAGTTTTCTTTGGTAATGCCCCTAGTAACCAACAGGTATGGGATTCGGCAATTGGTGACCCAGTTAAAGGCTGTGGTGGGCCTGTCGAGTACAAGCATATTGAACGAATATTCATCCCAAGAACTTATTCATATCATACTTATAAAAATGCTCCTATTTCATACCGTGAGCTGAATTTAGATAAGTTTCTGATGGAGCTCTACAAGGTCGGTGAGTTTCCGGTAGTGATTGGTGAGAAGGGTATCGAAATCTTAGGCTACGAAACATAACAAACAATTTAAGAGTGATTCAGCACGCTCAGCACTTTTGGTTTCAATTTAGTTAAATGTTTACGGCGTCCTAGTTAAGTGTAGTGATCGCGTGCTTCACACCTTAATTGGGCGTTAGGTTGCTTTGGGTTTGTACGGTTTTTTAGTTTGGCAGTCAGCCACTTCAATAATCGTATTTGTCTCGAATTTAAACGGCCATGTGGCCCTAACTTTTTCTGGTGAAAGATTCATTTAATTAGTAATCTTTGGCGTCAGTGGTTGAGTGTTTTCTGGTTTGAAGTGCGCTTGGTTAAGTTTGTTCGTTGTAAGTTCGCTATCTCCATCCGGTTATTTTTTTTGCTTCAGTGAACCACCGCAAAAACAGTGACGTGGTTGTTGTTCGGCTTTGGTGGTTATTGCGGTGCATTGAGCTTTGTAGTTTCATGGCTTAGTCGTATAGCTCAAGCTAGCAAAGGTGTTTGTAGTGAGCATACCTAACCATCCGCTCAAGACGGACAACCAACGCTTGGTGGTTTTGTATCTGGTTGTGCTCAGTGTTTACGGTGGTTTGTTTGAGTTTTGTGTTATTGTTGGTAGCCGCTTAGCAAGGGCGTTAGGTTGCTTTAATTTTGTACGGTTTTTATTGTTGTACTCAGCCACTTTGAATCTTTCTTTGTCGCTAGTATCAGCGGCTATGTGGCTAGAACTTTTTCAGGTGAAGGTTTCATTCAACTGGCAAGCTTTGATGTTAGTGGCTGAGTGTTTTCTGGTTTTAAGTGCTTTGGTCAAGTTTGTTCGTTGAAAGTTCATTCTCTCAATTTGGTTAGCTTTTTGACTTCAGTAAACCACCGCAAAATAGTGACGTGGTTGTTTATTCAGCTTCGATGGTGATTGCGGTGCAGTTAGCTTTAGTGTTTCATCGTTTAGTCCTATAGCTTCAGTGAGCAAAGCGTTTGTAATGAGCATACCTAACCATCAGCTCAAGACGGACAACCAACGCCTGGCGGTTTTGTGTCTGGTTGTGTTTGGTGTTTACGGTGGTTTGCTGGAGTTTTGTGGTATCGTTGGTAGCCGCTTAGCAAGGGCGTTAGGTTGCTTTAAGCTTGTGTGGTTTGTGGTATTGCAATCAGCCACTTCAATTGTCTTATTCGTCACAAATTTGAGCGGCCACGTGGCTCGAACTTTTTCAGGTGAAGGCTTCATTCAACTGGCAAGCTTGGATGTTAGTGGCTGAGTGTTTTTCGTTTTAAGTGCTCTTGGTCAAGTTTGTTCGTTGAAAGTTCGCTATATACATCCGGTTAGTTTTTTTGCTTCAGTGAACCACCGCAAAAATGGTGACGTGGCTGTTATTCAGCTTCGGTGGTTATTGCGGTGCAGTTAGCTTTGGTGCTTCATGGGTTAGTCCTATAGCTCAAGTTAGCTAAAGTGTTCGTAGTGAGCATACCTAACCATCAGCTCAAGACGGACAACCAACGCTTGGCGATTTTGTGTCTGGTTATGTTTAGTGTTTACGGTGGTTTGCTGTAGTTTTGTGTTATTGTTGGTCGCCGCTTAGCAAGGGCGTTACATTTTTAGATCGAAATATCGTAAGTTTTATTTTTTAAAATATTTCAAGGAACTAAGGTTATGAAGGTTTTACCTCTAATTTTGTTTGTATTGGTGTTTACATCGGTATCTGCATCTGCAAATCCGGGGAGTTGGATGCCTACAGCAAAAAAGATATCTAGCATTATTGTGGAAGGTGATGAAAACGGAAGAGCATTGATAATCATAGAGGGTGGAGTGCCTAGTGATTTCATCCCTTCGGAGTGTCGTGCAGGAAGTGACAGCACGTATAACACTGTGTTTTTAAACACGCACAAAGGTAGAGGTATATATTCTATGGCGTTAACTGCATATAGTGCCGGAAAACCCGTGAAATTGGCTTTATCATGTACTGGGAACCGTCCCTTAATTACTCATATTTGGCTAATGTAACAAAGCATTTAAGAGTGATTCTCAACGCTTGGCATTTTTCATTCCATCGTTGGGCTTTGTGTTTACGGCGGTATGGTTTAGCTTTGTTGTAGCGTTGCTCACACCTTAATGCGGCGTTAGGTTGCCTTAAGCTTGTACGGTTTTTTAGTTTGGCGTTCAGCCACTTCGAATCCTTTTATTGTCGCTAGTTTCAGCGGTCATGTGGCTCGAACATTTTTAGGTGAAAGTTTCATTCAACTGGCAAGCTCTGGCGTCAGTGGCTGAGTGCTTTCTGTTTTTAAGTGCTCCTGCCCAAGTTTATTCATTGGAAGTTCGTTTTCTCAACTTGGTTAGTTTTTGGGCTTCAGCGAACCACCGCAAAAATAGTGACGTGGTTGTTATTCAGCTTAGGTGGTTATTGCGGTGCAGCTAGCTTTGGTGTTTTATGATTTAGTCCTATAGCTTAAGCGAACAGAGATGCTCGTAATGAGCATACCTAACCATCAGCTCAAGACGGACAACCAACGCTTGGCGGTTTTGTGTCTAGTTGGGTATCGTGTTTACGGTGGTTTATCTGAGTTTTGTGGTATCGTTGGTTGCCGCTTAGCAAGGGCGTTAGGTTGCTTTAAGCTTGTACGGTTTTTTAGTCTTGATATCAGCCACTTCAATAATCTTATTTTTCGCTAATTTCAGCAGCTACGTGGCTCGAAGATTTTCAGGTGAAAGTTTCATTTAGTTGGCAAGCTTTGACGTTAGTGGCTGAGGCTTTTCTGTTTTAAGTGCTTTTGGCCAAGTTTGTTCGTTGAAAGTTCGTTATCTCTATCCGGTTAGTTTTTTGCTTCAGTGAACCACCGCAAAAAAGTGATGATTGCTATTCAGTTTTGGTGGTGATTACGGTGCAGTTGGCTTTGGTGTTTCATGGCTTAGCCCTATAGCATCAACGAGCAAAGGAACTCGAAATGAGCATACCTAACAATCCGCTCAAGACGGACAACCAACGCTTGGCGGTTTTGTGTCTAGTTGGGTATCGTGTTTACGGTGGTTTGTCTGAGTTTTGTGGTATCGTTGGTTGCCGCTTAGCAAGGGCGTTATGGCGCTTTACGGACCTGCGGAAAATAATCAGAAAGGAATTCGGAAAAATGATACGTAATTTTTACACTTGTGACAAAGAAGTCGACGAAAATAGCCATGATGGAGAAGGTTCGATTGGTATCTATCGTGCATTTAGGCGTAAAGATTTCGATGGTGCTTGGGATTTTGCTATCCGTGTAGTGATGCCACCAGGAAGTTCTATGGGTGAGCATACTCACGAAGACGATGAAGAAATGTATATCATTTTGAAAGGTGAAGGCACTATGACCATTGAAGGTGAGGAAAGAAAAGTGACTTCAGGAGATATGATAGTTAATAAACGTTTTGGTACTCACGGTCTGGTTAATACATCCGCTAATGAAATTGAGTTACTCATCATTCAAGCAAGTCTAAAATAAATCACCATAACAAAGCGTTCAAGAGGGACTCTCAACGCTTGGCGGTTTTGGTTCAAAGTTTGGTTTATGTGTTTACGGCACAATGACTTAAGTTGGGTGGAATGCGTTGTCGCCCCTTAACGCGGCGTTATATATTCTAGGGCTTTTATGAAATTTAGAAACGATTATGGCGTGTTTGTGTGCACGCATGTATTTGAGAAAACTAGGCCAGTGCTCTTTTCTGTAAGAGATTTTGATGGAGACTGGCAGTTTCTGTGTGGTATTGACGGTTGCGTCGAAAGCGGTCGCCCCCATCATATTGGTGTGGGGCACCTAGTGGCTGAGGATGCAACCATTAATGATTTGACGGCACTGGAACCAGGTACCTGTGCAAGGCGTTCTGCTTTGGGTTCACAATGGGTGGTCGGTAAACTAGAAGAATGAATATATAACAAAGCATTTAAGAGTGATTCGCAACGCTTGGCAGTTTCGCTTCGCTCAAGTATAGCCAAGCGTCGCTCACACCTTAATGCGGCGTTATGTTTTATTGGAAATTATGTAAATTACTGAGAGTTTTAAATGAAGAAACTATTATTGTTCACGCTTACTGCTTTAGTATCTTCTAGCGCTTTTTCTGGGGCTTGGAATACTGCGGGGCTTATTACGAAAGTGTATCCAAAGCCAAGTCGAAATGGGATTTATTTTGTTCATGAAAGCCAGGTCGAGAATGATTGTAAAAATAATGCCTACTTATTTTTGAAGGCAGATGACAATTTGTTTAAAGAAACTTATTCTCTATTGCTTTCTGCTTATGCTTCGGGGAAAACAGTAAAGATATATGCTGAAGGTTGCCAAACAGGATATGATTATCCGTTAATTAAAGAGGTGTTAGCTGAATAGCGATAACTATTCAGACAACATAACAAACTGTTTAAGAGGGATTCGCAACGCGTAGCATTTTCACTATGCGTTGGTTTTAGTGATTAAGGTGATTTGCGGTGGCATCGGTATTACGTTGCTCACCCCTTAACAGGGCGTTATGCATCATGGAGTAGCTGTGAAAATTAAAGATGATAAAAACAAATTCAAAGGCTTGAGTAACATTAAAAATGCATCTACTTGGTTTGATGTTTTAAAAAGCGATGACCGGAGTGCGGTGCTTATTTCGTGCGCTGCATTTGACGCAAAACTTGAGAGAATACTTGATAATAGTTTCAAAAGTGGTGTTTCAAAAAAAGTAGTTAATCAGTTTGCCAAAAGGATTGATCTTTGTTTTGAGCTAGAGCTAATTTCTAAACAGGTGCAATCGGAGTTGCACGCGTTGAGAGAAATTAGAAATGCTTTCGCCCACAACATATTTGGCTGTAGTTTCGAGAATCCAGATGTTCTCAACGAACTAGAAAAAGTCAAAAGTGCAGAGCTTGCTGGAGCATCTTTCAATGAGCCAAGAATATATTTTCATACCGCGGTTCTCATTCTAGATAATGCTCTTGAAACTGTAATTCAGCAAAACAGTGCAAGTGATGCATAACAAATTGTTCAAGAGGGATTCGCAACGCGTGGCATTTTTACTATGCGTTGAGTTTAGTGTTTAAGGTGGTCTGCGGCAGCTTCGGTATTGCGTTGCTCACCCCTTAACAAGGCGTTATGAGTTTACGAGGTAATAAAATTGATAAAGAAGTACGCAGGCATTAGTTGTTACGGTTCTTTTTTAGTAGCTGCCATTTTGAGCTATCTTCCCGTAGAGGGTTGGTTCGAGATAGTTTTAAAAACATTAGTATTGATGTTTATATTGCATATGATTGTGTATTCGTTTGTTGTGGCACTATCAGCAAAACGTACTCGTAATAAAGTTCTATTAGTCTTATTTGCAGTTTTATTTCCTGCTGCGTCTGGTTTTGTATTGTATTACTTTAAAGGCCGTCGAGAAGAGAAAGTGCTGACTGACACACCCAACTCATAACAAAGCATTTAAGAGTGATTCGCAACGCTTGGCAGTTTCGCTTCGCTCAAGTATAGCCAAGCGCTGCTCACACCTTAATGCGGCGTTAGGTTGCTTTAAGCTTGTACGGTTTTTTAGTCTTGAGATCAGCCACTTCAATAATCTTATTTTTCGCGAATTTCAGCAGCTACGTGGCTCGAAGATTTTCAGGTGAAAGTTTCTTTAACTGGCAAGCTTTGACGTTAGTGGTTGAGTGTTTTCTGGTTTTAAGTGCTCTTGGCCAATCTTGTTCGTTGAAAGTTCGCCATCTCAATTTGGTTAGTTTTTTGCTTCAGTAAACCACCGCAAAAAGTGATGTGATTGCCATTCAGTTTTGGTGGTTATTGCGGTGCAGTTGGCTTTGGTGATTCATGGGGGAGTCCTATAGTACCAGCGAGCAAAGGCACTCGAAATAAGCATACCTAACAATCCGCTCAAGACGGACAACCAACGCTTGGCGATTTTGTGTCTGGTTGAGTTTAGTGCTTACGGTGGTTTGTTGGAGTTTTGTGCTATTGTTGGTAGCCGCTTAGCAAGGGCGTTATGCGTACTAATCAAAAACTTACTTTGCATGTTTATTTATACAGTTGTCTTGTGTATGCTCCGAATGTAATAAAAGGAGATGTACATCATGACAATAACATACGAAGCAAAAGTCCCTAGCCCATCAGAATTTTGCGAAATGAGAGTGAAGGCAGGTTTGTCTCCAAAGTCGTTAAAAGCTGCCACTATTGCTTTGCCAAATAGCTTGTACGCTATCTCGGTTCGAGATGATGATGTGCTAATTGCGATGGGGCGGGTAGTTGGAGACGGTGCATGTAACTTTGAAGTGGTGGATGTTGCAGTTGATCCGAACTATCAAGGCCAAGGTTTAGGCCGGAAGGTCATGAAGTATATAGATAACTATTTGTCGTCAGTTGCTCTCGAAGGCTCTTATGTTTCAATGATCGCAGATGAACCAGTGTTTTACGAGAAGTTAGGGTACAAACTTGTTTCTCCGTCCAGCCAAGGAATGACGAAGAAGTTTAAGCCGCACGCATAACAAAGCATTTAAGAGTGATTCGCAACGCTTGGCGTTTTCGCTTCGCTCAAGTATAGCCAAGCGCCGCTCACACCTTAATGCGGCGTTAGGTTGCTTTAGATTTGGTCGTTTTTTAGTTGGGCGTTCAGCCACTTCAACTCCCTTGTTTGTCATGAATTTAAGTGGGCATGTGGCTCGAATATTTTCATGCGAAAGTTTCAGTCAACTGGCAAGTTTTGACGTTAGTGGTTGAGGGTTTTCCGTTTTAAGTGCTTTTGGTCAAGTTTGTTCATTGAAAGTTCGCTATATACATCCGGTTAGTTTTTTGCTTCAGCGAACCACCGCAAAAATAGTGATGTGGTTGTTATTCATCTTTGGTGGTTGTTGCGGTGCAGTTAGCTTTGGTGTTTCATAGCTTAGTCTTATAGCACCAGCGAGCAAAGACTTCGTAATAAGCATACCTAACAATCTGCTCAAGACGGACAACCAACGCTTGGCGGTTTTGTGTTTGGTCGAGGTTGGTGTTTACGGTAGTTTGTTTGAGTTTTGTGGAATCGTTGGTAGCCGCTTAACAAGGGCGTTATGTGAATAGGAGATTCCAGTGAACAAGGTAGTCAAAGAACGCTTCGATGAATATCCGGAAAATGCTTGTATTAGGCTAGAGGAGCTACGAAATCTAGTCTTTCAAATCGCATCTGATTTGGAGTTAGGTGAAGTCGATGAAACTCTAAAGTGGGGTGAACCTAGCTATAGTGTAAAAACAGGCAGCCCGCTAAGAATAGACTGGAAGCTGAAATCTCCTAACAATTATTACCTAATGCCGATCGTTTTAGAGACTTGAACGATCCTGAGATCGTATGATAATCCCCACTAACAAAGTTAGTGGGGATTTTTTATGTTTGCTCAAGAGCTGCTTTTGGCACATGAGACTATCGAGGATGGTAAAAACTATGAGTCTGTAGTTAATGCCATTCAGCTTGAATGGATAGAACAAGCTTTGCTTGATACGTCTAAAGCAAGCATTAGAAGGCGACGCTTACCAGCGCAACAAGCCGTCTGGCTCGTCATTTGGATGGGATTGCAACGGAATAAATCAATCAAAGAAGTATGCAGTTCTCTTGACCTAGCTCTCCAACCTAAGCCTCAGGATTCTTGGTCTCGTGTTGCACCTAGCGTACTTACTGACTCTAGGCAACGTTTGGACGAAGCTCCTCTCGCTGCTTTGTTTAAAACCTCTATGGCGGCATGGGAGAGCGACGCGCTAGTAAAGGATAAGGCGCTAGGGCTAAACATTATGGCCGTGGATGGTACCACTTTTCGTTGCCAAGATTCAGAAGACAATGCGCAAGCGTTTGGATTCATTTCTCAAAAACATAAACCTTATCCTCAACTGCGCTTGGTCGGTCTGATGGCTACCGAGACACGTTTTATGGTAGGGGCTGCATTCGATGCTTGTCAGGTCGGTGAGACAACACTGGCACGCCGATTATTAGGAGACGTGCCAGCAAACTCACTCACATTGTTTGATCGTTGCTACTTTTCTGCCGACCTATTGATATCGTGGAATGCTGCTGCCTCCAATAGCCACTGGCTAACCCCTGTGAAACGCAAAGTAAGATATGAAGTTTTGGAGCGTTTTGCTGAAAACGACATGCTTATCTCTATGCCTGTTTCACAGCAAGCTCAGCGCAATAACCCTAATTTGCCGACTCATTGGCAAGCACGCCTCATCCTCTACAAAGACCCAAAAGGTGAAATTGAAGGCTTTATAACTTCACTGGTTGATCCTGAGAAATACTCATTAGAAGACTTATTGACTGTCTATTGGCAACGCTGGGAAATAGAAGAAGGTTACGGTGAGATAAAACAAACTCAGTTACAAAATGAAGTCACCTTGAGAAGTCGTTTTGCTGCTGGTGTTAGACAAGAGCTCTGGGGAATATTGCTGGCGTACAATTTGGTGCGCTTAGAGATGGTTCATATTGCTAAAGACGCTGAGGTAAGGCCAACTAGAGTGAGCTTTACAGCGGCAATAAATTTGATAGATACCCAGCTACGTTGGCTAGCGCTTAGCCCTGACGGAACTCTACCGAGCAAACTCAAGCAAATGAGGGAGAACATAAGTCACTTCATTTTACCGGATAAAAGGAAGGACCGAACGTATCCACGTTCAGTCCTTTTTGTCCCACCCAAATACCCATTTAGGTATAAGCGTTAATGCTTATCCGAACGGCATTAAACAATTATTACCTGTTCTTTAATTGCCAAACTAAGTTAGTCGATACATTTCGAGAATTGTATGGTGAAGAACTGGTGTTTCAGGGAAACAGAGCAATAGTTCTGTCCTTATCGAAAGCGTTACCAGAAACAGCAATCAAGTCCTGTTTAGAGTTAGCTTTAACCTATCAACAGCGTAAAAATTTGCCTCTTTTGGGCGCGTGAAAAAATTCACATAACAAAGCGTTCAAGAGGGATTCCCAACGCTCGGCATTTTGGGTTTGATTCAGCTTTAGTGATTACGGCACAATGGGTTAGGTTGGGTGGTCTGCGTTGCTCACCCCTTAACGCGGCGTTATGTTTTAAGGTTGGATATGAACGTTGGTATCGAAGATTGTGAGCTTACATACAAAGCGAGTTTGCTAATATTTGAGGAATTGTTGCGTTTAAGCGTTGATAACTTTTCCGTTCAATTCAACTCGTCTATTGATAGAGGTTGCGATCGCCAACAAAAGCGGTTCAAGGAAAGTATTTCCGAATTTTACCTGGGGGTATTCACTAAAGAAGTTTGCTTTTTTAGTTACAACACAAATTGCTTTCGAGAAACGTCTAAGCACTATAAATTTAACCGAGACTCCATACATATTATCAGCCGTTCAATGGGAAGAGGGTTGATGTGCTTTAAGTCAGATCTTGAATGGGGAATTAGTGAGTGGCAGTTTTATTCGGGCAATAAGCTAATAGCAGGTGCAAATGTTAAGGATGATTATTTCTATATTTATGGTGTTTCTCAACGTTTTATCGATAGATTATCAACATTAAAAGTCCCCGTTATTTATCAAACATAACAAGGCGTTTAAGAGGGATTCTCAACGCTGGGAATTTTAGGTTTGATTCAGCTGAAGTGTTTACGGCACAATGGCTTAGGTTAGGTGGTGGCGTTGTTCACCCCTTAACGCGGCGTTATGCAAATTGCAAGTAAGGATAATTAGCATGTCAGAAAGTGAAAAAGTTGAATTGGTCGAGTCCTATATAAGTCGTTACAACGCGTTTGATGTGATTGGGATGTTAGAACTTCTTAGTGATAATATCGTTTTCGAAAACGAATCAAATGGTGAGATAACAGCGCGTACAGTAGGTAAGGTAGATTTTGAAAACTTAGCTTCCCAGTCGGCAAAAATGTTTAGTGCTCGCCAGCAAGTTGTAACGGATATACAGCTAAGTGATAGTACAGCAACAGTCAGTATCGATTATACGGGCACTTTGGCAATCGATCTTCCCAATGGTCTCAAGGGAGGTCAGGAATTAGCTCTGAAAGGTAAGACATACTTTGAGTTTCAAAATGGTAAAATACATCACATTAAAGACGTGAGCTAAATTTGCATAACAAAGCGTTCAATGGGACAGCCAACGCTTGGCAGCTTTATCTCACATTTTTGTTTTTGTGTTGATGTCGCAATGGTTTAAGTATGTGGTAGCGTTGCCTGCCCCTTAACGCGGCGTTAGGTTGCTGTAGATTTGTACGTTTTTTTAATTTGGCGCTCAGCCACTTCGTATCCTTTTGTTGTCGCTAGTTCCAGCGGTCATGTGGCTCGAACTTTTTCAGGTGAAAGTTTCATTCAACTAGCAAGTTTTGACGTTAGTGATTGAGTGTTTTCTGTTTTTAGTGCTTTTGTCCAAGCCTACTCACTGGAAGCTCGTTCTCTCAATTTGGTTAGCTTTTTTGCTGCACTGAACCACCGCAAAAATAGTGACGTGGTTGTCATTCAGCTTGGGTGGTGATTGCGGTGCATTTGACTTTGGTGTTTCATGGGTTAGCCCTATAGCACCAGCGAGCAAAGACACTCGTAATTTGCATACCTAACCATCCGCTCAAGACGGACAACCAACGCTTGGCGTTTTTGTGTCTGGTTATGTTTAGTGTTTACGGTAGTCGGTTTGAGTTTTGTGTTATTGTTGGTAGCCGCTTAGCAAGGGCGTTATGAGTTTACGAGGTAATAAAATTGATAAAGAAGTACGCAGGCATTAGTTGTTACGGTTCTTTTTTAGTAGCTGCCATTTTGAGCTATCTTCCCGTAGAGGGTTGGTTCGAGATAGTTTTAAAAACATTAGTATTGATGTTTATATTGCATATGATTGTGTATTCGTTTGTTGTGGCACTATCAGCAAAACGTACTCGTAATAAAGTTCTATTAGTCTTATTTGCAGTTTTATTTCCTGCTGCGTCTGGTTTTGTATTGTATTACTTTAAAGGCCGTCGAGAAGAGAAAGTGCTGACTGACACACCCAACTCATAACAAAGCATTTAAGAGTGATTCGCAACGCTTGGCAGTTTCGCTTCGCTCAAGTATAGCCAAGCGCTGCTCACACCTTAATGCGGCGTTAGGTTGCTTTAAGCTTGTACGGTTTTTTAGTCTTGAGATCAGCCACTTCAATAATCTTATTTTTCGCGAATTTCAGCAGCTACGTGGCTCGAAGATTTTCAGGTGAAAGTTTCTTTAACTGGCAAGCTTTGACGTTAGTGGTTGAGTGTTTTCTGGTTTTAAGTGCTCTTGGCCAATCTTGTTCGTTGAAAGTTCGCCATCTCAATTTGGTTAGTTTTTTGCTTCAGTAAACCACCGCAAAAAGTGATGTGATTGCCATTCAGTTTTGGTGGTTATTGCGGTGCAGTTGGCTTTGGTGATTCATGGGGGAGTCCTATAGTACCAGCGAGCAAAGGCACTCGAAATAAGCATACCTAACAATCCGCTCAAGACGGACAACCAACGCTTGGTGGTTTTGTGTCTGGTTATGTTTAGTGTTTACGGTGGTTGGTTTAAGTTTTGTGGTATCGTTGGTCGCCGCTTAGCAAGGGCGTTTGGTTGCTTTAGGTTTGGTCGTTTTTTAGTTGGGCGTTCAGCCACTTCGAATCTTTCTTTGTCGCAAGTTTTAGTGGTTATGTGGCTCAAACTCTGTCGGGTAAAAGTTTTATTCAATTGGCAAGCTTTGATGTCAGTGGCTGAGTGTTTTCCGTTTTTAGTGCTCTTGGTCAAGTTTGTTCGTTGAAAGTTTGTCATCTCAATTTGGTTAGCTTTTTGGCTTCAGTGTGCCACCGCAAAAATAGTGGTTTGGTTGTTATTCAACTTCGGTGGTTATTGCGGTGCAGTTAGCTTTGGTGTTTCATAGGTTAGTCTTATAGCTCCAGCGAGCAAAGCGTTCGTAATGAACATACCTAACCATCCGCTCAAGACGGACAACCAACGCTTAGCGGTTTTGTGTCTGGTTATGTTTAGTGTTTACGGTGGTTTGCTGTAGTTTTGTGGTATCGTTGGTTGCCGCTTAGCAAGGGCGTTATGCGTAAAGAGGAATCGGTAAGTACGAAAGGTATTGTGACGATATGTGTCGTCGGTTTTATTGTTATGATTTCAGCGGTAGGAGCTTTTTACTATTTTGTTGGTGTTAATCAGCCTGTTTCTCTTGATGCTTCTGATTGGTCTAATTTTGGTTCATATTTTGGTGGTGTTGTTGGTCCAGTATTTTCATTTTTGAGTATCGTATTGCTTGTTTATACAGTTTTCCAACAATCAGAAAACATTAATCTCGCGACATCTGAAGCTATAAAGTTGGATATGTTGCGTTATGTTTCTCGGGCTGACGAAGAAATTGATAACTGGTTAAAAACAGAAATTGCTACTACGAGGGAAGGTGATACTGCTCAATTAAGTTTGGTTGTTTGGGGAGTTATCGGCGTAGATTACGTAAATGCTAACGAGTTAAATGCTTGCCTTAACCGCTTATTAAAACTTGTTTGTTCATATTCAAGTGCCATAGCCCTCTACGAAGATAATGTGGATCCATACTTTGTTTACAAGCAACATTACACGAAAGCAATAGAGCTGATAGAGTTTCTGGAAAATCATGTTGATCGACTTGGTCAGATGGCTGGCCCAAGTTTAGGGATATGTCGACATCAGTTAGAAGGTAGAGGTTAGAGTTTACGCATAACAAAGCATTTAAGAGTGATTCGCAACGCTTGGCATTTTCAGTTCAAGGTTGGGTTTCGTGTTTACGGTGCAATGGTTTTGGTTTGGTGGTAGCGTTGCTCACACCTTAATGCGGCGTTATGGTGCAGCAAGATTTAGTTCTTATTTTGTTTGTTGGTTCAGCGTTCGCTGTGAACTTCATGGCCATTCTTACGTGTCGATTAGGCTCAAAATCTTTATCTCTGGTGAAAAGCCGCTTTGAGTTTTTCATGACGGCTAATCTGCCGCTTGCATCTGGCTCCCAAGTGGGTTTGATGTTGCGGCAATTAGCTGGAGCTTGACTTCAGTGGGGCGGCCCTTCTTTGTTTTAGTTTGCTGTATCGTTGTTGTTAGGTTTCTTCTTTGGACTCGTTGGGTTGCTGCATACGGGTCTGTTGCGTTTTGTGGTTGCAAAACGCTCATGTTCTGCGGTGAGTGTAGTGGTTGTCTCAGTTTTCCATAACCAAGCGTTTAATTGGACAGTCAACGCTTGGCAGTTTTGTCTCACAGTTTAGTATTAGTGTTTATGTCACAATGAATTATGTTTACGGCAGCGTTGCCTGCCTATTAACGCGGCGTTATGTGCTCGGAGGAAATATGGAAATTCAGAAAGTCCAAAAAGCGGACTTGGACGCAGTAACAAGGCTTGTGTCAGAGGTTTCGGCCAAGGATGTGCTTCCACTGCTTAATGCACAAGGAAAGAAAGAGTATAAGGACAGAGTTCTACCTGACCTAGCGACTACTTTCGATGATGAGAATTTTTCATCAATTAAGGCTGTATCGAGTGGGGAAATACTTGGTTTTGCTGCTTTGCGTGATGGGAACTATTTAACACACTTGTTTGTTGCTAATTCTCAACAGGGTTCAGGTTTAGGTCGTACGCTATTGAATCATTTGCTTAATCAAACAGACGCTTGTGAGGTTAGTCTACGCTCATCGGTGAATGCTGTTGGGTTCTACAATCGCCATGGTTTCGTAGCAACAGGCGAAGAAGCAGAGTTCAACGGAATTCGTTTCGTGCCAATGTCTTTAGTACGCACATAACAAGCAATTTAAGAGGGATTCACAACGCTTGGCATTTTTGCTTCTACTTCAAATTTAGTGTTTATGGCACAATGCTTTAGGTTTGGGTGGAAGCGTTGTTCACCCCTTAATTGGGCGTTAACTGGCTTACGACAAAATCACATTCGGAGGTAAGAATGGATATAGATTACGCATACATAAAACAGCTTCTTAGTGAAATCAAAGAGGCTCAAGAACCTTATGCGGACTCGCAGAAGTTGTACATGAAATACCTCAATGTGGATGATGGAACAGATAAAAAATTTGTGTTTCATTGGCATCTAATCGTCGAGAATGGACTTCTATCTACTAACAAAGGTCCGATTTATGACATGAAGAGCAGTGGTTTAGTAGCTTCACCACAAGCTCCGATGAAGTTTATGCTAGTGTGCTCACCAATAAGGCTGACGAGTTCAGGTATTGAATTTTTGTCGTCTCTTGAAGAGCCGAAAGTACTTGATGTGATAGTAGATAAGTTTAAAGGAGAAGGCTTCTCTGCAATTGTAGATATTTCGAAACAGCTCGGCATGAAAATATTGAATAAAAAATTAGAAAGTATCGACTTTTGAGAGCGCCAGTTAACAAAGCATTTAAGAGTGATTCGCAACGCTTGGCGGTTTCGCTTCGCTCAAGTATAGCCAAGCGCTGCTCACACCTTAATGCGGCGTTATACCTACACCACAATTTATAGTCTGGAGATTCAAATGAATATCAGTAATATTGTGAAGAATGAAGTGGATTCGATTGTCAGGCTTGGAGAGACAGTAGTTAAAAAAGCATCAACAGCTAGAAGCTCACTAGAGGGGAGTGATTTAGCTGAAGTTACGTCTTGGGTAACTAGAGTTGGGCAACTGATATTAAAGCTCTATGGTGAAAATAGTCAGCATTACAAAAATTACACTAAGGCTATAGGAATAGACAATTTCTATGTAATTCACAGTAATTGGTATGGTCACGTATCTCAAGTTCATGGTGTAGCACTAACAGTTAAACACGACATCGAAAATGACCTAATCGCCAACATAAAAGGTTTATTACAAGCCGAGATATTTGCAAATTTCTTAGAAATCGGAGAACACCTTCTGAACGAAGGATACAAAGATGCCGCAGCAGTGACTATTGGGGCAGTTCTGGAAGATGGGCTGCGGGAATTGAGTAAGAAAAATGATATTGCTGTTGTTAAGCCTAATGGCGCACCTAAGACAATCGAGCCTTTAAATACTGAGCTTGCTCAAAACGAAGTATATTCAAAGTTGGTTCAGAAGCAGGTCACAAGTTTTGCTCACATTCGAAATAAAGCTGCACATGGTCAATATGACGAATATGACGTATCACAAGTTCAAATGATGTTGTTGTTTGTACAAGGTTTTTCAGAGCAATATTTAAGCTAAATAGGTATAACAAAGCATTCAAGAGTGATTCGCAACGCTTGGCAGTTTCGCTTCGCTCAAGTATAGCCAAGCGCTACTCACACCTTAATGCGGCGTTAGTTGCACAGGGAGGTATTGTGGAAGAATTATCAGGCGGAAGAAAATCTGCAATATATCGAGATGGTGAAGTCGTCTATCGACCTCTTCAGTCATGGAGTTCTACAATTCATCTTATTTTGAAACATCTTGAGCGAGCAAAGGTAGATGAAATTCCAAAGTTTCTAGGTGTTAATCAAAACCAAGAAATCTTAAGTTTTGTCGCAGGTAATACCTACAACTATCCGCTAGTTGGCGCAATCGCAACAAATGATGCACTCATGTCTGCGGGTAAATTATTACGTAAAATACATGACTCAACAGTTTCACTCTTGGGGCAAATTGATGTTAATGCACACCGATGGATGTTAGAGCCGATAGAACCATTCGAGGTTATCTGTCATGGTGACTTTGCCCCATACAATGTTGCTCTAGTAGAAAATACAGTTGTTGGTGTGTTTGACTTCGACACGGCGCACCCAGCACCAAGAATATGGGATTTAGCATATTCGGTTTATTGTTGGTCACCTTTCAAAACTGACAGCAATGATAAGCTAGGCACAATCACAGAGCTGGTGGCTAGGGCTAAGTTGTTCTGTGATAGTTACGGTGCAACTGAATTAGAAAAAGAGCAACTAGCTGATGCTATGGTTCAGCGTTTACAGGCTTTAGTATCCTTCATGCGTAGTGAAGCCGAAAATGGCAATGAATCTTTTGCTGAAAATATAGAGCAAGGTCATCTTCAAGCCTATCTAGATGACATAGAATATATCACTGAAAATAAACAAAAAATTCAGTGTGCATTGTGCAACTAACAAAGCATTTAAGAGTGATTCGCAACGCTTGGCGGTTTCGCTTCGCTCAAGTATAGCCAAGCGTTGCTCACACCTTAATGCGGCGTTATGTTGCTCTAGCTATCAAAAGGACATTGGGATGAGTTGTGGAAAGTGTTCTCGATTAGTCAGGGAGATTCGAAATCCCCAAAAGTTAACGGAATCGATACTTCTTTTAAGAACAAACACAGAGAAGGGAAACCTCAAATATTTAGGGTTTGGCTCTTATGGCCAGCCTTTTTCCCAAATAGCTAATGGGAAAAATTGGGGCGATTTCGTAAGCAATTACTTTGTTTGCAAGCTCTGCGGGCAAGTAATACATCTTCGCGCTGAAACTTATCATGGTAGTGGCGGTAAAATTGCTGCTGTTGAATCGATTTTAGGTAAATTGTATATCGATGAGTTCGCAACATAACAAAGCGTTTAAGGCGGATTCACAACGCTTGGCATTTTTAGTTTGAATCAACTTTAGTGTTTACGGCACAATGAGTTAGGTCGGGTGGTAGCGTTGTTCACCACTTAACGCGGCGTTAGGTTGCTTTAAGACTGTACGGTTTTAGTTTGGCTCTCAGCCACTTCGAATCTTTCTTTGTCGCGAACTTCAGTGGCTATGTGGCCCGAACTTTTTCAGGTGAAGGTTTTAATTCAACTGGCAAGCTTTGATGTCAGTGGCTGAGTGTTTTCTGGTTTTAAGTGCTCTTGGTTAAGTTTGTTCGTTGAAAGTTCGTTATCTCAATTTGGTTAGTCTTTTGCTTCAGCGAACCACCGCAAAAATAGTGATGTGGTTGTCATTCAACTTCGATGGTTATTGCGGTGCAGTTGGCTTTGGTGTTTCATGGGTTAGTCCTATAGCTCAAGCTAGCTAAAGTGTTCGTAATAAGCATACCTAACAATCAGCTCAAGACGGACAACCAACGCTTGGCGATTTTGTGTCTGGTTGAGTTTAGTGCTTACGGTGGTTTTTCTGAGTTTTGTGGTATTGTTGGTTGCCGCTTAGCAAGGGCGTTAGGTTGCTTTAAGTGTTTGCGGTTTGTAGTTTTGTAATCAGCCACTTCAATAAACTTGTTTATCGCGAATCTTAGCGGCCATGTGGCTCGAACTTATTCAGGTGAAGGTTTCATTTAATTGGCAAGTTTTGGCGTCAGCGGCTGAGTGTTTTCCGTTTTCAGTGCTCTTGGCTGGGCTTGTTCATTGAAAGTTCGTAATCTCAATTTGGTTAGCTTTTTTGCTTCAGTGAACCACCGCAAAAATGGTGACGTGGTTGCTATTCAGTTTCGGTGGTTATTGCGGTGCAGTTAGCTTTGTTGTTTCATGGTTTAGCCCTATAGCTCAAGCTAGCAAAGATGTTCGTAATGAGCATACCTAACCATCAGCTCAAGACGGACAACCAACGCTTGGCGGTTTTGTGCCTGGTTGAGTTTGGTGTTTACGGTGGTTTTTTTGAGCTTTGTGGTATTGTTGGTAGCCGCTTAGCAAGGGCGTTAGGTTGCCAATGGACATTTGCGACCTGATGTTTATTTTATTCAGTCATGTATCGTTTTATGAGGTGAAAATGAGTCAAACAATGAAATTAGATCTAGACATTGGTAATCGACATATTGTCATCCAACGTCGTTATGAGGCCTTGGGAGCAATCAATGATTTGCTAATAGCGATTTGGTTTTTAGTTGGTAGTTTTTTCTTTTTGAATGAGTCTCTTGTTGAAAGTGGTACTTGGTTGTTTGTTGTAGGTAGTGCCCAGCTAATCATTAAACCACTAATAAAGCTTACAAGTTTAGTTCATGTTGGAAGAGTATCGAAGTCGTCAACCTAACCATCAGCTCAAGACGGACAACCAACGCTTGTCGGTTTTGTGTCTAGTTGGGTATCGTGTTTACGGTGGTTTATCTGAGTTTTGTGTATGGTTGGTTGCCGCTTAGCAAGGGCGTTATGTGTCACTAAGGATAGTAATGAAGTACAAAAACATTTACTCGGCAATACATAATTTTGGGTGTAGCTTTACTAGCCTTATGAACTATGTCGATGGCGACTACGTAATTGATGCTTTGGCTAGCATTCATAGCAAAGGCTACGATATTGAGGTTGACTGGCTCACTCTCAAGTTTGAACCAAACGAATTAGCTACTGCTCGAATAAACAAATCCATAGGTTACTGGGGCAGTTCACTTGAAAAACACTTGGCTTCTCAAAACGTAGAGTTAGCAAAGCTTAATTCACTAAAGCTCGTTTGGCCATCAAGTAGGCGTAAATTTATGCTGGCAATTGATGATCGTGGTAAGGAATACAAAATATATGTAAACGAAATAAAGTGAGCACATAACAAAGCGTTCAAAGGGACAGTCAACGCTTGGCAGTTTTGGCTCTTATTTTGGTATTAGTGTTTATGTCACAATGGTTTCAGTATGTGGTGGCGTTGTCTGCCCATTAACGCGGCGTTATGCTCTAGGAGATGATTTTGCTCGATTTATTCAAGAAAGTAGTTCTAATTAATCTCTCAGCAGCTCTTGTTGTTATCGCTCTAGCCCAGTTTGTCCCATTCTTTGCTACTACTCAGTTGGTCGATTTTCTTTTCTTTGTCGTCATCGTCATATGGGTTTTGGCGAAGCTAATGTGGGAAGGCGGTGTCCATAGCAAGACGACTCGGTTAGATGATCCTAGAACAGATAAAGTCTACAAACTGGTAGAAGGGCATGATTTCGAAAAAGACGAACGAGAGCACTATCGAATGAATTACCAAACAGGCTTAGTTTTCTTCATAGCGGGTCTGCCAGCGTTCATTGCTTGTTTAGTCCTTCAATTTCTTTAAGTACGAGCATAACAAAGCGTTTAAGACAGATTCGCAACGCTTGGCACTTTGGGTTTGAATCAGTTTTAGTGTTTACGGCACAATAGGTTAGGTTCAGTGGTAGTGTTGCTCACTACTTAACGCGGCGTTATGTGCTTGGAGGGAAATAATGAATTCAAAGGAAGTCGTCTTAGCTTTTTGGGACGCAATGAAAACGAATGATTTCACGAAAGCAAGTGAGTGGCTTAGCCCAGATTTTGAAGGTTTTTGGCCTCAATCTGGTGAGCTTATTGTTGGACGAGACAATTTCACGGCAATTAACTCTTACTATCCAGCAAATGGGACTTGGGAGTTCGTCGTTCATTCAATTGTCTGCGATGGCGAAACAGTAGTCACTGATGTTTCTATAACTGATAGCGTTCAAAAAGCGCGTGCTATTACTTTCCATACGGTAGAAAATGGGCTTATCCTTAAACAGAAAGAGTTCTGGCCAGACCCAATGGAAGCGCAGGAGTGGCGTTCCAAATGGGTGAGGGTGGTGCAAGAGCAGGCACGCACATAACAAAGCGTTCAAGAGGGATTCTCAACGCTTGGCAATTTTGGTTCAAAGTTTAGCTTTTGTGTTTATGGCACAATATTTAGATTTGGCAGCTTGCGTTGTTCACCCCTTAACGCGGCGTTAGGTTGCTTTAAGTTTGCACGTTTTTTTAGTTTGGCAATCAGCCACTTCAACTGTCTTATTCGCCACAAACTTGAGCGGCCGTGTGGCTCGAACATTTTCAGGAGAAAGTTTCATTCAACTGGCAAGTTTTGATGTTAGTGGCTGAATGTTTGTTGTTTTTAAGTGCTTTTGGTCCAGTTTGCTCGTTGAAAGTTCGTTATCTCAATTTGGTTAGCTTTTTTGCTTCAGTAAAACACCGCAAAAATGGTGACGTGGTTGTTATTCAGCTTCGGTGGTGATTGCGGTGCAGTTGGCTTTGGTGTTTCATGGGTTAGTCCTATAGCACCAGCGAGCAAAGCGTTCGTAATGAGCATACCTAACCATCAGCTCAAGACGGACAACCAACGTCTGGCGGTTTTGTGTCTGGTTATGTTTAGTGTTTACGGTGGTTTGTCTGAGTTTTGTGGTATCGTTGGTAGCCGCTTAGCAAGGGCGTTATGTTTTTCGAGGTGATTAATGATTCCGAACGAACTAAATCAAGATGTTGAGATATCGTTTGAGATATTAGAGTGCGAAATACGCTCAATGTGTTACTCGGAGTTAAATGCTTTTGATGTTGATCTTTTTGGGCAAGATTTACAGCTAAACTTGGAAGAAAACCTCCAGTTCCCAAAAGGCAAGTTTACGAGCCATGCCGACATAGTTAGAACAGCACAAATGTCTATTAGCCTATCTTTTGCTGGTACATCAATAGCAATGGATTGCTTACTTGAAAATACTAATCCATCTGAAGCGGAAGCAATTGCTGCAAGAGAAGTTATCAAAGCCGTTCGAAATGCGTTTTCGCATGGGATCGCAGCACCTACGTGGTTTGTTAAACCACATAAGTTTGAAAAGTATGACTTAGGGTTTGTGTCTGGACCAGTTGTAGATTTAGGAGCACTAAATCAAATGGAATTTGACTATGCTCAAATCGGTGGTTTAGCGGTGTGGTATCGCCTAAAAGAATACGTACAATCGCTTTAGCACAAAACATAACAAGGCGCTAAAGTCTGACTCGTAAACGCGTGCCGGTTTCGCTTCGCTCACAGTGTTGCACGAGTTTACTCGCAGCTTAGCTTGGCGTTATGTTTTACGAGGAAATTTGAACATGTCTAATGATAATTCGTTGATTACAAACCAACAAATTGACCCATTTTCAGAGTCGTTTACTTCATTGTTGGTTGTAGTGTTCTCTAAAAGTAATTCGAAAAACTTCCCTTTGGCACTAAACATCGCTCGTGGTGCAGACAAGTTCGTAGAAACAAGCATTGATGGAAAAATAACATATAGTGTTTGCTTTGGAGGCAATCAGGTTGATGCTGCAAGGGCAATTGCGTTTTTAGATTACGCAGCGTCTTGGAAAGGTGTTCAAATTTTTTCGCGAGGAAAACTAGTTCCTTCAAGCTATCACGTTATTGAGGTGATTAATTGCTATCTTAAATCTCAGTCTTGTCGAGACTCAAAGGCGCATTGCCAAACGGTCATTGATGACCCGTTTAATGCTGAACTCGAAAAAATTGGTGGTCTATCTTTGTCAATTAGAATTACAGATAAGCCTACCATCACACAAGAAATTGAAATTGATAGGTATGTTTTTCCATGTAAGTATTTACATCAGCGCTTTAGGTTTCAATCCGATCATCCAGCTTGTACAGAAGATCAGATCCAAGCTAAAGCAGTAGATTTAGGCTGTGATTGGTGCCCAAACTTCGATGCTGATAGTTGGAAGAAAATTGGTTCTCGAACAGTAGTGAAAGAGTTCTTTGAATAAATAACAACAAACATAACAAGCAATTTAAGAGGGATTCACAACACTCGGCACTTTTGCTTCTACTTCGAATTTAGTGTTTATGACACAATGCTTTAGGTTTGGGTGGAGGCGTTGTTCACCCCTTAATTGGGCGTTATGCTTCAATTCAATGGAAATACAAAATGGAACAAATTGTCGATGAGCTAATCGCTCAAGGTTACGAAGTCACAGGAAGTGATTCCATGATACAAGTTAAACTAGGCGGTCTGTCAGGCAAAGCTGGGATTAGGAAAAGCACCTACTCAAACAGCTATGTTTTTACTAACAACACAGTCCTTATGCTAATCATCAATACAGCACTCTTATCAAGTTTTTTATCTTCACTGTATATAGGGTTACTTGAACAAAAAGACTTTGATGTATACAACTGGGCAACACTGACTATCGGCATCCCTTCGATTATTGCTGGCTACATCTGCCTGATTATAAGCGAGATACAAATGCAACCGATCCGAAAGATAGTTAGGCTCGCTAACGCAAAGATTAGCGGAACATAAGCATAACAAATTGCTTAACAAAGACTCCTAACGCTTGGCGACTTCAGTCGCAATTTCAGCTCTGTGTTTATGGCACAATATTCAAGTTAAGTGGCATCGCGTTGTCGCTTGTTAGCAAGGCGTTAGTTGAAGTTCGAAAACCAATAAACAAATGTTGAAAATATAAAGGGTCATTGGCTCTAGCAACACATCTGATACGCCCTGCCCCTCTCCTATATCGCCAGTGGCACTAGCCGTCTGGTGCTTGAATCCACCTTTCGCAGCTTACTGAAGTGGTGAGTATGTTAAGTTCTTTGGCTCTGATTCTTAGACTTTGATATCGACTCAAATATCCAAAATCCGATGCACTTGGCTGTCGGCTTCATCGCCACAATTCTTTGCAAAATCACCTCTGCGTCAGCGCCTTTGAAAGCAACTGTCATTTCTTCTTTACCAAGTTCGTTTCGTGCGTTGGGTTTCAGTTCTCAACTGCCCCATTTGCATTCGTAAATGAAATCAATAACCTAAAATCTATTGGCACCTTAGCTCACAACGTAGGCTAAGGCGCAGCAACTAACAAGGCGCTCAACAGGGACTCCCAACGCTTGGCCACTTTCATTCAAATCAGCTTCAGTGTTTAGGGCGCAGATTTTAAGCTGGTTTGTATAGCGTTGTCGCCCGTTAGCTTGGCGTTATGTTTAGGAGTCACATGGACTGGAATCTTACCATTAGCACTACAAGTACATGTGTCATTATGTTCATTGTTTTGCAGCCAATTTATCATCACAAAAAAGCGCTTCAAGTGGTTGCAGGCTTACTATTTCTGTACTTCGTTTTAGGCGTATACAATTTCAATAATGGTTATACCCGTGGTGACATTACGTCCTTCGCTATGTTTTCAGCTGCGCAGTTGAGTTTTTTAGTTCAACTACGCTATAGCCACCAGATCAAAGCTACACATGGCTTTTATCCACGATTGTACTACAGGCGCTTTCCCATAAAGGGTATCTACATAAAGCATCCAGATATCGACAGAGCTCATTCAGAACCAGATACAATAATGACAATTATTGCCTTTCTAGGATTCGTTTTAGGCTTTTTGGTCGTACTGTTCATAGAAATAGCATCGAGGTCGTAAAAACATAACAAATCGCTTAACAGGGACTCCTAACGCTTGGCCACTTTCATTCAAATCGGCTTCAGTGTTTAGGGCATAATTTTTAAGCTGGGTGGTATAGCGTTATCGCCCGTTAGCAAAGCGTTAAGCATAAAGAAAGCCCCAGTACATCTATAGGTAAAGGGGTTTTTATGGGCGATCAATTTGGAGTGGAGCGATAATGCTCTCTCACTTTTTTCCCATTTCGAGTGTGTGAAGGGACATGAACCTTCTTTTTACCACCTTGTGTTTTTGCCATTGGAAACCTCCTTAGAGCTGGTTAAACACAAATCTGAGAATGAAGCACTATATGTTGTGGTTTTTATTCTCTAATATAACTATAGGTAGTAATTTTACTATGGTCAAAAAGTTAGTTTAAAAATGTACATTTATAATTATAACTTGTTGAAAAATAATAAATAAAAATGAGTTTTATGCTTAACAAAGCATTTAAGAGTGATTCCCAACGCTTGGCATTTTTAGCTCAAGGTTGAGTTTTGTGTTTAAGGCGCATTGGTTTAGGTTGGGTGGCTGGCGTTGCTCACACCTTAATGCGGCGTTATGTCAATTGCGGCGTTATGTCAATTGCGGCTATATGAACTATATTTTTGTCTGTGTTTTCGTTCAATCCGAGGCTACCGATGATAAACCCATTTGATGCAAAGGCAATTCAAGATAAAGCTAATAGGAATTTGTTTTTTAATATGGAGAAGCTTAGCTTTTCGAGCTGTACTTATAGTCCGCAATCTCCGTTGTTTTTTACTACAATGGCGCATGTCTGTTACAAAGAGGACGGCAAACACTATTCACCTCTGCTAACTCAAAACGAAGTAGATGATTTGCTGAAAGTTACTTCTTACGTATCAAATTTTAATTTTTTGTTTACCAGTACATTTGTAGTTACTTCTCTCATGTCACCACTAATTATTCTGGTATCTAATCACGAAATACTACTTACATTGTACTTTGTTTGTATGGGAGCACTGTTTTATTTCAGTGTGCGTAATTGGTTTAAATTTCAATCCTTAGCTAAGGAAAAAGCAGCTCTTTATAGAAACAGGCAGCATAGGGTTGAAGTTGCTAGCCAATTTAGAAAACGTACAGTTATTAAAAATATGAAGTTATGGGCTGGTCCTTTTGCAGCAGTAGTTGTTAGTGAGGCAGTAGATTTATCCGGTAGCGAAGAGCTGAAACTTATTCATGACGGTATTGATCTGGGAAGCGAAGCAATTAAGTTAGTCAAATTGACATAACAAACAATTTAAGAGGGATTCCCAACGCTTGGCATTTTTGCTTCCACTTCAATTTTAGTGGTTACGGTACCATGTTTTAGGTTGGGTGGTAGCGTTGCTCACCCCTTAATTGGGCGTTATATACCTATTCAAGGACGGAGGAAAAAATGGCCAAATCGACGGTTATTACAATTGAAGAAGAGTTTTCTAAACTGAACTATCTTAGTGGACGTACCCCCAAAACTACTGATGAAGAGTCCAAAGATGCCTTTGCTATGTTGTCAGAATATTCAAATGGCGGTGTCTATATTGGTCACTACGATGGTTACAGTGAGTGGGAACGACATTCACACGGCGATGAGTTGGTGCAAGTTTTAAGTGGTCAAACGACGTTGGTGTTACTTGTAGATGGTAAAGAACAGCGGAATGAGCTTTCTCAAGGGCAGCTGTTAGTAGTTCCCCAAGCTATATGGCACCGCTTTGAGACTCCAAATGGTGTGCAGGTCATGACAATAACTCCTCAGCCTACAGACCATCAAATAGAGCTTCCAAACGGTATATAACAAAGCGTTCAAGACGGATTCACAACGCTCGGTATTTTCGGTTTGATTTGGTTTTAGTGTCTACGGCACAATGAGTTAGGTTAGGTGGTGGCGTTGTTCACCACTTAACGCGGCGTTATGTGTCAAATCAGGGAGGGAATATGAGTCAAATATTAATAATAATTGGAGTGTCAATATTCGGTGTTCTGGGCGCTATCCATTTGGTGTATACATTTTTCACAGAAAAGTTTAACCCTTGTGACGCTTCAGTATTTACTGCCATGAAAAGTACGTCACCAAGACTTACCAAAGAAACTACAATGTGGCGCGCTTGGGTAGGTTTCAATGCTAGCCATAGTTTAGGTGTCATGTTACTACCAGCAATTTACCTTCCATTGGCCGTTAATCATTTCGAAGTCATTAAGAACTCTATTTGGTTTTCTCTTTTACCAGTAGCGGTTGGTGTGTCATATTTAATTTTGGCCAAAAAATACTGGTTTAAAATTCCATTTTTAGGTGTACTTATTTCTCTAGTTTGCTTTCTGGTTTCAGCATGGTTAATCAACACATAACAATCTGCTCAAGAGGGATTCACAACGCTCGGCAATGTTGGTTTGAATGAGTTTATGTGTTTACGGCACAATGACTTAGTTTTGATGATATGCGTTGTTCACCCCTTAGCAGGGCGTTATGTGCTCGAAGGGAAATTTATGTTTTTATTCAAACCAGATTTAGATGATATTCGTAAAGGTTTAACTGCTTGGGACTGGTTAGACTTTTCGGGAAAAACATTCCTTACTGCAAATCTATTCGGAGATATGTTCTTTGAATCTAGTGAAGGAATATATTTCTTCGATACATTGGAAGGAACATTGACTGTTATCGCAACAGATCGAAACGAACTTCAATCGCTATTGAACACCAAGCCAGGTCAGGAGCAGTTGCTATTGGTTAGCCTCGTATCAGAAGCTCGTGATAATCAGTTGATTCTCTCAGAGAATCAGTGTTATGACTTTATAGTTCCTCCCAGTCTAGGAGGCGAGTTAAGTATAGATAATTTGCAGTTAATGCCTTTTCTCAGCAAGTTAAAAGCTGCAGGCGCAATTTACGCCCAAATTAAAGAACTACCAATAGGTACTAAGATCAAAAGCATAGAATTAGAACGCACATAACAAGCAATTTAAGAGGGATTCACAACGCTTGGCATTTTTGCTTCTACTTCAAATTTAGTGTTTATGACACAATGCTTTAGGTTGGGTGGAGGCGTTGTTCACCCCTTAATTGGGCGTTATGTAGCAAAGAGTAAAAATGAAAATATCAACATTAGCGGAACATCCAGAAGAAGTACCGAAGATAGCAAAATGGTACTTTAATGAATGGTCTCATACTGCTCCAGATGTGACTGAAGAAATGGAGCTAGAAAAGTTGCAGAGAAGTCTAAAAACCATACCAGTATACCAATGGCATTTGTTGCACATATTGATGGGGAGTTAGCTGGGGTTTTAGAAGTGAAGCTCCACGAAAATAAGAACTTTTTGGAGTATGAAAATTGGATTGGAGGTGTGTTCACAAATCCAAAGCATCGAAGTCAGGGTATTGCGACCAAACTAATCAACAAAGCTAAAGAGTTCGCCAAAAAGGCTGGCATGCCTCAGCTTTATCTACAGTGTGAAAGCTTTAATGTTGAGCTGTATCTAAATCAAGGCTTTAAACCTCTCCATCAAGCGCGTCATCACGAAGTAGCAACTACTATCATGGTGTGGGAGGCAACTACATAACAAATTGTTTAACAGGGACTCCTAACGCTTGGCCACTTTCATACATGTCAGCTTCAGTGTTTAGGGCGCAAATTTTGGGTTGGGTGGCATTGCGTTGTCGCCCGTTAACAAGGCGTTATATTCTTTGAGGGAAACTTGGCAAAAATATGAGAAAAATCAACTACAACAAACGTAAGCCAAAGTTTTATGATGCTTTAGAGTCACAGATAGATTTAGGTGCTCTTCTAGATGGCGATCTTCTCAAAGTGAAGTTTAATGATCGTGGTTATGCATTAAAAGAAAGTGTTATTGTAATCGAAGATAACTGGTTTCTATGTGAGTTTTCAGGTTCAGATATCACTCGCTTTCCGTCAAGAATTAAGGCTCTTGCATCCCACCTCAATAGTCTTGAGTTACGTGGTGAGTTTGTTGTATCCTACGAAGATGGTCTATGTACTGTCCAGCTACTAAAAGCACATGAGTTAAGCCTAGATGCTGAAGCTCAGGCTTCAGTAACTGAATCAACAGAAAGAATTGCCTTAGCTTCTTCACGTATAGGTCAGGGGCGATATAGACAAAACCTATTATGCTCTCTTTGATAAAGGTTACATCTCTGTCTCCGATACTGGAGAGCTAATGATCTCAAGTGCTGAAATTGAAGCGCAATTAGAGCAGTGGAGAGTCGACCTTAAAGTCAAAATTAGTGGCTTATCAGAGCGTAAAAAGGAGTATTTGGCTTACCATAGGAAAGTCGTTTTTGTACAGTAATTCAATGTATTGAGTACGAATATAACAAAGCATTTAAGAGTGATTCGCAACGCTTGGCGCTTGGCGCTTTCGCTTCGCTCAAGTATAGCCAAGCGTCGCTCACACCTTAATGCGGCGTTATGCCTTTTGGGGGAAAATATGCAGTTTTACAAAGCAGATGAGTATCAGGCATCTTGTGAAGACCTTTATCGTAAGTATAAACTTCAGATAGCTGCTTTACTTCCGCGCGCAACAATTGAGCATATTGGTGCTTCTTCTATCCCTAATGCTGTATCTAAGGGAGACCTAGACATACTTGTTGGTGTTAACGTTAACGAGCTAGAAAAAGCAGTGAAGTTACTTTCTACTTTAGGCTTCAACGAAAAATCCAATACGTTAAGAACACCAGAGCTTTGCATGCTGGAAAATAGCTCAGGTGAAGATGTAGCTTTCCAAGTCGTAGTGAATGGCTCAGAATTTGACATCTTTATGGGTTTTAGGGACAAGCTTCGTGAAAGCCCTGAGTTAGTTCAACAATACAATGAACTCAAGATGTCTTGTACAGGCTGGACTCACGAAGAGTATCGTCGAAAAAAGTCAGCTTTTATTGAGCGCGTTTTAGGACAGGCATAACAATCAGCTCAAGACGGACAACCAACGCTTGGCGGTTTTGTGTCTAGTTGAGTACTGTGTTTACGGTGGTTTGTTGTAGTTTTGCGGTATGGTTGGTAGCCGCTTAGCAAGGGCGTTATATGTTTTCATCAATTTAGGAGTAATTTAATGTCTTACGCAGAGACTAGCTGCCTATATGGTTCTGTAAAAATCACAGCAGAAAGTATCAACCCTAACTTCACAGTTTGTCATTGTCAGTCATGTCGAACTTGGGGTGGGGCGCCATTTTTCGCAGTTAAATGTGGTACACAAGTGAAAATCGAGGGTGAAAACAAAGTAAAGATGTACAAGTCATCCACTTGGGCTTCCCGTGGTTTCTGCACAGAGTGCGGCACTCATTTGTTTTACAAGTTCAAAGAAACAGGTGAATACAACATCCCCGTAGGCTTATTTTCACAATTAAGCGGTTTGAAAATGGACATGCAATACTTTAGCGACATGCGTCCAAGCTATTACTGCTTTGCTAATGAAACTAAGGAAATGACTACAGAAGAAATCATGGCTTACTTTGCGGATAAGGTGTAATCAAACATATAACAAAGCATTCAATAGGACAGTCAATGCTTGGCAGTTTTGGCTCACAGTTTGGCACAAGTGTTGATGTCACAATGGTTTAAGTATGTGGTAGCGTTGTCTGCCCATTAACGCGGCGTTAGGTTGCTTTAAGTTTGCACGGTTTTTAGTTTGGCAGTCAGCCACTTCAATAATCTTGCTTGTCGCGAATCTCAGCGGCCATGTGGCTCGAACTTTTTTCCGGTGAAGGTTTCATTTAATTGACAAACTTTGGTGTCAGCGGCTGAGTTTTTTCGTTTTCAGTGTCTTGTCCAAGTTGATTCATTGGAAGTTTGTTCTCTCAACTTGGTTAGCTTTTGGTTTCAGCGAACCACCGCAAAAATAGTGACGTGGTTGTTGTTCGGCTTTGGGGGTTATTGCGGTGCATTGAGCTTTGGTGTTTCATGGTTTAGTCCTATAGCTTAAGCGAGCAAAAGCGTTTGTAATGAACATACCTAACCATCCGCTCAAGACGGACAACCAACGCTTGGTGGTTTTGTGTCTGGCTGAGGTTGGTGTTTACGGTGGTTTGTCTGAGTTTTGTAGTATTGTTGGTTGCCGCTTAGCAAGGGCGTTAGTTGCCCAGTTGACATAACTAGCTCGCAGGGAATTTTTGTTTTTGATGTAGTACACGCATAATGCGAATGATATCGCCTTCAATCCAGTATGAAACAATCATTGATATCTCAGGAATAATGAGCAATCGCCCTCTAATTCCGTCACGTTGGACTCCCATATGAGGTTGTTCTAGAAGGTTCTCCACTTTGGCTTCGATAACTTCATCGGTTTTTTCAGCAGCCTCTGGGTTGAAGTCGTAAAGAAATTCGAAGATCTTTTCACGATCGTTGAGAGACTCTTCTTCCCAAAAAATCATACTTTGCCTCGGTTACGGATTTTTGCTTTGCGCTCAGCCATACGTGATTTAGCTGATTCGTGATCAACAAAGTTGGCTTTTCCTAAGTCAAACTTCTCAAAAGCCAAGTTAACTTGTTCAGTTAGCCATGCATCGTGAGATAAAGTCTTTCTCTGTTGGTCAGCTAGTTGTTCAGTCAGTTCACGACAAGCGTCGCTTAGTGTTCTGCCTTGGCTTTCTGCCATTTGTTGAGCTAGTCGCTTCGTTTCTTCATCAACACGAAACTGAATTCTGGTGTCCATGATGTGCTCCGTATGTTGTGTGTGTACAAATGTTAGCACTGGATTTGGGGTTGGGCAACTAACAAGGCATTTAAGGGTGATTCGCAACGCTTGGCGTTTTCGCTTCGCTCAAGTATAGCCAAGCGCCAAGCGCCGCTCACACCTTAATGCGGCGTTAGGTTGCTTCAAGTTTGTACGTTTTTTAGTCTTGAGATCAGCCACTTCAACTGCTTTGTTTGTCATGAATTTAAGTGGTCATGTGGCTTGAACTTTTTCAGGTGAAGGTTTCATTCAACTGGCAAGCTTTGATGTTAGTGACTGAGTGTTTGCTGTTTTTAAGTACTTTTGGTCAAGTTTGTTCGTTGAAAGTTCGCCATCTCAATCTGGTTAGCTTTTTTGCTTCAGTAAAAACACCGCAAAAATGGTGGCGTGGTTGTTATTCAGTTTCGGTGGTGATTGCGGTGCAGTTGGTTTCGGTGTTTCATAGGGGAGTCCTATAGCAACAGCGAGTAAAAGCGTTTGTAATGAGCATACCTAACCATCCGCTCAAGACGGACAACCAACGCTGGCAGTTTTGTGTCTGGCTGAGCTTGGTGTTTACGGTGGTTTGTTTGAGTTTTGTGTTATGGTTGGTAGCCGCTTAGCAAGGGCGTTATGTGGAAAGCCTAGCCAATCGGATGTGGCTAGGCTGCAAGCTATTTATTTGAAAATCTCGTTAGCCATTTTCAGTAGCACGTGGCTGATGAAAATAAACATCACCGTATAGATGTTGAGGTCTGGGGTTGCCTCTAAAAAAGGCACATTGGTCGAAATAATTCGGCTAAAGACCAGTAGTCCTGTAAATAGAGAAAATGAGCCTAGAATCTTGTTGATACACATGGTAGCAATTCGAGTTTGTTGATGCTGAAACCTATCGTACAAAACGTTTAGTACGAACATCAGGACTGCAAGAGCCACCAGAGCATAAACTTTCGTTGTTTCAAACGGTTTTAGCAGATAGTCAGTCCAATCAGGGACGGAAGAGCTTAGAGTCATATCGTTACTAATAATATAGTAAGAGCATAAATCTGCCAGTGTTACAAAGACTGCGATAAATACCATTTGGCTAATACATAGTCGAGAATGCGAAGGTAGTTTAGTTTTGAAAACGGTGTTGGTTAGAATGCTTTTTAGTAAACTTGTCATTATTACTTCTTGGTTTTTTTGTTAATTAAGAAACACGAACCAAAAGGTTAAAATGGATCGTGACTTCACTTGAAGCTAACTCTAGATGAGGGCTTTGCTCAAAAAATCAAGTGCTTACTGTGATTGTTTTACATAACAAACTGTTTAAGAGTGATTCGCAACGCGTGGCATTTTCACTATGCGTTGGTTTTAGTGATTAAGGTGGGGTGCGGAAGCTTCGGCATTGCGTTGCTCACACCTTAACAGGGTGTTACATTTTTATATCGAAATATCGTAAGTTTGATTTTTAAAATATTTCAAGGAACTAAGGTCATGAAGGTTTTACCTCTAATTTTGTTTGTATTGGTGTTTACATCGGTATCTACATCTGCAAATCCGGGGAGTTGGATGCCTACAGCAAAAAAGATATCTAGCATTATTGTGGAAGGTGATGAAAACGGCAGAGCATTGATAATCATAGAGGGTGGAGTGCCTAGTGAATTCATCCCTTCGGAGTGTCGTACAGGAAGTGACAGTACGTATAACACCGTGTTTTTAAACACTCACAAAGGTAGAGGCATATATTCTATGGCATTAACTGCATATAGTGCCGGAAAGCCCGTGAAGTTGGCTTTATCATGTACTGGGAGTCGTCCCTTAATTACTCATATTTGGCTAATGTAACAAAGCATTTAAGAGTAATTCCCAACGATTGGCAGTCTTTATTCCATCGTTGGGTTTTGTGTTTAAGGTGGTATGGTGAGGTTCATTGGTAGCGTTGCTCACACCTTAATGCAGCGTTAGGTTGCTTTAAGTTTGTTCGGTTTTTTAGTTTGGCGTCCAGCCACTTCAATAATATTGTTTTCGCTAGTTTCAGTGGTCATGTGGCTCGAACTTTTTCAGGTGAAGGTTTCATTCAACTGGCAAGCTTGGATGTTAGTGGCTGAGTGTTTTCTGTTTTTAAGTGCTCTTCCCATGTTTGTTCGCTGAAAGTTCGTTATCTCAATTTGGTTGGCTTTTTTGCTTTAGCGAACCACCGCAAAAATAGTGACGTGGCTGTTATTCAGTTTGGCTGTTTATTGCGGTGCATGAAGCTTTAGTGTTTCATGGGTTAGTCCTATAGCTCAAGCTAGCAAAGGTGTTCTAATGAGCATACCTAACAATCCGCTCAAGACGGACAACCAACGCTTGGTGGCTTTGTGTCTATTTGAGTTTAGTGTTTACGGTGGTTTGTTTGAGTTTTGTATTATTGTTGGTTGCCGCTTAGCAAGGGCGTTAGTTGGTGAAAAATTCTAGAGTTCATTCATCACTCTCTCCGGCTGTAAGTTTTAGTTTTTCGGCAATTTTGTATTGTCGCCAAAACTCAACTTATATCTTTGCTTCAATAAGTTATTCGGTTTGTACACTTTTAGTTTGATGGCATCCAATTGTTGTGGTTTTTCGGAAATATGAAAGTCTTTACAGACTGAAAATGGGCTTTTCAAAATTGCTTGTTCAAAAGCATTCGGTATGTTGAAAATCCACTATCTGACATGTTGTGTACTCAGTCGCAGATCTTAACTTGAAGGTTGCTAACGCTAGTTAAGTATTTGAATAATTGGGTTCATATGTTTAATTTGTTTCCAACGGTGGTGTTTTGGGCGCATCATCATTACAGACCAACTAACAATTGTTCAAGACGGACCGCCAAACACGGGACACTTTTGGGTCTGATCGAATTTAGTGTTTACGGCGTTTTATTTAGGTTCTGTGATCAATTGATAGTCACTTAACAGGGCGTAATATATTTTTTAAAGGTTATAACATGAAAAAAGCAATAGTAATTGCATCCACAATTGTATTATCCGCATGCTCTAGTACTTATGTTGAAAAAGGCATAGACCTTAATACTACAAATGGCTATGCAACAATTACTACTCAGACTGAGAAAAATAATAAAATTTTTTCGAATTTAGATCAGCGATTAGTTATAACTAAACATAATGATAAGAGTTTGTTAGGATTAATCGATCCGTACCCTGATGTTCTGCATGTTAAAGAAGGCATGCAGTCTTTGTCGGTTCAATATACTCACCTTAATCAATATGCAAATGGCTGCCTATGGATTGATGCTAAAGCTGGCGAAAATTACATTATTAAAAGAGAAGTAAAAAATTACTCTGTAGGATTTTGGGTAGAAAATACAAAAACTCAAGAAATGGTTGGGGGTATTTGTGGGTCAGAACCAAACAGGCAAACAAAATAGAAATATATAACAAGCATCTCAAGCAGAACAAATAACGGTTGACTCTTGTCGCTGTGCATCAAATATGGGAGCACTGTTGTTTGCCTCTAAGCGGGGCGTTAGTTAGCGAAAGAAACGCTAGGGGTCATTCATCGATCTCTCAGGCTGAAAATTCCCCGCTTAGATTTACCTGCTTAAAGGTATTTTGGTGTTGAAAGTCTATTTTTTGTCATGTTTTATGTCCAATCGCAGATGTTAGCCTGAACGTTGTCATCTTAGGTTAGTGGGTTGAACAATTTGGTGCGTATGTTTAGTTCGTTTTATACGGTAGCGTTTCTGAAGCACCATCTATGAAAGCCAATAGACAAGTGTTGAAAATATGAAGGGTCATTAGCTCTAGCAATACACCTGACGCGCCCTATCCTTCGTCTATCTCGCCTGTGGCACTGGCCGTTTAGTACGTGAATCCACCTTTCGTAGTTAACTGAAGTGGTGTGAATGTTAAGTTCTTTGGCTCTGATTCTTAGGTTTGGATACTCACTCAAGAATCATCAAAGTCAAACGCATTTGGCTGTCGGCTGCATTTAAAGAATTCTTTGCTAAACCACCTCTGCGATAGCACCTTTGAAATCAACGGCAATTTCTTCTTTACCAAGCTCGTTTCGTGCGTAGGGTTTCAGTTCTCAACTGCCCTATTTGTATTCGTAAGTGAAATCAATAAGCTAAAACTAATTGACACCTTAGCTCACCAGTCAGCTATGGCGCAGCAACTAACAAGGCGCTCAACAGGGACTCCAAACGCTTGGCTACTTTCATTCAAATCAGCTTCAGTGTTTAGGGTGCAATTTTCAAACTGGGTGGTATGCGTTGTCGCCCGTTAGCTTGGCGTTAGGTGCTAGGAGGCAAACTTGAAAAATTACTCGTGATATTGGCATTGGTTTCTGTGCCTAGCTTCGCTTCTGATGATATCGAAGACCCCTGTAAAGTGAAAGGTGGCGGGGTTATGGCCGGTTATCAGTGTGTGGAACAGAAGATGGAACTCGCAGACAAAGAACTTAACGAAAGTTATCAGGAAGCAATCGCTAGAATAAGCGAGGAAGAAGCAGCGCTAAGGGAAACCTGGTCTGAAACCGAGCTGGTGGAGCCGTTTCGAAAGGCCCAAAGGGCTTGGTTAAAATATAGAGACGCTGAGTGCGAGTTTTCAGGTCTTTCTTCCACGCCTTCACCTTGGCAAGGTGTCCAAATTGAAGAATGTAGGTTAAGAATGACGTTAGAACGAGTGGAATACTTCAAGAGTGTATATGTAGGTTAAAAGGAATGCACCTAACAAAGCATTTAAGAGTGATTCGCAACGCTTGGCAGTTTCGCTTCGCTCAAGTATAGCCAAGCGTCGCTCACACCTTAATGCGGCGTTATACATTTGGAGATAAAGTTGAGCTATTCATTCGATATCAAAGATTCAAAAGACCTATTTCACGAATTTTCACGTTTAGTAGGAGAATATCGCAAGGAGCCACTATCTTCTGGCTCAGCAGTAATTTGTGCAATTTTTTCATGGCACGTTGTAGAATGGATCTATCAAGAATATCCTTCATTAACTGCTACATATCCAAAGAAACGAGATTTTCAATATTTCATGAAAAGCTCCTGTCCTGCTCTAAGTTACATGCAAGATATCGCCAATGGCAGTAAGCATCGTGGTATTACAATGTATCAACCTGTAGTTAAAAAGACAGAGCGACATCAAGGAGCTTTTCATCGGCTTTCTCTAAAGGTTTTGATGTATCTTGTTTAAAAATCGAGCTTGATGGTGGTGTGGCGTACTTTGATGAAGAGGTTGATAAAGTAGAGGCTTACATAAAGCATTTTTTCTCTAACACGTTGAAAGAAAATGTATAACAAAGCATTTAAGAGTGATTCGCAACGCTTAGCATTTTTAGTTCACAATTGGGTTCCGTGTTTACGGTGTAATAGTTTAAGTAGGGTGGTAGCGTTGCTCACACCTTAATGCGGCGCTAGGCTTCTTTAATAGGAAAAGTATGACTTTCGAGAAATTTGTAGCAATTGTTGGTTTGATTGCAACAATACCTGTTTACAAAGGTTGGGTAATTAAAATTTGGATCTGGAGCAAAGCTAAGAAGGTTTCATCTTTGGAAAAACGGCTTGCACAAACAGAAAAACTTCATAGTGATAACAAGTATTTAATAATCTACATCGGTCAATCTATTCTTATAGTACTTGCGCTCATTGCTAGTGCACAGGTTTATCAGCTTGTGAATATTGCCTCGGAGGGGGCGGATATATCGTCTATTTTCATTAGTTTGATGTCTCTATTAGCATATCTTGTAGCTGTTAGTTGGTGTCGTTGTTCACCCCTTAATGCTGCGTTATATGCCATGGAGATTTAAAAATGTATCCTAATTCGATAAATAAGAATATGGTTGGAGAGTATTCAGCAAGCACAAAATCAGGTGGTGGGTATTTTTATGATCAAGTTCTAGAATACCGGGTTTGGTGTCGGCCGTGGCAAGGTGCCCCCGATGAATTTGATGGAGAAATATACTATTACGCATTTCACACTTATGAAGAGGCTCTTGAGTTTTCAAATAATACTGAAGGTTCTGAAAAGCCGTTGGTTTTAGTTAAACAACTTGAGTGGATTGATGAACCTGAAACAGGGAAGTTCATTCACAAAACGGGGGAACGTGTAACTGAATGGGTTGTGGAATGGTTAGTTGGTAGTAAGCGCCAAGAGAATACAATTGCTGACTTTATTGCCCAAAATGGCATATAACAAACTGCTTAAGGCGGACTATCAACGCTCGGCGATTTTAGTTCTAGTTTGGTACAGTGTTTACGGTGGTTAGTTTAAGTATCATGTTATGCGTTGCTAGCCACTTAGCAGGGCGTTAGGTTGCTTTAAGCTTGTACGGCTTTTTAGTCTTGATATCAGCCTCTTCAATAATCGTATTTGTAGTGAACCTCAGCGGCTATGTGGCTCGAAGATTTTCATGTGAAAGTTTCATTTAGTTGGCAAGCTTTGACGTTAGTGGCAGAGGCTTTTCCGTTTTAAGTGCTTTTGGCCAAGTTTGTTCGTTGAAAGTTCGCTATCTCTATCCGGTTAGTTTTTTTGCTTCAGTGAACCACCGCAAAAATAGTGATGTGGTTGTTATTCAACTTCGAGGGTTATTGCGGTGCATTTGACTTTGGTGTTTCATGGGTTAGCCCTATAGCTCCAGCGAGCAAAGCGTTCGTAATGAGCATACCTAACCATCCGCTCAAGACGGACAACCAACGCCTGGCGGTTTTGTATTTGGTTGAGTTTAGTGTTTACGGTGGTTTGTCTGAGCTTTGTGGTATTGTTGGTAGCCGCTTAGCAAGGGCGTTATGTTTGCTCGATTGTTAGCAATTTATATAGAGGTCTTAGTGAATTTCATAAAATTATCGATGTTATGCTTTATAAGTGTATTTGTTTTTCAATTAATAGCACTTACAACGTTCCCTAGTGTAATTGAGCAGTATGAATGGATTTCGTGGGTCGAAGTTGTGCTCTTGAGCGTTGGTGTTTTTGGCCTCTGGCTTTCTCCAGCGGTGGTTGCATTTCGTGCCAGAGAGGTTCGACACCGATTTTTAATAATTTTTTTGTCGTTGGGCCTTCCTATTGTAGGTGGTTTTATAGGTTATTTTATTCTCAAAGGAGAGATAAAGCATCTTCAAGAAACATAACAAACTGCTTAAGACGGACAGCCAACGCTCGGTGACTTTATATTTGGTTGAGTTAAGTGTTTAAGGTGGGCTGTTTGAGTTATATGGTATTGTTGGCAGCCGCTTAGCAGGGCGTTAGGTTGCTTTAAGCTTGTACGGCTTTTTAGTCTTGATATCAGCCACTTCAATAACCTTGTTTGTCGCGAATTTTAGCGGCTATGTGGCTCGAACTTTTTCAGGAAAAAGTTTCATTCAACTGGCAAGTTTTGATGTTAGTGGCTGAGAGTCTTCCGTTTTAAGTGCTCTAGGCTAGGTTTGTTGGTTGGAAGTTCGTTCTCTCAATTTGGTTAGTTTTCTTGTTTCAGCGAACCACCGCAAAAATAGTGACGTGGTTGTTGTTCGGCTTTGGTGGTGATTGCGGTGCAGCAGCTTTGGTGTTTTATAGTTTAGTCCTATAGCTCAAGCTAGCAAAGGTGTTTGTAGTGAGCATACCTAACCATCCGCTCAAGACGGACAACCAACGCTTGGCGATTTTGTGTCTGGTTATGTTTAGTGTTTACGGTGGTTGGTTTAAGTTTTGTGGTATCGTTGGTAGCCGCTTAGCAAGGGCGGTAAATTGCAATCGAGGGTGGTGAATTATCAAATTAGAAACATATGATGTGTTTGGTGGTGAGTCGGCTTCTGGTAACCCTTGTGGTGTATTAGAGCTTGATAGTTGGCTTTCTGATGAAGAGTTACAGAAAATAACTTGTGAAGCAGGACTTCCTGTTACCTCTTTTGTCATCCCAATTAATGGACAGTTTCACATTCGTTGGTTTGCGCTGGATGGGGAAATTAACCTGTGTGGGCATGGTAGCTTAGGGGCTGGTGCTGCAATCATCTCTAAGTACAAACTCGATAGTGTACTTTTCATTAGCAAATACGGAGACCTCTCAATTGCCAAAAAGAATGGTGCGTATACTCTTGAGATGCCTAGCTGGAAAAGTGAAACATGTGTTGTTCCGCCAGAAATAGCGGATTTGGCAGCTGATGCTATTGACGTATTTTCAACTCGAGACTTAGTTATAGTCTTGCCCTCAATAGAATCTGTAAGAGATTTTAAGCCTGATGATATGCGCTTTAAACAGCTTGGTAATTACCATGCTTTAATCGTGACTGCAGCAAATGGCGAAAATGGGTACGTATTAAGATATTTTGCGCCCAAAATTGGTATATCTGAAGATCTAGCGACAGGCTCTGCTCAATGTTCTTTAGCTCCATACTGGTTTGACAGGCTTGACTCAGATTCACTTCAGGTACACCAACTTTCGTCGTCAGGTGGCTATTTTGACGTAAGGCGTATTTCAGGTGGCTCAATCGTGTTATCAGCAAATGCAAAGCTACGGAAAATAGCAATTTAACAAACTGTTCAAGAGGGATTCGCAACGCGTGGCATTTTTACTATGCGTTAGTTTTAGTGGTTAAAGTGGTATGCGGCAGCTCCGGTATTACGTTGCTCACCCCTTAACAGGGCGTTATGTTTACAGTACAAAAAACAAACATGGAGTTTTGGTATGGCTAAAGAGATTACTGGTAGTTGTTGCTGTGAAAGCGTCGCCTTTAAACTTAATGATGACTTCGGTAAGTTCTTCTTCTGTCATTGTGAACAGTGTAGGAAACTAACAGGCTCGGCTCATGCGTCGAACTTGTTTACGTCTCCGCTTAACATTAAGTGGATTAAAGGTGACGACAAGATAAAGCGCTATGATCATCCAACTCGTTCTTTTTCTAAGGCATTTTGTACGGATTGTGGTTCAGGTTTACCATTTTTGACTCAAAGTGGGAAATTTCTAATTGTTCCAGCTGGTTCTTTAAATGAAGAGCCATCAAAGGTTCCTGATGCTCAAATATTCTGTTCAGAACAAGCAGAGTGGCATAAGCTGGGTTTGCAAGCAGTTAAGTTAGAAGGTTTCCCAAAATAAACATAACCAAGTGTTCAATTGGACAGTCAACGCTTGGCAGTTTTGGTCCACAGTTTGGCATTAGTGTTGATGTCACAATGGTTTAAGTATTTGGTAGCGTTGTCTGCCCATTAACACGGCGTTAGTTTACCAATCAAGATCTTCACCCTAAATCCAATTCTAGGGTGAAATTTGATTACAAGTGGTTCTGAGGAAGTTGTGATTGTCCGAGTACGGCTACAACTAAAATGAAGCAATCTTCTTTTGTAAAGTAAGCGGTATGCTTGCCCGCGGGGAAATAGAACCCGCTTGGGTATATGTCATCACAACTGCGACCAACAGCTGGATTATCAGCAAGCATTTGAAAACCAGTTAGTAACGTATCTTTATAGCTTCGCCACTGGGTCTCGGAGAAGTTGTTAACAGTATAGCTTTTGATTTTCCGTAAATGAGTCTGAGCTAATTTACTCAGTTTGTATTTGTTCTTTTGCATAGCGGGTTATAAGGCGTTTAAAAAGTCTTCACCATCAACCACATTTCCTTGAGCTAAGTCTTGTTTCGCTGACTCGAAACAGTGCTTAAGGTAATCGGTTTTCATTGCTTCTAGTTCTTCATAGTCCTTGATAGACATTACAACGACGGCATCTTTACTGTTTTTGCTAATCTTCACAGGCTCACGTTGGGCGCTTAGAAGTAGCTCACCAAAATTACGTTTGGCATCATTTGCTGTTAATGTGTGCATGATCAATCTCCAAATCTGGAATTACAGTAAGATTATAGTTGTTCGCATGAAATGGTCAATCTAATTAAATCGTGCGATTTGTGTGAAAGGTAAACTAACAAGCAATTTAAGAGTGATTCCCAACGCTTGGTATTACCAGTTTAGCGTTATGGCGCAGTGGTTTAGTTTCTATGTAGCGTTGCTCACACCTTAATGCGGCGTTAGGTTGCTTTAGGCGAGTACGGTTTTTGGTTTTTTAATCAGCCACTTCAATAATCTTGTTTGTCGCGAATTTCAGCAGCTATGTGGCTCTAGCTTTTTCGGGTGAAAGTTTCATTCAACTGGCAAGCTTTGCCGTCAGTGGCTGAGTGTTTTCTGTTTTTAAGTGCTCTTGTCCAAGTCTATTCATTGGTAGTTTGTTCTATCAACTTGGTTAGCTTTTGGGCTTCAGCGAACCACCGCTAAAATAGTGGCGTGGTTGTTATTCAGCCTCGGTGGTTATTGCGGTGCAGTTGGCTTTGGTGTTTCATGGGTTAGTCCTATAGCACCAGCGAGCAAAGCGTTCGTAATGAGCATACCTAACCATCAGCTCAAGACGGACAACCAACGCCTGGCGGTTTTGTCTTTGGTGGTTTTTAGTGTTTACGGTGGTTTGTCTGAGTTTTGTGGTATCGTTGTTAGCCGCTTAGCAAGGGCGTTAGAGGTTTTCATGTTCAAAAGTCCCAAACGTACTTCAGAAATTATAGAGACATATTTAGTTGAAACCTTGAGTGCTATAAAGCTACTTCAGAAAAATAGTCTACAAACTCAAGCTCTCATAATTGCATGTCTGCAATTGACGCATTCGGATTGCTCAATGCTCCGGCTTCCGAAACAAAATCGTCAGGTAAGTCATTCAAAGCATGGGCTGACAAGTATATATGTAGCAATCCAGAGATTGAATATACATCGGAAGATCTCTGGGGTTATAGGTGTTCTTTATTACACACATTTACAATGTCATCTGACTTGTCTAAATCAGGAAAGGTTAAAGAAATCATATTTTATTCAGGTAGTAAAAGTTCTCCAAAAGTAGGTGACTTGAGAGACTTCGCGGAAAACTTGCCTAAGTACGACTATGTGGTAGCACACATAGAAACAACAATTGCAGTTTTCGCTGAAGCGTGTCAGTTGTTTGCTCGTGAACTGGACTTGAAGAGTAGAGAGTCGCGAGAAATTAATGAGCGATTAGGGCGTATTTTGAATCGTACCCAGTTTTAGCCACACCTCTAACAAGGCGTTTAAGAGTGATTCACAACGCTTGGCGATTTTGCGTCTGGTTGTGTTTAGTGTTTACGGTGGTTTGCTGTAGTTTTGTGGTATCGTTGGTTGCCGCTTAGCAAGGGCGTTATACGCTTGATAGTTTATAGGAAATAATAATGAGAAAATTAGTTGGTTCGTGCCTGTGCAGAAAGATTCAGATAGAAGTTTCAGATGAATTTGAATATATGGGCAATTGCCATTGTTCTGAATGTAGAAAGTTCACTGGTTCGGATTACTCGTCAGTTGGTGGATTAAGCTCTGATAAATTTGGCTTTAAATCCGGTGAAGAGTTTGTATCCGTTTTCAAGAAGAGCGCGGAGACGGAATTAGCGTTTTGTAGTTGTTGTGGTTCGAGCTTATTTTCGCGAAAACTCAAAACGGGTAAGTACAACATTCGCTTGGGTATTTTAGATAACGAGCCGACTCACAAGCCAAGTTTTCATATTTTTACAGGCTCAAAAGCACCTTGGAATGAAATCACTGATGGCTTAAAGCAATTTGATAAAGGTCCGCTTAAATAAAGAAGGGTTAGGTACGCGTATAACAAAGCATTTAAGAGTGATTCGCAACGCTTGGCAGTTTCGCTTCGCTCAAGTATAGCCAAGCGCCGCTCACACCTTAATGCGGCGTTATACATTTGGAGGTAAAGTTGAGCTATTCATTTGATATTAAAAATTCAAAAGATCTATTTCAAGAATTTTCACGTTTAGCTGAAGAGTATCGCAAAGAGCCGTTATCTTCTGGCTCTGCGGTAATCTGTGCAATTTTTTCATGGCACATTGTGGAGTGGATTTATCAAGAATATCCTTCATTAGCTATAACGTACCCCAAAAAACGAGATTTCCAAAATTTCATGAAAGGCTCTTGTCCCGCTCTCGGCTACATGCAAGATATAGCCAATGGCAGTAAGCATCGGGGTATTACAATGTATCAGCCTGTAGTTAAAAAAACAGTGCGACATCAAGGGGCATTTTCATCAGCTTTCTCGAAAGACTTTGATGTATCAAGCTTAAAAATAGAGCTTGATGGTGGTGTGGTTGCTTACTTTGATGAAGAGGTTGATAAAGTAGAGGTGTATATCAAGCAGTTTTTCTCTAACACATTGAAAGAAAATGTATAACAAACAATTTAAGAGGGATTCACAACGCTTGGCACTTTTGCTTCTACTTCAGATTTAGTGTTTATGGCACAATGCTTTAGGTCTGGGTGGAGGCGTTGTTCCCCCCTTAATTGGGCGTTAGGTTGTTTTAGATTTGGTCGTTTTTTAGTTGGGTGCTCAGCCACTTCAATTGTTTTGTTTGTCACGAATTTAAGCGGCCATGTAGCTCGAACATTTGCACGTGAAGGTTTCATTCAACTGCCAAGTTTTGACGTTAGTGATTGAGTGTTTTCTGTTTTTAAGTGCTCTTGTCCAAGTTTATTCATTGAAAGTTCGCTCTCTCAATTTGGTTAGCTTTTTGGCTTCAGCGAGCTATCGCAAAAACAGTGACGCGGTTATTATCCAGTTTTGGTGGTTATTGCGGTGCAGTTGGCCTTGGTGTTTCATGGGGGAGTCCTATAGCTTAAGCGAACATAGATGTTCGTAATGAGCATACCTAACAATCAGCTCAAGACGGACAACCAACGCTTGGTAGTTTGTGTTTGGTTGTGTTCGGTGTTTACGGTGGTTTGTTTGAGTTTTGTGGTATCGTTGGTAGCCGCTTAGCAAAGGCGTTATACGCCAATCGATGTTTAGGTCTAAGGGATAAATATGATCAAGCGTTACGGGTTTATCATAAAGGCAGAAAGTTATAGTCATGTTCGTGATTCTACGGATTTGAATGCGCCGGAATTTTCGACTCATGTCGTTGGTGTGAGTAGTGATGATGAGGCTATTGTTGTGGCAAAAGCGATGATTGAAAGTGGAATACAGGTAATTGAACTGTGTGGTGGCTTTGGTGCTGACAGTGCTAGTTACATTATCGAGAGCTTAGATACCAATGTACCGATTGGCTACGTCACGTTTTCAGACCAAGAGACAAATAAACTAGAGCAGTTGCTAAAATAGCGTTCTGGCGTATAACAAACTGCTCAAGGTGGACTGCCAACGCTCGGCAATTTTGGCTCTAGTTCGATACAATGTTTACGGTGGTTTGTTCAAGCAGAGTAGCTATGCGTTGTCAGACACTTAGCAAGGGCGTTATGTGTCAAATTAGGGAGGGAATATGAGTCAAATATTAATAATAATTGGAGTGTCAATATTCGGTGTTCTGGGCGCTATCCACTTGGTGTATACATTTTTCACAGAAAAGTTTAACCCTTATGACGCTTCAGTGTTTACTGCCATGAAAAGTACGTCACCAAGACTTACCAAAGAAACCACAATGTGGCGCGCTTGGATAGGCTTCAATGCTAGCCATAGTTTAGGCGCCATGTTGCTACCAGCAATTTACCTTCCATTGGCCGTTAACCATTTCGAAGTCATTAAGAACTCTATTTGGTTTTCTCTTTTACCAGTAGCGGTTGGTGTGTCATATTTAATTTTGGCCAAAAAATACTGGTTTAAAATTCCATTTTTAGGTGTACTTATTTCTCTAGCTTGCTTTCTGGCTTCAGCATGGTTAATCAACACATAACAATCTGCTCAAGAGGGATTCACAACGCTCGGCAATGTTGGTTTGAATGAGTTTATGTGTTTACGGCACAATGGCTTAGTTTTGATGATATGCGTTGTTCACCCCTTAGCAGGGCGTTAGGCTTTAGGGAAGAAATGGCAGCAAAATCGAAGAAAATTAACTTAGCCAAAGAGCAACTAGAAGATGGTATAGATCTTTACTTTAAAGGTCGCTACGTTTCAGCACTAACGTTACTTGGTGCTGCTGATGAAGTATTTTGTGGCATATTGTTGGAAACGCAAAGCTATTCAGCAACTGACAATGACTGGCGTTTTACAATAATGCTCAGAAACTATTACGGTACGCCACATATATCAAAAGGTGAGGTCAAAAAAATCACAAATGGGGCAAAGAATACAGTGAAGCACCATGATAAAGGCGACCCGCTAGAGTTACATTTTGATCGTCAGGGCAGCGCTTATATGATGTTGTTTCGGGCTGTTTCTCACGCTGAAATGTTAAGTTCAATCGTAAAAGGCAGTTTTATGTATGTAATGTCGTTAGGATAAGCATTAACGCTTATACCTAAATGGGTATTTGGGTGGGACAAAAAGGACTGAACGTCGATACGTTCGGTCCTTCCTTTTATCCGGTAAAATGAAGTGACTTATGCTTTCCCTCATTTGCTTGAGTTTGCTCGGTAGAGTTCCGTCAGGGCTAAGCGCTAGCCAACGTAGCTGGGTATCTATCAAATTTATTGCCGCTGTAAAGCTCACTCTAGTTGGCCTTACCTCAGCGTCTTTAGCAATATGAACCATCTCTAAGCGCACCAAATTGTACGCCAGTAATATTCCCCAGAGCTCTTGTCTAACACCAGCAGCAAAACGACTTCTCAAGGTGACTTCATTTTGTAACTGAGTTTGTTTTATCTCACCGTAACCTTCTTCTATTTCCCAGCGTTGCCAATAGACAGTCAATAAGTTTTCTAATGAGTATTTCTCAGGATCAACCAGTGAAGTTATAAAGCCTTCAATTTCACCTTTTGGGTCTTTGTAGAGGATGAGGCGTGCTTGCCAATGAGTCGGCAAATTAGGGTTATTGCGCTGAGCTTGCTGTGAAACAGGCATAGAGATAAGCATGTCGTTTTCAGCAAAACGCTCCAAAACTTCATATCTTACTTTGCGTTTCACAGGGGTTAGCCAGTGGCTATTGGAGGCAGCAGCATTCCACGATATCAATAGGTCGGCAGAAAAGTAGCAACGATCAAACAATTTGAGTGAGTTTGCTGGCACGTCTCCTAATAATCGGCGTGCCAGTGTTGTCTCACCGACCTGACAAGCATCGAATGCAGCCCCTACCATAAAACGTGTCTCGGTAGCCATCAGACCGACCAAGCGCAGTTGAGGATAAGGTTTATGTTTTTGAGAAATGAATCCAAACGCTTGCGCATTGTCTTCTGAATCTTGGCAACGAAAAGTGGTACCATCCACGGCCATAATGTTTAGCCCTAGCCCCTTATCTTTCACTAATGCGTTTCTCTCCCAAGCTGCCACAGAGGTTTTAAACAAAGCAGCGAGAGGAGCTTCGTCCAAACGTCGCCTAGAGTCAGTAAGTACGCTAGGTGCAACACGAGACCAAGAATCCTGAGGCTTAGGTTGGAGAGCTAGGTCAAGAGAACTGCATACTTCTTTGATTGATTTATTTCGTTGTAGTCCCATCCAAATGACGAGCCAGACGGCTTGTTGCGCTGGTAAGCGTCGCCTTCTAATGCTTGCTTTAGACGTATCAAGCAAAGCTTGTTCTATCCATTCAAGCTGAATGGCATTAACTACAGACTCGTAATTTTTACCATCCTCAATAGTCTCATGTGCCAAAAGCAGCTCTTGAGCAAACATAAAAAATCCCCACTAACTTTGTTAGTGGGGATTATCATACGATCTCAGGATCGTTCAAGTCTCTAAACCGATCAGCATTAGTTTTATGTATGGGCAAATAGAGAGTACGGAATTAAAAAGCTGCCTATTACTCTTTGCCAGCAACAAGCCTAACAAAGCATTTAAGACGGATTCCCAACGCTCGGCATTTTCGGTTTGCTTTTACGGCACAATGGGTTAGGCAGGGTGGTCTGCGTTGATCACCACTTAATGCGGCGTTAGGTTGCTTTAAGATTGCACGGTTTGTAGTTTTGTACTCAGCCACTTCAAATCTTTCTCTGTCGCGAGTTTCTGCGGCTAAGTGGCTCGAACTTTTTCAGGTGAAAGTTTCATTCAACTGGCAAGCTTTGACGTTAGTGGCTGAGTTTTTTCTGGTTTTAAGTGCTCTTGGCCAAGCTTGTTCGTTGAAAGTTAGCTATTTCCATCCGGCTAGTTTTTTGCTTTAGTGAACCACCGCAAAAAAGTATGTGATTGCTATTCAGTTTCGGTGGTTATTGCGGTGCAGTTGGCTTGGGTGTTGCTTGGGGGAGTCCTATAGCACCAACGAGCAAAGGCATGTTTGATGAGCATACCTAACCATCAGCTCAAGACGGACAACCAACGCTTGGCGGGTTTGTATCTGGTTGGGTATCGTGTTTACGGTGGTTTGTTTGAGTTTTATGGTATTGTTGGTAGCCGCTTAGCAAGGGCGTTAGCTGATCGCAAAGCAAAGAATCTATCGCTGCATCATGGTTGTTAACATTCTTTGAAGTCAGCGTTGTGCTTCTACGCTAGAGTTATTAGTTGTATCTATGAAAGTCCAAGCAAAGTGCAAGGAATCGCCCAGCTAGTATAAAACAGGAGGCCGCAATGTCAGGAACTAAAGTTGAAGAATTTTTAAACCCTAAATCTATGCCAACTCCGGCAGCTGCTGGGGCTATTGTTGCGTTAATATCAGGGGCATTCTTTAAGAATTTTGGGTTGTCTGTTGCGTTCTGTTCAATAGCTCTAAGCTTTTTGGTTGGACTAATGGTGTTTCAAAGTAATGAGTTTAAGTTGGACAAGACATCAAAGTTAACTAAGGTGATTTTGTATGTGATTAATTCTTTAATTATCTTTGCTATGGCAACTGGTACAACTTCTGTAATGGCAGAGGAGATTATCGAGCAAAATAGACCGTATTTCTATGACTGGACTCAGCGTAATCAAGCCCTTCCTTTTAACGAATTAGAAAATGCCTCCAATGAAAAATATGAAATTCGAGTTGAATTACTACCACAAGAATCCACGAGCTTAAAGAGTTGGCTTGAAGGTAAGGGAATTCTTACGAAAAATTATCACACGGTAATACAGGTTGTTTCTAAACAAGATAATCAACCAGCAACCTTCAATGAAGCGAAAATAATTTTCCCTAAAAATGATTTTGACCATGATAGGGTGAATCTGAACTCTGAGCAATTATCTGAAGGTATAAGCGTAAATGCATGGAGGGGATTTCCGATTGAGGCTGAAATAGTTGATAATTCGGGTGAGACTATCAGGCTGTTCAAGTTTATAGATCCTAAAAAGCTTCAAGAATAGCCTGAGTTTATTTATAGGCCACTCAGCTAACAAAGCATTTAAGAGTGATTCACAACGCTCGGCATTTTTCATTCCATCGTTGGGTTTTGTGTTTACGATGGTATGGTTAAGTTTTGTGGTAGCGTTGCTCACACCTTAATGCGGCGTTAGCAAATTTATTCGACATCTAACTCACATGGAGGAGAAGTAAGTGGAAACAGATAGAGATTCGATTATCGAATCGCATAGGCTTGCAAGCCCGGGTCTTCGGTATTTAGGACAAATCATTGATGGTGCAATAAGTGCCGCAATATTTATTTTCTTTCTTTGGCTCGGTACATTAATTGGTTTATCCCAAGACTCATCTGGCTTAATCGCCTTTTCTGCCGCTGCTTTTTATTTCCTACTTTCTGATGGTTTCGCAAAAGGTCAAAGCCTTGGTAAGAAGCTACTAGGTATTTCAGTTATAGACTCAGTTACAGGAAAAAGTTGTAGTTTTCCTCAGTCGTTTTTCCGCAATGTTTTGACACCAATAATCGGTATGATTGACGCGATCTTTATTCTAGGTAAAAGAAGGCAGAGATTAGGTGACAAACTTGCGAAAACAATCGTTGTAGTAAATTAGCTAACAAACTGTTTAAGAGTGATTCGCAACGCGTGGCATTTTTACTATGCGTTGCGTTTAGTGTTTAAGGTGGTATGCGGGAGCTTCGGTATTGCGTTGCTCACACCTTAACAGGGCGTTATGCCACAGCAATCAAATATGGAGGAAAGGAAATGGATTTTAATTCACTACTATTATTTGTAGTCGCTTGTTTGGCTATCAATATGATACCGGGGCCAGACGTTATCTACATTGTTTCAAACACAATGAAAGGTAAGCTGGTTACAGGGTTTAAAGCTGCAATGGGGCTTGGTGTTGGTTACTTTGTTCATACATTAGCTGCGTCTTTAGGTTTATCCGCAATCATCCTCAGCTCAGCGGTAGCTTTTAGTGCCGTAAAATGGCTAGGTGCTGCTTACCTAGTCTATTTGGGTGTTCAGTCGTTACTCTCTATGTGGCGTGGGGATAGCAAATTAGTGGTAAGTGAAAGCGTTGACAGCGACAAAAATGTATTTTTACAAGGTGTTATCGTTAGTGTTTTAAACCCTAAGGTAGCACTATTCTTCCTTTCATTCCTTCCTCAGTTTATTGATGCCTCAGCAGGTTCGGCTTCAATGCAATTATTGGTGCTTGGTTTGCTATTTAGCGTATTAGCTACAATGTGTAATGTTTTGTATGCATCAGTGGGTAGTTGGGTCTTTAGTCGCCCGAATTCTCAGCGTTATTCACGAATACTGGAGGGATTTTCGGGTGTTTTACTCATTGGTCTAGCAAGTAAAGTCGCAATCAGTGACCGCTAGTGGCATAACAAAGCGTTCAAAGGGACAGTCAACGCTTGGCAGTTTTGGCTCTCATTTTGGCATTAGTGTTGCTGTTACAATGGTTTAAGTATGTGGTAGCGTTGTCTGCCCATTAACGCGGCGTTAGTTGCCTTATTAACATCGTATGTTCAATGTACTGTACAACTATGTGAGTGAAGACTATACTTGTTCCATTAAATGTACATGTGGAGGTTCTTATGAGAATCGTATCTTTTACTGAAGCTAGAAATGGTCTTAAAGCTGTTTTGGACGGTGTAGTTAATGACGCTGATACAACAGTTATTACACGCCGTGATTCTGAAGATGCTGTGGTTATGTCTTTAGACTACTACAATAGCCTTATGGAGACCGTTCACTTACTACGCTCTCCTCAAAACGCTGAACACCTAAACCGTTCGATAGCACAGTACCGCGCTGGTAAAACAACAACACGAGAGTTAATTGATGAGTAGTAGTCAACGTTTACTATCGTGGACTGATGACGCTTGGGATGACTACCTGTATTGGCAAACTCAAGACAAGAAAACACTCAAGCGCATCAACAAACTCATCAATGATGTAAAGCGCTCCCCATTTGAGGGTATCGGTAAACCAGAGCCGTTAAAAGAGAACTTATCTGGTTTTTGGTCTCGTCGTGTTGATGACACTAATAGGCTTGTTTACGCAGTCGATGATCAAGCGATAACGATAATCTCGTGTCGTTACCACTACTAAATCAGGTTCAGTGATCTGGCATCTAACAAAGCATTTAAGAGTGATTCGCAACGCTTGGCAGTTTCGCTTCGCTCAAGTATAGCCAAGCGCCGCTCACACCTTAATGCGGCGTTATATACCCAAAAAGGAACAGAGTATATTGAAGTTTTTTAGGATATTAATCATATGGAGTTTGCTTATGGCTGAAGCAGTCGCTCAGAATATGTATTTTACTGCCCGAGGGGAGCAAAACGGTAATCCAGTAATTTATAGAAGTATGGAAAATGTGCCTGAAGGTCAAAATGAATCTGACTTTCCAACCTTAGTTAGTATCTATTGGCCTTTTAATGAAAATGTAAATAATGGTATGCCCGATCAGCAAACAAATGAAGAGCAAGTTTTATTTGAGGATGCTCTAGAAACACTGGACCAAAACGGTATGAGCCATCTAACTGCTCGTGGTTACAGGGGATGGCCGAAAAGAGTGGTTATGGTATGTCAAAGATGCAGATAGTTGGATGGCTAAACTAAACGAGTTACTTATTGATCATAAAGTATATCCAATTGAAATCTCGATAAGTTCAGAACCCAGTTGGTCAACCTATCATAATTTTATTTCGGGAGTTAAGGGTATATAACAAAGCATTTAAGAGTGATTCTCAACGCTTGGCGGTTTCGCTTCGCTCAAGTATAGCCAAGCGTCGCTCACACCTTAATGCGGCGTTAGGTTGCTTTAAGCTTGTACGGCTTTTTAGTCTTGATATCAGCCACTTCAATAATCTTATTTGTCGCGAATTTTAGCGGCCACGTGGCTCGAAGATTTTCAGGTGAAAGCTTCATTCAATTGGTAAGCTTTGACGTCAGTGGCTGAGGATTTTCCGTTTTAAGTGCTTTTGGCCAAGTTTGTTCGTTGAAAGTTCGCTATATACATCCGGTTAGTTTTTTTGCTTCAGTGAACCACCGCAAAAATAGTGATTTGGTTGTTATTCGGCTTGTGTGGTTATTGCGGTGCAGCAGCTTTGGTGTTTTATAGTTTAGTCCTATAGCTCAAGCTAGCAAAGGTGTTTGTAGTGAGCATACCTAACCATCCGCTCAAGACGGACAACCAACGCTTGGCGATTTTGTGTCTGGTTATGTTTAGTGTTTACGGTGGTTGGTTTAAGTTTTGTGGTATCGTTGGTAGCCGCTTAGCAAGGGCGGTAAATTGCAATCGAGGGTGGTGAATTATCAAATTAGAAACATATGATGTGTTTGGTGGTGAGTCGGCTTCTGGTAACCCTTGTGGTGTATTAGAGCTTGATAGTTGGCTTTCTGATGAAGAGTTACAGAAAATAACTTGTGAAGCAGGACTTCCTGTTACCTCTTTTGTCATCCCAATTAATGGACAGTTTCACATTCGTTGGTTTGCGCTGGATGGGGAAATTAACCTGTGTGGGCATGGTAGCTTAGGGGCTGGTGCTGCAATCATCTCTAAGTACAAACTCGATAGTGTACTTTTCATTAGCAAATACGGAGACCTCTCAATTGCCAAAAAGAATGGTGCGTATACTCTTGAGATGCCTAGCTGGAAAAGTGAAACATGTGTTGTTCCGCCAGAAATAGCGGATTTGGCAGCTGATGCTATTGACGTATTTTCAACTCGAGACTTAGTTATAGTCTTGCCCTCAATAGAATCTGTAAGAGATTTTAAGCCTGATGATATGCGCTTTAAACAGCTTGGTAATTACCATGCTTTAATCGTGACTGCAGCAAATGGCGAAAATGGGTACGTATTAAGATATTTTGCGCCCAAAATTGGTATATCTGAAGATCTAGCGACAGGCTCTGCTCAATGTTCTTTAGCTCCATACTGGTTTGACAGGCTTGACTCAGATTCACTTCAGGTACACCAACTTTCGTCGTCAGGTGGCTATTTTGACGTAAGGCGTATTTCAGGTGGCTCAATCGTGTTATCAGCAAATGCAAAGCTACGGAAAATAGCAATTTAACAAACTGTTCAAGAGGGATTCGCAACGCGTGGCATTTTTACTATGCGTTAGTTTTAGTGGTTAAAGTGGTATGCGGCAGCTCCGGTATTACGTTGCTCACCCCTTAACAGGGCGTTATATATTCTAGGGCTTTTATGAAATTTAGAAACGATTATGGCGTGTTTGTGTGCACGCATGTATTTGAGAAAACTAGGCCAGTGCTCTTTTCTGTAAGAGATTTTGATGGAGACTGGCAGTTTCTGTGTGGTATTGACGGTTGCGTCGAAAGCGGTCGCCCCCATCATATTGGTGTGGGGCACCTAGTGGCTGAGGATGCAACCGATTTGACGGCACTGGAATCAGGTACCTGTGCAAGGCGTTCTGCTTTGGGTTCACAATGGGTGGCCGGTAAACTAGAAGAATGAATATATAACAAAGCATTTAAGAGTGATTCCTAACGCTTGGGACTTTTGGTGTTAAAGTTTAGCTCAGTGTTTACGGTGGTATGGTTGGGTTTCGTGGTCGCGTTACTCACACCTTAATGCGGCGTTAGGTGTTCGGAGGGCATTTTGAAAATATCTGATTTCTACGATGAAAATGACGAAATTAAACCGGTGCTTTCTCAGGGGTTTATCTCACTATGGCGTGGCTGGTTAACTAGAGAAGAAGCTTATAAGCTTAATCAAGTTGATGCCTATGAGGTTGAGCGTTTCAAACAATTAATACGACTATTGTACTCAAAATACGACATATATAGAGCTGAATGGGATTCGAGAACTTTGCACAAAATAAATAATATTGACTCTTTTTTGTCTGACTATCCTTGTAGCTTTGAGGGTGGAGATTTTGTGGAAATATTTATTCCTAGTTTGGATTTATTAATCAAAGAGACGTACGACTATACATTTATTTTTTGGTATAAGGAAAATAAAGTGCAGGAATGTATTAGTTCCTTGGCATCCCAAGTAAGGTTATATACGTTCAACTAGTAGCTACACACCTAACAAAGCGTTCAAGAGCGATTCCGCAACGCGTGCCAGTTTCGCTTCGTTCACAGTATGGCACGTATTACGTCACGCCTTAACGCGGCGTTATGTTCTAGGAGGAAATTCATGATTAGGGAAATCACAAAAGCCGATTTTGAGTCGTTTTGGCCGACATTTTCAGCGGTAATTCAGGCACAAGAAACTTATGCCTTTGACCCAAATATGGCGCTAGAACAAGCCTTCGCTTTATGGTGTGAATCTCCCCTGAAAGCTTTTGTTTTCGTAGAAAATGACGTTGTACTGGGCTCTTACTACATCAAGCCAAATGCAATGGGGCCAAGTAGCCATATATGTAATTGTGGATATATGGTTTCTAGCGAAGCTAGAGGTAAGGGCATTGCACGCCTTATGTGTGAACATTCTCAGGAAACAGCTCTAAGACTTGGCTTTGATGCGATGCAATTTAACAGCGTGGTCTCTACCAATGAAGTTGCGGTGAAGCTTTGGGAGAAGCTAGGGTTTCAAATCATAGGTACAATTCCCAAGGCATATAAGCATGCTCATCTAGGGTTAGTTGATAGCCACGTCATGTACAAATGGCTACGAACATAACAAGCAATTTAAGAGTGATTCGCAACGCTTGGCATTTTGGCTTCTACTTCAATTTTAGTGGTTACGGTACAATGCGTTAGGTTGGGTGGCAGCGTTGTTCACCCCTTAATTGGGCGTTAGTTTACCAATCGAGATCATCACCCTAAATCCAAATCTAGGGTGAAACCTTGATTATAAGTGGTTCTGAGGAAGCTGTGATTGACCGAGTATAGCTACAACTAAAATGAAGCCATCCTCTTTTGTAAAATAAGCGGTATGCTTGCCCACAGGGAAATAGAACCCGCTTGGGTATATGTCATCACAACTGCGACCAACAGCTGGATTATCAGCAAGCATTTGAAAACCAGTTAGTAACGTATCTTTATAGCTTCGCCACTGGGTCTCGGAGAAGTTGTTAACAGTATAGCTTTTGATTTTCCGTAAATGAGTCTGAGCTAATTTACTCAGTTTGTATTTGTTCTTTTGCATAGCGGGTTATAAGGCGTTTAAAAAGTCTTCACCATCAACCACATTTCCTTGAGCTAAGTCTTGTTTCGCTGACTCGAAACAGTGCTTAAGGTAATCGGTTTTCATTGCTTCTAGTTCTTCATAGTCCTTGATAGACATTACAACGACGGCATCTTTACTGTTTTTGCTAATCTTCACAGGCTCACGTTGGGCGCTTAGAAGTAGCTCACCAAAATTACGTTTGGCATCATTTGCTGTTAATGTGTGCATGATCAATCTCCAAATCTGGAATTACAGTAAGATTATAGTTGTTCGCATGAAATGGTCAATCTAATTAAATCGTGCGATTTGTGTGAAAGGTAAACTAACAAGCAATTTAAGAGTGATTCCCAACGCTTGGTATTACCAGTTTAGCGTTATGGCGCAGTGGTTTAGTTTCTATGTAGCGTTGCTCACACCTTAATGCGGCGTTAGGTTGCTTTAGGCGAGTACGGTTTTTGGTTTTTTAATCAGCCACTTCAATAATCTTGTTTGTCGCGAATTTCAGCAGCTATGTGGCTCTAGCTTTTTCGGGTGAAAGTTTCATTCAACTGGCAAGCTTTGCCGTCAGTGGCTGAGTGTTTTCCGTTTTCAGTGCCTTGTCCAAGTTGATTTATTGGAAGTTTGTTCTCTCAACTTGGTTAGCTTTTTTGCTTCAGCGAACTACCGCAAAAATAGTGATTTAGTTGTTATTCGGCTTGGGTGGTTATTGCGGTGCAGTTGGCCTTGATCTGCTCCAGCCAGACTGGACAGCGCATTAAGCGACATATTGTTTTTCAAACTTAACTGGGCTTAGATACCCAAGGGCACTGTGCATTCTTGTTCGATTATAATCAACTTCGATATACTCAAAAAGTGCTTGGCGCATCTCTTCTCGCGTCATTATCGGCTCGTATTGGACGGCTTCTGCTTTCATTGAGTGGAAAAAGCTTTCAACACAAGCGTTATCCCAACAATTTCCTTTCCTTCTCATACTTTGTTTTAGATTATGGGCTGCAATTAAGTCTCGGTAGTCTTTTGAACAATACTGGCTACCTCTATCGCTATGGATAATCACCCCTTCTGGCATACCTCTGCGGAATAATGCCATTGATAGCGCATCACAGACCAGAGTCGCCGTCATTCTAGTGTTCATTGACCAACCAACGACTTGCCGTGAGTATAAGTCGATGACAACAGCTAAATACATCCAACCTTCGGTTGTCGCTAGATAAGTAATATCGCCAGCCCATTTTTGATTCGGCGCTGTCGCATTAAAATCTTGCTCAAGTAAATTCGGTGCGACAGGAAGCTTATGCTTACTGTCTGTCGTACATTTAAACTTACGGGCGGCTTTCGCGACTAAGCTCTGGCGCTTCATGCTCACAGCAATGGTTTTTACATTGTGCTTGTTCCCATTCTCTTCAAGTTCTTTTTGAATACGCCGTGCACCATCGCGTTCCTTTTTATTTGCAAAAACTTCTCGAACCTTGCTATCAAGCTGTTTGCGGTGCTCATTGCGTTGAGTGACTTTGTGGCGATGATTAATCCAGTAATAAAACCCACTTCGAGAAACCCCAAACACCTTAGCCATACGGACAACCCTATACCGCATCAGGTGTTCGAGCATAAACTCATAACAATCTACTTTAGATTTTTCGCGAATTAGGTGGCGGCCTTTTTTACGATATCTAGCTCTTCAGCTTGCTCAGCCAGTAATCGTTTGAGTTTGGCATTTTCAGTGGCGAGCTCTCTTTCTCTGTCGCTGATCTTCGCGTCTTTCTTAACGGCTTTACGCCACCCATAGATTTGAGATTCATATAACGATAGCTGTCGTGCAGCAGCGACACCGACTTTCTCAGCCAACTTAAGTGCTTCGGCTTTAAATTCGGGAGCATGTTTGATTCGTGTTTTCTTGGTTGTCATTGTCCACCTTGTTAGTGATTGTACTCACTTAACGCAGTGTCCAAAACTGATGGTGCGGATCAATTTGCAACGCATGACATTTTTAGTTCAAATCAGCTTAAGCGTTTACAGCACAATGTTTTAGGTTAGCTGATAGGAGGTTATATGGAGTTTAATACCAATTTTGAGAAGATGAGCTTTGATAATGTGTCTATCAAAGAAGTTTCCAGAGTTGGCTCGAAGGTTATCATGCTCTCAGTGGTATGTTCATCAGCAAACAGCACCCAAGTACAAATGGAAGCGACCTAATTGTTCAAAATAGGGGAGATGACTCTATACAACGTGTCTGATGAAAAAAGCCTCATTTGGTTAAATAACATTGCACCTGTCGCCCACGAAACACCAGAGTACCCGATTGATGAAATTATGAACGCGAAGTTTGATGGCAGTAGATCCCACTTTGAAGGTTTTAAGGAATCGATGCATTGGCATGAGTGGTTTATTCAGGCAACAAATTTCAATTTGGTAGCTTTGGATGTCGTGGAAACGACCAGCTAACAAGAAGAAAACCACGATCATAGGCGTTGCCCTAGCCATTAAGGCGATATAAATAGGTGTTTATTGAAACTCAAAGCTGCTTTCTAATAGAGAACTGACGCCTCAGCAATTTAGGCATTTTTGCCTCAACAATCTCCATGTGTCGTGGTATTGGAATCTTTCAGTGGCCAATTTTAGTTGGCCACTGCATAGAGATAAGCAGTAAATCTATAGATCAACCGCTACTGGGCAAACATAGGCAACTGCTCCTCAGTCAATACGCTGTCTTTAGCAAAATCGGTATACTGAGTTACTTGGCTAACATTCCAATTGCTAATATCTTGGTTAAAAGCTTCAGCACCCTCAAACATTGAACGCATATCAGTCACATTCGAGGTATCCCACTGACCGATATCCTGATTAAAGGCTTTAGCCTCCCTAAACATTTGAGACATGTAAGTCACATTAGACGTATCCCAGCGACCTATATCTTGGCTAAAAGCTTCAGCCTTATGAAACATAGCAAACATACTAGTCACATTCGAGGTATCCCAATCACCGATATTTTGGTTAAAAGCTTCCGCACCCGCAAACATATTAATAATATCAGTCACATTCGAGGTATCCCAGTGTCCTATATCTTGATTAAAGGCTTTAGCTTTATGAAACATACCAGTCAGACGAGTCACATTCGAGATATCCCAGTGCCCTATATCTTGATTAAAAGCTTCAGCCCCCTTAAACATAAAAGCTATAGTAGTCACATTCGAGGTATCCCACTGACCTATATCTTGGTTAAAAGCTTTCGCACCATAAAACATTGAATGTATAGCAGTTACATTAGACGTATCCCAACGACCTATATCTTGATTAAAAGCTTCCGCACCCATAAACATAAAACTCATATCAGTCACATTAGAGGTATACCAGTGCCCGATATCTTGATTAAAAGCTTCAGCATTCCAAAACATTTGAGACATGTCAGTCACATTCGAGGTATCCCAGTGCCCTATATCTTGATTAAAGGCTTTAGCCTCCCTAAACATTTGAGACATGTAAGTCACATTAGAGGTATCCCAGTGCCCGATATCTTGGTTAAAAGCTTCAGCACTAAAAAACATCGCGCCCATACTAGTCACATTTGAGGTATCCCAATGCCCGATATCTTGGTTAAAAGCTTCAGCACCATAAAACATCGAGCCCATACTATTCACATTCGAGGTATCCCAGTGCCCGATATCTTGATTAAAAGCTTCAGCCTCAGAAAACATCGAAGTCATATGAGTCACATTCGAGGTATCCCAATCGCTGATATCGGCATTAAAAGTGGCTCTTTTATAGAACATATAAGACATATTAGTGACTTGGGTGGTACAAAAGCCAATATGGCCTTGCTCTAGGTTATCGAGCATAATTTGGTTTTTAATCAAAGTGTTGTCGACCACCACATACACCTTACCGTTTTCGAGTATTACGGAATTGACGGGCTGATCTGGGCATTTGACTGAAATATCGATGGCATAAGCCTGCTGGCTGACGAGCGCCGCCGCCCCAACAAGCAGTGACAGAAGATTTTTTTTCATGGTTATTTCCTAGGTTGAATCGACATTATTAAGAGAAATTAGTGCGAAAATAGCGGCAGGTAATAATTAGGTAGGCCACTTTGCAGGGCGAAGTCTTTATGGCGAGTGACCTTTTCCACCGACCAATTGGATAAATCTTGCTTAAAGCGCGTTGCCCCTTTAAACATACGATCCATATTGGTCACGCGGCGCGTGTCCCATTGACTGATGTCGTAATTAAAATAGGGTGATTGAGCAAATAAATCGCTCATATCAGTGACATGGCTTGTACACAGCTCTATCTTGCCGTTGATAAAGTTTTGCCAGTAATCTTGTTGGCGCAATAGCGCATTATCGACCACTACATATAAGCGCTCATCGATAATCACTACACTACCGGGAGGGTTAGCATCACAACGAATGGTATGATTTTCTTCGGAAAAACTGGCTGTACTACCCAAAGCCATGCAGGCTAAAATAACAGACGTTATTTTCATGATTAATATATTATTTATTATGATTGGTTTTAAAATTATATTTGCCTAACTAATTAAAGTTAAAACTATTTTTTATCTTGATGCATTCAAAATACAATAACGTTATTAACGTCACATATAGAATGCGATTTAGTGTTATTTAAGTCATCTATGGGTTATTAAATTTGATATCTTAATAAAAAGCTATATTGACTTTCTAAAAGTTTACATTAATCGAACACCTTATTAATTCGGCGTTATGTGCATGAGGGAGTTTGTGGCTATTAATAAGCATGAAATACTAAGGGAGGCCGCTAAGCTCAGGTAGCTAATTCAGTCTTGTGACCCAGAGCAGGCAGATTTAGTAACGGCTGATTTTCCTGCAATGAATTGCAAACTGACGTCAATGATCCTTGTCTATCATTTCCTCAAACTCTATCCAGAACTTGAAATCAAAAGTATTACAGGTGTTCGACCTGAAAATAGGCTTATCACGCATTATTGGATAGAGATTAACGGTATCGCTGTAGATATTACGGAGACTAATACAATTTGATCGATGACAATGAATTAGACGACTTTCTTATTGCTCTTAGGCCATATTCACCTATTCATGTAGCCAAAACTGAAGATAGATTTTTATATGATGTTTTTGAAAAGTCGTATGTTGATACCTTTGCTTCTGGTCTTCCGGACAAAAAGAGTCTTTCATTGAACGTTTAGAACTCTCATACGGTCAACTGACATCTAACGAAAAATGCACATAACAAGGGGTTTAAGAGGGATTCTCAACGCGTGGCATTTTCACCGTGCGGTGGTTTAAGTGATTAAGGTGGTATGCGGCAGAATCGGTATTGCGTTGCTCACACCTTAATGCGGTGTTACAAGGCTTTGTGCTTTTGTACTCTAATTCTAAAGTTTTCCACCTGACCTTCTATCTAGCTAGCCAAATCTCGTTGTTGTGGTGTTGGTTTGTGTGTTGAAATCGATGGTTACTACTGGACACCTTGCCAAGTTTAGCGGTTCACAATTACTGGCATAGTTTCACTGTGGCGTAGTGGTCAATATTTACCACCGCTCTATCAATGTGTCTTAACTTCTGTACGTACTCGGCTCGAGGGCTCAGCGATGAATGCGGTGTTCTATGCTTCACAAAACTCTCCCAACCACTGTGCGCTGTTTAAAAATCGGTGGCAGAATAAGCCCTTATAACAAGGCGTTTAAGTGGATGTCTAAACGTGCGCTGGACTCGTTTTCTCAAGCATCGCGCACGTCTAGTCACCACTTAACTTAGCGTAGCTTTTAAGGGTTTTTAGTATTAATAAAGGGGTAATAATATGAAGAAAATAGCGTTTATCTTTGCTTTATCGTTCTTTATATTTGGGTGTAGCGGGCTTGGTCAAAGTGAAGAAACGGCTTCTAGTAGCTTAGTTGACTTCCTCTACCCCAATACTAAAGATTATCAAGAACACCAGCCGACAATTCCTCATTTGGTTTTACCAGTTAACGTTGGTATCGCCTTTGTACCTAGCTCAAAATACGGCAAGTTGGATTTATCTAGTAAGCGAAAGCATGAAATTTTGTCAAAAGTAAAAAATGAATTTTTAGGGCTCGACTACGTAAACAGAATAGAAATTATATCCGACCCCTACCTAAGAAGTGGCGGTGGTTTTGATAATTTAAAGCAAATTTCTAGGTTGTATGATGTACAAGTTATGGCGTTAGTTTCGTATGACCAAGTGGCGCGTAGTAGTCAAAACAACGCTGCTCTACTTTATTGGACCATCGTTGGTATGTACTTAATCCCCGGAGACCAAAATACAACTCAAACTTTTGTAGATACTGCGGTATTCGATATTAATAGCAGCAAGTTGCTATTCAGAGCTCCTGGCTTGAGTAATGTTGGGTCTTTGTCCACGGCCGTCGGCATTGAGGAGACCTTCTACGAAAACTCTGAAAAAGGTTTTGACTTGGCAGTTACAGATATGGTGAACAATCTTGGTTCAGAACTCGATTTGTTCAAAATCCGCATCAAAGAGGAAAAGGTAGCGAATGTTAGCTACGACAGCGGTTATAGCGGCGGTAGTATCCATTGGTTTGTTTTAGTTGTTCTGGCATCACTTTCACTGTTTCGAAAGAAAGCAACAAAGCGTTCAAGACGGACTCACAACGCTAAGCACTTTTAGTTGCAGATTGAAGTGCAGTGTTTTCGACGGTTTTCTAGAGCATAGTGGGGGCGTTGTTCACCACTTAACGAGGCGTTAGGTTGCCAATGGACATTTGCAACCTGATATTTATTTTATTCACTCATGGAGCGTTTATGAGGTGGAAATGAGTCAAACTATGAAATTGGATCTAGACATTGATAATCGACATGCTGTCATCCAACGTCGTTATGAGGCCTTGGGAGCAATCAATGATTTGCTAATAGCGATTTGGTTTTTAGTTGGTAGTCTTTTCTTTTTGAATGAGCCTCTTGTTGAAAGTGGTAATTGGATGTTTGTTATAAGTGGTTGATTTATCTGCCAATAGACACCCAGTATAGTTGAAAAGATGTCTATGAATCACACACCTAATGTGACCCCGAGTCTTGCTGGAGCAGATCACTCAGGCGATGCAAAGTATCCACACTACTTTTAATGAGTTCTGAACTATGTCCCGACATGTAAGCGGTTGTAATAGCGCCTTCTTTTAGCAAACAAATCGCGTTTAGTAACTCCTCTGAGTTTTCACTAAGTTTGTACTGAATAAATTGACGGACTTGTTCTTTGTGAAAGCGGCAATAGCTCGATATTTCACTGTCAGTATCGCGAAACTCCGCAGAGGTATTAATAAAGAAGCATCCATTAAAGTCGCCTAATTCAGGCTCCTTACTATTAAACCAACTCTCTAAAGAAGAAAACAATGCTTCAATCAACTCAGAATTGGTTGTGGCGTGTTCGAGTTTAGATTCCAACCAATACATAAAAGTTTGGTGCCTTCTTTCTAAAGCCTTAAGTATTAAGTCCTCTTTACTATTGAAGTGGCTGTACAGTGTTTTTTTCGCTACCCCAGAAACGTTGATGACTTCGTTTATTCCAATGGAGTTAATGCCATGTCGATAAAACAATTCTAGTGCTGTGCTTAGCAATAAATCTCGCTTCTTGCTCATAAACGGTACCTCAAAAATCGTGTTTTCTATATTGACGCAGGTAGAACAAATTGTCTACCCTAGATAAGTAGACAGAGTGGTCTACTTTTGCAATGGAGAGGTTTATATGAATCATTATTTGTCTGCGTTGATATCGGGGGTTGGAGCATCACTTGCTATTGGCTTTCTTTTGGTGCTGGAGAGTAATATAGAAAATGTGATGTTGGTAATTGCTCCATTTGGCGCTACAGCCGTTCTGGTTTTTGGTTTACCGCAGAGTCCGCTTGCCCAACCGAAAAATGTTATTATGGGTCACTTAATCACTGCGATCATTGGGGTGACTTTTTCTCAGTATATGGATGTAAATCCAATGAACTTAGCTATCGCCACTGGGCTGGGAATTACATGTATGCTGGTCTCTAAAACGACGCATCCGCCAGCTGGAGCAAACCCTATTTTAATCATGCTGGCTGGTTATGGGTGGTCGTTTTTAATTACGCCTGTTTTGGTTGGATCTATCGCTATCGTGTTTATGAGCAAAACTCTTCAAAAAATCCAGTCATACAGCTTTAACACGGAGCGTTAACAAAGTAATCAAGTCACGTGATAGTGCCGCAGTGGCGTTGATGAAACATCTTTTAGTGAAGAGCTTTGTCATCGCCAAATATTGTTTTGCTTTGCCCCTTAGGAGCTCTATACCAAACACTAGATTGTGAGTGAAAAGTTGCAGGTATATGCTCTTTTGTAAATAAAATGTTACCTTTGTTTTTGTCTAATTGTTTGTTTCTAATGGTCTTTTTTTTATTTTCCTGTCTTGTTACGCTTTGTTTACAAAATCATGCGTTTGACTTTTAAAATCGATTTAGAGTGAGCTTATTCCCTTAGTGGTCAAGTTGGTTCAAGTTAATTAGGAAAGGACGTAACTAATCACTGAGGGAAAAACAATGACTCAAGCATATAACCCACTTGGAACTGATGGATTTGAATTTGTCGAGTACACCGCTGCGACAGATGAAGGGATCGGGCAGTTGAAGGATTTGTTTGTTTCTCTAGGGTTCGCGGAAATTGCCAAACATCGCTCAAAAGAAGCGTGGCTATACCGCCAGGGAGACATCAGCTTTATTGTCAATGCACAGCCCCATAGCCAAGCGGAAGCGTTTGCTAAGGTACATGGTCCATCTGTGTGTGGTATGGCATTCCGTGTGGCAGATGCTGCCAAAGCCATGGCACATGCATTAGAGAATGGTGCAGAAGAATACAAGACGCAAATTGGTCCAATGGAGCTTAGCATACCAGCGGTTTATGGTATTGGTGAAAGCTTGCTTTATTTTGTCGATCGTTATGGTAAGCAGAGTATCTATGATGTCGACTTTAATTTCTATGATGATGCTGAAGCGCGTTTGAAGAAAGCGGATGTTGGTATGTACGAAATTGACCATCTGACGCATAACGTTAAGCAAGGTAACATGGACACATGGGCCGGCTTCTATGAGCGTATCGGTAATTTTCGTGAAATCCGCTATTTCGACATCGAAGGTAAGTTGACAGGTCTAGTCAGCCGAGCGATGACGGCTCCGTGTGGAAAGATCCGAATCCCAATTAACGAATCCTCTGACGACAAATCACAAATTGAAGAATTTATCCGAGAATACAATGGCGAAGGTATCCAGCACATTGCGATGACAACGGATGATATCTACCAAACCGTACAAACGCTGCGCGACCGTGGTATGGACTTTATGCCAACACCGGACACTTACTACGAAAAAATCGATTCTAGAGTTGAAGGCCACACGGAAGATGTTGAGAAACTAAAACATCTGCAGATCTTGATCGATGGTGCGCCAATGAAAGATGGTATTTTGCTGCAAATCTTTACTCAAACGGTCATTGGTCCAGTTTTCTTTGAAATCATTCAGCGTAAAGGTAATGAAGGTTTCGGTGAAGGTAACTTCAAAGCGTTGTTTGAATCGATTGAAGAAGATCAGATCCGCCGAGGAGTATTGAGCGATGCATAAATGGATTACATTCCCTCACCGGGAGGGAGTGTGCTCCAAACAGGCACATGCTGACTTTCCGGAAGAGGCAATTTATGAGCGCGAAGCAGGTCGAAGTGGATTCTTCGGCCCAGCAGCTCATTTCCATCACCAGCACGCACCAACAGGCTGGACGGAATGGGAAGGGGAGCTAAGGCCTCGCGCGTTTAATTTTAATCTGGTTGAGAAAGCGGTACAGGTTTCACCATGGGCAGTGCCGAATCTTCTGCATAACAATGACTGTAAAATTCGTATCTGGCGTATGGATGACAAGATGGACTTTCTTGTGCGCAACGCTGATGGCGATGAGCTTCTGTTTATCCATCAGGGCAAAGCTGATCTGTATTGCGATTACGGTCACCTAGAAGTTGGCGAAGGGGATTATGTGATGATTCCCCGTTCGACCAACTGGCGCCTAGAGCCTTCTGAACCAATGTTCATTCTGATGGTCGAGAATACCGATGCCGCTTATTCATTGCCTGAAAAAGGTATGGTTGGTAATCATGCGGTGTTTGATCCTGCCGTGTTGGAAATTCCTTCAATTGATGATCATTTCAAAGCGCAATATTCGGAGAAGCAAACTCAAGTGCAGGTGAAAAGACACGAGCAAGTGAGTGTGATCACTTATCCGTTTAACCCGCTTGATGCGATTGGTTGGCACGGTGATCTCTCTGTTGTGAAGCTTAATTGGCGTGATATTCGTCCGTTAATGTCTCACCGCTACCACTTACCACCGTCAGCGCATACGACGTTTGTAGGAGCAGGTTTTGTCGTTTGTACCTTCGTACCAAGACCGATTGAAAGTGACCCTGGAGCACTTAAAGTGCCTTTCTATCACAACAACGATGACTACGATGAAGTGCTTTTCTACCATGCCGGTGACTTTTTCAGCAGGGATAACATCGAAGCGGGCATGGTGACATTCCACCCTGCAGGATTTACGCATGGCCCTCATCCTAAAGCATTCAAAGCGGGACAGGAGTATAAGAAAAAGTTTACCGACGAAGTTGCTGTGATGATCGATACCCGACATGCGTTAAAGTTCAGCGATGAAGCGCATGCTGTAGAGAACCCAGAATATGTTTATAGCTGGAAAGCACATCCAGAAAAATAAAAGGGAACAATGATGAAGTTAGCTACCCTGAAAAACGATACTCGAGATGGTCAGTTGGTTGTTGTCAGCAAAGATCTGACGAAATGTGTGGCTGTTGCAGACATTGCTGTGACTTTGCAGTCTGCGCTCGATCAATGGTCAAAAGTAGAACCTCAACTTACCGAAGTTTACCAAGCCTTGAATGAAGGCACGCTGGTTGCTGAAATGCCTTTCGAACAGAGCCTGTGCGAGTCTCCTTTACCGCGCGCTTATCAGTGGGCTGATGGCAGTGCGTATGTCAATCACGTTGAGCTGGTGCGTAAGGCCCGTGGTGCCGAAATGCCGCCGAGTTTCTGGACTGACCCACTTATGTATCAAGGAGGTTCTGATGCGTTTATCGGTCCTAGAGATGATATTCCTGTAAGCAGTGAAGAGTGGGGGATTGATTTTGAAGGGGAAGTGGCTGTGATCACTGACGATGTCCCTATGGGGGCGAATGCGGAAGAAGCAGCGAAGTCAATCCGCTTGCTGATGTTGGTGAATGATGTTTCACTGCGTGGGCTGATCCCTAATGAGTTGGCAAAAGGTTTCGGTTTCTTTCAGTCAAAACCTTCCTCTGTCTTCTCTCCAGTTGCTGTAACGCCAGATGAATTAGGTGATGCATGGGATGGGGGGAAAGTCACTTTACCTTTGTTGTCGTTCTATAACGACGAAGCATTCGGTTGCCCCAATGCAGGGGTTGATATGACATTTGAATTCCCTGATCTGATAGCTCATGCTGCAAAAACTCGTCCGTTATCAGCAGGGGCTATCATAGGCTCAGGAACCGTCTCCAATAAGCAAGGTACAGAATACGGTACTTCTATTGAAGAAGGAGGAGTAGGTTATTCGTGTATTGCAGAAGTTCGTATGATCGAGACGATTCGGGATGGTAAACCTTCGACTGGCTTTATGAAGTTCGGTGACCGAATCAAAATGGAAATGAAGGATGCCTCTGGCGCTTCCATCTTTGGTTCGATAGATCAAAAAGTGGTGAAGTACTGATGTCTGATTTGACATTGTATGGGTACTGGCGTTCATCAGCGGCTTACAGAGTTAGAATCGCTCTGAATCTCAAGCAGTTGCCGTACATACAGAAGTCTATTCACTTGGTGAACAATGGCGGAGAGCAACACTCCGCCCAATTTCAAGCCCTGAATGCCAGCGAACTGGTCCCAGTGCTGATTGATGGTGATGTTAGGTTGAATCAATCACTAGCTATTATTGATTACCTTGATGAGCAGTACCCTAGTTATCTTCTGACGCCACTGGATAAGCAGAAACGCTATATCGTGAAAGCGTTGGCGCAGGATATTGCTGTAGATATCCATCCTATCAATAACTTGCGTGTACTGCAGTACCTAAGTAAAGAGCTGTCGGTTGTAGAGGAACAAAAGTCTCAATGGTATCGTCATTGGATCGATGTGGGCTTTCATAGTTTGGAAAAGAAACTGGCGCAAACACATGGTGCTTATTGTGTTGGTGATGATATCAGTCTAGTCGATGTTTGTTTGGTTCCACAGGTTTATAATGCAGAACGATTCAGTGTGGATTTGAGCCGTTATCCTCTTATTCATAAAGTGACAATGTCACTAAGGGAGCATCCAGCCTTTATTTCCGCAGCGCCGGAACATCAACCCGATGCAGTGACGAGCTAAATAATTACCCTCACCACAAAAACAAAGCCACCGCGAAAACGGTGGCTGTTCTATTTCTTCTCATAGAGCATGGCAACAGCGGATACTATGATTGTGCAAGGCGCTCCCGTTGCTGGGTTTCTGCGATATTAAATTGGCGAACGTCTAATTTGGCTAGATCGTTACACTCTATACAGGAGTGGTGGCAAAGGCCGTCAATATACTCATGTTTGGTAACTAGGTTAGGCTTTTTGCACCAATCGCAAATACCTTCGATAGTAAACATAGATTTCTCCTCACCTTGTTTTACCAGGTGTTATTTTCGGCGAAGAGTATGACATACATGATGAAGGTAAGTTAACTTTTTGTTACTTGAAGTGGGAGGGAGATCGATTGCGTAAGTGAGTGAAACTAAGGGTCCTGTCTGTTTTAAATTCAACGAGTTTTAAATTGTAACTATCTATTAACATTGGCAAGGATGACTTTTAGTGCATTGTTAAGGCGTTTCATTTCCTCATCACTGCCCTTCAAATCTGGGTGGTAAATTTTACATAATTGCTTATATCTGACTTTGATGTCTTTTTCAGCAGGAATGGCCTCTACTTTGAAGCCAAATAGAGCGCACGCAAGCGAGAGTTTTTGTTCTGTAGCGAGAGTATCTGACTTGTGTTTAGGTATGTGTTGTGCTTGAGACGATTGCATCTTCTTAAACTGGCGATACAAGGTTTCCAGCTGTTTTTTTTGTTGTCTCAACAGGTTATCTTTGTCTTTTAGTTTAGACTCTAGTTTGCGTTTCTCACCAGACAAATCATCATGTGAGAGCTTTGAATATGCTTTTAACTTACGTACTTTGCGACCCAGCCAGAATGCTAATACTGATAATGCACCTGAAATGATCATCAATGCATAAATGATGTCATTACTCCGGTTACTGGCACGGGACTTACTTTTAGCGACAGGGCTTAGCTCAATAGTCGAATTATCAAAAGCGACGTCTAACTGGCCGATCGATGACACTTGTTTCGCTCTTTGGGCATTGAATTTCTTTTCCAGTACCCTGGCATAGGCTTGTTCTGCCTCTTCATTGGCTGATGAGGCCGTACGGTACCAAACTTCGGCTAGATCCAAATTTTCAGGTGAGTCAGGCATGTTCTCGTAAACCTTGCCCAGATTGAATTGAGCTTGGGTATTTCCGGATACAGCGAGTTTAGTGAGCCAATATATGGCTTCCTGGGTATCTTTAGTCTCATTTTGAAGATAAAGAGAGGCGAGTTGTACTGCAGCTTCAGTGCTGCCGTTGTTGGCTGCTTGTTCAAGCCAGTAGAGTGCGTCTTCTTGTGAGGGTTGAACATCTTTACCCTTAAGGTATTGGTTGGCTAGTTGTATCTGTGCTTCTACGTCATTGCTTTGAGCTTTATTCGTTAAAACTTCGATAGACTCGGCCAAGGTGATTGGGGAGAGCATTAACAATAAAAGGCTGATAAATTTCAAGATATTCCCCAAACCATTAAAAATGACTTACCTGATCTATAGTGTAATGTATTTATCTAACAAATAAAAAAATGGCTTCTAGAGAAGCCATTTTCATCGATAGAATCCTTAAGAGGTAGAATCTTAATTTCTACTCTTCGATTGCAAGCTCGACCGTCTGAAGTGCTGTTCGAGCATAGCGGGAAGCGTTCGCCGTTGCCTCGTGCAATCGCGCGGCCAGCCGCAACACCTTGTGATAATAGATAAGAGCGAACAGACTCAGCTCTGCGTTCAGATAATACCTGGTTAGTCGTATCGCTACCTGTGCTGTCGGTATGTCCTTCAATGACTAAGCTGGTATCTGGATACTCAACCAGAATCTTAGCCACGCCGCGTAGGGTATTGTGGATGCTAGGGTCTAGGTTGTACGAGTTGGTTTGGAATCCGATACCATTTTCCATACGAAGCAATAACTGATTTTCACCAACACGCTCAACCTGAACACCTGAATTGAGCAACTCTTTTCTAAGAGCCGCTTCTTGTTGATCAAAATAGTAACCTACACCACCGCCGACGGCGGCTCCTCCGGCAGCACCTATTAGTGCATGTTGTCGGCGCTCTGTTGCATCATCACCTGTCGCTAACCCAACTGCAGCGCCTGTCAAAGCGCCGAGCAGTGCCCCTTTGGTAGCTGAATTTGTTTCGGATTCACCGGTGGTCGCATTCTGGCGCTGTGTTGCTTGACAGCCAGTGAGTGCGATCGCTACCGCAAGTGCTAAAGTCATTTTTTTCACGAAAACATCTCCATGTATTCTTTCACTTTCATTGTCAGCATAAGTCAAAACTGACCTGTGGACTTATACGGGAGTAGAATTAACCCTCTAGTGTTTGTTATGTCAATTAATTATATATCAATTGACTGAATGTTAACGTTGGCTGAACGTAACTGGTGAGAATTCAGCCAAGCTAATTTAAGAGAGGGGAGAGTTTATCGTAGCATTTTAGGGGCTTGGGCCCCGTCAATTGGACGACTGACTGAGACTGAACGACCTTTCTTTAGGCCGACTTCATAGTCTTCTGTGAGGTTTTTCATTGCTTCGCGAAGTTGCTTTTTGAACGTTTCGCGATCAATGTTTTTGAATTCTTTATCGATATAGTCGTCGATTTTTTTATTTGAGTCATCATCAGGGCTGATGATCGGTAGTTTCTCAAGCGCCCCTTCAACCCAACCCGAAACGAAGGAATTGACCCGACGAGATACCTCACCAGTAGACGTGCCTGTACCCGCAAAGCTGTTGCGAAACTTACCTGTTTGCTCATTCATCTCACGATAGATGATATCGAATGCAAAAGCTGCAAAGATGGCGCGATCAGCCTCACCAATGAATTCAGCACGCTTGAGGCCTTTGTGGTTGGTTAAGACGGCTTCTACACCAAATTTGGTATTAATCCCGCGAATAATACGGAGTAGGGTAGAGCTAATGTTAGAAGGCAGTAAGTTTGTCGATTTAGTTTTGCCCATTTTGATGAATTCAATGTCATCTTTATCTAAGCCATATTTGAGCATGAGGCGATGCGCCATTTTTATCGCGTTCGCCGCTTCATTAACATTGGCTGAGTTACCAAGTTCTAAACACTTAGCAATTTTTTTGAGGGCTTTTTGTTTATCCATCGACAACAGAAAATCTCACTGATTTTTACAAAGTCGACCATTTTAACGCTTCTGACATCAAAACGAAACTCTTGGCTTGCCAGAGGATAAATTTTGTTTTGAAACCATATATTCAAAAATAAAAAGCCGCTGAAATTACAGCGGCTTAGTCAGATTTGGTTGAGAAAGATTAGATACCTAGCTCATCTAACAAATCGTTGCCGTTATCGGCCTGTTCTTTTGGCGATTCTTTCTTAGATTTCAGCTTTTGTTGTGCTTGTTCAAGAATCGAATCTGGTGTTTCATCTTCGTGAGTTTCAAATTCTTCTAGTTGAATGAACTCCGTTTTGTCCATAGCAAGCTCAAGGTAGAAAATGTTGCCGTTTTCGGTTGAGAAGGTCACACGGCGAGCCTGAGGGCGGTCTAAGTTAGTGTCAACGGAAAGGATGACTTGCTTATTCAGCGTCAGCATCTTAGGTTGGTTCTGCGTAATATGTGTTTGCAGGGCTTTTCTTACTTGGTTGGTGAAGTCACCGACCAACTGGTTCATTAGCTCTCCAAGCACATCACCTACCTCATCTGAAGTATGTAGGACGGCTAATTCTTCCTCAGGCATACCCATGTTGCGCATGTAATTGGTATAAATCTCCAAAGCGGCTTTTGAAGTAAAGTTGATGACAACCAGCCCAGAGAAACCACCATCAAACAGTACAAAACAACCGAAGTCAGGTTTGAGACTCGTTTTGGTGATTTTTTGTACCATAGCGGAATAGCTGATATCAGAACTGGTTGCTGAAGTCAGCACACTCGATACGGACTGGCAAAGCTTTAAAAGGATATCTTCTGTGGTAATGACTTTATTTTTTTTCATTGATGATTCGCTCATGAAAGACACTTACTAATTTTAGGTATAATTACTAAGTGTGGATAAGAATTGCAATTAGTGCCATTCTGACATTGCATTTCTGTTTTATTCACCCTTTCAAATGTTGTAAAGTGACGAAAATCAAAAAAATATTACTCATTATATTGAACCCAATGCTGATAGGATCAGCGCAGTAGGGGCAGGAAGCAAATGTTACCAAGATTACACTCTCAATCTGATGTTGATCCCGTCGTACTCAGTTTTTTAGAAGATCTCAGACAATCGGGTTTTACCGGAGACATCGAAAGTCAATACTCTAGCCGCTTGGCTGTCGCGACGGACAATAGTGTTTACCAACAACTCCCTCAATCAGTCGTTCACCCTAAGTCTACTCAAGATGTTGTCCTCATTGGCAGACTCAGTACCCAATCTCAATATGAGCGTATTACGTTTTCACCGCGTGGTGGAGGCACTGGCACCAATGGTCAGTCGCTGACCAAGGGTATCGTGGTGGATTTATCACGCCATATGAACAAGGTGCTGGAAATCAATGAGAAGGAAGGTTGGGTACGCGTTCAGACTGGTGTGGTGAAGGATCAGTTAAACGATGTTATCAGGCCTTATGGCTATTTCTTCTCGCCTGATCTTTCGACCAGTAACCGTGCGACTCTAGGCGGTATGATCAATACTGATGCTTCCGGACAAGGCTCCCTGAAATACGGAAAAACGTCTGATCACGTATTGTCTTTACAAGCCGTTTTTGCTGATGGTTCAGTGTTTGAGTCGGATATGTCACAAGGTCGTCCTCAGGAGGGAGAGTACGCATACCAAGCATTGCAGGTCACAGAGCAAGTTTGTCGTAGCAAGCGTGAGCAAATCAATGCGAAATTTCCCCCTCTCAATCGCTTTCTAACGGGTTATGACTTAAAGAATGCCATTGATGAAGAGACACAGAGCTTCGATTTAACTCGAGTATTATGTGGCGCGGAAGGCTCTTTGGCATTTATTACGGAGGCTAAGCTTAACCTCACTCCAATCCCTAAAGCTCGCACGTTAGTGAACGTGAAATACAACAGTTTTGATTCCGCACTGCGTAACGCCCCATTTATGGTTGAAGCCAATGCGCTTTCAGTAGAAACCATCGACTCAAAAGTACTCAATTTAGCTAAGCAAGACATTGTTTGGCATACCGTCAGTGATTTGCTGACCGATGTGCCCGGTAAAGATATGCAAGGCATCAACATGGTGGAGTATGCAGGCCAAGATGTTGAGGAAGTTGAGCAGCAGGTCGAGGCGCTGACCAAACGTTTGGATCAAATGATGGAAGCCGAGCAAGCGGGCATTATCGGTTATCAGGTGTGCAGTGATGTGGCCAGTATTGGTCGTATCTACAACATGCGTAAAAAAGCGGTTGGTTTGCTTGGTGCAGCGAAAGGAAGAGCTAAGCCTGTCGCATTTGCAGAAGACACTTGTGTCCCGCCTGAAAACCTTGCTGACTTTATTGTTGAGTTCCGAGAGCTACTGGATTCCAAATCTCTCAGCTACGGTATGTTTGGTCACGTTGATGCAGGCGTTCTTCATGTTCGACCTGCGTTAGATTTGTGCGATCCTAAGCAAGAAGCCTTGATGCATGAAGTGTCTGACGAAGTCGTTAAGCTCGTCGCCAAATATGGTGGTTTAATGTGGGGAGAACACGGCAAAGGCTACCGCTCAGAATATGGCCCTGAGTTCTTTGGTGACGAGCTGTTTACTGAGTTGAGAAGAGTTAAAGCGGCGTTTGACCCTCACAACAAGATGAACCCAGGTAAGATCTGCACACCACTAGAGAGCCAAGAAGAACTAGTCAAAGTCACAGATACAAAGCGCGGCTACTTTGATCGCCAGATCGACGTTGAAGTGCGAGACAGCTTTAAGCAGGCGATGGAATGTAACGGTAACGGTCTTTGTTTTAACTACGATACATCTTCGCCAATGTGTCCTTCGATGAAAGTGACGGCAGATCGTCGCCACTCTCCTAAAGGTCGTGCTGGCTTGGTTCGGGAGTGGCTGCGTCAGCTTACAGAGCAGGGTGTGGATATTCTCGATTTGGAGAAGCAGGCTTTAGAAGAAACGTCATCCATCAAGTCAATGCTGGACAGAGTGCGTAATTCGTTAAACAAGCGTCATGAGTATGACTTTTCCCATGAAGTCTACGAAGCGATGAATGGCTGTCTAGCCTGTAAAGCTTGTGCCAGCCAATGCCCGATTAAAGTCGATGTACCAAGCTTCCGTTCAAGGTTCCTCAATATCTATTACTCGCGTTATCAGCGTCCAGCAAAGGACTATCTGGTTGCGAATATAGAATCAGTATTACCGATCATGGCGAAAGCACCTAAGTTAGTTAATGGTGTCCTCAACCAAAAATGGGTCCAAAATCTCACGGCTTCTGCGGTAGGTTATACCGATGCGCCATTCATGTCGGTGCCAACACTCAAGTCGCGATTACAGCATCATCAACCTTTTGATCTGCAATACCTGGCGGCTTTGTCGAAAGAAGATAAAGCGAACCATGTGGTGATCGTACAGGACCCATTTACCAGCTACTACGATGCTGAAGTGGTGGAAGACTTTGCTAAGTTGTTGACTAAACTTGGTAAAACGCCTGTTTTGCTGCCTTTCAAACCTAATGGTAAGGCTCAGCACGTGAAAGGTTTCTTACAGCGTTTTGCCAAAAGTGCTAAGAGCACAGCGATGTTCTTACAACAAGTGGCCGATCTAGAAGTGTCTATGGTTGGTGTCGACCCCGCATTGGTGCTCTGCTATCGCGATGAATACAACGAAGTGCTTGGCGATAAGCGTGGTGACTTCGAAGTGCTGACGGTTCATGAATGGCTGCAACCTAGGTTGGGTGAGTTCGAGACCTTTGGTACGAGTGAAGAAGAACCTTGGTATCTTCTGGCTCACTGTACAGAGAAAACCAAAATGCCAAACGCAGAGAAAGAGTGGGGAGCAATATTCTCGCACTTTGGTTCTCGCTTGAATACGGTACCTGTTGGCTGCTGTGGTATGGCAGGAACGTTCGGCCATGAAGTTGATAAATTGCAGATGTCGAAAAACATTTACGGGCTGAGCTGGAAGCCTCAACTAGAACAATTGCCAAAAGATCGTTGCCTGATAACAGGCTACTCCTGCCGAAGTCAGGTCAAGCGCTTTGAGGGAGTCAAAGTGAAGCATCCTTTACAGGCGCTACTGCAAATTGTGTGATTAGACCTAGCCCAGCGTTGAAAGCTGGGCTATTTTTTATGAACACCTGCAAAGCTCTTGACGATTATGGAAAAGTTAGAAAGAAAAATCCCACCTGTCGCGCTGTTTATCCTTATTGGAGTGTTGATGAATCATATTGGCCATGAGTTCCACACTTTTTCAATTGGTTTGCCACTACCTTGGATAGTTTTATTGGCGTGCTTCGTTATTTCAGTGTTTGTTGGGCTATCTGGCGTCTATGAGTTTCGCAAAGCGAATACGACTGTCAATCCAGTCAACGTCAAAGAAGCTTCAAAGATCGTGGATAGTGGTGTCTTTGCTTACTCAAGAAACCCAATGTATTTGGGGCTGTTTTTGTTGCTGTTTGGTTTCGCTTACTGGCAACAAAACTTGTTGTGTATTGTGTTCGCTTTCGGATTTGTTCTATATATGAATCGATTTCAAATTCGTCCTGAAGAGCGCGCCCTTGAAGAGCTTTTTGGAGCCGCTTATTTAGACTACAAGCAACGTGTCAGACGCTGGATATAAAAGAACCCCGCTCATATGTGCGGGGTTCTTTTTAGAAATCAGAGTGGCTATGCCGCTTTGTTGAACTGCGCTAAGAATGCCTCTTTGCGCTCGTTAAAGCGAGCCACTAAGCCGTCGATGTCTTCTTGGTTGTATGGCTTCAAACCACTCGCAACCATGCGCTTAACACCTTTACCGACAACCTCGTCGCCTTCTTTAAAGTCGAAATTTAAGGTGACGACACCACGTTTGCCTTCAACATCAAACGTTGCGCCTGCAAACTCGACTTCTGGATGTGAGAGATTTAAACGAGTGAACTCCACTTCCATGCTCTCGTAAATGACTAATGGGCGCTGGCAGTTGATCATCATCTGCTGTTCTTCCATTAATGGAACCATGATGTGTGGAAAGTTCATGCCTGAGAACTGAACGTAATTTGTTACGACATGCTCAATAAATGCGGCATCACGATTCACTTCGCCTTCGCGGTTCATGTGGAGGTATTCTTTACCGCTTTCGTCAACAACAGCGGCTTCTTTGTCACACTTGTTTTCAATGTGCAGAGCAACACCATCACTGACCATACCTGAGAAATCAAAACGCATTTTCTGGCTAACGCCTTCTTTCTGTAACAAGACAGCGAAAAGCAGGTCGCCCGGAACGCAGAAGCGCTTGTTGTCTTCATCGTGAATTGGGTTGAAGTCGCCCGCAACCATCTTTGCAAAATGGCTTGCTTGCTGACGAGTGAACTGGAACTGCTTGTCGTTGTTAGAAAAATATGGTTTTAAAAACATAATTTACGGTAAATAGCCAAAACTGAGATGGATTATATATGACGATTCTTTTTGAATGGTCCATCCAGTGGAGTTATTACTGAATTATGACGATAAATTCAAGAAAGGGCTCCGAATTGGAGCCCTACAAACAGTGTTCAGAGACTAGGTAAAATCGAATCTGGCATCAGATGATTGTGCACGGCAAGCTTGAGTAAACTGTTTGCTTGCTCAATGTCTGGCGCAAAGTAACGGTCTTTATCGTAGAACGGTACTTTCTCACGCAAGATCTGTTTTGCTTCTTCGACTTTCGCAGACGACTTGTTTGGAGCACGGAAGTCTATTCCCTGAGCGGCCGCAAGATACTCAACCGCTAAAATGCCGCGAGTATTCTCTGCCATCTCACGCAGACGGCGCCCAGCAAAGGTTGCCATCGAGACATGATCTTCTTGGTTTGCCGATGTTGGTAAGCTATCAACAGACGCAGGGTGAGCCAGCGTTTTATTTTCACTTGCTAATGCAGCGGAAGTGACCTGAGCAATCATAAAGCCTGAGTTAACACCGCCGTTGTCGACTAAGAAAGGTGGTAGCTTACTCAATGCGCTGTCGATCAAAAGTGCCATACGACGCTCAGAGAGACTGCCAATCTCAGCAATGGCTAAAGCTAGGTTATCCGCTGCCATGGCGACAGGCTCAGCATGGAAGTTACCACCGGAGATGATGTCACCGTCTTCAGCGAAAACCAGAGGGTTATCAGAGACAGAGTTGGCTTCCACCTCCAGAATGTCTGCGGCGTTACGGATTTGTTGTAAACACGCGCCCATAACTTGAGGCTGACAGCGCAGCGAGTATGGATCCTGAACTTTCTCACAACCTGTGTGTGAGTCACCGATTCCACTATTGGCGTCCAAAACGTGGCGGTACGCCAGTGCAGCGTCCATCTGGCCTCGATGACCACGCACGCGGTGAATACGAGGGTCGAATGGACGACGGCTTCCCAGTGCCGCTTCTACAGACATTGCGCCACAGGTGGTCGCAGAAGCAAACAGATCTTCAGCCGCAAACAAGCCCTCGAGCGCAAAGGCAGTCGATGCTTGAGTGCCGTTAAGCAGCGCAAGGCCTTCTTTAGGCGCAAGTGTGATTGGTTCAAGGCCAGCGACTTTCATCGCTTCCAGACCTGAGATGATCTTACCGTTGTGGCGAGCCTGACCTTCACCGAGTAATACGGTACTCATGTGCGCCAGTGGCGCCAGGTCACCAGAAGCGCCGACAGAGCCTTTTTGTGGCACACATGGATAGACTTGAGAGTTCACTAGATCAATCAGCGCCTGAATGACTTTAAGGCGAATACCGGAAAAACCGCGAGCAAGGCTGTTGATCTTGAGTACCATCATCAGACGAACCGTTTCATCTGACATGAACTCGCCGATACCGGCCGCGTGCGACAGTACGATACTCTTTTGCAGCGTTTCGAGATCTTCTGGGGCAATACGAGTGTTAGCAAGCAGACCAAAGCCGGTGTTGATACCGTAGACAGTGCGGTCTTCGGCGATCACTTGTTCAACCACTTTAGTGCTTTCATCGATAGCAGGAATGGCTTCTGGATCCAGAGTCAATCTTGCAGGAGAGCGACTCACCTGACGGAGTTCTTTTAAGCTAATATTTCCCGGCTTTAGCGTTAAATTTAACATCTTTGTCTTTCCTTTCTTCAGGTTTGCTTACTTAAGCTTCTTCAGCTCTTCATTGAGCATAGGTAGGTCGAGCCCTTGGTCTGCTGCGCATTGCTTGGCGATATCATAGCCAGCATCTGCATGACGCATCACGCCTGTGCCTGGGTCATTGTGAAGAACGCGAGCAATTCGCTCAGACGCATCATCGCTGCCATCACAACAAATAACCATACCAGAATGTTGAGAGAAGCCCATTCCTACACCGCCACCATGGTGGAGTGAAACCCAAGTAGCACCACCTGCTGTATTTAGCAGAGCATTCAGCAGAGGCCAATCTGACACGGCATCAGAACCGTCAATCATGCCTTCTGTTTCACGGTTAGGGCTGGCTACTGAACCTGAATCTAGGTGGTCACGACCTATGACAACCGGCGCTTTAAGTTCGCCATTTTTGACCATTTCATTGAATGCTTGACCTAGACGCTCACGATCTTTCAATCCAACCCAACAAATGCGAGCAGGTAGGCCTTGGAACTGAATACGCTCGCGAGCCATGTCTAGCCAGTTGTGCAAGTGTGGGTTGTCAGGGATTAACTCTTTGACTTTCTGATCGGTTTTGTAGATATCTTCTGGGTCACCGGATAGTGCAGCCCAGCGGAATGGACCAATACCTTCACAGAAGAGTGGGCGAATATAAGCTGGAACGAAACCCGGGAAGTCAAACGCGTTATCTACGCCTTCTTCTAGGGCCATTTGACGGATGTTATTGCCGTAATCTAGAGTCGCTGCACCGCGTTCTTGAAGCTCAAGCATCGCTTTAACTTGAATCGCCATCGATTCTTTGGCTGCTTTGACAACAACGGCTTCATCTTGCTTACGCATATCGGCTGCGTGTTCCATCGACCAACCAATTGGAAGGTAACCGTTGAGTGGGTCGTGTGCTGAAGTTTGGTCTGTCACGACATCTGGCGTGATGTTGCGCTCAACCAGCTCAGGGAATACATCTGCCGCGTTTGCTAGTAGGCCGACAGACACAGGCTCTTCAGATTCATAAATGATTGCCAGTGCTTCATCTAAGCTGGTGGCCTTTTTGTCAACGTAGCCTGTACGTAGACGATAATCGATACGAGACTCGTCACACTCAACCGCGATCATAGAGAAGCCCGCCATGGTGCCAGCCAGAGGTTGAGCGCCGCCCATGCCGCCAAGGCCACCGGTTAGAATCCAACGTCCGTTTGCTTTACCATCAAAGTGCTTCTTCGCAACAGAAACAAACGTCTCATAAGTGCCTTGAACAATGCCCTGTGAACCGATGTATATCCAGCTACCAGCGGTCATCTGGCCGTACATCATCAAGCCTTCTTTATCCAGCTCATTAAAGTGCTCCCAGTTCGCCCAATGCGGTACTAGGTTTGAGTTTGCAATAAGAACACGTGGTGCATTTTTGTGTGTCGGGAATACACCAACAGGTTTACCAGACTGAACCAGCAAGGTTTGGTCGTCTTCCAAACGCTCTAAAACTTCAACAATCTTGTCAAAACATTCCCAGTTTCTCGCTGCACGGCCAATACCACCGTACACAACCAGCGAATGAGGATGCTCAGCGACGTCAGGATCCAGATTGTTCATTAACATGCGAAGCGGGGCTTCAGTCAGCCAAGATTTTGCTCTCAGATCCGTGCCATGTGGGGCACGAATGGTGCGGGTAGTATCGAGACGCATATCTTCTACTTGGCGTTCCGTCATGGTAAGACTCCTTGTATTTCACGTTTTCAGGTTGAAAGCGGCTGGCGCAAGAGCAAAGCTCTCACGCAATCTAGTCGCTTTCCTTTCTGGTTTTTCTATTTTTCGGAAAAGGCGTTAGCGATATCCCAACAAAGCCTTGCAGCTAACCGCGCCGTCTGACTGTCAACGTCATAAGTAGGGTTGTACTCAGCGATGTCGGCAATAACCAACTTCTGTTTGTAGTGTAAAATTCGGTCTAAAAAGAGTGCTAACGTATCCATACTGACGCCTCTGGCGGCAGGGGCACTGACGCCCGGAGCTGTCGCAGCAGGGAAGACATCAAGATCGATGGTGAGATAGATGTAATCGCAATTATCGATGAAATGCTGCAACTGGGTCAGATGATAGATGTGGTTTAAATGCGCGAGATCTTTGTCCTCGACGAACCACACGTTGAGCTCTTTGGCTCGCTCAAACAAGGCTTGCGTGTTACTGGCTCTGCTGACACCTAGGCAGGCGTAATGGAACGGCCAGTCATGCTTTTGGCAGTAATCATAAATTTGATTAAATGGTGTCCCAGAGCTGGGCTTTACGTCGGCGTTATTGCTTTCAAACGCACGTAAATCAAAGTGAGCATCAAAGTTGATGATACCAATCTTAGGCGGCGTTACTGGGTTGAGGTACTCGAAGTAGCGTGCAAGTCCTTGAAAGGAAGCCCAAGCCACTTCATGACCGCCGCCTAGTGTGATAACTGGAGTAGAGCGAAGCGCTGCGGCGATGACATCGGCACATTCTGATTGGTATTGTTCCAGCAAGTCATCTTCACAGACGACATTACCTAAATCGATAAGTGCGCTTTCTTTGTGCCAAGCCATGTTGGCAAGTGCTCGTCTAATCAAATCAGGTGCTTTTTTAGCGCCGACGCGACCTTTGTTTCGCGCAACACCTGCATCGCAGGCGAAGCCCAAGACGCTCACAGCGTTTCGATAAGGTTCGAGATCCTGTACTTGCAGCTGTTTGATAACGTGATGGACGCGTTTTCCCATCGCACCATCTTCAGCGTCATGGCGTCCTTGCCAGTGAAAATCCTGGTTAGTCGTTGGTAGATTAGACATATTCCAGTTCTCCGTTTACCACACGAGCAGACAAGCGTGACAAACCCTGCTGATAACTGAAATCGGCAGGGTGGCTCACATCCCAAATAGCAAGATCAGCATCATAGCCCAGCTGAATTTGCCCTCGGCTGTCACCGAAGCCTAGCGCGTGAGCAGCATTGCAAGTCACGCCACGCAATGTTTCCTCAGGTGTTAGGCCAAAAAGTGTACAGCCCATATTCATCATCATAGTCAAATCTGAGAAAGGCGAGGTGCCCGGGTTAAGATCCGTTGCTATTGCCATTGGAATATTGTGTTGACGAAGCAGCTCAATGGGTGGTAGCTGGGTTTCTCGTAAGAAGTAAAACGCCCCAGGTAGCAGCGTGGCAACCGTTCTAGATTGGGCGAGTGCTTTTACGCCTTCTTCATCGAGATATTCAATATGATCTGCTGACAGTCCTTGATAGCGAGCGGTTAGGGCTGTGCCACCTAAGTTAGACAGTTGCTCAGTATGACCTTTTACATGCAGACCATATTGTTTGGCAGCAGCGAATACTTTTTCGGTTTGTTCCAAGTTGAAGCCAATCGATTCACAGAATACATCGACGCTGGTGGCTAGTTTCTCTTCTGCGACAAGAGGAATAATTTCGTCACACACCAATTTAATGTAGTCATCCGCTTTACCGGCATATTCTGGAGGAAGGGCATGTGCTGCGAGTAATGTTGTGGTGATTCGAATTTTACGGTGCTCTTCTAGTGCTTTTGCTGCACGTAGCATTTTGATCTCATCTTTTACAGTCAGACCGTAACCCGACTTTACTTCTACTGATGTAACACCAGTTCGAATTAAACCGTCCAATCGTGGCAGTGCGAGGTTAATTAAAGCTTCTTCACTCGCTTCTCGAGTTGCACGAACGGTTGATAGAATACCGCCACCTTGCTTGGCAATCTCCGGGTATGGGACACCATTAAGACGCATTTCAAACTCATTGGCGCGATTGCCTGCATAGACTAGGTGAGTGTGGCAATCAACAAACCCAGGTGTGACCAACTGGTGGTTACAATCATAAGAGTTGGTGCAAGAAAGCTCGGAGCCACCGATTTGCGCGATCTTTCCACCCTTAATAAGAAGGCTACTTGGTTCTGAAACGGAATACCCTTGCGATCCAGCGACCATAGAGACCAGTCGTGCATTAGTTAGCAGCAACTCTTGGCTGTCGGTTTTTAAGGATGAAGAAGCGCTTCCAAGCATGTAGTTGAGTCCATAAGTTCAAATGTATATACAAATAATTATTCAGGTATAACAATTGATCAAGTGGCTTGTTGCAAAAATGTGATCAGTAAAAAGTATGAAATGCTTTAACTGAGTAATATTTTGGAGCTTAATTTGTAGCGAGTGCCCGGGTGGTAAAGCAATGCAGAACTCACGAGCTTATCTTGGCTCCATGTCCTTCTGTTCAGTAGCAGGCAAGGTTCATTAGCCCCGAGTCTCAAGGCATTACGCACCTCATCATCTGCAACGATGGCTTCAACGGTATGTTCGATAGCACTTAGTGGGCAATTTTCGGATAGGTACTGGTTTGGGGTGATTTGGGTAAAGTCTTGTTCAAGATAATCAGGCGCATAAGTGCTATTAACCCAGCGAAGTTCATATTGAATAGGAGAATTATCTTCAAAGTGAATGATTTCACTATAGAAAATCGGGCTGTTCAACATCACTCCTAACTTTATTGCAACAGTTTCGTCGGCGAGCATCGAGGCTTGCTTAATCACTTTGCTAGAGTAGGTTTTACCACGTAGCTTCACTTCTTCGGCAATATTTTGAATATCCAGTAATGGAGACTCTGCTTTATCATCTGGTGCACAAACAAATGTGCCGAGCCTAGGCCGCCTTTGAAGCTTACCTTCAGCGACTAGATCACGAATTGCTTTATTGACTGTCATCCGGCTAACTTCGAACTGTTCTGTTAGCTCCAGTTCAGTCGATATACGATGACCCACAGGCCAATATCCGGAATCGATTTTGTCAGTAATATATTGTTTTATTTGAAGATATAATGGCGATTGGCTCATAATTACTTAATAATTACCTAATTGACTATACAAATGGTGATTCATTTGCCATTAAATTGCAACTCTGGTTACGGATTAATCGTTCAAATGATGGTTGACGCATTATTCAGAGAAAGGACTTGCGGCTGATTAACACGACATGTTAATCAGACACGATAACGACATAGAAAGTAAAAGGAAACCTTATGTTTGGTAAGTTAAAAGCGTCACTGGGTATTGGAGCTGCGAAAGTAGATACGATTCTTGAGAGTATGTCTGTTTTTCAGGGAGAAACTCTGAAAGGTGTTGTCCATATTCAAGGGGGCGATGTTGAGCAGCAAATTGACGCTATTAATCTTAAACTCTGTACTGAGGTCAAAGTTGAGAATGATAACGGTGCTAGCTATCAGAGTTTCACCATTGGTAGCCTTCAGGCAGTACAACCTTTCACTATTCAGCCGCAGGAAAATAAACAGGTTCCTTTCGAATTTAAGTTAGATGATGAAACACCGATTACGGCGCTGAATGCAATGAAGAATCAGTGTCATGTTTGGGTAGAAACAGCATTAGATATTGATTTCGCGATCGATCCTAAAGATCGTGACTTTGTTGAAGTGAAAGCATTACCGGTGGCTTCTAAAGTAATTTCGGCGATAGAGCAGGCTGGCTTTGCAATGGTCAAGGCCGATGTGGAAAAAGGGTATTTGCGAGGCAGTAACTTCTCATCTAAATCTGGTTGCTATCAGGAGATAGAATTCCGCAACAATGGCTTCATCAACAAGAAAGAAATAGAATTGTCATTCATCCTTGATGGCAGTGTTATGCATTGTTTAGCAGAAGTTGACCGTTCGCTTAGCATGCGAGGTGACCAGTACGTTTCTTTCTCTCTGAGCCTTAACGCCAGCGATGCTGAAATCAGCTCTGCGGTTAGCCGAGTGCTTTCAGTTTAAGCTTGGTTATCTGAGCCCCCAAAGCGGTACCGATATCCTATTCCAAAGGCGATGTCGGTACTGTTATCTGCGTTAAACATGTTTTCCACTGCGGTCAATTCAATGGCTGAGTTTTCCATCTGGTAACGATAGCCAAAGGTGAATTCGGTCGACGGCTTGGAAAATTCATCCTCCCCATCTGATACGCCCTCATGAAAAGCGATTTGCCCAATAAGATGGTGCCTTTCCAATAGCTGGTAGCGATAGCTAGCTCCAACCGTCCAGGTGCTAGAGCGATAGGGCATATCTTTGAATACTGTTGGTGTATTGCGAAAAGTAATCGCAAGTAGGGTGTCTAGAGAGTGTTTATCGCGGCGATAGCCGTAGTTTAGCTGAATACCTTGTTCGAATTCTGAAGAACTGAAAATGCCATGTTTGGTGTCGTTGTAGTAAAGAGATGCCCCGACTGAAAGCCCGTGATGCTCTTTATTGATAAATTGGTATTGCATGTAACTGGTGATCGCGTGGCTTAGGCTTTCTCCACGGAAGTCTTCCAACTCTATGCCATATTCAGGCATATTGATCACAAAGCGGTCGTTGTCCACATCCTCTCGGCCATTTTGGTCAATGCCAACCCAATCGTGAAACGCAATGGTTAATCGATCTAGGTGGTTATTGCCAGCATAGTTCCAGCGATAGCTTAGCTCTAATTGCCATTCTGAAGAGAACTGCCATTTCCCACCAACGGCAATCTGATTTTGGTAGTAGTCTAACTCGTAATCCGGAGTGACAGCCCAAATACTTGAAATAGTGCCGGTACCATAGACCTCGATATCGTCTTCATCCATTGAAAATCCAGAGCGGAGCTGAGGGGACAAACTGTTGGTATGGAAAGGCGATTGTGTATAGCTTTGCACTGGTCCGTAGTCGATTTGTGCCCACGCAGCGTTAACTATTACCAGAGGAATGAGAGAGAGAAAAAACTGTCTGCAAAGGATCATAGATTCATTTCTTATTCTTATGTCACTGATAAAAGGATAGTTTATGGTTTTACCATGTGCCGAATTTATGATCGGATATGTGCTGAGGGACGTCTGGCTAACTCTCAGCAGTCGGTCTGGGGGAGCTTTACAGCGGATACACTTTTTCGAATCGTTCTAGTACCAATTCGGACTGTAAATCGAATTTGGCACCAATCTCACCAGCGTACTGAGTAAAGAATCTAATGTGCGCGTCACGCCACCATTCATAGCTCAGGTCACCTTCTCCTTCTGAGCGGGCAAACTCTTCAGTTACTTGATCGAAAGGGCAGATAGAAACTTCTGTTAGGCGAATGATACAAACCGGCTCTTGCTGCCAGTTAAGCACCACTGTAATGCGACCTACCTGAGGAAGAGGTTCTTGTTCAATATCATAGCCTTGTTTCAAGCTACAGGACGCTCGCTTTGTACCTTCGCTAATCAATTTGGCGCATTGGTTGGCATTAAACTCGTCAGCGCAAAAATATTCAGCGATGGTGTCTGGTATCGCTTCTCGCTGTTGAGGTGTGAGTGTGGTGAGGTATTCGTTTAGATACGCTTGTTGCTGTGAGGTCATCATCGTCCTTGAAAAGAAGCCCCTTCAATAATAAGGGGCTGTCGCATTTAGTTAGGCCTAGGCAGCACTTAGATGGGTGGTAATATAAGGTTGCCATGCTTCTTGGTAAAGCGCTTTCGACTGAGCTCGCATTGACTTAATCTGAGCGAATTCAAACTCACTGATGTGGCGGCCTTCTGAAGCCGCTTGACGTTCAATTTTCTGAATACGTTCGTACAAGTCATGCTCTGGACCACTTTTTACATCGGCAATGGCTTTAAGGTGTAGCTGGACTTCAGCAATCAAGTTGGTCTTTGGAAGCTGGACCAATAGATTTAGGTCACGATAGCCTGAAGCCCCAGGTTTCTTAAAGCGGTTTTTTACTTTTACCACAGTGGTTTCACGATTCAACACTTCGTAAGCTGACATCAAGCCTTCGATGTCATCGGCAACAATCGTTGCACGGGCAAGGTCAGTAATACGCTCAGCATCACCATCAAGTTCATAGGCGATCTTTTGCTTTGCTCGCTCTGCAGATTTCACACCTGCAAAGTGGGCGTTTGTTGAAGTTAGCATTGCAGTGCTCTTACAGATCATTTCTAGCTCAGCCTGAGCTTGGTGTGCTTTGCTGTATAGAATGTCGAAGTCAGAGTAGGGTTGAAGTGGAGTTGTTGGTGTGGATTGGATGCCATACAGGCCACTCAGGTTGTGTTTGAATGCTTTGGAACAAACTTCGTTCTGGTTAGTCGAACGATTTTCCTCACTACCGGGTGCTGTTGGAATAGCGGCGAAAGCTGGCGCGCGGCTGAGCATTAAAAGCATCAGGGCCGTAGTTCGCAAAAATAGGCTCATTCACTCTCCTTAGATTCGTAGCGTCTTGGGTAAATGGTGTAAGAAAAGATTCAACAACCAAGGCATACCAATCTCTAATTTATATATGAGGGCTAGTCCGATAATTACAATGTAGGAATATCCTTGTGATGTAATTGTATGAGCTAACTCTCAATTTGTTTGAGTGCCCGATTCCCTTATGGTTCATTCTCAATTTGTAAATCAGTATAAACGCTTTATCTGAACCCAATCTGAACGGTTTATAAAGCTTGAGGGATACCACTGAGAAACGCTTTCGTATAGGCTATGAGGCAGTCACGTCAGGTAGGGAATAAAAATGAAAGATCCAGAATTTTGGCACAGTAAATGGGCATCAAACCAAATCGGTTTTCACTTAGAAGATGTAAACCCGCTGCTGGTTCAGTATTGGTCCGAAACCAAACCGAGCAGAGAAGATAAAGTGTTTGTCCCTCTGTGTGGTAAAACGGAAGATCTAGTCTGGTTAGCGACCAAGCATGAAGATGTTCAGGGAGTGGAACTAAGCAAAATTGCAGTACGTTCATTTTTTGCTGAACATTTTTATACGCCTACGGTGATCCCTGTAAATGGTCAGCACGAATTGTATCAGTTTGATGAGCTGTCTGTTTACACTGGCGACATCTTTACCGCGCCCGTTCAGCCAGTTGAGATTGTGTATGACCGTGCTGCTCTGGTCGCTTTGCCAGAAGAAATGCGTGCAGATTACGTCCAGCGTATTAAATCTCTGCTGAAACCGGGCGGAAGAATTCTGTTAGTTACGTTAGATTATCCGCAAGCTGAAATGGCGGGTCCTCCATTCTCTGTGACCGAAACAGAAGTACGCTCTTTATTCTCAGAATACCGCATCACTAAACTGTATCGTGATGACGCAGATGAAAACCATCCTAAGATAGCGAAGAAAGGCTTATCTAGCTTCGCAGAAGAAGTGTATTTGATAGAAAGTTAATGATGAAAGCCCCTGAATAAGCTCAGGGGCTTTTGTTTTAATAAACGATTTTTATCTTATCTGCGCTGGACACGGCGCTTTCTATCGCTTGCTCAATGGCCTCTCTACGAGCAATGCTCACTCCTAAGCGTCTGCGTCCATTGATATCAGGTTTTCCAAATAAACGAAGTTGAGTTTGTGGGGCAGCTAGAGCGTCTACCATTCCTTTAAACTGAAGGTTATCGGATTGGCCTTGTCCCAAAATTACCGCTGATGCGGTAGGCCCGTACTGGGTGATACCTGAAATAGGTAGGCCAGTGAATGCGCGGACATGAAGTGCGAATTCAGAACTGTCTTGAGACATAAGAGTGACTAGGCCAGTATCGTGCGGGCGAGGGGAGACCTCATTGAAAATGACGGTGTCACCTTTAACGAACAGTTCTACGCCGAAGATACCTCGGCCTCCTAACGCATTTACAACTTTGCTAGCGGCGTCTTGAGCGGCAGATAGCGCAGCATCAGACATCGCTTGAGGTTGCCATGACTCACGATAGTCACCGTCTTCTTGGCGGTGTCCAATCGGAGCGCAGAAGTGGATACCATCAATAGCTTTAACCGTTAATAGAGTGATCTCATAATCAAAATCAATAAAGCCTTCGACAATAACGCGTCCTGCACCTGTGCGGCCACCTTCTTGTGCATATTGCCAAGCGGCCTCTACATCCGCTGCTGATTTAATAACACTTTGCCCCTTGCCTGAAGAGCTCATAATTGGTTTGCATACACATGGGATGCCAACAGACTCAACGGCTTGGGTGAATTCTTCATAGGTACTAGCAAAATGGTAAGGTGAAGTGGTGAGGTTGAGCTCTTCTGCTGCCAGCCGGCGTATTCCTTCTCGGTTCATTGTTAGGCGAGTTGCATTTGCTGTTGGCACAACATTTAATCCGTTGGCTTCAAGCTCAACGAGTTTCTCTGTGGCTATGGCTTCAATTTCAGGTACAACGTAATCCGGTTGTTCTTTGGTGATAATTTTTTCTAACGCTTCGCCATCAAGCATATCTAATGTGTAGCTTCGGTGCGCCACCTGCATGGCGGGAGCATTTTCATATCGGTCACATGCAATGACTTCTAAGCCTAAACGTTGACATTCAATCGCAACTTCTTTTCCAAGTTCCCCGGAACCTAGCAGCAACACTCGTGTCGCGTTATTGCGGGTAGCAGTACCAAACATAAATAACCTTTCACAATTAATGGAGATTGAAATTGATACGAATCATACTGATATAAACAGAAAAGGCAAACGTTTGCCTTTTCTGTGAGAATTACATCTGGATACTGTAGAACCATGTATTATATACGTTCAGTGGATGATTTTACTTGCTCTATGCTGCCGAATGAGGTTGTTATGACTTGTGTATTGAACGGAAGAGAGTGAATTGAGTGTGCATCGTTAAAAATCTTAATTATGTGACATATCAGTAGAGTGAATGCTTAAGTAAAGTGATAAGTTTGTGATTATAATTTATAAAACTACAGAAATCACAATAGTTGTCATAGTCAATAGATGAAGTACGATCCAAACAACTCCATAAAGGTTCCGATTGATACGTTAATGGTTGGGATGTTTGTTACGGCAATCGAAGATAACAAGCGCGTCAATTTGGCAAATGCGGGTAGAGTTTCTTCTAAGAAAGCCATCCAGCAACTCGTTCAGAATGGGATCAAATTCGCTTGGGTAGATAAAAGTCTGTCTGCTAAAGGGAGTGTGTTTAAACCTGTGGTTGAAGCCAAGCCCAAGGTGAACGAAGAGTCGTCACCAACACCAATTAAACGCAAGCCCATGAGCCGTTTTTCTAAGCAGAAGAAAGCGTCAAAAATCATTCGTGAAGCCAAAGGTCTTGCGCAAAAAATTCTTAATCAGACGTTTGATGATAAGTCGATTCATGTTGATGAGTTAGATGGTTGGGCCAATGATCTTATAGAAGCGGTATTGATTGATTCCGATGCTTTGCACTGCGTCTCTGCACTAAGAAGTAAAGACGAGTATTTGCTTGAGCATTCAGTCAATGTCGCTACTTTACTGGTGACTTTTGGCAAACACCTTGACTTGCCGAAAGAGACACTAAAGCAACTGGCTATCGGCGGTATTATTCATGATGTTGGCAAAATTAAGGTGGACGATAAAGTTCTGCACAAGCCTGGTAAGCTCACCCCCGAAGAGTTTGAGCATATGAAATTGCATCAAGTCTATGCTGAAGAGATTATTTTTACTGTCGAGGGGTTAGGTAGCATCAGTCGTGATGTTTGTCTGATGCATCATGAAAAATTAGACGGCAATGGCTACCCGAAGGGGCTCAAGGGTGATGAAATACCATTACATGGGAGAATGAGCTGCATTGTGGATATCTATGATGCATTGACCGCAGATCGCTGTTACAAGAAAGGAATGAGCTCGGCCGAAGCGTTTAAGATCATATTGAGTTTAACGCCATTTCATCTTGATCGTGACTTGGTTTATAAGTTTATTAACTGTATCGGCGTCTATCCAGTCGGGGCATTAGTCGAACTGAATGACGGTAGGGTTGGCATTGTTTGGACATCGAATGCGGATGAACCTCTAAAGCCAGTAGTGAAGTGCTTTTACTCAAGAAAATATAAGCGTTTTATTGATGTCAGTTTCGTCGATATCAAGAACAGTCAATATAAAATTGCGAAGGCGATTGCGCCAAGTAATCTTGAAGTAGATCCCGCCCCATTTTTTGATGTGTGAGAAAATAATAAAGGCGCTAACTCAGCGCCTTATGCGAATATCACCTTATTAGATAGCCAAATAAGATACAGGGATATCGGGGTTGATTGCTTCCAGCGTTGACTGAGTATCGGCAAGGTGGCTGATTGTGCCTTCAGACATCTCAACAAGTGCTGCTGTGGCAATATTATCGAATGACTCACCATCAAGAAGTAATTGGATCAATGCTACTTGTAGTGGAGGTAGGCTTGGGTTGAAGGCTGCATTTTCTGCATAGGCACCTTGATACACTTTTCCACTTTTTAGCTTGATGCTAACACCACTTAAATTGTGAGTGTAAGGCGCATAGCTTCTATTCAACGCACTTAATGCTTTGAGGACGACTTCATCAGACTCGTCACATCGCTTTCCATGGTCAACGGCTGCCATTAAACCTGATTCGATACCGAGATCACTAGGCCCAAATGATTCAGGCAAATACTCTTGAAGGTTTTTTTCATCACGTTGAGGAAGTTGGATCGCCAACTCACCAGCTGTCGTCAATTCATTCATAAATTGTCGACAGTGGCCACAAGGACTGAAGTTGATTGTAATGTCCAAGATACCTTGTTCGCCTTTCATCCACGCATGACTAATCGCTGATTGCTCTGCGTGTACGGTCTGACCAAGTTGCGCGCCTAAAATTTCAACGTTTGCACCGAAGTAAAGTCTTCCTGACAGGCCACGAACAATTGCACCTACATAAAAATTTGAAATCGGAGCATAAGAATAAGCCGCGGCGAAGGGAAGCAGTGCCACTCTCAGCTCATCATCTTGTAGATCAGAAATAGCGAGTAGCTCTGCAAACTGTTCAGAAGAGAGGGTTGCATCAAAATCATCCGCTAACAAAATAGGAGAAAGGAACTTTGCGACTTTAGCTGGCGCTTCAGACAGCGCTTGTTCTATGCGGCTTCTCATATTGAATCCTTGTTTAAGCAATAATGAATATCTTTGGGTCTGCCTGAGTTACTTTTAGAGTGGCTTACCCTGATACTGGTATTTCATTTTATGTAACGCAGAAAACTTTACTGAGATCATTGTCACAATAAAAATTGCAATGGATTTTATTGTTACACAATTAGAGTGATGTCACACATGGTAACGATTGCAGTGAAGGTTTAGGTGATGTACGTCGGAATGCGTAGATACGCTATCCGACGCGGAGGTTTATGCAGCGAGCCAGATCGCGAGAGCGAAGAATGATGGGGCCAGAATTGAGGTAATTACGCCACAGACCACGAGTGCCAATGAGCTGAAGGCTGCATCTTGTGCGTCCTTTTCTGCACAGGTTGCGGTCCCCAATGCATGAGAAACGGTGCCCATGGTGAGGCCTTTGGCAATGGGATGAGTAATGTTCAATACATTATAAATAGGGTAGGCCAGAATCGCACCAAACAACCCAACCAATAGCACCAAAATAGCGGCAATAGCAGGTTCGCCACCTAAATGGCTTGATACTTCCATTGCGATTGGCGTTGTTACAGATTTACCTAATAAGCTGGCGATCAATGAGAGGTCTGTCTGCATGTAGGATGCGATAACCGTGGCGGTCAGCATCGACATGACACTACCGACACCACAGGCCAGAATGATGATTCGCCAGTTAGCTCGTATTTGAGGAAGCTGCTCGTATAGGGGATAAGCGAGGGCAACAACGGCAGGCTGTAGCAGAAAATTAATCCACTCATTATCCTGGTAATAAGTTTCGAACGGTACTTTGAGCTGGGTGAGTAAAGGGATCATCACTGCCAGACTGATCAGTAGAGGATTCATAAACGGACTAGTGATCTTTTGGCAGAGCCAGCGTGCAGACAGGAAAACGACAATTGTTACGAGTAGCCACATTATTGGTCACCTCGCTTGAGCATTCTATCCAACATGAGTCCTAATAAAACCAGTACGATGAATGTGCCACCTACTGCACTAGCAAGAATCGGAAGCGCGTTGTTGAGGAGCAGATCAAAGTGTTCCATTAATCCAACACTGATTGGAACAAAGAGCAGCACCATGTATCGAATAAACAGAGTGGCGCTAGGGCGTACCCATTCCACTGGTACTAGCCCGCTGGCAAGAAGTGAAAACAAGATTAACATGCCAATGATGCTGCCCGGAATTGAGATATCTAGAAGGTTTTGAATATTAATGCCTGCCATGAGGCAAAGAAAAATCAGCCCCATAGATACGACGTATTTAAGCAAGGTTTTCGCCATAGGTGGTGTCGTCCAAATTTAATCAACTTTTGCATATGTGAATACACTGAAACGTAGGTTCAGTGTATTCACAGGCCTCAGCAAGGTGGTATTTTTATAGTGTGATGAGGCCTAACTGTTATAGGGTGCAGGCAATAAGTTGTTTAAGATACTCGCTTTTGGACGTATTGGTAAACAGATTTTAAGATAGCTATCTTTTTTTCGTCACTTTCATACTCGTGAACTAAGTTTTCCAAATTCAACATGTAATCTTCAATTCGGCTTTCAAAGTACTCACGGCAATGTGCCGCCCATTTTTGTTGCTCACTCTCGTCCAATGTCCACGGAAAATGTCTGGCGCGATAGCGGAATAAAAGTGGGGCTATTCGCTCATCATTGAATGAGATATCTAGAGCGGATAGATTCTCCGGATCCGTTTCGCGGATTATTGCCATTGATGTTTTATCAGCTGGAGAGAAAAAACCATCGTAAAGCATGGTATCGACATCATCGTTCTTTTCGTATTCTCGTTCGATACTGTATAGCGAATTGAGTTTTTCTCTTATTTCTGGGCGTTGTCTAAGTCGCTCAAGGTTTTGTAAGCACTTTTCTCTGTCAATGCCTATGTTAGCTGCATTCTCAGCAGTTAATGTTTTGGCTGGGGCCAAAATAGGGCACTTGTTGAGGTGGACAAGTTTGATTGGTACAGGCAGTTCGTCTGGGCCAAGTTCAGAATGTTTGGTGTAGAGACGCTCATTAAGCTGTTCTACATCTAAATCCAACAACGGCTGAGGATCTTTCGCCAAATCAACCACAATGACTGCGTTTTGATTGGTTGGGTGCCAAGCGACCGGAACTACCCAGCTAGTATAATTGCATTCACGCCCCAACATACCCGATACGTGCATAAGCGGTGTCATCTTTACGATATCGACAAGATCATTGAGTTTACGCTTGTGGCGCATACTCAGGAAGTAATCGAAAAGCTTTGGTTGCGCAGCTTTGACCTTTTTCGCCATCTCAATGGTGGCGATAACATCGGCCATCGCATCGTGTGCATTCGCGTGTTCAATGCCATTTGCAACGGATAAGTGTTCCAGCTTAAAACTGATGAAGCCTTCTTCATTTTCTGGCCAATTGATGCCTTCTGGGCGAAGAGCATAACAAGCTCTCATCACATCAAGTAAGTCCCAGCGAGAGTTGCCGTTTTGCCAGCTCCACGCATATGGATCGATGAAATTCCGGTAACAGGTGTATCGAGTCACTTCGTCATCAAATCGAATGCTGTTGTAACCTAAGTTGATGGTGTTGGGGGTGGATAATTGCTCATGAATTTTGGCGATAAACTCAGGCTCTGGCAGGCCTTTCGATTCCGCAACTTGAGGTGTAATACCTGTGATCAGCGCAGCTTCTGGTGAAGGAAGATAATCTGAGGGCGGTTGGCAGTAGATAACAAGAGGTTCACCTATGATATTGAAGTCCATATCGGTACGTACTCCCGCAAACTGAGACGGTCTGTCTTTTGCTGGGCTGGTTCCCCACGTCTCATAATCGAAGAAAAAAAACGTAGGTTGATGCTCTCGTTGCATTATCTCTTTACCAAGTCTTTGAAATTCACTCAGGTATTAGACCACTGAGGATGAGACAAGGCAAACAGGAAGCGCTGGATTGCAGGAAATTTGTTGGCTTAGAAAAAGCCCCGAGTGGTTAACTCAGGGCTTTGCTATGTTAGGCTTGTTGAGCTTCAAGCTCTTCGTCGGTGAGTTTATCACCAAGAATACGGCTTGTGAGAGTGCCTGCTGTCATGGCACCTGAGACGTTAAGAGCGGTTCGTGCCATATCAATCAAAGGTTCAATTGAGATAAGTAGCGCTGCGATGGTTACTGGTAATCCCATTGCAGGTAATACAATCAAAGCAGCGAAGGTCGCCCCGCCCCCTACGCCGGCGATACCGAATGAGCTCACCACGATAATCGCAACTAGGGATAGGATGAAGTTGATATCCGTTGGATCGATACCCACAGTTGGAGCAACCATCACGGCCAACATTGCAGGGTAGATTCCCGCACAGCCATTTTGTCCTATGGTTGCGCCAAATGATGCTGAAAGGTTTGCAATTGCAGGTGGCACGCGCAGCTTGTTGATCTGTGCTTCTACGTTAAGTGGAATCGTTGCTGCTGAGCTGCGTGACGTAAATGCGAATGTCAGCACCGGCCAAATCTTCTGGAAATACTCTTTAGGACTAACACCAACAAAAGACACCAGAATTCCGTGAACAACAAACATTAATGCGATGGCAACGTATGACGCAACGATAAAGCCCAGTAGGTTGAGAATGTCACTCGCACTGGATGTGGCAACAACTTTCGCCATCAGCGCTGCAATACCGTAAGGTGTCAAAGCCATGATCATTTTTACCAAACGCATCACTACCGATTGAGTGGCTTCTACAAACGTACGAATCGGTGCTTCCAACTCTTCCTTTTCTGCCATCACTTTGCGTGCAGCGATACCAGTTAATACACCGAAGATCACAACAGCGATAATCGAAGTCGAGCGCGCACCAGTTAGATCAGCAAAAGGATTAGTAGGAATAAAGCTAACCAGCATTTGAGGAATGGTGAGATCGCTGACGACACCTACGCGATCTTCGAGCACAGCAATACGAGCTGTTTCTCGGGCACCTTCAGTTAAACCTTCTGCACTAAGGCCAAACGCCTGGGTCACAAAGATACCGATGATGGCAGAGATTGCCGTGGTGGCTAGTAGTACTGAAATTGTCAGCCCAGAGATCTTGCCCAATGAACCGCCTTTTTCTAGCTTGACAACGGCGGCAATCATAGAGACCAGTACCAGCGGCATAATGACCATCTTTAATAGGCCAACATAACCACGGCCAACGACATTGATCCACTCCAGAGTTTGATCGATAACCGGGTTACCTTCACTGAATATAAGTTGAAGCGCTAAGCCAAATGCACTGCCGAGCACTAAACCGAATAGAACGAGTCGGGATAATGTGTTTTCCTTCCTCTGTTGTCCAAAAAGGAAAAAGAGGATACCGACAAATACCGCTAAAGAAGCGATAGCCGCTACTGACATAATAGGTTGTCCTTATTGAGAGTTTGAGTCGCATTTATTGAGTAAATGCATTACAGGATTAAATTCTGTAACAAACAATAATGATTTGAAAAGTATGATTGAAATAAAAAAAAGATATTTGATATGTATTTAAGTTATTAAACTGGCGATTTTGTATCGAAAGTGCGCGAATAAAAGTGAAAATGGGCAACTTATTGATATTTATTAATCAAATCTCTCATCTGGATACTATCAAGAGTTTGAATTTTTCTTTCCGTGTTGGTCAGCAAGCTGTATTGCATTGCCCTTGCGACTTCTTCAGCTTGAATGGGAATCAACTTAGCCAGCTTGCCTAACATAAGCGGTCGAAGAGATTTCATGACAAATTGAACAACGGCTTCATCAGTGCGAGGGGTATCCCTAAGGCCGACAAGAGGTCCAGGCCTGACAAAGGAAACATGTTCAAACCCCATTCGCTCAATGGCTATTTCCATTTTGCCTTTGCAGCGCAAATAATGAGACACAGAACGTACCGAAGCACCGTAACTAGAGACAACGGCTAAGTGAGTCACACCAAGCACCTTCATTGTTTGAGCTACATCGCACACTAACTCGTAATCGATGCGTTCCAGTTCCTGTTTTGATCCTGCTTGCTTGATGGTGGTACCTAGGCAGATGAAGCCATATTTGGGGGATGGTTTATCAGAGTCCCACTGTTGAACTTGAAGTTGCTTGTTTTCCAGTACTTCCAGTTTGGGGTGAAAGAAAGGCAGTGGACGACGGCTCAAGGCATAGATGCGTGTGATGGGAGCCTCTTCTAGCATCTGTTTAATCAGCTCTGTTCCTATTAAGCCTGTCGCGCCAGCAATCATGACGACTAAATCTCTCGACTCAGACACATTATTGTCCTTAGTTCAATGTAACAACCAGAGCATCTAACAATGCACCTGAAAAGTCTGTGATCGATCTTTTAGGTTGAGAGTTATCTTGGGTCATGTTTGGCCTCGATTAACGAGGCCATTCTGGTGGTGGAGAGATCAAGTAAGGGAGAAAGGGACTCGCTTTTGAGTCTTTTGATTCGACCTGTGTTGTTTCTGTTTCTTCGATTTTTGATTGGCAAACATACAAACCTCCTTGAGCTATCAAGCTTGGGTCAACCGTACTCGGCGTTAAGCAATGCAGTCTTCATGCCGACTAATTTTCAGTGTGATATTTTTCAGTAAGTTAGTTGTGAATAAGGCTGCCCCATATAATAAGATAGGTGATGGGAGGGAAAAGTTTCATTTTTCACATCAATTTGAATATGAAAATGACGTCTGTATATGTCTATCCGCGATGAAATAAGCGTGGGGGTGGGGTGTTAACTAGCTGATTTCGCGTTACACTCAGAGCTTCACAGGGGATTCGTGACACCAAAAGGAACAATAAAATGAATATTGATGCAAGCACTCTTGCGCCTACTCAGATGTACCATTTGATGACTCAAACCGTGATTCCAAGGCCAATTGCGTGGGTTTTGACCGATTCGGGTGATGCAGATTACAACCTCGCACCATTTTCTTATTTCACACCTATCTCAAGTAACCCTCCGCTTTTAATGTTTTCTGTGGGTAAAAAACCGACAGGCGAGATCAAAGATACGACACGCAACATCCTAGAGACTGGAAGAATGGTGGTGCATATCGCAAATGCTGAGATGGCTGAGCAAGTAACTCAGACATCGGCAACCTTACCACATGGTCAGTCTGAGGTTGCCTTAGCCGAGTTGGAACTGACTGAATTTGAGGGCTTTGAATTACCAAGAATCAAAGATTGCCCAATTGCTTTTGGATGCAAGCTGTTTGAAGTTAAAGAAATTGGGGAAACACCTCAAAGCCTAATCTTTGCTCAAATTGAAGACATATATATTGCGCCGGAAGTGATTGGAGATAACCAAGAACGTTTAGTTGTTGACGCACTAAAAGTGAATCCTCTTTCTCGTTTAGGTGGTAGCCAATATGCCAACCTAGACCAATCCTTTACTGTCGCCAGACCGAAATAAAGCTGTATGTTAGATCAATCTTATTCAGATGCTATTTGGCATCGAATCAATCAAAAAACTAAACCACTGGGTGCTCTTGGGCAGTTAGAGTCAATTGCCCACCAGCTCGCACTGATTCAGAGTAATTCAAAGGGTGACGCTGTCACTAATGTGAGCATTGTAAAGCCAACCGCGATTGTCTTTGCTGGTGACCATGGCATTGCGGACGAAAGTGTGAGCATCGCGCCAAGCGCTGTGACTCAACAAATGGTGTTAAATTTTCTTGCTGGTGGAGCGGCAATCAATTGTTTTTGTCGGATAAACCAGATTGAGCTTAAGGTGGTTGATACGGGAATATTGATTCCTGTAGAGGTGTCAGCGCCTAACTTTGTAGTGCAAAGGCTGGGTGACAGAACCGCCAATTTTGCCAATGAGGCAGCGATGTCTAGTGACCAAGTCAAACAGGGGATTGAGTTTGGTCGCGAGCTGGTTAAGCGAACGGTCAATGAAGGTTGCAACCTTGTCATGTTTGGTGAAATGGGAATTGGGAACACTTCAAGTGCCGCCGCCATAGTTGCTGCTTTGACAGGTCAGGATGCCCAATCATGTGTTGGTCTAGGCACAGGTATCACCACTGAACAGCTAGCGAAAAAAGTGGCTCTAGTTGAGCAAGGCGTGTCGCGTTGCCGAGGTGGTGACGTTTATCAGGTGTTATCTGAAGTGGGCGGTTTTGAGATTGTGCAAATGGTGGGGGCGTTCTTGGCCGCCAGTGAAACAAGAACACCCGTTATTGTCGATGGGTTTATTGTCACAGCAGCAGCCTACGCAGCAACACTGATAGCACCTGAGTGCAGAGAGTTTATGATTTTTGCGCATAAATCTGAAGAATTGGCCCATCAGATATTACTCGAAAAACTCAATGCTAACCCGCTGTTAGATTTGTCTATGCGTTTAGGAGAAGGCACGGGTGCCGCTCTTGCGATTCCTTTAGTCAGAGCGGCTGCGGAGTTTTACAATTCAATGGCAAGCTTCGAAGATGCCGGAGTAACGGTTTGATGCATTCTCTGAGGTATCAGATAGAACTGTTCTGGCTGGCTTTAGGTTTTTTTTCGCGGTTACCCATTCCTCAAGCCACTCCATACTCAGAAAAGCGCATGAATCAGGCTGGCCGTTACTTTGCTTTAGTCGGCTTATGCCTAGGAACATTATGTGCCATGGTTTATTGGTTGGCCGAAAGTGTCTGGGGCGTCAATGTTGCCGTTGTCGTGGTTATGGTGTTTAGTTTGTTGTTAACCGGTGCTTTCCATGAGGATGGCCTGACCGACATGGCAGATGGCATTGGTGGTGGAATGACGCTTGAAAGGCGTTTGACCATCATGAAAGACAGTCGAATTGGCACCTATGGCGCGAGTGCCCTTGTCATGGCTTTACTGGGAAAGTACGTTCTGCTTACTGAGCTTGCGCTTAAAACTGAACTCATAGTCGTTTTACTCGTCTCTTATACTTTAAGCCGAGCGATCGCTGCTTCGCTTATTTATAACATGCCTTATGTGAGTGCCCCCGAGGTGAGCAAGAGTAAACCGCTTGCAAATCAACAATCTAAAAGTGAACTTGTGATACTGGCTGTCACCGCTTTGCTGCCGATGTTGTGGCTAGATTATACGCTAGTGGTTTTGTTGATTACTGCCGCTCTTATGTTTCGAGCGCTTTTCAAACACTGGCTAATGAAACGAATTGGTGGATTTACGGGCGACTGCCTAGGTGCTGCTCAGCAGTTGATGGAAATCGTGATTTATCTAGTGATACTTGGTTTTCTGTGAAGGTGAAAGAGTGTCTATACATTTGACATTGGTTGCGGCTATTTTGCCAATCAAGCTGTAAGGGAAGAAGCTTGAAGACAGTTAATATTTATTTACTCAGGCATGGAAAAACACAAGGTGAGCCTGCCTTGAATGGTTCCACTGATGCTTTGGTTGACTCCGATACTCAGCAAGCAATTTGCCGAGGTTTGATATCATCGTCTTTAAACATCACCCACGTCGTGACATCACCACTTCGGCGCTGCCAAGACTTGGCCGCACTACTGGTGTCAAATCGGCCGGCTCTCTCATTATCAGCAGATCCTCAGTTGCAGGAAATGAATTTTGGTGAGCTTGACGGTCAACCATTTGACTGTATTAAGCCTCACTGGCCATTGCTGGAGCAATTTTGGCAAGACCCCGCAGAGACGGTTTTACCAGAGGCAGAGACTCTACAGCAGTTTCACCGTCGTGTTACTCAACGGTGGACTGCACTGGTAGAGAGTGTCGAAGAGGACACATTAATCATTTGTCATGGTGGTACGATACGTATGATATTAGCTTCAATATTGGATTTAGACTGGAAAAACCCTGCGCTCTATTCTGTGCTTCAAATAGACAATCAAAGCCTGACTCACATCCAACTGACCAGAGCAGACAGTCTGTACCAACGAGTGTGCTCCATTGGCGTACCACTTCAAATTAAGGAATAAAACATGACAACACCAAGTTGGAATCTGACCATTGCTTATCAAGGTTTAGACGATAATAAGATTGAACAAGATGTCGAGCTCGTTCAGCAATGTATTCAGGTATTGGGACTGAACGTTGATAAACGTAACTCGGTTACCGTGATGCAAAATGCAATATTGACTAGTGAAGCCGCAGGCAAGCTACTTTCAACAATCAATACGTTTGCAAATTGCCATGCGTCGGTAGACGCCAAAAACAGCGCAGCCAAAGCAATGATTGGTCGTGTAGCTAAGCTGAACTCTGAGCTTTCTCAAGCGTTTATACCTTATGAAGATACTCTGACAAACGCTCCCGAAGAGTTCATTATTGAGGTATTGAACCATGAAAGTGGGGATGTGTTTGGTCAGGCTTTTCAGATTGATTGTACACGTAAGCTTGCAGACACCAAGTTAAGTGTTGCGGAAGAGCAATTGCTATCGGCAATGCAGGTGGATGGGCGAGATGCTTGGGGGAGAATGTATGACAACATCACAGGCTCGCTGCAAGTGAATGTAGGAGAACACGAACCCGATTTTATCGGTTTTTCTCAGGCTGCCAGTATTTTGTATGGTACGGACTTTAACAAACAAGAACGAGCTTGGCGCGGTATTCAGAAAGCAATGCACACGCACCAAGAAAGTTTTGCTGGAATTTTAAATGTACTAGCGGGATGGCGCCACACGGTCAACCAGAAACGTTCTCATGTGAAAAAAGTACACTTCCTAGATAGTAGTCTTCATGGCAGTCGTATCCAAGCGGAAACCTTAGATACCATGATGAAAGTTGCTAAAGACAACCGACATGTAGGGCAGAAAGCAGGTTTGCTCATGGCCAAAGTGCATGGTTTGACGGAAATGAAACCTTGGAACCATTTAGCGGGTATGCCGAGCCTAACAGAGGCTCAACCTAAGGTGTATAGCTTTGATGAGGGTATCGAGATCATTACCAATGCCTTTGCTCAAGTGGACAATGAAATGGCGGAATTTGTCACCATGATGGTGGAAAATGGATGGATTGACGCTGCGCCTTCAACCAACAGACGCCTAGGTGCATATTGTACAAAATTTGCCGCAACGCGTTCCCCGTTAGTCTTCATGACTTGGGGAGGAAGCCGTTCCAATCTTCTCACTCTAGCTCATGAACTTGGCCACGCTTTTCATAACTGGGTAATGCGTGATATGCCGCTGTGTCAAACACGCTATCCGATGACGCTAGCAGAAACGGCTTCCATCTTCGCGGAAAATATTGTCCGTGATTACTTGCTGGAACAGAGCGAAAGTCGTGAAGAAAAGTTGGAAATGCTATGGGAAGAGCTTTCAAGTTGCTACGCCTTGATGATCAATATTCCAGTGCGTTTTGAATTTGAAAAGGCATTTTATCAGCAGAGAATGGCAGGTGAACTGAGTGCTGAACAATTGTGTGCTTTGATGAGTGAGACTTGGAAAGAATGGTACGGTGAGTCGATGACGGAAGCCGATCCTTATTTCTGGGCAAGCAAGCTTCATTTCTCCATTTCGGGAGTCAGTTTTTACAACTATCCGTATTTATTTGGCTATCTGTTTAGTAAAGGTGTCTATGCACAACGAGAATCGAAAAGTGACAACTTCTATGCGGATTACGTCAGCCTTTTACGTGATACTGGCTCAATGATGGCAGAAGAAGTGGTTGAAAAGCATCTGGGTATGGCATTGAACAGTGAAGTGTTTTGGCAACAAAGCATCGATATGGTGAAAAATAAAATTGATGAGTTCGAATCTCTATTAGATCAAGAATAAATTCACCATAAATATGATACGATAGTCAGCAAACCGGGTAGGGAGTCTGCCCGGTTGTTTTATGTACAGCGAGAGCATTCTATCCCGAACGGAAAATGGTATCGGGCGTGGCAGTTGAGTTTTTTACGATGAAGCACGAATTTTCTCTTGATAAGTGAGATCGTGTCTACATAAATTGCCTGAACAATTCATTAACATACCCGCTGTGCAATAAAGGAGTAGCGCATGACGAAAAACCTCTTTCGCCAATCTTTTCTTTTTGACAGTCTGAACTTAGAACAAGACATGCCAGCTGGTGAAATCACTGTTGCAAATGGTACTGTGTTCAAACTTCACCAACGTGGAGTTCTGGAAGTCATCCCGTCAACGTTAAATGAAGACAGTAAACACATCATTTTTTCCTGTGGTGTTCATGGTAACGAAACCGCTCCCATGGAGTTGGTGGATAAAATCATTTCTGATATCCAGTCAGGCTTTCAGCCTGTCACGGAACGTTTGTTGTTTATTATTGCTCATCCTGAGTCAACGAACGCTCATACTCGTTTTCTAGAAATGAACCTCAACCGTTTGTTTGATGAAAAAGAATATGAACCTACGAAAGAGCTGGTCATTGCGCGAAACCTTAAACGTATTGTGGCAGAATTCTATGAAGGTACGCCTTCAGATAAGCGCTGGCATCTAGATCTGCATTGTGCAATCCGCTTATCTAAACACTACACATTTGTGGTGAGCCCGAAGACACGCCATCCTGTTCGAAGCAAAGCTCTCATGGAGTTTGTTGCGAGCGGTCATATTGATGCAGTGATGTTTTCCAATGCGCCTTCCAGCACATTCAGCTGGTTTAGTGCCGAAAACTTTGCCGCACAGGCATTGACGGTGGAATTAGGGCGAGTTGCACGTATCGGGGAGAATGATCTCGATAAATTGGTCGCTTTTGATTTGGCGATGCGAGATCTCCTCTCATCCAGCGAAGCAGAACACCTACCGCGTGTGCCCGTTATGTATCGTGTTAGCCGTACTATCGTTCGTCTGCACGATGACTTTGACTTCATGTTTGATGATGACGTAGAAAACTTTACGGCATTTAAGCATGGCGAAGTGTTTGGTCATGATGGTGATAAACCGCTGATGGCAAAAAATGAGGGGGAAGCGATCGTATTCCCTAACAGGCATGTAGCGATAGGGCAAAGAGCTGCGCTAATGGTTTGCCCAGTGAAAACGCGTTATGAAGAAGATCAACTTGTCTATGATTAAAGCGTTTGCAGTCTAAACTCATCAGACAAGCTTTCTATTTTAATGGCTTAACGGTATCGTTAAGCCATTATTTTTATCATACCTAGAATCACTTGCTGTATGAAGTTAAGCGAAGTCCTATGGAAATGAGTCAATTATTAAGTCGCAGACATCAACGCTGGAAACGTTGTCTTATGGTGATCTTTGCTGTGCTTGTTCTTCTCTCCATGGCGCACCTTATGGTTGGTGAAATGTTCATTTCGCCTTTCTCAGAATTGACCCATTTGCAGCAACAATTGATCACTCAACTTCGCTTGCCGAGGCTACTTGCCGCGATTGCTATTGGGGCGTCACTGGCTATATCGGGTGCCGTTTTGCAGGTGCTTTTGGGCAATGTTCTTGCAGAGCCAGGCGTTCTTGGTATTTCAGGTGGGGCGAGCGTAATGATGGTCATCCTCCTGTTTTTTCTTCCTGCCTTGGCAACCCCAGTTGGTTTTATGGTGGCTGCGGTGATAGGTGCATTGCTGTTCACTCTACTGCTTGTGTCTATGGCTAAGGTGATGCGGCTGACTACGACAAGGCTGCTTTTGGTTGGTGTTGCATTGGGTATTTTGACGGGTGCCGTTGTGACTTGGGCGTTCTATTTCAGTGATGACTTAAGCCTAAGGCAGCTTATGTATTGGTTGATGGGTAGTATTGGTGGGGCGAGTTGGTACCACCACACATTAACACTCACGTTGATCCCTGTTTTGGTGTGGTTGTGTTTAAAAGGGCAGATACTGGACAAGCTAATGATGGGTGAACTGCATGCCAAGCAACTCGGCGTTGACGTGGAAGCGGTTCGCTGGAAGTTAATCTTAGCCGTTTCGATTCTTGTTGGTGGTTCAGTCGCACTCGGTGGTGTGATTGGGTTCATTGGTTTAATTGTTCCGCATTTGCTTAGACTCGCTTTGGGAAGTGAGAATCGCTATTTACTCCCTATCTCCGCATTGTCAGGTGCGTTGCTGCTTGTCTTTGCCGACATCATCGCCAGAATCGCGTTGGAATCTGCTGAGCTGCCACTTGGAGTCGTCACGACGACGATAGGCGCCCCTGTGTTTATATGGATGCTGGTAAAACATCATGATTCACGTTAATAGCCTATCGGTAGGCGCGCGTTTATTGCCGCTTTCATTCTCGGTCGAGAAAGGGCAGATACTTCACGTTGTCGGCCCAAATGGGAGTGGGAAGAGCACCTTATTGACGGCTATTTCGGGGTTGTTAGAGTTTGAGGGGGAAGCAACGATTTCCGGTTTAAGCGTCCACTCTAGCTCTATTGAGAGCCTGGCCATGTATAGAGCTTTCTTAAGCCAAAATGATCGACCAGCTTTTAATCTTGAAGTGTCACAATACCTTTCTCTATCATTGCCGAGTTCAGTTCTGAAAATGAATCAAGGGGTAGAGCAAGTGGTGAGTGAACTGGTCCAACTGCTCGAACTCGAGGATAAGCTCCATCGCTCAATTCATCAATTATCTGGTGGTGAATGGCAACGTGTCCGTTTATGTGCCATTTGTCTTCAAATTTGGCCAGCATTGAATCCATACGCGAAACTCTTGGTTCTCGATGAACCTGCTGCGTCGTTGGATATTGGCCAAGAGGCGCTGTTATATCGGTTGATTCGAAAGGTGGCGGATATGGGAATTTGCGTTGTGATGTCCAATCATGATTTGAATCGGTCACTGAAGCATGCCGATCAAGCTTTATTGCTTGATAAAGGAGTGATGCAACATGTCGGCCCCGTCTCTCAAGTATTGGAGCCAAGCAAGTTATCGAAAGTGTTCAACACTCAAGTTCACCGGACAGAGTTTAATGGGGAACCCGTATTAGTCTTTGACTGATAGACAGCCCTACCATTTCTAATACTCAAATTAGTGCACTCTGCACTGAATGTGTTCATACTCATCTGTTTTTAGCGAAGCAAAGATCTTATTAATCTTAAATATCAATTGGTTAGATTTTTTTGCAGGGTGGCATAAGTTTGGCATTAATAAGAACGATACATTCTCGTTCTTGTTAGGCTTAGTCAATTTGAAGGGAAACCAGAAAGCTGACAACAAATAAGCCATTTTTATGATTATGGCAGCTTCCGCCACCTAAGGTTTCCGAAGGTGGCGGCTTTTTATCTAGGGGTTATACGGTGAGGGGAGCAAGGTCTGCTGGGCGGTAATAAACAGATTTTAACACCTTACCTTGGCGAATTGTCTTGCCCTCAGAGACGAAGTCTTCAGCACATTTGGCGATAATGTAATCACCTTTCTGTACCGCTTTCAACTTGATGCCTTGCTTTGCATAATGGGCTTCGGTTTCCGCGTATTCTTGCTCATTTCGACAGACTTTACTCATGTTGCTTGAGTGGACTTCATCCCAACAAGGAATAAAGTCGATGCCACGATTAACCGCAACATTGAGTAGCAAGTCAATCAGGTAACTGATGGCTAGGTTGGACTCTACTTTATTATCCCCTAGATGAACTAGGCGGCCCATTAAGACATATACACTGTCAATGATAGCGTCAGCTTGTTCCGTTTTATTGTCAGCTTCAGCTAACTCAGTGAGCTCTTCTACCGCTAAAGAGGTATGCAGGGTGTCTGCTTTCTCGTCTAAGCTTTCAGGAGAGGCAACAGGTAAGTCGAAAGTAGTACGAAACTCGGTAATGTCGCGGTAAAGATGGTCAAAGATATCTTGAGTAAGTTTGGATAGGTGCATTCACTTAACCTGCAATTGCTAATTATCGCGTCATACTAACAAAGCCTTATGAAACGTGCCATTGCAGCACGAAAATAAATGGGGCAAGGCCAAAATATTCAGAGTTTCACGTTCAAGGGCATTGATGTTGTTGTGAAGGTAAGTCTATCTTACATAAAAGGAAATTTATTAGGAAAGCATATGGTTGTAGCGAGTGAAAGTGAAAAGGTAATACGACGTCTTTACCAGATCACCAATGATTATCAGAAAGGATTTGATATCCAGATCACCCAACTGATCATGATGGGGTTGGAGCGCTTTAATCTTGATATTGGTATCTTATCTCGTATAGATGACGACCAATATACCGTGTTATATTGCGTTACATCCGAAGGTGTTGAGTTAAACCCTGGGGATACTTTTAATTATGAGTCTACGTATTGCCAAATTACCTGCAGCTCGTCTGGCCCTGTCTCTATTGAGCATATGGGAGAAAACGATAAGTACGCTAAACACCCAGCTTATGAGGCTTTTGGCTTAGAGTCATACATCGGCGTACCAATTTTTATTGATGACGAGATTTTTGGGACGCTCAACTTTTCTTCCGCCTCTCCCTACCCAAGAAAATTCAAAGATATCGATATTGATGCGCTTAAACTCATGGCTTCATGGATTGAAGTCGAGTTAATTCGTCGTAATCAGGAAGAACGTCTACAAAAGATGAACAGCCAGTTAGAATATCAGGCTTATCATGATGTTTTAACAGGTGTCGCGAATCGTCGCTGTATGTTCAAAACAATACATTTGGATATTGAACGTATGAAACATGCTGGTGGTAAAGGAGCCCTGGCGGTCATTGATATCGATAACTTCAAGAAAGTCAACGATACTTATGGTCATCAAATTGGTGATGACGTTCTAAAGAAAACGGCACAAAAACTTCAGTCCAGCTTGTCTGACAGAGACTTTATTGCTCGTTTAGGCGGAGAGGAGTTTGTTGTTTGGTTCCCTGAGCGCAATACTGAAGAACGAAAGCAGTTCATCAATAAACTTCACCAATCGGTTACCGAAGTGGTGCTGGATAATAAACCAATAACGGTTTCCATTGGCGTTTGTGAGTTTGACTTTTCCCTTGAATCAAACTCTGATTGTAAAAAGAGTACTCTCGATCAAATCATTCTTGTGGCTGATGAGGCGCTGTATACCGCTAAGAACCAAGGACGCAATTGCGTTGTGATGCGTTCGCTATCTTCTTTGTCAATGAATCGTTGAAATGAGTGGAGGTGAGACTCCACTCAAACTGGTACGTTATTTAAATAAGTATGGGAAAAGTTTGATCAACTCTGCTTGAGTAAGAGACTCGACTCGCGCAATGTTGTTGTCAGGAATAGATTCGGGGTCAGGGTAGTGCTTCAATACTCTTTCCATGCTCGCCTCGCGGATGAGATGAAAAACTGGATAAGGAGAACGGTTAGTCAGGTTCTCTGCATCTTCAGGCTCAGCACCCCCAAAGCAATAATCGGGATGGAATGTCGCTAATTGGTAGACACCTTCCCAATCTTGCTGGCGAATTAAGGCTTCTACCCAGTCAATAAATAGATTGTAATCGAAGAAGTCTTCCAGCATGTTTGGTACCACCACTAGAGTGGTTTCCAATTCTTCGGCGGGCTTGGTTTCGAGTTCCATTAATTGAGTGAGTATGTCTTCTAACAGTGTTTCTTCTTGCGTAGCTTCACTCACAAAGATTTTAATCTGTTTATTGCGTTGTGGTTTGGCAGCAAATGGGCATAGGTTTAGGCCGATTACGACATCATTGAGCCATTGATTGACTTGCTCTGCGATGGCTTGTGTTGAGCTTGAAGTGGTCATCTTGCTTCCGGTTTATTATTTGGAAGCAAGAATAGCAGATTCAGTTTATGGCAGTAAGTAGTTAAGAAGGCTATTGAGAAGGTGTTGTAGCCTTTAACTCATGAGACGTTTCAGTTTGTGTCTTGTTGTCTTTAACTACCGGCTCAATACTGATTGAGTTTAACTTGTAGCAAAGGGTAAAAATTGTCAGATATAGAGTCATTCCCCCACTAATCACATAGGCCCATCCACCATGCTGCCAGCAGTAAATTAAGAAGAATCCTCCTAAACTACCGCCTACGTAATAGTGCACGAGGTATAATGCGGTTGCTGTTGCTTTGGCACTGGTGGCTTTTTGGCTGACCCAAGCGTAAGCCAAAGTATGAGTGAAGAAAGCCCCAAAGCTTATTAGGGCTAAGCCTAGAATCATAAATGGAATACGGTCAATGTAGGCGACCAACATTCCTAGTAGGCTGATCATGGTGCCGCAAACCATACCGGATATGGGTTGATGGTTGCGGTTCCATACAGAAGTCAGCTTAGAACTTAGTGTACCGGGTAAGTAGCAAAGGAAAATCAACGATGCTAACCCTATCGGTAAAGAGTGGGGAGCTGCAACGAGTCGGAACCCCATGACCGAATACAAGTTTACGAATAGAGCGAAATTCACTCCGCCAATCAGCATTGCGAGCCAAATAGTCTGGTTCTTGAGATGCTTGATGAGTGCTCGGTTGTGATACCTCAGCATACCTTTTTGAGGCACAAAATGTTTCTGCTTTGGCAACATCACACAGACGGCTAGGGCACCAATGAAAGTCAATATCGCCATGACAATAACCGCCTGTTGCCAGCCAAGTGCGTCGGTAAGCGTCCCTCCGACAATACGCCCGGTGATCCCGCCGAGTGAGTTAGCGGCAATGTAGCCACCAATAGCTTGCCCAAAAGCTTTTGGCGAGAGTTCTTCGACCATGTAAGCGACAGCAACGGAAGCAAATGCAGCGATCGCAATGCCCATTAAAGCGCGCATAGCCACCAAACTGATCAATGATGGAAAGAGCAGCATACAAAGACCAATCACTGGCATTGTAAGAAGTCCTGCTAGCATGACGCGTTTACGTCCAGTTGCTTCAGAGGCAACAGCCCAAGGAACCAAGCTGAATGAAAGTGCGAGTGTTGTTGCAGCAAATAGCCAGTTAACCTGAGTTTCGGACACTGAAAAGTGCACTGCCATATAGGGAAGCATTGGCTGGAACAAGTATAAGTTACAGAAAATAATGAAGGATCCCAATGCGAGGCTCAAAGTGACCCGTCGGTAATCTTGAGTGCCTAATTCGATCATTGAAGGTGTGCCTTAGAAATTCAATCGGTTAATGTGATCAAAATATCAGCGAGATGAAGATTAATAAAATATATTAAAAATATGGATACTATATATAAAATATATGAAGAAATATGGACTCTCGACACCTGAAACATTTCGTCTCTGTAGCAGAGCATGGCCACTTCACCATGGCTGCAAAAGCACTGCATATTGCGCAACCCGCATTAAGCATTTCAATAAAAAAATTTGAACAGCAACTTGGTGTTGAATTGTTCCGTAGAGAAGAACGACAAATAACGTTAACTGATGAAGGCAAGGTGCTGTATGAACATGCCAAGCGAGTGCTGCAACAAATCGATGACGCCAAATTAGCCATCGACGAAATGCGAGGTTTAGAGAAAGGGGAAGTCAGGTTGGGAGCACCAAGCATGATGGGATCCTATTTCTTTCCGCAGGTTTTGATGGCATTCAAGACACATTATCCCAATCTCAAATTAACCCTTATTGATGCGGGCGCTCGTTCAATCAGAAAGATGCTCTTGAATGGAGAGCTCGATATTGGTGTCATTGATGATGAAAATGTACCTGATGATCTGGAAACGGACCATTTGTTGAATGTTGAAATGGTTGCAGTCGTTGGCCCCGAACACCCACTTGCTGAAAAGAAAAGTATTAGTTTCACCGAGTTCTTTGAACATGAATTGGTGATGTTTAAGCCCGGGTATTTCCACCGTGACTTCGTGGAAAGCAAAGCGCGTCAGTATGAAAAGAAGATGAATTTTTCTTTTGAAACCAATTTGCTACCAATGATATTAAGCATTGTGAAGCATGAGTTTGCTATTACTGCTCTACTTAAGCTGGTCACGGAGCATGAGAAAGATGTGGTTGCTGTGCCTTTTGATGATCCCGTCAACTTACGCTTATCTCTCGCATGGCGAAAAGATGGTTATCTATCCATCGCTGATCGGACATTCATTGAATTTGTTAAGCAGTATGTGTAGCTCATGTAGCTCACACTTTCCCCTAAGTTGGTCGCAACATTGTTTCGATTAGAGTAGTTTGATTGGATACAAAGTTCAGGGAAGGAATGCAGTGAAATGCAATTGAAGATTGAAGATCTGATGGTTGAAATTGGCGCGAGTAAGTTGGAAATTACGCGATGGGATATTGAGCAAGACCAATCATGGGGCGTGTTTAGTACAGAAGGCAATATTGGTTCTACTCTGGGCTGTTTGCTTTGTGGGGAGTTGGAGGGAGTCGAGGGAGGTTTCGCTATATCTGAAGGTCGAGTCGCTCAGGTCTCTCTTGTCGAGCAACAGCGGTTGCTAGAAGATGAGCTCGCGAAAGACGATACCGACTTTCTAGACCGAATAGATAATGGGAGCACTGTTCAGACTCTGATCTATGAGCAGTGTCAAGATGAAGCGCTAACTCAACGACTGCTTAAAGAGTTAGATCTTAAACACCTCAGTGATAGTGGTTTTCGTGTTCTCTCCACAGGAGAAACACGGCGAGTTATGTTAGCACGAGCGCTGGCAACCAAGCCGGATTTGATTGTTCTTGATAATCCATTTACAGGTCTCGATGTCACTCACCGTTCAGCGCTTGCGGAGTATCTAGCGGCACTGTCGAAATCACTTCAGATGATCATCACATTTAACCGAGAGGAAGATGTGCCTAGCTGGATTGAGCAAGTTGCGTTGTTTAATCAGGGAAAACTCGAGAGTGTCATGGACATCGAATCTTGGCATCAACACCCGGTCATCAATCAAATCAAAGCCCAATCTAAACAGCAGAGTGAACAGATGATGTCTCTTATTCGTCGTCATCAGCACACCACAGAATTTAACAATCCGATATTTGAACTTAAGGAGGGTAAGGTCGAATACACAGAGAAAACAATTTTCTCTGGTGTAAATTGGAGAATCGACAAAGGTCAGCACTGGCAGGTTAAAGGCCCTAATGGTTGTGGGAAAAGTACGTTACTTGGATTGATTTTTGGTGATCATCCGCAGTGCTATTCTAACGATATTCATATCTTGGGGAATAAACGTGGTTCAGGTGAATCTATTTGGGATATTAAAAAACACATTGGGATGGTGTCGTCTGCATTACATCTGCAATATCGTGTCAGTTGTAGCGCACTAGAAGTTATCCTTTCTGGCTTTTATGACTCTATTGGTCTCTATCAATCGCCTTCCAAAAAGGAAGTCCAAGTCGCTCAAGAGTGGCTGGAAATACTGCATATGTCAGAGTACGAAAAAACCTCTTTTAAGCAACTTGAGTACGGTCAGCAGCGTCTGTTATTGATTGCCAGAGCGATAATAAAACAACCAGCAATTCTAATCCTAGATGAACCTTATCAGGGGCTTGACTACTTAGGCAGGAGACTGGTTAAAAATACGCTCGAGCTGATTGCTAAGGAAAACTTGAGCCAGCTTCTTTACGTTTCTCACTATCAAAATGACAAGCTAGAAAGTATCCATAACGAACTAGAGTTTTGCTTCGATCAAACTCATGCATGCTACAAGACTATCATTCACCAATCGCTGTAATGAGAGAGGTGATATTCTCTGGTTGATGGCCTAAACAGCGGGTGCCCTCAATTTTTGTTTTTTAAAGTCAATAAATTACTGGAAAAAACGTCATGCTTTCCTAGGCTAATTATAGAAATAAAGGATAACGACTAACTTGGTGATCTATATGGCTAGGAAATTTTTGATTGGAGTGATGCTACTATTCAGCGGTTTGGTTCATGCGACTAAACCCGATGTGCTAAGAGTGTATTTGGATGCCGATAGAACTGGGCATCTAGAGTCGGCACTTTCCATTGAGCATGGGGTTAAGGTGGCTTTCGCTCAACAAGGAAATCAAATTTCGGGCATTCCGGTTGAGTTTGTAACGACCGATCACCGAGGAAACGTACTGCGTAGTAAGAGAAATATGGATCGTTTCCTAAAAGATAATAATGGATTGGTTTATTTTGCTGGAATGCATTCGCCGCCTTTAATGAAATATCGAGAATACATCAATAAATCCAAGATGCTGACGCTAGTACCATGGGCAGCCGGTACGCCAATAACCCGTTACCCTTCAGCGGAAGATAACTATGTATTTCGCCTTTCTGTCGATGACTCTAAGGTTGGGAAAATATTGGTTAACTATGCATTAGAGCAGCAATGTAAACAACCTCACTTGGTGTTAGAGAATACAGGGTGGGGGAAATCCAATCACAAAGCCATGATGTCTGCGTTACCTAAAGACCTCACCGAGCAGGTTAAAACAAGCTGGTTTAATTGGGGGATTAAGAATGTTGATGCGCGGATTTTGATTCGTGAAGCCCAATCCAGTGGTGCGGACTGCGTATTACTGGTAGCGAATAGCCGTGAAGGCAAATTGATTGTGGAAAGTGTGGCAGATATTGATATAGAAATGCCGATATACAGCCATTGGGGAATTACGGGAGGGAAGTTTGCACAAAATGTCCCTTTCTCTATCCGCGAGAAAGCTAATCTTCACTTCATCCAATCGTGTTTCAACTTTTATAGCTCTGAGTTAAATACTTTTAGCCAAAATGTGTTTAGAGACGCCAAAAAACTATTTCCAGCGTACTTTGAAGACACCAATATTGAGGCTCCAGCCGGGTTTGTTCATGGTTACGATCTGGCAAAAATATTCATTGAAGCAGCCAGTCGAATAGAGTTAACGGACAATGTGGAATCTAATCGTATCGCGCTAAAAAATGCTTTGGAATCAAGCGATATCATTGTGCAAGGGCTAATTAAAGAATATCAATCACCATTTTCTCCCTTCTCTGAAGAAAATTTTGATGCCCATGAAGCATTAGGTGCTGATGATTTATGTATGGCGACTTACGATGATAAAAACGCTGTAAAACTGAAGCCTAAATCCATTTAAGTACAGGTAACGCAGGTCTATGTTGAAGTTTGATAAGAAGAATGGAATGCATTTGTTTTCGTTGTTTCTCATCGTTGGGGCCTGCGTATTCATGCTTGCAAGTTTTGCCTTTGTTCAACATCAAGCCAGAGAGACGGCACAAATCCTTATTAACGAGAGTCTAAAAGGAAAATTCGTTGCCATTGAGAGATATGTACTCGAGTTTCTGAAGCTGCATGAGCAAAGGCTTGGACGTGTCACTTCTCACCCTGTTGTCACAAGAGCGGTATTAGAAGGGGTGGATAATCGCAGCGCATTTAAAGATCAACTTGATGTAATTAAGTCATCTGGCTCGACCGCCTACGTCAATATATATGATTTTTCAGGAGGGGAGATTTATCAAGAAATAGCCCTTCCAGATACGGTACTAACCTTCATTACAACTGGTGTAGAAAATGAGTCATTAATGGATGAACAGTCATACTCACTGTTTAAATATGGTGGAAGAGACTATCTTCTGCTTACTTCTCCAATCTTATATAACGATTACGCAGAAGGCCTAGGTACCTATGTCACACCACTGGATGAGAGCCAGTTTTTCGAGAGCTTAGGCACAGATAGTTTGCATTGGTTTGGTATTGCTCAAAATCGACTGAATTGGGAGATGAGTCCACCCAATAATTGGAAGGTTGATACCTTTCCTATCGAAGGAACTGAGTTGACCTTAATGTATTCGGTATCACCACAGTTGGTGGTGAACGCTAGATCCAATTTAATGGAAAGCTTATTTATTGGCATGCTCACTGCCACTGGGATGACGCTGATTGTTATGTTTATCTTTGGGCGTAGAGTTCTGGTCTCGCCATTCCTAAAATTGGCAGAGTCAGAGCAACGTTTATATAAGCAGTCAGAATCTTTGAAAATACGAGAGGCAGAATCGGCTCGATTAGCACGCGTGGTTAAGCATATGCGTGATGCCGTGGTGTTCACTGACCTAAATGCCAAAGTGACATGGGTTAATGGAGCTTTTGAACAGCTGACAGGTTATTCGTTATCTGAACTAGTGGGTAAAAAGCCTAGCCAACTGCTTCAAGGAGCGGATACAGATAGACAAACCACAAAGAAAATGCGTGATTTCATCGACCGCAGAGAACCGGGTTTCTTTGAGCTGCTGAATTATAACAAAGACGGAGAGTCATACTGGATTGAAATTGCACTGACTCCTTTATATTCCACAGATGGGCAGATTGAGGGCTTTATGGCTGTCGAGCGCGATATTACCCAGCGTGTTGAGCTTGAAGAGTCTCTAAAAATAAAAGCTGTAGAAGCGGAAGCGGCGAACATAGCTAAATCTCAATTTTTAGCCGCGATGAGCCATGAACTAAGAACGCCGATGAATGGTATTCTTGGTGTCGGAGATCTACTTAAAAACACAAACCTTAGCCAAGAGCAGCAAGAGTACGTGGACACTTTAGTGAGCTCTGGGAAACACATGTTAAATGTGCTGAATGATATTCTTGATTTCTCAAAAATCGAAGCGGGAAAACTCGAACTTGAAAAAACAGAGTTTTCTCTACAGGACGTGGCGACAAGGCTGACTCGGCTTTATGAACCTCTGTGTGCTGACAAACACCTTGAGTTCAAATGTACCTACCCTCAATCATCTGATAAAGCACTAATCGCGGATGAAACGCGCATACTGCAAATCTTACAAAACTTGCTCAGTAATGCCTTAAAGTTCACTTCGGAAGGAGGGATTAGCCTAACTTTAGATGTGGTGAAGCAAAGTCAGAAAACAGAGCTTCATATGGTGGTTGCTGATACAGGTATAGGGATAAGTTCGGAAAAGCAATCAGTGATTTTTGACCCTTTTGCTCAAGCGGAAAACGATACCACGCGTCGATTTGGTGGAACGGGCTTAGGCTTGTCTATTACACGTGATTTGGTCAAAGCAATGAAGGGGACGATTGACTTAAACAGTACCGTCGAAGAGGGTAGCCAGTTTACGGTGATCGTTCCTATTGAATTGAAAACTGTACAAGTTCGTCAGACTCATGAGAAGCAGGAACAGCTCCCAGAGTTCGACGGATCAGGCCTGAGTGTTCTTATTGCGGAAGACACGAGAGTCAACGCCTTGGTTTTAGGTAAATTCCTTAAAAACAAAGGGTTTGAATATGAAGTGGTTGAGAATGGTGAATTGGCTGTGGAAAGAGTGCAAAATCAACATTTCGATTGTGTCTTAATGGATAACCATATGCCAGTGATGGATGGGTTGAAGGCAACCAAAGCGATTGTTGAACTAGGCTTAACGTCCCCTCCAGTGATCATTGGTTGTACTGCTGACGCATTTGAACAAACAAGAGAGCGAATGATCTCTGCAGGCTGTGCAGATGTCATTACCAAACCTATCAGTTCAGACAAACTGGATGAAGTATTTCACGCAACGCTTAAAACTTTGGAAGAAAAAGCGATGCGCGAAGCATGATTGATCACTTTGAGTTGTACATCTTTTCGAAATTTTTCGGGTTCCAGCCAATCATATAGCGATCACCAATTTTGAGTACGGGCAAAGAACGAGCGCCGATCGCATCAAGCTCTTTGCGACCGCGTTGCATTTTGGCGTTAGTTAACCTGTAGGCGTACCCTTTTTCATCTAAGTATCGCTGGGCATCTTTACAGTGCGGGCATTTATCCTTCACATATAGGACAAGTCTTTTCATCGTAAATTCCTAATCTTGCTTTGCAGCAGAGTGTAATGAAAAGACAGTGAATGGCAAGTGTGATTCGGGTAGACTGGCACACCTTGTTCTTTGCACTGATATTTACGCTATGAATCCAGTTCGTCGTTACATCCAAGGTTATCCAGAACATATTATTAATCCAGTGACAGAATTGTTGGAAACAGGACAGTTGCAGAAATGGTTTAAGCGTCGTTATCCGGAAAATCACGAGATTAAAAGCGAGAAAGCGCTGTTTGAGTACACAATGGCGATAAAAAATCGCTATATGAAAAAAACATCGCCCATCAGTAAGGTGGTATACGACAATAAGATTCACCTTATCAACAATGCGTTAGGGCTACATACTTACGTCGCTAAAGTGCACGGCGGTAAAATTAAATCCAAAAATGAAATCCGCATCGCCAGTGTGTTTAGAAATGCCCCTGAACCTTTGCTGAGAATGCTTGTGGTTCATGAGCTTGCACACCTGAAAGAAAAAGACCATAACAAAGCGTTTTACCAACTTTGCTGCCATATGGAACCTGACTATCACCAACTTGAGCTCGATGCTCGATTATTTATGATATATACCGAGACGGTAGAGAAAACGAATAAGTAAACTGATTTATGATTGAGCAGAACAAGCGAACAAGCCCGAAATACACAGGCAAGCCGTCAGGAGAAATGAAAGTCACGGTTTTAAAAGGAAAAGCGGGATTACACCAGCGTAATCTGCATCGAGGTCGCTACGATTTTTCTCAATTAGTGAAAGTGACCCCAGAGTTGAAAAGGCATGTTGTTAAAAATCCGAAAGGTGAGGCGTCCATTAACTTCTCTGATCCTGTTGCCGTCAAATTACTCAACAAAGCCTTACTGGTTCATCATTACGGCATTGTCTTTTGGGATATTCCCGAGGGTTATCTGTGTCCGCCAATTCCCGGTCGTGCCGACTATATCCACCGCTTAGCCGAGTTGCTAGTGCAAGATAACAAGCAGATAAACCACGAAAAAGTCAGGGCACTGGATGTCGGAGTAGGGGCAAATTGTATTTATCCTATCATCGCAGCAACGCAGTACCGATGGCAGTACGTAGGCTCTGATATTGATCCGGTTTCTATTGAGAACGCCAATCAGATTGTTGAAAGTAATGCTGAACTCAAACCACTAATAGAGTGCCGTTTGCAAACACAAAGTCGGTATTTCTTTAAAGGTATCATTCAAAGCGATGAGTATTTTGAGTTAACAACTTGTAACCCGCCATTTCACAGATCCTTACAGGAAGCGCAACAAGGTACGGAACGTAAAATTAACAACCTCAACCGCAGTAAGCAGCAACGTGGCTTATACAGAGAAAAAGAGAAATACAAAGCATCACCTATACTTAACTTTGGTGGCCAAAATGCGGAACTTTGGTGCCCTGGAGGTGAAGCGGCCTTTATCAAGAACCTTGCGTTTGAAAGCCGTGACTTTGCGAAACAAGTATTGTGGTTTTCTACTTTGATTTCCAAAAAAGAGAACGTACGTTGGATGCGCAAGAACCTCGCTAAAGTTGGTGCGAAAGAGGTACAAATAGTTGAAATGAGTCAAGGGCACAAAGTGAGCCGGTTTATGGCATGGACGTTTCAAACGCCAGCTGAAAGACAAGGCTGGTACAACTCAAAACAGTAACCAAAGGAGGGCATATGGATGTCGAAATTTATATGCCTTGTGAGCCTGAATGGTTTTGCGATGGTTTACTTATTCTCTTTGCCTTCCTGTTTATTGTTGGGCTTTTGGTCTTTGTATTTATCGTTTATAGAGAGTACCTCAAAATCCAGCGAGCTTCTCGGATAAAACGCCGGCGTAGTACCCCTTTATCACACCGAAAGAAACGCTAAGTATGCTTCAATACTATGGTCTGGGGTTGATTGTTTTTTGGCTCTGCTCTAACTTCATGAGCAAGCGGAGCGAAACATCTCGTACGCCAAATTCTTGGTGAAACGAGTTGATTCGCTGTCGGGCAATGGCCAATTTTCCATGCTCAATTTCAAGCTTTGCCAAGTTTAGTATTGATTGTGCTCGCTTGGGATCGTGTGCTATCGCTCTTTTGAAGTATGTCATTGCCTGTATGGTTTGTTCAGCCTTAAGCGAACAAAAAGCGGCACTTTCGTAGCTCGCTGCGACATTGAGGTAATCAGGCTGTTGAATGGCCTTGTCAAACATAGTCTGCGCTGCGTTATAGCGGGATTGTTTGCAAAGAAAACTACCGTAGTCATGCAGTATCTGCCCATTACTAGGTTGGCTACGAATGGCTTTCTGGTACATCTCATTCGCTCGTTCGTACTCAGACACATAATCCAAATAATGAGCCATAGCCAGTTGCGCGCGGAAATAGTTCGGTGAATGTACAAGAGCCTTATGTAGATTCTCTCGTGCTTTGACCCGCTCCCCACGTTGTAAATAACTTATCCCCAATGCGATTCGAGCATCCGCTTGATGGTTTTTCGCTGAGGTCGATAAAGGGTTTTTGACGGTGACACAAGCTGATAGTAATAGGCTGGCGAAAAGAAATAGAAAGCGCATAGTATGGCAAAGAGAAGGACCTTCTTTTGAATGTATTACGTTGTTTGTCCGGTCACATCAAAATAGGCGTAATCATGCGGCCGATTTAGCAACAACGGCTGAAAATAAAGGGAACAGAGTGTGAAAAAACAAGTCATCGGTGCAGCGGCCTTGAGCTTTTTAGTCGGGCTGTCTATTAAATCGTCTATCGCATCTGAGTTAGACATGAACACTCAGTATGTGGACAGTGGTGTGGCGTATGTTAAGCAGGGTAACCATGCTAGTCACTATAGGCTGATTTTTATTCATGGATCCCCGGGAATAAAGAAGGCTATGAAGCTTACTTGAAAGACACTTGGTTATTAGCCAATGCTGAATTGGTTTCAATTGATCGTTTGGGGTACGGTCAGTCTCCTAACCAGCTTATTGCCAATTTAGACGGACAATCCCTATCCATTAAACCTTTTCTTGCTGAAGACAAAGTTAATATTCTGGTTGGTCATTCTCTAGGTGGGCCTATTGCACTAAATCTCGCACTGATGTTTCCGAATTTGGTTCACGGAATGGTATTGATTGCGCCAGCATTTGACCCAACACATGAAGCACCTAAGTGGTACAACAAGCTGGCAGATACGTGGCTGGTTAGTCTTTTTCTTACTGACAGCTGGAGGAAGTCAAATGGAGAAATGTTGCCTCTTGCTGGAGAGCTTGAAAAGCTCAGTGCTAAGGATTGGAGTCCATTGGATTCAGTGCCCGTGACTTTGATTCACGGTGATGAAGATAATATCGCAGCGCCTGAGAATTCGACTTTTGCTATTGAGCGCCTATCTGGAAAAGATAAGAGGTTGGTGGAAGTTAAGGGTGAGGGGCATTTTATCCTTTGGCAAAATGCCCCTAAAGTTATCAACGAAATCAAACAACTAATCCACGCTTTAGGCCTTAATCATCCTTTGTGAAATTGGCTTCACTAAATTGATCTAAGTCGTAAGGAGTTTGTTGGTATACGCAGTAGTTGAGCCAGTTCGAAAATAGCAAATGACCGTGACTGCGCCAGCTTGCGATGGGTTTGTTATCTGGATTGTTGTTCGGATAGTAGTTCACAGGAATAGCGGGTTCCATTCCTTCGCCGAGATCACGGATATACTCATTGTGAAGCGTAAATGCATCATATTCAGGATGACCCGTCACGAAGACATTTCGCTTGTCTTTCGTCGCGGCTAAATACACTCCTGCGATATCAGAAGTCGCCAGCACATCCAAATCGGTATGCTCAGCGAGATACTCGGGTGAGAAGTCTGCGTATCGTGAGTGGGGAGCTAAGAAAGTATCATCAAAGCCACGCAATACAGGATGGTACGGTTGATGTATCTGATGGTGGTAGACACCAGAAAGTTTCTCTTTCCGAGTGCGCTTGGGTAGGTCATAAAGCAGTTTCAAACCTGCTTGAGCAGCCCAACACACGTATAATGTCGAGGTTACGTGCTCTTTCGCCCAACTCATGATGGCTTGTAAGTGCTCCCAATAGATTACGTCTTCGAATTGAACCAGTCCTAATGGGGCTCCTGTAATGATCAGACCATCGAAATTACGCCCTTTGACCATCTCAAACTGACGATAGAAGTTATCCAAGTGCTCCGTGGGTGTGTTCTTGCTTGGTCTATCATCGATACGTAGCAGCTCAATGTCTACTTGAAGCGGGCTATTAGAAAGTAAGCGAAGAAACTGAGTCTCAGTTTCTATCTTCTTCGGCATTAGGTTGAGGATCAATACTTTTAGGGGACGAATTTCCTGCGTAGACGCTCGAGATTCGGGCATTATGAAGATATTTTCCTGACGTAATACATCACTAGCAGGTAATTGGTCGGGGATCTTAATCGGCACAGCTTTCTCCCTAAGTTTTTTGGACGTCTATACATCCAAACTTAACTCAAACCTAATGAGATGTCGATAGCATTGTTATGCTTATTTGCGGTAAAATTTGTGCCTCATTAGTCGAACTATTCATTTCAATGACGCTAAAGCTGACCATTATTCGTGGGTTGCCTGGTTCCGGGAAAAGTACTCTAGCTCGGACACTGGGTGTGAATCATTATGAAGCGGATATGTACTTCATTGATGCTCAAGGTGATTACATTTTCAGACCAGAAGATATCTCGAAGGCGCATGATTGGTGCAAAACAATGACGCGTGAAAGCTTGCTTCAGAAGCAAAGTGTGGTGGTATCTAATACTTTTGTCATGAGATGGGAGATCATACCCTACTACAAAATGGCGCAACAGTATGGCGCGGTGTTTGAAATCATCGAATGTAAGCAAGACTATGGCAATATTCACGGTGTTCCTGAAAGCACTATCCTAGAGATGAAAAAACGGTGGCAAGAATGGCGAAGAGAACCGCTGTAATAGAAATGACCTCTTACGGCGTCTATAGCCAGTGGGATTCAAAATCTAAGCACTTACCTAAAATTCAAGACTTCACAACTAACATTCCTGCCGATCAGGATATAGAGTTTGGTTTTATTGTGAATATCAAAAAAGCCAAAGGTCAGGTGATTGAATATTGCATTGACCATCCGGGGGTTCTGGGTAAAAAGGGCCAGATATTAGATCCGTTTACTGGGGACATGCATGTCGGGAGTAATGACTGGGATTTTTATCTTGGGGATACCATTCAGCTTTTAGACCCTATCAATGGTTATGATTCCAACATTGGTAAATGGCGTATGACCATTGAATTAAATGGCAAAGTGGTTGCGGATAAGACCTTCGATGTTTACAGCCGAGATGAAGGAGAATTCTGGAAAAGACGAGGGTTTTAGGCTGTTCCTGTCACTATAGCCAAGATTGTTTAAGTGTCTCTAACTTCAAGGGTTTGGAAAAGTAGTAACCTTGCAGATAAGATACCTTCATTTCGGCTAAATATTTGACTTGCTCGGGCTCTTCGACGCCTTCTGCAATTATTTTTACACCCAGGCGATGGCCAAGTTCAATAATCGTGTTTAGTACAGTGGCATTAACGGTTTCTAAACCAATAGTATCAACAAAGCATTTATCGATTTTCAAATAATCAAACTGAGTGCTCTGGATGACTGAGAGAGCTGTGTGACCGGTACCAAAGTCATCAATCGAGATGAGAACGCCGCTCTTTCTCAGCTCGGCAAGCGCATCTCGCCCTTTGTCATCAAGTATCTGTCTTTCGGTGACCTCAACTACAAGGCGAATCCCAACCTGTCTAAAGCGGATAGCATAGTGACATAGAGTTGATATATTTTGTGGCTGATGTAGATAGGAGGGAGGAACATTAATACCTAGATGAACATGACGGAATGCAGGTTCTGAACTGAAATCCTCTAATGCCACTTCCAATACATAATCAGTAATAGCATCTATGATATTTTCTTGCTCAGCCAGTGGTATAAATAAGTCTGGGCGAACCAAACCTAGTTTAGGGTGTTGCCAGCGAATAAGTGCCTCAAAACCACTCAGTTTCTGACTGTCGTCAGCGTCAACAATAGGTTGATAAACGAGGAATAACTCTTTTCTTTTTAAGCCTTTTTTGAGGTCATCGACGAGGCTGTCACGGCTTTTTAGACGCGAAAGAACAATATATAAAGCCATTGAAATGAGAAAAGAAATTGGAATGCTGCTTAATGCAGAATAAACAACACGTCGATGAATAAATTCGGAGCTCGCTTCAGTCATTAAAGAAAAACCATACTTTGGAGAGGTAGTAATGTAATGAAGAGTATCCGATGTAAAATCTTTTTCTGCAGGGTAGACTTTTTGACCAAACTTAGCCGTAATAAAACTCAGCTTATCATTTTCAATGTTAGTTAGCCTTGTAAGAAGGTAGTTATTGTCAACGATAGCAAAGGCACCACTATTTACGATATTCGGCTCTCTATTCACCACGACCATCGTTCTTTGTTTTGGGTCTTGGTTAATATCGAAAAGAAAGGCGCCAGATTTAGCCGTACCATTTTTAAAGGCATAGTTTAAGTCGGTATAAACTTCCCCACGCTTTGAGGAGCAAATAGCGATGCCGTCTTGAATGATGATGAGTTCTCTTAAGGAACTCTCAAACAGGAGATCTTCACGAATAGCGTCACAACTCTCAGGATGCTTCATTGCTTTAGCATTTTTTTCTTGGAGCTCAGTGATGACATCTTCAATTCTATCTTGAAAATTTAAGGCGATGGTTTTCAAGCTATCCGTAATTCCATAATACGCAACGTATTGTGAAACAGGAAAAACAATGCAAAGTGGAATTAAAATGTAAGCAAGCAGTGATTTAAGTTCTAGTGTTAGAGTTGATACGCTTTGATTCATTTTAATTATTCTATCCAGTTAACTTATTTGATATTAATATATATTGCCGCATAAAAATGTCGAACTGTCCGCAAATTAATCGCAATAACTAAGTTAACTTTTACACCAATTCTGGCTATTCAGCCAATTTTCGCCTTAGGTGATCTATTTTATTTACCGTTAGATGATAAGTGCTGGTAATCGCTTTATTGACAGTATTTTCGATAGCTGTAGAGAGCTAAGCTGATCCATAAGCCGCTTTGTAACCACAACAGCCCCCATTGAGAAGATATTTGATCCCAACTTGCTCCCATTTGATTTAAGGCAAGAAAGCCCTGAATAGCTGGTGTGCTTGGAAAAAGTTGTGAGAGCCAGAGGACTGGGGAGGGAATACTGTTTAGTGGCCAGATAAACCCTGCACTGAAGATCAACGGCATTGAGCTGATGAGAACGACTAGGGTAACAAGTTCTCGTCTTGGCGTTATTGCTCCCAAGCAGATACCGATTGCGCAGGAAGCGAGTAAAAACGGCAATAGCAGGGAGAGGAGTTGAGCACTAGTTGCAAGTTGACTGATGCCATGCATCGAGAAACTGGCACCAAAATAAAACATGCTCAGAATATAGTAAATGCCTACCAGAACACTAAAGCGGACCAAGAGTAGTGTGCTCGGCTGGGTGGCACTCCAATAGCCTTTTCCGCTTTTTTGGCTACCAGTCATTAGGCCTGAAGCCATCGCCATCGTCTGCTGTAAAATCAAAACAAACACAGCTGGAACAACATAGTCAATGTAGCCCATACGTGGGTTGAAGGTCGGCTTAAGGTTCAGTTTGGTTGCGCTATATTGTTCACTGGCTAAAGCCATTGGAGTCCCATCCAGGAGTAATCGAGTAACTTTTGTTTGGGCGGCTAAGGTTCCCCCAGCTTGTGCAAGGCCTTCAACGACGGTTCCGTAGACAAGAAAATAGGAGGCATCCCCTGCGAAAGAGAGAGTCGGGCTAGCACCCATTAATAGGTCTTTATAAAAATGCTCAGGAATCACAAGAAAGCCGCTGATTTTACCATCAATAAAGGCTTGTTGAGCAGACTCGATTGCGTAATCACGTTGTACGACTTTGACCTGTGGCGTTGCATCCACCATTCTCTCAAGCTTGTAACTAGTCTGGCTACGATCAAGGTTGACAATACTGATGGGTTGTTCCCTTGGCGTTTGGTGGTTGTAGGGAAGAGGGTACAGAAACGAATAGAACAGTACACCACCAAACACAGTAAGTGTCACGATAGGGTTACTCAACAAAGCTTTAACTTCGGCAGAAAGTACATCTGTTATTCTCATTGCGCCTCCACTTGGCTTTGTCTTGTGTTGAATAAATGTTTTCGAATTAGCAAAGCACACATTAAGGCTGGGAGTAAGTAGCCTAACATGGGTAGCAGGTGAGGTAAGGCATCATAAACACTTTGACCATAACTGACTTGGCTTACCTGAACCTCGATATAATGACTAATAGGTAACAAGCTGCGCCAAGCTTGTGCGAGGTGGTTCATGTCTGTCACTGGAAAAGTAATGCCCATGAAGGCGAAGCTGGGGGCAGTGAAAGCGCCAGCAAAACTCATGGCGCGAGCTGGGTCGAGAGTTAAAAAGAAGAAGAAGCTGCCCATAACAACACAAGCGAAAACAGTGATGATTTGCGCGAATATCAACACAGCATAACTACCGCTCATTGGCCATTTGAAGCCCATGTAAAACCAGTATAGGAAGGCCAAGCCTTGTACTATAAATATGGGGAAGTAAGGAAGCAGAGTTTTTAAGCACTCTGTGGTGCTGTTATTTCCCAACCAACGTACTAAGCCTCTATTTCTATGATTTGCGGCCAGTATTAAAATGGTCGAAACCACAATGATGATTTGCCACAAGGCAGGCACAATTGCAGAGACCAAAAACTGCGCGTAATTGGCGTTTTTGTTGAATAAAGGTGTAATTTGGGTTTTTACTGGCAGTGCTGCTCCCAGCGCTTGATCTATGGAGTGTCCTCCTTCTAATAACACTTTCTTAGTGTCGATTTGGGCATTGAATGTTGACTGTGCTTGCACCAAGGCTGAGCTGATAAGTTTTCCAATCAATATTGTCTGGCTGTTATAAAACGCGCTCACCTGTGGAGGAATACCCTGATAAATACTCTTATCAAAATCCGTCGGAATAACGACATAGGCGAAAACCTTGCTGGTCACGAGTGCATTTTTGGCCTCGGCAATATCGGTAAAGTTCCGAGTCACTTTTAAAGTTGATGTCGCATCGTAATAGTGACTCAGTTGGCGGGAAAGTTGACTATGAGATAAGTTAACAATGCCAATAGGTAAGTCTCGTGCCAGCCCTTGTGAAAAAATCGCCCAAATTGAGATGACGAGAGCAATAGGTATCCATGTAAGACAGGACAACAACCATTTATCGCGCCTGATGATGGTCCACTGAGTGGAAAACAGATCGTTCATGTTAAAGCTCGACTGCCAAGCTCATCCCCATTCGAAGGGCGTGATCATGCGTCAAAGGTCTAGCTTCAACTTCAAAGGTTCGAAGATCAAAACCCTGTGACGAGTCGGTTGAACGCCAAGTTGCGAAGTCTCCCATTACCGCGATATGAGTGACTTCAAATTCCAATGACTTATCAAGCGCGGGCAGGTAAGCATTGAATATCTGGCCCTTAGAAAAATGCTTGAGTTGATCTTCTCTGACATTCAATACAGCCCAAGAATCCGCTGTATCAATAACGGTCACTACAGGGAAGCCTTGCGGGGCAAGCTCTCCACTTTGAAGTAAGACTTGTGACACTTCGCCATCAAACCAGCTTTCGATTTGAGTGTCTTTTGCATAAGCTTCTACTTCAGCCACAGCGCCTGCTGCCATACGGGCTTTTTCTGCAGCGGCGATTTTGGTCTCATCACGCGCCCCTTCACGCGCCATTTGGTACATTTGATATGCTGCACTTTCCGTGTATTTCGCAGCATCCCATTGGGTTTTTGCTTCATCCCGCTTTTGCTCAGCAACCACGCCATCTTTATAGAGGTTGTTGACTCGAAGGTAGGTTTTCTCCATAAGCTGAGACGCTGCTTTGGCTTTTTGCCATTGGTCTTTAGCAGCTTGAATTTGCTGGGTGCGCGCCCCTTTTTCTGCTTCTTGGGCGATGGCACCAGCTGCCTTTTCTCCTGCTATAGCTTGCTCAAGTTTTGCTTCAATTTCTGGACTATGCAGAGTGAAGATTAATTCGCCTTTTTGCACCTTGTCGCCTTTGCGGACCAATACCTGATCAATTCGTCCGGGGACTTTAGAAGAAATACTATACTGCTGTGACTCGATTTGCCCTTGCAGTCGAACCGGCTTAGGCAAATAAGCCGTATAGAATTGGTATCCAACCCAAGATGATATGGCTAAAGCAGCGGCAGTTAGGATAATCGGTTTGGCTTTTTTCATCTTAGTGTCCTAGAGAGTTGACGTGTTAATCGAGTCCTGCTGGTATTGTTGAAATGTGGCCATTTCGCTCGATAGTGCTAAAAGTTTTGATAGTGATAACAGATAGTTAAAGCTTGCAGCAGACTTTTGGGTTTGTACGTTGGCCAGATAAAGTTGAGCATCGACCACATCTGTCGATGTTGAGAGACCCTGAGAGAACCCTTTCTCTCGCAGTTTTATGTTTTCTTTCGCAAGTTCAATGCTTGAACTCAAGCCCAATACTTCTTCTTGTGCTTGCTGGGCTTCCAAGTAGGTCTTTTGCACTAACACGGTCAAATCTTGTTTCGCCTGAGCTTTGAGGTACTGGACTTGTGAAACGGCACTGTGTGCGGCTTTGACCTGTTCAGAGCGGCCGCTTGATTCTATCAGTGGAATGCTCACACCTACACCGACTAGCCAGTCTGGTTTCATCTGACTGGCAAGAGAGTCGTCTTCATGCAAACTGTAGTCACCGTATAGATACACTTCAGGGTAGTACTTGCCTTGCTCTGCTTTGATAAGACTGCGTGCTTGCTTCTCTTTGGCATCAAGTAAGGAAAGCCCAGGGTAGGTGTTTAATGTTTGATCAATAAATGCCTCAATCGGAGGAAGTGTTTCATTGATGAATAAGTGATCCCTTGGCTCGACTGTGGCATTTTGGCTCAGTATTTGGGTTAATGCAGTTTGGGCAATATCGAGGTTTTTCTGCGCTTTCTTTCGCTCTATCCTGGCTTGATCTAAGGCTGATTCAGCTTGGAGGCGCTCAACACGCGCAATCTGGCCTTGCTGCTCCAGCTTAAGGGCATTATCCCGGTGCTTTTTAAGTCCACTTTCAACAAGCTGGCGTGTTTGAACCACCTCTTTTGCCAGTAATACGCTGAAATAGTATTTACTTAGGTCTTCGTATCGCGCTTGTGTCTCCATTGCCAACTGGCTTTGTGCTTCTTCGGTTTTACCTCGGGCTGCCGATTGTGCTGCATTAATTCGGCCACCGGTAAAAATAGGCCAAATGGCTCTTATCGAAGAAGTGAAAATATCTCGTTCGCTGATGGTGGATGTAGTATTACCAAGATCGCTAAAGAGTTGACTCAGGCTTGATAGTAAGGAAGTCGGTAGGGCAAGGCTACCAACGCTGGGAAGCGTTCCATGAGTACTTTCTATCAATTGGTTACCAGATAGCGTTACGTCGGTATCTAGCCGGGTATAATTTGCACCGACGGTCACGGAAGGAAGATGAAGGTTGTCGGTTGCGTTTTCGAGATGCTGATATCGGTCGACATTGGCCCTTTGTGCTGCAAGAGAATTGTTTTCACTCTGTAACAACTGCCAAGCTTCTGAAAAGCTGATAGCAGCCGAATGAGCGGCTATTGGCTGACAGCTAAGGCAAGCGATGATCAATGCGATAGGGCGCAGCGACATAGTATTTACTCTATTCGTTAAAAAATAGAGTTTAAACTCTAAGCGGTTGGGTTTGCAAATTGCGCTAATGAAAAAGAAGGCACTATTGCCTTCTTAGTCTAGTTATGTTTATTGCTCTATTTTGACTGGTTCTGGCTTGAACCTTTTAAATAAACCAATAAGGATAGGGCTGCTTAAAACCATTATTGCTAGTACTGTAAATGCCATTGTAATTGGCCTTTCCCAAAGGAAGCTAAGCTCTCCATCGCTTATCATTAATGCTCGGCGAAGGTTTTCCTCCATTAATCCTCCGAGAATGAACCCGAGGAGAAGGGGGGCGAGTGGGAAGTTAGCCAGTCTCAGTGCTATCGCACCTATGGCAATCAACAACATGATAAAGACGTCCATAGTGTTGAATGACACTAGGTAAACACCAGTGATAGAGAAGAACAGAATCATCGGTAACAGCACTGTCCTAGGAACTGCTAACAGCTTGGAAATGTAAGGAATCAGTGGCAAGTTGAGGATAACCAAAACAATGTTGCCGAAATACATGGAGATGATGACTGACCAGAAGACGTCAGGATGTTCGACAAACAGACGTGGGCCAGGTTGGATGCCATAAGCAATCAGTGCGCCTAACATGATGGCTGTTGTACCTGAACCCGGAATACCCAAAGTTAAAAGTGGTACAAAAGAGCCACTTGATGCCGCGTTGTTTGCTGACTCTGGAGCAACTAACCCGCGGATGCTGCCTTTACCAAATTCTTCTTTTTTATCTTTAGGTGCTAGGTTACGTTCCATACCATAGCTCAGGAAGGCTGCGATAGTTGCACCAGCGCCTGGCAACACGCCAGTAAAGAAACCCAAAATGGAAGAACGGATCGAAACAGGCGCGACTTCTTTGACTTCCTCTTTGGTGACTTTCATGCTGCCAATGTCACTCATTTTGCTTTGTTCTTCGTTGCGAGTGTCTTTTTCTGGCTTAAGGATGCCCATTAAGGTCTCCCCTAATGCAAAAGTCGCCATCGCTAACAGCAGGAAGCTGAATCCATCCATTAAGTCTGTCAGTCCAAATGTGAAGCGCTCAACACCCACGCCTTTGTCGATACCTACCGTGGACAGCATCAGGCCTAGAATGGTCATCATCCAAGCTTTGATTACCTGACCTTTACCAGCGAAGGCAGCAACTGCTGATAGGCCCAATAGCATCAGTGCGAAGTAGTCAGAAGACTGGAAGCTAAGTGACACACTTGCCAGAGCAGGAGCTGCTACGAGCAGCATAATCGCGGATAGGGTACCACCCGTGAATGACGAGTAGGCAGCTAATGCTAGTGCTTTACCAGCTTGACCTTTCTGCGCCATTGGGTAGCCATCAAAAGCGGTCACAACGGTAGAAGAACAGCCCGGAGCGTTGATTAGAATTGAGGAGGTTGAGCCACCAAATACCGCACCGTAATACACACCTGCCATTAAGATTAGGCCTGATGAAGGATCTAATCCATACGTAATGGGGATCATCAGAGCGATAGCTGAAATGGGGCCAAGGCCTGGAAGCATACCGATGAAGGTACCAACGAAACATCCGACGATCACCATCATGATGTTCATCGGCATAACTGCGGTCGAAAGACCTTGTAAGATTCCATCTAACATTTGTTATTCCTTACTGTTTACGACCACATAGTGAAGATGACGCCCGGTTCCAGATAAATATCCAGTCCCTGAGTGAGCAGCAGATAAAATGCGATGACAAAAGGGAAGGAGGCTCCGAACAGGACCTTTTTTCGTCGTTCACCCAGTAGGTAGAAACCTGCGAGCAGGAATAGTCCCGTTGCGAGCACAAATCCAATGTAAGTCAGCCCTAAACCATAAAATGCCATTAACGCTAAAAAAGCGATCAGCAGTTTCCAGTTAAAATCCATTACCGCGCCACTTTGCTTATCCGCTTGGCCTGTCACAAGTAACATCAGAGAAAGACCGATACCGATAAAGGTCAGAAGTGTGGGTAAGGTGCGAGCCGTGAAGGGTTCATATTCGTCACCGGGAAAAAGAGGGATTTGTGATGTTTGATAACCATAACAAAGGCATACGATAAGAAAGATCATGGCACCGACGCGATCGCGACAAAGCAAATTCTCTTTTGAGAAAAACTGACCTTTGTTGAAAGAATTCGTTGGCAAGTCCGACATATCCAACTCCATTTGCATTCACATTGAGGGAAGAAAAAAGCCGTACAAGAGGGATTAATGAGCATGTATCACTAACCAATAAGCCATTTGCTGCTAGTCAAAGAGGCTTAGCTGTTTATTTCTAAACAGAGGAGATTGTGTCGTTATCTCGGGTACGGCAAAAAGGAAAGAGGGCAAGTGCAAGTTTGCCCTCGACAGGATTACTTAAGGAAACCCAGCTCGCGCATCAAGTCGCCCATTTGCTTTTCTTGATCTTCAAGGAAAGCGTAAAAATCTTTATCTGCCTTATAGTTATCGATCCAGCCATTGCGATCTCGAACGACCTGCCACTCGTCGGTGTTATACATTTTCTGCAGCGCGGTGTTCCATTCATCGAGTTTTTCTTGGCTGGTGCCAGGGGCAGCGAAGAATCCACGCCAGTTAGCAAAGACAGTTTCGTTTCCGTATTCCGTTAGAGTTGGAATTTCTGGTGCAGCATCTAGGCGTTTAGGTGCTGTGACCGCTAGGATCTTAACTTGCCCAGATTTCGACATCTCCAGTACTTCACCTAGGCCGGTGGAAAGCAGTTGTGTTTCGCCTGAAAGTAGCGCAGCCATTGCTTTACCGCCTGCATCGTAAGCGATGTAGCGCACTTTACGTGCATCGAAACCTTCACCCTTGAACGCTGCCGCTACAACTAGATGGTCCATACTGCCACGAGCTGAGCCGCCGGCAATTTTGACTTTGCGAGGGTTAGATTCAAAGTCTTTAACTACGTCTTCCCAAGTGTTGTACTTGGAATCGACAGAAGTCACGATTGCACCATAGTCTGCAATGGTGGCTGCCACCGGTGTCAGGTCACGGAATGACTGAGGGAAAATGCCTGTCAGGGAGCGCACAACGATTGGAGTAGAGTTCACCATCAAGGTATCTTCTTGGCGCTGAGCGGTTTCGATCAGGTGAGCAATGGCTTTACCGCCACCACCGCCGGATAGGTTTTGGAATGAGACGTTATCGACGATATCTGACTTAACGAGAACATCACCTGTTCCACGAGCCGTCATATCCCAACCACCGCCAGCACCGCCAGGGATTAAGAAGTGTATTTTTTCAAGATCAGCTGCAAAAGTGTTGAAAGAAAAAGACGCAGCGATGATTGAAGCTGCCAGAGTCGGCTTGAGTACCTTAAACATGATTCACGTTCCTTATGTTTAGGTGCATCTTCATTGAGATAGCACTTATCGTTATCAGTTTTCCATTGGCGAGGAAGAGTTTTCACCAATAGATGCGTTTAAGGTTAATGAGGTGTTAAATAGTTGTCGCTAATGCGTTGATAAAAACAATACTGTTTATTCTGTCGATTTTGTTCATAAAGTTCACAGCTCTGTTTCCTGAAATGGTATTACTCAGCTCCTGAGTGAATCACGTGTTGCTTAGCGCGTTTAAGTTGTTGATCAACCAATATTTGGTAACTGCTAGAGAGGTGGTTTAGTAGTGGACGCTTTTCTGTTTTAGCGAAATCGAGCAAAGTTAGCTCTGAAAATGGATGCTTTCCCCACATCGTCTGAAGCGTGATAGCGAGTGAAAAGAAGTCATTTTGCGATGAGATTTCTCCACAGCGAAGGAGAGAATTTAAGGGAGAGAACATAGGTGATAGGGAAGGGTTGGTCTGTATTTCATAGTATGAATTTATGGGGAGAATGCTGCCAAAATCTACCAAAAGTGTTCGGTAGCATGGAGTGACGAGCAGATTGGATGGCTTTATATCACCATGAACAAAGCCTGTGGCATGAAGTGCTTTAAGTGCTTGTTCGGCATTGTGCGTAATTTCTTTTTTTAAAGGTAGATCCAATAAAGAAAAGTCTGCCGATAAAGATTCCACAAACTCTAATATAAGCCAGTCACCCCCTAAGCTTGAGCCGTAATCGAGATACTTAGGCCAGTATGGCGAAGAGTGATGGTGGAGAAACTCGGCCTCGGTCTTGAGTTGTTGCTTCGCATGAAGCGACCAAGCAAATTTGATAATGGTTGAACCAAAGTGAGGGTGAGTAGCAAGGAAGGCTCCACTGCGAAGCAATGAGTACTGGGTGACACCCAGTACTCTAAAGCAAGCCGCGATTTTGCTTTCTGCTTCATGGTTCATCGCCACAATTTATATACTCGAAGGTAGCGAAAAAGCCGAGAAGAAGTTTGGTACAAAGGGATTATTTTGCCCTTGAGTTTTAATGCTCAGCTGTACTTGGCTGTCACCATATTTAATGGCAACTTCGGTTTGCTGAGATGTCGATGAGGCGACTCTTGGCTCAATAAGCTTAAACCAAGCCCAGTTACCTTCAAACTTCTCGTTGGCGATAGAATTAGCCTGAGCCATAATCTGGAAGCCTAACGTATCTTGCTCAATCGCTGCAGCATTCCAACTCTGCTTACTCCATAGACGTGGCCCATGCTGGTATGTAAACAGAGGCTTTTCTCCACGAATAACGAACTCTGTAACATCGGAGCTCATTTCTTTGGCTTTTAGCTGGAACTGCAAAGACATGTTTTGCGGGTCAGCTAAGAACAAAGCATTTCGAATATCACGAGCTTTCTCAATCATTTGCCAAACGGCAGGGTCTAACGCTAAGCCAGTGTTTGGCAGCAAACCATAAAGATAGGGAGAGCGCTCTTCAGTAGAGAAACTTTTCAGCTTGCTTTGATAAAACTGATCTAAGGTCCCGTTTGTTTTAAAGAATGCGGCTACGTCTGCGGTACTCGCATCTAAACTCGCACTTTTGTTAAATGGGTAATAGGCTGCAATGGTTGTTTCATAAGGTTGGTAGACTTCTGACGTCCACGTGCCGTTGAGGTAGGCATGCGCCAAGCCCATAACTAAGTCATTGGCTTGTTGCGTCACCTGAGTCAGTATTTGTTTTGAAATATTGGGTTGTGACGACTCTTGCTGAGCCAGCAAAGTAATTGGGTTACTGGTTTTTATTTTAGCGGTTAGCGCTTGATAGGCCACTTTTTGTGGTTCTTCTGCCTCGTAGAACTTCCCTAGCCAAGTCTCAGCTTCGGTAAATTGCCCCAGCAAAGAGTCAATAGGTTTGTTGCCCTGTTCATCTGCCGTTACCTGCTTGTGGTATTGGGAAAAGGCAATAAAGATCTGTCGTGCTGATTCTTTCTTATCGACATCTTGTTCGGGTGGCTGCTCTCCTTCACTGGTAGTTTCAGGTTGAACGAGCTCCACAGAAGTGTACTTACTTACCGTGTTATATAACTGCGCCAAAGGGTTGTTCGAGGCTGTGGTCAGGACAGATAAGGTTTGTTTAAGTTGATCTGCATTTGCTAGGCTCTTGACTTGAATATGTGAGGAAAAATCACGCCAGTAATTAATGTAGTCGTTCTGGTACATTTGTTTAAGGTCACGACTGATGCGATACATTTCTAGTGCACTTGGAGACGTACCTGCAACGCCTTCATAAGCTTTGAGTGCTTCTTTCAATACTGGCGAGTCAACAGACAAATCTAGATCGTTAAAACCAGAAGGTGTAAATAAATAGGGGACTAAATAGCCGACATAGTTTGGTGAAAAAGATAGCAATTGATCAAAGTTGCTACCCAGTTCTTGTCGTACATCGATACGCTTCGAATAAGTTGGAGAGTTTAGGATATGCTCATAAAGTAATGTCTCAATACCGGTTTGATTGATCACTTTCTTAGCTAAGCTTTCTAAATCAAAGTTTGGCTTGAGTGGGACTAAGTCCTGAGCGAAGACATCATCAAGTAAGACTCTCAGTTGAGCTAAATTAACGCTATCAGCCTCGCCTTGTTCTTCCAATGTGTTGATGAAATAGTTTTTAAGCTCCGCAATATTTGTTCGCTCTGCGTTAAATAACAGTCGGTAGTTATTTAGTAAGGACAAAGTTTTCGCTTGATCTTCAAGATTCACGTAGACAAAAAGGTCTTTTTCTAGGGTATTCTCCATTGAAGGAATTAACACACGTTGTAGCTCACTAAAGTAAGCTTTCTGCACGTCATTCATTATGCTAGAGCTTGGCATGAACGGCAGGCTGTACCAAGGCTTGGGCTCTAAATAGAGAGAGTAAATTCTATTCAGCGAATACAGATTCGGGATGTTATCCGACATGTTTTCGATGTCATAAGGTTGAGCGGCAATGGCTTCTTTATAGCGCTCAAGCATATTATCAGCTCTTGCTTCCCTCTGGTTTTGATAGTCAAAATCCAGCTTAATGATCAAGAGAACGCTTGCAAACAAACCAAGCCAAAACAAGGTGTAGGCGGTTTGCATAGTAAGAAGCATATTCTCTTTGCGGCGGTTTACTCCCACCAGCTCATGCTCATTAATGATGGTATGAGTCATCAAATGCTGCGCAAACAAAGTCTGTTGTACAGGTATCTGTTGGTGTTGTTGGAACTGCTCGTTACCTAAAGACTGGTTGACAACATTGGCCAAGACATCGTGCTGACTTTGAACGGTGCCACTATGCGTAAAGTAGAACCCGCGAAAGTTTAAACCATCTTGGAGCTGATCACCGCGATACAGGCGATGTAGGAACTGCCATAAGCTTTGCTTGAGTAACCCAAATTGATAAGGGGCGGCGCAAATAGCATTACGATAGTCTTGGTTAAGCTGCGAAGCCAGAGCCGTGCTCATATTGGCGATCAATTGACTAATTAGACTGTCATATTCTTTATTAAACCAGTCTCCATCAATGCCACCATGTTTTTGAATTGGGGAGGTGGCGCCAAAGACTTCATTGCGCTTTGTTTCATCAAAGGCAGAGAAAAACTGACAGAAATCGTTGATCTGGCCCATTTGAGTGACAATGTTATATATGGGAAGGTTTAAGCCAAAAGCGCGGTTAAAACCTTTGATTTCAGACTTGATCTGATCCGCTTTTTGAGTCAATGCTTCCGTTGTGCTTAGTAGCTGTTTGACATCTGTAGTCAGAATGAGTCCATTCAGGGCCTGACGAGGGCGCCACTTATTCAAGCTTTGACATAATGTTTTGATATAGGCTGGGTTTTGGTCTTCCCCTAAACTCACTGAAATTAGAATGGAATGTTCACTTAACCAAAATAGAATTGGGAATTCTATATCGTTCCCGAAATCGTCCACTTTATAAGCTTCATAGCCCATCTGAGTGATGATGCTCTTATCTTTACGTGGGTCCTCACTGAGGAATAAGTATGTCGGTTGATCATAGCGACTAGTGAGTCTCTTTTTACGCTTTTGAACATTGAGCATTAACTTAAAGTTTTGTGCTAAAAGCTTACAGCGCTTGTTGATGAGCGCTTTTTCTTGATCTGAGGTTTGTGGTTTGTTCTTTCTTCTGGAGAGCAGCCAGTAACAAATATAGCCTAGAACAATGGCCACCAATATTGTCGATAAAACGCCGACCGACGTATGATCGGGATAGGCGAGCTGCCATGTCAGAACGCCACCGACCACAACAATAACGAATACTAAGAGCAGGGTCCAAAGTATGGTACTTCGTTTGTTGCTTACAGGTTTAGATGAAGTTGATTCTGCCATTCCTAAGGAGCCTCTGAAGTTTTCTTTGTGTCTTTTGTCGTTTTTCTGTTTTGCACAATGATGGCTTTAATTGCGTCTTTCTCTAGGTACCAAGCTTTGATTTCACGTGCTTGTTGAGAAGAGTCGCTACGTACAATAACGCGGAAGTAAGAGTGGAATGGTTCCACTAAAGGTGTATATGCAGAAGGCGATAGTGTGTTAATAAACGCATTGGCATTTTTTTGTGATGAGAAAGTCGCCAATTGCACCAGCCAATCTGATTTACTTGTGAGCATGGAAGGCGGAGGTGTTGCATCTACCATTTCGACCTTGCTGGCTCTTTGGGGGGGATTAACTAAATCATCGTCGTTACTAATGAAAACGATGTCGTTGACCTCTCCCGATAAGATGTAGCGTTCACTAAAGTCAGGCAGCAAGCTAAAATCTCGCGCTCGTTGAGACATGGTCTTCTCATACCAGAAGTGTGTTAACCCAATGCTTAGCGCCACTAACGTACTAAAAAACAACGTGGTAAGTAGGTAACGTTTTCTGCGAGTTGGTTTACGCGCTTTGGGCAGTTTTACTCTTGTACGACAATGGATACTGTTACTTTGCCGGTATTGACTAATGACTTGCTCTAATTGGTGAATAAAGCTTTTTAACTGTTCGCTACCTGTTTCGCGATATTGGCCTTTGAAGCCAATGTTGAGAAAAATGTAGATGATTTCAAGTAAATCGATAAGTTTATGAGGCTGGCGTATTGCCTTTTCCGCAACAGTGAAAAATAACTCTCCGCCGTTACGCATCCCAAATAACTCGCTGAGTAGCGTTTTATTTTCCCAACCCCGTTTCTCACCCCATTCGCTGTAGATAATAAGCTCATCCAGCACGACAGCATACAGAAAGCAGAGCTTATCGATGACAGCGACAGGGTAAGTTAACTCTGCCCCTTTAGACTTGATTTCATTGATATTGCTGACAAGCTGGTGGCGTAGTGTAGTGACATCTTCAGGTTCAGGCAGAGTCGAAACTTTGAGCGTTGTCGCCAATAATTCACTACTGATATTAATCAGCTGATTTTCAGCTTTATCGAAAAAATTCAGAAAGTCATGATGGCTTTTGCTCGCGTGAACAGGAGCCCAATGGGTTGTTGTATCGTCACTGTTTTTGTCTGTAAAGTCTGATTTGTTGGTATCCCAAACCAGTGTTTCTTCGTCTAAGTAGTCCATAGGCATTATCTCAACGCGTACAACATGACTTCTAATTCACCAATGCGAGTATCGACGTGAAGCGCTATCGCATCACGGTTTTCAAGCATCTCTAGCCACATTCTGTCTGAGGTGTCGACTTCAAAATAGGAAACACCTTGCATTGGTTTAAGCTCGCTTGGAGCAACGGGTAGTGGTGACAACGCGATTCCGGACAAGCTGTTTCTAACCAGCTCAACGATACGAGCATTGTTACCGAGCTTGGCTGCGACTGGGAAAAGCTCATTCAATTCGGCGCTACTGATATTGGATTTGACGGCCAATACGAAACGACGATTAGAGACACTTGCCGTATCTTTTATCAAGGTTCTTAGAAGTCGACGGCGTTCGAATAGGGATGAATCCCAGTTAAATTCAATCACAGAATCCTGCTGAACCAGAGTCAGCATATTGCGTAGGCTAGAAAACAGCGGATTAAAGCTGTCATAAAGCCTGTGATATTGCAGGTTACTGCATGGCTCCGGTATTGCCGGCGTTAATGCCATGATTTGAGCTTCAAACTTGCGTAGTTCGAGATACAGATCATGAGTTTGGAATTTGGGGTTGTTAATTGTGAGATCGAACCAAGGAAGCCAAGTATTCAATGTCTGTAGCCAGAGGTAGTCTTGCATCATTGACTGAGGGCTTTTTTGCCCTTGACCTGCTTGAATACGTTTGAGTAGGTTGGTGGCTCGATTAGAAGATAGGGCGTGTATCTCTTTCATACGTTCCACTAATAGTGTTGAAGCCCCATAGTGGAGGCAAGCTGGAATAAATGCTCGGTCAAGCACCACATCCCCAGATTCACTACTTTCCAGAATTTTGGAAATAGGGATCAGTGTAAAACCAGAGGTGTCTTCGCCTTCTAATTTGATGGAAATGTTGAGCTGTGCAACATCAATCTCTACGCTGGCATTTTCTGATGTTGAAGTATCGAAGACACTGATCGATTGGGTTATATAGCGACTTTGCTCTGCTTCGTCACTACCGTAGTCATTATTACCTTGTAACGAAATTGGCAAAGCGAGATAAGCGATAGTCTCAATAGTGCCTTGTGGGATATCTCGGGCGACTTCTTCTCTTAACTCAAAATGGGTTCCATCGGGGAATACGCCAGCCGAAGACGCGACAGAGAGCTTGCCGATTTTAAGCAAATCGTGATTGATGGTTAATTCAGTCACACCATAAAAGGGAGCAAATCCAGCTAATGTCTCGATATTTTGGCGAACATAGTTTTGAACATATCGATCCTGCTGTTGAAAATGCTGTGGGGCAATGAACATACCTTCTTGCCATACTACTTTTTTGAATGCGTCCACGTACTTTCCCTACTTTATGATTAAAATAACTTCCACCAGGGAGAATCTGGCGTAATAACTTCTAGCTTGGCCTTGTCACCTGAAATACTGAGCTGCAAATACTCGTCCGAGGTTTTTGGCAACATAGATACTGACTTAGGCTCACTTTGCTGGTAATCGATAAATTCGACCAACACTGCAACGTATTGTGTTTGATTATTAATATCTAACGTTATCTTTTGTTCACTACCGGGAATAACAATCGGTAGTATTTGTTTCGAGACTAAATTGGCGCTGAGCAGTTGCACATCATTACTGTATAGGTCAATAAAAGGCTGCTGCTTAAACATCTGTGCATCAGTCAATTGATATAATCTAACCACAACGGGGTTCGACTCATTGGAATCCGACGGGTTGGCCGATTTATCTGACTTAATTGCTAAAGAGTATTGAGTTACAACAGGCGCAGGATCTGACGAACAACCGATCAGAAACAGGGCCAAAACAACACACCACTTGGCCATTAACTTTCCTCTCTTTGTTTCTGCATGTTCTCCATAAAAAGAGCTTTGAATTGGCGTCTGAAATCTCCATTCTCTTGTCTGTGCTGGAAGTGTTTGCGATAAATTTTCCAGTATTTCTTCTCTTTATTGGTAAACATTCCGCCAGAGATATAATCGCTAAACTGTCTCTCAAGCTGAGTCGGTGCGAATTCGTTCAAGAACTGATCAACCGTTTTTTCGAGGGCATCAAACAGCGCTTCATGATGCAAGGTCGGGTTTCTCAGGTATTTATTGTTCTTCTCTGTCATAGAAAGAAGTTTTTCTAGCGATGCTTCTATGGGTACACCTGCTTTCGAATGTACAGGTAAAAACTCAGGTTCTTCTGGGTTTTGGGCCACTTTCGAGTTGATATCATCAACTTCGACGTGTTGAGCAATCAGATCTTCATCTAAGTCTTCAAAAGGGTCCGCAGCAAATGGATCATCACTTAAGATGTTATCTTCAGAAAAATGGTTGTTCTTTTTACTTTCCACGGGAGAGGGTTCTTCCTCTAAAAAGTCAATGTCATCATTATCTAGTTGAAGCGAAAAAGGTTCAGAAAACAGCTCGTCATCTTTCTTCTCATCTTGAGGTTGCTCGGAGGTGATGAGAGTGGAGACCAGCATGGTATAATTCTCGACCTTAAGAATATCGCCATCGCTGAGCGGGTATTCTTTTCCTTTCGCCATTGATTTATCGTTCAGTACGGCACTGTTTTGGCCTGTACTTTTTACACTGTACCCATTATCGGTAAGGCGAATGCTGCCATGTACTCTTGAAATGCGTTTGCTTTGGTCGGGTAAAGAGATATCACAAGAAGTCGCCCGTCCAAATTCACCACCTGTTCTTGGTAAGTACACGACACGAGAAGTGACTACCTCATCAGAGGGTACTGAAATCAAATGAATGCTAATTGTCACTTGTTACCCCTCACACTTTAAAATCGCTGCATTAAATGCAGATAGGAAGCCTGAGTACTTGTTAAGGAATCGATTTGAAAAGTAGACGCCCATTGGTTTGGTGTCCATCAATTGTGACTGAAAGAAATCCTCAGGTAGAGAAGCTTCCTTTAGTTCACCCCGAAAGACTTTTTCATCCTCCAATGCAACATCAATTTCCCTTTGTTTTAAAAGCTTTAGTAATACTTTAGCATCTCGGGGCTGTTTGACTACGTTGAATCCGTTGCGCTTTAGCCAAAACCACTTGTTGGACCCAAATTTAGCAGAAAACTTAAGGTTTACTTTGGTAAGTTCATCCATTTTGGGCTCTACACCGGGCCCAAAGTACCAGCGTAACTCTTGTTGAGCGATCGGTGCTGATAGTGTTGCGTATTCATCCCGTTCAGCCGTTTGAGTTGCAACAAAAAAGCCATGCTGTGTACCGCTTTGAACTCGCAACTGTGCATCAGACCAAATCGTCATTGTGATCTGGTAAGGCTGACCCATATGGCTTAGGGCGCACTTTACTTTATCCAGAGCGATTCCCTGCATCTGGCCATGTTTATAGTCTTGATAGGGCGGCCAATCCTGAGTGGTTAAATGCAGCCGCGCAGGGCCAAATGTTGTTTGTGCGGATGCATTGGCTACAGTGATAAGGCCAAGTAGAATCGCTAGGCAGAAAGTAAAATACGGCATCATTCTGACCATTCATTTCCTCCAATAAGCTCGGAAATCTTTAATATTGAAACTGGTGGATAATAATCGAGGGCACGAGCTGCGCCGACATTGACTATGTATGAGTACTGAGTCAGAGGCTCAATAGGTACATCACTAGGTTCGTATCTTCCACTCAGTATTTGCTCTGCTTTGTGGCCAGCAAACTGGCCGACATTGTAATAACGGCTCACAATGCCAAAAAGAGCGTCATGTTTTCTTATTGGTGATTCGGTTGCGGAAAACGTCGCAATACCTTGTCGATGTAAGCTGTCTACAATATCTTTGCCCTGACTGATAATGTATGAATCTGGTGGAAGGTAGGCGAGTTGAACACCATCTTCCAACATAAGGTCAACGACCTTTCCAACTGAGCTGGAATCAGGTTTGTCGTTTATTGTTCTGAGAGGATACAAATACACATCCTTTTTGAATTTTGCTGAAAGTGTTTGTATGCTGCGCGCTGTTACTACGGCATTGTTTTCTAAAGGGTTGAAAATAATGCCGATAGTTTCGATACCGTTTAGCTGACTGATGGCGTTGAACTGTACATTATGTGGAACAATATGACTGACACCAGTAAAATTTCGTCCATTTTTTTCTAAAGAGTTCACTATCTTTGAACCCACGGGATCAGTGACGATACTGAACACAACGGGGGTATCACTTTCTTCTCGGAAAAGGCTTGGGTTGTGTTCTGTGCCTAAAAGGTTAAGAGTGATTGTGGTGCCAAATGTATAGATTAAATCTGGGTTTAAATTATCTATGCTTTCTAAGTGCTGCCTTAAGGTTGCTTTGTCACGTTTTGCATCTAGCACTGTATAGCGTATGTTCATTTTTTCGGATAAGTAATCCATAAACCCACGCTCAGCATCGGTGATGCCGCGCCATAACACCATTACGACATGTTTTTCGTTTCCTGAATCTGCCGCTGGCACAGCAAACGGCAGAAGAATTAGCAAACACAAAAGCAAAGCCTTCATTTTACCACCTCCACTTGGTTTCTGTCTCTGCGGACAAACAAGCTATAGAAGCTCAGCAGAACAATAGAACTGATTAGTAATGCAACACCAAACATCATAATGGTGCTTTGGAAACCTAAAACACTTAAAGCAAGCCCTGCGACTAATGGGCCAGCGATATTGCCAATTCGTTCGGTCAGTCGGAATATACCAATCGTCTTGCCTTTATCCAGCCCAGAACCTGACAATAGCTCTATTATGAGTGGAACTTGCGGAGAAACACATAGGCCGTGTGCGATACCCACGAGTATAACTATCATGAGTAAGCCAAATGTCCCCGGGAGCATCATAATATTGATCAATGCGGCGGCAGACAAGATACCACCGGCAAAGATAAAGGCAATTTTGTTATTCCACTTGTCAACTAGCGACGCAGCGAGAGGTGAGATGATGATAATTGCAAGACCATATGTCATCATTACACGACCCGAAACAGCGCTACTTTCTCCTAGCGACTGCAAATAAACCGGGCAGATGTAATATAAGAAGCCAGTTAAAACCACTTTTGCAGGAATGGCACTAAAGAAGGTAATGAGTGCAAAATACTTATTACTCAACAGTATTTTAAAGTCAGTTAACTGTACAGGCTTGCTTTCACTATTGGTTTCTCCACGCTCAAAGAAGATGATGACTAGCATTACCCCAACGATCGCTAAAGCGGCGGCAAGCATAAATGTCATCGAGTAGCCAAGTTTGTCCGCTAGAACGCCACCAATTGCGGCCCCACAAAGTGAACCAGAGAAAAAGGCGGATAAGAAGGTCGACATACCTTTAGTTCTGTTTTGCGTATTTGTTGTATCAGTGACATAGCCTTGAGCCGAAATGAATACGATACCGTAACCAACAGCGGTTACTGCTCTAGCAACAAGCAGCAACTCAAGGTTGGGACTTAGGGCGGTTGCTACTAGCCCCACAGCAGTTAGAAGACCACCACCGATGAGAGACTTTCTTCGGCCGACTTTGTCAGACCAGTAGCCAGCAAAGGGAAGAGATAGGGCCCAACACAACATAAAGAGTGAAATAGGTAAACTGGTGACTAAGTCTGTTGGGATCCAATTCTGCGTGCTTGGCAAGCTGGCTACAAAGTTAGGGAAAAAGGCTAGGGAGGCGGCCTCTGAGAATATTAAAATAAATAGAGGAAGTCTAACAAAACGGTAGTCCTGAATGTTTTTCTCAGGGAGCGCTTTGCTGTCAAAAGTACTCTTTATGAGGGTATTTAGCTTACCGATAAGAGAGCCAAGCTCGTCATTGGATTGAACCTTAACAAGATATGGGACTTGTTTATGTTCGCCCATCGCAATCAACTGTTTAATCTGCCTCCATGGTTTGATGATCATGAAGTGACAGATAAATAAAATGATTTCAATAACGAACAATCCAGAGGCAACAAGGACTGTGATCATATCCATAATACTATCTTTGATCATCTGTGGGATGATATTAGTATCAGCCATCATTTGAAGCTTAATCATTCCAGTAGTATCTATCGGAATAGATAACTCGCTTGCTTCGACATAATCTGGGAAAAAGTCGGGATGTTGATAGAGAGCCGTTTCGTTACGTTCCAAACGAATAGAAAGCAATTCAGGGTGATGTTCAATATAAGATGAAAATTCTTCTTCTAGACCCATTAATCGTTCGAGAGGTACTCCTTCATTAATGATGCGTCCAATCATATGGGAGAGTGTATCGCCGATAAGGTTAGACTTTTGTTCTAGCTGATTTTCATAAACAACGGAGAACTTATTCAATGATTGATAGGAACTTCCTAAGTTTGAAGCTACTGTTAAAACAATCGCGAGAAGAATGATAAGAAGTGGAAAATACTTTGCACGGACTTTGTTCCACTTAGAACTAGTTCGGTCAGCGATAATATGGCTTTTAACTGAGGTTAGCAGTTGTTTTTCGGTCATCCCTTCAGTATTTATTGCACTGGTCGCTGATTTGACTTTTTTCAGCAGAAAATCAAGCAAAGAGTTTAGTGCCAAATATCCAATGACCGCAGCGACTAAAACCCATAAAAGGGTGTCCATGACTTGTTGAGAAAGCAAAGTTTGTTTGATTTGCTCAAGATAAAGTGGCGAGTAGTAAAGTCGCAGCTCCCCTTCTTTTACATTGAATGTATTTACAATATCGGTAGTCAGCAGCCTGTCAGTGTCGAATTTAGCTACTCCTGTAGTAAACAGGACGTCGTCAGAACTGTTTACGACTTGAATTTTACTGATACCATCAACAAGCTCTAGGCGTCTTTCGATGAGAGATTGGATATTCGAGATAGAAGAAAGGGGGAGCCCCAAACTCATTGCCTGTCGAATGTCATTATCTGTCTCGTCCAGTACCACCTGATAAGTTGAGTCACTTGTCTGGGTTAGACGTTTATCGAAGTTGAGGTAGTTTAATGTTGTATTTAACCCGTTAGAAAACAGCAAGACAGCGACAATGGCCAAAATAAGCTTGGCTCGCAGTGAGATAAATCGTTGAGCTTTAACCATGTATCCAGTATCCATCTTGCTGTTAATATACCGAACTTACTGAATAGTAAGTTCGAATCCTTCCTCATTGTTAGCTGCAGTAACAGACACTTGTGTGATTGGCTGTTGTTGGCTTAACCTGCTAATACACTCTTCAGCTAGCTTAGGCATCAAAGAACGGTTAATGATTTGCTCAACAGCTCGACCACCAGTGGTTGGATCTGTATTTTTACCAACAACGTATTCAACGAAGCCTTCATCCCAAGTGAACGATGCTTGATACTGTTCGGCAAGCTTCTTCTTGATCCTATTTAGAGATATCTCAGTGATTTTAGCTAACTCTTCGTCGTTTAGTGGGTAGTAAGGAACAATCGTTGTACGGCCCAAAAACGCTGGCTTAAAATAGTGCTGAAGATCTGGGCGTATCGCTTCAAGGAGTTTTTCATTACTTAGGCGTTCACTATTATCTGCACAAGCATCACAAATAGCCTGATCCGCTGCGTTTGACGTCATAATAATGATAGTGTTTTTAAAATCGACAGTTCGACCTTCGCTATCTTTGATATGCCCTTTATCAAAAATCTGATAGAAGAGATCATGCACGCCAGGGTGAGCTTTCTCCATTTCATCTAACAGTAAGACCGAGTAGGGGTTACGGCGAATGGCTTCTGTTAATACTCCACCTTCACCAAAGCCTACATAGCCGGCGGGAGAACCAAGTAACATAGAAATTTTATGCTCTTCCTTAAACTCGGTCATATTGATGATAGTAAGGTCGTTGCTACCACCATATAGCTGCTCTGCAAGTGCCATAGCGGTTTCTGTTTTACCTACACCACTAGGACCGCACATTAGAAATACCCCAATTGGTTTTCGGCTATCGGTGAGGCCAGCACGAGAAATGCGGATCGCTTTGGCAAGTTCCTGTTTTGCTACATCTTGGCCGATGACTCGATTGTCTAGCTCTTCTTCTAAGGATAAAAGACGGGCGATTTCATCACTCATCATGTTCCCCACAGGAATTCCTGTCCAGTTAGCAATGACCTGAGCAATGGTGTTGTCATCAACCATTGCGTTGACCAAAGGCTCTTCACCTTGTAATTCACTAAGCTGATCAATGAGTGCGTTGAGTTTGTCTTGTTTTGCTTTATCGACGGATTCCCCGGTTTGCTCATCGCCGATTTCTTGCTGAAGCTCTTTGATTTGCTCAACCAAGTCGATTTCTTGCTTCCAGCGGGTTTGATAATCTTCCAGCTTTTTCTCGTTATCCGCAATTTCGGTAGCAAGTTCGGCAATTTCATCTTCCGCAATACCAAATAGCGCATTTTCTTTTTCTAATGCGGTTTTTTCATTTTTTTGGTAACGAATAGTTTGTTCAAGTGCTTCAATAACTTCGGGTTTTGCTCCTTGAGTCAGAGCGATACGAGCACTTGCTGTATCGAGTAAGCTAATGGCCTTGTCAGGAAGTTGGCGACTTGGTAGATAGCGAATGGATAAGTGAACGGCTGCATCTATGGCTGATTCTGCAATAAAGGCACCGTGGTGTTTTTGCAGCGAAGCCGCTATTCCACGAAGCATCTGCTTGGCATCTTCAGCGTTAGGCTCTTCGATCGATACAACTTGGAAGCGTCGAGTTAACGCAGGGTCTTTTTCAAAATACTTCTTATATTCTGCCCAAGTCGTTGCTGCAATGGTCTTGAATTCGCCACGCGCTAGAGCTGGTTTCAATAAGTTTGCAGCATCATTTTGACCAGCAGCGCCGCCAGCCCCAATTAAGGTGTGAGCTTCATCAATGAAAACAATAATAGGTTTTTCACTATTTTTGACTTCATTGATGACGTCCTTGAGTCTGTTTTCGAATTCGCCTTTTACACTAGCCCCAGCCTGAAGTAGACCAAGATCCAAAGAGTGGATTTGTACACCTTGCAGTGCCCCTGGAACTTCATTCTCTGCAATACGTAGTGCTAAACCTTCGACAACAGCGGTCTTACCAACCCCAGGCTCACCTACCATAATTGGGTTGTTCTGACGCTTTCTGCACAGTATGTCTATCGCTTTACGTACTTCGGAGTTGCGACCAGAAATTGGGTCAATATTACCATCTAAGGCTTGCTGAGTTAGGTTTGTGGTGTACTTACTTAACGCATCGTTACCGACAGGTGCACCACTAGTACCATCGGTAGCTGCAGCACTGGTTTTAGAACGTGCTACCGCTGTTTTATTGATTAAGCCTTGCAAGGATTCCAGTGATACATTTTGCAAGCTTTCTAGCTGCAATGTATTCATTCCAAGCACGTTTTGTTGCAACATGGCCTGAATCAAATGAAGGCTGATCACTTCGCCATGACCATAGTTTACAGAGGCAATCATCCAGGCATCTTTTACGATTTCGGTAAGAGCTTGACTGAGAGTCGGTTGGCCTTCATTTCCTTTAGGAAAACGTGCAATTCTTGAGGACAACTCATTCACTAAATTGTCCTGCGAGAGGTTCTGGGACTGAATGAGACTATTCAAATGTTTATCTTGCTGTGAGAGTAGCTGTAATAGCCAGTGCTCAGTCTCAATAGAAGGCACATTTTGGTTCATCGCAGCCCCAGCTGAAACTTCAAGTGCTTGTTTCAGCTCTGGTGACAACTTAGCGACTAGATTTGTTAGCGTAACTTGCGTCATACCGTTTTCCTTGTATCTCAAGAGGCATCAATACGTCTTTAATACCTAGCTCTTATTTGATTCTGAAGTCTCATCACTTCAGAAGAATACTTACTATTTGTTGAGGTTTCCTTTCCGGCGCTAGGCAATCAACTTCGCCCAGTTTAGCCGCGTTATACTTGTTACTGGACAGACGAGGTCTATTCAGATACTCCCGTTTGACGTTGAGATAAACGGAAGTTGAGGTGTTATCTTTTAAATAATGCTGAATCAATTCTTTCATGTGGCTAGCGAGCAAGGGATCAGATTGAATAGCAATCAGCTCACTCTCGGTTTTTGGCGTGATGTAAACCATCAAGTGGCTAAAGTGCGTCAAGCAAGTTTTTCCGATCAAAAAGCCTTGTCCAATACGACTGTTAAAATGTTCTTTTTGACCTAAGCGAGTCAATGAGTCAGACGGAAGTTGTCTTCTTTCATGAGTCTTGGTTGACACTTTAACGTCGAATGGGAAGTAGTCATTGAGCATTTGGCTCAATGTGCTGAGATTCCTCTGGCCTTGGCTCAACAGCATCGAATACTGAAAATACTTACCATGGTTATTTTTGAGAGTGGCAATGTGATTCAGCAAGGCAGTTTTCTCGGGCTGAAGTTCATTCTGGACCACAAGCCAAGAGCCCGTTTCAAGCTGACCTACAATTTCGAAATAGCGCTGATTGAACACATCAAGGAAGTCTTTGAGCGCATGATCGTCATTGTGAAGTGCCGCAAGAAGTTCTTCATAGATATAGTTGGGTATAACGCCTTTCACACCAGATAAAGCTTGCTTTGCTAGTCTTAGCTTTAATCGATTATTTTTTAGTGAAAAATACTGTATCTCACTGGCATCACCTGTTGGCATTGCCTCAGCTTTGAGTTCGAGTTTTACCCGATTCGGGTTTTGATTAACCCAGTGGGTTAATAACCTCATCGCTTGAGCGAAATCGTAGTGTTGTGGGTGTTGGGTTAAATCGTTAATCAATGACATACATATTCCTCAACTAGCGATTACATAGCTAGTTGGCTCCCATGGATTTTAGGGTAGCGTTTTGCAATGCCATCTCTACCGTAAATTCGAATGGATAATTGAATATACCGGTCAAAGCTACAAAACTGTTGGAAAAAACGGTTAAGGACATCGCTAAATACGAGGAATCCGCTTTGTGTATCGAGTGTTAACTCAATTTCAGTGCCAGGGGAGAAGACGTTTTTACCCATAATTCGTATCGCAGAAACCTGAGACCGAATAGAAACGCTGTGAATGGTTTGAATCTCCTCCGCTGAGATTTGCTCTCTGCTGCAAAGCTGCAGCATCTGCTTTAGCTTTTCTGTTGGGTTATCAGAGTGCAGCAAGGAAGAAAAGTTACCATTCAGCAAGCCAACAAATTGCCAGTGCAAGTTGAGGTTTTGTTCTCGTTCAATGGGAGCTGTTGGTGGATAAATCGCTTTAAAAGAACCGGGCAAATCTATGCTTTCCAAGCACTCCATATCACCATTAATACCGCACGCTTGTTTTCCATTGGTACACAGTAGGTGGGTACCATAGAGTTTGTTGAACTCTAAGTCATGGTTAGGTTTTAGGCTGATCGCAAGCTTAAACTGACCGTTGATATCCCGGGAGCTCTGCCAGTAATCGGCATTTGGGTTTGATTTGTAGCTGTCCCTAAATAGAGGGATCAATTGTTTCTCACCTTGAGGCGTGATCTCGAACACTTCTTTTACTTCAACGACCTCAATGTCACTTTCACTGTGTGCGTCTGCATTGACAGGTATGCTGAGGGAGCGTTGATCATAATGGGTCGGCTCACCAGTTTGCTCAAATAGATTAACAGCAGGGACAATATCGAGCTTAAATACTTGATTATCAAATAGACGCATGAATTCAGTTGGTATCGAATTCATAAATAGATTTAATTTGATTTCCGCGCATTCAAATTGCTTAATCGCTTGCCCAAAGTCTTTTAATCGGAAAAACTGACGCTTCTCTTTGAAAAAGAAAAATTCACTGATGAGCTGGAAGCCAGAGAACTGATTGCCTTTTTGAGGAAGAAATAAAAAATTGAGATCACTGATTCGGCTTTTCAGTTTTTCTGCCAATAAAACAACATGCTTTTCGCAGTCGCTATCAGAGATAGAAATGGCTTTAGTCTGACCCAAGAGCAGCTCGACAAGTGAGTCCGCATTATTTTCAAAACCTTGTACGAAAAGATCTAAATCTTGGTGATCCAGTTGAGAAAAATATTTATCTGGATCGCCCGTAGCGAGTGAAAGTTGGATAACCGCTGTTGATTGCTCGGTGCCAGAAGGACGATTAAACCTAAATGGTGCGCTGGATGCTGTTGTATCGGTTAAGGTGAATGGCGCTGTCTTGAGGTCATCTACCGTTGTAAACTGACAAAGTTTTCCTTTTGCTTCCGAAGTAAAATGCGCTCCTTTAGGAAGCAGTACTGACTCTGGAACATCCTCTTCTTGGGATAATTGCAAATAAGCAACGCTTGGGATGGTTTGAGTATAACTAGGGTAGAGTACGCCAAGTAAACCTTCTACAACTTCAGGTAGCTGTTCGGAAAGCTGCTTTTCTACAGTAGCATTTAGTAGAGCAACACCATCTAGCAACCGAGCAAGGCTGGGGTCTTCGATTTGGCCTTGATGGATATTAAGGCGCTCGGCATGTTCTGAATGCTGTTGACCAAATTGACCTAAAGCCCGTCTTACAAAAGTCAGTTCTTGCTCAAAGTAACGCATTAAAGGATCAGTCATAGCTATCCTCCGTCATTACAGTTGTCAGATCATTGAGTGAAATCTTAGAATCGAATACCAGATCTTGTTCCCCTTTAGACGTTTTAGCCTTGGCTATAATATTGAAAACTAATGCGTTTTCATTTTCTTTGCGTTCAAGTAACTCAACCATAATCTGAGTAAGTCGAGGCTCGAAATGTCGAATATAGCTTTCTAACCGTAATGCGAGTTGAGTTTGGTCCAAGCTGGCACTTAGAAGTTGTACATCTTCGATTCCAAAACGCAAATTAGAGCGTTGAAGCTCTGTGAATCGGTCATCAATATCGATTAGAGAGGACTCAGACTCCAGAAGCTTAGTTAGGTGGTACTTGATATCATCAATCTCTTCGCTTTGGCTTGAGCTCTTAGGGTCAATAAATGTTTTCCAAAAGCCCATCACGCAGCCTCATCCAGCTCAGTGGTTAAAACAACTTCGCCTGTAAAGTGATCATATTGATACTGAGGGACAATTCTCAGTGTACAGACAAAACTGCCGGGTTGATTATCCGATTCTGAAACACTTATTTTGGCAAAACTGAGTGGGTATTTAGCCAGCGTCTCTTCGTTTGCGTAGGTGACATTACTGGCAAACTTTTCAACCCACTGGGTTAAAAATAACTCACATTCCGCAGCAGTATTAAAGCTACCAAGCATTTCGCGAACTTGAACTTTTAAATAGTGGGCTACGCGGCAAGACATTAGGCAGGTTTGAATCTGAGTTAATATCTTTTCGTTGTCTGAAGTACCACTTTGCCAAATGGAGTTATTTCCATTGAAAAAGAATTTGTTGCTAAGTGGACTCTTAGTGAGAGGGATAAACCCATGTTGTGCATAAAAGGTAGATATTTGGCCAAAGAGCACAACACTTGTTTGAGGCTCTCGTAGAAACAGACTGTTCTGCTGTTCAATGTTTACAACGGCACCCTGAGATTTATCGTTCCAGCGTGACTTGAGAAAGCCAAACCAGTTTACGCGATGGTACTCTCGCATTATGGTTGCTGCAAACGCAAAGTTCGCTCTACCCCACAGACCAGTTCCTACCTCGTTGTAGATAAAACCTGCCTTAGCGTTGCGATAGCAATGTCGCATACGTATCGAAGGCATCACAAAGCCAACAAAACGTGAGCTTTGCTTACTACGGAGTGATTGCCAAGCTTGGTAGTCTGGTCCTGTGAGAATTTTATCTATTCGATTGATGTCTGAAAGCCAATCGGCACCGGAATCGACAAAAAATTGCTCATCGGGTGAAAAGATCATTGGGCAAAGTGTTGACTCCCCAAGTTTACTGAGAAGCTCTACAGTGAAAAGATCATCATAGTCGGCATCAAAATCCATATCGATTGCAATTGGGTGTGTGTAAACAATGCAACCAAATGGATGACCGCCTAGAGTATTTAATTCTTGATTACCGATTTTGTTGAACAGATTGGAAGCCTTGATATTGTAGGCTTGGTTAACGTCCGCAGACACTTCACTCCAGTCCATATCAAGGAGTTTTAGTTTAGTGCGTTGTTTGTTTACAGGTAATGTGGCGAGGCCTTGTAAACCGAGCCAACTGCTATGAAGGTGCTCAAAGTCTCCATCATGAAGGATTTCATCGAGCTGTTTTGACAGCGCATCATCTAAAAAAGCGACAAGTCGAGAAATGAAATTAACTAGTGACGGTTTATTTTCTAAGGCGGCTGGATTAACTTCAGACAGCAAAAAGAGCGCGTCTCTTAGAAAGTCGCTTTTTTTGCTGTCTAAGGTGGTAAACCTTTGTTGCCAACCCGCATCAAAATTCAGTTTCATATTTTCCTTAGGTGGTAAGTAACAGAAAGGAAGGCCGGATGGTTCCGGCCTTAGTTTTGGTTAACCTGGAATTTTAGCAACCATGCGTACTGAGGTTGTGAGCTCTTCCAGTTGTAGCCATGGGCGTAGGTGAGCGACAGCGGAATATGAACCAGGACGACCTGGTTGCTCAACCACTTCGATTCTAGATTCACAAAGCGGAGTTTTCGCACGTTGCTCGTTACCAATCGCACCAGCATTGGTGTATTGATCGATCCAAAGTTGAAGCTCACGTTGAATGTCTGGCGCTTCTAAATTTGAACCTAGCTTGTCACGTCCCATTACTTTCAAGTAGTGCGCGATGCGGCTACTTGCCATGATGTATGGAAGACGTGCAGAAATAGCAGCGTTAGCTGTTGCATCTGGATCAGTGTAAGTTTTTGGCTTCTGAGTTGTTTGGCCACCAATAAATACACCGTAGTTCGAATTCTTATAATGAACGAGAGGCAGGAAGCCTAGATCGCTGAGTTCTTTTTCACGCTCATCAGTAAGGTTCACTTCTGTTGGACACTGTTGAACTAAGTCACCAGCTTCTGTTTTGTAAGTTAGGTTTGGTAGGTTTTCTACTTTACCACCGTTATCAAGACCACGGATAGAAGTACACCAGCCAGAAGCAGTGTATGCTTGAGTCATTTTCAAACCAAGGTCATAAGCTGCGTTAGACCATACTAGCTGATCATTACTTGATGGGTTTGGATTACCATCCATGTCTGTATCAAGCTCTTCGTAGTCAAATAGCTCTGTACCAAGACCTTTAGCACCATAAGGCAAACGGGCTAGGGTTCTTGGCAGAGTCAGCGTTACGTATCGAGCGTCGTCACTTTCACGGAATGCATTCCAAGCGGCATAAGCAGGTGAGTCAAAACCAGCTGCAACAGGTTTACCTTCGTCAAAAGTAGTGAAGTCATTAAACTCAAACATTTGAGCGTTTGCTGCGGCTACAAATGGTGCATGACACGCAGCGGCAACTTCACCCATATAGCGAAGTAGAGCAACATCTTCGTCTTTAGCACTGAATTCGTAGTCACCGATGAATGTACCGTAAGGCTCACCGCCTGCTGTACCAAATTCACCCTGATAAACAGCATTAAATAGAGGGCTACGGTCGATAGCTGGTGCATCCTCAAATTGGTCTAGCAGCTCCTCTTGTGAAAAGTCGACCATCTTGATTTTCAGATCGCGTCCAAGTTCGCTTTCCTTAACCAGTTTTTGTAATCCTCGCCATGAACCTTCGAGTTTTTGAAGCTCTTTCTGCTGCATAACTTCTGAAAGCTGCTTAGAAAGCTTCTTATCGATTTCAGAAATGGCATTCTCGATAGTTTTAGTAACGTTTTTATCCCACGTTACAGTACCTGAAAGCGCTTGTTCTGTAAGGACTGAAAACAGTTCTTTCGTTGTATCAGCTGGTGTCTGAGTGGTTGCCTCAATGGCTCGGTCAAGAAAACTTAACGAACCTTCTGCTGCTTCGGTTTGCGTTTGATTTTCAGCTTCTGTACTCATTATTCGCCTCCTTCCTTATTGACACCAAGCTCTTCCGACAGTGCATTGATTGTATCGGCACTTTGCAGAACTTCTTTCAGTAGCTTCTCTAGATCACGAGAGCGGTCTGCTTTTGAAAGTAGAACCTTAAGCTGATTGCGTGTTTCAACAAGTTTCTTTAGAGGTTCTACTTGCTCGACGATGGCTTCCGGTTCAAAGTCTTTCATCGAATTGAACTTCAAGTTTGCTTCAAACTGACTGTCATCGTCTGCAAGTACGTTATCGACTTTCAAAGACAACTCTGGACCCACGCGCTTCATCACAGTGTCAAAGTTGTCTTTGTCAACGTTGTAGAAAGTACGATCTTCAACGTCTTCCTTGTCTTGTTTATGGCCAGAGTAGTCACCAATTACCCCAACCACAAATGGGAGTTCTTTGGTTTCTACAGCGCCATTAGTTTCCACATCGTAAGTAATACTTACGCGGTTTTTACTTACACGTTTGTGTTGGGAATTTAGTGCCACAATGGTTCTCCTTAACTAATTAAGCAGCAGTCGAAGTAACTTTTGCAGTGGTTGCATCAAAGCCTACTTCTGGACCTTTCTCGATCTTACCGCCTTCACCTTCGATGTAGTAAGCTTTCGAGATTTCAGTGTAAGTTAGAGAGAAAGATTCGTTTGGTAGAGTGCCGTCAGAACCAGCCATGTTGTAGCTAGACATACGAGCAGCTTTCAACGTTAGGATTAGATATGGATCTGCACCAGAACCTTCACGGTTAGGTTTAGTCATCACGATCTCAACTGTTTTACCTTCACCGCCAGGAGCGTAAAGGAAAGTCGTTAGGTGAGGTGTTGCGCCATCACAGCCACGAGTAATGTTGACTTCGCCTAGTGCCACCATACCTTGGTCTGCGTTGTTTGCATTACCTACATCGATACCTACACCACGTACTGCGTTCCAAGTAACGGTATCAATAGCAAAGAAGCCATCTTTACCACCGATCTTTTCTACTGTTGCCGCACCTTTAGGTGTAGTGCCATCAATTCTCATGAAAATAGAAGCCATGTTGATCTCCTTCGCTAATTAAGCATGTAGTGTATTTACCACTCGAAGTTACTAATACCGCTTTCAGGCTGAGTAGTGTTCGCTTCAGGTTGAGTATTTTGTTCGCTCGTTGTGACTGGCTCCGAAGGAGCGGAAGTCTGCGGAGACGGAACATGAGCACCTGCCTGTGCTAGCACAGATGCAGAGGATAAAGTTTGTGTTGAAGTCATTGGTCTATTGCTTAGATCTGTTTGAGCTAAGTTGTCCATACCTGATATTTGGTTGATATGGGCAATAACGCCGGAGTTGCCCCCCGTCATTTCATTCAACAGTTCTGGCAAGCTCATATAACCCCATCGAATCGCTCTTTCAAGTAGAAATGGAATAGGGCTATGAGGCTCTGTTTGTTGGAAAAACTCAGAAATCTTACGTAGCTCGTGAAAAGCTTGATCCCGATTCGTTATTACGCCCGGCGCTACGTTGACTGGTTGTTCATCGGTAGCTTGAATTGCTTGCTGTACTTGGCTTTGTGCTGACGCTTGCTCAATAACTGTGTCTGAGGTTATTGACTCTGATTGAGGAGCTTCAATGCTATTGCTTGGCTGAGACATAGCATTAGTTTCAGAAGCTGGTTCATCGGCAGCTTGCTTGTATTCACTATCTAGTGGCCAACGTGTGAATTTATCCCCAACTAAATACTGGATAGCATTGATTAAGTCCGCAATGTTGGCTTTGACAAACTTAAAGCTAACCGGAGTGACACCAGCAGATTGGCATTCTTTTGCAATTCGCTTCTCTGCCTCATCAAAATTTTGATAGCTTTCAGAAAGAGCATTGAGCGTGTCTTCTACTTCTTTAGAAAATAGAGATTGAGCTCGGCCTTTTAGATCGGCGATGGTTCCCGCTCGTTCTGCACGTAAAAAATCACCAAAAGATAGCTCATCGATGAGGCCAATCATTTGCAGAGGCATGTACAGTGCTGTCGAATCCTGGCTTTCCCCAACTAACTGTAATAAAGGTTTGGTCCTAAATTCAATCAGCTCTTTAGTTTGACCTGCCTCCTCGCTGCTCTTTAGCTTTTCAATTGGAGGGTGAGGATTAAGAGTTGTCCAGAAAGATTCAACAAAGCCCACCAAAACCTTAGTGGAGCTGGCGAGATTTTCATAAGGTGCGGAAGTAAAGAGTTGGCTTGCAATGTACCAACCTAAGAATTCTGTATCTTTTGTTTGAGAAACGAGGGCATCAAATGTTGAAGTGCGCAACAAGTCCCAGTTGTTTTGATTGGCGTCGATTAAAGCTTCATCACTCGAGGCATCGGGCGTTTCAATCAGTTGACGGAATGATGATTGAGCCGTGTTGTAGTGATTTCTTAATGTACGGTAGGCACTACGATCTAACTTCAGGTAAGTTCCTGATGGTTGCTCTTCTGATATAGGTTTCAATAATGCTTCAATATCAACCATACATTGCCCGTTGCTAGTTGTTCACAAAAAAGTTTATAAAAAGTGTTCTTGCTTATTATTAGTAAATAAAACTGCACCTTTCATAGTCTAGGCTTATTTTTTGAAAAGGCTCGTTCAAATTCATTATTTACCTTGAAAGGTGATCCGCTTCTAGAAAATTGGCCGGATGACGTATATTTTTTATCAATGTCTTGTTTTCTATGTGGTTTACAGGAAATAAAAGTGGTGTTTTTTTTGTTCTTTTGGTGGCGTTTTTTTGAACCGTTTGGCATTTGCATTTCATCGCCCTGTAAGTCGAATGTTCTATTTGCGTGACGAAATGAAATGCTTCAGGAGATGTTTTCTAGTCAGAAGGGCATATTGAGCTGTCGTTTCGCAACAACAGCTCAAATTTAGCAGTTAGCTATCCGCCTATCAAAACGGTGGGCATACCTAATACGATACTGCCGCCGTGAGAGGTTGTATCTCCCATTCTGGCTGCTGGTTTACTCGTTAGCATAACAGTGGCACTTCCTTTGACTATTGAATCTGGTGTACCTACACAGACACATACATCACCAACTGTGGCTGCCGGCATACCACCAATCAAGACGGTTGGTGCTCCTGGGCCAGTTATGGGGCCGCCAACATGAGGGATTGGCGGAACAGCTGGGGTTTGCATTGGGCAAACGTGCATATCGGTTAGCCTTGCAGCTGGTAGCGTCATTTGAGACCTCCGTTTCCTCCAGAAGCAATATCAAGCGCAACTTCAATTGCACTTTTATAATATTGCTCAGATTTATCCCACTCAGGTAGTGAAGCCGCATGATTGATAGCACCGCTGACCGCTTTTGCATAAAGAAATGGGTCAGGTAGCACTGCCGGTAGATCTGGAGCGACGATGCTGCCAGAACCATTCCAAAACACGGCTTGGTTTAGCCATGATGGGCCGCAATTGAGATCTAAACGGTTTGCCAACAATTCTGCTCGTCTGCGCAGTTCTTCTGATGGGGAGAGAGCCCATTGCTTGACGGTATCAAGAGCCATTTTTTGAGCGTCGCTCCAGACATCATTTCTTGTAGATACGCAGCATAAGGCCCACCAGATGCTTTCTCGAACAGGAAGTGCATGCGCGAGGAACTGTACTAAATCATTGTATAAGCGAGCCTGTTGAAGTTTGCTTATCACTTGGTCTATCGGTAACTCTTCTCCAATGATTTCTTTTGCTTCATCAGAGGCTTGAAACCTTGGCAATATTTGAGTGCTGCTTTGGTAAGGGATTTTTTTATACATAGATTTAGTTCACTTTCACAATGGCGCCTTTCAACTCGCCTAATACGCCACCATCGAATGTACCTTTGAGACCCGACTTAAATTCAGCGCTGAGCGAGCCTTCAGCACTTAGTGTTGTACTGGCTTTCATAGCGATGCTAAGCCCTTTAATACTGTTTGAACTTGTCGCTTCAAGTGCTGTAGTCGTACCAGATATTTTATTCGCAGAGGTTGCCTTGCTGGTGACATTCGTCCCTTCCAGATTTAGAGCACTACTTGCTTTGATATCAATGTTGGTCGCCTCAATGGAAATTGAGGATGAGGAGATTGAAATTTTACTAGAACCCACCTTGAGATCGATAGAGTCATCTGCTTCAAGTGTGATTGATTTCGCTGAACCACTCATCGCTTTAGTGACATTGAGCGTGTAGTTGTCTTCAGTGGCTATTGTCATAGCTTTGGTTACAGACTGACTAAGTTCACCTTTCACTGTTTCGGTATGATTATTTTCGACTTCTTGTGTAATGTCTTTGGCAGCATGAATATATACCAGCTCGTTGTCTTTCTTATCGTCGAAGTAGAGCTCGTTGGTTTGGCCAGTTAGTTTAGTTTTAATCCCCGTCTTGGTCGTATTCGCTTCTTTGTAAGGAGGGGCATTTTTGCTGTTATAGACGCTTCCTGTGATAATCGGCTGATCTGGATCGCCATCAATGAAGGAAACCAAAACTTCTTGCCCAACTCGTGGGATAAACTGTGTTCCATAACCGCTTCCAGCCATCATTTGTGCGACACGTACATAGCAACTAGTTTTGTCACCACTAGCCTCGGTGTCCCAATGGAACTGAATACGTACTCGGCCTTGTTCATCTTGATTTATCTCGCCAGCGGTTGAGCCCGCTACTGTCGCACTTTGCAAGCCATTGATGACTTGTTTAGATCTAGGTTTCGGATAGGTTGGCGTTGCTTTCGGTATAAGTTTAACTTCCGTTGCACAACGGACATCATCAGAATAATGTGTGGATGTACTAACGACGGAAAAATCACCGAGCTGAGACTTGTCTAGGTGACTGGATAGAGAAAACCAAGTCGCGATTTCGAACATATCGTGTTCTGCGTGAGCAATGATGGATTGGTAGTCTTGCTCAATTTGTTCAATACGGCGCTTTGCTAAATTACTAGAAAGATCCGTCATATCTCCACTAATACCTAGCTCAGGGTAGTGAACAGAAGCAAGTTTAGTATTGTTCGCGATAGTGTTACTGCTGGTTTTCGCTTTACTTGTGACCAACTTAGATTGCGAATAGTCGTAGGCTGTGAGTTCGACACTTGCGCCGTGGAAGGACATCACAGGAGACCACGACTTAATTAGAGGTAAGCTGCCAGAAGGGGTCTCCTGCATATCGAATTTGGCGACGTCGGCTTTGTCGAAAGGAGACTGAGCATCTTGAATGACCATTGTATGGTCGCCGGACTCATGCTCGAAATAGTAGTGCAGCCCTTCTTCGGCAAGTAATCGTGTAACAAAGTCAAAATCAGATTCGTTATATTGCAAGCAGTATTCTCGTTTGGTCGACGGTAAGCTTGATAGCTTATATTTGCCTTTAAATCCTGCGTTATCAAAGATGTCACTAATGATGTCTTTTGTTGACTGAGTTTGATAAACACGAAAAGAGTGCGTGTGTGTGAGTAGCCAAAACCATGGTCGAAGAGTGATTCGATACTGCATGAATTGCAGGTTGGCATCCAATCCCATTTGCTCGATACGAGCGACAATACCGTTAAAAGAGCGCTGCAGTGTATTACTGCCAGATTCATTGGAATATCGGTTAATCGTCAACAGCTGGCCTAGTTGATCTTTAACGCTGAAATTAGAAGAGACAAGAGTCGCGGTAATCTCAAAAGGAGTAGACAAAGATTGAGTTACAGTAAACTCGCTTACCGTATGCTCTTGATTCTTATAGTCCTTTGCTGAAATTAAGCTAGCCGACGCTGAATACTTATCAGCCATATATTATCCTTGAAATGATGAGTCTGTATGAAAAAAGACCTTAAAAATTATACTGATACATAAGGTATAATTTGTTGGATTTATAAAAAGTAGCAGTAAACTAAGCGTAAATAAATCCTACCACTGCTTATATAAGATGGTTTGCGACTAAAATGGCTGAATGTGTGAGCCGCTTTCTGAATTCCCAAGTTTTATCGACTGTCCACAACGAGTAGTTTTGCATTTTGATAGGAGAAGTGCATACCTTCCAACTCATTAGGGTGAGCTAGAATTGAGTCAACCGAGGGGAGTACTACAAAGAAGATGAGTGGATCTGGGTGAAGGTGCACCCAGCGCAAGCTTGACTCTGACTTTTTGTAGACCTTCATATTTACAGTGAGTACAAGGTTGTCTTCTGCAAGCTGGCTATACTTAAATCGACCTAATTCGTGAACCGCCCCCCATAGAGAGGTTAGGGGGCGTTCATATGTGCTCTTCAGGAACAACTCTAACTGTAAGGTATCCTCGTTGTCATGCAATGTGGTGCTCAACCTTTGAGTCAGCCTCAAGCCATCTTCAAATGGGAGATAATGAAGATTATTGTCGACAATTTGAGAGGAAAACGGACAAAGCTGAACAGAATCTGAAGGCTGCTGGCTTGCATACAGCTCACAGGTGAACTGCTTAATGATGAATTCCAGTCCGTCATGGAAACGTGAGTTCTGAATATCGCTAAGGAGAATAGTGGAACTATTAAGTATTTCGGCGAAGATTTTGTGCGCATTATTGTTGACGGCAGCGCGGTCAGCGACCTGAACATAATGGTTGGATTTAATTGCGGTTTTAAGGATGTTGTTTGATTCTATTACCCTAATGTCTTCATCGGAATAGACTGCATCTCTTAGAGTTGGATAGTAAGGCTCTCTTTCTGGTGCCGAAAAGAATGAGCAGGCCGTCAATCCAAGGCCTAGCACTATACCTATAGATATCTTCGTGAGTGAATTCAGCATCCTTGCCATTGATTCCCATGGTTTCTTCTACATAAAAGATACTAATGCTGCGAGTGAGCTAAGTCATTGTTCTCATTTTATTCTTGCTAATAGACTTCACAAACTATGATGAGAACCCTTCTGTTTATTGTTTCAAATTCAGATGTGATTACCCGTAATACCTTAGTCTAAATTGTCGACAATAATCTTGATTGTCGACAGTTTGTTCGGCTATTTTATAATCATTGCACAGAGATTGTTGACAGATTTAAGTCGAAAAACACGAGTGGACGACATATGAATGATGAATTAATGACTCGTATGAAAAGTATAACGGCTGAAAAAGAGCACACTAAGTCCGAAAACCTGACTTCGATACTGATTGAGGCGATTGTTGAGGGGCAATTAGCTCCCGGAAGTAAGATATCCGAGCCTGAGCTGGCGAAACGATTTGAGGTAAGCCGAGGTCCACTGCGAGAAGCCATCATGCGACTTGAGGGACTGGGGTTGATTGAGCGCATTCCTCATGTGGGGGCACGAGTGATTGCCTTCTCGCCTGAAAAACTGGTTGAAATCTACGCGGTTAGAGAGGCTTTAGAGGGTATGGCTGCGCGCTTGGCGGCACGTTATATCTCGCAGGAAGAGCTGCTGAGTTTGGAGCTATTGCTTGCTAAACACTCAAAGCACATTGATGAAGTTGCAGGTGCTTCTTACTTTCATCAGGAAGGCGACTTTGATTTTCACTATCGCATTATTCAGGCGAGCCGCAATAGTAAGTTGATCGCGCTCTTATGTGATGAGCTGTATCACTTGCTGCGTATGTATCGATACCAATCGCCGCGTGCTCAATCCAGACCAAAAGAAGCGCTAAACGAACACAAATTTATCCTTCAGGCGATTCGTAATCGCGATGAAGAGTTGGCCGAAATGTTGATGAGAAGACATATCTCAGGCAGCAGACGGTTAATAGAGCAACAAATTTTACTTGCTGAAAATGACTAGAAGGAAACTGTCATGAGTTTATCTCCAGGGGCGAAATTCAGAGACGCCGTAGAGCAAAATGATCCTTTGCAGATTGTCGGTACGATTAACCCATACTGCGCCATGATGGCGAAAAACATAGGTCACCAAGCGATCTATTTGTCAGGCGGCGGTATTGCCAATGCATCTTACGGTCTCCCTGATTTAGGAATCACGACCCTCAATGACGTCTTGGTCGATGTTGACCGCATTACTAACGCGTGTGATCTGCCTTTATTGGTGGATATCGACACTGGGTTTGGTGGCGCATTCAATATTGGGCGCACGATCAAAGCGATGGAAAAGGCCGGTGCTGCCGCTGTTCATATGGAAGATCAGGTGGCCCAAAAGCGTTGTGGTCACAGACCAAACAAAGCCATTGTCAGTCAACAGGAAATGGTTGATCGCGTTAAAGCAGCGGTAGATGCGCGCAATGACGAGAGTTTCGTCATCATGGCTCGCACCGATGCGCTTGCAGTTGAAGGAATGGATAGCGCCATTGAACGAGCGATTGCCTGTGTTGAAGCTGGCGCGGACATGATCTTCCCAGAGGCGATGAACAAATTAGAGCAGTATTCACAGTTCTCTGAAGCGCTAAAGCAAGCGACCGGAAAACACGTGCCTATATTGGCGAACATTACCGAATTTGGCCAAACGCCATTGTACGGTAGTGAAGAGTTAGCCAAATCAAATGTTGATATGGTGCTGTATCCACTAAGTGCTTTCAGAGCAATGAATAAAGCCGCAGAAATGGTTTATGCCCACCTGCTGAAAGAGGGAAATCAAGAAGCACTGCTTGACTCGATGCAAACGCGTAAAGAGCTCTATGCGCACCTTAAGTACCATGATTACGAAGACAAATTAGATCAGCTGTTTTCAGAAGGAAAATAGCCAACGGAAACAAACGGAAGCCCAAGAAAAGTATCGGAAAACTTTTAATTCAATAACGTGAAACTTGTCCGAACAGAAAATGCTCCATTCAGAGGGCAGAGCGGACAGAAAAGGAGTTCAACATGCCTCTATCATCGAAAAAGAATGAAGAGTTAGGTGGCGCAGGCCTACGAGGTCAAAGCGCCGGAAGCACTGCATTATGTACCGTCGGTAAAACAGGTACAGGTCTGACGTATCGTGGCTACGATATCACTGACTTGGCCAATAACGCACAGTTTGAAGAAGTAGCCCATCTACTGTTACGCGGTCACTTGCCAACACAGCAGGAGTTGGATGCATACAAAACACGTCTGATTGGTTTACGTGGCTTACCTGCTGAGCTAAAACAAGCTTTGGAACTGATTCCAGCAAGCGCTCACCCAATGGATGTGATGCGAACAGGTTGTTCTGTTCTTGGCAATCTTGAACAGGAAATGGATTTTTCTGAGCAACAAGATGCGACGGAACGAATGCTGGCGCTATTCCCAGCAATCATTTGTTACTGGTACCGCTTCAGTCATGATGGCGTTCGAATTGATACCGAAGATCAGTCTCAAGATTGTATTGGTGGTTATTTTCTTAAAATGCTTACGGACAAAGAGCCGAGTGAATTGCATAAACAGGTTATGCATTGCTCGCTGATTCTCTATGCGGAGCACGAGTTTAACGCTTCAACGTTTGCGGCTCGTGTGTGTGCCTCGACGTTGTCGGATATCCATTCTTGTATTACGGCTGCAATTGGTACTTTGCGTGGTCCACTCCATGGTGGAGCAAACGAAGCTGCGATGGAAATGATCGAAAACTGGCAGACGCCTGATGAGGCAGAAACCAACATCATGCAGATGCTAGCCAATAAAGACAAGATTATGGGCTTTGGCCATGCTATCTATCGTGAAAGTGACCCTCGAAATGCATTAATCAAACGTTGGTCGAAAGAGCTCTCAGATAAAGTGGGCGATACACACCTCTATGCGGTCTCTGAGCGAGTCGAATCGGTGATGAAGCGCGAAAAGGGCTTGTTCTGTAACGCAGATTTCTTCCACGCTTCGGCGTACCACTTCATGGACATTCCAACCAAGCTGTTTACACCTATCTTCGTCATGAGCCGTCTGACTGGCTGGGCTGCGCACGTTTATGAGCAGCGTGCTAACAACCGCATTATTCGCCCAAGTGCGGATTACACGGGTCCTGAGCATCAGGATTGGGTTCCTATCGAAAAGAGGTAACACCCAGTTACCCAAGAGCCTCCTTGCCAGCTTGTAGGGAGGCTCGGATACCCGAATATTATCTGAATGGAAGCAATGATATGAGTAGTACAGTGAATTCAAAATATCGTAAGCCGCTTCCGGGATCTGATCTTGATTTTTTCGATGCCCGAGAAGCAGTCAATGATATTACGCCAGGAGCTTATGAGACGCTCCCTTACACGTCGAGAGTTCTTGCCGAACAATTAGTGCGACGATGTGATCCTGAGTCGCTCACGGCCTCTCTTAAACAACTGATTGATCGCAAACGCGATTTAGATTTTCCTTGGTACCCAGCACGCGTGGTTTGTCACGATATTTTGGGACAAACCGCTTTGGTTGATTTAGCCGGTTTACGTGATGCAATTGCAGACCAAGGAGGTGACCCTGCCAAAGTGAACCCTGTAGTGGAAACCCAACTGATCGTCGACCACTCTCTAGCGGTGGAGCATGCAGGTTTTGAACCCGATGCGTTCGAGAAAAACCGCGCGATTGAAGAGCGTCGCAACGAAGACCGTTTTCATTTTATCGAGTGGTGTAAAACGGCATTCGAAAACGTCAGTGTTATTCCTGCAGGGAACGGCATTATGCATCAGATTAATCTGGAAAAAATGTCGCCTGTAGTGCAAGCCAAGCAAGGTATTGCTTACCCAGATACCTGTATCGGGACTGACAGTCATACCCCGCATGTAGACGCGTTAGGTGTTATTGCCATTGGTGTTGGCGGGCTTGAAGCTGAAACGGTAATGTTAGGCCGACCATCAATGATGCGCCTACCGGATATTGTGGGTGTTAAGCTCACCGGTAAACGCCAGCCCGGTATTACGGCAACGGATATCGTTCTAGCTATCACTGAGTTTCTACGAAATGAGCGTGTTGTCTCATCGTACCTTGAGTTCTTCGGTGAAGGTGCCAGTGACCTAACGATTGGTGATCGTGCAACCATTTCCAATATGACGCCTGAATACGGTGCGACAGCAGGCATGTTCTACATTGATGAACAAACGCTTACCTACCTAAAATTGACGGGGCGAGATGAAAAGCAAGTTGAACTGGTTGAGAACTATGCCAAGCAAACAGGCCTTTGGGCTGATGATTTAGATACGGCGCAATACGAACGAGTGCTTGAGTTTGATTTGTCTGCAGTGACACGCAATATGGCCGGCCCTTCGAATCCACATCGCCGCTTGCCAACGTCAGAGCTAGCTTCACAAGGTATTGCAGGCCAGTGGCAAGAGAGTGAAGGTCAATTGCCCGATGGTGCGGTAATTATTGCAGCGATCACCTCCTGTACTAACACCAGTAACCCAAGAAACGTTGTCGCTGCTGGTTTGGTCGCTAAGAAAGCCAACCAATTGGGCCTTGTACGCAAGCCATGGGTGAAGTCGTCTTTCGCTCCGGGTTCAAAAGTTGCGAAGTTGTATCTTGAAGAAGCCGGTTTGCTTGAAGAGATGGAAAAACTTGGCTTTGGCATCGTCGCGTATGCGTGTACGACATGTAACGGGATGAGTGGGGCGTTAGACCCTGAGATTCAGCAAGAAATCATTGACCGAGATTTATATTCGACGGCTGTACTTTCTGGTAACCGCAACTTCGACGGGCGTATCCATCCTTACGCGAAACAAGCATTTTTGGCGTCACCGCCTTTGGTCGTTGCTTATGCGTTGGCAGGGACGATTCGCTTCGATATCGAGCGAGATCCTCTGGGTACAGACTCTGAGGGCAAGCCTATCTACCTCAATGACCTCTGGCCAACTGACGAAGAAATTGACGCGGTAGTGGGTAAGTACGTTAGACCTGAGCAGTTTAATCAAGTTTATATTCAAATGTTTAAGCTTGATGATGAACAAAGCAACAGCAATCCTTTGTATGACTGGCGGCCTCAAAGTACATACATTCGCAGACCTCCTTATTGGGAAGGCGCATTGGCGGGTGAAAGAACACTGTCCGCAATGAGGCCTCTAGCAATACTTGGTGACAACATTACAACCGACCATTTGTCTCCCTCTAACGCTATTCTTGCATCCAGCGCTGCAGGTGAGTACCTAGCGAAAATGGGAGTTCCTGAAGAAGACTTCAACTCCTACGCGACTCACCGAGGAGATCACCTTACCGCGCAGCGTGCGACCTTTGCGAATCCTAAGTTATTTAACGAAATGGTGAGAGACAAAGGCGAAGTTGTTCAGGGGTCTCTGGCTCGTATTGAGCCTGAAGGAAAGGTCATGCGTATGTGGGAAGCTATCGAAACCTACATGAACCGAAAACAACCCCTTATTGTTGTTGCAGGAGCCGATTATGGTCAGGGCTCATCTCGTGACTGGGCGGCAAAAGGTGTTCGCTTGGCAGGCGTCGAAGCTATTGTTGCCGAAGGTTTTGAGCGTATCCACAGGACCAATCTCGTTGGAATGGGCGTGCTACCTTTGCAGTTTAAAGAGGGAGTCAACCGTAAATCATTAATGCTTGATGGCACAGAACTTTATGATGTCGTCGGAGATATTAAACCGGGTACGGATCTCGCCTTGGTGATTACTCGTAAAAATGGCGAAAAACTCGACGTTTCGGTTACTTGCCGCCTTGATACCGCCGACGAAGTCTCTGTTTACAACGCGGGTGGTGTATTGCAACGCTTCGCTCAAGACTTTCTGGCTCAATAAGGAGTGATTATGAGTAACATTAGACCGAGCCAGATAAAAATTGCCGCGACCTATATGCGAGGTGGTACGAGTAAAGGTGTGTTCTTTAATCTTTCTGATTTACCCGAGGTGGCGCAAAAACCGGGAAAGGTCCGCGATGCGTTGCTGCTAAGAGTCATTGGTAGCCCAGATCCCTATGCCAAACAAATCGACGGTATGGGAGGGGCAACTTCGAGTACAAGCAAAACCGTTATTGTTTCTCCGAGCAGTCAGCCAGAGCACGATGTAGATTACCTATTTGGGCAAGTTTCCATTGATAAGCCTTTTGTTGATTGGAGCGGAAATTGCGGAAACCTATCGGCAGCGGTTGGCCCATTCGCGATTCATGCTGGGCTAATCCCTGCAGAGCGTATCCCGGAAAATGGTGTGGTTGCTGTGAGAGTTTGGCAGGCCAATATCGGAAAAACGATTGTCATTCACGTACCTATCCGCAATGGACTTGTTCAAGAAACTGGAGACTTTGAGCTAGACGGGGTGACTTTTCCTGCTGCTGAAATTCAAGTGGATTTCATGCACCCTGCAGCGGGCGATGGAAGCATGTTTCCAACGGGAAATTTAGTCGATGATCTTGAAGTACCTGAGGTTGGTACATTTAACGCTACTTTGATTAATGCTGGCATCCCAACGATTTTTATTGATGCCGATGCCCTTGGTTACTCCGGCACTGAGCTTCAACAAGATATCAATAGTGACGAGTTAGCATTAGCACGATTTGAAAAAATCCGAGCTTATGGCGCACTCAAAATGGGGCTTATCGATAAGGTCGAAGAAGCGGAATCTCGCCAACATACCCCTAAGGTGGCTTTTGTCAGCAAAGCGAAGAGTTATCAAGCCTCAAGCGGAAAACAGGTTGATGAAAATGACGTAGATCTGCTGGTGAGAGCTTTATCTATGGGCCAGTTACATCACGCAATGATGGGAACAGCCGCAGTTGCCATTGCTTCAGCTTCTTGTGTGCCGGGGACATTAGTCAATTTGGCCGCTGGAGGCGGTGAGAAGCATTCAGTGACTTTTGGGCATCCGTCCGGAACGCTAAAAGTAGGCGCTAGGGCCACTCATTCAAACCAAGGCTGGGTAGTAGAAAAAGCCGCAATGAGCCGAAGCGCTCGTATTTTGATGGAGGGGTTTGTGCGTGTTCCCTCCAATGTCTTTGAAGAATAAATCTCGTCGGTAACAAACCCGATGTAAGTAATGTCAGGACATACTGGAGGAAGCATTATGTCTGCATATCAGAAAGAATACCTTTGGGCACAGGAAAACCCACAGCAATTTTGGAAAGCGCAAGCCGAGCAATTGGACTGGTTTGAGCAACCAAAGACCATTTTGCAAAAGGATGAGAACGGTATTGAACGTTGGTTCCCTGATGGTGTGCTTAACACTTGTTGGCTGGCACTCGATTACCACTGTGAACAAGGAAGAGGGGAGACAACAGCACTGATCTATGACTCTCCTGTCACTGGTAACAAGCAAAAGTACACATATAAAGCACTTAGGGATAAGGTCGCTAAGATCGCTGGGATGCTAGCAGAGCAAGGGGTGGAGAAAGGCGATCGGGTTGTTATCTACATGCCAATGATTCCAGAAGCCGCAATGGCGATGTTGGCATGTGCACGATTAGGGGCCATTCACTCGGTGGTATTTGGCGGCTTTGCACCCAATGAGCTTGCGGTACGGATAGAAGACGCAGAGCCAAAAGTTATCATGACAGCGTCTTGTGGTATCGAGATCAATAAAGTCATCCCTTATAAACCTATGGTTGATAAAGCAGTGATGGATAGCCGTTGGAAACCAGAAAAGGTTTTGGTATTACAACGCCCACAGTGTGAGGCTGAATTAAGTCAGGCGAGAGACGTGGATTGGATGCAGGCGTATAACAACGCTTTACCTCACGCGTGTGTACCGGTTCTGGCCACTGATCCGCTCTATATTCTTTATACGTCGGGTACAACCGGAAAACCAAAAGGAGTCGTGCGTGACAATGGAGGCCACGCTGTCGCGATGAAGTACTCAATGAGTGCCATTTACAACGTTCCTCAGGATGGTGTTTACTGGGCTGCTTCTGATGTGGGCTGGGTAGTCGGGCATTCTTATATCGTCTATGCGCCGCTCATTCATGGCTGCACAACGATTTTGTTTGAAGGCAAGCCTGTTAGAACGCCAAACCCTGGCGCCTTTTGGCGCGTGTGTGAAGAGTACAAGGTCGATGTATTGTTCTCTGCGCCAACTGCTTTCCGTGCCATCAAGAAAGAAGATCCAGAGGGTAATCACCTTAAGCAATATGACCTGTCGAATCTGAAAACCATCTTTATGGCGGGGGAACGTTTAGACCCTCCAACCTTGGAGTGGGTAGAAAGTAAAACCGACAAACCGGTTGTAGACCATTGGTGGCAAACGGAGACAGGTTGGGCAATTGCGGGTAACCCAACGGGGATTGAGTTGATGTCTGTTAAAGCAGGTTCAGCGACTAAACCCATCCCCGGTTATCAGGTTAAAATATTGGATGAGCTAGGTGAGCCTGTCGCGCCGAATAAACAAGGTTTTGTTGCGTTGAAACGCCCATTACCACCCAGCTGTTTACCTACCGTGTGGCGCAACCACGACCGATTCGAATCGGGATATCTGAGCCAGTTCCCAGGCTACTATGTGTCAGGTGATGGTGGTTACCTAGACGAAGACGGCTACCTGTTTATTATGGGCCGTATCGATGATGTGATTAATGTCGCCGGACATCGATTGTCGACCGGCGAAATGGAAGAAATTGTTGGTGGCCATCCGGCTATCGCGGAATGTGCGGTTGTTGGTGTGCATGATGACTTAAAAGGTCAGCTACCATTAGGGTTTGTGGTACTAAAAGACGGCGTCAAAGTCGATGACATGCAACTTGAAGGTGAGCTCGTGGGTAAGGTACGCGATGAAATAGGCGCAGTTGCTTGCTTTAAGCACGCGCTGGTCGTTGAGCGTTTACCAAAAACTCGCTCGGGAAAAATCCTTCGTAAGACGATTCGACAAATAGCCGATGGGGAGAAATACACAGTTCCTTCAACCATTGACGATCCAACAAGTTTGGAAGAAATCCAAAAAGTGCTCGAATCATAGTTGAGACGGCGTCCCATAATCACGAATTAGCTCCTTTTTAAAGGGGCTTTTTTGTTGATAATTTTTCACATTCGACTCACACTGTGCCTTTATTTGTGACGCGAAAATAATTATGCACAAAGTAGAAATCAGGGTGGCTCAAGCGCGGGATTTAGAGCGGCTTAATGATCTGATGTTCAGATTGCATGATGAGCACCATAACCAATGCTCGGAGCATTTCAAGGCGGCTGAAGAAATTGAGCAGGAAAAAAGCATCGCTCGATACCTAGATGATCCAGAATGCATTGTGCTTGTTGCGTCTAGTCAGCAACAGGTAGTGGGATTTGTATCTGGTCACTTTTGTGAATTGATTTCTAGTGTCAGTAAACCCGTGCAAATGGGCAGTGTTGATGAACTTTATGTATTGCCTGAATGTCGTAAGTTGGGCATTGCCAAACAGCTTTGTGAGTCGATAGAACAACGTTTTGACGACTACGGAGTGAAACAGATATTTGTTGAAGTATGGAACTTCAATCGCGTGGCATTGAATTTTTATAAAGAAGTCGGATTCGAACATCATATCCATTGGCTGCGTAAACCAGTGGGTTAAATCAAGAAGTAGTCAATGATCATTTTTAAGCAATTGGAACGAGTGTTCCTATTCTTTGCTCTCGCTTTTTTTTCATCATTAGTGTTGGCTGAGCAAAAGCAGCCTGAAATTGAAGGCGCAGCTTGCGTCATTAGGGCTGACAATAAGTTGGTTCTAGTCAACGAAATTTTGACGGGCAAATCCTGGTTACCCGCGGGTAATGTCAAACATGGTGAAAAGCCTGAATTGGCAGCACAAAGGGAAACTTGGGAAGAAACAGGGCTTGTTGTTTCTATCAACAAAGTGCTGGGGCAGAGAAACAATACCATTTATTATGATTGTATTTCGGACTCCGAAATTGTCGCTTTCCATATCGATAATTCATTGGATGCTCACCAACTCCCAATTTGGTTTGCACCACATTACGGCGTTGAAATAGCCTCTGCGATGCTCATATCGCCAGAAATGATCAATGCGCAAGAGTATCGTTTTCCTGAACAGCTTAAACGTATTGCAGGCTACTTTGAACAGGCCACACCGCAAACGGTTCGGTATGTTGATAATTTAGTCGAAGCTGCGCCGATAATAAATCAAATTGAGCTTGGATGGCTGAACGAGTTTCACTTGCTGCTGGACATGTTGCCAACGCAGGCTGAAGAGATAATCGAAGAGTTGTTTAAGTTGAGCCTTCAGCTTAATCACCCCATTATCCTATTGATACTCTTTCCATACTTGTACTGGCGATTTGGAAAAGAGTTTAGTTATAAGGTGTTCTTCGCTATAACGAGTACATCTTTGATCGTGTTACTTGCTAAGCAAGGTTTCCAGCTCCCGCCGCCGCAAGTATATTTGGCAAGTCGTGCGTTACCCCAGTTTGCTGGCTATAGCTTACCGAGTCTGCCTTTTGCTGTTTGGATGTGCGTTGTAACCTTATTACTGAATAAAATGAGAGAAAACAGGCCTGATCATCTTGCTGTTACAAGCATCGCTCTTATTTTGTGGCTTGCTGTGGCGAGTTTTTACACAGGCACGCATTTCATTGTTGATATGTTTGGCGGTTTACTCATTGGCGGGTTGTGCGCATGGCACCTAATTCGTCTAGATAACAAACCCGATGTCGATTTGATGGCATTGATACAATCTAAGGCGCTTTGGGCTGTATTGATTGCAGCGGGAGTGGTGATGGTCTCTGTATGGCCAATCCCTGTGTTCAGTATCTGGCTTGGCATTATGGTTACGACGCTAGGTATTATCTATACATCGGATGCGAGTGATAAAATGATCACGTCTGAATTTATTATCCCGCTCACCATTTTAATGGTCGCAATCTATTGGTTGTTTGAGTTCAGTGAAGTGTTTGTTGCGAGAAGTAGTGTCTTGTCGTTTGGGTTAGATGCGATTCGTTACCCAGTGCTCATGATTCTGTTTGTGGTCAGTGTTAGGAAATTTGCAAAAGCTGCCTAATGGCAGCTTTTATTAACGCATTACGAATTCAATACATATTGTTCGATCACTAAAGCCACACCATCGTTATCATTACTTGCGGTAATATGGTCGGCAATAGCTTTGGTTTGATCCATTGCATTTTCCATAGCGACTCCAAGTCCCGCATAGCGAATCATATGGTGATCGTTTTCCGCGTCTCCCATACAAATAACTTCGTCAGCGTGGATACCAAGGTAGTCCGCAATCGCTTTAATACCCACGCCCTTATTACTCTCAAGGTTGAGAAACTCTAGAAAGAACGGGGCGCTTTGCACTATCGTGAATTCCTGATGGAGTATATCTGGAATGGCTTTCGCCGCTTGTGTTAGTTTTGATGGTTCACCGACGATCATGGCTTTGATGATAGGGTGGTCGTCCTCCAATGAATCGAACGCCATTTCCGTAATCGGCACTTGGTTAATATCGGACTCCAAGGTAGTAAATTCGTTATTTTCAGGCGTAATTAAGCCGAGTTCAGTACTGAATGCATGGCAGTACAATCCTAACTCTTTAGCGAGCTTCGCCACTTGTTTCGCACGTATACCATCAATGTAGGCTTGATGAATTACTTTTCCAGTGCCAATTTCTTTCACAGTACTTCCGTTGTAAAAAACAACAAATTCATTGTGTCCGTCTATGCCAAGTTCTGTCAGTTTCTCTTGCATACCTGCAAGAGGGCGGCCTGAAGCAAGAACGATTTTGACTCCCTGAGCTCGCGCTTTTTCTATAGCGGTTTTTGTTCTTTCTGAAATGGACTTGTCGCTGGTTAGCAAAGTGCCATCCATATCCAGTGCAATCAATTTATACATAGACTTACCTAATAGTTTTAAAGTTATCACTAGCAAAAGAAGCAGATTAAATGAGTCAAATAGAATGATCAATTTCTGATTTAGTTGACCTACGCATTGCAGTCATTTATGGTCTCGTTCCTGCTAAATATTGATGATGAGTTAGGCTGAGACAAAGTTGTACAAATTAAACGAAATGTTCGAAACCATTCAGGGTGAAGGCGTATTTACCGGCGTTCCTTCAGTGTTTGTTCGCCTACAGATATGTCCGGTAGGATGTGCTTGGTGTGATACTAAACAAACCTGGGATGCGACGCCTCAAGACGAACGCCCGTTAGTGGAAGTACTCGCGAAAACGGAAGACTCGCCAACATGGTGTAGTGTCTCTGGAGGTGACATTATTGAGCAGTATCGTCAACAAGGTTATCAGGCTAAGCATATTGTTATTACTGGCGGCGAGCCATGCATTTACGATTTGCGTCCGCTGACAGAAGCATTCGAAGCGATTGGATGTCGTTGCCAAATTGAAACCAGTGGTACATCACCAGTTTTAGCAAGTGAAAATACTTGGGTGACAGTGTCACCAAAAGTGGCAATGAAAGGTAAACTGCCAGTGTTGGACAGTGCTTTACTCCGAGCAAATGAGATTAAGCATCCAGTGGCAACTGATAAAGACATTGAGCAACTTGATGCTTTGATTGAGCGCGCAGGCGTGCCTGAAAGCACGACTATTGCCCTACAGCCTATCAGCCAGAAACCACGCGCCACTCAGCTATGTATTGATACTTGTATTGCGCGTAACTGGAGACTCTCTATCCAGACTCATAAGTATCTAAGTATTGCGTAAGGGAAACGAAATGAAAAAAGCGGTAGTAGTATTTAGTGGTGGTCAAGATTCCACTACATGTCTCGTGCAGGCACTTAAGGATTTTGATGAAGTGCATGCGATCACTTTCGATTACGGTCAGCGACATAAACTCGAAATCGAAGTGGCTCAAGACCTTGCAAAAGAGCTAGGCGTTAAAGCGCATAAAGTGATGGATGTGGGCTTGCTGAACGAACTTGCCATTAGCTCATTGACTCGTGATGACATTCCGGTTTCACATGAGTTGCAGGAAAATGGGCTCCCTAACTCTTTCGTCCCTGGCCGTAACATTCTTTTTCTGACCCTAGCGGGCATTTACGCGTATCAAATTGGTGCTCAGGCTGTGATTACTGGCGTATGTGAGACGGACTTCTCTGGCTACCCTGATTGTCGCAATGACTTCGTTAAAGCGATGAACAGTGCCTTAGTGCAAGGTATGGATCGGAATCTAGACATTGTTACGCCGCTGATGTGGTTAAACAAGGCGGAGACTTGGGCCCTAGCTGACCAATACGATGCACTGCAGTTGGTGAGAGAGAAAACACTGACCTGTTACAACGGCATTATTGGTGATGGCTGCGGTGATTGCCCAGCCTGTGATTTAAGAAAAGCGGGCTTGAATGATTACATCGACAATCGAGAAGCCGTTATGGCCTCATTAGTCAGTAAGCAAATCAGTGAAGCGTAGCGTTTCTCTAAGATAGCCAAAACAAAAACGCCCTCAAATGAGGCAACGTAGTTCACTTAAGCGGTGCTGCGTTGCGATTAACCGGATAGCGGGTCTTTGATATTTTTACCGCCCTAGGCCGATTTGGCTTAGGGCGTTTGTCTATAAAGAGGATAGATAAATCGCCTCGAAGGCTCTTTAAGCGTTTCGGCGTGTTACCTAAAGACACCGCTTTACTCATCATTTTGAGCTGGCTGGCTATAAATTGGCAAGCGTACTTAAAGCTGATTTCATTAGGTAAGCGTCCATGTTCAACGGCAGCTTGACTAGCCTCTCGTCTCACCAAGTAATAACCCCCACAGCTCTTGATAGACGAGTTCGACTGTTTTGCTTCTCAACACTAAAGCGTTGTGTTGCATTGAGCTCTTGATGTCACGATAACCTAATTCGATTTCCCATCTTTCATGATAAAGCTCTGCCACAGATTGAGCGTCATACTGCTCTCTAGGAAGCGAGGTAAACACCGTTTTGGATTTACCTTGAACCTCATAACTAACGGCTCTGACTGTCCATTTTTCTGGAAGACGAGGATTCTTTTTACGAGCTTGCGGTGAGACCTTCATCTCCACAAGCATGTCACTGCTTTCTTTATCATCCAGTAGAGTATATTTGACTCCTTTCCTTGCAGGGAGAAGCCAGTGTCTATTTATTCCACTGTTTTGCAGAGAAAGGAGCAAATCTGCGCCATAAAAACCTTTATCCAGCAACGTCACTGAGTTGTCTGGTAGAGCGTTGATGAAAGGCATCGCTAGAGGAATTTCACCTCGGCGATACGGGCTTATCGCCGCATCAACGATGACATGAGAGCGAACATTCATCATAGTCACAACTCTCAATACTGGATGAGGTGTTTGTCTGTTGCTAGACGTATTTCCAGAGCCAAAATGTTCCCTCAATTCTGGTGTGTCAGCCGTTCTAAAAAGAGCGCCATCGACAGCAAAAACTTGTAAGCCTTGCCATGTATCATCAGGGTATCGCTCAAGTCCCCACGTTTTCCCACATTGCTTAAACAGCCATTCGGGTGCTGCTTTGCCTAAGCGTTGTCTTGCTTGGGTTAAGGCGCTCTTTGCCAATAGCTCTTCATCAGCCAAACCGTCATCACAGACGTTCATTCTTCGAGCGACTTCGGCAATGGGTTCATTGCGGAAAAAAGCCATACCCACAATCAGCCACAACATCATATCGCTCGGTAATCGGCGTCGACGGATAGTCGCTTTATCGGACAGTGAGGCTGCTTTAGCTACCCACGCATCGGGAATGTGTTCAGAAAAGGTGGTGAGTTGGGCAACATCAACAGGGTTTTCTTCAAGGAAGTCGGCAAAGAAGTGTTGAATAGACATAAAAAATCGGAAACCTATAAACAGATTTCCGATTGTCTCTCATCATAAGGATCGGTCAACCGATCCTTATCTGATCTACATTGCCTCAAATGAGGGCGTTTTTCTAATCAGGAATGATTAATCTAGATACATTTTCGCAAGATCAGAAGGTTCGATTTCTTTCCCTTCAAGCTGTGCATTCCAGTTTGTACCCACAAGAACACCATCTTCCGCAAGTGTTAGCAGCCAGTCTTCAACAAAAATGTCTAGCGGGATTTCCAATACTTCAAAGTCTGCCCATTCTTCAATATTGTGTGCTTGCGCATCTTCTTTAGAAGACCAAAAGGGCATGACTTCGCTGTTTTCAAATTCAGTTGAGTCACAAGACAGCCAGCCTTCTTCATTGCGTAAGCCCCAAACCAAGCTATTTGTTTTGGTTTCAGCTACAAAAAGTTCAAGGTTAGCCTGGATATCAGCAGTTAATTTGCTCATAGGTTTTATCTCATAAGTAGAATCGCGGATAGGGTACCACTGTTGCTATGAAAGCTAAATAAAAATGGGCACATTGAGTGCCCATTCGATGTAAATGAAAAATTAACTAGCGAGATTTCTTAGTGAAAATCGTCCATTCTTTTTTGAAGTTACCTTTGTGCCCAATCACAGTCGCGACCACCTTCCGGTTTTTAGCGTGAGTAATTTCATCATTACCGCTGTCGTCTAGGTTGGTGTCTCCAAAACCGACGATCTTAATTCTTTGATGGCTCACGCCATTATTAATCAGAGCGGACTCCACTTCCTGAGCGCGCTCTTTGGAAAGCTCCATATTGTGGTTATGGTTACCAACTTTGCTGGCATACCCTTGTAATTCAATAGACGTTGAAGGGTACACTTTCAAAAAATCTGCCATTTCACGAATTTGAGTTAAGAACACTGGCTGAATATCGCTTGAGTCATTGGCAAATAAAATGTGAAGGTTTAACTCCTCTTCAGACTTTACGTATGTACCGCAGCCTTCATTGTCGATATCTGCACCCAGAGGCGTTTCTGGGCAGAGATCTCGTGCATTAATAACTCCATCCTTGTCATCATCATAGAGATCCGATACTTGGTTCGCTATTGGCGTCTCGCGGTAACTGTAAACATCTTCAGCGTAAGTAGTGGCAGAAAATGTCAGAGCGATGATAGCTGTAGAAATAATCGACTTTTTCATATTAGTACTCAACCACTTTGTTCCAATCTTCAGGCGTGTCAACACGAAGTGCTGTTAGCAATCCACCCGTAGCATTCATAACCCGGTACTTGGCATACTGCTCATCGTATTTGGCGTCTAGGTAATCTTTACGTGCTTCGAACAGCTCGTTTTCAGTGTTGAGGAGGTCGAGAAGAGTGCGCTTGCCAAGCTTGTATTGTTTTTCGTAAGCAATAACAGTATCGGATGCCGAGTCTACGTGGTCAGCAAGAAATTCTTTTTGCTGCAGAGTTAGGTCAAGAGCACTCCAAGACAAACGCAGGCCTTCTTCAAGGCTACGGAATGTACGGTCACGAAAATCTTTCGCTTTATTCAACTGATACGCTGCACTCTCGGTACGATCAGAGTCAGAGCCTCCATTGTACAAGTTATAGCGCATACGCAGCATGGCAGAAGATTCGTTGCTACTGCCTCGTATACCTCCAGCATCATCACGCCATATTTGGTTTGCCTCAACAGAGAGAGTTGGGTAGTTGACACCTTTTGACTGTTGATATTGAAAACGAGCTGAATCTACGTCCGCTTGTGCAATCTTAACTACTGGGTGATTCTTAACTGCAATATCAAGGGCTTCATCGATAGAGAATGGAATGGCATTTTCGTCTGCTCTTGGGAAAATAAGTCCTTGTGGTGCCTGGCCGACAATTCTTTTGAACTGAGTGTGGACGTCATAAAGGTTATTTTGCGCAGCCAGTAGATTACCATGAGCTTTCGCTAAGCGGGCCTCCACTTGTGATAGGTCTGCGGTTGAACCTATTCCTGATTCGACCCGTTTCTTGATATCACTGTAAATCTCTTTATGAACCGCTAAATTGCTTTCTGAAAGCGCTAGCACTTCGTGAGCTTTGGTCGCATCGAGGTAAATCTTTGTTACTTCGAGAGCGATGTCTTGAGAATCGGCGAGTAGTTGGAATCGAACGGATTCTGCGTCAGCTGCGGTTCTATCCATGTCGTTCAACGTGGCAGAGCCATCCCATATAAGCTGTGTCAGACTTAATGTTGCTTCTTTACGAGTCAGTTCATCTTCTGTTCCCGATGCTAAGTCGACTTGTTCATAGCCAATGCCTGCATCGAGATCGATCGATGGTAAATAAGCACCTGATGATGCTTCGGCATCGTAAAGTTTGCTCATGTACTCATTATAAGAGGCTTTAACGTTTGGGTTATTAGCAATTGTAAGGGCGACAGCTTGTTCTAAGGTTTGGCTTTGTACTGGGAAAGCGAACGCGGTAGCGATGCTCAACAGTTTAATCCGGTTCCATTTCACTATGGGGGCTCCTCGGGTACATCTTGTTCGAGGGATATTACTCAATTGTTCGGTCTCATTTTTGAGAATTATCCATCTGTGACATCAATAAAGTAACACTATCCAACTATGAAGACTAACATCATTATAAGAAACTGAGATGGTAATTCGTTAATAAAATGCTGCTTGGTTAGTGTACATACTCAAACTCAACACAAAGATAAAATTGCCGGTGAAGACCAAAAAATAGTGATATTAGTTCAAATAACGACCATATTGATATGTATTAAATTTCATATTTGGTGTCCGTATTATAAACAAAAATGGTTTTGTTTCGAAAGTCGCCAATGTTAGCTTAGGTAAAATAGAAATATGTAAGGTTGCTTTACTTACACGGTGCTGACAGGAAAAGCTCTGTAAGAGATAGGGGGGATTATGGGTTTTGGTAGATTCACAGCAATGGGTAATCTAACTGCTGGTCAGACAATTGCAATCGATGAAAATGGCAACATTCGACTCCTCAATGAGAATGAAATTGCTAAACCCGGTGAAGTTGTCATGTCTATGGAAGAGCTTAATCCGGATTTAGCTGATGTGAATATTAGTATTGTTGACGGAAGTGCTGAACTTCAAGACATAACAAGCGAAATAGATGACATTATTGCAGCACTGGAAGAAGGCCAAGATCCAACTCAACTAGGTGATGAATTTTCGACTGCTGCTGGTGGTCAAATAAGCTCTAGTCTGACCACAATTGGTTCCATCGTCAGGACAGGTGATGAGACCATTGCTAATACTGAATTTAATACTCAAGGTTTTGAAAATTTGGGTATTTCTCGAACTCAGAGCCTAACGCTTTTAGACCAATATCAAGCCATTCAACAAGCCCCAGCCTTTACTACTTCAAATAATAGCCCTCTTGCCGATGATGTATCTGTAACAACGAATGAAGATACGTCGATTAGCGGACAGGTTAGTGCTACTGATCCAAACCCCGATGACTCCCTTACTTTTTCTATCTCCTCATCCCCGGAAAACGGGGTAGTCACGATCAATCCTGTTACTGGGCTGTGGGAGTACACGCCTAATGAAAATTATGATGGCTCTGATTCGTTTGAAGTAACGGTCGATGATGGGAATGGAGGAACGGATACTGTAGTCGTTAATGTAGATGTGACCCCGATTCCGGCTATATCTGTTTCAGGAGATGCTCAGGTAGATGAAGGTAGTAATGCGAGCTACACCATCAACTTTGACAAAGCGTCAAACCAAACCACTAATTTAAAACTGACTTTGTCTTTGAGCTCTGCTGAAGGAGAAGATTTGTCGGGGATGAGTGTAGAAGCATTAAGTTCTTCTGGTGATTCTGATTCATCGCAACGCGTCATTCTTGTTGTGGGAAATGATGGAACGGTTGAGGTGCCAGCAGGTGTTACATCACTCCGTGTGACCGTCAACACTGCTCAGGACACAACATTTGAAGGCTCAGAAGAATACCAGCTCAACGTCGAGCCTGTATTCGGTCTAGTGGGAGATGGTGCTGGCAGCAACAGTGCAAGCACGGCAATTTTGGACAACACTGGCAACGAGTCCGATCTTCCGCAACTCACTGTCAGTAATGAATCCGTGTTTGAAGACAACACCGCCGTCTTCGATATTGCTTTGTCAAACAATGTAGATGGTGATGTTACCTATAATTTTTCAATAAATCTTGATGGTGAAACAGCTGAGGTTGCTGACTTTGCCGAAAACCCTATCAGTGTCACTTATCAGATAACGGGTGTTACTCAAACTGCCACTGCAAACCAAGATGGCAGTTATACGATTCCTGGCAACGCGACCAACATCCAAGTCTCGGTTGAAACCACAAATGATGAGATCTTCGAAGGAAGTGAAAGCTTCACTTTGGATGCTAATGCGAGTGCCACAGTGGGTGGTGAAAGCTTTAACCTGAGTGAGTCCGGGTCAGGCACGATCAGTGATGAACAACCGGGAGGAGGCAACGCGGACACTCCATCCTTGTCAGTGAGCTCTGAAGCTGTCGTTGAAGGCAGCACCGCTGTGTTTAATGTTGCGCTGTCGAATGTTGTCGATGGTGATGTGACTTATAACTTTGCACTTAGTATAGAAGGACAATCTGCGGAGTTAGCAGACTTTACAACGAATCCGAACAGTGTCAGCTACCAACTGAATGGTGTTACTCAGCCAGCTGAAGCCAATCAGGATGGTACATACACCATCCCTGGTAATGCAACCAATATTCAAGTCTCAGTTGAAACATTAGATGACGATATTTTTGAAGGCAGAGAAAACTTCAAACTGGATGTTAGCGCGAACGCTACCGTTGGTGATGATAGTTTTAACTTGAATGAATCAGGAATAGGCACAATTACCGACGAACAAGTAGGTGGTAGTAATGCTGATACACCAACTCTTTCGGTTAGTTCAGAATCTGTTGTAGAAGGCAATACAGCAGTATTTGACGTTGCGTTGTCGAATGATGTTGATGGCAATGTTACCTATAACTTCTCGTTAAACTTCAATGAGCAAACTGCGACTCTTGATGATTTTGCCGTAAATCCCATCGATGTTAGTTATCAAGTGAATGGGCAGACGAAGACAGCTGCAGCGAATCAAGATGGCAGCTACACCATTCCCGGTAACGCAACTAACATTCAAGTCTCTGTTGAAACTACGGATGATAGTATTTTTGAGGGCAACGAAAGCTTTACGTTGGATGTAAGTGCAAACGCTACAATAGGCGATGAGAGTTTTAATCTCAATGAGTCTGGGACAGGTACAATCAGCGATGAATCCGATCGCCCTGACTTAACCGTGACAGGCGCAGGTACCGTCTCCGAGGGTGACGTGGCAACGTTTAGCATCAATCTTTCTAACCCTGTTGACCATGCGGTTACCCTTGACCTGCGTGCCAAAACCAACGGCAATGCCAATACCGCGGAAGCGGACGATATTGGTGAGATGCGCGCGTACTATCTCGATGGCGACGCCAAAGTCTATCTGGACTTTGATGGTCGTGAGATTTCTGTGCCAGCGGGTGTGCAGGACATCTTTGTTGAAGTTGATACCGTGGATGACAACGCTTCACCAGTGCATGAAGGCAGTGAACGCTTCCAGCTTGTGGTACGCGATGTCGATGGCGTGACCACCGACAGCAATGGCAAAGCCAAAGCGGCGGCGTTTATTGATGACAGTGGCAATGGTGCGGGGGATAACCCAGACGACGATCGCCCAGACATTACCAGCATCTCCAGTCCAACCGTCGATGAAGGCGGTACGGCTGTCTTTGATGTGACGCTGAGCAACCCAAGTGAATTGGCTACACCAGTCACCATGACGCTGGCGAATGGCACGGCGGAAAGTGACGACTACACCAGTAATCAAATTACGGTCAACTTTGCCGATGGTACCAGCACGGTGGTCAACTCGGTCAATGGTGAGTTCAGTTTTGATGTGCCAGCGGGCAACAGTTCTTACACTGTGTCGGTTGAGACCACGGATGACAACAATGCACCTGTGTATGAAGGCGATGAAACCTTTACTTTAAGTGGAGCTAGCAGCAGTCAAACAGGTACCGTCAGCGGTGAAGCGACCATTCAAGATGGGGGCAGGGTGGCGACGATGACCGCCCTCAAGTTTCCATCTCAGGAGGTGGGGACGTTAATGAAGGTAATACCGCTAACTTCACAGTTCATTTGTCAAATACTGTGACATCGACTGTTTCTTTCGTTCTCACGTTAAATGCGGGAGATACTTCACCAGAAGATCTGGCTTCGTACCAATATCAAGCTGCGGACGGTGTTTGGTTGGATGTACCAGCGTCGGGAGAAATTTCTGTTTCTCCAGGTTCGAGTGCCGTAAACGTCAAAGTGGTCACTCAACAAGATGATACCTATGAAGGGGATGAAAGCTTTAGTCTGTCCGTTAGTGCGGGAAGCGGAACGGTTAGCGCGTCAACAGACACCACTGCGAGCGCTACGATTTTAGATTTCGAAGATAATCCACCTGAAGCAGAAGATTTTGATGCGACACTCGACGCAAATGGAAATGCAACCATCTTGTTTAATAGTGAGGATGCTGAACAAGATCATATTTCTGATAACGAAGATGACGCAACAAACACACCTGTTGGCGTTGTTATCACAGAGCTTCCTGAGTCGGGTCAACTGTATTACGGCGATCAGTTGATCGACGCCGATGATCTTACGACCTTTACTTCAGAAGGCGAAGTGCTGCAGCAAGGAACAATATTCAGTGATCCAAACCTGATTCGTTATGAAAATGATGCTGAATCGACAGGCTTCGTTCTGGGAGTAAAAGAAGCGCCCGATGGTATGGATGGCGGCGCTAGCCAGTCTAATTTCTTAAATTGGGGTGAACCTGTTCAAGGCAATGCTGGTCAGAGGGTTCTGACTTTTGACAACGGCGATTCAATCACAATTACTTCCTCAGGTCAGGCATTAACACAATACTTTGGTCAGCAAAGTGTAGGGCATGTTGGATATGGACTTGCAGTAGGAAATGATGGCGGTCTTCAGCAAGGTGAGACAATTACGATTGATTTTACCCAGCGCCCGTCAACGTTTGTAGAAATAGGGTTAGATGGACTCGGTGGCTGGTTTGAGGATGGCCACGAGTTTGAAACAACAGCGATAGTGCAAGCAAAACTTGATGATGGCTCAATCATCGAAGTACCAGTCTCAAAAGAGACCTCAGGCAATACAGATTTGTTCCAGGTTGTGACTATCGATGCTCCAGAAGGTCGACAAATTGAAGAGCTGATAGTTACCACCGAAGGCCCGGGTAACTGGGAGCTGCGTTATCTAGAAACATCATCAAATGATACCTTCGATTACCGAGCAGTAGATAGTGATGGAAATTACAGCGACGAGCACACGGTGACTCTAGTCGAAGGAAACCAAGCGCCGATTGCCACAGATGACCCTGTTGCGTTTGAGGTCGCACTTGGTACCTTTAACTCTAATTCTTGGACACATGATGGCGTGAGTATTAGCGGTAGCTATCAAGGTCAAGATCAGTCTATTACTCAAAGCGGTGTCAAACGTGGGGTTGCAGGTGACGAGAATGGAGGGCCAGGTGCTCAAATTCAATACAACCGAGAAGATGGTGAATCTGAGCAGTTCAGAGTAGACCTAGATAAGCCTGCAACAGAGTTTAGTTTTGAAGTATCGAATCTATTCAAAAATGAAGGTAGAAGTGGTAACCATGAGCAAGGTAAATGGGTGGCCTATCTCGGTGATAACCCAGTCGCGAGTGGCACTTTCGTCGCCAATGATGGTAGCAACCAAGGTTCTTATCATTTTGACGAGCAAGACCTCGGCGGCGTCGCATTTGATAGCGTTGTTTTTGAAGCGACAGATTTTAGCAACATTCCTGCCCGTGGCAGTGACTCTTCAGACTATTTCCTAACAGGCTTTAAAGCGTCTGGTGACGGAGCATACGCAGCCAATCAAGGAGAAGTTCTTGAAATTCCTTTGACTGAACTATTGGGTAACGATTTTGACCCGAATGGCGACAATATTCGAATTACCCATGTCTCTGAAGTCAATAACGCCAGTGCTAGGATTGAGAATGGCGTAGTTTATATAGATCTAGATGATGCATTCGTTGGTAGTACTACGTTTGACTACGTTATTACTGATGATAAAGGGGGCTTTGCCGAGGCGAAGGTTTCAATTGTTGTGAATCCATTGCCTCAAGAAGTCGCCGTAGAATCTATCTCAATGCTAGAGAATTCAGTGGATGAAGGGGATAGCCTAGTCTACAAAGTGACACTGGAAGAAGGTGTACTGCAAGAAACACAATACAGTGTCACTTTTGGTAAGTCAGATAGTGATAGCGCAGACAATTCGGATGTGGACTTGTCTCAAGTGATATTCACCAACGGGGTGACTTATGACTCCACGACACAGCAAGTGGTTGTTCCTGTCGGTGTTAGCTCTTTCTCCGTTCTCATCCCGACCGTAATAGATGGTGTTTATGAAAGCTCCGAAGATTACACACTGATTTTAGGTGAACAGCAGGCCACGGGCACGATTGAGAATGTAGATATACCATTGGTGTCGGTTTCTGAAAATGTGAGTGTCAGTGAAGGTTCAGCTGCAGAGTTCACCGTTTCATTGAGCAAAAACACGGCTGAAGCGGTGACTATCAACCTAGCTGTGACTCACTTAGAGACAGACGCGTCTGATATTTCAAGCATGGTAGTGGAGTATCACGATGGCAACAGCTGGCAAACGCTGGCGATTGCTCCAAATGGTGATGTCATATTCCCAGCAGGGGTGACTCAGGCTCGCGTTTCTGTTCAGACAAGCGATGATGATTCTCAGCCTGTTTACGAGGGAGATGAGCGATTCGAGCTTGCCGTTAGCGGTGTTGCTGGTGCTCAGGGTTCTGACTCTAGCGTGGTGACTATTGTCGATGATGGAAGCGTTGACCCTGACGGTGAGGGCCCTGAAATCGCCGATGATGATCGTCCGGTTGTAACCTCTGTCAGTGACCAAAATGTTGAAGAAGGCGGTGTTGTTAGCTTCGATGTCGCATTGTCTGCAAAGAGCACTTCGGATACCCAAGTGGTTTTAGAGCTCAATGAAATTAATGCCACGTCACCAGAAGACTTTTATGGTAGTGTTGTGACGGTGAAATATGGGGACCCTGAGCAATCAGAGCAAGTCACCCTACAAAATGGTGCTTTTGAGTTTGATTTACCAGCCGGTGAAAGTGATTTTACGGTTTCTGTACAAACGAACGATGATCAGGTGTCCGATAACAACGAGACGTTCACGTTAGAAGCTAAGACAGAGTATCAATCGAATCAGGTTAGCGGTACAGCCACGATCCAAGATAATGAAAAACCAACCATCGATTTAGATGGCAGTGAATATCAGATTGAATTTGTCAGCGAAAGTGCGGGTTATCACAATGTATTCGGCTACTACATTTATGATGAATCGTCAGATACACAGCAGCTTCAAATCTTGATGTCGGACTCGTACGACTCTCGTCAAAATGGGTTTGCTCCTGTCCTTGCGAATCTAGATAGCATGGACAACGTCGAGTACTTCCTCATTCCAAATGGTGCCAATGCAATTGAAAATGCACCATCAGGCTCAACGTTTGAAGTGGATTCAAGTGGCAAGTTGCTTATTAATGGAGCAACGCAATCCAATATTAATGTGTTCCTTAGCCATGACGAAAACTCTCACCTGAGAGTATCTGAAAATAGCGATGGAAATACGGTTTTAAGCTTTGACGACCAGAAAAATCACGTCAATGATGACAATGACTACAACGACTTAGTCATCAAAGTTTCGAAACAAGACACCAATGTTGATTTTGCTACTTCTTTCACTGAAGGTGATGATGCAATCTCGATTGCGGATGCAACTGTCGACATTTTTGACGACAAAGACGCTATTCAATCTATGCAAGTGACGTTGACGAACAAGTATGCAGGCGATCAACTTACTTGGTCTTCTACACCCGGGTTCACCGTCAGCCAGACTGTGATACCTACCAGTGTTACCTTGTTGATTACAGCCGATACAGTTGGTGGTGTATCTTCTTCAGAGTTTGAAACTTTCCTCAAAGGGATTCGATTCGAAAATACCAGTGAAAACCCTGATGAAACGGATCGTGAGATCGACATCCATGTGACGGATGCTTCGGGTCAACAATCGGAAACGGCAACGACAACGGTAAGCGTTGTTGAAGTGGCTGACCTGACCGTACAACAGAATGCTAGCGGTGATGAAGATAGCCAAATTGCGCTGAACATCTCTGTCCCTGCGAACAGCTCCGTGACTGAAATTGTATTGACCGATTTACCAGACGGTTCGATTCTTAAGTCTGGCGAAAATATGATTGCGATCAGCAATGGAGAAGCGACGCTGACTCCACAACAGCTAGCGCAGTTGACCATAACTCCGCCAAACAACAATGACGAGAATTTTACGGTTAATGTTGAAGGTTATACTTCTTCGAACGAGCTTATAGAACAACATAGTATCGATGTTCAGGTTGATGCTGTTACTGACGTGCCTTTGATTACTATTGCAGAGCCAGAAGTCGTTTCGTTCCATGATTTCGATTCTATCGACATGGGTAACCGCTCATGGCGCGGTAATGTGAGTGCGAGTGAGCTTACACAATCTGATGGTGCAGAAGGTATCTGGGGAACGGATAACCGTAATAGTTACAATGAAGTTGGTAAAGAAACCGTCTATCGAGGTGGAGTCTCAGACCGAGAAAACCAGATATATGAACTGGAAGGTCGCAATGGCGATGACCAACTATTCACTCAGTTTACTGCGCAAGCAGACCAGTTCTACACCCTTTCATTTGATGTCGTCGCGCGCAGGCTAAATGATTCTCCATTGACGGTATTCCTTGAAGATGAAAATGGTGATCGTAAAGTTCTGTTTGAGTACACCGATCAGCAAAGCCTCAATTGGCAAACCGAAAGTATTAATTTCCAAGCACCATCGGATGGCGAGTACAAAGTTGTATTTGAATCAGAAACATCATCAAACAGCTACGGTGCGCTGCTCGATGACATAACGTTAGAGAAAGCAGACAACATTGGTTACGAAGACAGCTTCATCCCGCTTAGCGATATTGTTGTTGGCTTAAGTGATACTGACGGCTCAGAAACCTTGTCTTTGGTACTTAATGGATTACCAGAAGGTACTGTTATTCGAGATGGCAATGGTCACTCGATCACTGTTGTAGCAACGCCAGATGGGAAGAATAGCGTAGATTTGTCTGCATGGAGTAATGACCTGACGGGACTTGAAGTGAATGTTTCTGAGGAGGGCAGCTACCCGCTCGAATTTGTTGTAACCGCACAAGATAATGCACCTGCGACAGCTGAGTCAGTCAGCAAGGTAATTAATCTAACGGTATTGCCTGTGCTTGATGCTGAGAGCAAGGAAGTGACACTTGATGAAGACGAAAACTATATCTTAGGTGTCTCTGACTTCGGGATTACTGATCTAGATGCACAAATATCAATCTCTGAATTACCGAGTTCAGGTGTTTTAGAGGTGCAAACTTCGCCGGGAGTCTGGTCACCAGTCTCAGAAGGTGATTTGATCTCCGTGAGTAATGTGTCTCAGGGCAATCTCCGATTTACGCCTGAGGATAATGAGTCAGGATACAACCAGCATACTGGCGCCGGAGAAGGTAACCTGAATCAGGATTATGCTCACATTGACTTTGTGGTTGAAAAAGGTGATGCCAAGTCTGACGAAATGACGCTGACTCTTGATGTTGCGCCCGTGGCAGATACTCCAGTTCTTAACATCACCACTCCAGATGCTGTGCTTCCAGAACAACACTTTAATGTGGCGACCTGGACGGGAGTGGTTGTAGGAAATGACAATGGTCAGGGTGTGAATGGCAGCACGTTGATTTCAGCTATTGATGCTCTCGATCCTCAGCTTGCCTCTTCAAGTACAACAACTAATGCGCAAGATACTGGAAGATGGGCAATGGCAGCAGACAATGCCGTGCTCGTGACTGGTTTGGTGTACCTTGAGGCTGGAATGAGTTATGACTTTGTAGGGCGTGGTGATGACAGCCTAGCGATCACTATTGGTGGCGTCATGTCCGATCAAGCCTACTGGGGGAACTCAAGTGGGCAAATTCAGGGCAGTGCCTTTACGCCTCAGGTGTCGGGTTATTACCCACTTGCGATTTACCACCATAACCAAAGTGGTCCAGGCAACTTTAATGTCGATGTTTCTATAAATGGCGCAACAGCAGTTGATCTTACCAGCTCTGCTCTATCCGTAGTGACCGACGAAACACAGCTGGATCAATCTGATGTCAGGGCTTCAGAGCTTAAGTCGGTAAATGGTGTGGAAGTATATGAAGTCTACGGTTACAACGAAGGGCTTCAAGATACTGAAATCCCACTTTCTCAGATTACGAGTGCTCTTAACGATAACGATGGCTCTGAAACGCTGCAGGTCACATTGAGTGGTTTACCACAAGGTGCGACATTGAGTGATGGTGGTTCTAATAATGTGGTTGTAGGCGCTTCCGGTGAGGTGGATGTAACGACTTGGGATCTATCTTCGTTATCCGTTTTACCACCAGCAGGTTCTCACGACGATTTTACAATTACAGTTGTGGCCACAGCTTCAGAGGTGAACTCAACCAGCGAGGCGGATTCTCAAGCAACGATCGATGTTGTCGTTCATGAAAACAAACCTACAGTGACGCAATCTGACGTTAATGTTGTCGATGAAGACCACAGTGCGATTGGTAATGTGCTGACGGATATAGACGGTAGAGACAGCGACGAAGATAACATCCTTTCTGTTGAACACTTCTCTATCAACAATGTCTCTTACCCAGCTGGCGGTAGCGTGACTTTGTCTGAAGGCACGTTTGTCATGCAGGCTAATGGTGCTTATGAATTTACACCAAACGCAAACTGGTCTGGTCAGCTTCCAGTTATCACTTACACGACGAATACGGGTGCCTCAGATACGCTATCCATTCAAGTCGTGCCAGTAGCCGATGCACCTCAGGTCTCTATGATTATAGGTGAAATGGAAGTGGTGAACGTGGCGACGGAGCAAACAGATGACGGCCGCTATGAGACATCTCAAGATAAAACAATCCCAGTCAGTGTTTCTGTTGAACTCACTGATATTGATAGTAGTGAGTCTTTAGGATCGCAAATTGTGGTCACAGGTATTCCTGCCGGAGTCGAAGTGTATGTGAACGATAGCTTAATTGTCTCACAACCTAATGGCTCTTATCTAATCACACTAGATGGTGATGGCGACGCGTCCTTCGATATCAAAGTACCTCACGATTACAGTGGTAGCTTAGAGTTCCCGATTCAGGTTCAAGGGTCTTCCGTCGAAACCGCCAACCAAGATACAGCGCATAGTACAGCGGAAGAGACACTTTCTTTCCGTAGCTATGTGCTTGAATCAGGCTCCCATGGTGATGACACTATTGTTGGCAACGGGGATCATGAGCTCATTGTCGGTGATGTACAGGGTATCCAGATTATTGCGGGTCAGGACTATAACATCGCATTTGTTCTAGATACTTCAGGTAGTATGGGTGGAAGAGTTGGTACGGCGAAAACAGAAATTATCGAGGTTTTCGATCAGTTACTCAGCACTGCTAACTCAGGCGATAATGCCGGGACAGTCAATATCCTCTTGACTGAGTTCGCTACTAACTCAGGTGTCACGATATCGGTGGACCTAAGCTCTCCAACCGCACGCGCCGATTTTGTATCCCAGATCAGTAATATCGAAAACAATGGTAGTGGTCTTACAAACTACGAAACCAGCTTCGACGCAGCTGTTGAATGGTTTGATAGCAATACTAACGACCAAGCTGAAAACATTACTTACTTCATTACCGATGGTTATCCTAACATTAGCAATCACCTTAATGTGACTTCTGACGATTTTGATCAGCTTGTGCTGGATTATGATACATCAACGAAGGATGTTGTGACCTTAGACGATATTCTTCCTGACAATTATTCTGTGGGAACTGCAGTCTCTTACAAAGGCGAAGAAATTGTCTCCAGTTCTGGTGCTGTTAAATCTCCACTGACAGGAGCAACGCTTGGTAACTTAAGCTATTCAGGTGGATTGCGATACACCGATGGTAGCAATGCATCTGTGCAAGCTCGTCATATGTATCAGGTATTGGCACTAATCTCAGCAGTGGAAGCAGTGGGTATTGGTAATGGAATTAATGAAGCCACCTTATCGCAATATGATTCTGATGGTGTCGTTGTTCCTAACATCAACGTAGATAAGCTAGCTGAAACAATCCTTGGCCAAGAAGTGACCTTAGAGCAAGGTGAAGACAATATCGAAGGTGGGCAGGGCAATGATATTCTATTTGGCGACCTCATTGATTTCGATAACATCGACGGCCAAGGTATTGCAGCATTACAGAAATACGTTGCATCAGAGACCAGCAGTCCATTAGCTGACGTATCAGCAGAAGATGTTCACAGTTATGTTCGTCAGAGCCACAGTGATTTTGATGTTTCCCGTGACGGTGATCAGGACGACACTCTTTCTGGTGGAGCAGGAGATGACATTCTGTTCGGTCAAGGGGGGGATGATACTCTGGACGGCGGTGCAGGCAATGACATCCTGTTGGGTGGAGCGGGTGATGATACGCTCATCGGTGGCTTAGGTAGTGATATTCTATCTGGCGGCGATGGAGAAGATGAATTCGTCTGGCATTATGGTGACCTAGATGGCAGTACTGACGTAATTACGGATTTCCATGTATCAGAAGATAAGATCGATATTTCTGACCTGTTGGGACAAGATGAAACCATGGAAGAGTTGCTCTCTGATGTCTCTGCCAATGTTGTTGATAGTAACGGCATTGAACTCACCATTCAGAGAGACAACGGACAAACCACTCAGTCGATTAAGCTGGATAACGTCGTCGATCAACTGAACGGCATTGATACCAGTCATGGCAGTATCACGGGCAACGACTTGACCAATTTACTGAATGAAATTATCAAATCACACGATTAAAAAAGGGCCGTAAGGCCCTTTTCTATTAATGAATTTGTCTGCTTAGATAACTTTACAAGCAAACCCTTTAAGGTAAAAACCTTCCGGGTAAGCGGTATCAGTAGGATGATCTGCAGCTTGTTCAAATCGCTCGACGAACTTGACTTGTCTACCCGCATCGACCGCAGCATCCGCGATGATTTTCTGGAATAGAACTTGGTCCATAAGGCCTGAGCATGAATACGTCAGCAGCGTTCCACCAGGCTTTAGAATCTGCATTGCCAGCATGTTGATGTCTTTGTAGCCGCGACATGCACCATTGAGCTGAGCTTTGCTTTCTGCAAACTTTGGCGGATCCATGATGACAACATCAAACTTGGTGCCCTGATCGCGATATTCACGTAGCAACTTAAACACGTCAGCATTGAGGAACACAGCGCGTTTTTTAGAGATATCGAACTCGTTAAGCTCAGCATTGAGCTTTGCAGTATCCAGTGCTGGCTGAGAGACATCAGCATTAATGACACGTTTTGCATCACCTTTAAGCGCATACAAGCCGAATCCACCGGTGTAGGAGAAGCAGTTAAGTACCTCTTTGCCTTTAACGTATTTCATGGCTTGTTGGCGGCTGTCACGTTGATCTAAGTAGAAACCTGTTTTATGTCCGCCAACGATGTCGACGCTGATTTTTACTCCATTCTCTTCAATGACAACAGACTTTGGTGGCTCATCACCGTGTAAAACACCTGTGCGTTCTTCTAAGCCTTCCTTCTTACGTACCGCTACGTCTGAACGTTCATAAATGTTGCACTGCGGGAATACTTTTAGGAGAGCGTTTATCAGTGATTGCTTCTGGAACTCTGCGCCTGCACTTAGGAGCTGGCAGACAAGGTAGTCTTGATATTTATCGATGGTAATACCAGGTAGACCATCTGATTCTGCTGCGATCAATCGATAACCAGTGAGACCGTCACGCTCAATCACATCTTGACGAAGCAGTAGTGCGTTTTGGATACGTTTAACAAAGAAATCTTCATTTATCTCAGTTTTCTCAAAGCTCCAAACACGGGCACGAATTTGAGAGTGGGGAGAGTAAGCGCCTTTTGCCAACCATTTGCCGTCATGAGTAAAAATGTCCACTGTTTCACCTAATGAAGGCTCTCCCTCCATTTTGCGAATACCGCGAGAGAAAATCCAAGGATGTCGACGTCTTAAGGATTTATCACGGCCTTTTTCAAGGTAAATAGCTGGAGTCATGTGTTTACTCAATTGATTGGTTTTGAAAGGTTGGCTATTTTCAGGGAAGTGGGAGTGAAAAGCAAATAAAAGAGCCGCCAACTGGCGGCTCTGTACATTATGCTTTAAGGCCTGTGAGTAGATTTTCCATGGAATCACTTTGTCCCCGAAGTTGTTCAATATTTCCATTGGTTGCGTTGATCATTTCGCAGACTTGGTTCGACTGAGTGCGAATTTCTTCCACACTCGCCGCGATGCTATCTGCAACAACACCCTGTTCTTCTGCGGCTGTGGCTATTTGTACACTTGCGTCAGATATGGATTGGTTTTTGTCTGCCAAGGATGCGATTTCTGTATTCACCTCTGACATCAATGTTTGGCCCTCGCTAGAGTTCACCACGGTGGTTTCCATCAGTTTTGTCAAAGACTGACTGTTGCGCTGTAAGGCTTCGATCATAGATTGAATCTCAACGGTAGATTGTTGAGTTCTTGCTGCTAATGCTCGTACTTCATCGGCAACAACGGCAAAACCTCTGCCTTGTTCTCCCGCTCGAGCAGCTTCGATGGCCGCGTTGAGTGCTAGTAGGTTCGTTTGCTCAGAGATACCGTTAATGGCAGTGACCACTTCGTCGATTTGGGCGGCATTAGCATCAAGTTCGGCAACCGCTTGTGAAGCTGACTGAACTTCGTTGGAAAGTTGGGAAATAGAGGCTAACGTGTGTCCAACTTTCTGCTGCCCTTGTTGAGCAACAGAACGCGCGTTTTCAGTTTGCGTGCTGGAGTCATGAGCTAGGTTTGCGACTTCACGAATGGTGGAAGCCATTTCTTCCGTGGCACTTGCCAGTGAATTCAGGTGTTCCTGTTGAGTTCCGGAAATTTCAGCACTGTGTTGGTTAGATTGATTAAGTTCTGAGCTTATTTGTTGCATTAACGCTACTGACTCTTGAATGGAGAGCACCAGCGATTGTTCACGCTCTGCGACTTTGTCTATGGTTATCGCGATTTCACTGAATTCATCGCGAACCTTGAAAAAGTTCATTCGACTCGTCAAATCACCATCTGCCAGAGTGCTGAGTGCCTTGTTCATTGTAAACATAGCTCCGCCAATAAAGGTCATGATGTAGTAGACCCCCAATGCAATAAGAGACAGTGTAACCAGAACAACGACGATATGGGTTGTAGAAAGAGCTGACCATAGATTGATGCTTGGCTTAGCAACGATGCTAAAAGCACCATTGTTTATATTGATAGCGCTAGGTCCATTACCAAGAGCGATGGTTTCAGAACTGGCTAATAAGCTAGCGACCTGACTTTGAGTGAGATTCCCTGCTTCTATTAGATTTTTTATCAAAACTAGTTCATCTTGATATAAGTGAGTTAGCATTTGATCTGCGGCATTATCGAAAACGAAGGTGAGAACGAGTAGTGCGATAACGGGAAGGAAAAATAGGAGGTAGAATTTTTCCTGTATCTTTAAATGAATGAGATATTTATCAATCCAGCGAAATGGTATTTCTTTCATAATGGCAACTTCCGATGAAACCCCGTAGTTCCTTATGGGGCGTAAAACATACCAAGCGAATATATCACGGACCTTGTCTTGAGGAATGAGTAATGAATCAAAAGTGCGAGAAGTTCACAGTGTCAGGTGTTGTGCAAGGAGTTGGTTTTCGTTATCACACCTCTCACTATGGCATGAAATTGGGTTTAACAGGCTATGCGAAGAACTTAAATAATGGAGATGTTGAAGTGGTGGTGTGTGGCAATGAAGAACAAATCGCCGACATGGCAAAGTGGTTGGAAGATGGCCCTAAGACGTCACATGTTGATTCAGTAGTCTCAGAGCCAATGTCTTTTAAACCGTTTAGCGGATTCAAAATTCTTTGATATTTACAAACATTTCGCGGGTTTTGGTAGGCCTGCGAGTTTGGTTGCCTGTTTCGCAGGGCCTTGCTTAAACAGCTTAAAAAGGTATTTACTATTACCTTTCTCTGGGCCATGCGCTTTTTCCATGGCTTTCACTAGCATTCTCACCGCTGGAGATGTGTTGAACTCCTCATAAAACTCTCGAACAAAATGGACAACTTCCAAATGAGCTTCAGTCAGTTCGATACCTTCTTGCTCTGCAAGGATTTGAATCATGCCTTCTTCCCACTGAGTATGATCGAGTAGGTAACCCTGTGCATCAGTTTCGATTGATTTACCGTTGTATTCAAACATTGTTATAGGTCTCAAAAACTCAGATATAGGATAGGGTAGCGCAGCTTAGGTTGGGACAACAATATGTAAGAAAAGAAAAAGCCCGGAAGTTTCATCTTCCGGGCATTATTTAATTAACTTAAGTCTATGAATTAATCGTCATTCATGATGCCTAGAATGCTAAGTAGACTAGTAAACAGATTCAGAATATTTAGATACATTGAGATAGTCGCACTAACGTAGTTAGTTTCTTCGCCACGCACAATACGGCTAGTGTCATACAGAATAAAACCTGAGAATACTAAAGCCGACATGCTACTGATCGCTAGCTGACCGATTGTAGAACCAACAAAGATATTGATTATTGCAGCGACGATAACAATGATAAGCCCTGCGATCAGGAAGTTACGCATGAAAGAAAAGTCTTTTTTGCTACTGATTGTGTACGCTGAAAGACCAAGGAACACCATACCCGTCAGACCAAGGGCTTGTGCAATGATTGAAGGACCATTAGCAATGGATGCGTAATAAGTGAGCATTGGGCCAAGAGCACCGCCCATTAATGTTGTAAAAACAAACGTCCAAACAATACCCATTGATGAGTTGATACTTCTAGGTAGTGCAAAGAATAGAATACCAATAGCCGCGACTTGCATAACAATAGCCATGATTGGAGAAATACCAATCGCCATCGTTGCTATTGCTGCAATGGCACTTGTTACTAGTGTCATAGACAATAAGAAATAAGTGTTTTTCAGTGTCTTATTGATCTCAAGTGTGCTAGGAGTGCTTGTAGAACGTGTAAACATAGGGCTGTTCATAATCTTCCTCGTAAGGTTTTATGTTTATATCTACATTTATGAGGGCGAACAGTGAAAAAATCAAGCCCTGCTAATGCATGCAGTAGAGTAAATGATAATAGAAATACAAAGTTATGTATTTTGAAAGATGTAACACAATATAACAAATAAAAAGAGGCGATCTAAATCGCCTCTTTAAAAATTTGCTCTTTTTTCTTAGTGACTTAAGATTTGAGCAAGGAAGTTTTGTGTTCGATCAGACTGAGGGTTTTCAAAGAAATCGACAGGGTTGTTTTCTTCAATTATCTCTCCAGCATCCATAAAGATAACTCGGTCAGCCACTTCTTTCGCGAAACCCATCTCGTGAGTTACACAGAGCATGGTCATCCCTTCTTCAGCGAGCTCGACCATAACATCCAATACTTCACGTACCATTTCTGGGTCAAGTGCAGACGTTGGTTCGTCAAACAGCATCACTTGTGGGCTCATGCATAGTGAGCGAGCGATAGCCACACGTTGCTGTTGACCACCAGATAGCTGACCAGGGTATTTCTCCGCTTGATCAGGGATTTTCACTCGCTCCAAGTACTTCATTGCGACTTTTTTCGCTTCGTCTTTTGGCATCTTTTTCACCCATATAGGCGCCAAAGTACAGTTTTCCAGAACCGTCAGATGAGGGAAGAGGTTGAAGTGCTGGAAACACATACCCACTTCGCGTCGAACCGCTTCAATGTTCTTCAAATCTTCGGTCAACTCGTTGCCAGAAACGATAATTTGCCCTTGCTGATGTTCTTCAAGACGGTTGATACAGCGAATCATGGTGGATTTACCAGAACCAGAAGGGCCACAAATTACGATCTTTTCGCCTTTTTTAACATCGAGGTTGATGTTTTTCAGTACGTGAAACTCACCGTACCACTTGTTCATATCCTTAATTTGGATCATGTGTTCTTGTTGTTGCGTCATAATACGTCCTTGAGCTTTCTGATTATCGTTTGTGACCGGTATGAAGTTTGTTCTCTAGCCATATCGAATATCTCGACATGCCGAAACAAAATACCCAGAACACTAACGCGACAAATACATAACTTTCTGTTGCAAACCCAAGCCATTCTGGGTCAGTGTTTGCTGCTTGGCCGATTCCTAGCACATCAAACATACCAATAATTAGTACTAGACTGGTGTCTTTAAACAGCCCAATAAAGGTATTTACAATGGATGGAATGGTAATCTTCAATGCTTGAGGAAGAACAATCAAGCCCATTTTCTTCCAGTAACTTAGCCCTAATGCATCAGCCGCCTCATATTGGCCTTTAGGGATTGCCTGTAATCCACCACGAACGACTTCCGCCATATACGCAGCACTAAACATAACCACACCAATTAAAGCGCGAATAAGTTTGTCGGTTTCAGAGCCTTCCGCAAGAAACAGTGGAAGCATTACTGATGCCATGAAAAGAACCGTGATGAGCGGTACGCCACGCCAAATCTCTATGTAGACGGTACAGATGCTTCGAATGATTGGCATTTCAGAACGTCGACCCAGCGCCAGTGCTACACCAATAGGGAGAGACACAACAATACCGACAAGCGCTATGATTAGCGTAACCAGCAATCCGCCCCATTTGTGTGTTTCTACCACTTCTAGCCCAAATACGCCACCGTAGAGCAATGCTGCGATGATAAAGGGATAGATGTTGACGAAGAAAAGCCATATCCACAAACGTTTTGGAGTCTTCTCGTAGGCTAACAATACAGTAAAGATTGCTAACGTAATGTAAAAAAGGCGAGGGCGCCAAAGCTCTTCTTGAGGGTAGAATCCGTACATGAACTGTTCCCAGCGTACACTGATAAATACCCAACAAGCGCCATCACGCGAACAGGCATCACGTGTGGTTCCGACCCAGTCGGCTTTTAAAATTCCCCAATCGAAAACAGTCCATAACAGTGATAAGGCAAGATAGGCCAAAATCACGGTCAGGATCGAATTTACTGGGCCATTAAACAGGTTTTTACGTAGCCAGCCTACAACGCCCACCGTATTAGCTGGTGGTGGTAGATCTGGCTGAAATTGATGTATCTTCATGCTATCTCTCCACCAAAGCAACTTTACGGTTGTAGATATTCATCAGAGCAGAAGTAATTAAGCTCAATGATAGGTATACCGCCATGGTCATTGCGATAATTTCAATCGCCTGGCCAGTTTGGTTAAGAGTTGTACCAGCAAATACGGAGACCAAATCTGGGTAACCAATGGCCATCGCCAATGATGAGTTTTTGGTTAAGTTCAGATACTGACTGGTCAAAGGTGGAATAATGATTCTCAACGCCTGAGGAACAATAACCAGTTTCAACGTTCTAGAACGAGGGAGGCCAAGAGACATCGCGGCTTCAGTTTGACCGTGGCTGACGGCATTAATGCCTGAACGAACAATCTCTGCAATGAAAGACGCAGTATAAATACTTAACGCAAGCAATAAAGCAGCAAGTTCAGGGATGATGCTGACACCACCTTTAAAGTTGAAGCCTTTCAGCTCTGGATATTCTGCCGAAATTGGCGAACCCATAATGAAATAGACAACAATCGGAAGCACAAACACTAAGGCAAGCGCAATGCGACCCATTGGTGTTTGTTGGCCTGTTAAACGCTGTTTGTTGCGAGCCCAAATGCCAATAAAGATGGTCGCAATAATACCAATAACCAGAGACGCAATCACCACGGATGACCCAGCTTCAAAGATTGGAGCAGGGAAATACAAACCTCGAACATTTAAGAAAATAGCTTCACCAAGGCTCAAACTTTGTCTAGCAGAAGGTAACGCCTGCAGAACGGCAAAGTACCAGAAGAAGATTTGCAGAAGTAGGGGGATATTGCGGAACGTTTCGATATATACAGCTGCCAGTCTGCTCACCAACCAGTTGGATGAAAGGCGGGCAATACCCATAACAAACCCAATGACAGTCGCAAGTATAATGCCGAGCACGGATACTAGGGCTGTGTTGAGTAGGCCAACGATGAAAGTGCGGCCATAAGAGAAGGTTTCATCATATTCAATCAGCGTTAGGCCAATCCCAAAGCCAGCTTCTTGCGTCAGAAATCCAAAACCTGTGGCGATACCGCGTGCCTCCAAGTTTGTCAGTGCATTGTTTACAATAGTGTAAAAGAAAAAGATCAGTGCAAGTATTGCGATAATCTGAAATACGACTGATCGAAAGGTGGGATTGTAAAAAAGGCTAGCGTTAGAAGTCGGTCCGTTATCCGCCTTCGACGCAACAGTATTAGTAGGTTTCATACAGCTATAACCTCAAATCCATTTTTGTAAAAAGGGCGGCTTACACCGCCCATTTTGTTGTAATGTATTGCTTAACGGATTGGTGGAGCGTACATAAAGCCGCCCGCATTCCATAGTGCGTTTACACCACGTGAGATTTGTAGTGGAGAGCCCTTACCTACAGTACGTTCAAAGCTTTCACCGTAGTTACCAACTTGTTTGATTACCTGGTAACCCCAGTCATCGCGGATACCAAGGCCTTTACCCTTAGGACCATCCACACCCAAAATACGTTTTACATTCGGATCTTTAGATTTTAGCATCTCGTCAGCATTTTTAGAGGAAATACCATATTCTTCAGCATTCACCATCGCCGAAAGTGTCCACTTGGCAATGTTGAACCATTGATCATCACCTTGACGTACCACTGGGCCTAGTGGTTCTTTAGAGATAATTTCAGGAAGAACTTCTGCTGAGCTTGGATCTTGAAGATTCAGGCGAAGGGCATACAGACCAGATTGGTCTGTGGTTAGGACATCACAACGACCTGCATCAAAACCTTTTGAAGTTTGAGCTGCTGTATCAAATACAACGGGTTTGTATGACATACCATTGTTGCGGAAGTAATCTGCAAGGTTTAGTTCAGTGGTGGTACCGGACTGAACACATACAGATGCACCGTCAAGTTCCTTCGCGCTCTTCAGCCCCAAGTCTTTCTTGACCATGAAACCTTGACCGTCGTAGTAATTGACGCCTACGAAGTTCAGACCCAATGCTGTATCACGGTGTAGAGTCCATGTAGTGTTACGAGACAGAACATCAATTTCACCAGACTGTAGTGCAGTGAAACGTTCTTTTGCAGTGAGGGGCACATACTTAACTTTAGATTTATCACCAAGAACAGCGGCTGCAAGAGCTTGACAGTATTCAACGTCAATACCTTCCCATTCGCCTTTGGAGTTTGGGTTAGAGAATCCTGGTAGACCGGTACTTACACCACAAGTTAGGAAACCCTGCTTAGTCACTTTATCCAAAGTGCTATCTGCTGCAAAAGCGCTCGTAGACATTAGAGCAGTAGAAGCCGCTACTACAGAAGCAAGAAGTGTTAGTTTGTTCGCCATTTGTATCCTTCCTGTATGATCCATGTTAAACCAGGTAACACCTGATACAACGAATGAAAAAATTGTTGTGTTTCAATAGTTATTGGCTGATTACTCAAATTTGAGTTGTATATAAATCAACCGTTTATAAGAGTAGGAAAGGATCTGTAAATTCTCAAATATATAATTTAAAAAGATTTATTAAACGAATCTACGAATCCAACCTGTGAATAGAATGACTAAATGTTACACGAATGTAAATAGTGCAAGACTTCACACTAATGGTGCAAACATAGAGACTCTCTATAAGTTAGTGTTTACACAATATTTACATTTCGAGCATTGGGTTATGATTAAAATATAATTCTATAAATAGCATTAAATTTGGTGATAAATTATACGTTTCGCATTGTTGGGTTTATCGATGTGCCCCATTTTTGGTAGTATCGTTTGTATAGGTCGTAACATTGCTCAAGGATAAAAATGCAGTATTTTCCTCTGTTTATGAATCTCACCGACAAACCCGTTCTGGTTGTGGGGGGAGGAGAGGTTGCTTGTCGAAAAGTAGACAGCCTGATTCGTGCGGGGGCGGAAGTCACCATAGTGTCGCCCAATATTGAGCCTTATCTACAAAAACTTGCCGAAAATGACGAGTGTTTGTGGGTACAGAACTTTTACTCTGAGGAACTACTAGATCGTAAATATCTACAGGTATGGGCAACGACAGACAACCCGGAGCTTAATCATCGTGTTTACCATGATGCGAAAGCGTTAGGTTTATTAGTGAATGTAGTCGATGATCAGCCATATTGTGATTTTATTACACCCTCGATGATAAATCGTGGAAGAATTCAGATTGCGATTTCGAGTGGTGGAGCTTCTCCTGTTTTGGTGCGTAATATCAGAGAGCAATTTGAAGCCACTTTGCCTCAGAACTTGTCATTACTGGCTGACTTTGGAGCATCAAAGCGTACTGACATCAAACAGCGATTACCTTCGGTTGATCTGCGACGAAAGTTTTGGGAGTCGTTCTTTAATCGCCCTGAAACTGAAATGGCAACAGAGCGAACGCAGCTAGAGGACGTCTATTTAAACACGCTTGAAAATAAGCTTGAAGCCCAAGGCTCAGTCACTTGGATAGACTATGGTCATGACGTTGAACTGCTTCCTATCAAGGCATTACGAATCATGCAGCAAGCTGAACTTGTATTTTTTGATAACGCTTGTCCGTTCGAGTTTGTTGATTTGATTAGAAGGGATGCAGAAAGAAAGGAGTATCGTGATGATGTGGACTTATCAGAGGGATTAGCAACGGCAAAAAGTGAGAATTTGAGAGTGGTAATCTTAGTTGCCCCAAGTTCTTCTCAGTATAATTTGCTTAAAAGCAGCGATATGCATATTCGATTGGGTTCAGTCTGAAGCCAGAAAAACAGAGCCCGCCGTTAGCGGGCTCTGTGAGGATTATGAATAAAAAAGTTAGTCACGAAAATTGTCGTACTGGAACGGTTGGCCGAGGTCGGCTTCGCGAATCATGGCGATGGTTGACTGGAGATCATCACGTTTTTTGCCAGTGACTCGAACCTTCTCACCTTGAATTGACGCTTGCACTTTCAGCTTGGCATCCTTAATCGCTTTAACCACTTTCTTTGCTGTTGGGGTATCAATACCTTGTTTGAAAACAACAATTTGATGCCAGTTTTTGCCTGACGCTTCTTCCGCTTTTGCTTCCATTGCATTAACGTCAACACCACGCTTGGTTAAATGTGAACGTAAAATATCGCGCATTTGCTTTAGTTGGAAGTCACCTTCCGCATTTAAGCGTACCGATTCATCTTTCTGCATTTCGAATGACGCTTCAACACCACGGAAGTCAAAGCGAGTAGACAATTCACGGGATGCGTTATCTACTGCGTTACGAAGTTCAACCGTATCGATTTCAGATATAATATCAAAAGATGGCATTGCTCAATTTCCTTTCTTTAACCGCGTGATCTTACTGCTGATGCCAGCATATCTAGCATAGTTACAGTATCTTCCCAGCTCAAACACGGATCTGTGATTGACTGTCCGTATTTGAGGTTGCTGATGTCCTTCATTGGCTGATTGCCTTCGATAATAAAGCTTTCGGCCATAATACCCGCAATCTGATTCTTACCCGATGTGATTTGTTCGCAAATATTTTGTGCAACATCAAGTTGCTTGCGGTGTTGCTTTTGGCAGTTAGCATGACTGAAATCGACAACCAGACGTGGAGGTAGATCAAACTCTGCCAATTGCTGACAAGCGGCTTCAACAGAATCAGCGTCAAAATTCGGACCTTTATCACCACCACGAAGAATCACGTGTCCGAATGGATTACCACTTGTGCGATAAACAGTCATGCGGCCATTTTTATCGGGTGAGTAGAAGTAGTGTGAAGCTTGGGACGCACGAATCGCATCGATAGCAATCTTAATGTTTCCGTTGGTGCCGTTCTTAAAGCCTACAGGACAGGATAAAGCAGAGGCCATTTCGCGGTGAATCTGTGACTCTGTAGTACGTGCACCAATGGCTCCCCAAGTAATCAAATCTGCAATATATTGACCAGTGATCATGTCGAGGAACTCGGTCGCAGTCGCTAATCCTAGCTTGTTGATATCTAAAAGCAATTTACGTGCTTTATTGAGGCCCGCTTCCAGTGCGTATGACCCATCTAAATTAGGATCTGTGATTAAGCCTTTCCAACCGACAACGGTGCGAGGCTTTTCAAAATAAGTTCGCATGACAACAAACAATTCGTCTTTGTATTGTTCTTGGATACTTGCAAGACGCTCAGCGTAATCAAGAGCTGCTTCTGTGTCATGGACTGAACAAGGGCCGACGATTACCAACAGACGGTTATCTTCCCCTACAAGAATCTTTTCAATTTGACGGCGAGACTCAGCTATGCGCTCTGCGACATCTTCCGTAATTGGGTGGGCGCTTCCAAGCTCTGCCGGAGTCGGCATTGGCCCCAGTGGTTGAGTTCTTAGTTCATCGGTTTTGAGTGGCATACGACAGCCTGTTCTTTTATTGCGAAGCGGTAAAGATAACGGAAACGTCAGTAGGAATAAACCTCTTATCTGCATTCTTAGAGTGCTCATTACTCTAGAGTGAAATTTTATTCACTTATTGTTACTAAAGATGCTTTTTAACTTGTTTTAGAAGAGGACTGTCGGTATGTTCGGTGTAGAACAACACAGTAAAAATGCACGGAGCAGTAATGAGCATTAAAACTTCAGACAATTTGCATTCAGAGCTGAACATCGGCGATGCATTGCCGGGGCCAGAAAACACTTCTGATAGCCCTCATCTCTTTGTTTCTTTATCAGATTTAGCCTCAGAACATATTTTCTATCACCCATGTTATAAGACTGTGAAGTCGACTTTGGATGATGTGGAACGCAACTCTATCGAAGCGATACTGGGCAGCGCTTCTGCTGAGGATCATTTTGTAGCGACGTTAACCGAACAGGTGTTGCAAGCTATTCAACCGAACCACCAGTCAATCCGAGTTGCATTGAGCAGTGCCGATAGCTATGAACTTGGTTCTCTTCTTGGCGGTAAAGTAGAGAGCACAGAGATAAACCCTGCCTTGGGGCTTCGTGGCGTATCTCGTTACGCATCAGAGCCTTTCAATTCAGTTTTTGCTCTCGAATGTAAGGTGATTAAGACACTGCAACAGCAGGGTGTGCAAGTGGATATTGTCATCCCATTTGTTAGAGCGCTATCAGATGCTGCAAAAATCATAGATTTATTAGCTGAGCAGGGTTTACCTCGTGGGCTAAATGGTTTGAAAGTACTGTATACCGTTGATGTTCCTTCTGCTGCTCTTATGTCGGAGCGCTTACTGCACTACTTTGATGGTGTGGTCATTAACCTAGAGAACTTAGCTCAATTTACCTTAGGTGTTGACCGACTTAATGAAGAATTAGAGTACCTATTTGATCCGCAAAGTGAAGCGGTTATCGATCTTATCGATAAATCTGTTAGAGCTGCGAATAGCAGTAGCAAGCCAATCGTTATGATCAGTAGCGGCTTAGCCCGTTATCATAGAATTCAAGATTATATGGTTGAGCATTCGAATATTGAACTTGTAGTGACGCTGTAACCAACGGTTAGGTGATACGGCTATAATTTCATAAGCAAGATGTTAACAAAGTGTTGACATCTTCTTTTGGACAGTATGAACTAGACGTACAAATAATAACATGTCGGACCAGTTTAATGCTCTCTCCACTCGCCAAAGCAAATCTATATCTCAAGCTCTTCGGATTCTTCAAAGTGCCATTGATCTGGCTATGCCGACCTACAATATTAAAACTCGACTCTCAGTCAGTTGAAATTAAAATCCCCCTCAAACGAAAAACAAAAAACCATCTAAATAGTATGTATTTTGGTGTTTTGGCTGTGGGGGCTGATGTGGCGGGCGGTTTCATGGCAATGAGCAAAGCACAAGAGCGTGGGCATAAAGTATCACTGGCATTTAAAGCCGTCGATGGACAGTTCTTGAAGCGACCAGAAAGTGATGTCCATTTCGTTTGCAACGACGGCGCGCTTATTGATCAAATGTTGGATGAAGCATTAGAAACTGGAGAACGAATCAACCAACCGGTCAAAATCACTGCGATATGCCCAAGCCTACATGGCAACGAGCCGATGGCAGAGTTTCAACTTACTCTTTCATTGAAGAGAATGGGTGGTTGATGTCATCGACCTCCATTTGTTCAATTGCCACAATCTTGTTTCGATTAAGAACAATTTTCCAACGATAATAGTTGGGCTCGCCATTGTGATTATCTTCTTTCGCGATCAGGTTGATCAGGTGTCGCTTTTCAACGGATTCTTTACTGACTTGACCATTATTGAGTGTGTAAACCTTATTTGAACCTTTGTCCATTAAACGCATAAATGGTCTCATACTGAGCATCATGGACTCGCGAGTTTCTTCATAACCACTCATAAACTTGGACGTCGACATTTCTGTTTCTGAACGATAATGCAGGATTTGTTCTTCACGCTGTACAACGCGTTTTTTGCGGATTAATTGAATCCGATCGGGCAACTTGAGGATATTTTTATAATCCAACCACTCAAGCTTTTGGCCGACCGCTTTATTGGTTGTAGGGTCCAAGTAGTATTTACGCCATTTAGGCCTGCCTTTACGTATCCAACGCCACATAACGTCGCGTAGATCATCTTTAAATATTTCACGTAACGCATAAACGAACGACATCAAAATGATGAAAGAAACGGTGATCTCACCCCAGTAGTCACGAGCTAGGATGGCTGTAATAGTGACGAAAACCATAACAAAGCCGGTTGCAGAGCCTTTGACAACGCGCTTCATGTTTTTCCCGAGTGATTGAGTCTTTGCTTTCAATACAACGGGATGCTCAATTAATCGACGTAGCAAACGCATTTTGTTACTAAGCCGTGTTACATCGTCACGAACACTTTCAGAGTTGTAATTGTTGAGCTTGCGGTGTGCGGCTTCTTTCTCAATAATCGCCAGTAATCGATCTTTAATGGTCTTATAATCATTGTCTCTTGGCATATGCGCAATCAACGACATGAATCGTTGACCTGTGTACCAAGAAAGATAGTTATCAATGTTAGCGTAGTAGCGTTTGAGGCTTTCCTCGTAAGGAATTCCTCGTCTGAGTTTTTTCAGTATATCTAAAGCAAGCTCAATGACTTCATCGACTTCATCTGTCGTAATGACATCGGAATTATGCTTATTAAGCTCGTTCACGGCTTTATCTAAAGCAATCACATATTGATAAGCAAACAAACTCAAACTCACGCGATATTGAGTTGAGGATAGGCGGCCACGCTTTGCCAATCGACTGTGTACAAGCGGGAGAAGTGTTTTATCACTATAGTAGGCACGTTTTTGTACGATGGATTCGTAGTAAATCTCACTTTCTTTAAGCACATCGGGCGTTAGGCCAAGTTCGCCAGGAATGAAAAAGTAGAGGTCGAGATCTGACTTCTTAGAGGAAGCCATAGCGTGGGAAATCTTGAGAGTGATGCCGTCCTGCTTATCAACGGTGAGCAAAGAGTACTCCTGAAAAAATTATAATTATCTGGCGAAAGCATAACAGAGTTTCGGTATAATCTCCGCAAATTTAGCAAGAGACAGTTGAAATGATTAAAGTTGGTCAGATAAACCACTTAGAAGTAGTAAAGAAAGCAGATTTTGGCGTATTTCTCGATGCGGAGGATTTTGGAACGAGTTTATTACCAAATAAATTTGTTCCCGAAGGTACCGAAGTCGGTCAGTCTATCGATGCTTTTTTATACTTCGATTCAGACAATCAGCTGGTTGCAACTACAGAAACTCCAATTGCTCAAGTGGGTGAGTGGGGGCTGATGAAGATTCAAGGAATTAATAGCACAGGTGCCTTCGCAGATTGGGGCATCAAAGGCAAAGACTTATTGATTCCATTCAGTGAGCAGCGTGGGCGTTTCTCCGAAGGTCAAACGGTCCTTGTATACGTTTATACTGATAAAGCTTCTGGACGAATTGTTGGCACCACCAAGTTCAACAAAGTGTTGGACAAGACGCCAGCAAACTATACACGTAATCAGCAAGTGGATCTCATTATTGCTGAGCGAAGTGACCTTGGTTTTAAAGCGATCGTGGAAGGTGAACATTGGGGAATGATCTTTAAATCTGATGTGTTCGGAAAGCTGTTCATTGGTAAACGTCTAAAAGGTTATATCAAAGCGGTTAGAGAAGACGGTAAGATCGATCTATCGCTACAGAAAGTCGGTGTGGCTAAAATGGATGACTTGAGTCAGAAAGTTCTAGACCTCCTTGAAAAAAAAGGTGGGTTTCTTCCATTGAACGACAAATCATCACCGGAAAGTATTTTTGCTGCATTTCGTACCAGTAAAGGCACTTTCAAGAAAACAATTGGTGGGTTGTATAAGCAAGGAAAAATTACGATAGAGAAAGATGGGATTCGTATCGCTTCGTAATTGAGTCTAAAAAAAGGCCCGAAGCAGATATTGCTTTGGGCCTAGGGGAATGGCTCTTATGAGCCTGCGCTAACTATTTGATATTCTATGACTTATCATTAACTAAAGTGTAGTACATCATCATCGTTTCGCTAGGCATATGTGGAGTTTTCTACTGAAAAATACCCATTTAGAATAGGTTTTTATCTCGAACTAACTCTCTAGGTAGGCCATTCTTCACTCGATTTCCTACCCATTTTCCCAAGCCAATCACATCGTTACCAAGTTTGACGATCACTTCGCCTTTGCCAGATTGATTTTGCGGTCTGACATCTCTGCCCATGAACCACTCACGAGCCTCATCGACGGATAATACAATGCTGTTAGCTTCATTACCTGAGGCTAAGGCCATTGCCACTTGGTGTTGCCAGCGATAGCCTTTCTTATGTGATTCGGCGATTTTTATCCCCATTCGAGAGAATCTAAACTCTCCAAGCATGGGCTCTAATGCATTGGGGAAAAGCCAAACATCATTATCACGTAGCCATATTGCCGCATCTTGTGGAAGTTTAATCCCCAAACTTTCGTTCAGCTGTTTACTAATATCCTGCTGAACTTTTTTAGACGCTTTTTCAAATGGGAATTTGCCCAAGCGTTTCTTGACTTGTGGTGCTTCGACAGAACCTAGCTTTTTGATCTTTGCTACAAAGAATCCCTCACAATCGTACATTTGAGGAAAAATATGCAGGAAACCTTCCTCGGTGAGTGCTTTTTCGGCGCTGGGGAATAGGGAGTTGAGTGGCTGAAATTCAACTAGATCACCAAACTTTTCTTTCAAGTACAAACAGACATGTTGGTTTTCCTCAATACTTAAGGTGCATGTTGAGTAGACCATCGTGCCTTCTGGTTTTAGAGCGTGAAATGCGCTTTCTATCAAATCTTTTTGTGTATCAGAAATCGAAATAACGGATTCTTTACTCCAGTTTTTCATCGCATCGGCATCTTTGCGAACAGTACCTTCGCCAGAGCACGGAGCATCGATCAACACGGCATCAAACTGTTCCGGTAACCAACCACCAAAGACCCGACCGTCATAGTTGCTTAATGCAGTGTTTCGAACACCGCAACGTTCAATGTTTGCATGTAATACCTTGACTCGACTGGCCGAGAATTCATTGGCAACTAATACGCCATTATTTCTCATAATTGCGGCAATTTGAGTAGTTTTTGAGCCTGGGGCTGCAGCCATGTCCAAGACACGATGAAATTCGTTTTTTCCTTCAAAAAGAGCAGCTGCAGGCATCATGGAGCTGGCTTCCTGAATGTAGAACAAGCCAGACATATGCTCTGCTGTGTTACCTAAAGGTGTGTCAGATTCATCTGCCTCAATCCAAAAGCCTTCTGTACACCAAGGGACTGGTGTAAGGCGCCAACCTTTATCAGAGGCACGTCGGGTAAAATCATCAATGGAAATCTTCAGGGTATTGACGCGGATACTTTTGCGCAGTGGACGTTGGCATGCGGCGATGAAGTCGTCCATATAGAGGCCATCAGGAAGTATAGCCTCCATCTCTTTCAAGAATTCTTCTGGTAAGTAGACGTTCTGATGCAAGGTTCTGTCTCGGTTTGTAAAGAGGCAGGGATTATAGCGGATAGAAAAACAAAACGCAGCGAGATATCGCTGCGTTTTGTTAGGTTACTGACGTTATGGCTTGGGTATGGCTGTACGCCATGCATTCCAGTTTTCTTCTGGTGTAGGGTAAAGAAAGAAGGATTGCCCTTCTTGAGCGGCGGGTTGCAGTTGATTACCCTCAGGAGTTGAGAAGGTAATTCCGCCCCGAACAAGGCTATCTATGGTTCCCGCTTTAATGTTGGCCCCACCAAGACCGATTGAAACATCGACGCCAGAAGTGTTCCAGAACACGCTGTTTCGACGGACGAGGTAAGCGTATTTTGGATTGATGGAGATAGTTGATACAACGCGATCGGCGAACTCACCAAGTTCGACATTGGTGACTTTACCGACTTCAATCTCTCTGTAGAGAACGGGAGTCCCTTTGGTGACTGAGCCGCGAGATTCGCTCTGTAATGTGAAACTCACTCCTTGGCTGTCTTTTTCTTCCTTGTGTAAAGTGAAAGTGTGCTCTGGCTTACCTGAACCTGGGGTGACATTGATCGTTTGCGTGAGCAGGTTTTGTAGGTTCTTAACGCCATCCAGGCCTAACGTAGCTTGCTCAACCCAGAAATAGCTGTTTTCTCTTGCCAATTTGTCAGCATACTCTGGAAGCACACGAAGTTTGATCTCAACTCGTTTGTGGTTAAAGTCAGGTACGACTAAGGTCACTTCACCAACTTTGACGCCGTTGTATTTGACAGAGGTACCTTTGGTGATGTTGTTCTCACCCTCAGCATTGAGTGTTATGACATGGCCAAATTTTCTAGCTGTTTTAAAATCTTGGTAAAGCAGCCATTTGTCATTCTGTTTATTCTCGACGCCGGGTAAAGAGTCAAACGCGATGCCACCTTGAATCAAGGATTTTAGCGGTGCAGCCTTGACACTGAAACCTGAAAGACTGGCGTCTACTTCGACGCCAGAACGGTTCCAGAAAACCGTTTGCTCAGTTATAAGATGCTTGTATTGATTTTCAATACTGGCTGAAATAATGATGCCCCCATCGACTAAGTGGAAGTCTGAAATACTTCCAACCTGTAGGTTGCGGTAAAGTAGGGGACTTCCCTTGCTAATTGGTGGCAACTCATTAGCAAAGAGAGTGATCGTCTGTGAACCAGACATGTTGTATTTGGCGAGTTCAGCCAGCGATTTACTTGGGTAGAGAGTATATTGCTCTCTAGGGTCTTGATCCCCTTCACTGACATAGCTAATCGAACCAGTCAAAAGCTGCTGGGCGGGAGGAACGCTAATGTTTAGGCCTGATTCTGTCAATTCGGCGGTGGCGCTGCCTGTTACAAAAAAGCGGTTCTGCGACTTAATCGTCTTTGCGTAAGCTTTGTCCACCAACACATCTAAATGCACTTTTTCGTTGATTAAGGAAACGTTAGTTACTTCACCGACCGTGATCCCACGATAAAGAACATTAGCACCGGCTCCTAAGCCAAATGAGTTGTCAGCAATCAACGTAATGGCGACTGATTTAGCTTGTTGCTTGTTGAACTGCTCTTTACGAATGGCGTTGAAGTAACGAGAGCGCTCGCCTTTACCTGGCACGAGAGTGAGGAAATTGCCTTTCACCAAGTTAGTTAGGTTTTCTACACCAGAAAGAGAGACTTTCGCTTCTTCGAGGATAAAATTACTTCCGCTCGTCAGCATGTCTGAGAAAGCAGGCTGAATGGCTGCTGAGGCGACAATTTCCTTTCGGCCATTACTAAGTTGTAAATCAGTAATCTGACCAATTTCAATCCCTCTATACATGATGGGAGCGCCAGTTGGGCTGATCTGATTATCATCTGGAAGTGTGATTTTGATTGGTATACCTCGCCCCGCAGTTTTTAGATCGGGGTAAAGTTTAAATCTCGTATTATCTGCAACCGGCTCGCCACCGTCTGGAGAATCAACCGCAATAGAGCCTCCAATTAAAGCACTCAAGCTCTCCAATCGCACATCAACGCCATCAAAACCGATATTGGTACCCAGACCACTGACGTTCCAAAAGCGGCTTTCATCAGTGATAATTGTCCGATATTCATCGCGGATAGAAGCTTGAATTAGTACATTTTTACCGTGTTCATCAAGCTGAAAGCTGTATACCTCACCAATTGGGATTTTACGATAAACTATCTGAGAACCGACGGAAATACCGCCGAGATCTTCTGCCCGTAAAGTAATACTAAGCCCCTCACGAGTCAGAATATCTGAAGGCGCGCGTTCCAGTGCGGTAAATTTGGTTTCTGGTTCTGAAGGGTTATCACTTGGTTGGATAGCAATATAGTTACCGGAGACCAAAGCATCTAATCCGGAAATGCCTGAGAGACTTGCCGTGGGCTTCACCATCCAGAAGCGTGTTTCTTTTGATAGCAACTTAGTGGCTTCAGGATAAATATCCGCGTCGACATAGATACTTTCTAAATCTTCGGAGAGGTTGATATCACGCACCATTCCCACTTCTAGGCCTTGGTAGCGAATCGTTGTTCTACCCGCCACTAGCCCTTGAGCATCAGAGAAATAGATTTGAATTCGCTGACCCGCATCATTAATTGCCTTCACTACTAACCATCCTGCTAAAACCATGGTTAAAACAGGTAAAAGCCATAAAGGCGATATCCCCTTGTTACGCTTGATATCTGGTGAGTAAGAAGGTTGATTAGAAGATGAATTAGTCATTTAAAGGCTCTTCTTTTTTCTCTGAGTTATTTTTTGCCGGATCAGAGTAATTGTCCCAGAGTAATCTAGGATCAATACTTTCAGCAGCTAGCATAGTCAGTACAACAACGATTCCAAATGCGACAGCCCCATATCCAGGGGTAAAATCTAGAATCTGACCACGATCCACCAATGTCATCATAATGGATATCACAAACAGGTCCATCATAGACCAACGTCCAATCCACTTAATAACAAAATAAATAGTCATTCGTTGGCGGTGAAACACTTTACGTTTTAATTGGATAGCCAGCAATAAATAGGCCAAACCGATGATTTTTGCTACAGGTACGACAATGCTGGCTACGAATATAATGACAGCAATGCCTGGCATTCCATTCTTCATAAGTGATGCCACACCGGAAAAAATCGTGTCTTCCAATCGTTGGCCATTCGTAATTAAGATAGAAATTGGGATGAGGTTGGCAGGGAAAATAGCAATGGTAGCGGCAGCTAGATAGGACCATGTCAGTGATATTGAATGCGGCTTTCGGTGATAGATTGGTTTATGGCAACGAACACATTCTAAGCCTTCCGGCTGAGATAGGTGACAATGGTGACAGTGCAACTGCTTCTCTTTGAACTGATATGAAAACTCTGATTCATACGCTTCCCAATAATGTCGAACACTAACACGAGTTACTAGCATAACGGTGGCGATTTGCAATAGGACTAAGCCATATAAGCCTACACCAACATAAATATCGGAATAATCTTGAAGTTTGAAACATGAAATAGCGACACTAACAAGAAAGACATCGATCATGACCCAATTTTTAAGATGTTGGATCAAATAAAGGGAATGTTTGAGCAATTGGAAGTCACGACGTTTTAATGCAAGATGAGCAGTTAATACGGAGCCACTCACAAGCAACGGGGCGATTGAGCTACAGAAAATAATCAAGACCGATAGGAAAATAAACCCTTCATTGAATAATGTGAAGACACCTGAAGGTAGCGTCGCTGGAATCATTACCCCGAACAAGCGAATGCTAATAAAGTCAAAGAAGTGAGAGGGGATAAACAACAACAAGCAGGTTATTGCGATGGCTAAATTGCCAGATAGAGAAGGTGTTCCCCCCCTATATAGCTGACTACCACAACGAGGGCAGAATGCGCTTTTGCCTCGAGCGACTGCAACGGTATCAATGGGCAACTCGCAGCCATGGCATAACCTAATATGAGAAGTTTCAGATAAGTGCGGTGCAAGCTTTTGCGGAGGGCTCATAACGCCCTCCTTAAATGGCATGCAGTCAGGGTTTTAGGCGTGCGATTGAACGCTTCCATAAAGCGTCTGGTATAATCCTTCTTGTTCAACCAACTCAACATGCGTGCCTGCCTGTGTAACTTGTCCATCTTCTAAAACGTAGATCAAATCAGCCTGTTTTACTGCCGAGAGTCGATGCGCCACAATCAAGGTTGTGCGCCCATTCAAAAACTCTGTCAGCGCTTTGTGTAGTGCTGCCTCGGTAGCGGTGTCTAAAGCAGAAGTCGCTTCATCCAGAATGACAAACTTAGGATCGCTTAAAATCATACGAGCGATTGCTAGGCGCTGCCTTTGTCCGCCTGATAAACGAATGCCATTTCGGCCCACTTGAGTATCTAAGCCATCACTTAACTGGCTAATGACATCTTGCATCTGTGCGATATCAAGAGCACGCCATAGTTGTAGATCATCGTAGTCGGAACCGAGTGTCAAATTATGCCTTAAACTGTCGTTGAATAGTATAGGTTGTTGTAATACAACGGCAATTTGATCACGAATTACATCAAAACTGATATCATCGGTTGTCTCACCATTGAATCGTATGATGCCTGAGTCTTGGCGATAAACACCAATGAGCAACTGAATTAGTGTCGATTTTCCACCACCGCTTGCACCAACTAATGCCACTTTTTTCCCTGCGGGAATACTAAGACTCAAATTATTGAGGACTCGGCTCTCTTCATTGTAAGAAAAGTCAACGTTTTCGATTCTAACATCCACTTCTCTATCTTCAGTGAATGGGTTGGTTTTGCTGACAGGGCGATGCTCTTCTTCTAAATCAAGGAGAGCATTAATACGGGCCATTGCAGCTTTTGCGCTATACCAAGAAAACTGAATGCCGAGTAGCTCCTGTACCGGGCTAAGCATAAACCAAAGGTAGCCAAAGACGGCAAAAATCTGTCCGATGGTTAAATCACTAAACAGGACCATTAACATGGCTACTGCGCGAAAAAGTTCAAAGCCCAAGAGGAATAGCAAGAAAGAAACTCGACCAGCTGCTTCTGATTGCCATGCGTATTTATCCGCATCAAGGCGAACTTGGTTTGCCTGCTGCTTTAACTCGCCGAGAAACTCACGCTCGCGATTAGCTGCTCGTAGTTGATAAATACCGTCTAAGGTCTCGACCAGCCGGTTTTGGAAGCGCTCGAAGGACTGGTTTTCACTTTTTTTAAGGTGCTTAACTTTACTGCCGAGTTTGCGAGAGAAGTAGATGACAATAGGGTTGACTAGAAGAATAAATAGCCCAAGGCGCCATTCCAACCAAAGCAATACACCAGCGGTGCCGATAACTGTAAGTAAGCTAATAAGAAACTTGCTTAGTGTCGTCCCAATAAATTGATCGATGGTTTCCACATCGGTGATTAAGTGAGCATTAATGCCACCACTACCACGAGTTTCGTATTGTCTGATACTAATACGCCCCAACTTATCAATCATTTTACTTCGCATTTGATAAGTGATGGTCTTGGAAATTAACGTAAACTGTCGCCCCTGAAGAATGTTCAGTCCTTGGCTGACGGTGCGCATGAGAATGACGAGAAGCAGTGTCAAGAAGATATAACCTGTTGGAGTGTGCATTGAAACAGGTAACACTTTATTCATCAACTCGAGGCCGGTTGCAGGCTGGTTTAGAAGAACTTCATCAACCATTAAAGGCATCAAAAGCGGGATAGGGACACTCACAAGAGTGGCTATCAACGCGATAATATTAGCGAGAACAAGCTTCGACTTGTGCTGTTTTACTTGAGTTATTAGCCAAGAACGGCTAATAGTGTTGGGGTTATCAGACATTATAATGAGAATGCTTACTATTTATAATTTACGGAAGATTGTACGTTGATTCATGATGGAAGTCTCTCATTTTCAAATGGAAGTCAGTATGAAAATAGAATATTACCACCGCTTAACCAAGCAAGCTGTCGCACTTTTAGAATCGGAAAAGGACCTTATCGCCAACTTATCTAATTTAAGTGCTCTTTTGAACATGGAGCTTGAGGAACTTAATTGGGTGGGCTTTTATCTAATGAAAGAAGGGGAACTGGTCCTTGGGCCATTTCAAGGTAAACCTGCGTGCGTAAGAATTCCTGTGGGTCGTGGGGTGTGCGGTACTGCTGTTGCAAATAATACCGTCCAGAGGATTCATGATGTGCATGAGTTTGAAGGCCATATTGCGTGTGATGCGGCGAGTAATTCTGAGATCGTCATTCCATTTAGCATTAACGGTAATATTGTAGGTGTTCTGGATATTGATAGTCCGAAAGTCGGCCGATTTAGTGAAACAGATGAAGAAGGTTTGACTTTTTTGATGAGCGAAGTGGAAAAGCTGCTTAATTCACACGCTATCAGTGCATAATTTCCAGATTGAGTGTGGTTTTTCGCTTGCAGGTCACTATAATACCTGAAATATTTATCTTAATGCTCGCGGACAGACCGCACTAACCAGGACTCCTCATGGAAAACACTGAAAAGTTAAAAAACAGCAAAGAAGTTATTGCCTATATTGCTGAATGTTTCCCTAAGTGCTTTACTTTAGAAGGTGAAGCAAAACCACTTAAAATTGGTATTTTTCAAGATCTTGCGGAACGTCTAAGTGACGATCCTAAGGTGAGTAAAACTCAGCTTCGTGCAGCGTTAAGACAGTACACTTCATCATGGCGTTACCTACACGGTGTCAAACCGGGGGCGACTCGTGTTGATCTAGATGGCAATCCAGCGGGTGAGCTAGAAGAAGAGCATGTTGAACACGCGAAAACAGCACTAGCTGAAAGTAAAGCAAAAGTGCAAGCTCGTCGTAAAGAGCAAGCTCAAAAAGCTCGTGAAGAAGGTAAAGCGAAAGCTAAACCGGCGAATAAAAAGCCACAGAGCCGTCGCCCACAGCAAAACAAAACACAGAAAGCCAACAAGCCAGTAGAAACGCGTGCTCTGAACGCTGACGAAATGACGATCGGTAATCAAGTAAACGTAAATATGGGCAAAGGAAACATGGCTGCGACTATCGTTGAAATTAATAAGGAAGATGTGCGTGTTCAACTGTCTAACGGCCTGCAAATGGTTGTTAAAGCGGAGCACCTGCGCGCATAAAGGAGATACTCCTACGCATGAAATGCCGTTCAAAATTGTCGCTGATTGCTGCTAGCCTCTGGCTGGCAGCTTCTTCAGCAAGCGCTCTTGAAGCGAAAATTAACCTCGAAGACTTACCTGTCTTAACTCCCGAAGATCAACATGCAACTGCAAGTAAACGTGTGACCTCACGTTTCACTCGCTCCCATTACAAGCACTTCACTCTCAACGATCAGTTTTCTCAAGCGATATTTCAGCGCTATATTGAATCTCTTGATTTCAACAGAAATGTATTCACTCAAGCTGATATCGATTCATTCAATAAGGTAGCTTTGGATATTGATGACCAGCTAAAGTCAGGTAATAACCAAATCGCTTTTGACATCTATAACTTGTCGATGAAACGTCGCTACGAAAGGTTTGTCTATGCGTTGTCTCTACTTGATAACGAAATGAAGTTTGATACAGATGAAAGTATTGAACTTGATCGTAGTGAAGCGGCTTGGCCGAAAGATACAGCAGAGCTTAATGAGCTATGGAGAAAACGTGTTAAATATGATGCGTTGAATCTCAAGCTAACCGGTAAAAACTGGGATGAAATTAAAGACGTTTTAGGCAAACGTTATAACAATGCACTCAAGCGCCTCAGCCAAACTCATAATGAGGATGCATTCCAACTGTATATGAATGCGTTTGCTCGAGAAGTGGACCCCCACACCAGCTATCTTTCTCCTCGAAATGCTGAGCAGTTCCAAACAGAGATGAATTTGTCTCTAGAAGGTATTGGCGCTGTTCTTCAAATGACAGATGATTACACTGTTATTCGTTCATTAGTGGTTGGTGGCCCAGCATCCAAGAGCAAACAATTGGCTGAAGGTGATCGTATCATCGGTGTTGGTCAGGATGGCGAAGGTATCGTTGATGTCATCGGCTGGAGGTTGGATGATGTTGTTCAACTAATCAAAGGGCCGAAGGGCACTAAAGTGTATCTGCAAATCTTGCCTGAAGGTAAAGATGCTAACGCGGAAGTCATTACCATTGTTCGAGATAAAATCCGACTTGAAGACCGCGCTGTAAAGTCTGAGGTGGTTGAAAAAGATGGTAAGAAGATTGGCATACTAGAAGTACCAAGCTTTTATGTTGGCCTCGCGAAAGACACAGATAAATTGATTACAGAACTGAAAGGTAAAGGTGTTGACGGTATCATTGTTGATCTTCGCAACAATGGTGGTGGAGCACTGACGGAAGCGACGGCTTTATCCGGCCTTTTTATTACCAGTGGGCCAGTGGTGCAAGTTCGCGACAGTTACGGGCGTGTCAATGTGAATAGTGACACTGATGGTAAAATCAGTTACGACGGCCCTATGACAGTTCTTATTAATCGATACAGTGCATCGGCTTCAGAAATTTTTGCTGCTGCAATGCAAGACTATGGCCGAGCAATCGTTCTAGGTGAAAACTCATTTGGTAAAGGGACTGTGCAACAGCATCGCTCTTTAAATCATATTTATGATCTATTTGATAAAGAGCTGGGTTATGTACAGTACACGATTCAAAAGTTTTATCGCATCGATGGTGGCAGTACTCAGAACAAAGGTGTAGCACCCGATATTGCGTTCCCAACCCCGATCGAACCAAGCGATACGGGTGAAAGCGTTGAAGACAATGCGCTGCCTTGGGATAGTATTGATAAAGCTAAATATGAAGTGTTACAGCGTAACAGTGAATTAATCAAAAAACTCGATGCTCAGCATCAGGCAAGAATAGCTAAGGATTTAGAATTCCAGTTTATTTCTGAGGATATTGCGAAATACAAAGCAGAAAAAGACGATAATACTTTGTCTCTTAACGAGAAAGTTCGTAAGGATGAAAGTGATAAAGCGGATGACGATCGCTTGGCTCGTATTAATTTAAGGCAAACTGCTCATGGAGAGAAACCATTTAAATCTCTTGATGACGTGCCAAAAGATTATGAAGCTCCAGATGCATACTTGGATGAGTCGGTAGCTATCATGGTTGATATGCTTAAGTAATTGAAATATTTGAAATAAAAAGCGAGCTAATTTGTAGCTCGCTTTTTTTATTTAAATAATTAACGTGATATAGATCAAAAAATTTCGCTTATTCAGATTTCCGCACCTAAGCTTATAGAAAAGAGTGAGGGATGCGATATGAGATGGATTGGAATTCTACTGACTTGTATAAGCGTTTCTGTGTTCGCAAGCGAAACCAGAGATAACAGCGATTTGACCCAATTCGATCAACCATTCTTACTTGGGGATTGGTACCTTGTGAACCCAAACCCAGAACAATCAGAAGAAAATTTCTTAGCAATCAAACTTAGTCTCGACTCCAACTACAGTTTCCAAATTGATATTCAAAAGCGCGATTACTCTGTGGATCATTGGGAGGGGCTTTATGCGGCAAATGAAGATACGATAATTCTAGGTTTAAACACGTCTGAGCCGCAAATATACAATTACAGCAGTAACCATAATATGCTTAACCTTAATGGCGTGGTTTTCACAAAAGCTTTATCTAATTCACTTGCTGGTATGTGGTCTAGTGCTCAGCTAAGTGGGCATGAAATGATTGCAAGTGAAGTGCAACGTATGGATCTCATTTTGCAGCCAGATTTTGTGTTCATGTTTAGAGTCAGCAATGAAGAAGGCGATGAAGCTATCCATAAAGGTGTTTATTACACAGAAGGGGAGCATTTAGTTTTACTGTATGAAAATGGTGAGCATGAAACGAGATACAGCTTGAACAGTGATATTTTGACATTAGAGATGGAAGAAGGTGCACTTTATGCTGTTTTGAATCGAGTCAGGTGATATAACAAGCATTAAAAGATGGTGATTATTTAGACGTATAATTTGAAAATACTAACCACAGCAGCTGAAAAGCGAGGTATTTAGACATAATACCTCGTTTTTTTAATTTTCTGAGGTTAAGCTAGCTGAAAAGAAAGTAGCAGTGTTTTTAAATAACAACATACTCACCAAGTGCTCTTGTAGAGCAGTTCACAGTGTATTACATCTAGTCAGAAGGATTTCGACATGGCTCAAACACCTCAAGCCAAATACCGTAAAGATTATACCTCTCCATCACACACTATTTCCGACATTGATTTAACCTTTGAGCTTCATGATACCGCAACTATAGTCACGGCGGTTTCTCAAGTTAAACAAATGAAAGATCAAAGCACGCTTCGCCTTGATGGCGAAAGTCTCAAGTTAGTGAGTATTTTCGTTAATGGTGAAGCTTGGACTCGATTTGAAGAGCTTGAAGGTACATTGGAGATCTCTGCTTTACCTGAAGAATTCGAACTGAAAATTGTTACTGAGATTAATCCAGAAGAGAATACCGCTCTGGAAGGATTATATAAGTCTGGTGGTGCATTTTGTACGCAATGTGAAGCGGAAGGTTTCCGTCGTATCACTTACTACATGGATCGTCCTGACGTTTTGGCTAAATACACCACCAAAGTCATCGCGGATAAATTCGAGTACCCATTCTTGTTAAGCAATGGTAACCGTATTGCTGAAGGTGAACTGGAAGGCGGTCGCCACTGGGTTCAGTGGCAGGATCCTCATCCTAAGCCAGCCTATTTGTTCGCATTGGTAGCCGGAGACTTTGACGTTCTTCGTGATAGATACGTAACAAAATCAGGTCGTAATGTTGAGTTGGAGATCTTTGTTGATAAAGGCAATCTGGATCGTGCCCCTCATGCCATGACGTCTCTTATTAACTCAATGAAGTGGGATGAAGAGCGTTTTGGTCTTGAGTATGACCTAGATATCTACATGATTGTTGCCGTTGACTTCTTCAACATGGGGGCAATGGAAAACAAAGGCCTGAACATCTTTAACTCTAAATTTGTTTTGGCTAATGATCAAACGGCAACAGATACTGACTACCTAGGTATCGAAGCAGTCATTGGTCACGAGTACTTTCATAACTGGACGGGTAACCGAGTGACGTGCCGAGACTGGTTCCAATTGAGCCTGAAAGAAGGCCTTACTGTATTCCGTGATCAAGAATTTTCTTCTGATTTGGGTTCTAGAGCGGTGAATCGTATTAACAACGTACGAATTATCCGTGGCCCACAATTCGCAGAAGATGCGAGCCCTATGTCACATCCAATTCGACCTGAAAAAGTTATAGAAATGAACAACTTCTATACTTTAACGGTATACGAAAAGGGTAGTGAAGTTATCCGAATGATGCACACACTGCTGGGAGAGGAAGGCTTCCAGAATGGTATGAAGCTTTACTTTGAGCGGCATGATGGTACTGCGGCAACCTGTGAAGATTTTGTCGCGGCTATGGAAGATGCATCAGGTGTCGATCTGAAACAATTTCGCCTATGGTACAGCCAGTCAGGTACACCAACGGTATCTGTCACAAGTGAGTATGATTCTGCGGCACAAACGTATTCGCTTACTGTTTCTCAGCACACTGAACCGACTCATGAGCAGCAAGAAAAGCAGCCGCTTCATATTCCATTTGATGTTGAGTTGTATGCGGAAAACGGTGATGTCATTGAGTTACAATGTAACGGTGAAAAAGTCGATAATGTTCTTAACGTTACCGAAGCTGAGCAAACCTTCGTGTTCGAAAACGTATCTGAGCAACCAGTACCGTCCTTGCTACGTGAGTTCTCTGCACCAGTTGTTTTGGAGTACGATTATAGCGATGAAGAACTGATTTTCCTGATGGTGCATGCGCGTAACGAATTTGCTCGTTGGGACGCTGGTCAAATGCTGTTAGCAAAATACATTCGTAGTAACGTTGAAGCAGTGCAAAACGGTCAAGATGTTGAACTGTCTCCAGCGCTAATTGATGCCTTCCGAGGTGTCTTACTATCAGACAAGCTTGAACCAGCATTTATTGCTGAGATGATGGCATTGCCAAACCACAATGAAGTATCCGGTTGGTACAAGCAGATTGATGTAGACGCTGTTGCTAAAGTGCTTAAATCCATCAAAATGAAGCTTGCTTTCGAGCTAGAAGATGAGTTTGGCGCGCTTTATCACAGCTTGACGCAGTCAGAATATACGATTGATCACGATGCAATTGGCAAGCGCTCTTTGCGAAATACAGCTTTGGCGTATCTTGCGTATACAGATCAAGGCAACAGATTAACTGAAAGACAGTATTCTGAAGCCAACAATATGACAGATACGATTGCGGCGATGAGCGCGGCGAACAGTGCCCAACTTGAATGCCGTGAAAAATTAATGGCTGATTACAGCAATAAGTGGAAGCATGATGGTTTGGTCATGGATAAATGGTTTGCTTTACAGGGTACAAACCCAGCCGAAAATGTGCTGGAAGTCATCAAGGACACGATGAGTCATGAAGCGTTCAGCTTGAAAAATCCAAACCGAACTCGCAGCCTGATTGGATCTTTCCTGAATATGAACCCAGTGCGGTTCCACGCTAAGTCAGGTGAAGGCTACAAGTTCGCGGGAGAGATTTTGAAAGAGCTCAACAGTAGTAACCCACAAGTTGCTTCGCGGCTCATTGACCCATTGCTCAAGTTCCGCAAGTATGATGAAGAGCGTCAAGCTTTGATTAGAACTGAGCTTGAAGCACTCAAGTCAATGGATAACTTAGCAAAAGACCTGTTTGAAAAGGTCAATAAAGCACTAGAATCCTAGGGCTTTAATAGAAACAGTAGCGCCACATAGCGCTACTGTTTATTTATACAGTTATTTTGTCAGTGTGAACAAACCGTTACTTTTTTAATCAACACAAATGAATCACTACTACTTTTCACTTAACATCTCTTATCAATCTTTTCTAGCTCATTACAGTGGAGCTGCAAGCAACGTTTTAGTGATAACTGATAATGGTTTACGCTTACAATTGCCTGCATCGAGGTTCAGACCTTTTCTTAGTCAAATCGGCCTTAAAGGTCGCTTTCGTTTAACAACTGACCAAAATAACAAGTTTATTAAGTTAGAAGTTCTGTGAGCAACTGATTTTATAGGAGTTTAAATAGTGCCTTAGTCACATTATCGAACATTTCACCTCCTACCACTCCTAAAAGAATTAACTATTTATCAATAAAGCTTTTACAATAAAGCGGCATTACCCGTGTTAAGCACTATGCTTACAACATCCCCCAAATATATATACAATTCTAATTGTGGAGTGTGATTATGACCGCGCGTGAAACTCTGATGCCGGTTCTGCTTGAAAAGGTCTACAAACTGATTCAAGACAAACTCGAGCTTGCTCATCAACCCCTAGTCACTCAACTTGCTCAGCATTTATTCAATAACATATCTCAAGACGATCTAGTCGAACGAAACGAATCTGATTTGTATGGTGCTGTAGTCAGCCTTTGGCACCATATTAATGAGAAAAAAGCAGATGATGTATCGGTTCGAGTTTTTAACCCGACCGTAAGCCGTCAAGGATGGCAATCCACACACACCATTGTAGAAATCGTCGTTCCCGATAGTCCATTCCTTGTTGATTCGGTAAAAATGGCGCTTAGCCGTTTAGATTTAGCTTCCCACCTTATGCTTCATGGCCCTACACAAATTGAACGCAATAAAAAAGGTGAGATCATAAGTATCAACGAAGGAGAAGGTGTTCTCCAGTCACTGTTCCATATTGAGGTTGACCGCTTAAGTGCGAAGGAGATGATGAGCTCGCTAAAAGAAGAGCTTTTGAAAATCCTGACGGATACCGCTCTAGTGGTGCAAGATTGGTTGTTGATGGTCGAGAAACTGGAAGAAGTAACGAACCAAGTTGAAGCGCATGAAGGCAAAGTTGATGTCGAACGTGATCGTTATGAGGAAACGATTAAGTTCTTACGCTGGTTAGGCGATCATAACTTCACATTCATGGGCTACAAAGAATATGACTTGGTCAATGTGGATGGTGATACAGAGCTTCGTCCAACAGCTGATAAAGGGCTGGGGCTGTTTGCGAATCGCGATCGTGTCCGCAGCGTTAAGCTTTCTGACTTTCCAGATTCGGCACGCTTAGAAGCGAAAAAGCCGTTTTTGTTGATCATGACTAAAGGCAATACGCCTTCGCGAATTCACCGTCCGGCATATACGGACTACATCGGTATCAAGAAATTTGATAAAGATGGTAAAGTCATTGGTGAGCACCGCTTTACGGGTCTTTACACTTCAGCTGTCTACAATCAAAGTGTGGAAAGCATCCCATTAATCCGCGAAAAAGTAGAACGTATCCTAGCCGCAAGTGGCTACCGCGAAGGTTCATACTCCTATAAAGCACTGCACAACATCTTAGAAAACTATCCGCGTGATGAACTACTTCAAGCCAACGAAGAAGAACTTCTTGAAGTGGGCATGGGCGTAGTGCAGATGCAAGATCGCGACATGCTTCGTTTATTTGTTCGCAAAGACCCGTTTGGTCGCTTCTTCAGTTGCATGGTCTACGTAACGAAAGATCGTTATAACACAGAGCTTCGTCGCCAGACTCAGCGAATATTAAAACAATATTTTGGCTGCGATAAAGAAGTAGAATTCACAACTTATTTCTCTGAAAGCCCACTAGCCAGAACTCATTACATTGTTCGTGTTGATAACAACAACATGGATGTAGACGTAAAAATGATTGAGCAAAACTTAATGGAAGCATCTTCAACTTGGGATGATCGCCTATCAGACGCGATTGTAGCGAACTTCGGTGAAAGTAAAGGTCTGCCTTTATCGAAAGAGTATCTACGTGCATTCCCTCGTTCATATAAAGAAGATGTTATGCCAGGTTCTGCGGTTGCAGATATCGAACGCCTTGAGGCATTGAGTGATGACAATAAACTAGGCATGCTCTTCTATCGCCCACAAGAATTGGGTTCAGATTCAAAGTCAGTTCGTCTGAAACTTTATCATCGTGATGAGCCTATTCATCTATCCGATGTGATGCCGATGCTGGAAAACCTTGGCTTACGTGTTATTGGAGAATCACCTTACGAAGTTCGCAAAGCGAACGGGCAGGTTTATTGGATCCTAGATTTCTCTATGCTGCATAAGAGCGAGAAAACTGTGGATCTTCGTGAAGCTCGTGATCGCTTCCAACAAGCGTTTGCTGCTATTTGGGCTGGCGAACTAGAAAGTGATGGCTTTAACCGTTTAGTTCTTGGGGCTTCACTCACTGGCCGTGAGATTTCTATTCTGCGTGCATACGCTCGTTACATGCGCCAGGTCGGCTTCCCATTTAGTCAACAATACATAGAGGAAACACTTAGTCACTACCCAGAATTAGCTAAGTGTCTTGTTGAGCTATTTGCCAAGCGCTTTGATCCTAAGTTCAAAGGCAGCCAGAAAGGTCAAAATGATCTGACGAAAAAGATCACTGAGAAATTGGACCATGTAGAAAGTTTGGATGATGATCGTATTCTCCGCCGTTACATGGAAATGATCACTGCGACACTGCGTACTAACTACTACCAGCTAGATGAGAAAAAGCAGAATAAGCCTTGGTTATCATTGAAAATGAAGCCGAGTGATATTCCGGAGATCCCGCAGCCAGTACCTGCATTTGAGATCTTTGTTTACGCCCCAGACATTGAAGGTGTGCACCTTCGTGGTGGTAAAGTGGCCCGAGGTGGTTTGCGATGGTCAGACCGTCAGGAAGATTTTCGTACAGAAATCCTCGGCTTAGTAAAAGCGCAGCAAGTAAAGAATACCGTTATTGTGCCAGTCGGTGCAAAAGGTGGCTTTGTTTGTAAGCGTCAGCATACGTTGAGTGGTCGTGACGAGATTTTCGCAGAAGGCCAGCGTTGCTACAAACGCTTCATTCGTGCACTTCTAGATGTGTCAGACAACATCATCGAAGGGGAAGTGGTTCCACCTAAGAGTGTGGTTCGTCATGATGATGATGATCCATATCTAGTGGTTGCTGCAGATAAAGGCACGGCAACATTCTCTGATTTAGCAAACTCAGTTTCCGATGAATACAACTTCTGGCTTGGAGATGCGTTTGCTTCTGGCGGCTCTAACGGTTATGACCACAAAGCCATGGGCATCACGGCAAAAGGTGGTTGGGAGTCTGTAAAACGTCATTTCCGTGAAATGGGGATTGATTGTCAGACCACGGACTTTACCGTGATTGGTGTCGGCGATATGGCTGGTGACGTATTTGGTAATGGTATGCTCCTATCTAAGCATATCCGTCTTCAAGCAGCGTTTAACCACATGCACATCTTTATTGACCCAAATCCGGATTCAGCGAAGAGTTGGAAAGAGCGTGAGCGCCTGTTCAAATTGCCTCGCTCAAGTTGGGAAGATTACGATGCGAAACTGATTTCTAAAGGCGGTGGTATTTTCTCTCGTCGTGCGAAGTCGATTACACTAACGCCAGAAATTCAAAAAATGATTGGTACCAAGAAAGCTTCCTTGGCACCAAATGAGCTCATTAAGATGCTACTGAAAATGAAAGTCGATCTTTTATGGAACGGTGGTATCGGAACTTATGTGAAAGCATCAAGCGAAACTCACACTGATGTTGGTGATCGTGCTAACGATGTTTTACGTATCGATGGGCGTGACCTGCGAGCAAAAGTGGTCGGTGAAGGCGGTAACTTAGGTATGACTCAGTTAGGTCGTATCGAGTATGCATTGACCGGTGGTCGCGTAAATACAGACTTTGTCGATAACGTTGGTGGTGTAGATTGTTCGGACAACGAAGTTAACATTAAGATCTTCTTAAATGGTCTTGTTGCTAATGGTGATCTTACAGTCAAGCAGCGTAATAAGATTCTCGAATCGATGGAAGATGAAGTCGGTGAAATCGTACTTGATGATGCATATTGCCAATCTGAGTCTATTTCAGTAACTGAACAGCAGGGTACTTCTCTAGTCAAAGAGCAGATTCGCTTTATTCACGATTTAGAAAAAGCGGGGCACCTTGATCGTGCGCTTGAGTATATCCCTGATGATGAAACCTTACTGGAGCGAGAAAAGCTGGGCAAAGCATTAACTCGACCAGAACTCTCCGTCTTGGTCGCTTATGGCAAGATGGTTCTGAAAGAAGAGTTAGTCCATGATGATATCGCAAACGATGATTATCATGCTCAGCAGCTGGTTAATTATTTCCCTACTGAGTTACGCCGTAACTATTCTCAACAAATGGACAACCATCCTCTACGTGCTGAGATTATTGCAACAGCGCTTGCGAACCAGATGGTTAATGAAATGGGTTGTAACTACGTGACACGTCTACAAGAAGAGACAGGTGCTCACGTTGTAGATATTGCTAATGCATATGCAGCTTCTCGCGAAATTTTTGGTTTAGGTGATGTACTCAAATCACTGCGCGAACTAGATAACCAAGCTTCAACAGAAGCTCAGTACGATATGATGTTTTATGTCCGTCGGACTTTACGTCGACTGTCTCGCTGGCTGTTACGTAACCGCACTGGCCGTCAATGTGTGAAAGCATTGATCGAACTTTATCAAGGCGATGTAGAAACGATCAAAGCCAAGCTTGACGATATGCTGGTTCCATCAGAAGTGGAAGAGCATAATGAAATGGCACAAGCATGGATTGAACAAGGTATTAGTCCAGAGATTGCCAACTACGTTTCTCGCTTGTCTAGTTTATACTCAGTACTGGACATTTCCACAGTAGCTAGAGAAAAAGGCAAATCAGTCGAGCAGAGCGCTAAGCTGTACTACAACTTGGGCGATCGTTTGTCTCTGCATTGGTTCTTGAAACAGATCAACGGGCAGGCCGTAGACAATCATTGGCAAGCGTTAGCAAGAGCGGCTTTCCGTGAAGATCTAGACTGGCAGCAACGCCAGTTGACCGGTCAAGTTCTGAGTTGCAGTTGTGCACCGGAAGATCTTGATGTGATGAAAGCACTGGATGATTGGATCGCCAATAATGAAGTCTCCCTTCATCGTTGGGAGAATATCCTTAATGAGTTTAAAGTTGGCTCGGTGCATGAATTTGCTAAGTTCTCCGTTGCTTTACGTGAATTGATGCTGCTTAACTTAAACTGTTCCGCGAACGAGTAATCAACACATATTTCGTTGAATTATTCGGTAAAACAGTCAATAATACAGCCCCGTTTATACGGGGCTTTTTTCTATCGGAGGCAAAATGCTTTACCGTCTAGCCAGAGCTGGCTTTTTTCAACTTGATGCCGAAAAGGCACATGATCTCGCAATTCAAAACTTCAAACGTTTCACAGGAACACCTCTCGATCTTCTTTATCGTCAACAACTTCCAAATCGTCCTGTTGAATGTATGGGGCTCACTTTTCGTAATCCTGTTGGCCTTGCCGCTGGCTTGGATAAAAATGGTGAATGCATAGAGGCTTTTGATGCGATGGGCTTTGGTTTTGTTGAAGTTGGAACTGTAACACCAAGACCACAAGCTGGTAATGATAAGCCGCGTCTTTTCCGGTTGGTGGAAGCGGAAGGTATCATCAACCGAATGGGCTTTAACAACTTAGGTGTCGATAATCTAGTTGATAATGTGAAGAAAGCAAACTTCAATTGTGTGCTTGGTATCAATATCGGTAAGAACAAAGATACACCAATTGAAAAGGGTGCCGAAGATTACCTGAACTGTATGGAAAAAGTGTATGAGCACGCAGGTTACATCGCGGTAAATATCTCATCGCCGAATACTCCGGGATTACGCTCACTTCAATATGGCGAGGCTCTAGATGAGTTGCTTTCCGAATTAAAAGTAAAGCAGGCCGAATTAGCTGAGAAACACAATAAATATGTTCCGCTTGCTCTAAAGATCGCACCAGATCTCAGTAACGATGAGATCAGCCAAATTTGTGATTCTTTACTGAAGAATAAAATCGATGGTGTTATTGCGACCAATACGACATTGGATCGCAGTATTGTCGAAGGTATGAAGCACGCAAATGAAGCAGGAGGTTTAAGTGGTCGACCAGTTCAATCTCGTAGCACGGAAGTTGTACGTCGTTTGCATGAAGAGTTGGGAGAGCAAATTCCCGTCATAGGGGTAGGTGGCATTGATTCGTACGTGGCTGCAAAAGAAAAGATGATGGCTGGAGCGCAACTTGTACAAGTTTACTCTGGTTTCATCTATCACGGGCCCGCACTGGTCAGAGATATTGTTAAAAACCTATAATCTATTAGTGACATTGTCACACGAGAAAATGGTTTGAAATTACTCGGTTTCTGAAGAGGGGATGATTTATCATTTCCTCTTTTTTTTTGCTTATTAGCGAATAGAATTTCGGTAAATGTATGGGAAGGTAATTGAGTGTTTTACCTGAATTAACTTTTACACGAGATTGGAATGATGCTTAAACCGAGTGACAAATGGACTTGGTACTATGATGACGCAGAGCAGCACCTAATGCTGGATCTGGGTGATGATATGGTATTCAAGACAAATCTTTCCAAAAAGTTGATTGTAGATTGTGCAATAGGTGTGAATGAGTTCTCCGTTGATGACGCATCTGCTTATCAAACCTATAAAGAGCAAATCGCCCATTTAGACCTTTCAGAACCTCGCCAAGCAGAACTGGCACTTTACTGTGTTGCTGCCAAGCGTTTCCATAAACCAGTACAGCCCAAGAGCTGGTTTTTTGATTGTCTCTCGAATGGTCTTGATACTCCTAAAGAAGGGGACTTTGTCCAGTTATCTAATAGCTACAGTGATGGATGCTTCCTGGTTCTGGAAGTAGGAGATAACGCAAGTCTATGCGCATCTATTAATTTGGACGCCTTTGTTCTTAATGGCGTGAAATCTCTCGCATTCGGTCAGGCAATAAAAGTGATGCATGACCGTATGGCTAATATTAACCATCTTTTCGCTGGTCAGACACAGCCAATGGCTCTGGTCAGCTAACCATTCGTTCCTTTGTTTCATTTCCCCGTCGGCCTGTGTGCCGACTTTTTTTTGCCTGCTCGTCGTATATTGAGAGGGTACATCCGTAATTAACCCATAAATTTTCGATTTAACTATCAATAAAATATTCCTGTTATTGATGATAGCAGAGCTGTTAGTTGTTATTTATTCCCCAATTAGCTCAAAAATGAAACTTTATTACACATTAGATATCATTTGGTGTAGTCCAGATTTGCTGTGAATAAGCATTCACTATCACCTTAAGCCAAAAGATAGGTAGGAAATTGAAAAGACACTAATGAGTACTTTGGAATTTATGGATCAAATCAACATTGATGATGTTTTGCTCAATCAAGTGAATTGAGTGGGAGATTGACTCGGATTGGGCTAACGAAATTGTTATGGGACAGGTATAATGAAGGGTCATTTATCAAGAATTTAAAAACACTATGCATCAATATCTTGCGGTTACGTCCAACGGTTTGGAAAACTTGTTGGTTGAAGAGTTAACTAAGCTAGGGATCACTAATGCCAAACCTGTTCAAGCAGGGGTACGCTTTAAAGCATCAAATGAGCAAATTTATCGTTGTTGCTTATGGAGCCGCTTAGCGTCGCGTTTCGTCCGTGTGTTATCCGAGTTCACTTGTAACGATGATATGGATATCTATCTAGCAACGTCTTCAGTGAACTGGGTAAACCAATTCCATAGTTCGAAGATGTTTGTTGTTGATTTCAATGGTACTAACCGAGAAATCCGCAATAGCCAATACGGCGCAATGAAAGTGAAAGATGCCGTAGTGGATAGTTTCGAGAAAAAGAACTTGCCAAGACCGTCGATCAGTAAAGATCGTGCAGATCTTCGTATTCATGTTCGCCTGCATCGCGATAAAGCAATTCTTGGCGTGGATATGGTGGGGGGAGGCCTGCACCAACGTGGTTATCGTCCTGAGTCTGGTCGTGCGCCACTTCGCGAAACCCTAGCTGCTGCCATTATTCTTCGTAGTGGCTGGAGTGCTGATAAGCCTCTGCTAGACCCTATGTGTGGTTCAGGCACGCTATTGATTGAAGCAGCCATGATGGCGGCGAACATGGCACCAGGCGTCAATCGTGAAAAATGGGGCTTTGAGTCACTAGAAGACTTTGAACCTGAGCTTTGGGCTGAGATTAAATCAGAAGCAGCAGTACAGGCGAGAAAGGGCGTCAAAAAAGTTGACACTAAGTTTTTCGGCTTTGACAACGATGCAAAAGTACTTAAAACGGCAAAAGACAACGCCCGTCGAGCAGGTGTTGATGCTCTGATTGAATTTAATCTTGGCGATGCCGCTCAAGTTAAACGTCCTAAAGAGTTTACAGCAGGCGTTATTGTTTCAAACCCGCCATATGGTGAGCGTTTAGGGACGCATCCAGGCTTAATTGCTCTGTACACCGCATTTGGTGCCCAGCTAAAATCTGAATTTGGTGGCTGCCAAGCGTCTATATTCTCTAGTTCTGACGAGCTTTTAAGCTGTTTGCGCATGCGCGCAGATAAACAGTTCAAACTGAATAATGGTGCGTTACCTTGTCACCAGAAGAACTACTTGATTAGTGAGCGTCCGGTAGAAAATGAAGGTGTCAATGTCACAGAGTCGTTAATTGCTCCTGATTTCTCTAACCGATTGAAGAAGAACATTGCCAAAATTGGCAAATGGGCGCGCAAAGAAAAGCTCGATTGCTACCGAATCTATGATGCAGACCTACCTGAATATAACGTAGCTATTGATGTTTACCTCGATCATCTTGTGATCCAAGAATACGCTGCACCAAAGAATATCCCAGAAGAGAAGGCGAAGCGCCGTTTAACGGATATTATTCGTGCAGCAATTCAAGTGACTGGTACGGAAGCAAATAAGGTTGTGCTTAAGGTCCGAGAGAAGCAAAAGGGACGCTCACAGTATCAGAAACTCTCCCAAGAATCTGAAACCATGCATGTTAACGAATATGGCGTTAATTTGATCGTCAATCTGCATGACTATCTCGATACGGGCTTGTTCCTTGATCATAAGCTAACTCGTCGCAAGTTGGGTGAAATGGCCAAAGGTAAAGACTTCTTGAACTTGTTTGCTTACACAGGTTCAGGTACCGTTCATGCGGCCTGTGGTGGTGCGAAATCGACAACAACAGTGGATATGTCTAATACCTATCTTGAGTGGGCTAAAGAAAACATGAAGCTTAATGGTCAGGTAGGGAGGCAGCACAAATTTGAACAGGCAGACTGCTTGCAGTGGCTAGAAAGTTCAAATTCACAGTTTGACCTAATTTTTATTGATCCTCCGACGTTCTCTAACTCGAAGAGGATGCAGCAAAGTTTTGATGTTCAAAGAGACCATATTCAGCTGATGAAAAATCTAAAGCGACTGCTACGTCCAGGTGGAACCATCGTATTCTCGAACAATAAACGACAGTTCAAAATGGACATAGAAGCGATGAGTGAATTGAATCTCAATGCGAAAAATATATCGAGTCAAACTTTGCCGTTAGACTTTTCTCGCAATAAACATATTCACAACTGCTGGATTGTGACTCACACAGAATAGTAGGCCAAGATTTGATCACACTTTACAGTACAGAAGGGTGCCATCTCTGTGAGATGGCCTATGACCTTTGCCAACAAGCAAAGGTCAGCCAGGACGTAGAGATTGTCGATATTGCATTCGATGATGAGCTATTTTCTCGTTACGGCGTCACTATTCCCGTTCTTAATATCAACGGTGAAGAGTTGAACTGGCCATTTGATTTACAAGAATTACAACATTGGTTGGAACAAAATGGCATTACTTACCATAAATAATGGATTGCTGGCATACGGTGATCACCCGCTACTTGATAATGCAGACTTTGCGCTTCAAGAAAATGAACGTGTCTGTCTAGTCGGTCGCAATGGAGCGGGTAAATCGACATTAATGAAAGTTCTTGCCGGCGAAGTAACTTTGGATGACGGCAAACTGACGGTGACTCAAGATGTCGTTGTGTCTCGCCTTGAGCAAGATCCACCACGTAATCAAGAAGGAACGGTTTTTGACTATGTGGCTGGTGGGCTAGCGGAAATTGGGGAACATTTAAAGATCTACCAAGATCAACTCGATCTGATTGCCACTCAGCCAACAGAGCAGAACATTAATAAACTTGCACGGATTCAAGAACAACTTGAGCATTCAGGTGCTTGGCGTTTCGAAGATCGGATTAAAAATGTTCTTGGCGCGTTGAAGCTTGACGGGCATACAAAGCTGACGGATCTATCTGGTGGCTGGCAGCGTAAGGCTGCGTTGGCTAGAGCTTTAGTACGAGACCCTGATGTTTTGCTGCTCGACGAGCCGACTAACCATCTAGACGTGACAACGATCGAATGGCTAGAGAACTTCCTGAAAGATTTTCGCGGCTCAATTATCTTTATTTCTCACGACCGAGCCTTTATTAAGTCCATGGCGACTCGTATTGTCGATCTTGATCGCGGTAAATTAGCCTCATTTCCAGGTAACTACGACAATTACCTCGTTGATAAAGAAGAAATGCTGCGTGTCGAAGAGATGCAAAATGCGGAGTTTGATAAAAAACTCGCTCAGGAAGAAGTGTGGATACGTCAAGGCATTAAAGCTCGAAGAACCCGCAATGAAGGGAGAGTTCGAGCCCTAAAAAAGCTCCGTGAAGAGCGTAAAGATCGTCGTGAAGTGCAGGGCAAAGCCAATATTCAGGTTGACGACGCGGCTCGTTCTGGAAAGATCGTTTTCGAAGCGGAAAGTATCAACTTCAATATTGATGGCAAGCCGATATTGAAGGACTTTTCTTTCAATATCATGCGTGGAGACCGCATTGCCTTGATTGGACCTAATGGCTGCGGTAAGAGCACCTTACTTAAGTTATTACTTGGTGATCTTCAACCTGATTCGGGGCGACTTCATTGTGGGACCAAGTTGGAAGTAGCTTATTTCGATCAATACCGAGAAATGCTCGATCCTGAGAAGTCTGTTATCGATAACCTTGCTGATGGGAAACAAGAAGTGATGGTAGGTGGTCGTCAGCGCCATGCCTTGAGTTATCTTCAGGACTTCTTATTTGCACCTAAGCGAGCGCGGACGCCAGTGAAAGCGCTATCCGGTGGCGAAAAAAACCGTTTATTACTTGCTCGTATCTTGCTAAAACCAAACAACTTATTAGTTTTAGATGAACCAACCAATGACTTAGATATCGAAACGTTGGAACTTTTGGAAGATTTACTTGCCAATTATCAGGGTACGTTGTTGCTTGTAAGCCATGATCGACAATTTGTAGATAACACAGTTATGACGAGTTGGATCTTTGAAGGTGAAGGTAGAATAGAAGAGTTTGTTGGCGGTTATCATGATGCCCAGCAGCAACGTGAACAAACAAAGAAAGCTCGTACGGTCGAAAAACCGAACAAGGCTGAGAAACAGGTTGAGGCACCTCCCAAAACAGTGTCTGTAAAGAGTAAGCCGAAGAAGTTATCCTATAAACTGCAGCGTGAATTAGAAGCACTGCCGGCAAAACTTGAAGCACTGGAAGCTGAGTTGGAATCGCTGCAAGAGCAGGTCAATGATCCTGACTTCTTCTCTCAACCAGTAGAGCAGACACAACCGATTTTAGATAAGCTTTCTGCCGTAGAGCAGGAACTTGAAATTGCTTTCGAGCGTTGGGAAGAACTCGAAGCAATGCAACAGGAAAGTTAACAAACAATGAGTAGTAAAATCTTTAAACTATCATCTATTACATTGGCTGTAGCCGCTTCTTTTGGGGTAAATGCCGCTATATATAAAGTTGTTGAGATTGATGAGTCTCTTAACGATACATACAGTCTTGGTGGATATACCACGGAATATTACGGAACAGCGGTTGAGCAAGGAAATATTGGGGGGACACCTAATTTTTTAGGCTGTTTTACCAGTACTGATGAAAATGCAGTTGGTGTTCCATGTAGTAGTTCTGATTTCAAAATTGCTGCAGAAACGCGTAACTGGAAGGAAGGTATTAGCTATCGAGAAGAAGTTCCGTTTGCGATGGATAACGCTTTTAACTACGTGGATGATCAAGCTGATTTTGAAAGCTATTGTAATGCTCAGCTTCGTTATGCAGATTGTGACACTTGGTCTACAGATGAATGGAATGGTTATGCTAAAGAGCTATCGAGCAACTATTTAAATTCGATTGCTTTTGTCGAGGGCGAAACAGCGGCAGTTTCTACAACCAACGCAGTTATTAATAGTCTAGATGGAACGGATCCGGTTGGTAATAAACGTGATGGAAGCACAAGAAATGTGGCATTTGTTGGTGCTTCGGATTTAACGCTACCATCAGATAATCCTACTGGTGTAGTGCAAACACGAGCTTGGAAAACGGATGGTACCTATACCGTTGGTAGTATTTCTCGTAAACAAGATAATGCTAATGGGTCACACTTTTATTCTCAAGCTGCTATTTGGGATAGTTCTGATTCATTAGAAATAGGCTTTGGTGATGGTGGAGCAACCATTGACTCTGATGTTTTGGGCCAGGCAAGTATCAGAGACTTCAGAGTAGATGGTAATCTGTTCTATGCTGTCGGCTATAACACCTACACTGATCAAAGGATGGATGCGACCGTATTTGTTGGTGATATGAGCGCAGCGCCAACTGATGTGACTAAATGGTCTTTTAGCTCTGATGATGCAAAAGGTACGGGGATTAAATCAGTTGCCAATGCAACAAGCGGTTCTGACTATATCTATAGCAATTCAGTCGTTTCATCTATTAATGACAACTTTGTCGCAGTAGGTAGTGCAAAGCGAGCGGGTGATAAGCCAGAGAATCGCGCTGCTTCAAATAGGCTGTTTTATATTGCTGATGTGACAAGCTCACCTACAGCCACCTACTTTAGTGGTGGAATCTTCTTTGATGGAGCTGGTGGAACCATGGGCGGGATCAACAACTTTAATGAAGTGGTCGGTAGCGTTGATATCAGTAGCTCGGCTGAAGTCGATGGAGTGGAGCGAGCTAAGCGAGCATTTATAAATCCCCTCAACGCTACTGACACAAATTCTACACGTCGTTCATCTATATTTAATAGCAAAGCTTGGATTCTAGATGACCTCACTAACGATGGTTCTGTTTCCTCAAATAATAACCAATACCGAATTATTGATGCAGCAGATATCAATGATGCAGGTGTCATTGCTGCTACGGCGCTTAAATGTACAAATGGTTACGACACCACTGAAGTTGATTCATACTGTCAAGGTGGCGCTATTGGGGTTGAAAAGCTGGTCGCGGTTAAACTGGTGCCTATTGCTGGAAGTGGAAAAGATGATATTCAAGCGAGAAGCTTCCGCACTGAGACAGTCGAGCGCAAAGGATCTTCGCTTGGTTTCCTAGCTCTGACTCTACTTGCTTTCTTAGGGTTCCGTAGAAAATAGATTAAATTTTCATCTAGGGCACAGGTTCACATTTTTGAGCCTGTGCTTTTTTTATGCCTTGAGAAAGACCAGATTTTGATCGATTCTTAATGGTGGAGTCATAAAAGCTCCACAAAAAGTTAATAGTAGTACGTTAGAAAAACTTTATGTATGAGGACGACACTATGAAGAGACAAAAGCGTGACCGCTTAGAAAGAGCTCAATCTCAAGGCTACAAAGCAGGCTTAAATGGCCGCTCAACGGACTCATGTCCATATCAACAGATGGATGCTCGATCTTATTGGCTCGGTGGTTGGCGCGATGCCAGGGAAGACAAACACTCTGGTCTCTACAAATAACAGACTCAATCCACATACGACATAAGGAACACAAAAGCCCCGAAAATTCGGGGCTTTTGTTTGCATTTATAACGCACTATAACTAAATGCATTGGCAACAAAAAAGCGACTCAATCGAGTCGCTTAGAAAAAGACTTGCTTAAAACGCAGATGTATCTTGGAAAAGGCCTACTTTAAGGTCTTTCGCTACGTAGATTTCTTTTCCATCTACAAGAACGCGGCCATCAGCTAGACCCATTACAAGCTTACGGTTAACAACTCGCTTCATATGAATTTCATAAGTAACTTTCTTTGCAGTAGGCAGGATTTGACCAGTGAATTTCACTTCACCCACACCTAGAGCTCGGCCTTTACCTTTGCCACCAACCCAACCAAGGAAGAAGCCAACAAGTTGCCACATCGCATCAAGGCCTAGACAGCCAGGCATCACTGGGTCACCAGGGAAGTGACAATCGAAGAACCAGAGATCAGGAGTAATATCGAGTTCTGCTAGAATTAGACCTTTACCGAAATCACCTTCAGTTTCAGACATCTTAGTGACGCGGTCCATCATTAGCATGTTAGGTGCAGGTAGCTGGGGGTAACCTGGGCCAAATAGCTCACCTTGGCTAGAAGCTAATAGATCTTCGCGGTTATAAGAATCACGTTTGTTTTGCATTATCAATTACTCCAAATTTTGATAGCAGCATGTTAGTGAACACGTGTACGCTAAACAACTCCGATCAGTCTAAATGTGACTAATCTTTGCTCTAAGAGAACCAGTTTTTGATGCGTTCCACAATTCCCTGTGGATGTTCATGTTTTTCATAGTTATCAATTCGTTCCGCAATTTTATGAATCACGCTAGTTTCATCGTCTCCACGGAATGGTTTTCCCATAATGATAGGAATAGCTTCATCAACCGTTTCCACCGACCAAATATGGAACTCATCATTCTTAATGCTTTCTACTACATCTTTATGAAGGGCTAAATGTTTTAGATTCGTTTTGGGTAAAATTACCCCTTGTTGGCCAGTGAGGCCTTGGTGTTTACAAACATGGTAGAAACCTTCAATCTTCTCGTTAAGGCCACCGACTGCTTGCACTCGTCCAAATTGATCTACCGCACCAGTGACTGCGATCTGTTGATTAATTGGATATTCAGATAGGGCACTCACAAAAGAGCACAACTCCGCGAGCGTGGCGCTGTCGCCATCAACCTCACAATAGGACTGTTCAAATACAACTGAAGCCGAATAAGGCAACGGCTCATCCAATTGTAGCGCGCTTGAGACAAATGCTTGCATGATCATCATGCCTTTTGCATGGAGGTTACCACCTAGCTCAGCTTTGCGTTCAACATCGGAAATATCGCCATCACCAAAATGAATAACACATGAAATTCGTGCGGGCTCACCGTAAGGAAGAGGATGACCTGAAACATCAATGACTGTCAGACCATTTACTTGGCCAATACACTCACCCTGAGTTTCAATAATCACTTGACCATCTAAGATATCAGATAATGCACGCTCCGGAAGATATGACTCACGCTGAAATTTTGCTTCTATAGCTTTATCTAGTGCGCTTTCACTAATCTGCTGCCCATCGGAGTAGAGGGATGCTTCTTGAAAGAGCGAGAGATACCACAGTGGCTCAATCGGCATATAGCGTTGATCTTCGGTATACCTTGCACCAGCGACCATTAGGCGATGAATAGATGCTGCAGAAAGCGATGGCAAACCGTATTCCTTTAGCAAGGAAGACAGATACCCTAAATACGGTCTGATAGATTGTTCACTTAATGTGATTTCGTGTTCGATCTCGGTATAAGAAGCCAAACCATTATAGAGTTCACCATCCAAGTACTCTAAATCAGCGATCTGATCTCTATTGCCAACGACAACGAGTTTAATGTTGTAAGCTGAAATAGGGCACTCGTTTGCAATGTTGCTTGGTGTAACGTTGACGGGGCTAACCTGTTCGCCAAGAAAGACAGATTTAAGCATTAGCCAACTACTTGGATTCGCTAGAAGAATATTCGCCGATACTACAAGATAACCGCCATTTGCTTTTTCTAAAAGACCTTGTTTTTGTGAAACAATTTCACCAAGCTTGTTACATGAATAAGTGCCAAGCAACTCGTTTATATTAATGCTTTCAGATGAAATAATGGGGCTGTTAGATAACGAAGATAAACCGTTTTTAATACTTGTGCGGTAGAAAGCATTATCAGGTGAATTTATTACGAGAATTCTGGAAAAGCCTTTAATCTCAGCAAAGGTTGACAAGGCTTGCTTTAATCGAGGTTGAACATCGAGAAAGCTAACATGGGGTAGGCTTTCAAATTGCGATATAACATCGTCATAATGGGAGTATTGCGGTGTGACGGCATGCCAGCTTTCTTGGTTCATCGACAGTATTCATGTGCTTGAAAAGGTCAGAAATTATATAGAAAAACCGCTAAGTATGACATAGCCAATTTAATGTGATGATCTAGGTCGATTTTTCTACAATAAAGATTGTATCTATAGTGACGCTGAGTTACGCTGTCACCCAAATTCAATGGAACTGCTTACAATGAAATATCAACAGCTTGAAAATTTAGAATGTGGTTGGAAGTGGAATTATCTCATTAGTAAATGGAAAAACGGTGAGGAGATCACTCGTCACGTTGACACTAGTGAAGCTGAGGCTGCGGTGAATGAGTTGCGTAACCTTGAGCATGAGCCAACAAAAGTTCTGGAGTGGATAGAACTTCACATGTCTCTTGAGTTAGACAATAAACTCAAACAAGCCATTCGAGCAAAGCGTAAGCGCCATTTTAATGCCGAACAGATACACACCAAGAAGAAGTCAATTGACTTGGACTATCGAGTTTGGGAAAAGCTGTCAACGCGGGCAAATGAACTGGGCTGTACTTTGTCTGATGCCATTGAATATCTGCTTTCGGAGGCCTCTAGAAGTGAAAAGGCAAGCAGAGCAGTCAACACTCTCAAAGAGGATCTGAGTAAGTTACTAGATTAAGGAGTAGATATGCTTTATGTAATTTTAGTGGCGGCCATTGTTATCTTTTGGCTGGTAGCTATTGATAGACCAGTCTTGCGAGTTCAATTTAAGTTGGGGCAAATCACTAAGGAAAAAGGTCACTTTCCTCCTACTTTTCGCCACAATGTTCTCGATATTGCTGAGCGCGATCCTTTCGATGGCGAATTTAAAGTCTATCAGCAACGGACAGGAATGAAACTTGTCTTTTCTAAACAAGTGCCGAAGAAGATCCAGCAGCGGATAAGAAATGTGTTCCCTCATCAAGGTTTTCAGTCCAAAGGTAAGAAAAAAGCGCATTAACAGAACATCATTTATACCTAAGCCCCAGTGATTGGCATCAATCACTGGGGCTTTTGCTATTAGGTTTTTAGTCAGCACTCTTAGGTATAATTGTTTGTGCTAATGTTAAATAATGATTCTTCCCATGGGGTATTTCTGTTTGCTACTTACCAACAAAAAATACAATGAAGAAGCAAATCAGCTGGCTGGAGCAATAGCTGCATCAACCAGAGAACGTTACGCCAAATGGCTTGTTAGTATTAAGTATGTGCTTGATCAGTCAGACGTTGATTCAGTGCTCAGTCGGCAGAGTGAGTTTTGCGACACAGTGATTCTCAATGAAAAAGAGCGAGTAATGAAAAACCAGCGCCTCTTACTGGAATGTGAAAGTAGTAAAGTCGAGGAGAGGCGCCAAGCAGCAGAAGCAAGGCAGAAGATACATGAGAGTGTCATAGGGGACATTTCCAAGTTAGCGACAGAAGGAATGATAGAAAAGCTTGCAGAGCTAGAGGTGTTAAAGTTATTCGGGCGTTTCCCTGACTTTTCTTATTTTTTAAGTATCGCGTATTCGCCCTCAGTCAGTTATAGCAAGCTCGATGTTTTAGCCGTCAACGACAATCAATTAAAGAATAATCTTTTCGAACTATGCAGGAATCCCAAGTTTTGTGCTCGTTTGGGTAAAACGGTAAGAAGTTTCACTGACACGAAGATGGCAATAGGCTTGCTTGGTATTGATAACAGTCGTGTTTTGTTTCCAATCTTAATGGTTAAGCCTTTGCTACGTTGGGATGAACCAACCACTAAGCTCATAGCTCCAAAACTTTGGCAACATATGATTTTGACAGCAAATGTTACTCGTATTCGCCTAGAGGAAGCTGGTGTAAAATCACCTGAGCAGGGAATAGCAATCGGCATTTTACGGACTATTAGCCAGTTTGCTATTGTTAACAACTTCCCGATGATGTTCGAAGATACCTTAGTAGAACGAATGCAGTTCTATCGTGATAAGAATCGTCGTGAAGAATATTACGCTTGCGCGGAGATTAAGCCCATTATGAGTGTGCTTCCAGACGTTATTCTTGGTTTAGAAAGTTTACTAACACGTAAAGTGGTAGAGCATATTGAGTGGTCACCCAGAAATATACACCTAAAGAATGCTTTACTTGAAGATTTAGATGACATTCCCATATTAGAGCGAAGCCCTTACGGGGTTGCTTTAGCCCAAGCTCAAGCCTATTCAATATATGATGCGCTTGATCGTAGTAGTGTTTTTGTTAACAAGCATAAGCCATTTTGGTTCGCCAACGTTCAGATGCCACCAGAGGCATTAAAAGCTATCCGTAATTGTAACCCTGGCCGTATTGACTTGAGTGTCTGAGTTAAGATAAGCACCATTTAACGCACTATAACTGAATACTTCAATATCAAAATATTATCGAGATCTGAACGATAATCGCCAACTTCATCATAGTTTAACTCATACTCCTACCAATAAAGGGCCGCCTATATTGACTGATGATGGGCACTTTTCTGTAAATCAAACAAAAAGAAGTTCTCAGCGTAATCGTTGAGAACTTTTATATTATGGCGCAATGACGATGTCAGAATCTTCTGTGGTGAACAAGTTGGCTTTATTTTGCTTTATGAGCTGTGCTGCGTAAGAAGGAGTGACCGCATGAATATCGCCTTTAGCTCTAAGAGTATAGGCTTCCCAAGCGTGATCGCGATATTTACCGGTTTGAGTATATTGGATTAGTACTTTCATCTGGCCCTCACTGTGTAACGGTTTGTAAACCTACTGATAACAATAATAGGACCGTTTAAGTTATGCACCTGCTAAAAATGAAACATAAGATTAACTTATTCTACCTAATTTTGTGGCACAAGAATCGCACCGCTATTTGGCTTGAAATTAATTATAGATATAAGAGAAACGTACTATTACGAACGATCCCAGTCCTCGGTTTTTTGTGTAATCAAAGCGACGATTTGAACAAACATCTGGAACAGGCTAACTATTAATCAGCCAAAGTGGAGTGGTTTTCTATTCGAGTTTCTCTGTCTAAAAAGAGTGTTTCCAAATAAAAACGGAAGACAGTGTCTTCCGTTTTAGCTTCATTACAAAATTACAGTTTGATTTTTTGTAGTGTTGGTTTCCATCTCGCGTGTGTTGCTTGATCTTCAGGCGTTACTCCAACGTTACGACCGTCTAGAATGTTAAGCACATAACGTTTATTGGTACCATCGACGTAGCGACTGATCAGCTTGTCACCTTCCCAGAACCATTTTTGAGCAAGGTTAGAGCTACATGACTCAACGGTTAGGTTCTTATCATCAGAAACCGTCAGACATCGATCTGGTGCAACACGGCTGCGGTAACGCTCATTACTATCTAGGCCCCAAGTCTGATTCCAACTTCCGTGACAGCTCCAGCCATCCACTTGACCACCCTCGGCTTCTTTATCGCCGTTGGTACCATAAACGTCTAGGCACAAGTCGTTGTTGCTTAACGACTGCAAGGTTACGTGTGCCTCAGCTTCAAACAGTGGGTGACTCCAGTCTATACGAACTGTACGCGGAATGGACCAACCTGTTGTTGCCCAGCCGCCAGGTCCATAGACGGAGAAGAGTGCCGATGGAATAACGTCGCCATAGCGTGCTTTGGCAATAAACTTCGCACCGATTTCAAAATCCGTAGTTCCTGTCTGAGAGACTGGAGCTTCGTAGATGACGTCGTAGTTAGGTTTGAAGTTAGCGTAAGAGATTGGGTTGAATTTCGATTTATCGAATACCCATCCGCTTCCCCAGTGTGCAGATGTAAAGTAGCAGCCTAGTTCTTCACGGCGTAGCTCTTCACATTCATCAAATTCGCGCTCAAAAGCAACCTCAAAATCACTGAGTGAAGAACGGTTGTTTACACGGTAGTCTTTGGTATCAAACACCAATGTTTTTTCATTCTTATAGCTGAATGAACCGCTGACTTCTGCGCTGACTTTAGGCCCATCTTTGCCTACCTCCGCACCAGCGGAGCCATTAATACCGATAGAGTAGCCATGTGTATCACGATGCTGGTAATTCTTATTCTCGTTATGAGGAAAGTCGCTGACTTTCTTTGGTACGTAACCTGAAACTGGTTTTACCCATAGCTCGTAACTGCTTGCAAATGGACCTATATATGTACGTCGATTCGCCCAGCTTTGGAACCAGCTGTGATCCTGTTGAAGGTCATCGACGAGGTGGAAACCTGTGCCAGGTTTATCAGCTTCAACGGTAAAGCGCACGATCTTAGCGTCAGGTGTAAAACCTTGTGAAGTTGATGACTGAACCGAACGCATTTGGGATACGTTAACGCGAATATCAACCGAGGCCCCCGCGTTACACCAATCTCGTTTCGTTTCGAAATCTTTACTGGTATACAAATTACACGTCAGCTTGGAACTGGTGATGTAGTAGACTTTCTCAACAACAGGAACGTAATCATCCGCAAACGCGTTGACAGAAGCCGCAAGCAAGGAAAGTGTGAAAATAGTAGAAGTTTTCATGTTACTCCCCTCCAAAACCAAGGCGATCAAGTGCATGAACCAATGATTGCTTAATGCTTTCTAATTCAGCCGATGGGTTATTCACTGGCTCACCGTTTTCGTCACGAACGTCCGCCACAATAGAGTTGATGATATTGTCGCCTTGATACATTCCAGTGACCACTACAGGTGCGTCACTACCAAGCCCTGTTAACGATTGGCTTAACTCAATTTTTGCATCGTCACCGGAAACTTGTTTTAGGTCGATAACCACTGTATCACCTTTAACAACATGAGATTTTGCCTGTGCTATATCATCATCAGATGCGGTTCCTACATTGATGTAGAGTAAATCGGTCTTAGCCAAGTGTCCGTTGTAAAACTGAGTTGATTGCTGATAGTGCTCAGTAATTGACTGAGAAATTTCACTTTCACTTCCAAGTATCTGAATATCAGCAAACGCATGTGCAGCAAACAAAGAAGAGAGTAGGGTAAGCGTCCCTAACACTTTAGTTCTGTTATTTTGCATACAAAAATCCTCGTAAAGAGTTATTACTTAATAACAATTTAAACGTTAGTTAACTTTCCATGATATTTTGTTGTCATCCTTGAACGAGAATAAATACCTCTTGGAATCAAGCTATATTCCAAATCAATCCCCGTGTTTTATTTAGTACCACGATCAATGGATTTCGGGAAAGGGATTTTTTAGGTGAATTAATTGAATTCTTATACTAATCAATTAGCACAAAATGTGACATTAATTCATTTTAAACCATGATTGGTCTATGACATTGTTGCTCGGAAATGATACAGACTTTGTTCTTTTAATGATCTTAATGCCACTTTTGTTATTTAATTTAAACGGTATTAAATGAGTTAAATATAAAAAGAGCAGATGATGGATTTTAATATAAATTTCTGTTTAAAAAGAAAATTTTTTGTTTTGCATTAGTTTTTAAGTGATCGTTATAACAGTGAATAGCTCTTCATTCAGATGTTGCTAAAGTGCTCTCAGTCATATGTCTCAATATTGATAATGTCAAAACATTAATTAAAGTAATTGCTCTAATTAAAATTCAAATATAATTTGAAATTTTAAGCTAAAATCAAAACATAGATCACAAATGTTTCTTATAAGAAACTTCAGGTATTTTTATGATTTTTTATCGTTCGGTATAATAACCAGATAGGCTTTAAGGAATAATGTTAAAACAATTATGTTCAGTTAAGGTTTATATTTTAAATGCCTCTAAATTAAAACTTCCTAATGTAGGAAATCGTTATTTAATAAAAATATTAAAAGTATAAGGCCTATAAAATGGCTGGGTTTTCCAACCATTTTATATAGGCCAGCTGCTTATTCTGTAGACAAGGCATCGCAATAGAAAGGACCACTGAACTCAAGCAATGCTTGCGGAATTTCGATGGATTCTTCCAATTGCCCAAAGTCATACAAAGAGAATTTTACATCCGCTTTCATAGACTTCATGTACTTTTGTTCACCACCAAAAATGATAACGGAAGGAAATTCAAGAGGATAAAAATCATCTAAATCAGATTTTGCCTCCATCACCATTTTGTATCTGAGTTTGTTCATTTCAACTTTTAGGTAGCCAGCGCAAGAATCATATTCACGCTTGACCGATAGGTTTCCAATGGCGGGGTAGAAAATAAGGTCGTAGTTGTCTGAAATGTAGCGTCCAGCCCATAACTCTATGTTGGAGTTTCCAATTTTAGCACCTGTGAACATGTAGTAGAGATCATCGGAGAGTCCCATACTATAAACCATGCCTGCACTCGACTCTTTGTCATACCAGCCTTTATCAACCTGAGCATAACCGCTTCCAAAAAGAGACACGTCACCATCAGAGAAGCTGTATTGAATTGGTGTTCCTACAGTATAAAGAAACCATTTGCCTCCGACACCGGGCAATTCTGGAATGATACCAAATGGGGTCTGCCCTGGGTTTAATCCTCGCCAATAATGAGCATGCTCGCCATCCCAACGCATCGAGAAATGGAAGTCATTGTAGGTCACTTCAACCGAGTCTTGATTAGCGACGACAACTCCCGGGATTTCATAGTGAAAAAGCGTCGCATCATCAAAACCTTTCATAATGAGTTTATCACGGAAGATATCGTACTTAATGGTTTTTCCATTGAGTGGGGTAAAAGCAAGGTGAACGTACGCTTTGGGCGTTGGCTCATCAAAATCAGGCGCTATATAGCTCTGGAGGCTGATTTTGAAATAACCCACATCCGGTACCGCAACATTATAGAACCACTGTTCTGCCCAAGTTTTATCCGAGCTTGGTACATGTGGCCGAATATCATCTAAGGTAGTCGCAAACACAGTTAGACTCAGCAGAGAAAACGCTGCTGTGACGGTAAGAAAAATCGATTTGAGATTCATCGTCTGTTGTTCCTTTAAATCAATGAGGATGAGTAAAGGGAAATAAGTATTGATGCTGAATCGGCCACAAGGAGTTCTCCCTATGGCCAATTGACACTAGCTAGCGACAAATACGAGCGTCGGTGAAATGCAGCCCAGCCTGACATTGCGTTCCAGACTGACAGTGCTCGTCTGTCTGGCAGTAGCATTCCCCACGGACGTTACATCCTGGCGTTAAATAGTCATCCATAGGGATATCTCCACTTACGCGCTCCCAGAAAGGGTTGGTAAAAATATTGTAAGGGTCCAGCTCTGCTTTCGCCTGTAAGAACTCAGGCCACATCGGGAATCGAGAAGGCATATCCTCGAAGATCGCAACAGAATTTTTGCCCCAGTGAGGTCGTGCATCATACTTACGCAATGACATCTGCTCTATTTCCAGATTCACAAAGTAATTCTTCGGTTCCTTTTTACCTTCTTGACGCAAGGTGTATTCAATACCCACAAATGCGGTTTCGCGACCAGCACTCATACCAATATAGCTGTCAGAGGCTTTACCAAAGCGGAAATAAATGCCATTGAGAGGGAAACAGGTTTTTGGATGAGCCGCGACAATCTCACGTACGTCACTGATCCAGTCAGGCAAACGCTCAATATCAATGGCCACTTCCTGAAGTGCGATAGGAAGTCTGTCCCAAATACATTTGTTGGGATCTTTACATTTGAAGTACTGCATTTGATCAGAGTAACCAATAGGTTCACTCACTTTCTTGCCAGTATGAGTATCGCGGAAGTAAGACTTCGCTCTGGCGTTATAACGCGCAACGGCGGCTAGACATTGCAATCCAGTGCCCGGAAATTCGTGAGCGGCATTAAATAGCAAACCGAAGAAAAACTCCTCTGCATCAGACACATCCGCCTGAGCATTATACGCTTCACCTTGCGTCTCCAATGGAACAGGGTTGTATAAGGTGGTGGTATAGCGGCCAAGGCCAGGGAACCAAGCTATATTGGCTGAGTAGTTGTTGCGAGCGATGTCCAGAACAACATCTTCCAATCCAGAATCGTCACGATACCCTGTAACTTCTGCTTTGACTTTAAACGCTTCCTCGATAGCCAGCGTGACTTCAACGACGACACCTAACACGCCCAAGTTGACGCGAGCAGCGTTGAGCAAATCGCCGTTCAACACACGAACGTCTCCCTGACCATCAACGACTTTAAGCTCTGTCACATAGTCCGCTAGCATATTGCTGGGTTTTTCCAATGTTGAGCCATGTGTACCACTGCCAAGCATACCGCCGACTGTGAAGATGGCTAACTCAGTGACCATGTTGATCGCGTAACCTTGTTTACGAAGAAAGTCATTTAAGTCGTTAAACCTCATACCCGCTTCAACTGTGACTCGTTTATTCGCTGCATCGAAATGAACGATCTTATCCATATTCTTCAGCGTGAGTTGAACTTGGTCATCACCCGCGCAGGCAGCATCAATCTGACTGGCAAACTTACGGTTACCCGTCATCACTTTTTTACCGCGTATCAGTGCATCTTTAATGATAGCCTGAACGCCTTCAATGGATTGTGGGTCATAAACCGCTTCAGGATGACAGGTATAGGTCCCTTGATAGTTGGAGATTTCACGTTCGGGCTCGCTCGTTTGAAGCGCAAAGGCTGTTCCTAATGCAGCCGATATTAAAGTAGCGCCGAGCGCGAGAGTTCTTATTCTCATTAAATATTCCTTATTTAAAAACACTGTGACATTGAGCTTCATCAGCTCGAAATAGCAATGGGTATCAGCCAAATCGTGGCAATATTTGTTGTTCGATAACGTCCCGAACGGCACGTCGATGTTGAGGAACTCGACTGCGGAAGAACTCGCCAACATTGGCTTGGTATCCGTCAATCGGTCTTGGCCCTATCTCTGGAACCCAAAGCGCATGATTCGTTGTCGCAAAATTGAGTTGGGAATGACCTAAAATGGCAAGCGGGCCTTGAGAGAGGTTTTTCGCATCAAAAATCCAGATTTCTTTACCGTTGCCAATGGTGTTGGTTGGCTCTTTACGAACTACCGCAGTAAAGATGTAGCCGTCATCTTGCGCGTGGCTACCGGGCCTAGACATAAACTGAGGCGTTCGTATTACACAGTCAGCAGGAAATTGATAAGCGTTGGTGACTGCCATCTTTTGGCAATCCATATGGACGAGCGCGGAAGGTTGGTCTTCTTGAGGCAACGAGTCATTAGTAAACAGACGGTTAGGGTATTGCTCGTATGCATCCGCGACACGCTCAACAACATGATCTTTGCGATAGCCCACAGCGGCCCAGTAGATATGGTCAAACTGTTCAGGGAATTGGAAATGACCTCGGTAAGCGGGATCGTTCATATCCCAGAAAAGCTGGTCATCTCGAATTAAACGAAAATCACCCGTAATTTCACGCACGGAATCAGATTGAACCTGAATTCGAGCTCGAACTAGGCCACCGACATCCATCGGTGCGGCAGGATAACCTGCGAGTGAATCACTGACTCTTCCACCGAATAGCAATCTATCTCTGGTATATTGCGGCTCAGATTTATCCATCGCGCCCAGATACTGCCCATACAGCGTAATTTCGTTTTCATGATCATCGTAATTGCACATAACATCCGAGGTATCAAAGTTAAGCTCAATGTAATCGGCTGTGACAATGTCACTACTTGAGAGCAAGTCTTTCTTGCGAATAACCCATACAGGCGTACGATGTTGCTGAGCGTTGACTGAGCGGATGCCTATCATTCTTAACGGCTCAACTTGTGCAGCTGTTTCAAAGATAAGGACATGATGGCGGGTGACACCCAGTGAATGCGCAGTCGCAGCGATAAATGCTGGTCGGCCATCTCGTCCGACGATATCCCAACCTTGAAGGGCGCTTTTCTTATCCCACTTCAGGAGCCGGATAAATCCATTCTTGGTGCCTGTATTTGAAACGTTACCTCCATAGTTAATGGTAAAACACTCGTCTGATTCGAGATCAAAGTATGGGTGACCAGTGGTCCGTACCTGAGGAAATAGCCATTTGTCTGGCGTCAGTGCGTCCATCCATGGTGGTAAACTGCTACGCCATTCATCGTAATGACCGATGGGCGTAATAAGATCTAATGTTGTCGCATCAAATTCATAAGGAACGCCGCCCTCGTAACTTAAAGCGAACCGGTTATCACCAAGGTAGTTGGGTGCGGTATTACAGTAGTTAACAAATCCCATAGAAGGGCTGTAATACGCCATACCACCGAGCAATTTGAATCTATCAGGCCAATAGTGGATGTGCTGTTGCATGATAGCAGAGGGGGTGTCGATCATTTTGCGCATAAACGACACTTGCCCAAGGGAGAAATCCAAGCGGGTCAGCGCACCACGACCACTCGGGCTAAGATGATCCCGCTCGAGTGGAATGCCTTCAGCAAAGAACACATGGCCCATGATGTCATCAGGTAATTGTCCGTAAAGCAGATTTAAGTTGCCCGAAGAGGGCGTGAAGTCGGCTTGCATTATCGACTCTGGAAAAAGTGAATGATTCACAGTCGGTGAAGCGAACAGCTGCCCAGGCACTAGTGTGACACCCGCTAATCCCTTTAAAAAAGTACGTCTTTCCATAGTTCTCATCAATAAGTAACTGCATGCATATATTGGAAAGTAGATGAGATTTATAAAGTGTATTGAGGAATGTTAAAAATTATGAATTGTGGCAGAGAAGTGGTGCAATGACTCTAGTCGGTTACACAGTGAAGCATCAATAACATACTGAAAATCTGTTACTTTTATCATTATTCAATTTCTCAAAACCATTAGTGACAACGTCACTAAATTTGTTCTAATCACTATCTTTTCATAAGCATTGTCTATTGCTACTCGCTATTCACATTATCCTTGCCTATCTTTATTGAGTATTAAAACAGTATGAGCATTCAGCTGTGACTGGCTGTACTCGTGCTGAATAAAGAGTGCGTGTACCGCAAAGTCCTTGAAGAGAGAAGGATGTCATACACAGGGCACTCTTAACTTAGATGTAAGGTACCTAACGTATGCATGTGAAGAACCTTTCGATCGGCAAAAAAATTGCCTTAGCGTTTGTCGTTATCGCCGCAATGAATTTGGGCTTCGGCTTTTTAATGCTGAGTGAACTAAGGAACATTAAAGCCGAACTCCTCAACTATACCGACGATACACTGCCTGCTGTCGAGAAAGTCGACTCTATTCGAGACCAGATGTCGTTATGGCGAAGAGCTCAGTTTGCCGCCTTTGCGATGAGTGATCCTGCAAAAGTTCAATCCACCATTTCAAGCAACGAGAACATTCGTCAGGAAATTAATAAAGGGCTCAGCGCCTACGGAAAGACCGTTTGGCCTGGTGAAGAAGAACAAACCTTCAAGCGACTAGATAAGAAGTGGCAAGGTTATCTGGCGACGATGGACTCATTCAATCAAGCCATGTCCAACATGGACAAAGAAACCGCTTACCCCATATTGGCTAACTCACTCGGTGAGTTTGAGAGCATCGAGGCTGACATTAATATATTGGTCGACATTCTCAAAGGTGCAATGAACAGCAATCGGGAAGCGATTTTATCGTCAGTCGATGGCTTAAGCCGTTCAGCAATGATCATCAATGTTTTGATTGTCGCCGTCATGGTTATTATGACGATGTTTCTGACCCGAATTATATGCGGTCCTTTAGTTGTCGTTGTTAAGCAAGCCAATGCAATCGCAGAGGGTGATCTGTCTAGAACACTGGATCGCTCAGCGATCGGTAACGATGAGTTAGGTGAGCTAGCTGATGCTTCGACCCGAATGCAAAGCAACCTCAGAGACTTAATCAACCAGAGCGTCACAGTGGTTCGCGAGCTCGGGCGCGCAGTCGATGACATGACGCATACATCGAACAAGTCAGCGCGTGAAATGCAAGATCAGCAATCACAGGTCACCCACGTTGCGACGGCGATGGGGGAAATGAAATCCTCTGTGGCAAATGTAGCTCAAACCACAGAGGTCTCTGCTGAAAAAGCCAATGACGCGAATGGCAAAGTTCAGGAAGGGGCACGCAATACCAAAGCAATGGTCGGTTCAATTCAAAATGTCGCACAGATCATGGGCGAAGCGGGTGAGAGTGTTGCCGAGCTTGAACAACAATCGAACCAGGTTAATACCATTGTTGATGTGATCCGAGACATTGCCGATCAAACCAACCTGCTCGCACTAAACGCCGCTATTGAGGCAGCACGAGCGGGTGAATCTGGACGAGGTTTTGCTGTTGTAGCTGACGAAGTTCGTACACTCGCCGGGCGTACACAGGCCTCCACAAGTGAAATCACCGCCATCATCGAGAAACTTCAGGCTATTGCCAGCCAGGCAAAAGAGACAACCGACCGTTCGCGTCAGCAAATCGAAACGTGCGTAGAGCAAGGTAATCAGTCTCAAGAACTTATGACCGCGATTCGTGGCTTCATCTCAGAAATAGCTGACATGGGAACGCAAATAGCCAGCGCGTGTAATCAGCAGGATAGTGTGGCTGAAGAGCTCAGTTCAAATATTGAGAGTATTAACATGTCTGCTCAATCTGTTTCTGCTGGCTCTGAAAGCACTGCACAGGGTTGTCAGGAGCTCAGCCGCCTGTCCGCCTCGCTCCAGCAAGCGATGGGTAAATTCAAATTGGATTAGTGAGTCAGACGAATACGGTCTGGAATAGGGAGGTTTTATGGTTTTCCGCGCAACACTGGTTTCACTTGCAGTCGCATCTGCACTATTTCCAATGGGCTCCATCGCTGCACCTATAGCGTTGCCTGACACGCCGCCAGCAATGAATCAAGTACAGCAATCGAACGCATGGCTTGAGATTAGCCTAGGTCAATTCAAACAAAACATGGCACAGTTTCGCTCCCATCTCAGCAGTCAAACAAAGCTTTGTGTGGTGATGAAGGCCGATGCCTATGGCAATGGAATACGCGGCTTAATGCCGACCATTCTTGAGCTCAATGTCCCTTGCATCGCAATCGCAAGTAATGCTGAGGCGAGGACTGTTCGAGATAGTGGGTTTGAAGGCCAGTTAGTTCGTGTTCGATCTGCTGACATTCAGGAAATTGAACAAGCCATGGATCTTGATATTGAAGAGCTTATCGGCAGCTTGGAGCAGGCGAATCAGATCAAATCTCTAAGCACAGACAAAACAATCAAAGTCCATTTAGCGTTGAATGATGGCGGCATGTCTCGAAATGGGATTGATATGAGTACCGAAAAAGGTAAGCAAGAAGCACTTGATATTGCGAAGCACCAAGGCATCGATATCGTGGGCATCATGACGCATTTCCCAAATTATGATGCTGACGAAGTGAGAAGCAAACTCGCAGATTTCAATCAAAGCTCAGCATGGCTGATCGAAAACGCTAACTTGAATAGGGATGATGTATTACTCCATGTATCAAACTCTTATACGGCATTGAACGTTCCTGAAGCGCAACTGGATATGGTGAGACCCGGCGGGGTACTGTATGGCGATCTGCCAACTAACCCGGAATATCCCTCAATTGTTAGTTTCAAAACTCGAGTCGCGTCTTTACACAATGTTCCTGCCAATTCTACCGTCGGCTATGACAGTAGCTACGTGACCAAACGTGACAGTGTATTGGCCAATTTACCCGTAGGGTACTCTGATGGTTACCCGAGAAAAATGGGTAACCGAGCCCATGTCATAGTGAATGGGCAACGTGCTCCGGTTGTAGGGAAAACATCGATGAACACGACGATGGTAGATGTTACTGATGTTAAAGGTGTAATTACGGGACAAGAAGTCACACTGTTTGGCCAACAAGCGAATGCACAAATCAGTGTCGGAGAAATGGAAGAACATGCTGAATTGATATTCCCAGAGCTTTATACCGTTTGGGGAACGGCCAATCCAAGGCTTTACATACCGTAACCAAGATCACATAAAGCGGTTCAAAGCCAGCGTTAGTGAGCCATTTAGATAAACTTCAAATTGGCTATAAACGCTGGCTATATATAGGGTTAGCGACATCATTACTTCTTTTTAGACTTTTTCATTTTATATTCAATCATTTTGATATGAGAATAATGCTTCTTTAAACCTATTGTCAGGGAGACAAATATGGAAAATGAAGCAGCTGCAATTATTGCTAAAAGCTCACCTCAACAAATCGCGACTGGCGAGTTAGTTGTCCTCAAAAACACCATCAAGAAATTCTGTAAAGGCCCTATGCGTTCTGAGCTCATGAAGTTGGCTAACTCAGAGCTCGGGGCAATCTGTTCTAAGATCACTGCGGAGCGCATGCCGCTTTATCAAGCGAAAATCACCCACCTTAAAGAACTTGCCAAGTGCAACAATCAGTTAAGACTAAGAGACGAACTACGAGAAATCAGAAGTACAGGCATTTAACCCGATTTAATCAAGCAAGGACGTTAACCGCCTGATAAAAGAAATATTACAACAATAAATAACCACAACATCATAGGCTAATTAGCATGCAGTACGAGAATAATAAAAAATTCGTGAGAGCGGGGTACGCCCCAATTGAAGAAGAGCAAGATGGCGCCAATGCCCAACCTCAACAGCCAGTACAAGAGACGCCTGATCCTGAACCAGAATATGAAATCAACGTAAAAATCCATTGCACGAGCGAGGAGCTAAACTCTCTCCAGACTGGACAATGGTCTTTGGGGCGCACTGAGCTTGAAGCGCCAGTGTCACAATGGGGAAAGGAGGAAACACCAGAGAAAGAAAGTGTTCTGACAGCTCATTGCTTTCAAAATGAAGAAAAGGTGCTTCACCATGAACTCTTTGCCAAACATCATACGACTTGCTTCGACGTTATACCTAAACCAAAAGGTACCAAACACATTAACGCCGAATTTATACCGGTAAAGTTAGCGATAAAAGCAAACGAGAGTAAACTGGCGTTTCCGACAGAGGGCTACTTTTATCACTTCATTAGTGGAAAGCTAAGCCGTGAATATCGTATAGCGGGAGAAGGGCGTTCAACGTTTCAGGCAACCTTATCTGAAGCCTCGAAACTGAATGACGATCTGTTATCGCCAAACCAGTTAACGAGTGTCTTGCTGCCATATAAACGAGAAGATGCACCAGCACCCGATCAACATTTTCTATATCGCTTGGAAAAACTTAGCCAAGATCAGCTAGATGCGGTGACCACTCAATGGCTCGACGAACACGCACTTAAACTGGAAATGGACGACATTGTTGCCGCAAGAACGTCAGCATTAGAGAAACGACCTGAAACAGAGCAGGGCGCTGAAGTATGGCCCCCTTTAAAGCAGTTTAAAGCCGTTCACCCATTTGGCGATATATGGGGTCAATTCAAACAACATCAGCTTAGTGAAACCATGGTTAATGTCATGCAGAGTCATTCTATTCCTGACAATGTTCCTGTATTGATCCTCCCAATCACGAAAGAGGAACAGCTACGCCAATACTGTACAAAGTTTGACAACTTTATTTTCTTTTTTCCAAACTCCCCTAACTTTGGTGAGCAAGGAATTAACCTTAGAGCCATTAATGAATTCAAAAGTTACTTCAATAAGCCACCAAGATTTATAATCCTCACGGACGATGACGAGGAAAGTACGGGCTTTACTCAGACGGTGAGCTTCAAAGCCAAATGGAAAGACGACTACAAAATAGACAGTCAACTACAATCGTTTTATCAAGAGTTTGGCGGTGAAGGGGCCATAGTCCAGAAAAACGCAAAAAATCAAACCGTACTTAAGCTCGCATCTAACATTGAAGGTTGTCCAACCAATGCGTCTGAGCTAGGTGAGGCGCTAACAGCATTTAGTGAAGGTCAAGCGGTAGTTTACACAATGTCCGATGATACCCACGGCCCAGAAAAGACAGGGTTATTTGAAAACTATTCCGAATACCCACTTGAAGGCACTTTTACTTTCGTTCTCACTCAAGAAGGTAAAGATACCGCACAAGATAAGTTTAAAAAGCTTTGCCCTGACTGGGAACAGCAGTCGTTTGACTTTGAAAGGCTTATCGATGAAAGAACTCATCGAGGTAAAACCCTATTATTGTCTGGTGCAAGGGATTCTTATGCACAGGTTGCAGACTATGATTCCGGTGAGGTTATTGAGGTACACATGAGGGATAAGGATCACAAGCCCGATAAGCGTACAATTTATGAAAATGGCAAAGAAAAAGACTACCCGTGTGGCATAGATGACAACGCAATTTATCGAACACTGATTTCCGACAATGCGATAAAAGAGTCTGAGTTACCTCAAGCTATCCAGCATGGACTTAACTCGATACTGAATAACGATCAACTTTATCTGGTTTACAACTATGGTTACCATCAGGTACCAGCAGAACATCGTCAAGATCTGATTGAAACACAACACTACGCATTCGAAAACTTGAGTAATAAAGCTGTTGTACTTGTTGTGGGAGACAAACACATCCCTGATTTGGGCTCTTATGATTCTATCTCTATTGATAGCCCTGATTTGATTGAAACTCTCAACAGTCCTTCAAATAGGGCTCTATTTGTAACAGTAGGTAGATTGCCGGCTAGTGTAAATAACTACCTGATAAAGAAAGTTAACCTAGTTTTAGCTGAAGGAAAAGGTTCAATATCAATAGCTCAAGAGTTTGGTGTCAACTATGTCATTCTTCCTCAAGAAAGCGGTCTAAAGACAGACTACCATTCCTCTGGAAAAGAGTTAGTCGAATGTTCAAATAATTTATATACCCCTTGTGACGGCGCCAAGTTACTTAGAAAAATAGCAGAGGGGGCTTACGCTTCATCATATAAAGCAATGTGTAGCGAGCAAAGCCTAATATTAGAAACCTTCTCGGGCTTGTATCAAAGTAGTTTTGGACCTTTAGACAAAGCTTAATTTTTGAATAACGAACACATTGACATTGCTCAGAGTGTATACGAGGATGAAAGTATGAATAGAGATCTTAAACGCCACTCAAACCGAATTATCATCATTCCGTAGGAATGGTGGGAATCAGTACGCGTTAGATTTTTAAAACCCACCGAATCGAGGTGGGTTTTCTGTATCTGCCTCGTGGGGTCAGTCCTACAATAGGGAGGTAACATGAAGAAAATCGCAGTTTTCGGCAAGCCAGGAAGCGGAAAATCAACGCTGAGCAAACAATTGGCACGCGAGACAGGCATTGAATTGCATCAACTTGATTCGATCGTCTACAAGAAAAATGGTGAGCAGATTGATGCAGAAACGTTCAAAGAAGCCCATAACAATATCCTCGAAACCGAAAGTTGGATAATAGACGGACTTGGGCCAATAGAGTCGTTCAACCAAAGACTAGATGAAGCTGACACCTTGGTTTACATCGATCTTCCGTACATCACGAGTTATTGGCTAGTCACCAAGCGGCTTTTAAAAGGGTTAATAGTTAAACCTGAAGGTTGGCCAGATGGAAGCTCAATCTGGAATGGCACAATCCAAAGTTATCGATTCTTAAATCTCAGCCCAAAGTTTTGGAATGACAAGTTCATGCATAGGTTAGAATCCATTTCGACAAACAAATCTCTACACGTCATCCGATCCATTTCAGAGTTAAACAGCTTTGCGCGTGACCACATCAAGTAATGAATTTAAGAAGATTCGTAATATACAACTTAATCATCGATAGATGGTTAAGTTGTATATTAGGTATTTTATGGTAAATCCAATTATGTTGAATGGATTTCAAAAAGAGAGGAGTAATGGCAATAAAAGAGTCAGATTTCACGTAGATTAGCATTTAATTTAACATAATATACATAATGCGCACTTAGCTAGGGCTTCGTTAGGGCTGCCAATCCACAACATCAAGCCTCCGCAAGCCATTGATAATCCTTGTAAACCACGCCCGTTAAACTTTTTTGCAATGTTCGCCCACAGCGCTTGCTCCTGTGGCGTCTTCGCTTTATCTGCGGCCAAACCGATTAACACCGTTTCTTGCTCTTCACCAATGGTGTCCGCAATCATAAGTGCCAGATTTTCTTTAAGAAATGCACGGCCTTTTCTTATTTCTGTAAGCATTTGAACACTAATACCCAAATCAGATGCGACTTGCTTATATTGGACGTAATTCATGTGCTCTTTATAAGCATCGATGAGCTTTTCTGTGTACATTTCTAAACTCCCTATGAGTCCCAATTGTGATCATTCTAGCTTATTAGTACTGAAATTCCTGTATGGACAGTACAGAGATTATTGTATTAACTAATACAGAAATTCCTGTACTGAACCGTGTTAGGCATTGCTTATGAGCTTCGCATCAAAACCCACTCGTAAAAATCCCGTGTACTTTGAGCACCACGCTGATGGCTTTTGGTGCTCGATTGATGGCATGCCGGAATACTTCAAAACCAAACACGAAATGTATCTCTATGCGTGTGAGTCAGACCGTGAACTGATTGAAATTACACACGAAAACGAGCCTGAACTTCGTGCCAATGGCGCTTTTGATAGGATCTTTCGTGATGAATAGAACGGTGATTGATTACGTGAGCTTTTCCGGCTCCCCGCTCCTTTTAGAGCGCTGTAAGAAAATGGCCAAACAACGTTTCTGCCTTGAGCAAATCAATGAGTTTGAGTCTCAGAACGCAGTGGCTATCAAGCATCGTGAGCAAACCCAAATCATGCACTTTGCGGAAAACTTGGCTCAGGTCTTAGGCTGTGTTGAGTCGGAAAACTTCGCTAATCGTGATTTGTACTTTGCTGCGCTGGATAAGGAACTGGTCGAGGCAGATTTGGTGGTCAACACCGATGTGTCATTTAACCAGTGTTACCAGCATCTTATCTCCAATATTGGTATCGATATGCTCGACACGCTGTGCCACGGGGAAATCGAATCGTTTCTTGAGCTGCTTGAAAATGAAATCAGCTATGAAAAGTCCAATGTCTGGACATTAGAACGTCGAGGTGGTTTTTCAGGATATCGCTATTCTGCAAAGTTACTTTGCAATGGCACTCAGGCCGGATTGGTGGCTTGGGGTGCGGCCAACTTTGGTTACTACGTGTCGTTTTCAGGGAAAGGCTGTGAGGCCATTAACATGGAAGCGTTACACAAGGCACTGAAACAAATGGTGGGCGCCAAACTGACGCGCGTTGATTTGGCACTGGATGACCTTCAAGGCAACGTATCCATTAACGATATCAAACAGAAATACATTGATGGCGAGTTCATTACTCGTGGTACGCCACCAAGTTGGGGCGAGTTCTGGGGTGGTAAAGGCATGAGCAAAGAAGACCGTAAGAAATGCGGCCTTGTCCCTGATGCGGGTCATACCTTCTATGTGGGGGCTCGTGAGAACGGCAAGGTTTTCCGTGCTTATGACAAAGCCGCGCAAATGAAGTGTGAAGAGTACCCAAACTGGAACCGCTTTGAAGTCCAGATAGGCAATCGTTACAGGGTCATTCCTCTCGATATTTTGATTGAACCTGACCCCTACTTTGCCGGTGCTTACCCTGCCCTTGCCTCTTTGATGGATGACGTCGAACCCATTCGGATTTCAACCACCAAGATTCAGTTTATGACCTCGTTCGAAAATGCGGTCAAACACGCTCGCGTTCAGTACGGGAAGCTGGTCAATGCCATGCGCCAACTGTACGACGACGATGCACACATACTCGAAACCCTCACCAAGGGCCTCGAATTAACAGACATCCCCGACCGCATTAACTTTCCAGTCGGTCGGGACTTCCATCTAGAAAAAACTGGAGAAATATTATGCCATTAACAGTTGTTGTCATCGGTTGTGAACACTCTCAAGGTCTATCCAAAAAGGATGACCGTCCTTACAACTTCGCGCAGGTGAACTACCTCGCCCCTAATGAGGGCTGGAAATCAGAGAAAGGCGAATGTAAGCCTGTCGGGTTGGTGCAAAAGCAAATTGCCATGAACCCTAACCCGTCTCTGGTCGCTGCATTTAAGGAGCTGGAAACGCAATTTCCAATGACGTGTGAGCTTCATCTTGATGCTGACCCTCAGAATCCGGCACGAAACATTGTTGTCGATATCAAGCCCGTTAGTGGCAAGGCTTAACGCATGGCTAAGTGTGTAATCGAACATAGCGGCTACTTCATCAGTTCACCGAATCTGTGCGATTACATGATTTTGACCGCTGAGGAAGTCAAAGAACTAACGCTGACTACCTCAGGGTCACTCACTATCGATTCTGACCTTTATGTGCAGCTGTCAGGCCAATTATTACTGTCATTTGTAGCGGGTCATGTGTTGGGACGAATCGTAAAAACTATGGGGCGTAAATAGCCCTAAATTACTCACTAACAACGGAAATCTCACTATGAAATACTTTAATACAGTTAAAAAATACTCTAAAAAAGCGGCGCTTGGAGCAGGTATGCTTGTCGCTTCTGCGTCAGCATTTGCAAACGAGAACCCAGTCACTGCCGCACTGAATCAAGCGATTGCAGCGGGTAAGGCCAACTATGAGATTGTAGTTATCGGTATCATTACGCTTACCGCTCTTGGCTTTGGTTTGGGTCGTATTACTTCTAGCATGCGTTAATAGGGCTTGCACGTGGTTAGCCTTATATCGGACGTAATGACGATTCTTATCGCCATTTCAATTTTTCTAGCGTTCTTATTTGGCTTTACTTCTGGTGTTAACGCCTCCTGATTCGGGGGCGTTTTTCTTCTGGGTTCTTCTATGCGCAGCGCAATCAATACTCTTCTCGTTGTCCTGTCTCTGATGGTTGCCTTGCTTATCTCCATTCCCGCCAAGGCTTCTTGTCCTATTGGCATCGAGAATAACAGTGTTAATTGGATTTACAGTAAATACGGTGACAACCCTTATATTTGCTCCAATTCTTGTAAATCTGTGTTGAAGGACATTTCTCTCTGTCTTGTTGGTAACGACAGTTGTCATGGTGATTTTGTTACCAACGGGGAGCCTTGTCCTGATAATGATGGTGTGGTGCCAGGTGGTAATTTTCCTGACCCTGATAACGGTGGCGGTGATGGTGACAATGGCGGTGGTGATGATGGAGGGAATGATTCCAATATGCCCGCCAGTTTAAAGGCGGTTTGGGATGCGGCCATGAGTCACAGCTATGAGGTGTCTGATAATAAAATACTGTCACGTGTCAGCCTTGAATCGGCCAGTTGGAGCCAACAAACGTTTGATAAATTAGAGCAGCTTCGCACTGAACACTTTGCTGATATGGATGCGGCATTGAACACCATTCAGTCTAATTCCAATTCTATTGCCAGCAAGATGGACAGTATCAATACCAAGGTCAGTACGATTGCGACCAATACTAGCAGTGCTGCAACGAACCTTCATCAAATCAACCAGAAGATAGACGGCATTTCATCACGCGATTACACCGACACATTAGACAGTATCAACGCTGAAATTGGCTCACTTCAGGGCACGATTAAAGGTGAGATTAGTGGTCTTGAATCGACAATTAATAACCAAACCAGTTCACTCAACAACACCATCTCAGGGGTACGCAATGACCTCACTAATGCGATATATAACAGTGCCACCATGTTTGGCAGCAATAACGATGTGAAGGATGCGGTTAACGGTCTGCGCACTGGCCTGAATGACATTAAAGACGCACTCTCTGAGGGTGATTACGAGCATCGTGCACCAGAAGGCGAAATCGACTTTGGTGATATGCCTTTGTATCAGCCTAGTGCTATCGAGGAGCTAGAAGCTGAGACAAAGGAGCTGGAAGCGCAATACGATGAGAAGGTAAAGCAGTTTAAGAACGTCTTTAGTCTTGATGAATCCAGACTAAAGAACGGTGAGTTTAACAACCATTCGACTCAATTCACCATTGCAAGCGGTCAGACGATAACAGGTATGTCTGCCGTATTTCCTGCATTGGTAAGTGTCTCCCATTGGATTGCGACAGCGATCCTTTTTGTCGCCATCGTTGCTGGCGTTCGTCAGCTAGGTAACTGATATGGAATTTATTTTATCTCTTCTTCAAGGTCTTGGTGATGCTGGTCAGACGGTGATTGATTTCTTTTCCAATGCGCCAAACTGGTTCGAGCAAATCTTCATTTATCTCAACGCTTGGTATGTAAAGATTCGTCTCTACATGCTCATTAAATACATTGAAATGTCTTATCGGACGGCTGAGTTCTTACTCAATGAAATCGGCTTTGCTGAGTTCATTATTTCCGCTTTCAACGCTTTGCCTGGAGAGCTTCGTTACTACGCATTTCTTTTCAAGATACCTCAAGCAATTAACGTTTATTTCAACTTTCTCGCGACTGGCTTTGTCATGAAGATATCGAGGATGTAACTCTATGGCCATACGTATCAGAACGGGCGCCAATGGCGCGTATAAATCTTCTTATGTAGCTTACTTTACGGTCTTGAAGGCATTGAAAGCGGGTCGCGTGGTGGTGACGAACATTCAAGGCATGGCACCACTTCATATCATGGAACAACGCCTTGATATCAAGTTCCCTTCAACCAGCAAATTAATTCGCATATCGAGCAAAAATGAGCGGGGGTTGGAGCTGTGGCAATACTTCTTTTGCTGGGCTCCTCTGGGGGCTCTGATTGTTATTGATGAGTGTCAGGATATCTATTCTCCAAAGGTTGGCTTTGATATCAAAAAGATACGGTATAGACCGCTTCAAGAATTCCTTCCTCTCTTGCCTGAGGGATATGAGGATTTTTTCAACTCTCGCTATGTGCCGGTCAACATGGAGGAGTTAGACCCGTGTGATATTGATGATTGTGGCCATGCTGAGTATGACGAACAAGGCCGGATTATTTATCCGTTCACCTTTAATGAGGGGTTCATGCGTCATCGTCACTACAACTGGGATATTGAACTCCTTTCTCCTGATTGGAAGCAAATTGACTCTGGTATCAAAGCCTGTGCTGAGGAATGCTTCTTCCACAAAGGGCGTGATGGTTACTTCTGGGCGAAGCGTAAGCCTTACATCTTCCGACATGACAAGACGGTCACAACACCGTCCATTCCTAAAGGCTCGCACTCGAACTTAACCACGCAAAAAATTCCGCTTGATGCGTTCCTTTTGTACAAGTCTACAAGTACCGGAAAAGCGCAATCATCCGGTCAGATGAACACTCTTTTTCGCAGCCCTAAGTTTCTGGCGGTCTGCTTGGTTATCATTTTTGGTTTGGGGTATTTAATTTATGCGATATCCGGTTTGGTTAATCGTCATTCTGAGGAAGATACGCAAACGCAAGCGGTTCAGTCTTCGGATTCCGTTTCCGCGCAAGCTGATGAGTCTAGTGAAGCGAGTGCTCAAAGTAATTCTTCTGTATCTAATGGTGGGGATCGGAATTCGCCTGACGGTGGTGCCCTTAATCCAGATGCTCGTTTAACTATGCTTCGCAATATGCTCGGCATTTATGACATTCAATCACTGTACTACACAGGCCATTCCACCAAACGCAGTGATAAGGGCTTTGATTTCTTTGTCACATTGGAGGCTGTGACACCGTTAGGTACTTATCACCTTAATGACTCGTTCCTGACCGCCAATGACATTCAATTTATTCACTACGATGACTGCTTTTTAAAACTGACTAAGCAAGCGGCCAGTCTTAATGTCTTTTGTAAACCCGTTCTGAGAGAGCCGATAGAGCGCGGCTCTCAGTCTGGCTCACCTGAAATCAAACTCTTTTGAGGATCTCTTATGGAAACCATTACTTTTACTGAAGCAGAAATTGAGTTCATTATTGAATCGTTCTTCTTTTATAGCTTTGCTGGCGTGACCGCTGCATTACTTTTCTATGACTTCACTATGTGGGTCCTTGGGGAGACGGCCAGACTCGTTAAGTCTCGATTTAAAGCCCCGCAGGGATAAGCAATGCACGAAGTGCAAGCGAAACACCAAGCCGCTCGACTCACTTTACAATGGCTTCATTGGTGGGCGGCGCGGTCAGTGCACATCACTTGATAAAGGAAAAATAACCTTCGTCCTGCCAAGCCTCTGACAGTGTCTTAGTGAATGCACAATCGAATGCGACATGGACGAGGACATATTACATCTAAGCTTAGCGAGTGCCGAGCAAGCTTACCCTTCCATGCTTCACCTACCCGAACACAATAACAGCACCAGTGAATAAGCGACGACGACGAAAACTGAGGAGGAGAAGCGTTGAGCTTGGTGCGTCATTGTCATACTCCCCTACTCCTAGATCTTACAAGCTTTAGGTGATCAATGATTTAATGCAATTGGTTTGATATTTAAATCCCTTTCCTGTAGAACATTTTCGAAATCAATAAATCAACCACATCTATAAGGGAAAATGAGATGTTTAAGTATGCATTCCTGCTTTTGTCATTGGCTTCACATCTAGCGCATGCCGACTTAATTAAACCAGATGATCAAGATTACTGGACCGTTGATGGCCTAGCTCACTATGTAAGGTCCAGAGAAGATGACAACTACTATGTTCGCTTCGTTTCAAATCACAATAACCCATCGGTTGTCGCTTTTGCCGGCCATGGACGTTTCTGTATTGATGAGGGTCAAACCACCAAAATGAAAGTTCAGTACCAATGGGTTAACTTTATTCAGCGATGCTCTTCTGGACGTGCCTATTGGATACCCAAATCACAACAAGGCATTAACTTCGTCAAAAAAGAGTTCTCAGGTAACTCAGACGTGCAAATCATGTTCAATAACGTGGTCTACTCTTTCTCCACAAAGAAATACACGTCTGTTAGACAGCATTGGGAAAGAACGTTAAAGACGCTAGGAAAAGCACTCTAGTGGTGGGCTGAGTACGCCCCGTATAGTAATACGGGGTGAAAGTCTAACTCTGAACTTTACTGTACATGCAAACAGTACTATAGTAAGCAAGAGGATTATTGAGTGTGTGTAGATATATGATCTAGAACATAATTTAAGCAGTACTGTCTTTTTAATGTATCTTTCATAGATTAGAGTAATGCAACAAATAGCACACCTCACTGTTTAATAAGGTTACATCAATGAAAAAACTGTCATATTCAGCATTAAATATTGTTAGTCATCCTCACTCACCAGAGAACTATATAAACATGTTCTTTGATTTAAAAAAAACTGACCTTGCAATCAAATTACGTGGTGATACCTATGCTACTGTTGTTCATATAAACAGGCAGGATAAGTCTATAAAAGATGGACCTATTCTTGGTGAGATTGTTAAGTACACGCATATAGATAAAGACGCAGACTGGTATGACATAACCTCACAAGAGGTTGCTACAGAAAAAGATTTACTAAAAATTAAATCTTTACCAGATCATTTAAAACCGAATATGTCGAGATTTAGTTTTATTTTCTACCCAGATTGTCATTTAATGATTTTTGAGTCTCTCTACGAAGGTCAGGGGTTTAGCCCCAACTATGCTCAAAAGCTATTTGATTCTATCTTCAATAGTCCTAAATTCACTGATAAATACGGAGATGTTAACGTGACCGTAGTTCCTGAAACGGACGCGATCGACAATGTACTTTCGTTATCAGGTATCAAATACTTAAGAATGGTCACTAGCATGCCTAACCCTGATACCTTAAAGAAAGCTGAAGAGAAAGTTAAAAAACGACTCTCGAAAATAAACGCAATTAGTGAAGAGCGTATTTTGAAATCGACTCGTGAACAAGAGCTTTTATTGGATGAAATCACCAAACTTGAAGCTAAAGTTGCTGCTAAAAATGGTGAGGTTAATCTGAAAAGGTACAATGAATCTGGTAAGAAAGAAGAATTTAACACAAAAGAACACGCTCTAGTAGAAGACAACTTTTACGATCCAGCAGTTTCTAGCACTTATGATGAGTTGATTAGAATTGCTGAGAACATAAAGAAACGCGTGCTCGAATGGATTTAGTAGGAATTATGTCTGAGAACCCCACTAACATGTTTAAGAAGTATTGGTCCTCTTATGGTGGCTTTAAAGCCATTTTTACGAGTGGCTACTTTTATGCTTCGGTGCTTTTAGCAGCCGTACTTTATCCTCATTGGTCTAAAGTGGGTTGGTGGGATTCTGTATTAAGTATCATGCCGAACCTCCTTGGCTTTACTCTTGGGGGGTTTGCAATGTGGGTAGCCATTGGTGATGAACACTTTAAAGCGACTATTGCAGGAACTTCTGAAGACGAAGATGCGTCTCCGTTTATGGAAGTTAACGCGACATTTGCGCATTTTATATTCCTCCAAATCGTTTCTATACTTTTGGCTCTCATTAATAAAGCTTATGAAATAACGCTGCCATATGACCATATATTGGTTACATTGTGGGGGGGAATCTTAATACGGCCACTCTAGTATTTTATTACTTTTCCTATTTCGTATTTATCTACGCCTTGGTATCAGCGTTAGCTTCTGTCATTGCACTATTTACCGTCTCGTATTGGTATGATGATTATCAATCAAAGGATATTGGCGGCAAGATTAAGAAAATGTTGGCAGCAGAAGAAGAAGAGAGAAAGCTTCGCCAGAAAGTAGCAGATCTTCAAAAGAAATTAGAAGAAGGCAAGACGTAGAGTCAATTTTATGTACAGCTTAGCTGTTGTATTTTCTATTTATCTATAACTTGTAGGCAAATAATTTACCGTGGCAAGTTTTCAATGTTACTTAGGTTCGCTCTAAATTGAGCCATCATGTATGCCCCCACTTTTCTATATGATGAGAGGTTTGGACAAGAGTGAAATCTTGAAGAGAACTTATACCCTCACTGATTAATAAACAACCTCCCCCTTATTATTAAGGTGATGTCACTATCCTTTAATGGAGCTAATACACCTAGCTAGCTTTATAAGCTTTGTGGATATTTTAATTTCGAATTCTGAATTGATCTTCTATTTTCCATTTAAAATCCCATCCTGCAGTCTCTATGAGACAATTCAAACCTTTAATACTTTACATTCAAAATTTTGAGGCTTTCTACCCTATAAGAAGTTATTCGATTGAATACCACTCAAAACGCTTAAACCTTCACTATGGTTGTTTGGGTTGTCAAAGTGCCCGTTTGATTGGTGAAATGATCACTTCATCTTGCTGGTAATTATAAATCATTGAAAATATTGTTATCATCCTCTTTATTTTTCAGTCAAGTCGATTCCCATGAGATATGAATCCGCTCCTGTAGCACCAGGAGTCAGACAAGAAACCACAAGAGAGCGTGCAGCACGTCAACGCCTAGAACGTAAGGCCGAATTAACGTACTCAGAAAGTGATGAACAACGATGGGCAGAAAACCGAAAAAGAGTCATTTCTGAACGTGAAAAAGCAGCACAAGTATTTGAACTTGGTTGGATGCAATCGCCTGTAACACAATCCCAAGAGGCGTTGTGGGCGAGCCTATTTACGGCTGAAACCAAAGAAGAGCAAAAGCTGTATATCAAGCAGTGCAATACTCATTTGAATGAGCCAGTGCGTCAGGGAGAGATTGTTTTATTACCCACGACAGAGCCGAAAACACCAGATGACCAACGCTTATTTAATGAATGGCTAGAACAAGCCAAAATTGCCAGTGCTGAGTTAGGCAAGCTAGCGGATGAAGAAGTCGCCACACTCAATCGTCACTTTGATTTATTCTCTCATCAGCTCGATGAACGGATCCGTAATGATGGGTTGCCTACAGATTACTATGCACAAGTGGCAACCGGAGTAGGAGCAACCTCAGCGTTGGTCGAACAGAATCTGAAAAATATTCAGAATGTGTTGTTAGAAATCAATACTCTGCATGTTCAGCACCTCGAAACCAAGCGAAAAGTAGGCTATGTCAATAATAATCGATTTTTTGAGCAGCGTGCCGCCTTATTTAAAAAGCTGGATGGCTCCTTTGCGATGTTGTCTAAACGCAGTGTTCAGCTTCCCATTCACACGCAAGTGAAGCGCAATCTCAAGCTCTCCTCTAGATCAATGGTTCATAATGCCGATGAAATTCTCAAGGCAGGGTTTGTCAAAGATTTAGGGAAACGGATCGGCAATATTGCACTTGGTATTTCAGCGTCTAAGGGCTTAGGTTACATCGGTCTCACTGTTGGAGCGGTAAGTGGAGTCGATAATATCTATGAGGCATGTAAGGTCGATAGTACGGGGAACTGTGGAAAAACAACGACCCGTGAAGTATGGGGCTTTATTGGCGGTTGGTATGGTGGAGCTAAAGGTGGTACTGCGGGTGCTTCACTGTTTGTACTTGCTGTTGGTGTGACAGCTTCAGCTCCTGTATTGGCCGTTGCTGCAATAGGTGGCGCTGTTGTAGGAGGCGCTATCGGTGGTGTAGTAGGATCTACAGTAGGAAAATCTATTGGAGATGGGCTGTATTTCCTATATGAAGCTGCAGATGACGTAATAGCAAGTATAGAGGAAGAAATCTAATGGCTTGGTACGAGTTGCTTTCTGCTTCTTTAGGCTTGATTTTTGGAACCTATGCCACCGTTTGGGCTATACCTGCTGTGATAATGAATGCGATTGTCTCTCTAGGTAGTTTTAGACATATTATTTTCATGGACAAGCAACTCGCGAAAGACCTTGATAAGTACTACGACGATTATGGCTATATGCGTCCTAAATATCAGTTGTCTTGGGAGATAGCTAGCCGATGCTTTGATTACTGGTTCAAGTATCCATTTATACGTAAACGCTCAACCACCAAATCAATAAAATTTAAGGTTTTTATGTGGGTAAATGCGTTAGGGATGTGGAGTTGTATTATTCTTATCCTGAATTTAATTTTCTTAAAGTTAACGGGGTTTATACCGTAATTTTATTAAGTGGTACAAACTCTTAATCTTCACCAACATTAATGCTAATAAACCGATTCCCCCTTAATTTGGGCAAGGGGGAATTACTTCCCTATCCTTTTATGGAACTAATACACCTAGCTAGCTTGATAAGCTTTGTGGATGTTTTAATTTCCAATTCTGAATTTATTTCTAGCAAAGCAATACCTGCCAGTATTTGCTGAGGTGTCACTCGTTGTCCTGTAGGCAGTTCTAATAGATGGCTTCGAACACTGAAGCCGAACCAATCGTCATGATGCGATAATTCTAGCTTTTTATGCATCCTCATAAGCCTTTTACACTCTCTCGGTATCTCTTGTCCTGCGTCCCACTTCTTGATGGTGCTCACACTTTTAAAACATAATTTCGCAGTTTCTTCGATGGATAAGCCGCATTCAAATTCACGAAAACAATAATTTTTTGTCATTTCGTGATACTTCATGATTTACTCTCGCTAAAGTGCAAGAGTTTATTAATTCATAAATTAATGTGATACCAGTTCCATTGAACATAAGGGCACATAATGCGCACTATTGATGGTATGAACAACATAACTCAACTATTGCCCATCATCGTTCTTCTCACAACACAACAAATAATTCCTTTTGTTTATACGCGTTATGAGATCGCTTCTGTTGATAACTGACTGTTATGGCATGTACAATTCACGATGGAAAACTAAAAAGTCTACTCGGTGTTTCACATCGTAGTTTTCCTGTCTATTCGCCGTTGATTTTGTTGGAGTTCTTTAATGTTTAGAAAACTAATTTTTTTGTCGCCCTTGCTATCTATGCCAGTGGTTGTAAACGCTGAAGTTGTAACCTGTGATAACTCGGAAATTGTTCAGGTATATGTACAAGGGAAAAGAGACGACAGCTTATACTGGCAAAATAGTTTAGTCATACAGTATAAAAACGAATGTGGCGGCAAAAATTGGACTCACACAGATATAGATAGTAGAGCTATGAGTGGTTTTTTGTCTGTTGCACTCACCGCCAAAACCACGGGTAAAAAAGTAAATGTTGCAGTAAACACGAGTAATCCCAAGCCTCATTCAAATGAACTGGCTTTTATCGGAATATCTGACTAAAGGGCTTTCATTTAAACTCTCTATCCGTAGCAAATCTCCAAAAAAGGGAGCTCATCGACTCCCATTTTATTTGATAGTCCCGCACCTTTCTCTACCACTATACGGTCAACGTATAAGTTGTTGCAGTCCTGTAAAGATGCGTTGGCTGAACCAGAAATAACTAATAGAAAACTTTTTCATGTATCCAAATACCCCTAACAAAAAACTTCAATTATACATTGTAAAAGTAATTGCCTTAGCTCTATACATAGGTTTGTGGATTTCGGCCCGGCATTAGCGCAAGAAAAGTTATTAGAAAACCATAACTTACCCGTTTCCAATGAGACCTTGCGTCAATGGATGATCGCCGATGGTCTCTGGGTGCCACACTCACAACGTCAGCCTCGCGTTTACCAACCTCGTTATCGCCGTGATTGTTTAGGAGAACTGGTTCAAATTGATGGCTCACACCACGATTGGTTTGAAGGACGCAGCCCTAAGTGCAGTCTCAAAGAAAGGTAATAAATCATTCAGCCTAGTTTGCTAAGTTGGGCTAAATCCCTCATTTATGAAACCAAGCACACACTTTGTTCACACAAACCTCTATATCGCCTCTGAACATTTGATATAGTTCTTGCTTATCATTTACTTAGAAGAACTATTTATAAAATAGAGGTTGTCATGGCTACTTCACTTCTTACGTCAGCGGCAGAACACATTTACGGCCGTGTATCTGGCAAACAAGATGCCAATAAATGGTACAAAGTCCTTGTACCTGAATTACGTGAGGCTTTAGAAAGAGGCACTCCTATTACCGATCCGCAAGTTAAACGGTTAATCTCGCCCATCAGTGAGCTTCCATCATCCGGTGCTAAACAAAGAAACTTTGTTCGACGTTATATGCAGGACAGAGATTCTATGCTGAAGTTACCTCGAGATCCAAACACCATGATGTACGGATATTGGTGGTAAATATGATCAAATGGGGAGTAAAAATTGCCTTTATTTTGGCAACTATTTTTATTGTTAATGATGTGGCGTTACTCGGTGATCCAATTCAGTTTATCGATTTAACTAGCTTTATGATTGTTATAATTCCTACCTTGTTTGCAACAGCTGTTGGTTACTTAAGTTCTCGCGTTGTAGCAATTCGGTGCGCTATTTATGGGAGTGTTGTGAGCAGCTTGTTAGGTGTCATGATTGGTGTCATCCGAACTTTTGGAAATGTTTTTGGTGATACAGAAGCCATATTTGTGGGTCTGAGCGTAGCATTTCTCCCACTATTTTATGGACTTATCATTGTTCTGTTACTGCTTCCATTCTATCTAAGCAGCGAAGATTAATAGTAAGAAACATCTTAGACACTTAGCATTAGATATAGGGGTTATATCAGACCGCCCAATATTGGGTGGTCTTATTTTTCTTGTTAGTGCTTAGTGCAGCTCTGATAATTCTCGGGGGTACAGTAAGTCATCGGGATATACATCACCTCCTCTACTGGCTGCTCATTGGCAAGCTTATAGAGAGTTAAGATGGCTTGCCTACCCATTTCATAAGGGTTTTGACCTATATTGACGTGCGCTAAATTATCTTTTAGGTATTCCAATTGCTCTTGAGCAGTGTCAGCCGTGATTATAATGATTTCTTTGTTTAGTATGGCATCTTTGTGAGGTGTAGCAACATCTCTATACTCTTCTAAAAACTGAGCCCAGCCCCCTACTGCCACAATTGCATGGATCTTTCTTTCTTGATAGGAATTGAGTACGTTCTTAAGGTCTTCTAATGCTCTATGAAATTGACCAAAATTGTATAGGGGTTGACTGAACTCTGTCCAGCCATTTTCGCCTTTCAAGCGCTCACCTGGAGGCGTTAAGTACTGCTTTCCTGATAGCGCTGAGCGTACTCCCATCACTCTTAGGTTTAAATTTGGTGAATCTGGACGTCCACTTTGAATGATCACTGTACCACCATTAGGGAGTTGAGATTTCAGTTGCTCACCTAACGCCTCTCCTAATTCATAATCATTAGTGCCTATATAAGCAGCTCTTAATTCTGGATAGCTAGCTAGGGTTTCTTGTGCGAAGTCTGCGTCATAAGTGATTACTGGTACACCGAACTCCTTTGCTTGTTTCATACTATTTTCAAGCATAAACTCCGACTGAGATACAGCGATGGCAATGCCATCTATTCCCTCATCTAACAATTCAGCAATGATCTTGTCTTGCTTTCGCACATCAACCGATTTGGGACCTCGATAAATACACTCCACATTCTCTAACTCTTTGGCCGCAGCCATGCAACCTTCCCTACTGGCATCAAAGAATGGGTTGAGCTCTTCTTTGGGTACAACGGCAAAGCGAAGTTTGGCTTCGGATATGCTGATAGTACACAGTAGTAGGCTGAGAGTTATTACGTTTCTAACAAAACCAATCATATCGGCTTGTTCCCTTACAAAACTAATAATTTTACTTGTACTGTAAAAGTTAGCTCATAACGTGGAATTTTGGCGATTTCTCATATCTGTAATGTAAAACTGTGTAAGCATTACTTTTTGATATTCAATTATTTTGATAAGGTTTGCTATTATTGCTTATGCATTGAAGCTCACTCCGTGAGTAAAACACAAATATAAGGTTGCATCCATGGAAACCATGCCTCTTCCAGACAGTAAGGCGATTGCTTGTGAAGATCATTTGATCATCTGGTTTTGGGAAACCCATTTGCACAAAAAAGGGTTGGCACAAAATGTCATTTTGGCTGAACTAAAAAAACTTGGTGACTTACTAGTCAGCCTAAGACAAGATACGGCCCACTTTTTATTGCCAAGTTCACGACTCGAATTAGTGGTGGACATCGTGCCACATACATTGTTGCTAGGTGATAAATTCTATGAGGAGCATTACTACTTTGTTCAGGAAATCCGAGATCTAATAGACAAACAGGACCAAAGCCAGTTACTGTTTGAATACGCTTAACGTTAGTCCTTTACTTGCAACATTAAAAAGTGACACTGTAACTCACGGCAAATCAATCAATATACTTATCCTTCTGTTTTAAGAACACTTCATCTCTAGATGCTTCAATCGCTTCCCATATTTTTTCTGCAAGTTCTGGATTTTTTTTAACAAATTGATGACTCAATACCAAGTAATAATTTTTGGTTGTGATTGCCGGTTCAATTTGTTTAATGTTGTTCATCTTTTGGCTACTCAAAAACTGTTGTGCCATTGTATCTTGTACAGCAATTGCCGATAAACGTTCTAATTGAAGCATGGTAAACAATTGCTCCGTTGTTTTTACTTCATGTACTTTCAATTGCTTTTTCTTTAACTCTCTGACGATAGAAAAGCCTAGGTGGGCACCGACTTTTTGATCTGTATCCGCTAAGCTTTGTCCATCCCATTCCAAGGTATGATTTTGCAATGTATAAAAATAGTAGCCTATGGTTGCAATACGCTTACTGGCATCAGGCTTGTTATCACTCATTGGATAACTAGCATATTGTGCACGCTGTGTATTGAAAGAAAAGATGAAACCCCCATCGACTTTTGCCGTCCCTATATCTTGTAGAACTCGCTTTCCAGGTAGGCGTACATATTCAATGTTCAAGTCCAATTGTAATGCAACATGATTGATTACATCCAATGCTAGTCCTGGAGGATTAGCGACACTAGCCCCATTCCCCATCTGAAATGGATAAGATTCGACATCCGAGTATGCCAGTCTAAGAGTCGTTGAGGCCCAAACGGAAAGAGACATGGAAGCGGCTGCCAAAAATAAACAAAGTCTGCGAGTAAAGTGATTCATACGCTTTCCTTTTTATCTAATTAAAGAAAGCATAGAGTGTATTGGTATGAATGTCCTGAAATTCTTTACCGTAACAAAAATGTATTATTGGGTGTTTTACTGCTCCGCCACAGAGCTGACAACACAAAGGATTTGTTATTCACTAGCACCACCTCCGAGACCGAGCAATATCTCCCAAAAATCTTGCCTCTTTGTCGTGAAATGCTCTCTGTTTGTAACATATCGAGCATGCTGTTCTGGGGCTAAAGAAGGTGAAAGCTTGATACTCCACATTGGGTCAAACTGGTTAGGGATCATGGAATAGCGGACATCAATAACACTCAATTTATCATTTGGATGTAGGGCTAGATAACCGTTTGAAAAGCGGCGAAAGCGTTCAATATCTTTAGCCTGTTGTGAATTCTGTTTGAGCCATGGAAGATCTCTATTAATATCTAACTTGGCAATTGATTCCCCGCTGTAAATTTTGGCAGATCTACCTAGCCTAATGGCGTCTACGTGATAGTGTCCGTTTGTTTCATAAATCACTTTCCACACCAGTATATTAGCAAAGCTCGGTTTCACCTCTATTCGGTTTGGAGAATGATTTCGCTCCTGAGCCAATTGCAAGCCTTCGTTGTAAGCTCTTTCTTTTTGTATGATGCCCAAAGATAGATAGGTCAAACCCCATAGCAAAGCAATCCTTGCTCCCCAAGGTGTTGGCTTTCGAAACGTAACGGCAAGGCATATCAAGATCGGAAAAGTAAAAATGGGGTCGACCACAGACACCATGTTCCATGCATACCGCTCTTGAGTAAAAGGCCAAAGCAACTGAGTGCCATAGGACGTACAGGCATCAAGCAACGCATGGGTACTATAACCAAGTGTGCAATATAACCAACTTTGACCAAACGCTAGCCCACACCTTCTAGCTAAGAGCCAATGCAAGACCAAAGCACAAAGCAAGCTACCGAAAGGGATAAAGAAAAGTGAATGAGTAAACTGTCTATGGTACTCCAGAAACAATAAAGGATCGCTAGAAGAACGAATCAGCACATCCAAATCTGGTGACATTCCTGCAAGCAGGCCTAAACCACCGGCAACGAGTACGTGTTTTTTATTGCATACTGACTGAGGCAACGCCGCCCCAATTAACCCCTGTGTTAGCGGATCCATCTTTCTCCAAGCCTGTATTTTAAGATTGAATCATCAGAAATTGTCCGAGTTTCAATGGGATAATGCTCAGTTAACTTTTGGTTTGCTCGCTTTCTGTTGTTCCTTTGTAGCTAAGTCTACTTGTTGGTCAACAAAGTTGAAAAAGTTATCTTCGCTAATAAAAGGGTTATTGGGACTTGCCTCTTTCAATCTATCTCGATTGGCAAACAGGTTGTTTTTATGAGGGTGATTAGACAAGTTAACCGTTACAACTGGGCTACTTTCGGCGATTTTTTTGATTCTCTTCATGCTCGCGAAGTATAGCTTAGCGAGAGCAGGATTTTGGAAATTGACGCCATGCCCACCAACGACAAAAGCGCGATATTCGCTTCCATTATCTTTAACTAAGAAATCAATCGACAAGTCACCTTCGGTATGCCCTGGCGTGATGTAAAACTTAAATTTTGTGTCTCCTAACAAAACTTCAGATCCATCTTCGGCAAATTTAAAGACTTTCGGTGGCATGAATTTATTCTCACCTTTACTCTTTTCCGATTGCTTTTTAGTTAGCTCTAAGCCCTTTTCTGTCATGATCACTTTGGAATTGTAGATGGATTGCAGAAACTCTGCCCCACCCACATGATCGGAATGTCCATGCGTTACAATAATATAGCTCACCGATTTATCGCCTAATCCCAACTTCTGCAAGTTTTTGGGAATCCATTTACTGTATGGAAAATCAAGGGTATCAATAATCACTAAACCTGCTGATGTATCTATCGCATAGGAAGAAACCCACTTATCCCCGATGTAATAAACATTGTCGAACATCTTAAACGGCTCGATATAACCGTTTTCAGCACTCATCTTAGGTATACCCGTTTGAGAAAATGTTGAAGCTGACAAAAACATTGTCATCAAACATAGAATTAAGCGCATTCCAGTCTCCCTAATGCCAATCAATAGCCAAAGTTCCACCGCCTTTACCGTTTTAGAATTAAATGTTGGTGTTTAGTTTGGCAAGACTACCATACTGGATGTACACACAATACGTCATTGCATTCATTTAACGTATGAAGAGTAGCAGCCACCCCCTGCTCTCAGACCAAGTTCCCTCTCTTTGGTGTTGTTTGTTTTAAGTCTTTGAATTTGCGTCAAATGGCTACTGTGTAGTATCAGGTCAGAACCTGAGATTATCTAGGCATATTGAACTGGATAAAAAATATAATTTTATAATGAATCATTTCCAAGCCTTCTACTTTTGAACTACTACTGAAAATCCTTAAAAGGATGAAAAGGACAAAAGGATGAAGACATTAACAACGGGGCTTAGTGTGTTGAGCATGTGTTTTACATCACTCACTATGGCTACTACCTTCTATCAGGAAGCAGAGAGCAATTATATTGCATTTGAAGCCGAAGATTACCATCACATCATTCGCCATAATGGTGAAAACGATGGGTTCAATGTAGTAGGAATCAACGAGTTTACCTCAGATTTTGGGACGTCTGTTTTACCCGCAGACTCAAGTTATCCCCCCTCACAAGATCGCGCTCTGCTTGCTGATTTTCGCTACCAACTGCCAATGCAGCAATCAACCGTTCAATATCAGGTTGTTTTTAACACACCAGGCACTTACCGACTCTACTATCGACGTTCAATGTTTGAAATTGGTGACGGATCATCTTACGGAAACGAAGATTCATTCTTCTACGCTAAGGCTTTTGATTCTGAAGAATTACTACGTGATGGGAGCCGGCAATCCCAAGATAGTACTAAAGAGTCTCATCCCCAAACTAACCCTTCTGAAGGAAAGTTTTTTTGGTTCCAAATAGACACTAATTTCGTTGTTTCTGAACAACAAGTAGGAAAACCCCTAACTTTTTCAATCAGTGACCGAGAAAAGGGGTTCGCCATTGATCGTTTTGTATTCAGCTTAGATCACAGTCTCGATGTTGCTGAAATACCAAAAGATGGTGATGGTAATCAACTTGACGAATTAGCCAACTCACCAGAGCAAGCGCCTAGCCATAACGCTTATCTATACCCTATGGACTATGTGCCCCACTTTGAGAGTGACGAAGAAATATTGTCTCGTGAGAATCAACTGAAAACTGTACGAGATGATTATATTGCTTATCTGTTTGAGCAGGATAAATCCGGTAATAGTGAGCAGGTTATTGATGAGCTCATAGCCCTAAATAACAATCAGGATGACTCCAAAGCCGCACTCCGTAGCATGATCACTTTGATCACGGATGAGAAGTTCTTTCCTCACTGGCGTGACTACGCCGTCAATCGTTTTTATGCAGAAGCAGAGAAAGCCCGGTTAATTGCTGCACAGGTAATCGAAGATAGTGACGGACAAGTTAACGATCTAAGGCAGGTAACGCCAATCCGACGTTATATGGACTACGCTTGGGCACTAGATAGGCTAGATGCCTTCCATAGCAATACTGAGGAAGCTACCGCTTTTAGAGCTCGTTTTGAGGACTTTGTAAACCAAAATTTAGAAGGCTTAGGTCCCTATTACGACGGTCCTTATTACACAACAGGCTACAACAAAGAAGTCTTTGCTATGGATGTCGCCTCTACGGTGAGTTTGCTCTATAAAAACTCCCCCCTATTCCCCAAGATGAAAGAAGCTTTCTCTGCTTTTTGGCTGAACGTGACCCAAACATCTTATGATGGCGATAACTCTCCCCATTACGATGTTAATACCGGATTTCAGATCATTCTGAATATAGCATTAAGGCACGGCCTAGAAAGCGATGTTATTCAATCTGAACACTTGTTAAGAATGATGGATCGTATGTCGAGAACCATTATGCCTAGTGGACAGTCTGCGAAATGGGGTAAATCGATGGAAAGCATTTCTTCTGGTCAGATCAAAATATCAGCTGGTGATAACCTCCCATGGGTTTTAAAAATGGGCTATCGGCTATGGCGTCACCCTCACTACTTATACATGGCGAGAAAATATCAAGCCTTTATGTATCAAGATCATGGACCATTTACAGGGAAAGAATATGTCCCCGACCTTTGGCCACTGGGTATTGATGCCTTCGATATTGAGCTAGCAAAACCAAACTCTGGCGACTTACTCTCTCGAACGACGCCTCGTATTACCTCATGCTGCGAGTATAACGGGTTACTATTAGGTCGAGGAGACAGTAACTATGTCGATGTACAAGATAAGTTAATTCTATCGACTGGGCATCACCCAAGAGCCCCATACATGTTGATGGACTTGAGTTATACACAACATAAGGCCGCCGCTGATCACCGCTCCGGTATTGATAATCATAACTTCAATGGTGCACATACTGTCACTCGTTTGAAACGATGGTCAGAAGCCAATAAAACAAGTGGGATCTATATTAATCCAGCTCAATACGACTACCCAGAAGCGCCTTACCCTTCCAAGGAAGTTGCTGCATCTGGCAGTACCGATCAATTTGATGAAGTTATGGGGTACAGCCCATCATTTGATTACGAATTAGAGCATTACAATACTCAGCAACTGTCTGAAGATGCCGCTTATGGCATAGTGAAATACCATAAGTACCAGTACCCTGGAGTCACAACTCAGCGGGAAACTGTCCTTCTTCACAACGGCGCTCTTGTCGTTTTAGACACACTTTCCCCTACCACAACTTACTCTGGAGAGCATAAAGGCGGGGCAATTTATCAGGTATTGCCACAGTTTAAATCTCTAGAGGGAGATAACTGGGTTCTTCTTAGAGGTGGACTGAAAATGTTACCAACCCCTTTGCCTACAGGAGAGCTGCAGTACAATGACACTTTGATATTCTTCGATAGCTCAGCTGAAGATATTGACATAAGATCGACAGAAAACCGATGGGATCCTGAGAATAGGGAATGGTTTAGTGCTTCAAAAAACCTTAAAGCAGGTGAATCGTTCAAAATCGTCTCATTAATATTACCTCTAAGAGAGACTCATTCCGTTCAATCTTTCGTTAATACTCTAGATGTAAACTATGAAACTGATTCAACACAGATAACTATTCCATATAATGCTACACAGAATCTCAAAATTGTTTTTCACTCTAACCAACCGGCGAGTGTGACCTATGAAGAAAGGGATAAGGAAAGTAAGCAGAACGAGTAATAATCTGACCACTTAATCAACGGCCATTTACCTCCACAAATAACTCAGCAGGTAAATGGCCATCACTTCAATTCTTAAGTTACAGATCTGGCATGCTGGGTTTTCTAAACCTAAAGTCGGAACTTGATACCAATAATTTGAGCCTCTTCGAGATCTTGAAGAGTGAGTTCAAAATCCTCTTTCGATGGGAGTTCGATCTCCCAATTGTCATCTTTATTTTCGATTTTCAGCTGTGAATTTTCACTACTCAGATGCCAATTTCCGATAGGCTGTTCGACAATCACTTTTGAGCCTTCCAGAGATGCATTGATAGAACTGTTTTTAACATTAAAAGTACAACTTGGTTTCAACTCACAATCGACATTTCTCTGTTCATGATAAGTGAGTGTTCGCCAAATAAACGCTGTAATTAAAAGGCTTAACATGATGATTATTTGAGCAAAACGGGAGCGTGTCAGTTTTTCGGCTGCCATTCGGTAGAGTTCTCCGTGTAACAAACTTCAAAGTTTTAAAATAAAAGGTCAAAACCTGACCAGCCGTAAGGTTACTACCCTGTCATTGAATTGTTAAATGCAGTATAGTTGGCGGCTGAAAATGCCACTTTTTTTAAAAATCGGCAAGAAAGTTTAACCGACTGTTTCGGCGTCATTTTCTTTAATGGTTTGGGTGGCATTACGACATGTGTCGTGTTGGAAGTAAAGTGTAGTTAATTAGAAATTGGAAGCATGCAAATGAGCCAAGAAAAGCAGCTTGAACAAAACTACAACTATACGGTCGTCCGTCAATTCACCTTAGTAACTATTCTATGGGGTATTGTCGGTATGGGCGTTGGTGTTTTGATTGCCGCTCAATTAGTTTGGCCACAGCTAAACTTTGATACGCCGTGGTTGACGTACAGTCGTTTACGTCCTCTGCATACTAATGCGGTTATTTTTGCGTTTGGTACAAGTGCTCTGTTCGCAACGTCTTACTACGTTGTACAGCGTACCTGTCAAACTCGTTTATTTGGTGGCCCTCTTGTTGCCTTCACCTTCTGGGGATGGCAAGCAATCATTTTAGCCGCAGCAATTACTCTACCGTTAGGTATGACCTCTGGTAAGGAGTATGCGGAACTGGAATGGCCGATCGACATCGCTATCGCAGTGGTTTGGGTATCTTATGCTATCGTGTTCTTCGGGACATTGATCAAGCGTAATACATCTCACATCTACGTAGCGAACTGGTTCTTCGGAGCCTTCATCATTACAGTAGCGGTTCTTCATATCGTTAACAGCATGGCGATCCCTGTCTCCATGGGCAAATCTTACTCGATTTACTCTGGTGCTGTGGATGCAATGGTTCAATGGTGGTACGGACATAACGCAGTAGGCTTCCTACTCACTGCGGGTTTCCTTGGTATGATGTACTACTTTGTTCCTAAGCAAGCTGAACGTCCTGTTTATTCTTACCGTCTATCTATCGTTCACTTCTGGGCGCTTGTATCTCTATACATTTGGGCAGGCCCTCACCACTTACACTACACAGCGCTTCCTGATTGGACGCAGTCTATTGGTATGGTGATGTCTCTGGTGCTATTCGCACCTTCTTGGGGTGGTATGATCAATGGTATCATGACGCTGTCTGGCGCTTGGCACAAACTTCGTTATGACCCAATTCTTCGTTTCCTAATCGTATCTCTATCGTTCTACGGTATGTCTACGTTTGAAGGTCCAATGATGTCAATTAAGACAGTTAACGCACTGTCTCACTACACTGACTGGACTATCGGCCACGTACACTCTGGTGCACTTGGTTGGGTTGCAATGGTTTCTATCGGTTCTGTATACCACCTAGTTCCTCGCCTGTTTGGTCAAGAGCGTATGTACTCTGTGAGCATGATCAACGCGCACTTCTGGTTGGCAACAATCGGTACGGTTCTATACATCGTTGCAATGTGGATCTCTGGCGTAATGCAAGGTCTGATGTGGCGTGCAGTAAACTCTGACGGTACGTTAACTTACAGCTTCGTTGAATCTGTACAGGCATCTTACCCGTTCTACTTCGTACGTTTCCTAGGTGGTTTCATCTTCCTAACTGGTATGTTCTTGATGGCGTACAACACGTATAAGACTGTCACAGCGCCAAAAGATAGCCTTAAAGCTATCCCACAGCCGGCATAAGGAGATTTAAAGAATGAGTTCTAATTCTAACAATCGCCACGAAATTGTTGAACGCAATGTCGGTTTGCTAGCGATTCTTATTGTTTTTGCAATCAGCTTGGGTGCACTTGTAGAGATCACCCCGCTCATTTTCCAAAAACAAACAACTGAGCCAGTGGATAACCTCCGACCATATACAGCTCTAGAGCTTGAAGGTCGTGATATCTACATCCGTGAAGGTTGTAATGTGTGCCACAGCCAAATGGTCCGCCCATTCCGTTCTGAAACAGAGCGTTATGGTCACTACTCTGTTGCTGGTGAAAGTGTATATGAGCACCCATTCTTATGGGGTTCTAAGCGTACAGGTCCAGACCTAGCACGCGTTGGTGGCCGTTACTCTGACGAGTGGCATCGAGTTCACCTACTTGATCCACGTGAGCTTGTTCCTGAGTCAAACATGCCTGGGTTCCCATGGCTGGCTGACAACGTTCTTGATGGCAAGAACACAGAGAAAAAGCTAACCGTCTTCCGCGATCAGTTTGGTGTTCCATACACGGATGAACAAATCGCAAACGCGTCTAAAGATGTAGAAGGTAAAACAGAGATGGATGCCATCATTGCTTACCTTCAGTCTCTTGGTCACGCAATGAAGTAATAAAGGGGTGAAATTATGGATATCGGTACTATTCATGGTATTTGGACCATAGTGCTTTTCGTGTGCTTTATAGGTGTAGTTTGGTGGGCATATGGCAAGAGTCGTCAAGCCCGCTTCGATGAAGCTGCGAACCTTGTTTTTGCCGATGAAGAGCAAACGCCCTCAAAAGAACAAGGAGTGACTAAGCAATGACGACATTTTGGAGTCTTTGGATCATCATCATCACAGTCGGAACACTGGTCGGCTGTGCTGCACTACTCTTCTGGTGCCTTAAAGATAAAATGGGCGTTGAAGAAGGTGCAGATATGGGTCACGAATACGATGGTATTCGTGAGCTAAACAACCCACTACCTAAATGGTGGACATATCTGTTTGTTGGTACATTCGTATTCGCAGCAGTTTACTTCACGCTATATCCAGGTATGGGTAGCTTCAAAGGTGTGCTGGGCTGGCAGAGTTCTGACCAACTAGTGACAACCGTGGAAGAATCAAAAGCATCTATCGCTAGAGCTCAAGAAAACAAACAGCTTGTGCAATACGCGAAAGAGCTAGACGATGCTGAAACTTACTTCGGTGAAGCGTTCAAGCGTCTGGCGTACGTTGATGGCTCTTCTGAGCTGCGCCCTATCCCAGAAATCGCCGCTGACGATGAAGCAGTGAAAGTAGGTCAACGATTGTTCCTGCAAAACTGTTCTCAGTGTCACGGTTCAGACGCTCGTGGTCAAAAAGGTTTCCCTAACTTGACTGATGATGCGTGGTTATATGGTGGTGAGCCAGAAGCGATTGTAACGACAGTAATGCAAGGTCGTATCGGTCAGATGCCAGCATGGAAAGACGCGCTTGGTGAGCAAGGTGTTAAAGAAGTCGTTAGCTACACGCTAAGCCTTTCTGGACGCTCTGTTAACGCACGTGAAGCTGAAGCGGGTAAAGCGCGCTTTGTTGTGTGTGCGGCGTGTCATGGTACTGATGGTAAGGGTAACCCTGCTGTTGGTGCTCCTGACTTGACTGATCAGGACTGGTTGTTCGGTGGCTCTCGCGCCGATGTGACTGAAACAGTAATGAATGGACGCTCTGGTGTGATGCCAGCGTGGAAAGACATTTTGGGCGAAGATAAAGTCCAACTCGTTTCAGCTTACGTCTGGAGCTTAAGCAACTCGGAACAATAAGTTACATTTCAACAACAGCCCCTTACTTTCTATAGATGGTAATGGGGCTGTCTTTCTTTTAGAGTTAACTCCCTGATTCTATTTTATTAATCGAGAACTTTTTTATGGTAAAGCCTTGGTATAAGCAGTTTTGGCCGTGGTTCCTAATCATCCTGCCGTTAACCGTCGTTGTTTGGACAATCATCACTGTCATCGTATTTTCTAATAATTCGGTGTCTCTGGTGACTGAGGATTACTATAAAAAAGGAAAAGGAATCAACATCGACATTTCGAAGATCAATGTTGCAAGAGATTTAGGCTTGTCAGCAAAGGTCTTTTCCGATGGTAATGATGTCATCATTCAGTTTGACAAAGGCGAGCTAGACCATTTTCCTGCGATCACAGCTATGTTCGCGCACCGAACTCTGCCAGATCGCGATTTCAGCCAGCTACTGACATCGGATGCAAAGGGTCAATACCGTTTATCTCTAAATTCTGAGCTTCAGGGGCCGTGGTTTATTGAACTCACCCCACATGATAAACATTGGTTGGTTCAAGGCCGAGTCACCTTCCCTTCATCATCTCCTGTAGAATTATCAAACTGATCAGCTTATGTGTGAATCGTGTTATCACTGCGGTGAAGAAGTACCAGTCAACACGGACTTTAAAGTCGAAATCTTAGGAGAAATCAGGGCAATGTGCTGCCCTGGTTGTGAAACTGTCGCCCAAACGATTGTCGATAGTGGCTTAGTCTCTTACTACCAGTATCGTACTGCCCCCGCGGAAAAAGCCGATTTGGTGCCTGAACAACTTCAGGCACTGATTCATTATGATAACGAAGAAGTCCAATCTGAGTTTGTGAGAAACGCCGAAGACAAAGCCGAAGTGACCTTGTCACTAGAAGGCGTTTCATGTGCAGCATGTGCTTGGCTAATTGAAAAGCAAGTTTCCACTCGTACTGGCGTTCTTTCTATTCGAGTCAATACTACGACAAACCGCGCAATCCTAGCATGGGATAAAACCCAAACTAAACTCAGCGAACTGCTTTCTAGTATTCATCAGCTCGGTTACAAAGCTGCACCTTTTGAAGCAGACAAACAAGAAGCCGCCTATCATGAATCCATGAAGCAATACCTTTATCGACTGGGTATTGCTGGTTTGGCAACCATGCAAGTAATGATGCTGGCTGTCGCACTTTATTTGGAAGTATTTGGTGACTTAGAGCCTGAATTTAAAAGCTACTTTCGTTGGGTGAGTTTAATCTTCGCAACCCCAGTAATGCTCTACTCTGCCCTTCCATTCTACCTCAATGCATGGCGAAGCATTCGCAGCCGAACGCTAGGCATGGATGTCCCCGTCTCATTGGCCATGATCTTCGCGTACTTTGCCAGCTTGGTAGCAACCGTCACTGAGCAAGGTGAAGTCTTTTTTGAGTCCATCTCTATGTTTGCGTTTTTCCTACTCGTAGGTCGTTTTCTTGAGATGCGTGCTCGGCGTAAAGCGGCAGCGGCAAGTGGCAACCTTCTAAAGCTTATCCCCGCTATTGCAACAAAGCTGGATGGCGATCAGGTCCCTGTAAAAACGCTCAAACTCGGTGACCAAATTCGCGTTCTTCCGGGAGAGCACATTCCTGCAGACGGGAGAATCATTAAAGGGCGTGTCCATATTGATGAATCCATGTTAACTGGCGAATCTGTACCAGTGGTCAAGAATATCGATGACCATGTGTATGCAGGCACCTTGAATGGTGAAGAATCTTTCGAGCTTGAGGTGATGTCCACAAAAGCAGACTCAATGATTTCCAATATTGTTCGCTTACAAGATGAAGCCCAGCTATCAAAGCCTAAAATCGCGCAAATTGCAGATGTTGTCGCTCGCTACTTTGTCGCTATCATATTGGTCATTGCAGCAGGCACTTGGTTTTTCTGGCATCAAACTAAACCTGACGACGCGTTTTGGATCATGCTGTCGGTTTTAGTGGCAACTTGTCCTTGTGCACTATCTCTGGCAACACCAACCGCATTAACTTGTGCGACTTCTCGAATGGGTAACCTCGGTATATTACTTCGAAAAGGCCACGTCTTTGAGACTCTCTGTAAAGTCAACCATCTTATTATCGACAAAACTGGCACGCTAACACATGGCGATATAGTGATCAGTGAAGTAAACACCTTCTCTGATACCTCAAAAGAAGAAGCCTTAGCGCTCGCGGCCTCACTGGAATCGCACGCAAATCATCCGATCGCGAGAGCTTTTAAATCATATCAAAATGTTGATATTCAAGTCACTGATGTTGAAAACATGATTGGCTCTGGCATTCAAGGTGTACATCAAGGCAAAAAAGTTAAGATTGGCAGTGCACACTTCATATTAGGCGAACAAGCTCAAGCGGAACCTAACTCCGTTTACCTAAGCCTTGATGATCAGCACATTGCCACCTTCACATACCAAGACCCAATTCGGGCTGAGTCCAAAACATTCATCGAACGTTTCAAGCAGGCAGGCATCAAAGTCACTCTGTTAACGGGTGATTCTGAATCAAATGCAAATGTTGTCGCTAAAGAAATCGGTATCGAAACCGTTATTGCCGAAGCCAAACCTCAAGATAAACTTGAGTATCTGAAAAAAGTGGATGGAACGGATGTGACAATGATGATTGGCGATGGCATTAATGATGCCCCTACTCTTGCAGGAGCACACCTTTCAATTGCTATGGGGGGCGGTGCTGATGTAGCAAAGGCCTCAGCAGATATGGTCCTTCTGGGTGACCAACTTGACCGGATTCTTGAAGCTCGAACACTGGCTTTGCAAACACGTAAAATCATCCGTGAAAACCTAATATGGTCTCTTGGATATAACGTGTTGATTCTGCCATTAGCAGTTGCTGGGTTTGTTGCACCATATTTTGCAGTTGTTGGTATGTCTGCAAGCTCAATTATTGTAGTATCTAATTCTCTACGCTTGCTCAAAGAGAAAGGTAAATAAGATGGAAAGCCTTTATATTCTGATCCCAATTGCTATCGTATTAGTGTGTGTCGCTATTGCAATCTTCCTATGGGCAGTTAAAAGCGATCAATTTGAGGATCTAGAGCGACAAGGTCATAACATCCTGTTTGATGAAGACGAGAAGAACAAGAGTCCCCACAAATGACACCCGATTGGCTGGGCGCTCTACTGATAGGGATCATCGGTGCAGGCCACTGTATGGGAATGTGTGGAGGCATTGCTTCAGTGCTTACCATGGGGCAAACCCACAGCTCTAAATGGGTTCCTGTCTTTTATAATCTAGGCAGACTGTTGAGTTATGCCAGTATCGGTGCCATCGTTGGTGGTGCTATCTCTTCTATTGCCGAAATCAGTTCATTGAACAACGCGTTGACTTGGTTGAGGCTGGGAGCGGCAGTATTCATGATGGTACTCGCCTTCTACATTGGTCGTTGGTGGCAGGGCTTACTTTACGTCGAGAAGATAGGCCAGAAACTGTGGAAATTCATTTCCCCAGCAGGGAAATCACTATTGCCGTTGAAATCCCCTGCTCATGCGCTTCCATTTGGCTTTATCTGGGGGTGGTTACCATGTGGGTTAGTGTATTCAACATTAACTTGGTCTGCCGTGTCAGGTAATGCTGTTAACGGGGCGTTAATCATGCTCGCATTTGGGGTAGGAACTTTACCTGCGATGCTGCTTATGGGCTTTGGTGCCACCTATTTGCACAAACTGCAACAGTCGACGATTTTTCGCAACTTTGGGGCGTTATTGATTTTATCTTACGGGATCTACACAGCTTACGGAGCAATAACCATATTATCATTAACTTGATATACTCCTGTTTTTCTGCGGCTTTTTTAACTACCCTTTAGGATTAATGAGTGCTAAAATATTGATGTATATCAAATCTTGAAGGTTGTTATGATTTCTGAAAAGCCTGCAACAAAACGCGTCCAATCCGGTGGATGTGCTATTCACTGTCAAGACTGCAGTATCAGCCAACTGTGTATTCCATTTACACTGAATGAGTCCGAGTTGGACCAACTAGATCAAATCATCGAGCGAAAAAAGCCAATCCAGAAAGGACAAGAGCTTTTTAAAGCGGGTGACGAGCTAAAGTCTCTGTACGCTATTCGTTCAGGCACAATCAAAAGCTATACAATCACAGAGCAAGGTGACGAGCAAATTACCGCTTTCCATCTCGCAGGTGACTTAGTGGGCTTTGATGCTATCACCGGTGATCTACACCCAAGTTTTGCACAAGCACTGGAAACATCGATGGTGTGTGAAATTCCATACGAAACCTTAGACGACCTTTCAGGAAAAATGCCTAAACTTCGTCAGCAAATCATGCGCTTGATGAGTAACGAAATCAAAGGCGATCAAGAGATGATCTTGTTACTGTCTAAGAAAAATGCAGAAGAGCGTTTAGCCGCATTCCTTTATAATTTATCGACTCGCTTCTCTCAGCGTGGATTTAGCCCTCGCGAATTCCGTTTGACTATGACACGTGGTGACATCGGTAATTACCTAGGCTTAACTGTAGAAACCATCTCCCGCCTATTGGGTCGTTTCCAAAAATCAGAAATTCTCAGTGTCAAAGGTAAGTACATCACAATTCTTGACCACGACACGCTAATGGAGTTAGCTGGAGTTTCAACAGAATCTTAATAACTTCAATGACGTAGCTCAAAACAGAGCTGCGTCATATTTTTTCCACCTTCCCAGCTTTTTTTCTAAAAATCTTCTCCCAGCTAGGCTACATTAGTCATATAACTCTCCCACTCCTAAGGAGTTACTATGAGTATCTATAACAAAATACTAGTGGTTGCAGACATCAATAAAGATGAACAACCTGCCCTAGCTCGTGCTATGCAGCTCGCTGCTAAAAGTCGCTCTCGCAGTCAGGTGACTTTCTTCTTGTCTATCTACGATTTTTCTTATGACATGACTTCAATGTTGTCCGTTGACGAACGAGACGCTATGCGCCGTGGTGTTATTGGCCAACGCGAGCAATGGATGCAAAATGTTGCGAAACCTTATTTGAATGACAATATTGATTTTGAAGTGAAAGTGGTATGGCACAATCGCCCTTACGAAGCGATCATCGCTGAAACTTTTGCGGGAAGCCACGATATTGTCATCAAAGGCACACGTAAACATGACGTCCTTGAGTCAGTAATTTTCACCCCAACAGACTGGCACCTGCTTCGTAAATGCCCTTGCCCTGTATTACTGGTGAAAAATGCGGATTGGCCGGAAGATGCAAGCATTCTCGCCTCTGTTCATGTAGGCTCTGAAAATGATACTCATCTCGGACTCAATGATAGTATGGTTGAGCAGATGAAAAGCTTAACAGAGCGCCTTGGTGCTAAGCCCTATCTAGTTAATGCTTACCCTATCACTCCGGCTAATATCACGATCGAACTACCCGAATTTGACCCTACTACTTACAGTGATGCGGTTCGTGGTCATCACCTCACAGCGATGAAAGCATTACGCCAGAAGCATGGTTATGATGAACAACAAACAATCGTGGAACAAGGGTTGCCTGAAGATGTCATTCCAGAAGCAGCCGAAAAATTAAATGCTGCCATGGTGATCATTGGAACCACTGGCCGCACTGGTTTATCTGCTGTTTTCATCGGCAATACCGCTGAACATGTTATTGATAAAATAAACTGTGATGTATTAGCCCTCAAACCACAAGGTTATATAAGCCCTCTGGACCCAAAAACCGCCGTGTAATTCAGCCTCTTCTCATCCCCTTAAGATAACTTAAGGGGATTTTTTATTGCCTTCTATTTATTAGAACTGGCATCTAATTCATTTATCCGTATCATACCCACTTCATTTTGGTTTCATGATTGATTAAGACTGCAAGCGAATGACTGAGCAAACTCAAGAGCTAACAAAAGCTCAACAATACAACTTCAACAAGTTACAAAAGCGTATTCGTCGTAATACAGGCCAAGCGATTCAAGACTTCAACATGATTGAAGAAGGCGATCGCATTATGGTTTGTCTGTCTGGCGGTAAAGACAGCTTTACTATGCTTGATATTCTGATGAGTTTGCAAAAAAGTGCGCCGATTAACTTCTCGCTAATTGCTGTGAATCTAGACCAAAAGCAGCCAGGCTTCCCAGGCCATATTCTTCCTGAATACTTAGAGTCTTTGGGTGTTGAGTACAAAATTGTAGAAGAAGATACTTACTCGATTGTTCAGGACAAGATCCCTGAAGGTAAGACAACTTGTTCTCTATGTTCTCGCCTACGTCGTGGCATTCTATACCGTACCGCGAACGAGCTAGGTGCGACTAAGATTGCTCTAGGTCACCACCGCGACGATATTTTAGAAACACTGTTCCTAAACATGTTCCACGGCGGAAAGATGAAAGGCATGCCACCTAAGCTGGTATCAGATAACGGTGAACATGTGGTAATTCGTCCGCTGGCTTATTGTCGTGAGAAAGATATTATCAAATTCTCAGATATGCGTGGTTATCCTATTATCCCATGTAACCTGTGTGGTTCTCAGCCAAATCTACAACGTCAAAATATTAAGCAGATGCTGAACGATTGGGATAAGCGTTTTCCTGGTCGAATTGAAACCATGTTCCGTGCAATGCAAAATGTAGTACCGAGTCACTTAGCTGATCATGAATTATTCGATTTTAAGTCTATCGATAAAGACTCTGGTGTTATTAATGGCGGGGATATCGGTTTTGATAAAGAAGAGATGCCAACACAAGAGATCGTTGACGAAGATAGAGTTCAAGAGTTTGATCCGAATTTACAACTTGACGTCACTAACATCTAAACACATTGAGTATTAAAAAAGGGTCGTATTTACGGCCCTTTTGTATATCCGAGTATTACTTTGCTTTTGGTAAATACGGTAATACTCTTGCTGTTTCCTGTGGCAGTATCATAAAGCCCCCCTTACCAATATCCGATAAAGCAACCTGAACTTTACCTTCCATGATAGGTTTGCTAGAACCATCAGAGAATTCAACTTTAGAGTTCAGTTTGTCAGCGAATTCCAGTGTCACGCCTTCAACGTCGGGCGTAAACCAACTCGCAAACATTCCCCCCAGATCCTCGAGCATCGTCTGCATTTGTGGCATTAATTTCTCAACGTCTTCATAAGTAACTTTGCCTTTAAGCGGCTCTCTAGTCATCACAACCATTGAGAAATCACAGCGTTGATCTCTTGGAGTTTGAACAAAAACCAGAGGGTTAGCTGATTTAAGATTGTTATCCAATGGAACGATCAGTTCGTGGTAAGGAGAAGACTTTAACTCTTCATAGTGTTCTTCTTTTTCCATCCATGCTTTCTCGATAATGCAGTTTTGTTTTGTATCCGCATTGAGGAAAAAGAACCCGACTTTGACGTCTTCATGTCCTTCTTTCACATTTTGCTTCATGTGAGTAAAGAGCTTCGAGTAGGTAAACATGTATTCTTGAGCAGAGACAGGCAGTGCCACCACAGTTGAGAGGGTAGCTGCTAAAAAGGCTAACGGTAGTTTTTTCATTGATTATGCGGTACTTATTCTTTAGTTAGGGGCGCTTCCCAGAACGCCTGATTGTGCCTGATCATCGCTTGTAAATCCTTGACGTAGGCCTCACCCCGCTCAGAGTATTTCAACAGGCCATTGGTCAGAGCAATCGCTGCATCAGTATCTGTGAGGCTTTCGCCACTAAGATGGCGTTGATAACGAATTTCTCGTAGATCTTCATAAGCAAGATTACGGTTCACATTCATAAAGTAACCTTGAATCGACTGCTGTACTGAACTGAACTTAGCGACTTCATGAGTCATCCCCTCACCTCTCGCCATAGGAACCAGTCCACAGCCTGTGCTGTAACACCACTGACCGAAGTAATTGTTTGCCTGAATCGCAAAGCGTGAGGTCCCCCAAGCAGATTCATTGGCCCCTTGAACCAAAACCAAGGCTTCCGGTATCACATCAACGCGATGAAACATTTGATCCAGCCATTGTTGGTTTATACCAAAAGGTTCAAGTTCAACGTTATAAAGCTCGCCTAATCGCTTTGCATGATTCGTATCATTACTCGAAAGCTGCCCAGCTTGTAAGCGAGCTTGTATCTTATTTAGACGCTTTCGTTCATCGAGGATACGTTGGTTCTCAAAGGCGATACCTGGGCGTAAATAGTCGAAAAATGCTTGTTTCTTTGCCTTCACATCCGTGATAGCTGAAAAGTCTGGCGCTTGACCCACAGAGTGACCGTCAAATGAAATCGAATACTCTGGCATTTGAGCCTGCTTCCTGCGTTCACGTTCCTGTGCTTCATTTTTCTCGTAGCTATAAAAACTACAGCTGGCGATTAAGCCAGCTGTAGCGATAGCAATGAATTCACTTTTACGCATTGAACACTTGTGAATCGTCGTCATTGTCATCCTCATCTTTCGGTCTATCCGTTGTGACAATCTTGAGTTTGATACCAAACATATTGCGATAGATTATGCCCTTCACGTGAAAGAAGAACGGTAAAACAAGAATCAAACCAAGACCATAGAACATGGCTGCAGCAACGAACATTAGCATAACCAACGAGTAGATCCCTGCCAAAACAAAAATCTTTTTATTCACCGCACGTAATGACAGCAGTAAAGATTGCATCGGTGGGATCTGCTTCTCACAAATGAGAAGGATAGAGTTACTGAACGCAAGGGACAGATACATAGAAAGGAATGGCAGAATCATGCCAGCAACACCTTGAAGCAATAAGCTAAACAGAGTCGCCAGAATTACAGGCATGGTATGCTGAAGCCCCTTCAAGATATGGCGAGGCTTCGTAGATAGGCCTGCTGCGTGGCTCATCGCCATTAAGCTAACGCCAGCATAAATAGGAGCACTCACCACTTCATAACTGAAATTAGCAATAAAGATGGCTTGGATCATACGAGGCTCAAACGCCTCTGGATTTGTGAACGCATCAAAGAGAATAGATGGTTCACCTAACTGCAGTTTAAGCGCGATATAGAAAATCGCTAACTGAACGACGAGTAAGACAACAATAGCGGGAGAAAACGACAAAAAGTTTTTGATTGTATGGCTCCACGCTTCTCTGAGCACTTCGCCTACCTTAAGTTCGTAGTCACCAGAAAGAGCACGCTCAACACTTCCACCTAAATTGAAATCTTTTTCAATATCATTATTCATTATTGAACCCAGCGCTTAATACATCATGCACTAAGCTAACTTGTTGATTAAGAGTTATGTTACGACATCCAGACATTATACTGAAACCTTACCAAGTCCAAAATCGATTCGTACTCATCTGCTTGCTTTATTACCCATATGATTGATAATTGACCATTAACTGCGCAATCAAAGCCTAAATTTGCCATAAGTTTTCTATGTTTAAAGCATTAGAGTCGCCTTAAAACAGTATGGTAAAAAATGTTTACCTTAACCTGCAAAATTTTTTGTGTTTCAAGGTAAGAAAATACTTTGATTTCACACTTTTGGTGATTATGATGCGCGCCTCTAATTTGTGTAACTACGGGTCATTTCTGTTGGCCGATTGGGAGAAAGACAGACGTTGAACGCTAAACAACACGCAGGACAGCCAGTTATCCGTTTAACTGGTATAAGCAAAAGTTTTGATGGCAAAGAGATTATCAGAAATCTTAACCTTGATGTGAATCATGGTGAATTTCTAACCATTTTAGGTCCGTCAGGCTGTGGTAAAACCACTGTATTAAGGATGATTGCCGGTTTTGAAGCCGCTGATAATGGTGACATCATTCTTGATAGTCAGAATGTCACTCATGTTCCTGCTGAGCAAAGACACGTCAACACTGTATTCCAAAGTTACGCCTTGTTCCCACACATGACCGTTTTTGACAACGTTGCCTTTGGCTTGCGTATGCAGAAAGTCCCCTCCACTGACATTGAACCGCGTGTCATCGAAGCATTGAAAATGGTGCGTCTTGAAAAAATGGCGCAACGTAAACCACATCAGCTTTCGGGCGGTCAGCAACAACGTATCGCGATTGCACGTGCCGTAGTCAACAAACCCAAGGTTTTATTACTTGACGAATCTCTGTCAGCTCTCGATTACAAATTGCGTAAACAGATGCAAATAGAGCTTAAACAGCTTCAGCGCCAGCTTGGCATCACCTTTATCTTTGTCACACACGATCAGGAAGAAGCGCTTTCAATGTCAGACCGCATTATTGTGATGCGCGACGGCATCATTGAACAGGACGGCTCGCCTCGCGAGATCTACGAAGAGCCTAAGAATTTATTTGTTGCTCGCTTTATTGGTGAAATCAACGTATTTGACGCAACCATGATAGAACGTATCGATGAGAAGCGAATTCGCGCTGAAATTGAAGGTGTTGAATCGATTGTTTACTACGATAACGAAGCTCTGACAGGAGACAAACTTCAAGTCCTGCTCCGCCCGGAAGATCTCCGATTAGAAGAAATTAACGAATCCGAACAAAAAGGGATTGTTGGCCACGTAACAGAACGTACGTACAAAGGCATGACCTTAGACTCAGTGATTGAACTCGACTCAGGGACTCGCGTTATGGTGAGTGAGTTCTTCAATGAGGATGATCCTGATGTTGACCATTCATTAGGCCAGAAAGTGGCGATCACTTGGGTTGAAAGCTGGGAGGTGGTTCTTAATGATAAGCAAAAAGCTTAATCTGCAGAACGCCATCATCACATTGATTGTCGGTTGGCTAGCGCTGTTTGTGCTTGTGCCCAACCTCATGATCATTGGTACCAGTTTTCTGACCCGTGATGAAGCGAATCTGATTGAACTGACATTTACGTTCGATAACTACCTTCGTTTGATGGATCCGCTCTATGCAAAAGTGCTATGGCATTCTTTCTATATGGCGATTGTAGCAACATTACTGTGTTTGGTGATTGGTTATCCTTTTGCTTACATCATCGCAAAAATGCCAGAGAAATGGCGACCTATCATGCTGTTTTTAGTGATTGTGCCTTTTTGGACAAACTCACTGATCCGGACTTATGGCCTAAAGATTGTGCTTGGGACTCAAGGAGTATTGAATAAATCCCTAATGGCAATGGAAATCATCGAAAAACCTATTCGTCTGATGTATACCGAGACAGCGGTGATGATCGGCTTAGTCTATATCCTACTGCCATTTATGATTTTGCCACTCTATTCAGCTATCGAGAAACTTGATGATACTTACATTGAAGCGGCGAAAGATCTGGGCGCGAACAAATTTCAGACGATCACAAAAGTGATTTTGCCACTGACGATGCCAGGTATTATAGGTGGTTGCCTACTAGTGCTTCTGCCTGCTTTAGGCATGTTCTACATTGCAGATCTACTTGGTGGGGCGAAGAACTTGCTCATTGGTAACGTGATTAAAAGCCAGGTCCTTAATGCTCGAGATTGGCCATTTGGCGCCGCGACGAGTATCGCACTGACTATTGCCATGGCGATCATGCTCTATGCCTACTACCGAGCCGGTAAGTTATTGAATAAAAAAGTGGAGCTAAACTAATGGGACGTACAGTTAGATTTAGCTTTATGGCATTGGTTTATGCATTTCTGTATTTGCCAATCATCGTGTTGATCGTCAACTCATTTAATGCCAATAAATTCGGCATGAAATGGGGAGGCTTTACCACCAAGTGGTACGAAACGTTAATTAATAATGACAGCTTAATGCAAGCGGCTTGGCACTCATTGAATGTCGCGGTTTTTTCGGCGACTGCAGCAACAATGATCGGAAGTCTAACGGCCGTTGCCCTATTCCGTTATACGTTTAAAGGGAAAAGCGCAGTCAACGGCATGTTATTCGTGGTTATGATGTCACCCGATATTGTAATGGCTATCTCGTTGCTTGCGCTGTTTTTGGTTTTGGGTGCACAACTGGGCTTTTTCACCCTGTTGATTGCGCATATTACCTTCTGTTTACCTTTTGTTGTGGTTACGATTTACAGCCGCTTAAATGGCTTTGATGTAAAAATGCTTGAGGCAGCCAAAGACCTTGGTGCTAGTGAATGGATTATTCTCAAACAAATCATTCTGCCACTGGCGAAACCCGCTGTGGCGGCAGGCTGGTTGCTGAGTTTTACTCTATCACTGGATGACGTCATCATTAGTTCATTTGTGACAGGACCAACTTATGAGATATTACCACTCAAGATCTATTCAATGGTTAAAGTGGGAATCTCTCCAGAAGTGAACGCGCTTGCCACTGTCATGCTGATTGTGTCACTCATCTTAGTCGTGATTTCTCAGTTACTCGCGAGAGAAAAAGTTAAATAGATTTACACCTTATTTCACGAAACAGAATGGCTTGATGTCATTCTGTTTTTCTATCGACCGCCGTTTATGCTTACGTGATTACTCAAGAGCATTCGGCAACGTTTGGTTTGGAGCTAACGTCAATGAAAAAATGGGCTACTTTTTTAGCTGGTAGTGCATGTGCGCTTTCACTGTTCTCAAGTTCAGTGTTCGCCGATGAAAACAAAGAACTGGTATTTATGAACTGGGGGCCATATATCAGTAGCAGCCTTCTGGAACAATTTACCAAAGAGACAGGTATTAAGGTTATCTACTCAACTTACGAGTCAAATGAAACCTTATACGCCAAGCTAAAGACACACAATCAAGGTTACGATTTAGTTGTACCTTCGACGTATTTCGTCGCCAAAATGCGCGATGAAGGTATGCTGCAAAAAATCGATAAATCTAAGATTAGCAACTTTAATAATCTGGATAAAAACTATCTAGATAAACCTTATGACCCAAGCAATGACTACTCTATCCCTCACGTTGTTGCGATTACTGGTCTAGCCGTAAACGCCGATATGTATGACCCTAATGATTTTCAAAGCTGGGCAGATTTGTGGAATCCAGAGCTTGAAGGTCAGGTCATGCTGATGGATGACACACGTGAAGTATTCCATATTGCACTACGCAAACTGGGTTATTCGGGTAACTCAACCGATCCGAAGCAAATCGATGAAGCTTATGCTGAGCTGCAAAAATTAATGCCTAACGTACTAGTGTTTAACTCTGATAATCCGGGTGCACCCTATATGTCAGGCGAAGTCGGCGTAGGCATGTTGTGGAATGGCAGTGCGGCAGCCGCTCAAAGTGAAGGCATGAACCTCAAGCTTATATTTCCTAAAGAAGGAGGAATTGGCTGGGTGGATAACTTTGCAATTTCATCCGGTGCAAAAAATGTAGATGCTGCTCATAAGATGATTGATTTTCTCCTAAGGCCAGAGATTGCAGAACAAATTTCGCGTGACACTGGATACCTTACAGCAGTTCAAGTATCCAATGAGAAGTTTAAAGATGTCGCCCCACTCTTCCCTTCTCAAGAAGACCTTGACCGTGTCGAATGGCAAGATGCCATTGGCAGTATGACGGTAAAATATGAAGATTACTTTATGAAGCTCAAATCAGGTCAATAAGCATTCATTTTCTTCGAAATAGGCAGCATGAGCTGCCTATTTTCGTTATTGGCTGATATAATTCTTCTCTGTATGGTTTGTCGTTACGATAAACATCCTTACTCACGGCTTAATCTCCAAATATCGTCAGGGTTGACGATTGACTGATTCAGCAAAAACAAAACGGAAAAAGAATGAAAAGTAAATTCTATGCAAGTGCACTTTGCGCAGCGACGTTAATTGCTTCCCCTGCAATGGCTGCTGATCAAGAACTCTACTTCTATAACTGGTCTGAATACATTCCAAATGAAGTTCTTGAAGACTTTACGAAAGAAACGGGAATTAAGGTTATTTACTCTACCTACGAGTCAAATGAAAGCATGTACGCTAAGCTTAAGACTCAAGGATCTGGTTACGATTTGGTAGTACCGTCTACTTACTTCGTTTCTAAGATGCGTAAAGAAGGTATGCTGCAAGAAATCGACAAGAAGAAACTGTCACACTTCACTGACCTTGATACCAACTTCTTGAACAAGCCTTTCGACCCAAACAACAATTATTCTATCCCTTATATCTGGGGTGCGACGGGCATTGGTATTAACTCTGACATGCTAGATAAGTCTTCCGTTACTAAATGGGACGACTTGTGGGACAGCAAGTGGGAAGGTCAATTAATGCTAATGGATGACTCACGTGAAGTTTTCCATATTGCGTTGACTAAGCTTGGCTACTCGCCAAATACAACCAACCCAGACGAAATTAAAGCAGCCTACGAAGAGCTGAAAAAGCTGATGCCAAACGTATTAGTGTTCAACTCAGACTTCCCTGCAAATCCATATTTAGCTGGTGAAGTGTCTCTTGGCATGCTTTGGAATGGTTCTGCATACATGGCACGTCAAGAAGGTGCATCTATTGATATTATCTGGCCAGAAAAAGGCACGATCTTCTGGATGGATAGCCTAGCCATTCCAGCTGAAGCAAAGAATGTTGATGCAGCCCATAAGATGATCGACTTCCTATTACGTCCTGAGAATGCCGCCAAGATCGCTCTAGAAATCGGTTACCCGACACCAGTCGCTACTGCTCATAAACTACTGCCTGAAGAGTTTGCAAATGATCCAAGCATTTTCCCTCCGCAGGAAGTGATGGACAGCGGTACTTGGCAAGACGAAGTTGGAGAGGCAAGTGTGCTTTACGATGAGTACTTTCAAAAACTAAAAGTCGATAACTAAACACGTAAACTTGTTTTCAGTTATATACTTAATAAAGCGGCTCTGGCCGCTTTATTGGTTTCACCTAAGCCGAGGGCACTATGATTGTAAGATACAAAAGGTTCCTATCTGGCTTCTGCGTACTTTCTGGTCTTGCGATATTGGTTACGGCAATCAGTTATCAAACACATCCAGAATCCTATAGTGACCTTCTTTTCGAAACCAATACTCTGCTCGTTCTTCTCTTTATCTACTCTGTTTCTCGGGGAATTTATCGCAATAACAACTTCCTAAAGTGGGGCTTAATACTACTAATCGCTGATCAAGCGTATGATATCTTGACTGAAATACCCGCTCTAGATAGATGGGCAGACAATAACGAGTTTACTCATACGCTGATTGAAGATGGTGGAATTCAAATTGCCTACCTATTAATTGCTTTTGGTGTCACCCAACTGTTTCGTCAAATGAACGAGCACGCTTACACGGATGAACTGACAGGCCTATTTAACCGAAAAAAATTGTTCTCGATTGATCGTAAACGATTCGATTTAATATATATCGACTTGGATGGTCTAAAGCAAATCAATGACACGCATGGCCACGCCAGTGGCGATTTAACCATTATTCGCTTTGCACAAGCTGTTAATGCATCGGTTAATCCAACAGACAAGGCCTTTCGTATCGGCGGAGATGAATTTGTGATTGTGGTTGGCCCTGGAGAAGGTGAAGCTTTTATCGAGCGAATCAAAGAGGAACTTATTAAAGAAGAGATACTCTTCAGCTACGGTATTGAGTCCTCAACACCTGAAACCTTAAAAGAAAACCTGATAAAAACTGATAAAGCTATGTATGAAATGAAAAACTCTCAACGCAAACGCGCCGAGAGCAATTGAGCTTATTTTATTTAACCTCTGATTCCTGCAGAGCCAAAATTTCCTCAACCAGCTTAGGCACCTCTATACTTGCCTTGCCATATCGTTTTTCTTCGAACTCACTCTCAATGGCACTTGGCTCTAAGTTAATCTCTAGCGTATGAGCTCCATGCATTTTTGCATCATGTACAAAGCCTGCGGCTGGATACACGACCCCAGAAGTACCTATTGAAATAAACAAATCAGCTTTCTCTAACGATTCATAGATATCACCCATTCGTAGAGGCATTTCTCCAAACCATACAACATGAGGGCGCATCTGAGCAGGGATCTGACAACAATGGCAAAGATCACCTGTGTTCACCTCTCCTTTCTGCTCAACCACCTGATTTGATTCGCTGCATCTTGCTTTCAATAGTTCTCCATGCATATGGATTACATTTTGACTACCGCCACGCTCATGTAGATTGTCGATATTTTGCGTGATGAGGGTAACAGTGCCTTCTAATTCCTTTTCAAGGCGCCCTAGAGCAAGGTGGGCTGCATTCGGCTCTATACCCTTTTCCTGAAGTTTGAAGCGACGCTGGTTGTAGAATTCTTGTACAAGATCAGGGTTGCGTTCAAATCCCTCTGGCGTTGCTACATCTTCAATGCGGTGATTTTCCCATAAGCCATCCTGAGCTCTAAACGTTTGGATTCCTGACTCGGCTGAAATTCCAGCCCCTGTGAGTACTACTATGTTGTTGTAAGGAAACGTCATATCTAATCCCTTTCATTATATTTGATATAAGCTTACCACCTGAGATTTATCAGCAATAGTCGTTCAGATTAGACCATAGTTGTATTTTAAGGGTTCAACTTCCAAAAAATGTGAGGAGGAATAAGTGAAATGCCTCAGCTTAGCTGTGGTAGAAGGTGATAAAAAATTATATTTGCGGCCTTCTAGCTTGCAAAACGCTTCCCTAGTGCTATTAGTTTTATATTCGCATTAACAAAACTGTCATAATGTACATAATTTAAGCGAATATCCAACGTCATCAGGCTACAGGGAGGTGTCCATGAGCGGATCACCTAAATCAGAACAGTTTGCTTTTTCTTTTTCCATTCGCGCTAAGCTTATTCTTATCAATTTAACTTTACTCGTCAGTGTCGGTTTGTACGCTTATTACGAGCAAATCAGCTTTAACAACTTGAAGTCTCTAGAAAACGCTGCCATCGATAACTTACAAAGTTCCGTTGACCTACTCATGTTACGTCGTCACGAAAAAGATTTTCTGGCACGGAAAGATATGAAATACCCACAGCGTTTCGACAAAACATTTGAAGAATTATCGGAACGTTTAACGGCTCTCACCGCCGTTTTAAAGTCCCACAACCTTGATATGGAAGAACGTACATCAACGATTATATCGACTCTGAATCAGTATCAGGTTCAATTTCATCAACTGGTTGATCAAGTGAATACCATTGAGGGCGTTGAATCCTCCTCGAATTTAATTTCAGAATTGGAACAAGCAAGAAAAGCATTGAAAGTGGCAGCGGCCGATAAAGACAGTTTCGCTTTAGAGGTTGAGCTGCTTGAGTTAATGGAAGCAGATTACCGATATCTCGCGAATACCGACAAGGAAACCAGTGCTGCCCTGCTGGCCGCTATCGATAAGTTCTCTACTAGTAAGCATGTCCCTGTTGATCTTCAGCCTGTATTCAATCAATACCAACGAAACGCCGAAAAGCTCGTTGAAGCATGTGAAGTTCTAGGTCTGACTTCTAGCGACGGGGTTAGAGGCGCACTCAGATCTAACGTTCACAATACCGAAAAAGCCATTAATGGGCTCCAAACTGAGATAAGCCAAGTCATTTCTCAAAAATCCTCAGACATCAAAAATAAGCTTTTCTTAATTGGAGGAGCCATTGTAGTCTTACTTTCCAGTATGCTACTCCTTATCGGAAGAACCATACTCAGTCGAATTCAAGCTATAAACACACTTATGGAGAACATTGCCAGCGGTGATGGTGATCTCACGGTGCGTATGAATGCCAAAGGGGATGATGAGCTGGCCCAGCTTGCTAACTCTTTTGATCGATTTATCTCCCAGTTACATGGTCACATTAAAGAATTGGCAAACGTAATGACAGTATTGAGTGAAAGCTCATGCAGTTCTGAGCACGCTGCCGCTAAAAGCATGAACAACGCAGAACAGCAAAAAATACAGTCTGAGTCAGTAGCAACTGCTGTGAACGAGCTCGTAATGACCAGCAACGAAATTACTGCCAATATCGAGTCAGCAGCACAAAACGCTGAAAGCATGAAGTATGAAGCTGATAGCGCCCTCAAGGTAACGCATTCCACCAGCGAAAGTATACAAACGCTGTCATCAAACATTGAAGACTCGCAAAACTTGATTGAAGACTTAGCTGAGCAAAGTAAGGAGATCAATCAGGTCATCGCCACCATTCAAGGTATTGCCGAGCAAACCAACCTACTTGCATTAAACGCCGCGATTGAAGCTGCCCGTGCAGGTGAAAACGGCCGAGGTTTTGCCGTAGTCGCTGATGAGGTAAGACAACTTTCACTGATGACCAATAATTCTACTCATCAAATTGAAACGACTATTCAAACACTAACCTCAGGCATCCAACAAACCGTCGCCAAAATGTCCACCAGCCTTGAGCAAGCTCACCGCACTAACGCGAGCACTAAAGACGTGGTAAAAGCGATAGATAATATGGCGCTACGTATCAATGAAATGTCTGATATGAATACTCAAATTGCTACCGCTTCAGAAGAGCAATCTATGGTATCCGCTGATATTGACCGAAACATCACGGAAATCGCACATCTAGCAGGAGATACGCATAAAGTCGTTGCAGGTTCAGTACGCTGTAGTGAGCAAGTATCCGGTGTTAGCCATAAGTTGGAGCAAATTGTTGCAAACTTCAAATATTAGACGGTATTCACTTTAACAGTGATTATCTTCTAAAAGTAATAAACATCAGTGTTGTGGGGATGGCATGGAAGCTTCTTCCATGCCATGCATCGCAGCGTAATTATCTTTGTACATCCGTTTAAAGCCTTTGTGATCAGAACGCTCATCTCTTCATTACACCTCATGACTCGTTACCCGACTTTCTTATGTTCAATATTCTATACAGCGTACGACAAAAGTCGATTTTGGCACTAATCGGGCAACTCATTACACTTTCATAACGGTCACGTTTTGTTCTATTCAATATATAACCAGAACATTACACCGTATAAGGCTTAAATACATTGGCAATTTTGCCAGTCATACGCACGCAAGCCAACAATGCATAAGAGATAGGTCCACGAGCAGTTGTTCTTCAATGAATCAGCTGTCAGCTCGTAAGTTCTACACATTGGAGCTTGCCGTTATAACAGTTGGTTGGAGAACGTCATGAAAACACTATTGGGTGTCTTGCTATTACTTTTCAGTATACAAGGCCATACACACTCACTTCTGCCTGTCATTGACACAGGAAACCTTAATATTTCTACTCTAGAAACGCACAATATCCCGACTCTGATACCAGACGGAAGATTCGTATACAGACCAATTAAATACCCCTTTTCAATGTCTGATCACTTTGCTAAAGGCTCCCAATGGCTAGCATTAGAAGAAGAACTGAACCATTGGAGTGGTGCTATGGGCGTGGATCCTCGGGTGGTCTTGGCCACACTAGCCGCATCTCACGAATGGTCGCCGGCTCATACGTTATCAATATCTGAGTTAGAACACTTTAGAAGTGAAATTCGACATGTAGCAAATCGCCTTTCGCAACTTTTCTATCACGTCAGACAGCAGTCAAACACGATAGATCGTGCTGCCACCTATGCCATCGTGTCATCACTGCAGAATATTGAACAATGGCCTAAATGGCAGGCATTTTATTATCAACAGTTTGGCTCACCAACATTTGTTGAAGATATCTCTTTCGTCTCCCCCCCTGAGATGCAATGGCCATGGAGAGCTGGCTATAACTGGATACCCAATGGTCCACACTCACACACAGGATCAGGGTTTCCGCTCTCATCGCTTGATGTCTCTTATGATTGGCCGCGCTGGGGAGGACAAACTTATAGCGTCACAGCAGCACATGAAGGGTACGTTTCTGTATTTTCTCGTTGCCAACTAAGAGTGACAGCAAAGAATGGATGGGCAACAAACTATTACCACATGGATGGGATCGAAGTACAAGATGGAGCTTGGGTGGCTAAGAACCAAAAAATCGGCACCTATGCTAGCCAGAAAAACGTCGCCTTATGCCAAGGTGGCTCATCCACAGGGCCACATCTGCATTTTTCGCTGTTGTATAACGGGCGTTTTCAATCATTACAAGATAAGTCATTTGGCCCCTATACTATTGATGTGGGTCGTTATAGCTATGACAGCCATTGCAGCTACACGTGGATGTTAGATGCTAGAACTAACTCAAAACAATGTTTCTGGTACCGTGTCGACAACCCTTAGTCATAATATATCGCTATCCCTCAATTCTCCTGGGGGATAGCTTTTTGGCTTGCTCAGCTAGTTTATCTAGGAAAGATACTGTTCAAAAAAGTCGATAAGACAGCGTACTGTTGCCGACAAGTGCTTTCGAGAAGAATACAAAGCGTAGACCTTCATTTGTTGAGGTTTCCATTCAGGAAGCACTTCGACAAGTTTGCCACTTGCAAGATACTCATCAGCGAGATATCTCGGCTGAACCGCTAATCCCGCTCCGTTAATTGCCGCATGCAGCAAAACAGTTGCTTCGTTGGCTGTTAACTGACACTGCACTTCCACCGCTCGATGTTCTGCTCCTTTACTTAAATGCCATACATGGCGCTGAAAGTTTTTGTAACCCAAACAATGCAGCTGAGAGAGGTCTTCTGGTTCACTGACTTGTATTTGTTTAGCATAACTCGGGGAAGCAACAATCACAGAATCACACACAGCAATGGGCTTACCAATCAAGGAGGGATCTGGGTTGGAAGCAATTCTGATCGCCAAATCAATTTGGTTGTCTGCCATATCGGTTACTGAATCTTGAAGATCGATATCAATGCTGACTTTGGGGTGCAGATTCATAAAATCAGTAATTGCAGGTACTAATTGAGCAAAACCAAACGACATGCTGGTCGCGATTCTCACCGTTCCGGTTAGCTCATTAGCGGTATCCGTAATAGCCAATAACTTATCAGCCTGGTTTAGCCATTGCTCAACCTGTTTAAAGCACGCTTCTCCTGCAGTAGTGAGAGAGACTTTCCTTGTCGTACGGTGCAAGAGCCGTACATTTAGCCAATCTTCCATCGCTTCAACATATCTTGTCACCATTGGCCTCGACATGTCTAACCTATCAGCTGTGGCGGTAAAGCTTCCCGACTGTGCGACATCAATGAACACTTTTGCTGCAGTCACTCTATCCATAATATGCTCGATTTAAGAAATAATGTTGTTAACTTTGTGGTATTTTTCAGAACAGGTCAATGCCCTACTATTCTCCCGTCCACACACAACCCTGTTAATGGAGAGAATGATGAAAAAACTGACATTACTTGCGGCTTCAATGCTTATTGCAACTCACACTTATGCTGCAGAACAATCGAACCTCACTTTTGATGTTTACAGTGCTGACCAAAACAGTTTCTACGTCAATTCAACACTCATTGTCGGAGACACAGAAGTGATGGTCGTCGACACTGGATTTACAAAAGCAGATGCTCTTCGCATTGCAGCCAAGGTTCTAGACGCAGGAAAACCTCTGAAAACTATTTTTATTAGTCAGGCAGACCCTGATTACTATTTTGGTGCGGAAGTTCTCCATGAATTATTCCCAGAGGCTCAAATCATTACAACACCTGCTGTGAGAAAAGTCATTGAGGAAAAGCTACCAACCAAACTGAAAGTTTGGGCACCTCGTATGGGAGCTAACGCGCCAGTAAAACCTTACATTCCAGATGCCTATACGGCCTCTAATTTAACCATTGACGGTCATACCATTGAAATCCATGGTAATGATGGCGACATTGCCCATCGACCATATCTATGGATCCCTTCTGAAAAAGCGGTGCTAGGAAATGTTTCAATCTATGGTACGAACCTTCACTTGTGGATGGCCGATGCTCAAAGTGATGATAGCCAAGCGCTTTGGTCTAAACAATTGAATGAAATACAGTCACTAAAACCTGAAATTGTTGTCCCAGGACATATGCTATCGGGTACAAAGTTAGATGTGAATTCTATTCAATACTCTCAGCAGTATCTAAAAGACTTTAAGCAAGCAAAGCAAACCACTGAAAACAGCGAGCAGCTGATTGAAAAAATGAATGAAAAATACGCTGAAGCGGCGTTACCCGTGGCTCTAAGTATTGGCGCAAAAGTTCACAAAGGAGAAATGGAGTGGTAAAAGTTCACGTTTTTTACGACCCAATGTGTGGTTGGTGCTACGGCGCTACCCCACTAATGGAAATGATTGAAAATCATGCACATTTTGACCTTTGCTTGCACCCTGGTGGTATGGTGTCATATCGCTCTGTCAAACCTGATTTTCGACAACATATTTTACACAGCGACAAACATATCTCAGAGCGGACAGACGCCAAGTTCGGTGAATCATACCTAAGCAAGGTAGCCAGTAACAAAGAGTTCATTCTTGATTCTTTCTTACCAACAAGAGCTATCTTGCTTGCAGAATCCCTTGGGATCTCATCTTTGAAGAGTTTGAAGGAGATTCAACGGGCACATTATTTCGATGGCAGCGATATAACTCAGCCAGCAATACTTGCTAAGGTCATGCAGAATCTAGGAGGAAATTTAGTAGAATGGCATCAGGCACTCGCAAATCAAGAGCAGCCAGAAATAGCTAAAATTAAAGCCTCAAAGCAGCTTATGAAGGCGTTAAATGTAACCAGCTACCCGACTTTTGTCGCTGAATCAGACGGACAGTATATAAGCCTGCAACACAGTGACTACTACGGGAACCCAGCACTGTGGCTGCAACATTTAGAGCATAAACTGCTTAATGGAACGAGCTGAGGTCACCTTCACTATCTTAACAACACGTATAAGCTCTTAAACCTTTGGAAGTCAGTGTTTGCGATGAACAATGGCTTCCATTCACACTCTCTCCTCAACGTTTCAGACACACCACACAGAGTCAAGAACACAAACGCAAGTCTGTTGTTAGCTGTTAATTTATGGCGTCAAACGATCATTATTCGATTTTGAAATGAGTGAATTCTGAATTATTCGCTTTTCGATTGCATCATTTCAGTTTACTGTTTATTTCAATTCTTATTACTCAAAAGATGGCTAATTACATGCTCGAAAAAGAACTAAAACTAGAGTATCAATCAGTACAACAAGGCTTTATTAGCTTGCTACCGATCTCAATATTTGTTGTGGTCTTTGGTACAGCTTTTGGTCTAGCTGCTGTTCAAGTCGGTCTAAGTGAATCCTCAGCTTTGTGGATGAGCACTCTGGTATTTGCAGGCGCTTCTCAGTTTGGTGCGTTAGACCTTTGGGGCGTGCAAGTCCCTATTATTCCTTTGGCTATCACGGTATTTGCGATTAATGCTCGCCATCTTCTGATCGGGGCAACGCTATACCCTCATATCAGAACAATGAAAGCTTTACCACGTTACAGCGTAATGCTATTTGCTTCAGATGCTAACTGGGCGATGTCCATGAAAGCGTTTGCTAATAATGACCACTCAAAAGGACTAGGAATTTTGTTTGGTGGAGGTCTAGCGCTTTGGATTTTCTGGATTATTGGTACTTGGGTTGGTGTTTATTTTGGTAACGCAATTCAAAACCCAGCAGCTTATGGTATTGATATGGTAATGGGCTGCTTTCTACTGACTATGGTACTTGAGGGAAATAAAGACCATGGCATCTACATTATCTGGGTATCTGCTGCATTCTCATCGATTATCGCGTATTTGTACCTACCAGAGAATGCCCACGTGATTGTAGGAGCACTGACTGGGGGTATTGCTGGAGTGCTGGTAGGAGATAAAAACAATGAACATTGAGACAACAGAATTTGGCACTTTGGCGATTATTGCCATCATGACTGTGGTAACCATCATTACACGTTGGGGTGGTATATACGTGATGTCCTACATTCCAATTAGTCAGCGAGTACAACAATTTATAGCCGCCATGTCGGGCTCAGTGCTAGTAGCGATTATTGCGCCATTATTTATTACTGGAGACATAGGAGCTAAAGTTGCTTTGCTAGTGACCGCCATTGGCACGCTAGTTTTGAAAAGGCCACTTTTATCAATCACATTTGGGATTTTGTTGGCAGCGCTAACACGGTCCTTGTAGCGTACCTAGCTGAAAAGAGCCTTGTACAGGCTCTTGATAAATTCCACTTAGGTAGTCACTGCTTTCAGACTTCTAAACCATTTTTTAATCGGCTGAACAATCCAGTATCGTGAAATGAAGAGCCCAATCTGAAAGAGAATATACTGACGCCGGCAGTATAGCATACAGACATAATCAAACTTCTCAGTTGGGCCTTCAAATAGGACATGAGGGTAAATGTACTTCTGCCTCTCGGCAACTTTAGGGTTACGAGCACCTGACATGAAATAGCGTTTCTTCATGCGATATGCTTCCCAGCTAGCATAAATAAAGACAAACCCACGCTCAAAGTCAGAAAGCGCTCGTTCAACCCAAAGCCCCCCACCTTCAACAATATTTTCCGTTGCATATTGAAGGGGATGCTCCTTCATATCTACTGGTAAGTCAGCCATATAGACCAAAGGGTTACCGCAGTTCACTGAATACCCTGCACACATCTCTCCTTTTGAATCAAAAAATGCACGCACACATGTTCGACTTTGTAGATGTTCGACCCTAGTTTTATTACCTGATATCGATTGATAGTGCTTGGCAAACGCCTGAAAGTCCTCATCACTGGAGATACGTCTGCTCCTTAAGATCATGATTGATCCTCCATCGTAAATGGATAAGACACATCCATTTGGTAACGACCAGGAGAAACAATGTTGTCAGGATCAAATGCGGCTTTGATTCTGCTACGCAGCGTTAATGCATCTTTTTCAAGTTCGTGATCGCGACGGAATGGCATCTCATCGACAGCACGTCGATAGCAAGGCCATTGATAATGCTGATAGAGGGTTCGAAGTTTTTTTACTAGGTCTGTCGCTCGACTCACTTCGTCTGGATTGCCTGCATCATAATAAATGCTGATTATTGCCTGACACATATATGCGTTAACGGCAGTCAAAGTTACACCAAACTCAAAACCTGCTTTATCAAAAGCCTGTTTTGAAATACGCATACACTTTTCTACTTCTTCACCAAGCATAGGTAACGTTGGCGCAACCCAGTAAAAACCCGCTCCGTCTTCCACGGGGTTCATTTTTTCCGGTACGTTGCCACGGTAACGCCAATAACAACCTTTTAAAGCCAAATCTTTTGGGTTCCCCTCTAACATATCCATCATCTCAGTAAACTCATTAAGGCTATTCTGTAGACGCCGATAGACAGGCAAACGGCCCAAAAATCGGTTGGCACTAATAGCAATTTGATTCATCTGCTTCAATGTGGATAGGCTAACTACATTCACCTGTGCAACCGATTTGAGTAGTGCTTTTACACGCGCGGCTTTTGCTTTGGCAATTTTATGTGTACCGGTAATAACAAAAGCTCCCGACCAAGGAGTCAGCTTGTACTGCTTACACAGTGACTCAATATCCCCTAGGTTAGCACCTTCATCAGTGCTCCACTTGGCGAAATTGAATCGTTCCATCATGGTTAACATTCGATAGGTGTTACCCAAGTGCGGTAGCCCATCAATACTACCTTCTGATTTCAAGCGACGCATTATTTCGATGTAAGCAGGCAAATCATTGGCTGACTTTAGACGAACGAGGCAACGTAAGCTGGACTCAGGTTTGAGCATCAGTTCAAACTTCATTTTGCTGATCACCGCAATATTATTCTGGGTGAACAATTCGTGAAGGTTAGCAGCAAGTCCCGCTCGACCACAGTATCGCACGCTCTGATTAAGCTTCATCACTTCGCCATTGGCTAATATTAACTCGCTGATGGTAAAGTGTTGACTTCGGTTACCCACAGGACCATGACCAAACCCTCTTTCCAGTACATTTCCCATTACACTTGTATCTGGCCCTGCTCCGGTACAATCCAGCATCCATGGAGTGTGCTTAAGATAAGATGACACCTGACCTTGTGTGACACCTGGTTCTATTTCGATGACTCCCAGTTCTTCATCAAAGCTCAGGATACGATTCATGCCACTTAGGTCGAGTAGTGTACAGCCATCAGTGGCAGGCGATTTATAACCATACCCCCAGTTATTACCTCTACCGATAGGATAGACAGATAGCTTTTTTACGTAAGCCTGCTTGATGGTTTGTTGTAATTCCACATCGTTCTCAGGATGGAGAATTTGGGGGACAGTACGCGAATGGTGACCAAGGCCACTGCGAAGTTCTATTGGCTGAGGTAAATCAACCTGTTCCACAACAGATGGCACGTGTAGCTCCTTTACCGGTGAATAACAAAACTATTGAATTCTCAATCAATAGCTTCTTCTGCTGTTCTCATTGGGTGCAGGATTATCTCAGTAGCTGAAATATCAAACAATACACATATCTGCGGGGTGAATGCATTCAGCAAAAACAAGTAGATAACAACATTCACATTGACTTCACGAATAAAAAGTAAGGTGCCTATCGATTATTTCAGAACTTTAAACAGTTTGGACGTATAGTTATAAACCCTGAAGTTTACCAAGTTTCGATTTAACGCTATCACATTACAGAAACACCACCTTCTAAGCCGATAATTTCTCCAACGTAGTAGTCATTATGCAACGATGCACCCACCGTTAAAAACTGGTACGATTTGCTCAAAGAAAACCAAGGAAGAAATACAATGAGCACAATCGCTTACCTAACAATTGAAGGCTCAAGAAAATCACTCAAGATAGGTTGAAAACTTGACTAGCTTCATCACAGGAGTTCTTTTTAATGAACCCAAGCCCAGCCTAAATAATAAGATTCTTAATTCAGGGGCACTTTTTGCAATGGTCAGCAATTTTAGCCAACACTAAATTTAGTCCGACACAGCCTACCGTTCTAGCTGCAATAGCCACAGCTGCATATCTTCACTCAGAAAACCATATAAAAAACTTTTTAGCGGGAAAAAAATGGTTATATTTGGGTGCTCAACTTCCACCACAGCCGATGAAGAGAAAGCCCAGAGTTCGTACCAAATGCATCTAGCGACCATAGTTTTATGCAATATGCTCTCTGTCGGTACAGTCATTTTCAACTACTTTAAATGAAGCTAACTAACGATAACGTACTCAAGCTCTTCAACGCATTAACAGCTTTCAAAATCTGCATCGTGATAGTCTGTTTCTTTTACGAACCAAAGGCCGCTGGAATAGCTGCTGGGCTTTGGGGGATGTCCTTTATTGCATCTGAACTCCACATGAGGAATTACTTCAAAGGAAAGCCAATGGTGAAGTTCGGCACATTGACCGAGGAAGACCCAGGTGACGTAGATTCAATAAGGAACACATATTATTTGAATATATTTATTGTTCTTCTTGTCTTTATTGTCATGGTGTTGACTCTCATCAAAGCAATATCTTAGGCTGGGAATTGAAGCTATGTCCGGATAATATCCACATCCAAGCTGTTTATTGACAAACCTATATTAGCTGTGTTCTAAAGTTTTCCAGCCTAAGACCTAGAGCGGTAATTAATAATGTAATTAAATAGAAATATCATTAATAGAGTTACGCAATATGATTCTTATCTTAAATCTGAAAAGTGCTGCTCCTAATCCGCTAACGTTTCTATACAATACAATGCTCTATTTTAATCATGGGAAAAACTATGGGCGTTCTCTCTTATTGCAAAATTGATGACATGGTTATCAGCCGCAATATGCAAAACCACTTAAACGAAATCGAATCAAAAGTGGCGCTTGGTAATCTGTTAGCGACCTCGGTTGCATCCTCACAATTCATACAAATTTTCTCTGGCCGTATGAGTGCGGGAAAAAGGTTGAAAACCATTTATGAGCACGACTGGGAAAAGTTCGGTCAAGCAATGGCAAGTAGTCATTTTGTAACTAAAGAACTGGTTAACCGTATCGCTGATAGTGCGCGATTAACCTCAAGCGGTAAAGAACAAACCTTCTGGAAGTGCGTATATGATGCGACTCGTAAGTAGCCTGATCCTGTTGTCCTCAAGCGCATTAGCAGACGTACAGACGGCATATGACAACTTAAATACTAAGTTTTCTGAGTGTTCGACAGTTCAGCCAATAAATGGAAATATGCGTGATAAGTGGCTTGAGAGTCAGTCTGAAGCAGTGATTAAAACAATGTTGTTAACACTGAAACATCGTGCTTTTCAACTGTGCGTAGCAGAAGCTGACAAAGAGTACTTGTATCAAGCTTTCCTTGTTTATATCAATACTGGGAACCGTGAGCCGTTAGATCTATATCTTTCATTAAGAGAGAATGATCTATTAAAGAGCCAAAAACAGATCATAGACTCTGAGTTTATAGAAAATGCAGACCGCCTTGCCAAGTTGAGCGTATTCTCGGTTAACTTTGATACCTTGCAAGCTTATGAAGAATTCAAGAAACAAACCAACCGCTAACCACTTACGCTTTACTCTATATAACGAAAAACCGCCCTGTTAGGCGGTTTTCTTTGATTATAAATCGTTAACCATCAATTCCTTTCGACTTTAGGAATTCGGAGTAAGTTCCCCGGAAATCGTTAATCTTACCGTCTTTAATTTCCAGAATACGAGTAGCCAAAGAGTCCACAAACACTCGGTCATGCGATACGAAGAACAAAGTTCCTTTGTATTGCTCAAGCGCCGTATTCAATGATTCAATAGACTCCATGTCCATGTGGTTAGTTGGTTCATCCATTAGCAGCATGTTTGGCTTATGCATCATGATTTTACCAAGGAGCATGCGTCCTTGCTCACCACCGGAAAGCACTTTTACAGATTTTTTAATGTCGTCTTGACCAAACAACATACGCCCTAAGAATCCACGAATTACTTGCTCGTCGTCACCTTCTTGACGCCATTGCCCCATCCAATCCATTAAGTTCATGTCTTCAGCAAAGTCATGTGCATGGTCTTGAGCGTAGTAACCAATGTTAGCGTTTTCTGACCATTTAAATTCACCAGCGCGCGGTTCTAGTACACCCGCGAGAGTGTTCAAAAGCGTAGTTTTACCGACACCGTTCTCACCAATAATTGCTACACGCTCACCCACCTCAAAGATTGCATTGAAGTCTGAGAATAAATCTTCATCATAGCCTTGAGATAGATTTTCAATGATAAGCGCATTACGGAACAGTTCTTTAGATTGTTCAAAACGAATAAACGGGTTCTGGCGACTAGACGGTTTAACTTCTTCTAACTGTATTTTGTCAATTTGCTTGGCACGTGAAGTCGCCTGCTTAGCCTTCGAGGCATTAGCAGAGAAGCGCGCAACGAATGTATTTAACTCTGCGATTTGAGCTTTCTTCTTTGCGTTATCAGCCAGTAAACGTTCACGAGCCTGAGTAGCTGCAACCATGTACTCATCATAGTTACCAGAAAATAGACGCAACTCGCCGTAATCTAGGTCGGCCATATGTGTACATACCGAGTTTAAGAAGTGACGATCGTGCGAGATAATAATCATGGTACAGTTACGCTGGTTAAGCGTTTCTTCCAACCAACGGATAGTATCCATATCCAAGTTGTTGGTTGGTTCGTCAAGGAGCATAATATGCGGGTCAGCGAACAGTACCTGAGCCAAAAGCACACGAAGTTTCCAGCCAGGTGCCACTTCGCTCATCAAACCGTAATGCTGTTCTTCTGGTATACCAACAGCTAGAAGAAGCTCACCGGCTTTTGCATCGGCCATGTAGCCATCCATTTCTGCAAACTCAACTTCAAGTTCAGCGACTTTAATACCATCTTCTTCGGTCATTTCAGGCAAAGAATAGATACGATCACGTTCTTGTTTTACTTTCCACAGCTCTTTATAGCCCATGATAACGGTATCAATCACCGTAAACTCTTCATAAGCGAACTGATCCTGATTCAGCTTAGCAACACGCTCGTTTGGATCGTAACTAACGTTACCCCCTGTCGGGTCTAGTTCACCACTCAAAATTTTCATGAACGTTGACTTACCACAACCATTAGCCCCAATTAGACCATAACGATTTCCTTCGCCAAATTTCACTGAAATGTTTTCGAACAGTGGTTTCGCCCCAAATTGCTGCGTGATGTTATTCGTACTTATGATGAGAGTATCCCCCTACATTTCTCTATACTATTCATAAAGATAGAAAAATATTTTTTTGAAACAGATAAAAAATCGAGCAGAGTATAACAGCTTGGAACTGTGAACTACATCAATTGTTGGGGTCAATTACTCTTTCAGGCTGATTTTATAACCACCACTGATGTAGCTCCCAACCTCTAGCACAATAAAAAGGTGCCTTTAGAAAATCACTAAAGGCACCTTTCAACAACCCATTCCTAAAGGACAAAGGACTAAATTGATTCCCAACCACTCAATTCAACACATCGTCCTCGATACAAAACATCACTCTGGGGATCACGACTTGCAGTCACTATCAATTCAGAACTGCTCTTTAACGTCTTCCATTCTGCTGGCGACATATAACGAACATCTTCTACATTTTTCAGGCTATCAATCAATATAAGTTTGCCCGTTTCTCCCTTTCTCATCCAGACCATTGCTTGGCCCATCGGCACTTCATCCATACCTAGATTACGTTGCATGCGAAGGCTCGATTGACCCGGTTTATCGCCTTGGTATGCCACCAACGCAAAATGATTCTTCTCCGTTTCAGATGACATCATAGCCAAGTAGCTAACTGGGCGAACTTGAGCAACTTCAGTGGGAGCAGAACTGTGCTGTAAAACTGGTTGAAGCCAAACACCAACTAACAGAGACAACGCCATTCCAGTTGGAAGCCACCACCAGCGTATACGTTTAGTCTCACTGCGAGCACCAACGGTATGAGAAGCGATGCGTTTCCAAACACGTTTAGGTGGCGGTTTGAACTCATGCTCTGAGGCACCAGACACTGTCGAAGGGCTCAGACCAGACAATTGCTGCTGCCAAAATTCTACATGCTCCCACCAAGTTGGGTCAGAAAGCATGAGTGCTTCCAGTCTTCTTCTTACTCGAGGTGTTTGAGTTCCCAGCACATATTCACTCGCTAGCTTATCTCTTAACTCAGAGTTTTGATAACGCCTGCTTATCAATCTGTCAGACATCGTTTCAACTCCTGTAAACCACGGCGTATCCAAGACTTGACGGTACCTAAAGGGGTTTCTACGTGGTGAACTATCTCCTGATGACTCATTCCATGTCGATACGCAAGAACAATCACATTTCTCTTGTCTTCACTGAGCGCGGCTAAGCATCGATTTAGCACAGTATCTGGTGTCGTTACGTGGCTCATTTCCACTTCCTCTAGCGACAAGGGCAAAGGCTCCTCCCCTCTCCTGGTGCGTTTTCTGACTTCATCAATAGCAAGATTCCTCATACTCTGGCAAAGCCAAGCCCAAGGGTAATCCACAGGATACCTTCCATCGTTATACCAAAGTTTAACGAACCCTTCTTGAAGAAGGTCGGCTGCAACTTGGTCGTCTTTTACAACCCCACGGATTAGGCTGTACAATCTTGAACTGGTTAACCGATAGAGCGCTTCGAACGCCTGTTTGTCTCGAAGCGCTACTCTGGAAAGCAGTAAACCTATTTGATGTTTATCTGTACTCACACTTTCCTCATTGGATTACTAGGTGCCAGACGTTTTTGACCCCGTCACCACTGGTTTCACCGGGGGCTTTATCTTTAAACCAACGATAAAGCGGTTTACCCTGAAATGTCCACTGATGCGATTGGTCATCTCTCTTAGCGATACCGAACCCACCTGATAACTTGAGGTTTTCAACCCCTTTTTTAGTTAGCTTAGAATCAACATACGCCGGAGGCCATTTCACTTCGCAATCCCCATAGCAAGTTGACTGATTCATTTTATCTTTATCGAAGGTATAGAGCGCTTGGTTACTGCTGTCGACCAAATAGCGCCGTTGACCATCATTAAAGAGCTTCACTGTCACATCATCGGCACGAGCAAGTGGCCATACACCTTTGACGCCTGCACCTGTTATGTCACCCGTTTGAGTATCTTTAAACCATCGGTATAGTGGTTTTCCTTGAATGGCCCATTGGCTGGTCCCATCAGCACGAGTAATTTTACTAAACGCGCTAAGTCCAGAAAATTGCGTACTATCCTCTCCTTCTGCCAATAATGGGGGCCATAATTTCTCACAGTCATCTACACATACGGATTTTCCCACTGGATCTTTAGCAAAAGTGTAAAGGGATTTACCTACGCTATCGGTGTATACCTTACCGAAGTCAGTATCGCTTATCTGCGTTGAAGCCATTGCGTAACTACTTGGTAGTAAGATCATCGCTGAAATTAAAAATGTTTTCATTGTCTTTATCCTTGCTATCGAGTCCAACCTTCACGGGCGAAAAAGAGGTTACCTTCGCTACTTTTAACAAAATCAATGAATGCCTGAGTTTGAGGCTCTGCTCCTTTGGTTTTGGCTAAGGTAAGATCACGATAAATCCGGCGTTCTGGCTCAATTTCAACAAAATCCACCTTATCTTTGTGATTTAATGGCCAATGTATCCAGGTAATCCAAGCATCCGCATTTTGTTGCTGAAATGCTTTAAAACTCGCACCACTGCCCTTGGCGTACGCAATGATCTTCTCGCGGAAATTTTGAACATCAGCTAGCGAACCCGTTCGACCTGCAACATCTTCCCAGACACCTGTACCTGATGTGTTATAGACACCGAGACCTTCAGTCACCACAATACGCGATGGCTTATCTAATAAGTCTTTTATGCCAGTAATGTTTTTCGGATTACCTTTCTGGACTGCAATAACCGCTCTACGTAGATAGACAGGTTCAACATCTTGGTGGCTAATAAAGGGGTAAGTTTCAACAAAAGCACTCATAGATTGTTCAGAAGACCCAAAGATCAAATCTGCATTTTTTTGTGCACCTAAAGTCCATTTAGATTCAGGCCCAGCGATGACATTAACCTTTACGCCACTTTTTTTCGTAAACGCCTCTGCAGCATGACGCAGTGCGGTGTCTGGTCCCCCAGGGCCATAAACATTAATCACACCATCTCGAGGCTGGTGAACAATATTCGGGGCAAGTTTTGGTGATGCGAATGGGGACGTACTTGCAAACACCATAGCTAAGCTGGTCAAAATCAGATGACGCTTCATGTTTTCTCCTTGAAATAATAAAAATTCAGACAAGAGACGTGCAGACTTATGGTTTGGATGCAGGAGAATTGGAATTTTTTTTAAATGTTTGATGTGCGAACCAGCCAACTCATCCTACCCCACAAGACAAATCGCATCAGATACAAAGAGACTCACTCAAAGCTAAGCGAGCTCAAGGAATTATCACGTTACACGTGGTAAGCTTGGCTAGTTAAGCGGGTGAAGATTCTTCGTTAGCGAAAAGCCATGATGGATTCAAGACACGCCGCTACAAGTCATTACAGATACAAAGCAAGAGAACATTTATGCTTCTTCCAACGCAAACGAGTTGGGTTATTTTAGCTGGCGGTCAAGCCAGACGCATGGGCGGAAAAGACAAAGGTCTTATCGAACTCGATAATAAACCTCTGATTCAACATGTTTTTGAAAGACTGTCCAAGCAAGTTTCAGACATTATGATTAATGCCAACCGAAATCAGGAGATCTACTCCAAATACGCCACGGTCATTGGTGATGAAATCAAAGATTTTCCAGGGCCAATGGGCGGAATCCACGCAGGATTGTCAGCGGCAAACAAGGACTGGGTTGGCTTCGTACCTTGTGATAGCCCGCAGATCAGCATGAATTTGGTTGAGCGATTCTGTGCCGCCGCCCAAGATGACTATGACATACTCGTTGCGCACGACGGGGACTTTCAGCAACCCGTCTTCACTCTCTATCACAAACGTGTGTTGCCAAAACTGACGGCATTTCTCGAGCGTGGCGATAGAAAAATCACTTTACTCTATAAAGAGTGCAAAACACGTAACGTCGATTTTAGCGATGCCAATGAGTGTTTCGTTAACCTAAACACTCCTATAGAGTTGGCACAATTTGGAACGGTAAACCAATGACACACTCGCTCCCTATCCCCATTCTGGGTTTTGCCGCTTACTCCGGCACAGGCAAGACAACCTTGTTGGAAGCATTGTTGCCTAAATTAACTCAAGCAGGGTTGCGCATTGGCATGCTTAAGCATGCCCATCATGACTTCGATGTCGATAAAGAAGGTAAAGATAGCTTTCGATTACGTAAAGCTGGAGCGTCTCAAATGTTGATTGCTTCCCGCAATCGATATGCTTTGATGACAGAAACACCAGAAGCAGAATCTGAATTCGACTACCTTCTGAGCCGCTTTGATATCAACTCGCTTGATGTCATCCTTGTCGAAGGCTGTAAAAACATTGCTTTTCCAAAAGTTGAACTTCACAGAGAAGAGGTCGGAAAGCCTTGGCTTTATCCTAACGATGACAACATTATCGCTATCGCTGCAGATACTACTGTGGATAACGTGCTACTGCCTCAAATGAGCATTAATGATATCGATATGATCGCTCGCTTTGTCTATGACTACGTCAAGCGCGAACATCAGCCTCAAAACAATACGTCAGCAACCAGCGGTGACACTCTTTCTCCTGCTTTTCATTCCGTTGAACAGGGTTTAGAAAATGTCCTCTCTTCGCTCAAACCTATTGATCTGCTAGAGTCATGCTCCATTGAACTTAGCCAAGGACGTGTTCTCGCTCGAGACGAACTCTCGCCAGTTACAGCAAATGGTGCAGCCCTCTCTCAAGGTCAAAGGCTCGCATCACCGGAAATGGGTATGCTGGCTTCCCTTGGCTTGACACAATGTGAGGTTTATCGACGGTTAAAAGTAGCCATGTTCTTCCCTAGTGATGAGACAAAAGGGCCAGAGACCAAGCAAACGTCTAACTCAATGCACCAATCCAATCGCTTTATGTTATTGGCATTACTTGAAAAGCTTGGTTGTGAGACTCTTGAGCTTGGCTTTCTCGAAGGTAATGAGAAAAGCATAACACCTGCTCTACTGTCTGCTTCTGAAAAAGCCGATGTGATTATTAGTATTGGCAGTATTTCCATGGGTGATACTAGTCCAGTCCAGCTTGATTGCGACAAGTTAGGTAAGATTGACTTCGGCATGAGACCAGAACACCGATGCGCCTATGGACAAGTCAACGATAAGCCTTTCTTTGGTCTTGCGAGTCACCCTATTGCTGTTATGGTCTCATTCATCAATGTTGTGGAGCCGTCACTGCGGAAAATACAGGGTGAAAAAGGCTGGCTGCCCCTCAAAGTTAGCGCTGTTACACAGGAGAATTTGCATTCGCGACAAGGTCAAACTGAATTTCGCCTTGGCAGCTATGAAATAGATTCTAATGGGCAGCTCAGGGTGAGTGGCACACGCAAGCAAAGCTCTGGAGACCTGCAACCCATTAACGAAGCCAACTGCTTGATCGAGATTTCCCCAGCCGTTGATACTGTCAAGATCGGAGAAAGCGTGACAATCATTCCGCTTCAAGGCAGAATCTAGTGCATCCAAGGCCAGCTCAGCTGGCCTCATTTATCTTAAGAGAAATACATATGGCTCGCACAATCCTGTATACCTATAAGGGTGAAGACAAAACGCTAACTTTTTCGTATCAGCAACATCGTAATATTCATGAAGCCGTAGCCGAAGCTGAAGGTATCGATATTTCCGAGTTCCTAAAGATGGAACAGCAAATTGAAGCCGTGTCAGATACTAAGGCAATGCGCAATTATCGCGACAACCATTTCAGAAAATTGGGATTTGAGAAAATCACTCTCAAACAGAAAGAGAACTTAGGCGTCGGTCAGAAAAAATAAAAGAACTCCCTTTCAGAGCCCTAGATTGGGCTCTATTTAGTTTGTGACAAACGAGTGTTTATTTCTGAAACTCTACTCTTCTTCACAGCCCCTCATTTCTTTCACTATTCACCTCCCCTTATGAGGCTTTCTAATACTAAGGCATTTACCTAGCTCATATGAAACAACATTGTAAGACGATGTTGGGTTTGTAACGCACCTTTAACATATTGAGTTATCGATATTTAATTTCAATTTTATTATTAGTGTGATTTTTTATTTCCCAACTCTGAGAGAACATTATTTTAGGCTTAGATTTACTAACTGGTAATTGAGTGAATTCAAGCTATAACTACTATAATAACATTATTATCATTAACACATCCGATAGATAGGATGAATTGACTGTTTAGCGAAATTAGGTGTGAGTATGAGATTATACATCCATAGCTCAAAAAATACGCCGTTGCACAAAGTAAATGGCAACCTTGATACGCCTGAATGCAAGCCAGTTCTCCCCTGTCGCATCAAACGCTCACAAAAGCAATTCGGGGGCTCGATAGTCGAATTTGCTCTGACTGCGAGCTTTTTCTTTGCCATTTTTATGACCATTCTAGATCTTTCGGTATATGGCTACGTCAAGTTAACAATGCAAAATGCGGTGCGTGAAGGGGCTCGCTACGCTGTCACAGGACGTTCTGACCTCGATCCAGATGGTAGTGGTGATCGCGAAGCTGCCATTATCCAAATGATATCTAACGCTTCTAATGGCTACTTAGAGCAAGTGATGAATGTTGATGATATTCGCGTCGAAGATATAGATGGGAACCCTGTTGCTTCATTTGGTGGCGCTGGTGACATTATTGCTATTCACCTTGACTGTGAGTGGCCAGCCACAAGCCCATTTACTTCCCCTTTTGTCGAGGGAGGAAAGTATCAGTTTACAGTGAGCTCAGCGATGAGAAATGAGGCGTTCTAACTATGAATAACTTTTCCTCAAGCTCGAAAAAACAGCGTGGGTATTCAGCTGTGGAAATGGTTTTAATTACTCCTTTTATGCTGGTTATGATTGGTGGAATTATTGAAGTCACACAGTTACTGCAATCTAATAGTGTAATGATAGGAATGAGCCGCGAAGCTGCAAATCTCATTTCCAGAACAAGTACATATACGCCGGATGAAATAATGACATTAGTCTCAACGACCTCTGCCCCATTAGATATGAGCAGTGATGGTGTGATGTACGTCACCCTGATCGTTGGACAAGATTCGAGTGATCCTTATGTCAGTGAACAATATGTGTGGAGTAACTCAGGATTAACCCACGGTAGTTCTATTTGGGATCAATGTACTTCATGGAATGCTAATCAATGTGAGTTACCTGACCCCTTACCTGAATTATCAAGTTTTCCTATTTCACTAAGTGACAACGAATCGGTTTATGTAGTCGAAATCCATTATCAATACACACCGCTCACTAACTATTTGTATAACAGTGCATTTGTAATGAGTGACTTCACTTATCTATGAGGGAAAAGTCATGCCTTTCAAACAACAATTCGACAGCATGCGAAGATCAAGGGGTTTGGTGGCATTAATTTCTGTTATTGCTGCCCCATTCCTTATTTTGACTCTTGGTTTAGCAATAGATAGTGGACGAGCCTTTTTGGTCAAAGCGAAACTATTTGCAGCTGTGGATGCAGCGGCAATAGCTGCTGCAAGAGCCGTTGCAGAAGGCGAAAGCTCAGCATCCAGTGCAGCAAATAAATTCTTTAGTGCTAACCTTCCTGCTGACTATCATGGCAGTACAGCGACAAGCCCGAATATCACCTACGGTTACGATTCATTTGGAAACATTTCTATCGATTTATCTGCATCGGCACAGGTCGATACAACTTTTTTGGGGGTGTTTGGGTACAATACTCTTGATGTTAGTGCCAGTGCCCAAGTGGTTCGTCGACCTGTTGACTTAGTACTAGTCGTAGATAACACCACATCTTTAATGCTTGGCTCTATTGGTGACGTCACCGATGATGTAATTGCTCGTTCCAAGGAATTCATTACTAATTTTAATGAGAGTTTTGACCGTATCGCGTTGGTCAAATATGCCTACGGCGCGGAGATACCTGTTTCTTTTCAAAGTTCCCGAGGTCATAGCCGAAGTGACATCTCGACAGAGATAGACGCATTCGATTTTGGTAGCCTCTCTAGCTTGCAATACACTAACTCATCTGAAGGTATTTACTTAGCGCTCGATGCCCTTAGAAATGTTACTGACCCAGCGAACTTAAAAGTCATCGTATTCTTTACTGATGGCGCTCCCAACACCTTTGCCTCGGAATTTGATTTTGTTGGTACCAGTACAAATTATACTGGCTCTATTCGCTCCAGTGATGGAGCTAGCGGAACACCCAGAGGGTTATGGTATCACGATGCAATAGCCACACAATTACCAGGCTCAGGATATGAAGGCAGTGATATTGATGACTACATAGCCGAGCTACCTGACTATTACACAGCTCACAGCTCTAGTGCGACTGAATTTATGGTGCTCAATCCAAGCCACCCAGATCGTCCCGTCAGTCAGTACAATCCGAATACACATTCTGCAAACGACTTATACATTCGAGTTAATCGCATCGCTCGGAATTTGCTTGAAGATATTGCGACAGCCGCTCGCGATGAAGATATTTATGTCTTTACACTGGGATTGGGCTCTTCCCTCACCTCCTCAACCGGACCGGATAACGAACAAGGTGAAGATCTTCTAATGCGAATGGCTAATGACCCAAAGATGCTCGATGATACAGACTTAGCTGCTGACTTTAGAGCGGATCAATTGCAGGGAGTCTACTGCCATGCAGTCGATGAAGAAGCATTGGGCCCATGTTTTGACGAAATGCTAGACGTCATTATTCGGCTGACCCTATAGATCTAACTTTGATTCGAATGATATTGCTCAACGAAACCAGCAGCTTGGCCCTGATGAGCGCACAGATATGGCTTAACCTCAGCCTATGAGTAATGGGCATCGACGCTTTCAACCGTTAATGGATACTGATACGCAGGTCCACCCCACAGGTAGTTAAGCTCAGCGGAATCGATCCAGTCGATAAGTTGCTTATAGTGTTCTTGTTGAAAGGCGTACAAAGTCATTGTGATTACCATAAAAAAGAGCCTGCCTAAGCAAGCTCTCAAATTTATGCAATCAGATCAAGATTATTTGATGTTGAGGAAGGCTGCCCCACGCACACCACCAGAATCGCCATGTTTTGCTTTGATAATCTTCGGACACTTAGCAACAGATAGCAGATACTTAGGCACACGCTTTGGCATCTCTTCGTAAATGAGTTCGAAATTAGACAACCCACCACCTAGTGCAACAACATGTGGGTCATTAGCAGTAAAGATATTAGCAAAGCAAATTGCCAACAACTCCATAAAGCGCTCAACATGCTCAGCAGCTTTAGCTTCGCCTTCCTTATAAGCATTGATGATATCAATCGCTTTCTTCGCTTCGCCGTAATAGTGCTCGTATATTAACTCGAAACCACGACCCGATAAGTAGCTGTCCAAGCAGCCTTTTTTACCACAGCCACAACCTAGTAGTGGCGCGTTGTCTCCCAGATGGAACCAAGCATCTATCGGTAAGCGCATATGGCCAAGCTCACCCGCCACGTGGTTACGACCGGAAAATACTTTGCCGTCGTAAATCAATCCACCACCAAAGCCAGTGCCAAGAATCAGCCCCATAACCGAAGGCTCATCTTTAAGCTCTTCATCCCACGCTTCAGAAAGTGCAAAGCAGTTCGCATCGTTTTCAATTTTAACGCTACGGCCTATTTTGGCTTCAAGGTCAGCGCGAAGTGGCTTACCTTTGGCCGCAGGCACATTGACCGTCAGAACGGTGGCATCATCGGCGTCTTCCATTCCAGGTAGACCTAGACCGATCTTTCCTTCGCAGCCGAACTGTTTGTCATACTTATTCACCAGTTCAGCAATCGTGCTCACTAATAAAGAATAGTCTTCTGTTGGCGTTGGTACGCGCTCTGTGGCAACACGCTCTAATTGTTCATTAAACGCACCAAATTCAATCTTAGTGCCTCCAACGTCAAAGCCGTAGTACATCGTATCTCTCCCAGAAACAAATATAAAAAAGTCAAAATCGGTTCATTATCCACATTGGCACGCCTACAATCCGTGACGTGGAACGAATTTAACCACTACCTAGACTTAACTGTGCAGACTATCGCCAACAAGCCGATTATTTTCAGACTGAATTCTCGTTTTTCACCTTCTGAAGATAATGTTGCAGCTGTGGCCGGTCGAAATTTGGCTTAATTCGGGTCTTACTTAACAGGTAGCTTTCTTTAAATACATCAAACCACAGTTTAAGCGTCTGCGCTGTCTGTTCTTCACCTAATTGCTCAAGTACCAATGTGGCGACTTCTGCCGTAGCAAGGTGTTGTTCATTGTCGGAACGCCTCATAACATACTGAGAAATTGATTCTGGCGACACTGACAAAACAGGAAGCGCATTCAGATATGGCGACTTTCGAAAAATGCGCCTAGCTTCTCTCCAGCTTCCATCAAGAAAGATGAGTAATGGTTTTTTACCACCGCACTGCTGGCGAGGATGTTCTCCAAGCAAACGAGACTTATCTTCAACATATTCATCAGGAAACACGACGATGGGCTGGTAATCTTGATGATTGAGCAACGACAGCATCGCCTGATCAGGCTCTGTGCGACTCCATTGATACACATAACCTTCTTTTACCGTATCAAGGATAAGCCGCCCAGTGTTGCTTGGCTTGAAGACTTCGTTTTCAGACACTAGCAGCATCACCGCCACTGAACTGGAGACATCTGGCTGATATGCACAGATACAAAAGTGTTCAGCTACCTGACAGTACTGACAACGCTGTACTTTACAGCCTCTTGCATTGAACGGCTTAGTCGAGTGCTCTAGGCGATGTTGATAGAGACGGTGAAAAGCGTGGATTCTCATGTAAGTTGATGGATAATGATAAAGGGTGCAGAGTTTACCTTGAGACAAATCCGTTGCAAGTTCCATGTGGGAGAAAAACATCGTATGCAGAATCCAGATCTTATTCGCTTAAGCTTTTTTCTTTCTGTGCTAATACTGTGTGGATTGTGGGAGTGGCTAACTCCACGAAAAAAGCTGACCCAGAATAAGCTCTATCGCTGGATCAACAACCTTGGCTTGGTCGGCTTTAACTCGCTTTTTCTTAGCCTATTTATGCCAGTATTGGCATTCGAAGCCGCAAACGTTGCTCTCAAACAACAATGGGGCTTACTCAATCACCTAGATTTCCCCTTATTAGCGGAACTCGTCATGTGTGTCATCCTTCTCGATCTGGCTATCTACCTCCAACATTTGGTTTTTCATAAAGTCTCTTGGCTATGGCGATTACACAGAATGCATCATGCGGACCAGGATATCGATGTCACGACAGGCAGCCGCTTCCACCCAATTGAGATCGTGTTGTCGATGTGGATTAAAATTGGACTTGTGGTAGCACTGGGGGTTTCTCCTGTTGCAATCATCGTGTTTGAAATCGTTCTCAATGCAAGCGCGATGTTTAATCACAGTAACGCCAAGTTGCCATTCAAGGTGGATGCTGTTCTACGCAAAGTCATTGTCACACCAGACATGCATCGCGTGCACCACTCAGTAATACCGCGAGAAACCCATTCTAACTTTGGTTTTTTTCTCTCTATCTGGGATCGCTGCTTCGGTACTTATATCGCCCAACCAGAGCATGGCCACAATAAGGTAAAGATTGGCATTCCACTTTTCCAGACGCCAAACGAACAAAGGCTGGATAAGATGTTAACCCAGCCTTTTAGAGAAGAGTGATAAACTAATAGCTATCTTATAATTAATGAAGAATTTTATATTTATGAAGCATTGACTGTTGATGCCCAGCAATGTCTGCCACTTGCTCTGAGTTTTCGACCATAGATTCGAGCTGAAGCTTGGTTTGCTCTCCCTGATCCGATACATGAGTGATGGACTGGCTTACATCCGCAGTTGCCCTCTCCTGCTCTTCTGTCGCTACAGTAATTTGCTCCACTCGAAGACGTATCTGATTAACCGCTTTCTCAATGTTTTCAAAAGTACTTTTTACTTGTTCACTGGACTCAAGAGCGAAAGTCATTTCCTCACGGCTAGCTGAAACTGCACTACGCGATTTCTCGGCAGCAGCAACCAATTCGCTCATGCGGTCGCGGATGTTTGATGTTTGCTGGGAAGTATCGCTGGCCAGTTTACGTACTTCATCAGCGACAACCGCAAACCCTCTACCCTGTTCACCAGCTCTGGCGGCTTCAATAGCGGCATTTAACGCCAATAAGTTGGTGTTTTCAGCAATACCAGAAATCATATCAACCATTTCACGAATCTGTTTAACTCGGCTATCCAATTCCACCATAGAGTCTTCATTGACATTGAGTGTCCCTTCTAAAGATTGCAGCCTACTCTGGTTCTGTTCAATGACGCTGACACCATTACTCGACAGTGCAGCAGCTTGCTGAGATTCGGTGTAAGACTCATTCGTTACAGTCGCTATTTCTTTGATCGATGCTTCAAGTTGAGTAACAGTCGCCACCATACTGGCTAAAGATTCATTTTGTCGAGCTAAGCTCAGGTTTGATTGTTCGGCCGCATCATGGCTAATTTCAGCGGTCTGATAAAGCGTTTCGCAATTTCGAGTAACTGTCGATATAGAATCTCGAGTTGACTCAATAACCTGATTAAGTTTTCGGGCAACTTCCTTCATTTCGAAAGGTCCGATCAATTGCACTGCACTCGTTAAATCGTGTTCTGTCAGCTTATTCAAGCTTTCTTTAATATTATTAAGACCGCGATTTATCCAAGTGCGTAAAGAGGCCCACGACACTACAATGATGCAAACCAGAACCAAACCACTCACAATAAGTATTGTCGTCATTGAAGAAATAGTGCCATTAACAACAGCTTTACTGTCATCAATTAAGTCTTCTGCAGTATGAGAAATATTGTTAAGCAATGTAATCGTCTCATTTGCTAAGATTGCGGCTTGAGCAATTTGAGCTCTTTGTTTTTTTACCAACTCTAACTTGGTTAATATTTTTTTCAGTACCCCGGATTCAGAAAAACCAGCTTGAACCATATCGTAGGGGGCAATTAAGCTCGCAAACTCTTTAACATCCGGATGCCACTCCGCAAAGTCATCAAACGCCAGATTGATCCCTGCAATTCGACTTCGCATTTCTTTGTATTCAGACATCGCTTTGTTTAAGTCTGTTTGCATCATAAGCACTAAAAATGTGCTCTCCATTGAGCTCGCACTGGCAATGAACCGATTCGCCGCATCCGATGACTCAGGGTTATCCACGGCAAGAAATGAGCTAATACGATTCATTTCTGGGCCAATCGAACTGAGCCCGTATCGAAACTCTGTCACTTGAGCATCAATACTTGACTGCATTGTGAGTAGCGACGACTGTGTCATCAATATATTGCTGGTTAATTTAGACAACGCGTCAACATTTCCTCTCAGAGCCAACTCCTGCTGTGGTGATATCGCTTGGTTAAAATTTGACGATATTTCAAATACTTGCTCTGCGAGCCCCAAGGTTTCATCTACGCTGCTTTCGGCTTTAGCCTTTATCGCGTTGAGCTCTTCAATGTCACTGGCTTGAGAACCATAACCTAACTGTTTGACCTGCTCCAAAATACTCTGTGTCAGCTTTGCGTTTGTCATGGCTAAAGGCAGGGCTTGATCTGAAAGAGTGTTAAATTGGGCACCGACTCTCTCAATGCCTCTTAAGCTAGTGACAGATAAACTAATGACCAGTAAGGTAATCGTTAAAAAAACGACACTGATAGTTTGAATGAGTGAGTAACTCGTCTTTTGTTTGGGCATAAATTTGAACCAACATCATACAAAAGTTTAATCAGTGTGCGATTTTATGTAGACAATATGACAAGCAAATGTCATCAACAAATGGAATAAGCACCATGAATAGAGTTGCTTCGCAATTTTTGAAGGCTTTTTTAATTGTCCTCTTATCGGGTTGCTCAAGCCCACCACCCTCTGAAAGTTTTAATGACTTAGGAGCGACTCAAGTACTCAGCTCTTACGAAAAAAATGTTCAACAAGAATTTCTTGATGTCTATCGCGGTTGGAAAGGTGTCCCTTACCGGTTAGGTGGAAATAGCTACAACGGCATTGACTGTTCAGCCTTTGTTCAAATCGCTTACAAAGAAGCACTTAACATTCATTTACCACGGACAACATTAGCCCAAGTCAATATTGGTAATGAGCTGAATTACGAGCAAGTCAAGGTGGGAGATTTGGCTTTCTTTAAAACTTCAAGCAAAGTTCGTCATGTCGGTGTTTACATAGGCAACAAGCAGTTTATGCATGCTTCGACTTCGAAAGGTGTCATTATTTCAAGATTGGATAACCCTTATTGGGCATCAAAGTTTTGGCATTTCAGACGGGTTGCCACGCCGTCTGCAATTGATTGAAATTAGTCGTATTTAGCGACTGCGGAGTCAAATAAGTTTTTCACCAGAGCGATATACTCGTCAAGGAAAGCAATCTGCTCGTTTGTTGCAGGTTTAGCCCATACACCAGCTAACACTTCGCTCAAATCTTCAACCACCGAATCGGCCTCTTTAAGCAGTTGGAAGCGAACGCTTGAGTGTAGCTCTGGGTTTTGCTCAAAAATGGCCATGATGTTACTTGCTACCATATCGGTAACCACATCTTCGACACTTTCAGCACCTACGTCTCCATCTTCAGATGAGAAGACATCAAGATTAAATGCCAGATGCTCAATAAGTGCTAGGTAGCCATCGGTTTCAACAACCACTGTCGTTCTCCATTCGTTATTCTGTTTTGCGAGTCACTTTCTAATACTAAGACATATCAATGAGTTTTCACAACTCAACTCGACTCGGATACTCATAAAATTCGAACGTTGGTTATACCTCAGTTCACGGATTTGACTTAATTCGCGACTGATGGCTTTGAACTAGGATCAAGTTTTATCGAGCGAAACCATTTTACTCACTAACCCTCACCATATGGATATGACCAAGCTCACAAATTAATAAGCTTAATGAAAACCTCAACTAAATGATTGAATTTTTTGCAGTCTGAATCAGAATTAACCAGCGCCTTATTCTACAATGTTAATACTCAACTGCGAAAACGGATCGAGATATGTGGCAAGCCATCACTAAACAACTGTCTGAAACACTCTTGTTTTCTTTTGATATTGTCGAAAAAAACCGTCTCAGTGGCGGTGATATCAGTGACTGTTACATGATTAGCGATGGTGAGCAGCGCTATTTCGTTAAGATCAATCAAAGAGACTTTTACCCTAAATTCGAAATAGAAGCCGAAAATATCCGCATATTAAGAGAAAGCTCCAGCGTTTTCGTTCCTGAGCATATACTCACAGGTAAGTGTAAAGAACATGCCTTTATTATCTTAAATTATTTACCGACTAAACCGCTCGACGATAGCAGTAACAGCTTCAAGTTCGGTCAACAACTTGCCAAACTTCATCAATGGGGTGAGCAAAGAGAGTACGGTTTTGACCAAGATAATTTCATTGGATCAACCTTGCAGCCCAACAAATGGGATAGAAAATGGGGGCGTTTTTTTGCTGAGCAACGGATTGGCTGGCAACTCCAACTTATGAAAGAAAAAGGCGTTACTTTAGTCGATATTGGCGATTTCACTCGCCTTGTTCAAGATAGGTTATGCAATCATCATCCCCGTCCTTCCCTACTGCATGGCGATCTTTGGCACGGTAACGTTGCAAACTCAGTTTTTGGACCTATTTGTTATGACCCAGCTTGTTATTGGGGAGATAGAGAATGCGATATCGCAATGACGGAACTATTTGAAGGTTTTCAACCCGAATTCTACCAAGGTTATGAGAGCGTCCTGCCATTGGATTTAGCCTATAACGAACGCAAAGATATATACAATTTGTATCACCTACTCAACCACTACAATCAGTTTGGTGGACATTATCTGGACCAGTGTGAAAGGACAATCAATAAAATACTGACTTATTAATCATGATAGTTTTCTTATTTAACAATCAGTTACATACATCCATTAGCGAAGCTGTTAATACTTATTCCAACACCGAGCTCTATCTTGGTGTTTTTTATTAGCCACCTCAAACTTTGCACTTAATTTACGTCTATAACTAACTTAACGACTTAAGATTAATGTGTCGGAGCCACAAAGAATGGATTGCCATACCCCAACAACATCGACAAACACCAATATTCCACCCACGGGTATGGATGGCTTGGGCATTGATCTCATCAAAGACGTAAGGAAGAGAGCTATGCGAAAATACACTGAAAAAAGAGTTACCTGCCCTCACTGTGGGCACTCGATTGGTATCACTTTAGATGCGACCAACGGGAGTCAAAACTTTTATGATGACTGCCCTGCTTGCTGTAATGCCATTCATCTCAGCATGATGGTTAACGAACAGTTGGACGAAATAGAACTCTCAATTGACGCTGACGACGAGCAAATTTTTTAAAAAAAAGCGCCGTTAGGCGCTTTTGTACATCTCAACTAAAGGAATTTCTTAGCCGCTAGAACACGTTCTACCGAATCCACAATAGCCTGTGTTTGCGGGTCAAACTCAACATTCACTTTATCGCCCTTTTGGCGCTGACCAAATAGCGTTCTTTGCAAAGTTTCTGGTATCAAGTGAACTGAAAAGCGATTCCCTTCCACTTCACCAATCGTTAACGAGCAACCATCAAGCCCAATAAACCCTTTAGGTAAAATATATCGCATGTTTTCTTCAGGAAGTTCAAACCACACGGTACGGTTATTTGGTGTATCGATCACATCTGACACTTCAGCAGCTAAAGCAATATGCCCAGACATAGTGTGGCCACCAATTTCATCACCAAACCTCGCCGCACGTTCGATATTGACAGCATGACCAACTTCTAATTCACCTAGGTTAGTTAACCTCAGAGTCGACTGAATCAAATCAAAAGACACATTTTCGCCTTCGATTTTCGTCACTGTCAGGCAACAGCCATTATGAGCAACCGAAGCACCAATAGATAAGCCTTGGCTCATTGAAGAATCTAATCGAATAACATGAGTTTGAAACGACTCTTTCTTTTCAATGGCAATCACTTCTGCCATTCCCTGAACAATTCCAGTAAACATTGCAAATTCCAGCAGTTTTTCGTGGAGGTTAGTGTGACATTTAATTATCATTTAGCACAACAGCACCATGTATAAATTATCGATAATAACCTGGTGCTCTCCTCTTTGATTTTCGAGTTGATTCCATAGTTTGATTCTGCAGAAATCAAAACACTTTTGCTTTCATTGGAGTTTTTACGTGCATCGATACAAACAAGAAGCGAATACCTTGGTCAAACTGGCAACACCGGTATTGATCGCCTCTGTCGCCCAAACGGGCATGAGCTTTGTTGATACCGTCATGGCTGGTGGCGTCAGTGCCATAGATATGGCTGCCGTATCCATTGCTTCAAGCATCTGGCTACCTTCTATACTTTTTGGTGTAGGCTTATTGATGGCGTTGGTTCCGGTCGTCGCCCAGCTCAATGGCTCTGGTCGCCAGATTAAAATTCCATTCGAAATACAACAAGGTATCGCGATGGCTCTACTCATCTCGATTCCAATCATTGGCGTGTTATTTCAAACCAAAGCCATCATGGGTTTGATGGATGTCGAACAGCTTATGGCAGAAAAGACCAATGGCTACATGCATGCAGTTATGTACGCCGTACCTGCCTTTCTCTTGTTCCAAACACTGCGAAGCTTTACAGACGGTATGTCGCTGACCAAGCCCGCAATGGTTATCGGATTCATTGGTCTACTGTTTAACATTCCACTTAACTGGATCTTTGTTTACGGTAAATTTGGCGCACCAGCACTTGGCGGTGTAGGCTGTGGTGTTGCGACAGCCATCGTTTACTGGCTGATGTTCTTTATGCTGTTGTTTTATGTCATTACATCAAAACGCGTTGCACACATTAATCTTTTCGGACAGTTCCACAAACCTCAACTGAAACCCCTTACTCGCTTGTTCAAACTCGGCTTTCCAGTGGCTGCTGCGCTCTTTTTTGAAGTTACCCTATTCGCTGTCGTTGCCCTACTGGTTGCTCCGCTTGGATCATTGGTTGTTGCAGCACACCAAGTCGCCATTAATTTCTCTTCATTAGTGTTTATGTTGCCAATGAGTATTGGCGCAGCAACCAGTATTCGTGTCGGCCACAGCCTTGGGGAAAACAATGTTGAAGGGGCAGCGATTGCGTCTCGCGTTGGCATCATTGTGTCGGTCGCTTTGGCTCTTTCTACCGCGCTCTTAACCGTGCTGTTCCGAGAACAAGTTGCGTTACTTTATACTGACAACCGAGCGGTCATTGATATTGCTTTGCAATTGTTATTGTTTGCTGCAATTTATCAGGTCACAGATGCCGTTCAAGTTGTCGCGGCTGGTGCATTGCGCGGTTACAAAGACATGTCTGCTATATTCAATCGTACTTTTATCGCTTACTGGATCTTGGGCTTACCTATTGGTTACATCTTAGCTATGACAGATTGGATTGTTCAACCTATGGGCGCGCATGGCTTTTGGATAGGTTTCATCATTGGCCTATCTTCCGCTGCACTTATGCTCGGTCTTCGCCTTCGGTGGATGCATCGGCAACCTAATAACATTCAGTTGGAGTTTGCCTCCAAATAACAGTGAAAGGTCAGCCATGCTGACCTTTTTTGCATTTTACACGTAGACTAATAGCAGATCTTGATTATTTTTATTACACAACCAACGTATGCGTTTCTTATTTGTTTTTATATTAACTCTATCCCTGACAGCATGTGATTGGCTAAAAGATCCAATAGAGGTAAGTCTAGACACCTACCTAGAGCGTATTGCGAATATCCAAAACCGCGACGCGCCCTCAATGCCAGCCAACATCAATATTCTGCTCCCTGAAAAGCGAGAGTTACTCATTACGATACCCAGTATCAGCATTGGCTTACTAGACAGTTATGAACTGCGCAAATGTGGGCTATTTAATCTGGTCGCGGAGAAAAATTCAGTTCTTGGTAAGGTACAAGACCAATTTCGTAACTTCGATTATCAAATCAAACTCAGCTACGGTATAGAACGTTGCTTGATGAGCACTGATATTTCACAAGCACTGAAAGCACAATTAACCCCAATCAAACAGCAAAAACTCGATCAATTGCCCGAACATTTTGCAAACTTAGCCTTTACTAGCGAAGCAATGCGTCATCAACTGGAAGCGACGGAATGGCTTTCGATTGAACATGGCAGGAGTAGCACTCAAATAATGCAAGCCATTAATCAGATTGATTGGGGTCATACTGCCAGTAAAGCTTTAAGTGACGGTGACACCCTAAACGCACTCACACCTTATCAAGAAGCGTTAGAGAAACATCCTGTTCTCGGCCCACTCAGTTATTCAATGCTTAACGCCAGTAATAAACTTAATATTGTCACTCAACAGCTTAAAAATCACGACGGGACCATTCTCTGTAGCCGAGGAAGAAACACTACGAAATTTCGTTATTTAAGAAATGTATTTAATCAATTCTATATTGGTGAAATACAGCCATATCTTGCCAAAATTGACAGTATGTATAACGAACTCAACCCTATGCTTGATTTTGTCGAAAGCGGCCATCCCAATTATCAATACCCTATTAGGCAATATCACCAAACGTTCAGGCGCGCGACTAAAGAGCATGTTCAATATTGGCAAGGCTTATTCAAACGTTGTGGAGCGCCACCTACTCGCTGACGTAATCAGGCCTCTCTCTCATATAGCGAGCAAACTTTGGAATACCATTTTGTGTATAACCGTTGTACCTAAATGTAATGGTTGAACCGAGTTTTGGTGGATGGCGGCGCTGCTCATCAGTAAAGCCACTGCCGATATAAAATTCCACGCCTGAGTTCAATTGAATGAGTAAGGCACCCATCTTACCGCTGTACTTCCCCTTACCCACCTTATAACCCACGACAATGCCTTCGGCATCCTGATGCTTCTTCATTTTGAGTAAATCACTGCTGCGGCCGGCTTGATAACGACTAGTGATTTTCCTTAACATTAGCCCTTCACCCTTTTGTTCACTGACATTGTCGAGAAAGTGAAACAGCTCTTGCTCTGAGTGAATTGGAGTATGTTCAATGAGTTTAATGTGTGAAGTCTTCAGCGTATGGACTAAATGGCGAATATTGTAGTAACGCTTTTGATAGTCACCAGCAGCATAAGGCATATCGAACAGCATGAAATCAATCTTCTGCCAAGATACATCTGACGGCTGTTCATCTAATACCGTTTTTTGAACAATATGAAAATTCCCTCGCCCAGCCCAAAGCTCGCCTTCTACTGCATAATCCGGTAGTGGCTTGATGAACCAGTCAGGCGCATGAATAATCTTCCCATTTCGAGTCGTAAGCTGAGTGCCATTCCAGATTGCTCTGATGCCATCTAGTTTTTCACTTTTCCAATAATCTTCGACATTAGTACCATATTCATAAGCATTGGCTTGAGTGACAGGAATAAAGCCGTGTGAGTAGTGAGCATCCGCCAGAGCATTAAAAGAAAGCGCCACTCCTATCGCAATACGGGTCAATTTTATTTGCATCCTTACCTCCAAAATCTCCATTCAAAGTGATTCTCAGGGCTTGGGACATAAGTTCAATCAATGCCAACTGACATTACGAGCGACCTCAAAAGTTACTTAGACCTATAAATGTGTCAGTTACAACATCCAGTAAACCATTTTTACTTACAGGCATGATTCTCAGTCTGAGAAAACGTATTTCTCAAATTGAGAATCATAACAAGCCACATCATATATCATTGATTTTATTGGAGATATTTTTTGGCACATTACGTGCTCTTCTTAAGAAAACTGACTGAGGAGATATCGTCATGGAACTACGTAAAATTGAACTCACTAATGAAACTCTTACCCTTCAAATTGATGGCAACTTAGATGCTGAAGGCAGCCGATACGCACAAAAGCACATTGATGAGATTATCGCCGATCAGCATGGCGAGGTTGAAATTGATTTTCGTAATGTTCGCTTTCTTGATTCTTCCGGTGTCGGCGCTCTGGTTTACCTTTACAAACGCTTAGTAGAGCGCGAGCGCCAGATGCGCATCGAGAATGTCACTGGCCAGCCACTGGAAATTATCAACCTACTTCGTATCGACAAAGCTATCCCAGTGAACTCTCAAACTCACTAAAACAACAATTGAGATCTCACCCACTAACTAAGGAAGTTGGCATGATGAACTACATAAAGCACATAGCCCTAATTGTACCCATCGTAAGCGTGATTGGCTGTAGCAGCTACCCTGAAGCCGGACGTGGAGGCATTGCTGAGCAATACATCCAATCAAACTTCACTCCTGTTATGCCAGACGAACCACTCGGCCCAGAGCATGGCTTGCGCTTTGACTGGCAGCTGGCAAAACTTCATCTCGATGCACTCGTCCGCGAGGGGGCTCGTTGGTGCTTCCCCGCCGCCGTCGTTCAAGCTATCGAAAAACAGAACAGAATCGCTAGAGAATTAGAAGGTGGTTTGTTGCTAGATGCAGCCAACGATATCGTCATTCAACGCAGACGATTAGACGAACTAGAGCGACAGCTAGATTACGTCACATCTCAATCTAAATGCGTTCCACCGCATGATGAATTCTCATTCCAACAACAATTGGCCATCATCGACAAACTCTACAATCTGTTAAACGTTGATAACCAATTTGCCTTCAACTCAACAGAAGTTAACCCGAAATACATGGGTCACCTTGCGCAAGCAGCCAACATTTTACGAGAGCATAAATCGCTACATTTGACCGTTACCGGCCATGCCGACTCGGTCGGAGACGAGCTAGAGAATCAGCAGCTTGCAATGGGTAGAGCAAAACAAGTGAAACGTTATCTAACCATTTTTGGCCTAGAGCCGAAAAGAATAGAAACGAAATCCCTCGGCGAATCCCTCCCGCTTTTTGAAGGTGAATCAGATGGCGTTCGACTCACTAATCGCAGAGTCAGCATCGAGGTTGTTGAAACCAACGAGCTTGCAGAGAACAAATTGAATGGAGGCTACTCTCATGTGGAATAAATTTATCTTAATCACCCTAGCTTGTTTGTTCGCAGCCTCTGTTAATGCCGAAATAGAACGCGTGCAGGTTGGTGATATGATTCAGGTTAACCTGCCAGGCGAAGAAACACTAAATAAAGGATTCCAAGTCGACAAGCGAGGCCGAATTAGCCTACCAGAAGTTGGCGCATTCTACGTCGCTGGATACACTGAAAGCCAGTTGCAGCAATCCGTGCTCAACGCGTTAAGCAAAGTCTATCGAGATCTTTCTACTGCATCGGTTTACATTTCAGAGCAACAAGTGCTTATCTCTATCCAGGGTTACGTAAACTCCCCCGGTGAGTATACTTTGTCGAAAAGCGCAGATGTTCAAATGGCGCTCCATGCTGCTGGCGGACTTCGCTCGGGTGCACAGTTGAACAACCTGCTTCTCAAGCGTGGAAAGGACAAGTTTCCGTTTAACTACAAACGGTTTTTGGATACGGGCGATGAGTCCCTGCTACCTAAGCTTAAGTCTTTGGACACTATATTCGTTCCTGCCTCACCCTTGGTTGGCAACATTGAGCAACAGTTTGATGCCAGTAAGTTGGCGAACTCCGGTGATAGTGCAGACAACAGAACCGCGATTAAAGTGTTTGGTGAAGTCAATGCCCCCGGCTCCTTCACATTCAAGAATACTGCCGACTTAGTCGATATCCTGATGCGCGCTGGTGGTGTGACCCGGTACGCTTCTGTGGAACAGATTCGTGTTATCAGCAACAACAAGCCTCAAATTTTCAACCTGAAAGAGTATTTAGATAGCGGAGATACCTCTCTTCTTCCTAACCTTCAGCCAGGCACTACGATTTTCGTCCCTAAACAAGAAGAAGAAATTCGTGCAGGCTCAAACGTTATTTACATCATGGGAGAAGTCAAACACCCAGGTGCTTACGAAGGTAAGAAAGGCGCTTCTTTCATGGACATTCTGGCTAATGCAGGCGGTCCAACTCGTTATGCAGAATCTCGCCAGATTCGTCTTATTAAGGCAAATGGGCAGGTCATCAAGTTTGATCTAACCGCCTATACCGAAGGTTTAACGACTCAAACACCTCCTCAGATCCATGCTGGCGATGCGATTTTTGTCCCCGAAAAGACCGATATGAACGAGAAGTCATGGCTCAAAATCTCGCCAGATCGTGCTGTTAATGTCATTGGTGAAGTAGTTCGCCCCGGACGTATCGAATGGTCAGATGAAATGGATATGATGCACCTACTTGCGCACGTTGGTGGACCGACTCTTCGAGCAGACACGTCCAAAATAGAAGTAGTGACACCTAACGGAAAAATGAAAACGTTCAACCTTGACGAGTTTATCTTGAATGGCGCGCAAATGGCTGAGCTGCCTGTCATCAGCGCTGGTACCATCATTCGCGTTCATGACTTACCCCAAGATCCATCTGACAATAAATCCCAATGGGTACGTCAGAGCTCAGATGCATCTATATATGTCTTCGGCCAAGTCAATGCTCCGGGTCGCTACCGCTTTACCAAAGAGATGCATTTTCTGGATATCTTGTCTGCGGCAGATGGCCCAACCAAAGATGCCGACATTCATAACATCAAAATTACCCACAGAGACAAAACGTATTCAAAGGTTAGCAAGCTTAACTTGTCACTGTATTTCGAAACTGGCGATGAAAGCCTGCTGCCCAAAGTCACTATGGGTGACACGATTTATATCCCAGAAAAAGACAAGATCTGGCTGGACACAAGCAAAGAGTCAACAGTACGAGTGTTGGGTGCTGTCAATAGCCCGGGTCGCTATGTATTTGACGACAACATGACAATCCTAGACATTCTGGCGGAGGCAGGCGGCCCCTCTGACAGAGCCTATTTAGAGAAAATCTCCATCGTCAATATGTCTTGCTGCCAAGGACAGGCACGTACTTTTGACTTAATCGACTTCAGTAAAACCGCCAATATTTACAAGCTTCCAGTGCTACGCGCAGGCGATACGATTTACATTCCAGATCGCAGTGAGAGCTTTTTTGAAAAAGCACGAGTAGGCCTTGAAGACATCCTACGCTTGACGACCACCATTGTATTGATAGGAGCACTGTAATGATGATTCCTGCTACGTTAACCGAGGTAGAACATATCTATCTAGCCGCTGAATTGGCCGAGGCACGTTCAATCTGCCTAACGGGCTGCAATTCAGGTGACGGCGTCACGTCAATTGCTTCTGCGTTAGCGGAGCGTTACTTACTCGGTGGGCACAAAACTCTTCTGGTGGACCTAAACTTATTCCATCCTGCGTTTGAGCCCGCTCTTGGCAATGCAGTTCAAAGTGAGGATATTGGAGTGCTACTGGAACATAAATCATCCCGACAGCTTTTCACAGGTTTACCTGTGCCAGAGCAGACCTCGACTCTCCTAGCCTATAAAGATCCAAGTGTTTTGAGCAACTCAGTAGATAAATGGTTACAGCACTACGATAGAGTCATCTGCGATACCTCGCCTTTGCTGCATGTAAACCGAGGGAATATCCCCGCTCAGGTCGTCGCCAGCGCATGTGACCAAACAGTATTAGTGGTCATGGGAGGGAAAACATCAACCGGTCAAATCCAAAAATCGCAAGAGCTTCTCCAAAGCCCGAAAATCTCACTACTAGGCTCGATTTTGAACTTAAAGAACCAGGCAACGTTAGGACAGGAAATGGCTCGAGAGATCCAGAGGTTGAGATTTATTCCCCAGTCGTGGAGGGAGAAATGGGCACAAAAACTCCTCACCAACGAGTTTCTCTCTCACTCAGCCTAAGGAGCCATTATGAAAAGCTTTACCTTACTCACTATGCTGACACTCCTTTCGCTGCCCTTGTATGCTGAGTCACTGACTTTTGGCATCGTTCCTCAACATTCAGCGAGCAAGCTTGCTGAACAATGGGCTCCTATCATTGAGTATCTCTCAGAGAAAACAGGGCAAAAGATCGTATTCAGTACAGCGCCTGACATCCCCATGTTTGAACAGCGTTTAAGGAATGGAGAATACGATCTCGCTTATATGAACCCCTATCACTACACGATCTTCAGCGTATCACCCGGTTATGATGCTATTGCAAAAGCCAGAAACAATCGACTTAAAGGCATTATTGTCGTACGCAAGGACAGTGGCTTTTCGGCGCCTAAGCAACTCAACAATGCAGAAATAGCTTTTCCTTCACCTGCAGCCTTTGCCGCCACCGTACTCACTCAAACCTATCTAAAACAAAATGAGGTTAACTTTCAACCATCCTATGTGTCGTCTCATGACTCCGTTTACCTATCTGTCGCCAAGGGTTTTTTCCCTGCGGGAGGCGGCATATTAAGAACGTACCTGTCTCTATCGGATGAGATACGTCAACAACTAACGCCAATATGGACCACCAAAGGATATACCCCTCATGCAATCGCAGTTCATCCCGAACTTGATGGGAAGTTAAAAAATAAAGTTCAGCAAGCGCTTATCGAGTTTGACCTTTCCCCAGAAGGACTAGCGCACCTAGATAAACTCAAGCTCAAAGGTTTTATTACAGCCCAAGATAGTGACTGGAACGACGTTCGAGCACTCAAGATTACAGTATTGGAATAATCAGCAACGGGAGTGCCATGCTATGTCATTTAGAATGAAAACCATACTTGGGATCGCCTTTATTGAGATCGTTATGCTCGTAGCGCTTACATTGAGTGCAATGAGTTTTCTCTCCAACTCAAATGAAAAGCAACTCATCCAGCGCGCAAACTCGACGGCTTCCATGTTCGCGCACGCTGCTAAGGACGCAATGATCACCACCGACATTGCGACTTTAGATGATTTGGTCAAAGAGTTCATGACCATTGAAGATATTGCTTATATCAGGGTAATGCGCGATGAAAAAGAGCTGTCATGCGATGGAGATAAAGCATTATTGCAACGTACTATGTCGATTGATGACGACTTAAATTCTGTCAATGATGGGATTTTCGACACTCAGGTACAAGTCAAAAGTGGCAATGTAAGTTACGGCACTATAGACATAGGTTTCGAAGTATCTGATATCAACTCTATGCTTACCAGTGCTCAAAAAACAATAATAGGAATAGCTTCCATTGAGGTCGTTCTGGTCGCTATATTCTCTTTTTTCCTCGGAACCTACTTGACCAAAAGCTTAGTAAAACTCATAGAGGCAGCCAATACGGTCAGTCAACACGGCCCGGGATTTCAGCTCAACGATCACTCCAAAGGCGAGCTGGGAGAGGTAGCCAGAGCGTTTGACGACATGTCGATTAAACTCGAAAAAAGCTATCAAGATCTGAAACACGCGCGTTTCGAAGCCGAACAAGCAAATGACTCAAAAAGCCGCTTTTTAGCCTCGATGTCACACGAAATCCGCACACCAATGAACGGCGTTTTGGGTATTTTAAATATTCTTGAAGAGTCAAAACTCACTCGCGAGCAGAAAAAATTGGTCAATACCGCCACCGAGTCAGGACAATTTCTACTCAGCATTATCAATGACATTCTGGATTTCACCAGAATGGAATCCAACACGCTGCGACTTGAGCATAAACCATTCAATTTGCGTCATTGCATTGAAAATGTCGTTGAGACCTTTCAACCATCAGCGAAAGTACGTTCTCTTGATTTGAACTGCCTCATTGATGGTTCTGTTCCCACCAATGTTCAGGGCGATGAAAACCGCGTTAAGCAAATCCTGCATAACTTGCTCGGTAATGCGATGAAATTCACCAAAGAAGGCAGCGTAACTATTCAGGTGGTAGCTGAGATTGATGAAGGTCATAAAGCCAAGATCGTTTGCAGTGTCATAGATACGGGTGTCGGCATTAACCACAACGCAGTGGAATATCTGTTTGATGAATTCACTATGGTTGACCAGACCTATTCAAGAAGCCAGGAAGGCTCTGGGCTGGGTCTCGCAATATGCAAACGCTTATGTGAGTTGATGGACGGTAACATTGAGGTGGAAAGTACACCTTCTATTGGTAGTACCTTCTCCTTCTCAATCAAATTGGAACTCGCAGACCAGTTGATCAGTGCATCCCATCAGAACACGAACAATAATGAGTTACGGGTATCGGATGTCAGCATATTAGTGGCTGAGGACAACAAAGCCAATCAGCTGGTCATAAGCGAGATGTTTAAGCGCATGGGGATTGCAATGGACATCGCTGAAAATGGCCGCCGTGCTTTAGAAATGGTTGAGCAATACCATTACGACCTTATCTTTATGGATATCTCTATGCCAGAACTTGATGGTATGGAAACCTGCAAAGCTATTCGCTCGATGACGGATGAAACGGCTCGGCAAATCCCTATCGTTGCATTGACCGCCCACTCATTGTCAGGTGATAAGGAGCAGTTCCTCGATGCAGGGATGAACGACTATTTGTCAAAACCGATTCGCTTGTCACAACTAATTGAAAAAATTAATCTATTCTTAAGTGGTGATGCGAACAACTCTGCTGAAAAATCTGATAATTTAAAGATTGAATCGCATACGCAGGGTATTAACAACCATTCTATAAGTCAGGACATACAAGTGGATTTAGAACTCGTCGACGAACAAGTGCTAGAGCAAATGATAGAAGACACCAGTGCTGATGTTCTTCCTATGCTAATTGATCATTACATCGAAGAATCCAATGAGCGCTTGAGTAAGATTTATCAAGCCATGGAAGACCGAGACAAAGAAACGCTTGAGTTTGAAAGCCACACGTTAGGCAGCTCCTCTCTGGCTTTAGGAAATAGAGTGTTATCCAACCTTGCGAGAAAGATTGAGCGCATGTGCTTAGAAAATCATGAACAGCAAGCCTTTGAACTTTCTGAAGAACTAAAAGAACTGGCTGAGAAGTCACTTGCTGCTCTTGAATATAGAAAAACGCTGGGCTTCATCGAACCAGCAGGCTAGATAACAAGGATGACGTCACATGAGAGCAAAAGTACTACTGATTGAAGACTCCACTTCTCTTGCAGTCCTTTACAAACAGTATGTAAAAGATGAAGCGTTTGATCTGTTTCATGTAGAAACAGGTCGCGATGCCAAAGCATTCATAGAGCGCAATGTGCCACAGCTTGTGATTTTAGATCTCAAGCTTCCGGACATGAACGGTGAAGATATCTTAGACTGGCTCAACGAGAACCAAGTACCTACCTCCGTGGTCGTCGCGACCGCCCATGGTTCAGTGGATGTTGCAGTCAGCTTGTTGCAAAAAGGAGCTAAAGACTTTCTCGAAAAGCCAATTCAGGCAGACCGACTCAAAACATCGATAAATCTCCACTTACAGCAAGCTAAACTCGAACATTTAGTCGAAGATATCGAAGCGAAATTCGACAGAAATCGCTTCCACGGATTCATCGGCTCGTGCCTGCCTATGCAGGGCGTTTACAAGATCATTGACTCTGTTGCTCCGACTACCGCGAGCGTTTTCATTATCGGAGAAAGCGGCACAGGTAAAGAAGTGTGCGCTGAAGCAATCCATAAAGAAAGTAAACGAAGCGACAAGCCTTTCATAGCTATCAACTGTGGTGCTATTCCCAAAGATCTTATGGAAAGCGAAATTTTTGGCCATGTGAAAGGTGCATTCACGGGTGCGACTACGGACAGAAAAGGCGCGGCATCTTTAGCTCATGGAGGAACCCTTTTCCTTGACGAGTTATGTGAGATGGAGCTGGAAATGCAGAAAAAACTGCTACGTTTCCTACAGACAGGGACTTTCACCCCACTCGGGGGTTCGAAAGAAATGAAGGTCGATGTGAGAATAATCTGCGCGACCAACCGTGACCCATTGCTAGAAGTTGAAGAAGGCCGATTCCGAGAAGACTTGTACTACCGCGTTCATGTTGTGCCGATTGAAATGCCGCCTCTAAGAGAACGCGGAAATGACATCACAACGCTAGCGACTCATTTCCTTAAGCTGTTCGCTAAAGAAGATAGGAAGAAATTTAATGGCATCAACCGAGATGCCGAATCGTTGCTCAAGCGTTACTCATGGCCGGGGAACGTAAGACAACTGCAGAATGTCATTCGTAACATTGTCGTTCTTAATGATGAACCCAAACTTTCTGTGTCTCACCTACCCGAACAAATTTCAAAAAATAGTAAACCTTCAAGGCCTAAAGTCACACAATCGACAGTCAACCATGAAGTATCAGCTCAAACAGACCCCATCACGCCAGTCGAAATACCAGCACAAGAGACCGGTCGAATGATTGAGAGTGAGAGTCCACAAAATACTATACCAGCTACGATACGCCCGATGTGGCAGGTTGAAAGAGAAACCATTCAACAAGCCATTGATTTTTGCGATGGTAATGTCCTCAACGCAGCAGTATTACTCGAGTTGAGTCCATCAACCGTTTATCGTAAAAAACAGGCTTGGGAAGCCGAAGAAGATGAGCAGCAATACGCGGATTGATGTTTGGCTAGTCATCGATAGCCTGACGTTTGGCGGTATTGAAACCTACGTGCTTGAGCTCGCTAAAGGGCTCAAGCATCATGACATAAGTGTTGAGGTGTTGCTGGTAAAACGGTATCAACAGCGTTCCCCCCTCGTAGAAAAACTGGAAAAAGAAGCTGTCCCTTACCAGTACTTATCTGACCTGGCCTCTCAACCTTTGTTCGCACTGATCCAAAAAATTAAACATTCACCAACGGCTCTTATCCATGCTCATGGGTACAAAGCGAGTCTGCTGTCTAAATGTGCACGAGTTTTGACCGGAGTAAAACAAATAACAACCTATCACGCTGGCGAAACACCAACAGGTAAAGTCTGGGCTTATGATTTTGTTGACCGCTACACGGCGTTTATTTCTACGCTCTCACTTGCCGTCAGTGATAAAGTGAGCCAAAAGATCCCAGCGACTACCCTTAGGTTGAATAATTTCATTGATGATTCAAAAGCCAGTGTAAGCACAGGAGAACAGATCGCCTTTGTTGGTCGCCTAAGCCATGAAAAAGGACCAGACAGGTTTATTCGATGCGCTAAAAGCCGCCCAGATTTATCCTTTCACATCTATGGCTCAGGTCCGTTAGAAGCAGAGATTTCTCAATTAGCGCCGCAAAATGTTCAACTCCACGGTCATCAAAGCAACATGGATGTGGTTTGGAAACACATAGGCGTACTTATCATTTGCTCTCGATTTGAAGGTTTGCCTATGGCGGCGCTTGAAGCCATGTCCAGAGGGTGTATTGTCATCGCGTTAAGGGTCGGAGATCTTCCTAAACTGATTACCAGTGGTCAGAATGGATATTTGGTCGATACGGCTGCTCAGATTGCTGATGTTTTACGAACTCTAGAACAGTTAACGGACGACGAAAGACAAAAGATATCTCAGCAAGCGATTGGCACAGTTCGAGAACAATTTTCCTCTTCTGCAATCATTCCTAAATTGCTACAACTCTACAAAAAATCTGGTCGTCAATCTGCTTCTCATATTGAGAAAAACACTCTCATAAAATAGTTAAAATTTTTTTTATATATTTTTCATAAAGTTAGTCAAACTTAAATCTTGGCATCTCAATTGCGTTGTTCCTCGTATAAATGGCAAAGGGGAATAACAATGAAGAAAAAAATACTGTTTGTTCACTACGGAAATGACTGGATTCGCGGAAGCGAGCAGTGCCTCATTGACCTAATGGAACAGTGCTCTAACCAAGGGTTCTCTGTACATCTATGGACCAATAATTCTTCTTTGCACCGTTACGCCTTGCGCAACAACATCTCATCCGAAGCTGACGCATTCCCTCTCCTACTTGGCTGGCTCGCCCCCAGATTCGATTTTCTAGGTTGGGGCTACCTGGTCCGTAAAGCTTGTAAAATCCTCCAAAGAGAAAGCATTGACGTCGTTCATGTCAACAGTGGAGCTCCATGTCAATGGATGGTACTCGCAGCCCGAATCAAACAGGTTCCAATGGTGACTCAGCTACACAGCTCCTATCCTGCCAGAGACCGATTAACACTAGGCCTGCATTTGTCCCCACACATCATCTCTGTCAGTGAATATGTTGCCAGCCAGCTCAAATCTGAGGGGTACCCACGTGAGCATTTGTCAGTCATTCATAACGGATTGCATGTTTCTAAACTCGACGCGCAACAAACTGTCGAAACGAAAAAAGTACTCGGACTTAACGACGACGACTTCCTTTATGCGACAGTCGGCTCTCTAATTCACCGCAAGGGTATCGATCGGCTTATCGTAGCGTTAAGACATTTGAACTTTGAATATCCGAACACACACCTTTTAGTCATTGGCGACGGTCCACTCAGAAACGAGCTAGAAAAACACGCCAAGAAGTTGTATTTGGAAAACAGGGTTCACTTTGTCGGTGAACAAAACAATGCAGTAGGTTGGTTGAAAGGCTGTGATGCCTTTGTAAGCGGTGCTAGAAGCGAAGCTTTTGGACTCGTTATTGCTGAAGCCGCTGTCGCTAAGATTCCAGTTGTAGCACCTTTTGAAGGTGGTATCCCAGAGTTTGTTCAACATGGTGAGACCGGTATTCTCTACCCCAACAGGGGGGTAGGTCCATTAAGCAAGGCTATGAAAGTATTAGTCGAAAACCCTGACTTTGGGCGACAACTCGCCAGTAATGCCAGTGAACACATCGGTAGCAAATTCAATGTTTCGCTATCAAGCCATCGTATCATCGGTGTTTACAAGAAAATTATGGTATCCCACCAACCCTCCGTCTCTTTATGGCGTACATTTATCCCGCTAAAAACCTATTTGGCAAAGCGCATTGCTATGGGAGGTCAGTATGGTTAATTCAAACGTGACAAAAACACTGGTCTTCGATCCAATAACATTCAAAGGCGGATCAAAAATCGCCACTGTCGAAGCGTTAAGTTTGTGTCGGGCAGATATCAACCACTTTGTTATCGCCACAGCTGATGTGGAATTCTGGAAGAGCTGTAAACTTACAGCATCACACTCAGTCGATATAGTTGCATTGCCTCTTATTAAACCATTGGCTAAGCAGCATTACGGCCTCCTATATTGGCTAAGCCAGTGTTATACCGCCTTATGCCTTCTATTTTTCTTGATCAAGTACAAGAACATAGACAGAGCTATCGGTGCATCTGGGCCCGGTATGGACATGCCACTTTACATTGTAAAGTTATTAAAAAACATTGAATTAGTTCAGTTTATTCATGGGCACGTTGGAAACTCAAGGTCTATCGGTTACTGCTTAACCGTTGCTGACAAAGTGTTTTATCTGCCCTCCTGCAGACCAAGTATTTCTGTCGCGCTGAGAACATATCTAGAGCGCAAAACGTCCATAGAAGACTCAGGTTCCCTTGTGGAGATGTATTTGACGTCTCGCAAATACCATACCTTCGTTAACGGTTTACCCGAGGACAGATGGCCAACACGCTGCCAAACTGATTTCCCCGTCTGCTTTTGGGCTGCATCTTTATTAAAATGGAAAGGACTGGACTTGTTTGTCGAGGCACTTAAACATGCTGCACATATCAAACCAATCGCATCTAACATCTGTTACATCAGGCCCGTTGATACAGCCATTCCGACAAGTACCGCGCCCGTTGTAATTAAATACACGAATTGGTACCAAGACCCGCAAGAATTAGACACGATTAGAAGCCAATCCAACATCTTTGTTTCCACCAGCCACAAAGAACCGTTTGGTTTGTCCATTTTAGAAGCCTTAGCTGCGGGGATGTGTGTTGTTATCCCTCAAGATGGTTCTTACTGGGATAAACGCCTGACACACAATATCAACTGCATCAAATATTTACCTGATGATGCTAACTCGTTGTGTGATGCCCTGTTATATGCCGTTAAAGATCGCACCAACTTCAAACGCTGTATTGATAATGGAATGATGATTGCTGAAGAGTATAGAGCAGAACAGCGCTACTTAGACTTTGTTAAAACCATAGACCCTAATCCGTACCTAAAGCTATCTCGTGAGCCTAAACCTCAGAGCCACTAAGGAACATGTTATGCGACATAGAATATTGCAGTGGTTTAAACAAGACAACGTCACCAGTATGGCGCTCTATGCTCTGAGCCTGCTTATGATGAAAGGGACATCACTACTCATGCTCCCCTTCATGGCAAGTTACTTAACACCATCACAGTTTGGCCACCTTGAATTACTTTCTATCACCACTGTTTTTTTCAGCCTGATGGTCGGTTTAGCAATGCACGAAAATCTTTATCGCTTCATTGGTACGATAAAGGATGCATCAACTCGCTTTGCTCGAGTATGCGAATTGTACTCCAGTTCTTTTTCGACATCCTTGCTACTCGCAGGGGTATTATTCGCAGGTTATTTTGCCGTGTCTCATGCAGCGTTAACCATCAACACTGAACAAATGACACTGATAACGATCGTAGTAATAGTTGAGGCACCTCTCGCAATTTGCTTAGCTTGGTTAAGACTAAACAACAAGGCGGTGACTTTTTTCAAAATCAGTTTTGTTACTTTGCTCATTCAGGTCTCTCTGGTCATTTTGATACTCACCAACAATCCAGACGTTACTTTATTATTTAGCGTTGGCGTTCTGTGTGCCGTACTTCAGGTAACTTATCTCCATTTCCACAACAAGCTTTCTTTCAAACTGCCTACCCTTGTTCACTACAAACGCTACATCCAATACTCGTTCCCTTTGATGTTATCAGCCGCAGTCGCATTTGGACTTTCTGGTGCCGAGCGATGGATCATTGCCGAAGCGCACACATTAGAAACCTTAGGTATATACGCAGTGGCCGTCAAATTTGCCCTTGCGTTGGGGATTCTGATTCAACCCTTCCATATGTGGTGGATGCCAAAGCGCTTCGAAGTACTTGAAACTCTCGGCAAAGAAAAAGTCGCGCTTAACACTCAACACGGCATTATCGCTTTGTGCTTCCTGGGTGTCATTGTTATGTGGATGAGCCAATGTTTTATCAGCCTTGCGCTACCCACGGACTACCAATCTGCTGGTCAGCTTGTTGTTCTGTGTATCGTAATAATGTTGCTCAAAGAAATGGTAGAAATGCTCAATATCGGTGTGTTGTATGCAAAGCAAACAAGCAAGCTTTTTATTATCAATATTGTTGCGACAGCAGTGGCACTCGTCAGTGCTTGGCTGACTAAAGAAACAGGCGTTACAGCTATCCTACTCAGCCTGTGTATGGGCCAGTTTATTCGCCTTACTTTGATATACCGCCTAAGCCAGTCACTATGCCATATTCCCTATCGGTATGGCGCATTGTTGGCGTTTGTCCTTATTAGTTCAATATTCACGATCAGTGGGTGGTTCAATCATTCATTAGAAACGGCTGGGGTAATGCTTGTATTGCAACCTATGGCGCTAATCGCATTGCTGCACAAACTAAGATTTATTTCACTTTCTGCAAGTTCTGTCCAAAAAACTCATCGTCATAATCATGTGGAGCGTACGCTATGATGCATGCAGATAAGCTTTATCCGGCCGTCATTACCTCTGGAGTGTGTATCTTCATTGCACTGGTTTGGAAGCTCGTCCCTCATCCTGCTGTTGCCGTTGTGCTTAGCATGATGCCTCTTGGGATACTTTTCGTGCTAAACCAAACTTTTTGGTTGGTCAGCTTATTTGTCTTGTTTTCATTTTTCAGAATTCACGAAGCCATCCCTGCTCTTTACTCGCTAAAAATCCCTTTGTTACTTTCAGTCGGAGCATTAAGTGCTCTGTTGTGGCACAGTTTAATCAGCAAAAATCTTCAGATGTTCTGGCATCAAAGCCTGACTTGGTTCGCAGTGTTTTGGCTGTTGGTGCTCGTTGGAGCCGTATTATCATCCAATCCCGGTTTAGCTATTACCTACTTCAAGTCGATCTATTGGAAGATCATCGTCATGACTCTGGCAATCGCATGGCTCGTAAATAGCGTTCAAAATGTCAAACGCATTAGTATTCTAATCGTATTAGCAGGAAGCTTGATTGCATTTGTAGCCTTATCCAATTCCATTAATGGCATTGGCCTGGTAGAAGGAACACGAGTCACCATTGGCCGTCAACTTGGTTCAGTTTTAGGTGACCCAAATGATTTGTCACTAGTACTTATGTTCCCCCTTGCCTTTGCCATCAGTTTGATGACCACAAAAAACCTTGGCAGCGTTCGAATTCTAGGTTTAGTCGCTACGATATTGGCGTTGAGTGCTGTTATCGCAACCCAAAGCCGAGGTGGATTACTCGGTTCAATCGCGGTATTCGGAATATTCGGCTTGCGTATTATACGTTCCAAGTTTCTACTCGCGTTGATTGGAACTATTGGTTTACTTGTTCTGTTTGCAGCAGCGGGGATTTCTGACAGACAGTCAGGAGGCGCCGCGGAAGAAGGCATTGATGCTTCGGCGATGGGTCGACTCTATGCTTGGGAAGCGGCTTTTGGTATGGCTGTGGCCAATCCTTTAACAGGCGTTGGACTGAACAACTTCTACGCTAATTACTTTTTCTATAGCCCTCACTGGGATGGACTAAACCATGCCGTACATTCGACCTGGTTTGGTGTGCTAGCAGAAACAGGTTTCCTTGGCCTGATAGTATTCATTGGGTGTATCTACTCACTAGTCAAAACCAGCAAACAAACGCTGTCACTTCTAGATGCAGTGCCAGATAACTACTCTCCTTACCTTCACGCAACAGCCGCGGCAGTATACGCTGGCATTATGGGGACAATCGTATCGGGCACATTCCTCACTCAAGGCTTTACCTGGCCTATTTATATCCTTGCCGCTCTATGCATCGCCCTGAATCGTATTGTTCAAAACCATTCTCAAAATGAGAATACGCAGAAGGACGACAAGATTCATATATAACCAATTGTTTTTAATAAGTTTAATTTTTGGCACGTTACGTGTAACACCTCCTATTGAAATATAAAAATGCGGAGGCGCTTATGCTGGCTACACACATTAACGAGGTCAAAATTTGGCTAAAAGAGAACCCGAACCCTGTTTATCGCAAATTGTTTGTCATTTTGAAAAACATTCGCGCTTGCGACCTTCCAACTCCAAGCATCTTCAATAAAACAACTGCTTTTCTCTACAACGGAAGCAAAGCCCTCTTTGCCAATATGGTTAGAATTCTGATTCACACGCCAGCCTTTAAAGGCCGCCTCACTCAATTTGGCAAACGACTTTATCTATTTGGTGGTGTTCCACTCGTAACCGGCCCCCTTAAAATTTATTTGGGAGACGACTGCAGGATCTCAGGACAAAGCACATTCAGCGGTCGCACCCAATCATTAGAAACAGAGCTTATCGTTGGCAATAACGTCGACATCGGATGGCAAACTACAATAGCGGTTGGTAAACGCATTGTTATTGGCGACAACGTAAGAATGGCTGGTAGAGCGTTTCTCTTTGGTTATTCTGGCCATTCTTTACACGCGGGGAAAAGAGCCTTGGGGGCTGGCGATAGTGAAAGAGACATTGGCAACATCACCTTAGAAAGAGACGTTTGGTTAGGTACAAATGTTACCGTCTGCCCGAACGTTACTATTGGTCAAGGTACCATTGTAGGGGCTGGCAGTGTCGTAACGAAAAGCCTTCCTTCCTATGTTGTTGCAGCTGGCAACCCCGCCAAAGTGGTTCGTAAACTAACGAGTAAGGAGATGGAATAATGCGTGATCTCATCGTATTTGGCGAAGACTTTGGAGGCTTACCTTCAAGTACACAACACATCGTTTCTCGACTAGCTGCGAATAGAAAAGTGCTTTGGGTTAACTCAATCGGCCTACGTCAGCCTAAGCTTAATAAAAAAGATTTTGCTCGAGCTTTCGCTAAGCTACTAGGCCAAAGCAAAAAAGGCTACTCGTCGAAAAATGAGCAACTGAGTACAAATATCACTGTCGTAAACTTAAAAACTATCCCTGCTCCAAAATCTTCGTGGGCAAGGGAAATAGCAAAGTCTATGCTACTAGCTCAACTCAAGCCCATCATCGAAAAACTGGGGCTAAAAAAACCGATTTTGTGGACTTCTCTTCCGACTGCAGCGGACTTATGTGGCAGCCTAGATGAAGCTGCGGTTGTTTATTACTGTGGAGACGATTTCAACTCACTTGCTGGTGTTGATCATGAAACAGTGAGTAATCATGAGAGAAGGCTGGCTGAGAAAGCTCACCTTATCTTGGGTGCAAGCGAGGAAATCTGCAAAAAGTTTGACGGATTAAAAACCGCGCACATCCCTCATGGCGTAGACTATGAATTATTTAACACATCTGTAAGCCGTGCTCGAGACCTTCCCTTAGACGGTAAGCCCATTGCTGGTTTTTACGGCAGCATATCCCAATGGCTGGACTATAAATTGATAGCTCAAGTCTGTTTAGATAATCCTCACTGGAACTTCGTTTTTATCGGGCCATTGGAGCTAGATCATAATCCTCTGCCGAACTTTCCAAATGTATTTTACTTGGGCCCAAAACCACACCGAGAGTTGCCTCGATACAGTCAGCACTGGGATGCGAGCATGCTGCCTTTCTTGTTCAATGATCAGATTCAAGCCTGTAGCCCTTTAAAACTGATGGAGTACCTAGCAGCCGGAACACCTGTAGTTACAACGCCGTTTCCAGCACTTGCTCCTTATCGATCACACGTCAGTATTGCCAACGATGCGAAACAGTTTAGCCAATCACTTAATCAGGTTCTCAGTATAGGAAACACTGATACCGAGATTGTTCGTCGCGACAGCTGGGATGCTCGAAGTCGAGTTGTCAATCAGCTTCTGGAGTCACTATGAATGAACTGAAACTGCGCTTTATCATTATCCTTAATGCAGCTTGGAGACAGAGGTACGTAATTGTTCTACCAATGCTGATCATGCCTTTTGCTGGATACTTCGTCGGGAAAATGGCTCCGGAGAAATACGTTTCCCATACCAGTATGCTGATTCAGGAAACGGCAAAAATGAACCCGTTTCTGGAAGATATCGCAGTTTCAACCATGCTCAAGGAGCGTTTGGCAGCTCTGAGTACATTGCTCAAGAGTCGACATATTTTAAGATCCGTTGCCAAAGAGCGTGGACTGATTGACGATTCAATGTCCCCTTTTCAAGTGGATCAAGTCATCGCAGAGCTCGCAGCAAGCTTAACGGTTACCCAGCCTGGAAAGGATTTCCTTAAAATCCAGCTTTCTTCTACTCAACCTCAAGGCATGAAAGAACTATTAGAATCTGTCAGCGAGCACTTTATAGAGCAAATGCTGGCCCCAGAACGCTCTTCAATCAAAGATTCAAGTGAGTTTCTCACCATGCATATTGATAAGCGAAGAGAAGATCTCGACTTAGCAGAAACAGCGCTTGCTGATTTTAAGAACAAAAACGCCTCCGTTACACCTGAAATGCAAAGTCAGAGTCTTGCGAGGCTTGCTAGCCTGAAGCAAAACTTAGCCGAGAAAGAGGCGGAACTTGCTGGGGTTGAGCGGAGTCTGGGCTCACTCGATCAGCAACTGTCTAAAACCAACCCCGTCGTAGGTAAAATTGAAGATCAAATCATTGAAATTCGCAGTGAGCTAACTTTACTAAGAGCTAAATATACTGATAGTCATAGCGCTGTACTCGGCAAACAGCGGGAACTTCGTCGACTTGAAAACGAACGTTCGGAACTTCTTAAAGTTGAGCAGCCAAATATTAGCAGCGACCAGCTTTGGGATATCGCGAGTAGCAACACTTTGTCTGACATCAGCCAAATTCAACCTTTGCTCGTTACCCAGTTACACAGCCTTCAGCTAGTGCGGGGAAGATTTGAATCCCTGAGTGAAGAAACCAAAAGCTTGCGTAAAATGATTGAAGATCTTGAGCAACAAGCGAACCGCTTCGGCGACAACGCAAAAGACATGTTCCAGTTGCAGAGGGATGTTCAAATCAAAAGACAACTCTACGATGAGTTGATTCAAAGGTATGAGATGGCTCAACTTACAGGCTCATTAGGTATCTTTGAGCAAAACAAGCGAGTCAAGATCATTGATTTACCTTATACGCCAAGTTCACCAGCTAACCTACCCATAGTCATATTTATTATCGCAGGGTTCGTCGCAGGCATTGGCCTAGGCTGTGGTATCGCTACGCTCATTGAGCTTTTTGATACTTCGGTTCGAAGCGCGAGTGAGTTGCAATCTCTAACAGGCAAACAGGTGATCACTGCAATTCCTAAAATAAAACCGTTTCAATCATAAAGAATCTCAAAATAAAACACCTCACACATGGAAACTTAAGGCACTGTTATATAGGGACTTTTTTTTGGCACAGGTTATGCAATTTCTAATTTAAACCATCGAACACCAAGGAAACCGCATGACCAGTCAACCGAAAACAACCATACATGTTGTTCAGCATTTGGCACCAGGTGGATTAGAAACATTAGCCATCAACATGCTCAAGTTTGCTAAACCAGACGAGAACGTTTTCCTTATCAGTCTCGAAGGAAGTCGCTGCGAAACATTGGCAAACTGGCCAAGCTTAAAGAACGTTGAAGATAAACTTATCTTTCTAACCAAGAAGCCCGGTTTTGATTTTGAGGCGATATCTAAACTGCGTAAACTATTCAAACAAATTAAACCTAGAGTCGTTCACACTCACCACATTGGGCCTCTGATTTATGGAGCGACTGCAGCTAAACTGGCAGGTGTTCAACACATAGTCCACACAGAACACGACGCTTGGCATCTTAACAACCAAAAACATCTTCTGTTGCAAAGCCTTGCCTTGAAACTATCCCGTCCCAATCTGGTGGCAGATGCTGGGCTAGTAAAAGAGCAATTAGATGAGAAACTCAACTATGCCAATATCACTGTAATAAAAAACGGCATAGACTGTGAAAGATTCAAGCCGGGATCTCAGGCACAGGCACGCTGTGAGCTTGGCCTACCTGCGCATGGAAAAATCATAGGTTCCGCTGGACGCCTCGAAAAAGTAAAAGGTCACGATATCCTTCTCATGGCACTCCCTCTCATTAATAGCAATGTGACTCTCGCTATTGCAGGCATAGGAAGCCAAAAGGACGCATTAGCACGACTGGCTGAAGACTTATCTATCTCTCATCAAGTACGATTTCTCGATTTAGTTGAGGACATGCCAACCTTTTATCGTGCTCTCGATGTATTTTGCATGCCATCAAGATGCGAGGGTTTCCCCCTTGCTCCACTGGAAGCGCAAGCGTGTGGCGTTCCTACAGTCGCGACAAACGTTGGTGGCACCAATGAAACGTTATGTCCTATAACAAGTCAGCTCGCGGAAGCAGAAAATAGTAGTGAGCTTGCTTTGAAGCTATCCCAAATGTTGCTTGAGTCCCCTCAATCCTCACCACGCCAGTTTGTTGTCAACAATAACGACATTCGAAAAATGGTGGATGCCTATAGCGCAATAACACAGGAGGAATACGCATGATTGATCTGACCATTGGAATTTTCTTCACAATCTGTGCTGGGCTCATCGTCTATCACCATGTCGGCTACCCTCTTGTGCTTGCTTGGTATTCTAAGCGCCACCCAGTGGAAAAAGTAAAGCCAATTGAACGTGGTTACAAGATCGCTCGTTCAGATAGACAATGTGCTGACATCACCATTCTTATCCCTGCATATAACGAAGAACAGTGGATCGCAGACAAAATTCGCAACTTAGCCTGTCTGGATTACCCGAAAGAACATTATAACGTCATCGTCGCTTGTGATGGTTGTACCGACAATACTGCTCAAGTGGCTCAGAACACGATTCAAGAAGCCATTTGCTGTGATACACATTTTGAAATTCGGGTATTTGAAGAGAACCGCGGAAAGGTTGCACTAGTGAATGAGCAGATGCTAACGATATCAAGTGACATTACAGCATTGAGCGATGTGTCAGCTCTGATTTCTGTCGATGCCCTGCTGGTCGCCAACCAGCACTTCAAAGATAAAACTGTAGGTGCTGTTAACGGACATTACCAATTACTTTCTAGTGGCAGTGAAGGTGAAAGCAAATACTGGCAATACCAAAGCAGAATGAAACTGCATGAGGCGAGTTTGGGTAGCACACTTGGCGCTCATGGGGCTTTCTATTTGTTCAGAACTCACTTGTTTGAACCGCTCAAGCAAAACGTTATCAACGACGATTTCATCATTCCAATGGAGATTATTCGTAAAGGATATCGAGTGGACTACGACAAGGACATGATCGCATTAGAGCTTGAAGCAACCAACACCGACAACGACTTTAAACGTCGACTCAGAATTTCTGCTGGCAACATGCAGCAAGCCCTGCAATTGGCAGAATTGTTTTTACCACGATACAAAGGCGTCGCTTTTGCTTTCTTTTCAGGCAAAGGTTTAAGACTGATTACACCATACCTCATGATTCTGTGTCTGGCGCTTTCTGTCGTACTTATTCACCATCCAATATTTTTTATCGGGACCATTGTACAGCTCGCTGTTTACTCAGTTGCAATTCTGGGGCATGTGTTCCCACACATATTTAGCCATAAATACTGTCAATTAATCACATACATAGTAGCAGGACACTTTGCCAACCTAATTGGTGGCTTACGCTATTTGTTCGGTTTCGAAGCCACTCGTTGGACAAGAATTCAATGATAAGGAGCATCTTATGAGCAACGTATCTTCTTTATATTCAATCTGGTTAGCAAAACGTATCTTCGATTTTCTATGCGCTGTAATCGGGCTTTTGATGCTTTCACCCATCTTGCCCGCGATTGCCTTAGCCATAAAACTCGACTCCAAAGGACCTATTTTCTATAAGCAGCTGCGTGTGGGCAAATCGACACCAGAACAAATGATGTTCTTTGAAATCATTAAGTTTCGTACCATGTATGTCGATGCAGAAACGCGTACAGGTGCAGTCTGGGCGACAGAGAACGACCCAAGAATTACTCCAGTTGGTCGTTTCTTGAGAAAGACACGCCTAGATGAGATCCCGCAGTTGTTTAATGTCATCCGAGGCGATATGTCATTGATTGGCCCACGCCCTGAACGCCCTAGCTTTTATAATAAGCTAGAAACGGCCATCCCTTACTTTGCTGACCGTACCTATGGAGTAATGCCAGGCATCACAGGGTTAGCGCAGGTTAATCAAGGCTATGACACCTGTATCGATGACGTTCGCAGAAAAGTCGGCTTTGACCATAGTTATGCCTTATCACTGCGTTCGCTAAAATCTTGGATTCTGATGGATATCAGCATCATTACCAAAACACTCATCGTCATGGTCGACGGGCGAGGACGATAAATTAAGCACTTAGAGGAGAGCAATCCCGCTCTCCTTTTCTATTTTGGTATAAAAAAACGCCAATTCGATTAGTTGTGAAGCAAACAGTTTAAAAACCAATAATTTGCTCTTGCACGACCCAAAAAGTCTCGGTAATATCCATCTCGTTCTTAAGGAATGGGTCCGTAGCTCAGTTGGTTAGAGTACTACCTTGACATGGTAGGGGTCGGCGATTCGAGTTCGCCCGGACCCACCACTCCTTGCTTAAATGCACTAAGAACAAAAATTTGGGTCCGTAGCTCAGTTGGTTAGAGTACTACCTTGACATGGTAGGGGTCGGCGATTCGAGTTCGCCCGGACCCACCAAATTTTACAACAAAGCCCGCTATAAGCGGGCTTTGTTGTATATAAGCAAATCTGTTCTACCAAAGCATGTCAGCAACAACGACAATATCATATTGACACGTGTCAAAACTGACACCCTCAAACACATACAGCTAATACTGCCTAATCGCGTGTGTATTGACAATGTTAAATACAATCCAATCACCAGGCCGACCTGGTGTTTGTAGATTTAGAGACACCTGTAGCTAGGTGCCTCAACTTGACTTAATTCATTGTTCTGTTGATACAAACGATTTTCTGACTTGCAACATCACATCAGTCGACCAAGACTCACTATTGCTCACAACTAGGTTTGACTCTTTATTTCTTAAGTCTCGCAGTTGTGGGCCTAAGTCTGAGTGAAAACTGTATTTCACTGTATCGAATCTCGAAGTCGTATCTGAAATACGCCAGTACCCTACCCCCTGATCAAACTTGAAGACTAGCTCTCTGCCAGACTCTAGTTTAAGAGTTAGCAATCTTCGGTGGGCGATAGAGCTGCGCTTTTCGTGACATTTCACACTAGGTTTCACACCTAACTTCAACTCACCCCAAACCTCATAAGCCTCGATAAACTCTCCCTTATCTTGCCAATCATGATGAAGATAGTGACCTACTGTTTGCTTTTCGTGATAAAGCGTATTAATCGTGACTGTTCTAATGCTATCAAAGCCTCGGCATATGTAGCCAAGCAGCTCACAAATCATCAACATTGAAGATGGGCTTTGTATATATCGATCACTATATTCAACTTCAAAGATGCTTTCGCTCTTTAATAACTCAGCAAGGTTAGGGTTGGTTTTGAACATGGTAATCCAGAATGCTTTTCCGAACATACTCAATGAGCCATTCAGCTCTTCAACCAACTCTATTGACTCTATCTGTGGAGCTTCCCCCTTCTTACTGATTGACAGTTCAAAAGGGCTTATTGGGTGAAGTTTAGTGCCTTCGCAGCAAATCGATATACCACCTTGCTGTAACCAGAATTTTCCAGGGATCGTGTTTTCAGCTACAGTGTTGGCAATCGTTGATACTTTATTTCCATCGCTTAATTGTGCCATTAAGAGAGGTGATACCTCATCTGCTCTTGAAATCTGAACACCCAACTTCTGGAAGGTCCACAGCTCCTCTTCAAACTCCTGGCTTAACTTGGTGGAGGTCAAGACTAAGGCCACACCTATCTCATCACTCAAGAGGTATCCAGCAATAGTTCGCTTGAAGTCTGGGTGAGTCAGATCCCATTCATCACAGTCAGGATTCAGAAATAGAGTTAACGATTTAGCGCCTAAGTTTATCTGCTTACGAATTGTTCCAAGAACTGAATAGGGCTGGTACTCACCTTGGCTATATTCGGCTAATGCCTCGGGAAGGCGGTTAAAGTGATTGAAGTCATTCCCTACCCAATCCCTTGCAAGCGCAGTGTCAATCTCATCTATATCATGACGAGTGTCTGATTCTAACAAACAATCACTACAACCAGAGACGCAGTTAGGGCAAGTAAGCCCAGAAATCATATCCGCCAAAATTGTCTGAATATATTGACTTGCTGAACTTGAGAAGCCAGCTCCACCAGAAATAACATCATACAACTGAATCACCATCGCTGATGTTGTTCCCTCGATGATAGTAGGTCTAATCGCATACCCCATTTCAGATGTCGATATGCCTAGCTGTTTTGCAAGTGCCGCGCGAAGCGAGACTGCTAATGTCATTGCGACGGTACGACCATCGTTGTCACAGCTAATATACTCATGCCTAACTGGATGACTTAGTACTAACTCAAACACATCCGTTTTCGAGTGGCACCCAAGATGAACCCCTTTCATCAAGGTAGCCGAACCATCACAGGTGACATTTCCTTCACCTGATTTGTCTTTCTTAACCGCTTTTAACGGTTTATGAGGTGTACTAGGGTTTAGCGCGGCTGGATAGTCTCCGTTTTTGTCCAACGACTCTGCGCGACCACAAGACATACACAAGGCATATCCTTTGCCATATTCTCCTGAGCTGTGGTTAAAGACAGTACCTTCTGCCGTTGAAACCATGAACCCCATCGCTGTGTTCGGAAGATCTATGTAAGGAGCCTTTCCTGTTGAAACCCAGGCATCTTCCACTGGAATGAACTTTTGTGTCGATATGTCATTTGAGGGAGCATGATAAAAGTCTGTAGCAAAGCCTGTAGGTTGTAATACTTGTCTAATGTGTTGCCCTTTGATAGGAGCTCCACACGCTGAGTTAGTACAATTCATGTTTAGTGATGATGCAGAAACAGACTCTTCATATCCTGTTTGTCCACAACTATCGCAGCGCCAAGCTAAGTCGAATTTTTGAGCTTCATTAACCCCAGAGTCAGATACATTGTGCCAATGCAATGTAACCCCACCAGAGCGAAACACTCGTCCATCAAGAACCACCTCAGAACCCGGAGAGTACTCTCTTATTGCAATCGCTAGGTTGCGACTTGGAAGTCCTCTAAAGCGCGAGACATTGTCCTCTCGTTCATTAGACTTCTTTTCTTTACCTTGTTTCTCACGGATAAAGTCTTCAATATTGTTGTTGTCAAAATTGACGACATCGGTAGGAAAACCGTAACCAGGTAAGAATGCTTTGGATGCAAGCTCTCTCAGCAAATACTCTTGTACCAGCCTGCTCTTTTCAAGTCTAAGGCGATATGCGTAAGGACTCTCGACATCAGCTACGACTAACTCCTGCTCTAAATAGTTGTACTCATTAAACCATTTACTTTTGAGTTGCTGGATAACGTTAGATGCGAAAGCACGCAATGTATAAGGTTGGCTACCTGCTAGCCCAGTTCCACGAACCAATGCAGTCACATCAGAGTCCCAGTCTCTTGCATCGCTCTCAAGCCAATTGAGGAAGCTGTCACAAACGGCATTGCCTTCAGGTAAATAAAACCATTCCAAGTTCAAAGAGGTTTTTTCTTTGTTAGTTGAGCCAATCTGTGTCTTCAAAAAGATTGAAAGCAACAACGAATTCAAATGTCGCTGAATCAACCTCTGAGAGTTAAACGCGATATACGGTGCTGGAATTTTTGTTACAAATGGCCACTTTGGTTGTTGGAACACTTGCTGATCGTGAGGGTTTCCTTTGCATAGTGTATATGAAATAGCACGAGACTCTTTACTTCGCCCAGCCCGACCCGCTCGCTGCAAATAGTTTGCTGGGTGTGGTGGTACATTGTTCATTACAACCGCACTGATACCGCCAATATCAACACCCATTTCCATTGTGGTTGAACAGTTAAGAACATTGATTTTTCCTTTTTTGAACAGATCTTCATATTCATTTAGGCGATCAGAGCTTTGTTGTGCAGAGTGCTCCGCTGTGCGGTAGTAAAGTCCCCCTTCGACAGCACGATCGTTGATATCCGTCCACAGATTGTGCTCTCTTAAATATGATACCTTAGAGTCTTTACCAACTACCTCGCGTATGTGTTTCAGCCCTTTCTGATAGTCATGTTGAGTTGCTTCAACCTGCCAAACACACGGAAATTCCACTTCAACGCATTTGTATTGACTAATATCTTCCACCTTACGCGGGAGATAAGGTGAAATGCCCCTAAAGGTAGTGTCAATAAGCTTATTAGTGACTTTGCAAATGTGCACTTTATCAACGAAGGAGAAAGTTATCTTATTACGGTCTAGAGCAAAGCGATTGTTATCGGGCGATAAAATCCGAGTGTTTACAGTAAGTTCACGCCATGCACTAGATAGCCAACTATTGATGATATCCTTACCGATGGAAGAGTCAGCGTTTATGTTTGAGGTTGCTGCTAACAGTTTGACAAGGCGATTGTGATTGCCACTGCGAATTTGTGGCCACTTTTTTACTCGTCCTTCATTGGCTTCTTCAGAGTCAGGGTTACGCAACGATTTCGAAGCAAAACGGCTACCAACCCATTTCAACCAGCCAGCATCTTCGAGACGTAAGAAATTATTTTCACGAATATAAAAGTCGAGAGATACCTTTATGAAATCTAACCAATCATCGAGTTCGTAACCATATTCCTCCCAATAAGCGGGACAGGTTTTGATTTTATCGAGCCCGGCATAACCAACCTTGACCAAGCCTTGGGTTTCTGAACTATTTTGTCGTTTAGGGCGACGTGCAAACTCTCGAAACAACAGCATGTCAGCGAGCTTTGCACTACCGTCAAATTGCTTGAATATTTCTGGCGACAAATATTGGTTGTACTGAAGCATTGCACCATTTAAATCACTCTTTTTAGCAAGTTCTGTCACCATTTCGTTCCAGCTCAGCGTAGCCAGAGTTAACTCGGAGCCACCACTGTCAATTGCGCTCGCTTGAACTTCCAGCATCTCAGCTGGACCATTCATCCCCATTGCTCTTAGCTCTTCAGCTTTAGCAAGAAGGTCTTGTGCTGATACTCCCTCTGAAGGCCTATCAGCGTTATGAGGCTGAGAAAGCTGTTTTTCTCGCAATACTTCAACCACAGCACCACGTAGCTTGGACCGCTCAGCTTCTTGCTGCATTCTTACGGACAAGCGAGCTGTACCTTGACGGCTATCGGTGAAGGTAATTAATCGTCTACCACGTGCGGGTAAAGATTGAGGCCCCTCGGGACCATCAGCAACAATATCAGGGCAAAACTCTAATAATGTCGGAACAACATTGGCAATATAAAATGGTGCGCCTAAAATAGCCCGGCGGAACGGAGAACCATCGTTGTATCCCTCAAAATTACAGGAACAGCAGGTTTGTTTTTTCGCAGTATCCATCATGAGTTCATACCCTGGCTTTACTGAACCAATGATGCCATCTTTACCAATATTGATAGCTGCATAATGCTCGTGCTCATCTTGCTTAGCACCAAACATTTCAGGGTAACGATCGGTATCATCTAACTGCTGAACGTCTTGATCTTCTTCATCAAGCCTTTCTTGTTGCAGTGAGAATTCATCTCCTGCACTGCCGTTCCACTGAAGTAGCTTGCCTTTTTTATCTAGCCCCATCAAATGAGGCTCATTACACTCTAAACAGAAACTGAGTTCTAAAACGGGTGCGCCGCAATCACAAGTTTGCCTTTGCACCGCATAAACATTACCAAATGGCCACTCTTGTTCAAGCTGTGTTCCTTGTTTACAAGAACAGTTTCTATTGATACATGCCCACAAACCAATCGTCATTCGTTGAAAAAAATGAGCTCGCAGCTTTAAAAACGCTTCCGAATATTTATCTCGTTTCGTTCCGGTCAATAGATCTAACCAGCGTAACAATTCTTGCTGGCTTAACTGTGGTTGATTGGATAAAACGCTCGACTTCTCATTGATCTCACTGAGCGTCAGTGGCGCATCACTTTCGACAATTACTTTTCTCAAGATATGTGCATAGGAAGAAGCTTGAAGCGCAACGAATCGCTCCTTTGATATTTCAGGATTTGGCTTTTTGCTAGGTTCACCGCCTGGCTCTATACCCTCTAAATCGTCTAGAGAGAGCTCAACGCTTTCTACAAAGTCCAGTTCCGGAATAACACGACGTCCACCGATCACTTTGATTTGATCTTTGGGCACATCCGCTAGTTTGGATAGATAGTCGGTCAGTTGTTCCGTTGCATTGGCATCGGCAATGGTTGCTGAGGTGGCGACAAAACGAACATTTTTAGCCTCTACACCAAAAGCATGTAGCACTCTACGTAGTTGCAATGACAGTTCAGCGGCTTGTGAGCCCACATAAGTATGGGCTTCATCAAGAACAATCCAACGTAGAGACTTTTCTGCTCTCGACTGTTCGATTATTGGCGCATCAATTTGTCTTACCAGCATATATTCAAGCATGGTGCCGTTGGTCACGAGGATTGGTGCTGGTTCTTTACGCATTAACTCGCGAGAATGAACTTCATTACGATGCTCTTGCTGCAGTTTACGAACTTTGTTCTCACTGTTTTCAGTATTACCGTTGTACAAGCAGTATCGAATGCCCTCTCCAAAGTGCTTAGTCCAAGCATCTAAACGTTCTTGCTGCGAATTAATCAACGCATTTAATGGGTATAGGAAAAGAGCTCTTACTCCCACTAATGGCGATTGTTTCTGGTGGTACTCGCGGTAAAGGTCTTCCAATACCGGGACCATAAAGCATTCTGTTTTACCCGAACCTGTACCAGATGTGACAACTACAGACTTTGGAGTATCTTCAAGAAGAGTACCCCACGCCTCAAGCTGGTGTCGAAATGGATTGAACTTAGCCTCAAATCGGTATCGACCATTGCTTTTGTCATCAAGAGCATCAATCACCGCTTTAGAGAGTAGATTTCCCTCCAGTTCAGCAACCTTGAGTTCAGCGTACTCCCAACCGAAAGTATGCTCGAACAATGGCGGAGCAAGGAACGCATCCTCTTGACCACAATCAACAGACATAATGTCACTCAAGTGATTGCGTAAATTAGGGTCTGTTATACCAAGAACACTTAACGTTGACTCTTTGCTACGCGAAATAGACTGCTCAACTAAATCAGAAAAATAACGGGTCATAACAGTTCCTTATTGTGCTTCGTTGGCAAAGTAATTGACAAACAAGCGATACACTGGCTCGAACCAATCATGGTCGAAGTCGCGTAATTTGCGTAAATGGAAAATAGTCCCTGAGAGAAAGGCGTTCGAGATCTCACTGGGAACTCTATTGCTGGCAAGCGCCGCAGCAAAAATAGGCCAATAGATCACACCTGATTGAAACGCCCCGTTCACAGGAAACTCAAACGGCAAAAGATTTAGACGCTGACACCAATGTTTCAGCTCACTCCCCATCTCTGTTGGCCAATCATCATCTTCACTGTGTGTATGGAGTAAGTCTTGATACCAACCATTCATCATCATCTGCATCATAGGAAGTGGTATTTGACAGGAACTTTGCTGAAGCAAGATCGATTTAATCTCTGTGTCATTCAAGATTGGGATGGCAAGCCCCAGCTTTGATACTTGCTGCTCAACCATACTTGTTACTATGGCAGCCTCAAGCCCTATTGCTTGGAGTGTTTGAGTCAACAACGATATTGCATGCTGCCAATGAGATATCTCAATTGTTTCCCATAGTAATGGCAGTTCTGCATCCATTTGAGACAAGCATTTATCGTCAAACTCTAAACGGAATATAGCCACTGCGAGAGCACGCTCATTTCGCACTAAATGACGCCAAACTTCAAACGTCGGTAAAGGTAAGTGACCATAATTCAAGTAAGTCTGCTTCAGGTACTCCCAACCACTGTGCGACCAATCCTCGGCCATTTGATCAATAACATCGGCAATCACATCTGGCTCAAATTGAGGATGAAACAACTGTGAGGCCTTTTGCAGTGTTTTTACTTCGCCGTTACGCTCGTGAGCCTCCCCAGGGAAAAACTTAGCTCGAAAAAACACATCAGAGCCTTTTGCAGGGATGACTAGCCAAGGACCGTCACGATGAACCATATCAGGCAGTTCGTACTCACCATTGGTCTCTCTCTCGCTATGGTTCGGTTGCAATACGAACGAAGGTTGCTCTGGATTGGCCAATGACATTAATACAGGTTGTGTTTTGCTCGCTTCGGAAACAGCCGATGAACGCACTGATACAGTGTTATTCTGTCTGTCATGCTCTAGCATGGTGGAATAGTGGCTAACTATGAAGGTCAAGGTACGCCCTGGACCAGTGAGGCGTAGTTCGACCTCACTATCAAGCATTTCTGATAAAGACAGCAGTTCTAATATTTGCCCTTTCAAGCCATATAAACTGATCTCCACTGGTTTATCTGTAACCTTGTATTGCCAGCGAAAGTAAGGTGGTACATGGAACTGTGAGTGCGCTTTTGCTCGTAATTCAGCCTCAAGCTGAAACGTCGCTGGTATGCCGCGAGTCGAGAACAAGAACAAGCGACTGCCTAACAAATCCTCTACCGAAAGTCGCTGTGAAAGTGGTCGTCCAGCTTTGTCGTAGGCCACGGCTCCGCGTGCAGGGAAAGGAACATCTATTGTGATTGGTGCAGCTAAAATATTTGCTTGAATTGCAAAGCGTACCGAGGCTGGCGGCTTATCATTAGCTATCAAGCGAACTTCTTTCACACCTTCTGCATTGGCAAAAGATTCAACGCTTACCGAATCGCTGATTAGTTTCCAAGTACAAGGCGATTTTGTTAAGAAACGAATCACCCCTAGTTTAGGCTGACCACCATTTTCAAACTCAACGTCAAAGTCTTTAGGTAAAATACCAACTTTTTTCTTCAGTTTTACAAGCCCATGCTCATCTTTGACTGTCAACAATTGCCTACCATTAAACTCACTCGCGCTAAGAGAGCTTAGCGGCGTATTCTCAAGGTAGATGACCAACTCTTCTTCAACAGATAATGGCGATTGCGAAAGTTCGTCAACTACCTTTGGTATGCCTCTGAATACCATTGCTGGTTGCGTCGGATATTGAACTTGCTCACCTTTTAACACGTAGCCCTGTGTCGTGAAGTCATCAGAGCCCGAAGTGACAATGTACCTCTCATCCGAGCCAATTTTAATCTCACATTGACCATTTAGAAGATAAATGGGTAAATCATTAAATTGAATATTCGCTAACTCTAGCTCACCATAAACCGACTGTACGATGGCGTTCGCAGGCAATAAAAGGGCAACCTTGGATCTACGGGTTGAAAACGTGGACTGACTCATGACTTCCCACTTGTCACCGTCACTAGATAGCGTCAGTGGCGATTCCCCAATATCTAACGAACTATTGGGAAGTGTGATATCAGCCAGTTTACGACCGGATTGCATAGCAACGACATAAAGCTCACTACTTGGCTTTTTCCTGCGAACTTCAACGGTAGGGTTTCGCATCCTTACCGATATTCCACCCTCACTTGATTGCGCAAAACCCGTACCTAACGATGCAATTTGCTCTGCACCTTCAAATACCGCTAACTCCAACCGACTTGAGGTTAACGCACTCAAAGATAATTCAAAAACACACTGATGAGGTAACGAAACTAACGAATAGATCGCCTGCTGACCGAACGATATTGAGTGGCGGCATTGCAAACGCTTCCTTACTGTTCGCGCTTTATTCACCTCTTTAGAGGCTGTAGATAACAATTGGCTTAGAAAGGCAGACCCGGTTTCATTTTCCAAGGGCAAAGGAAAACTATCGCGCCAACTAGGAAACTGCTTGTCCAGATACTGCGCAGGATTCGTTTGTGTTTCGAGACCGAACTGATAAACCAAGCTATCTAGTCTGTCTATCATTCTGGTAATGAGCCTTACGGTACGATCGGTTTGCAAAGTTTCAGGGAATGCAGTGATGCGAGAGCTAATCAGTGCCTCAATGGCATGACTACCCAAAGCCTTAGCGTCTTGATAACGTTCGAAAATTGCATAAAAGGTATCCTGATAGTGATTAGATTGCTGCAAACTAGCATCTGTCGACAAAAGGTTGGAGGGCAACCCTCCCTCACTAAACACCGAGCCAATATAATCATTGTGGCCATTACTAAACTTGGCCAATGGTTTCTTCCAATACCTTGTCAACCCTTTCGAGACAATGTCACTTATTTGCGGGTGAGTTAGTTCTAAATCTAAGCTTTGAAAAATAGGTTGCCAACTCCAGTCTCGACTGTATTCACGACGAAACCATTCCGCTCCATACAAAACAAACGCCGCACACCATTTATCGGAAAAATGACTTTTTACCGATAAACTTGCGCCGTTAGCCAGAGTTTTTCTTAATGACTTATACTCTTGTCGCGTCATCTGATACTGGAACAAACCCTCGTTAACACTAATGCTCTTATCTTTGCGTTTGTTGATAAAGTCATCTAGCCAATGACTGATTGATTGGTTCCGATTAAGAGAGAGCGTACTACGGTTCGATAAACCACTTGAATCTGTTTGAATAGTCATAAAACAACCTATCATGTTAGCTGATGTTGTTAATTGGCTGAAATTAATTAGTTATTTTTAACTGCCAGTCCCAACCTTGCAAAAGTAAATATGCCAATAGCGTATCGCTATCTTGGAGAGTTTGTATTCTTACCTTGAGTGCAGGCTCACCCTCACACGACTTCTCGAACTAAATTCATGTAACAACATAACTCACTCGACCGGCGCTCTTTTCTTCATAAGCTTATGAACAGGTGATTCAGCGGTCACCATTAGGCTCGCTCTACTCAACTTTAAACGGTTATGCAAGAGGCCTCTTTGGTGTTTGTCTTCCATGGCGAAGCACCCTTCACAAATTTAGGAGTATGTGAGAATTTATGGAATATAGCCTACTATGAAAACGCCGTTATATATCGCCATATACAAAAAAGCACGCCTTTCAGCGTGCTTGTGTTTTTATAAATTAAGAGTTTTCTGCAGCCTTGCTAACACCACTTGCTTTGACTGCTCTTTTCTTTGCCGCTTCGGCTTTTTTGGCTGCCTTGGCTAGGGCTTCGGCCTCTTTGCGAGCCGCGGCGATACGCTCTAGTAGTTTGTTGGCTGGCTCGTCGTTTGGATCTTGCTCCACCAGTTCACCACGGAAGGCTTTTGCCAAAATGCTTTGGGTTAGGTTATCTACCCTCGCCTGCGCTTTTTTCACTTGCGCTTCGATGGTGTCAGCGAACGCAAAGTATTGGTCGACTAGACGAACGATTTCTTTTTGCTCATCAAGAGAATAAGTATCAATAACAAGCTCACCTAGGGTCGATGTATTTAAATATGGCTGATCTGATCCTTTAAGGTTAGCTTCTACTTGCTTTCTAAACTCCGAGCTTCGTAAACATAAGAACAAGTAATCTAAAGATAGAGTCCCAACTACAGCTTCTTTCACTCGTAACCTTGCTACTCGTTGATATAAAGTTGCTGGTAGGTCATTACTTTCAATTTTAGCGATCTTTAACGTACCGTTTGTAATTGGTCGATTTAACGCCATCACCAAATCGCAGTCACTTAAACAAAAGTCTTTATATTCCTGAGCAAGATCTAGCGATACAAATGATTCCTTGTCCCACTTCGCTTTTCCATATCCAACATTTGCGATTTGAAGTAAACGACTACCTTCTTCTGAGTACTGAGATTTTTTAAATGCTATTCCAGAAGTGATATCTAATACTTCTTTTAGTTTACATTCGAATTGCTCAGATCTTTCAAACCCATACTCTTCCGTCAACTTGCCCGACACCGCAGAAGCGAGTATCGATTGGCGGAAGCGTTTTAGCAAGTCTGGAATGCCATCTAGGCGGGCTTTGATGGTGTCGACCTGTGCCAATACCTCATCGAGTTTTTCAACGATGCGTTTTTGTTCGGCTAGTGGGGCTAGAGGAAATTCTAAAGCATTGATGACTTCAAGCCTAACCCCTTTAACTGTAGTACCTGTACCCAATGACTCAATTTTCAATCCTTGAGAACGGTACCAATATTCGAAGTAGTAATCATCGACTTCTCTATTGACGAACAAGGCCTTCAAGTCTTGGTTAATCGCAGAATCAAAACTTGCACGGACTATTTTTCCTAAACTCATACGAGTGGCAATAATCGGCGTTCCAGCAGGAATAACATTGGTACTACTGTTATCAATCGCTTCTTGGGTAATATGATCAATGGTGTCAGTAAGATACGACTTATTCATATCCTTCACTGTCATCCAAGGGATATCACCTTCATAGTAGGAAGGAACTGATTTACTCGGTGTCCCTCCTCCTACAATCTTGTCTACTACCTCATTTAAGAGAATAGCTCTCCAACCCTTCGGCAAATTACTCATTACTCTGCCTCCGGCTTTTCTGCCAAGCCAAATGCTTCTTCAAGTAACTGCTTTTGCCCTTCCGCTTCATCACTCGCGCCAAGTGCTTGCATCAATTGGTAAATTTCAGACATAGCTTCTGTTAGCTCTGCCATTGCTTCACCGGCGAGCACTTCTGGCTCTGGCAAGTTTTCTGCGCTGGTGGCTTCTAAATCTTTAAGCCATGAAATATCTAAGCTATCGCCTTTTTGATCGCGAATGTAGTCACGACTGAACTTGCGGAAGCGCGCGTTTTCGATGATATGTTCAACACTGTCCTGACCTTCAGCAAAAATGTTGCCCAAAGTCTCGTAAACACCCTCTTCACGATGAGACTGACCGTTTTTATCTGCGCCATAAGCGTTCACAAACGCCTCAAAATGCTTTTCGGTTAGTGGACGGCGTTTACCAAAGGTGTTCATGTTGGTACGCATATCAAATACCCATGTTTCTTTGGTACAACCTTTGTCTTGATTCTTGTTCTCTGGCGTGCCTTTTTGAAAGAAGAGTACGTTGGTCTTCACGCCCTGAGCGTAGAAGATACCTGTTGGCAAACGCAAGATGGTGTGCAGGTTACACTTGTCCATCAGGTCTCGGCGAATCTCTGTACCCTTACCGCCTTCGAATAGCACGTTATCTGGAATTACCACCGCTGCACGGCCGCCTGGCTCTAGCGCATCATAGATATGCTGCATAAAACAGAGCTGCTTGTTACCAGTTGGGTGAACAAAGGTGCGGGTAATATTGGTACTTGCTGCGCTACCAAACGGAGGGTTGGTTAAAATCACATTGGCACTTGGCAGATTTTCGCCTGCGCTACCCAGGGTGTTACCTAAACGAATCGCGCCTTCATCTTGATCACCTTCAATATCGTGCAGTAGGCAGTTCATTAGTGCTAGACGGCGCGTTTCTGGTACCAATTCCAAACCAACAAAGGCTTTGGTCATTTGAAACTCTTGATCATCATCGTCTAGATCATCTAAATCGTTGGTTTGTGATTTGATGTATTTATCCGCCTCAATCAAGAAACCTGCTGTGCCTGCTGCTGGATCTTGAATCACTTCACGCGGCTGTGGCTGCATGACTTTGATGATGGTGCTGATAAGTGAACGTGGCGTAAAGTACTGACCTGCGCCGGATTTAGTTTCGTTCGCGTTCTTTTGCAGTAAGCCTTCGTACATATCGCCGAAGTCATCACGGCTTTTACCTTCTCCGCTCTCATACCAATCTAAACTGTCCATATTGTTGACCAGTTCCGTTAGCTGAGCAGGCTGGGTAATGGTGGTATTTACGTTTTGGAAAATCGCACGAACAATCGCATGCTCATCGGCGCCAAGCTGAACTAGCATGTTACGATAGAATTGGTGCTGCTCTTGACCAATTTTGGCTTTTAGATCGCCCCAACGATAACCTTTCGGTAGCAGATCTTCTTCTTGACCAGTTTGTTCGCACATTTTAAGAAACAGTAGCGACGCTAATTCATTTACGTAGTTTTGGTAAGACACACCGCCATCACGCAGGTTGTCACACAGTTTCCACAGTTTGGCGACTAGATCATTGTTGTTCATGTTTGTTCTCTAATTGGTTGTGGCTGACGGCTCTTCGAACCAACCGTCAGCTCAATATTTTTCTGGGGTGATTGTATGATTTTAGGCGGGTTCATCCCACATATATTCATTGAATTGGGTGAGTATGCTGTCTAATTCGTCATTGAAGACGTTCATAAGCTTACGTTTACCACCTTTTCGCTTGTAGTTACCCGTTTTAAAGGTGTCATCATCGAGTATGACTTTATCCTTGATAGAAGCGGCTAATCTATCTAACCAGCTCAACTGCTCATCGTTCCAATCGTTAGCGGCCTTAATGCGTTCCAAAGCTAAATCAACCCGTTGTTCAAACGGCATTAGCGCATCGCCAATGGAGGCTCGGCGAATATGCCCAATGAGCTTAGCCGCTATGTCTTGGTTTTTGGCGGTTTTCCATGCGCTGCGCAGAGTCGAATCGTTGAAGTTTTGGTTATCGAACCACTCTTGCAGCTCAATCAATCCTTTGCGGGTCAAATCCCGTGGTTGATTGATGATAATGTCTAGCGCTTCTTGCTGGTTGCTTGAAGCCCCGACCAATTTATCAAACGCTTCCAAGAAGTCTTCCGCATTATCGAACTCGCCATACGTTTGTTTCACTTCGACAATTTCATCATGCACGTCGGTAAAAATAGGCATATCACGCAGGGCGTTAATATCACTCTTTAAGCTCTCGAGTCGGCTAACTAGGTTAGTCACTTTGTTAAACACTTCTGCCGACCATTTTGGCCCTTTGTCTTTAAGGGTTTTCGGTAAGCTGGCAAAATCACACCCTGCACTGTTTAAACACACTTCATCAATGCGTTTAATGTGCTCATCCACTTGTTTGGATTTATTGCGGTTAAACTGTGCATGGCTAACGATGCGTTGCAGCTTAGACACCAGTTGCTCGTGGCTATGCTCGGCAAAACTGCGGCCATCGGCTTCGATGGTTTTATAAGTTTCTGAGTCAGTAATTTCGTTAACCAGTGTTTGCAATTCCACTTGAGGGCACACCACCACAGGGCGCATGGTATCGACACTTTGCAGCGTAGAATAGAGATCGACCGCATCAAAAATACGGAATGAGGTTTTACCCGCTTGTGGGCATAAGCGAGTCGCACGGCCTTTCATCTGTTCATAGAGAATTCGGCTGCGAACCTTGCGCATGAAAACCAAATTACAAATGCTTGGAATATCGATACCAGTGGTGAGCAAATCCACGGTAACCACGATGTTTGGCAAACGCTCTTTATTAAAGCGAGTGATCATGGATTGCACTTTGGTGGAATCTTTATCGGAATCACCGGTGATTTTAATGATGGCGTCATGCTCAAGCTCAGGATACTTAGCCTTAAACGCACTGCGCAGCTCTTCCACCACCATATCCGCATGAGTGTTATTCACACAAAATACTAAGGTTTTTTGCGGATTGGTAGGATCTACATGGTTAACAGGATCGATATGATTGGTCAGCTCTTCACACACCACTTTATTAAAATTCGAGGCGATTAAGGTACGGTTAAAGTCGGCAACTTCAAAGCCTTGCTCGTCTTCAAGCTGATCATTGAGCAGTTCACCTTGATTGGATAAACGCTGAACTTCGGTACCTTGTGATAGATAGAGCCCGTCTTTGCTAAGTTTGGTCATGATCTTAATCGGTGGTTCTTGGTCGCACAGGTAGCCATCAATCACCGCTTTACGATAGCTGTAACGGTAAACGGGCTTTTGCTGCTCTCCACCGAAGATATCAATGGTGTGCAACGCTGGCGTTGCGGTCAGTGCCACTTTTACCGCATCAAAATGATCAATAATACGACGGTAAGAAGAGATAAAGTCTTGCTGATTACGGAACTTCTCTTCACCTTCGGTTTGCTCTTTATCGAGTATGTATCCACGGTGCGCTTCATCAACAATGATGCAGTCGTAACGGCCTACAGGCATCACTTCATCACTCTGTAACGTGCGCTTAACCAGTGATTGCACCGTGGCAACATGGATTTTGGTGCTGTCCTCAGGGAAACGGTCAGTTAGCCCTTTAATGTTGAAGATAGCGTTAAAGGTATCGCCTTTGATGTTGGTATCTTCAAACGAGTCTAGCGCCTGTTTACCCAGTGAGGTTCTATCAACTAAGAACAGCACACGCTTAAAACGCTGTGACTGAATTAAGCGATACATAAGCGCAATAGCGGTGCGCGTTTTACCCGTACCTGTCGCCATGGCAAGTAAGATGTCTTGCTGGCCAGAAACTATGGCTTTTTCTACCGCTTGCACGGCTTCTTCCTGGTAATAGCGCAAGCCAAGGTCGCTCATATCTGCGTTCTTGCTAAACCAGCTGTTTTGGTAATGAACATCGTCTTCAAGCTTAGCGAGCAGCTCTTCAGGACTGTGCCATTCTGGCAGCGCCTTAGGCATATTGGTGGCATGACGTACATCGCGATACCAAATGCCACTCTTGGTTTTTACCGCCGCACGGTAGTCACGACCGTTGGCCGAGAAGCAGAAAGGAACTTTATACGTTTCGCCCGCAGCGCTGCCATTCCAAGTGTGGATATACTTGGGAATGGCTTCGGCAACTTTATCTAGTTGTTCTTGGTCACTCGCGAGGGCTTCTAATTCACTGCGTAAAAAGTCGTGCTCAAAATATTTGCTGTAACGGTAGGCTTCGGTGAGTTTTGCTGCCACATCTTTGTTTTGCTGCTTGGCCTCTACCACGGCAACGGGTTTTAACCCAACGAACAGTACATAATCAGCGAAACCAGTTTTGCCCGCCTCATCAACACCCGTTGGCCATTCCGCAATCGCCATGTTGCGACCGACTTCTGGTCTAGTACCCTTTGAGAACTTTAGGTTGTTGGTGTCGGCATCCCAGCCTGCTTTACGAAGCTGAGCATCAATTAAATAGCGCGTTTCTGCTTCATCTAAATTTAGAGAACGCTTGCTAGCTTCATTGGCAATTTGCTTACGGTAGGCTTTACGTTCTACCTCTGTCTTAGTTGAAAGCTCAACCTCTTTCTCTTTAAGCTTAGCGCTCAAGGCTGCAATGCGAGCATCTGACTGCTCTTGCGTTTCTTCTTGCTTACTTTCTAAGACGGAGATGTAGCCATTAAGTGCAGTAAGCTTGGCCTTTTGGGCTTCCACTTCAGCTTTGGTCTGTGTTTTTGACTGTTTGGCTAATTCAAGCTGTTGCTTTAGCGACAGAATTTCTTGCTCAAACTGCTGACCGCTTTGCGAAGTTGGTAGAGCAAACTCAGGAACAGCAAAACCATAGTTTTTAGTGACCAAACGGTAATACCAAACCGCTAAACGGAAGGCTAAACGCAGACACATTGCTGCATCGTCTAGGTCGTTATGGTATTCGTGTACTGCTTGGTTACCTATTCTACGAAGTTTGTGAAACACTCTGAGAATGGAATCATCGACAAAGGGGATTTTACCCAATTCTCTCAATAACTCGTTTTGGTTTTCCGGAACATCGATATCAAGCAGTTTGGCGAGGTGTTTAGCAGTAGCCTCACCAAATATACGCAGCTTAACTAAAGTAGTGTTTGGATCGTCTGGGTAGTTTTTCTCAGCAGCGCGAGCAATCGCGAATAGGAAATCATTCACTCCTTTGAGAAATTCGAAGTTCGATTTAGCCATCACGATCTCCATTTTTATTTCAGTAGTAACTTATATCATTGACTAATAATACAATTATTCTTACCTAACGTAATAAAATAACGCTGATTATGAGCTTCTGATAACGACTTTATTTCAAGTATATTCGCAAGGTCATTAGGTAATGCGTTTTTAAGCTTGCGATTGATGGTGGAACACAAAGGTTGTAGGAATTCTTTTTCCATTCCTTTCAATTGGGAGAAATCACCGTCTAGATAATCTTCGGGAGTGGTATTAAAGGTAGCAAACACGCGGGGATCTCTTGCGAGCTCGCCGTATTGCTTCAGATATGATTCACTGTATTGGATGTTCTGTTCGAAACCTCTATCGACCAGTAAACCAGCTTCCCCAAACTCTAGTAGCCATAGATAAAAGGCCAATTCTTTTGCAGTGAATTTAATGTCTACACCTACCACTGTGACGAACTTCGCTTTGGTATTAACCGTCACAGAAAAATCTTCGTTGTGGCAAGCATTGAGCATACCGACTGTTTGACTGAATGAGTGTGTAGCCATTGATAAGACTAAACTCTCATCAATCGAGTTTCTCTGTCTAACAAAGGGAATCTCAGCTAAGGTAACTGTTGCTTTGCTTACATCTACCTCACCCTGCCCGTTCTTGCCGGTAACCCATTTAGGCTGCTTGGTCGGATACCAGAAATCACGGACAAATTCGAATTCGTCTTCAACAAACACATGACTTAAGGTATCCTGCTCTCGCCCAAACAACGACATGGCATAACCAAAGTAAAATGCCATGGTTTTTCGACCACCAGCTAAAGATGCGTGAATCGCAGTGTCCTCTCGCTGGGTAAGTTCATGCACTCTGCGAGTGATGTAGTCTGCCATATAGGTTTGGTCTTCAATGGACTTGGCATCATTAATCTGATTACCCTGGCCATCTTCAATTATCCAGATATGGCTTTCATCAAAAGTTACCGCTGGCATTGAATATTCATTGAACATGGTTTGAAGATGTCCATCTCGGAACAGACCATTGACCAGAGGAGGCTTACCGCTTTTCGTTGTGATGACATAAATTTCATCAGGAAACGGTCTGCCACTTTGATGAATCGCAAACAGCGTTTCCGTTAATACCTGAGGACTAGCACCTGTTATCGCAAGAAGGATATTTTTCATAAGATATTAATTAAGCCACTGATTATATAAAGCATAACGGCTATTTTATCTTTATATTGTATCGAGTAAAAATTGTTTCGAGCTCTTGCAGCTGTTTATCAGATGCGAAGTCAATATACGTTGGAGCAAAGATAAAGAGTGGTTCTTTCCAGTTACGTTTTTCTTCGAAGAACATTTCACCTTTACTCATATTTATGAATATCATCTCACCCTTTGATTCCGGCCTGTTTTCAATAAGGTTTCGATCTAACTCTACCCAGCCTTTCTCGTGGTGAAAACCAATCCAAATTTTACTAGCCTTGTTTAGGCTAATAAGGTGCTTCTTAAAAATTGAACGCTTCTCTGCATACTCAGATATTCCAAATTTCTTGATAAACTCTTCTGCAGACTTGTGGCCTTTTTTAGCGCTCTCTAACATATGTCGCTCGCCTTCTTTGCGAGCTTGCGCATCCCCTTTGATAAGTGAAGTACCATAACGATACTTCGCCTCGGTGTTACCTGAATCTGAAGCTTGCTTTAAGTAATGATGTTCTTTTTCACTGTCACCGAGTTGCTTATAAACTTGTGCTTTTATAAGCGATAATGTGCCTTCGTTCTGTTTCGGGTCTTCTTTACCATATTTGGTGGTCGCAAACTCACATGTCCAAAACTTTTCTAACCATATTTCGAGCATCTCCTTGCGCTCATTTATCCTGTCTAATGTGGGCTTGGCTAAACCACTGCTGTGCGAATAACGTGATTTATGACGACTTAAACCGGCAAAATTTGAAAGTGACTCATTGGGAGTAACTTTAAACTGAGTGCGTAATAGCTTTTCGCAGTAGTATTGCCATAAAAACACATGATCATGGACTTCAACTTGTGCCAGCTCACGCAGTTCATCCAATGAGTTGAACTCGCTATTAAACAAACGTTCTGCGTTCCATTTGTTGTTCTTGTAGAAACGAGACTCACTAATCGGCCCTCGCAGTACTTCAACTACAATCAGTTTTCCTAATCCAAATATAAATACTTCGACATTATTTGCTTTCTGCTGTTTGAATACTGACACCTGTTCAGAGAACCTAAGTCCGCTATACTCTAGCAAGTCTTTAGTCCCTCTTGGAAGAATTACCCTCAAACGGTCAAATTTTTCGCTGTAGTTTGACCAAAACAGGGTACGACCACGAAGCTGATTCTGCTGTTCTTCTGGTATTGACAGGTTTTGCGCCATATCGCGCCCCAAGAGCTTGTTCGTGATAGCCTGCAGCTCAGAAAAGCTAGTCAAATTGAACAATGATTTCAGCTTTTGTAGTGCGTTATCGCTCAACTGATACCAAAGGCTGTATTCACTATTAGGCAGGCACAGCTCCTCAAGTAATGACAAGAGTACACCTTGTTTCAACCGTGCTCCGTAGTTAAGTAGTATTTTATCGCAGAATGCTACCCTGTGGCTGGTCGTTTTAAGCTCTTGAAAACAAGAACCTAACCATACTTGGTCACTCTCGGTTGGCGCCATTGAGGTGCAATCAGCTAAATGAGGGATAATTCGTTCACCGTATTTGTTAGCATTGGGCAACATTAACTGCCTGATACGTTTTCGAGGGGCCACATTCGCTTGGTAACAAGCCTGAGCCAATGCAGCGTAATCCTTGTTTTGAATTGCTGTAATCCAATCTATTTTCTGTACACAAATTTGATGTAAACCTTGTACTCCACGCACGATAGTCATGCTAGCTAAAAGGGGCTGGACCATACTTGAAGGTTGTCCTTGTGCAGCCAACGCTGCTTTAAAATACGCGATACCACCTAACGTAGAGGATGTACAAATGATCATCCAAACTGCCCTACAGGCCTCTAACTCTTGACTTGGAGTAAGGCCCCCCCAGTAGCTCTCATTTTCAATAACCTCCAGCCATTCGAGTACAGATATCGTGTCGCTCTTCCCTTCATCTACTAATGCAACTAACTGAGCCAATGTTCTAGGCGGAAAGTTGGGCAGGACTTGGTCTTTTAAAGACCCGTGGAAATATTCATCAAACGATAGAGACTCAACGCTGTTCATCTCTGGTAGACGTGGTAATTCAAAATTGAATAAGTTACTCGACACGTTTTACCTCTGAAAAATACCCCAAGAATTCATCATCCTTAAATTGAAAACGGAATTTTACTTTCCGGTCAGTTGGGACAGCTTGATCTTGATTCGCTTCTATCGAACCACGACCAGAGATAGCGACCTTATTAAAAAACTCTGGCTTATTATTAAAGCTCATACTGCTAATATATGCTGACACGCTGTTCGCACGCATCACACTTAGCGACATGTTCCGTTCAAACATACCCTCTGAACTTGAGTGTCCTTCAATGACGATGCGTGAAATCTCCTTGGCCGTTGCCTCATCTTTGAAAATCACCTTGGTATAAATAGGCACAAAATTATCCAGAAACTCTTTACCCGATGGTTTCAAACGATAATCATTCACATCGAATAGTATGGAATCCATAATGGAGATGTCGCCCGTACTTGGATCTGCATGTACTTCAATACCCGCACTCTCCAGCGCATCATTGATGTCCTTGATTATCACAATACGGGTGTTCTGTGTTTCTTCGTGTGCTTCTGATATTTGCACTAACGCACTGATAAGCAGTAGTGCAAATATCATCAGCACAACTGACATAAGATCCCCAACGGATAGCCACACACCCGAATCGTCGGTCTCTTGGTCCTGAGGCTGAGAGTTGAGCTCCAACATTAGCTATTTACCTCATCAGCTTCAAATTCACGCCGTTGAACTTGCGCATTGATCAAATAGCCTGCTGCTTGAGAAAGTTTGTTGTGAATCTTACTAGCCGAATCGTCAAAATCTTTAAAGAAAACTTCAAAGCTTTCATTCGCACGTTTAAAGTAACTTTCCATCGCTTTAGGCATATCATTAGCTACATTACTGAATGCTTTAGATGCGTTAACATACTCTCTCTTCAACTTAGCAATCTCTGCACTCATCGTATGCGCCGCGTCTTGAAGCTCTGCCATTTTAGATGTCGAGTTAAGCCCAACGGCTTCTGCTACTTTTTCGATAGTTTCCGCAGATTTTTGCAAGTGCTCGTGTTGAACCGTTAGCTTTGCAAGAAGATTATGACGCGTTTGATACTCTTGCTCAAAAACCGTACGGAAGTTATCGACCACACTGTTTAAGCCATCTCTTTGTTTGCCTAAGTTTGATTCCAATAGCTCATTTTGTTTTTCAAAGTAAGCACTCAAATTCTCTTGGTATTGCTGACGGAACGCCTCCAATTCAGCTTGTACAGTTGTAGACATTGATTTGACTTTCGTATCGATATCGCCAAGCCCTGCTTCCAACTCCTCTTTTGCGGATGTCATCAACGTAGAGGCCTGTTGACCAACGCTTTCTAAAACATCCGTTTGTGCTTTGAATGCCTCACTTGAACCATTTATCAAGTTATCAATTCGTTGTTCAACACCATCAAATAGAGCTGCTTCTTTATCTTGACGTTCATCAAGTGCGAGTTCCATGGAGGACTTAATACCTTCAAACGACGTCGCTGCTTTCTGAGCACTTAACTCAAAGGCTTCTTTTTGCTGCGTTAATCCCGCACTAGCACCATCAAGCATGGATTTAACTTCTATAGCTATCGTCGTCATTGCTCCTTGGGTGTCATCTTTAAAACTTGCAAGGATCTCTTTCAATGACTCTGCAAACGCTTGGAGTTTAACCATCGTTTCTTCTTGAAATCCGTTGATGGTATTTACTGTTTCCGCTGTGCTAGTAATTACCTTTTCAACATTCTTATTTAATTCTTCTGATACATGGTTACTTGTCGTCAGAGCTTCTGACGTTTTTTCAAGCTCAGAGACAACAGGCGTAATGAGCTCTAGCTTCATTTCATTAATTAACTCTTGGACCAGCTCTTTCTGATTCTGCTCTTTAATTTCTTTAAGTTGGGCGAGTTCACTACGAATTTCATGCATGACAGGAGTCAATTGATGTTCGATAGACTGCGACACAGCACCCGATACAGCATCTGCAACCTCCGAAGAGTTGAATCCTTTCACCAATGATTGAAGCTCAACCATTATTTGAGACATATTGTCACCTAAAGCCTCCATCGCAAGTGCAGAACGACGTTGAGCATCAATAACTTCGTTCTGGCTCTCACCCGAAAGGTTTTTAAGATAATCAACCGCACTCACTTCTACATAGTGCTTTGAAAGGTGCTTATTAAACTTATTTAGGTTACCAGCGACTTGATGAGCACAAACTTTCATCCAAATCATGAAAATTGCCGAACTCATTAAGCCCACTAGTGAGGTATAAAATGCCGTATTCATACCTTCTAAAAGCTTCATTGCTGTTGTTAACAGTTCAGTTGAGTCCCCTACCATTGAAAAGCCACTTAGGCCTACCGTAATACCAATGAATGTCCCGGTAATACCCAAACTTGTTAATATTGCTGGTATTGGCTTGTATTTGTTAAGATCCGTTGCTGGAGCCAATGTAGAAATGGCATGTTTGGCGGCGATGGCAGCCCCTCGCATTTCCAGCTCATAATAACCATCACGGCTACTGTTAATCACCAGATGGCGGGCTACCCATGATTGCTGTTGTGGAGTTAGCTTTGATTGCTCTATTTTTCCATTGGAATGTAAAGCAGCAATCTTCCGTAATGAAGACAGAGTTGCCGACGTCCTCCTAACAGTACTGATACTAGCCAAAATGAAATAAGAGAACATTACTGTAATAGTAACGATGATGAGCTCTGCACTGATGTATTCAATGGCTTCGGTGATCAACAATAAAATATACGACATAGGGTTCTCAACGATTCAATAACTGCTTAAGTTCTTCGGGTGTAAATAGTTGCTCTGCAATAAAGCCAGGTAGATGTTCAGCATCACGGCGAACAACGTTGTTGACGACAATTGGCCTAGTTAGCCTTACGCTATACATTGTCCCTTCATGTTGCTCATTATCTGTTGCCAACTTTAAGTGAGCGTCTCCAGGGAAATCTCTCAATAATGTTGCTTGGAATGAAGATTTACTCCATCGCAATGATTTGGTCGCGCAAAAATCATTACCAAACCTCTCACGCGATAACTTCCACGCATGGTTAATGGCAATAATTTTTTCAAGCAATGCATCAGCTCGATTAACAATCACAAACTAACTCCTCAAAATGTTGCCATGTGAACGGTAGTTTTCCAAAAACTCATGGGCGCTTACGATTTGCCATCCAAGCCCTTGAGCCTCTTCAATATCAATGTTTGCGATGGCCACTCCAAACTTATGCTTTGGCCAAGCAAGCTCTAGCCTTGCGATTGGCTCATCAAAATCATCTCGAATGTAATGAGCAACTTCCGGTAGCATATATGACTGTTTTCGGCACGCATGTAGAACACCATGTACGCCAGGGTCTGAATAATCAAACACAGCTTTCCAGTGGCCAAGACCCTCTAACAACCCTTGCTTATTTCGAAGGTCATTGATCTGCTGCCTTTCTGAATGACTCAATACCATGTGGCTGTGAAGCGGTTGTTTACTGTGGCAATCAATACAAAGAGCTTTTAGATTATCTGGTCGATTATCAGACTTGACCCCATTCATGTGGTGTACATGCAGTAATGGGCGGTTAGAGCGTAAATTCACACCGCACTCTTTACACTCAAAATTATTTTCCACACGGTATCGAGAAGATACTTTTGACCAATCGTCGGTGTAACCTGTTTGTGCTGTTTCAGCGGCACGGGCCGGCATGTGAGGAAAGAAGGAGCTATAAGTCTGAAAGAACTCGCTCATATCAAAACCATCAAATATGGAGTTACGATTTCCACCACTTGAGTAGCCTTGATAGTTAAGTTGTCCCAAACAAAACTTACAGACCTTAAGTTTCGCCTTTCCTTCATCAAGTTGACGGGAGTGGTAGTTTTGACCTGAAATGGGAAATTCACCAGACGTGTCGTTGATCACCACATACCTTTCAAAGCGCCCCTCTGAACGCATCGACTTCAACTTAGAACAATCCGTAACATGGAACCGATTCCCCATTTCAGGGTTATGAATCACGTTTTGAACATTGTTGCCGTGGTCCTTAATATACAAAAGGACTTGTCGACCTTGATAACTAAGAAGGCCTGAATCTATGTCGACATCTTTAAGCTCAACATCCTTTCCTTGCGCCAACTCAGTATCAATTTTATTGATTGTTGTTTCCTCAAGTTCAAGGTGAAATTCACCTTCTACCTCAGGTTCCATTAAATTAACGGCTCTCTTCAACATATTAAAGTTAACGCTGAGCTTCATTATTCACCCAAAATTTTTATTATTTGCTCTTCGGCATTAGTAACGATTCTGAACGAAACTCGACGTGATCGGCTTTCATCTTCAATACCCGATTCATCCATAACTACTTTGGACGACGAATACCCAACGGCCGCAACGTTACCCTGTACCCAATCGTAGTGTTCAGATCTAACCGGAGATAAGATCATTACATAACCCAGCACTGCCCGTGTACGAGACTGGGATAAGCGCATGTTATTGAAGTAGGCTTCGTATGCTGTCGAATCATGATTCCATCGGCTTGAAGTATGACCTTCTATTTTTATCTCTTGTATAATCGGTTTAAAGGTTTCTAGCGTATCTAGATAACGTGGAAAAAAGTCTTCAAGAATTAATTCAAACTCTTTAGTTAAGTTTGCACGGCCATTAGCAAATAACACTTCTGGGGCTGTAAAATTTACACTTAGCGTGTCTCTCTCAATTTCCGCCCCCCATTTTTCAAGATCTTTTGAAAATTCTTCTAGTAAAGCAATATATATTGCTTGTTGGGTTTGCTGGTAAGTTTCAGCAACTTCTTTAATTTTGTCGCGCTCAACCATTGCATCTCGCATCAGAGCAACCGAGATGAAAAGGAATACCATCATCAAACCTGCCATTAAGTCTGATACTGACATCCAATGCTCACCACTGTCGCTGTGCTTTTTCGAACTTCCGAAAATCTTATCCATGATTACACTGCCATTTTCCTAGTCGTAACAACGTTGTTCATTTCATGAACAAGCTTTTGGTAATCACGAGTAAACTGCTGAGTGATCGTCGCTAGAGCTTCACCCATTTCACTCATGGTTCGGTTAATCTCTTGCTGCATTTGAAGGTCCAGCACTTCAACTTGCTTCTCTACCGAGCTACCTGTCTTACCGACAGAATCTGTAATTTGGTCTTCTAAACTATCAAAGGTTCTACGTACTGCTTGAGCTTGTACTTGGAAGATATCTTCTAGCGTTGTTTCTAAACGCTCATGAAGCTTAGAAATAGCGTTTGTTGTTTCCTGCTGAATTTCTTTCGTGCTATTGATCAGCTCTTGGTTCGCTTCTTTTAATACTGTTCCAGTATCTTTCGCATCATCTTTGATCTCTGCGACTAAAACACGAAGCTGACTATTAAGCTCAACAATAGAGTCTTCAAGCTGCTGCTTAATTTGCTCTGCATTGTCCGTGAGATAGGTTGCACTGTTCTGAAGTGCCCCCGAGGCTGTTGTAACGTTGTCTGTAATATCGTTGGATGCTTCAGCTAAGCGGCCACCAATTTCTACCGCTCGGTTCTCTAGCTCATGTGAAACCTTAGTCGCGCCTTCCTCAAGATTTGTTCGCATTGATTCAACACTCTGGTTCGCTGTCGTACTGAAATTATCAATGATCTTTTGAGATTCAACCAACATAGACTCGTAGTGCGTTGAGGCTGCTTTTACTGAGTCTCCTATGACTGACATTGTACTATCCATCTGTTCCTTAATTTGAGGCATAGCTTCTACAGCTTTATCTCTTAGGTCCTTAAATGCCTCAAGCCTGTGTTCTAGCTCGGTTACTTGGCCATGACCTAGTTCCATAACTTGGTGCAGTTTCTCCATTGTTACAGGGATAGATTCAGCTCTCTCATTAATGTTCGCTACCGATTTTTCCGTTGAAGAGATTGCATCCACACCAAGCTGATATTTGGTCGCCATATCTTCCAGCTGAATTCGATAATTTTCTTGCCAATCCACCAGCTTTTTTACCGACTCATCTAATCGCTTGAAGTTTTCGCCAAATTGCTCAGTCAACTTATCGTTGAACTCAACAATCACCTCTTTTAGGGCGTTAATAACCTGCTCAGTTGCAGACTTAGACAATAAGTCTCCAAACTCATCCATCTTGGCCCATAGCGTCTCTTTAAACTCATTGTGATTGTCATTAACTTGTTTGAACTGCTCGTTCAATGCGCGCTGACCGTCATTGATGTCAGTACGAAGGTTCTTAATTTGGGATGTCAGTGAAGAATCTTCATCACCTTTAATAGCGGCAATGAGTTCATTTGAAGCATTCAGTTGATCCGTTGAAGTCTTTAGCTGCTGTGACATGACTGAAAATATTTCTTCAGGCCCGACCTCCTCTTCCTCTGAGTTATCCTTTTTTGGTAAAAGCCCCAAGATTGCTTTATAGAGGATTGAAGCTGCCATACCAACTAAGCTAGTAAGAAAGGCTGTTTTTAATCCCGCTAGTAGTGATTCAATACTTCCATCGATATTTGTTGGGTCAAACTCCATTAGGCCAACAACAATGCCAGCAAAAGTCCCTAAGATTCCGAGTGAGGTAAGAGTATTTGCGGCAGCTACTGTAAACCGAGGAGCTTTTCCCAAGTAAGCGGCTAGTACCGAAACCACAAGTAGACCAAGGATGAGACAGATAAAGAAGTTTGATACCGATTCAGCTGTAAATGAGGCAATAAATGAAGCAAGTATATTAGTCATAGGAGTCAGTGTAATTTTATTTGGAAGCAATACGATTAATAGAACAAGTGTGGGTATCTAAAATGGACGTATAGATATCAGCTCATAACACTCTCATAAAAGAATGTGTCCGCCTTAATGGTTACTATGAACTATCAACCATGCGTTCATGAGATAGAGCGAGTTCTTTCTACTTCTACCTATTGTCTATCTAAATTAATCGAACTTTAAAGATCATAAGCTTATTAAACGCCAAGCCAGCGACGGCGCATTTTGACTAACAAACATACAAATGAACAGGGTTAAAATCTAAAATTTAGTTATTTTTCACTAGGGTGTGTTGATCTTTCGTGAGTATTTTTTGAACAACATGGTAAAGAGTTATAATTTGCTTCGCCAAAAGTAAAACCATAACCAATACCATGCCAAGAACAATGCTAACTGATATTCGATGGGAACTGCTACTTCAAATTATGAAAAGTACAGGTCGTATTTACGATAAAACTGAACATCGAATGACATTTGAAGGAATACTTTATCGAATGAGAACAGGTATTCCTTGGCGAGATCTACCCTCTGAGTTCGGAGAGTGGAGTACCGTTTACAGACGATTTAATCTTTGGTCAAAGAAAGGGGTTTTAGATAAGCTTTTCAGAAGCTTATCTAGCATGGCTGATTTTGAATGGGTCTTTCTTGACGGCTCTATAGTTCGAGCGCACCAGCATAGTACAGGCGCAGCTACTGAAAGCTCAGAGCAAATAGGAAAAAGTTGCGGGGGCAACTCAACCAAAATTCACTTAGCTGTGGATAGTGGTGGCTTACCGATTTGCTTTGATTTATCAGAAGGTCAACGCCACGATATATTGCATGCCAAAAGCTTAGTTGAACAACTCGATGAAGTTAATACCATCGTTTGTGATAAAGGATATGACAGCGAAGCTTTCCGTACTTTTGTTAAGGAACATGGCGGAGAAACGGTAATTGCTAAACGCAATTATGGGCAAGATATAGACAAAACCAGTATGGATTGGTGTCTATACAAGTATCGTCATCTGGTTGAAAATGCCTTTGCGAGAATTAAGCATTATCGAGCTATTTCAAGTAGATATGACAAGTTAGAAAGGAATTATGCCAGCATGTTATCGCTGGCATTCATGTTAATGTGGTTACCGATGTATTGCTGAATACGAAATGTACAGCAAAGATCAACACGCCCTAGTTAATAGTGCCTCATTATTAATTAGCTTTATCTACTTCCTTGTTAAACACGTAACAAAACAAAGCCCGCTTATAGCGCAACGTAGTTCACTTAAGCGGTGCTGCGTTGCGATTAACAGGGTATCGGGTCTTTGATATTTTTACCGCCCTAGGCCGATTTGGCTTAGGGCGTTTGTCTATAAAGAGGATAGATAAATCTCCTCGAAGGCTCTTTAAGCGTTTCGGCGTGTGACCTAAAGACACCGCTTTACTCATCATTTTGAGCTGGCTGGCTATAAATTGGCAAGCGTACTTAAAGCTGATTTCATTAGGTAAGCGTCCGTGTTCAACGGCAGCTTGACTAGCCTCTCGTCTCACCAAGTTATAACCAAGTAATAACCCCCACAGCTCTTGATAGACGAGTTCGACTGTTTTGCTTCTCAACACTAAAGCGTTGTGTTGCATTGAGCTCTTGATGTCACGATAACCTAATTCGATTTCCCATCTTTCATGATAAAGCTCTGCCACAGATTGAGCGTCATACTGCTCTCTAGGAAGCGAGGTAAACACCGTTTTGGATTTACCTTGAACCTCATAACTGACGGCTCTGACTGTCCATTTTTCTGGAAGACGAGGATTCTTTTTACGAGCTTGCGGTGAGACCTTCATCTCCACAAGCATGTCACTGCTTTCTTTATCATCCAGTAGAGTATATTTGACTCCTTTCTTTGCAGGGAGAAGCCAGTGTCTATTTATTCCACTGTTTTGCAGAGAAAGGAGTAAATCTGCACCATAAAAACCTTTATCCAGTAACGTCACTGAGTTGTCTGGTAGAGCGTTAATGAAAGGCATCGCTAGAGGAATTTCACCTCGGCGATACGGGCTTATCGCCGCATCAACGATGACATGAGAGCGAACATTCATCATAGTCACAACTCTCAATACTGGATGAGGTGTTTGTCTGTTGCTAGATGTATTTCCAGAGCCAAAATGTTCCCTCAATTCTGGTGTGTCAGCCGTTCTAAAAAGAGCGCCATCGACAGCAAAAACTTGTAAGCCTTGCCATGTATCATCAGGGTATCGCTCAAGTCCCCACGTTTTCCCACATTGCTTAAACAGCCATTCGGGTGCTGCTTTGCCTAAGCGTTGTCTTGCTTGGGTTAAGGCGCTCTTTGCCAATAACTCTTCATCAGCCAAACCGTCAGCACAGACGTTCATTCTTCGAGCGACTTCGGCAATGGGTTCATTGCGGAAAAAAGCCATACCCACAATCAGCCACAACACCATATCGCTCGGTAATCGGCGTCGACGGATAGTCGCTTTATCGGACAGTGAGGCTGCTTTAGCTACCCACGCATCGGGAATGTGTTCAGAAAAGGTGGTGAGTTGGGCAACATCAACAGGGTTTTCTTCAAGGAAGTCGGCAAAGAAGTGTTGAATAGACATAAAAAATCGGAAACCTATAAACAGATTTCCGATTGTCTCTCATCAGAAGGATCGGTCAACCGATCCTTATCTGATCTACATTGCGCTTATAGCGGGCTTTGTTGTTTTGGAGTTTTCATTAAACCATCTATGTCTAATGCGCTTCCTCTAGCCGTTTTTCATTACCGAGTATCGTGTACTCTTGGCTAGCCTGCTCTAGCGTGTTCTGATATCCATCATATGAACACTCTCCAATATCGTTTCGCGGACATATGGAAACATGATTCTTATCGATCATCTCTATTCCACAGTTCGGGCAATATCTATCCATGGCAACCTCCTGACGTTGTCTGCCTTGTACATACAGGTTCATACCCTGCACTAGTCACTCTAGCCTTTTTCCGCTTCGAAACCAGCGATACTGCTCTCAGGTTTTCAGCTTTTTACACTCTATTACAGTATTTGCTGTACCCATGTTCAGGTTTGCATAACAAATATGATTTTCAGCACAAGCTAACTTTGTATAACTAATTCAGGCTTGGCTTGTAACGTTCTTGCAATATAGGCAATGATCAAGAGATTAACGATAAGTATCACAGCTCCAATTATACCCGGATGATGAATCAGGCCATACACTTCGAAAGGCACGTGGATGACACAGCCGATCAGTGCTAGCCACTCCGTCCAACGAAGCCCTTTCCATAAGCCTAAGCTCATCGAGTAATCGTGTATGCCAACGCCCCAGCATAAGCCCTTGGACAAATAAATCCCAAAAAAACAAAAAGGCCGTAACACTTTATGTTACGGCCCTTATAGTCTGTTTGATGCTTTAAGCTTCTTCTGCGACTTTTTCTGTTTCAAAGTTGGCGAATAGCGAGTCAACAATCTCTTTCGAACGTACTGCCAGAACAGAAAGCAAAGTATCGCTCAGACCATGTGATGATTCACAGCAACCTTGAAGGAATACGTTCACTTTGCAAGATTCCTGCATTGGTAGACGATAATGACGCTCAACCTGCTTATCCGACATTAGTGGTTCTAGTTTGTTCAACATTTGGTTGAACTGGTCGTAACGATAGCCAGTAGCAAGGACAACCGCATCGTAGTCGTGCCAGTTTTGCTCGCTATGAATGCGATCATTATAACGAAGCGCAATCTTACCTTCTTTCTGCCCTACTTCTTGAATATCGTGACAACGTAGATGTTGGTGCTTGCCTTCGCCAGTCACGCGCTGAAGGTATAGACGCTCATAAATCGCGCTAAGCTCTTCTGTATCGACTACTGAATAGTTTGTGCCATTGAAGCGAGAAAGGATGGTTTTACGCTCTTCATCAGTGCTCTTATATACGTGGTCCGTAAATTCAGGGTCAAAGATCTCGTTTACGAATGCGCTGTCATCCGCTGGGTGTAGAGCAAAATTACGGTTAACTAAGTGAACTTCACCTTCTTCATAACGGTTTGTCAGGTCAACGAAGATCTCGGCAGCACTTTGACCTGCACCGACAACCGCAATCTTAGTCGTTTCCGTACCAGCATTAAACTGCTCACGCCACACCTTGTATTTCGATGAGTGGATCACCTTCTCGTCATTCAGGCCGCTAAACAGGTCTGGAAGTTTCGGCATACCACCCATACCAATCAATAGGTTTTTCGCAATACGTACTGTTTGGTTGCCATTGATATCCGTTGAAATAACGCGAACTTTGGTAATTTCGCCATCAACTTCAATCGGTTCGATGTCGATAACGCGTTGTCCATAAGTCACGACAGAATCAAACTGGTTTGCAACCCAAGTCAGGTAGTCATTGAATTCGACGCGTGAAGGGTGCAAAGAGCCCAAGTTGATGAATGAACTTAAGCGGTCATGTGAATGTAGGTAGTTCACAAAGGAATAAGGGCTGGTTGGATTGCGCAGCGTCACCAAATCTTTCAAACAAGAAATCTGCATTCGAGTGCCATCTAGCAACATGCCACCATGCCATTCGAAATGAGATTTCTGCTCTAGGAAGCAGTAGCTTAATTCTTGGTTCTGCGCCGTTTCTTCTAACGCAATCGCAATTGATAAGTTAGCAGGGCCAAAGCCCACGCCAAGCACATCGTATTCCTTAATCTGGTCTGTCATTTTTGTAACCTCATGTTTTCCGTTGAGCTCTTTGGCTCTCTATCCCCGAGACACCCTAAAACTGGGTTGCGATACTAAAAGCAATCGCTAAAGAAGGTATCTCTCAACTGACACATTAGAGCTGCCCTCTTATGAGGGAAGTCGAATTCTTTTAATTTGGCGAAACCGAATTTCTGCAGATAACCAATCATCTTGGCGTTATCTGCTCTTGGTTCGCTAACGATTTTCTCTGTCCTAGGATCGGACAGGTAAAGGAAGTGGCATACTGAAGGAAGCCAAGCGGCCACCTTATGACTGCCACGGTGATGCTCTTCACCAACAAGCATATGAATACCGCGGTCGTAATCGCCTGCTGCATAATACGGCGCGATGCGATCTTCTTTTGTCCAATAGGCTTCAATGTAGGCAAAGGGTTCGTTATTAAGGCATACAATCAATAGCTGGTTTTTATCATTGACCAACTGCTCCTCTAGATAAGCTTTATGCTCTTCTAAAGTACCTGTCTGCTCCCAAAACGCGGCCACTCGTTCACTGTTTTGCCATTTGGAAAACAGCTCTGCGTGTTGCTCTACATCAAGCCCAACCAGAGACAGCGTCTGCTCTAATTCTGGAATATAGCGGCTGTATAGCTCACCTTTTTGAGGTCTTGGGCGAAGAGGATGGTAGCCATTGGAAGCGAGAATTTGCTTATGTGGAATAGCGCGACGCTGCTGTTTTAGCCACAGTTCTGGCAACTGCAGTAAAGTTTCTCGCCATACCAGACAAATACCTTCACCTGTGACATGAGTGATGTCGTTTAACGATGAGAAAGTAAACTCGCCAAGGTCAATACAACGTATATCCGTTCGGTGTTCAAGCATAAGGACAAAAGCTTGAACCACTTCCTTATCATTGATGGCACTGCTGGTCACACGCCAATAACCGCCACTTTCCTTGCTAAGTGTTAACTGACCACTTGGCATCTCAACGCAACATGTATCCCCTTGTTGCTGAATACTCTGCCCAAAGGGCAGAGTATTGTGGGTATCACGGTTACCAGTCATAGCTCAGACTCGCGATAACATTGCGGCTGTCACCGTAGTAACACCAAGTATTACCCGTACAAGTTGCTATGTATTTTTTGTCAAAGATGTTCTTCGCGGCAACTTGGAATTTATAGTCATCAATTCGGTAGCTAACCGTTGCATCGTAAAGTGTATAAGAAGGGACAGTATTTGCATTATCATTTCCAGCATAGCTATCACTTGTATAACGTACACCACCACCTATACTGAGACCGTCAAAGGTACCACCAAAGAATTGGTATTTAGCCCAAGCCGAAGCTGTAGTATCCGCCACTTGCTGGGGCTGATTACCTATTATGGCCGAGTTTGTATCATCTTTGATTTCAGAATCAACGTAGGACAAGTTACCAATTAATGTCAAAGCTTGAGTAACATTGGCGACCGCACCCAATTCCATTCCTCGGTTACGGATTTCCCCGATTTGCTTGATTTCCGAATTAACCGATTGGACAACATCCTTTTTAGTTGCTTCATAGACAGAAAGGTTAAAGTAACCATCAAAGCTTCTCGGTTGATACTTAACACCCGCTTCAAAAGCTTCACCACGCTCAGGATTTGCAGCTTGGTCGTTAACTGTTTTAATTACAGGTTCAAATGATTGAGAATAACTGAAGTAAGGAGTAAATCCATGGCTCATCACATAAGCAACAGCAGCGCTTGATGTCCATTCTTTATAGTCTGCTTTATAAGTATTTCCTGTAGATTGATTACTCTGTTCATTTGACGTGTCATCATATCTTACACCAGCTTGTAATACCCAATTTTGATATCTGATCTGATCTTGTATATATAGGCCGAGCTGACTGTTTTTAGTGATTGTGGTCTGCATATCTGATTCATTCAATTCAGGAAAAGGAATTGAGTTACTGTCGAGCAGCACCACATTGTTTGTATAGCTTGGATTAAAGATGTTGAACGATGGATCCGCAATGTCACCAATGCCATAGGCAGGGATATTCACAGTTCCATTACCATCCGCAACGATAGGATCCTTACCCGCAAAATCTTTGCTATCTATTTTTATACTTTGATAATCAGCACCCGCTAGAAGTGTATGAGACAGCTTTCCGGTGTTGAAGCTATAAACAACGCGATTATCAATATTAAATGCATCTGAGTGACCTTGTTCAGTTGTAACGCCTCGAACAATTGTCTGTCTTGAATTTGTTGGATCTAGAAATGCACCAAGATCAGAATCAGCAGCGTAGCCATTTGCATAAATCTGACGCAAGTCGATATCCATACGGCTATAACGAGCAGATTGACCAAAGCTCAAAGCGCTATTGAACTGATGCTCAAACTCGTAACCCAAAGAAAGCTGTTCTCGTTCAAACTTTTCCCAGTCAGGGTTTCCTACTGCAACATCATCTGAGATTGTGCCATTAGGGTTACTCGTTAAGGTCCCTTCCATTGGTAAAAACTGTAGATACGGATCAGAATCATCTTTTTGATAGCTAGTTAGGAAGGTAATGCTACTGCTGTCGTTAATGTTCCACGCTAGAGACGGCGCTATTAAAATACGTTCGGCATCGACATTGTCGACTTTGGTACCATTCTTTCGGCCCATAGCGACAAGACGGAAAGCAACATCTTCATTGAGTTCACGGTTAACATCCAAGCTAATCTGAGTTCTATCATACGAACCATACTCAACCGCAACTTGACCTGAGCCGCCATCAAATTGAGGGCGTTTGCTGACGGTATTGATCAAACCACCCGGTGGGTTTTGTCCGTACAGAACAGATGCAGGACCACGAAGAATTTCAACTCGCTCTAGAGCAAACGGGTCAATTTGCCAACTGTAGAAACCTGCTGAATATAGACGTGTGCCATCTTGGTAAAGCCCATTATTTGCTTGCGTGAAACCACGAATAACAAACCAATCTTGTTTGTTATCCTCACCATAAAAATTAGCTTGAATACCTGGCGTATACTGAAGTGCGTCTGAGATGCTGATTGACGCGCGGTCATCCATCTGCTCGCGAGTAACCACTGAAACCGCCCGTGGTGTTTCATGGATTGCTAAATCTGTTTTAGTCGCTGTACGACTTTTTTGGCCTAGGTAACTAAAATCTGGGCCTACAGCACTGTCGTGCTCTTGACCGATTACCACTACTGTTTCGTCTTCTGCTGCGTTTACTGCACCAGCAGATAGAGCGAACGCGACTGCCAAACAAGCTGGGCTCAGCAAAAACTGCCGATTCATGTCTCTCTCCTTAACTTTCGGTTTTACCGAATATTATATTAATAATTATGATAACCATTATCATTAGCATTTCGAATGCAAATGGAGTTTAACGAGTTTTATAGAAAAATGGAATCTATAAATTAGTCGTTATAGATCTATAATGTATTGATTATTAATAAGTGACGTAATTTATCTATCAGGACACTGTCTTGCACTATCCCTAAATGATCTGTATCCAACACTTCGCTGCTTAGCTGGGTGTTAACTTTTGACAGCTCCGAACTCAACAGATTGTGTCGGCCTTCAGGTTGCCCAGCCCAATATGCGGTTGGTTTGGTATTAATTTCTGGTAACTGATACTCATGACACAGCGCTCTCATGTGCTGCTCTACCGCCCAGCTATACAGCATTTGCTGTGCACTTTCAGATAGATAGTGATCGAAGTTTTGTTCAGCCAACCAAGATGAGAATACGTTTGGCCATTGATCGGGGGATGATTGATCAAATCCTGCAAGGCATGTTTGCTTTTGCCCTTCCGACAACTTACCCAAGAGCAATTCTAGATGTTCAATCAGCTTGGCTTTTGCTTTCGGTGATTCCCATTGATCTTCGGCAATTTCAGTGCCCGGCACATAGCAGTCCAATAACCCGAGGAAAGCGACACTTTCGCCGGCTGCTTCAAGGCGAGCTGCGACTTCCTGACAGAGCGCGCCGCCGAGCGACCAACCAATCAATGTGTAAGGTCCTGATGGCTGTATTTGACGAATAGTCGCGCAATAAGTATCAGCCATTGCGCTAAACGAAATGTCAAAGCGATTTGGATAGACGAAACTTTGAGACTGAACACCATAAACGGTGCGTATGCCCGCTAATGCTTGAGCCAGTTTCTGATAGCCAACTGTTCTGCCTGTCACTGGGTGAATGCAGAATACAGGTGCAATCCCGTCAACATCGGTATTAAGCTTTTCGATCAATTTGAGGTCAGCTTTGGCTGCTATCGCCTCACCTTTTTGCGATTTAGATGCCGAGTGTGTTAATTCAAGTTTTTCTTTCCATGCATTGGCTTTGGTCTCGATATCTGATTGCGAATAATGACTCGTTGCATATTCAAAATCAGCGCTCAATACACCATCCACAACTTGGGCATTGATGACCAAAGGCGTCAACATAGTATTATCATCTGCTTGATCACGCGAGTTTGACGACACTGGTTGGCACCAATGAGCAAAACTATTGCCTTGATACTGCCCCAAGTAATTGAATGTAAGCTCCGCAGTTTGTTCTTGAGGCTCATCCTCTAAGTAGCGCAGTCCATAGCCAATGCCTGAATCTTGGTTCAATAGCGCCATGCGCTCGGCGATATCGTCTCGAGAATCTGAGGTATTCAAAGTCATCGGATATAGGCTCGTCATCCAGCCCACCATGCGGCTAAGATCTAGCCCTTCAAAGACAGACTCGTCACGACCATGACTTTCTAGATACACGCTTTGACCATCTTCGTTGCTTCCCACAATTGCTGTTAAAGCAGAAACAAGTTCAACTGTGATGTTTTCACAGCTTAGTAAATCCGACGTCACCTCACGGCTTAGCTCAACTTTTAGTGAGCGCTTGTTGCCATAAGTTGCTTTAGCGTGTGTATTTTCTGCGTGGAAAGCTTGTTCGTTCCAAACGGCTTTCCTAGCTTTGCCTTTTTCTGTTAATGCCCATGTGTTGAGGCTATCCACTGCCATATCCAGAGAGGTGTAAACAGGTGGTAGCTCAACTGTTTTCGTTGAGTTTTCGTCACTAGAAAGTGTTTGCTGATAAGCACGCCATAAGTCATCCATAAGGACTCGCCATGAGACGCCATCTACAGCTAGGTGATGAATTACTATCATAAAGCGAGATTTCTGCCCCTCGATTTGAGCGTAGCCTGCCTGAATCAGTCGGCCTGCTTCTATATCAAGGCTTGTTTGCAACTCGTGAGCAAACACTTCGAATGCTTCTAAGCTGTTTAGCTGAGTTTTCCATAGAAGATCATGGGAGACATTCTCTACGTATTGCTGCTGCCATTTACCCTCATTTTGAGAAAACGACAATCTCAACGCAGGATGGTGCTCTACTAACCCTTTAAGCGCAGTCCCCAGTGCCTGAATATCCATATCCTGCTTCAACTCAACACACACATGCTGGTTCCAGTTATTTGGCTGAGCAAAGTTTTGCGCCATGAAATGAGCCTGAATTGGCATAAGACCAAATGGTTCTTTTGGCAACTCTCTTTGCTCTTGCTCAACCGCTGCTTCAAGTACTTGTGCTAACTCGCTCAGCACTGGCGCTTGGAATACTTGCTTTGGAGATACGTTGAGACCTGCCAGTTTCAATTTGCTCACTAGCTGAAGGCTCAATATGGAGTCCCCACCTAACGCAAAGAAGCTATCTTCTCGGCTGACAGAATTAATACCCAGTAGCTCTTGCCAAATCTCAGCAAGGAGAGTTTCTTTCTCACCTTCCGGTGGCAAACCTTGCGACAACTCAGATTTGAATTCTGGTTCCGGCAGCGCTTTTCTATCCACCTTACCTGCTGGAGTTAACGGCAAATCATCTAGCACCACGAGATGTGCTGGTACCATATACTCAGGCAGATGCTCTGCAAGCTCAGACAATATCGAAACGCTATCAGCCTTGTTTGCATCAGCGCCATGCAGGTACCCCACAAGATGGGTCATAGAGCCATGACGATGCGCCGCAACCACGCAAGTCTCGACACCGGATATTTGCTGAAGCCTTGATTCGATCTCACCCAGCTCAATTCTGAATCCACGGATTTTTATCTGTTGGTCAACACGGCCAAAATACTCCATGACACCGTCTTCCCGCCAACGAACTAAATCACCAGTGCGATACATACGCTCGCCATTATTGGTAAATGGATCCGGAATAAACCTTTCTGAGGTCATATCCGGCTTGCCCAGATACCCGCGTGCCAAGCCGACTTCTTCACCAATGTACAACTCCCCGACTGCGCCTTCGGCAACTTGGTTAAGCAAACCATCTAACACATAAAGTCTACGAGCCCCAACAGGTTGACCGATAGGTGCATAGGCACTGGTCAGCTTATCGTGTGGGTAAGCACGCCAAATCATTGGTGTCACCACAGTTTCTGTTGGCCCATAGCCGTTGATAATACGTGGTGGATTTACGACTGACTGAAGGCGGTCATAGGTTTCACGGGTAAAGGCTTCACCACCCAAAGTCCAAGAGCGTACATTCAACTTAGGCTGAGTCGTCTCAATCCAGTCCAATAAAGGACCGACATAACTTGGAGGGAAACAGGCTATCGTAATCCCTTCTTGCTTGAGGACTTCACAGGTCTTCTCTGCACTCCACAGTTGCTGATCGCGAATCACCAAGCGAGAACCAAACGCCAAAGGCACTGTCCAGCGCTCTACCGCCCCATCAAAACTGATTGAAGCAAAGTGAAGTTCAACGTCATCTTGCGTCATCCCATATTGAGTACCAATCGTCTGGACATGCATACTCAGGCCATCATGGGCAATCGCCACACCTTTAGGTTTACCCGTCGACCCTGATGTATAGATGATGTAAGCCAACTGCTCTGGCAAGAGTTCTACTTCTGGCTTGGCTTTTGATAGGCCTTGCCAATCTAGCGCATCCATATAAAGCGGTGAAACCGAAGCCGCCGGATCCGCATGTGAGAGGACGTGTGAATCAATCTCTTCCCAACGTGAGCGCAATGATTTATCGCTGATGACCAAGCTCGCAGCAGAATCCTCGATCATGTAAGCCAATCGGTCGGTCGGATAATCAGGGTCAAGTGGTAGAAACGCCCCACCAGCCTTCATAATGGCGATCATCGCTATGATCATATCGTTGCCGCGCTCAAAAAGAACGCCCACAGCTTGATCGCGAACGACACCCTGTTCCACTAACTGATTCGCTAGCTGGTTCGATTTTTCTTCCAGCTGTTTAAACGAGACACTTTGCTGACCATGTTTTAATGCAATGGCTGACGGTTGCTCAATACCCTGAAGATCGAACAACTCAGTGACGGGTAGATAACGCCATTCACCTTCTGGCTGCGACAGTTGCGATAATCTGGCGAGTTGAGCCTGATCCAGTGAGTTAAGCGCAGCCAATGGTGTATTCAGGTTTTGTTCTGCTTGCGAGACCAACAGGTTCAGAGTGCTAGTAAGCGAAGCCATCATCTCGGGGTCGATACGATCTTTTGCGTAAGTCAGCGTTACCTGAGTACCACTCGAAGATTCCAACACATCCAAAGCTACATCAAACAATGCGAAGTTGCCTTTAAGTGCCAGAGGCTTTGCTGCCACACCCGGAGCAAACTCGACCGACTCGGTTTGATTGACCTGATGATTAAACAACACTTGAAAGTAAGGTGTTTCGCCAACCAACCTTTCCGCCAACAATGAAGAAACCACACGATCAAACGGCAATAGCTGGTGTTCCTGAATCTCCAGCACTTTGTTGTGAGCTCTAGTCATGATTTGACCAAAGCTCTGCTCAGGTTGTATGTCTTGCGCAACCACATTAGTGTTTACGAAAAAGCCAATAACGTCAGATACCTCTGGTCGGGTGCGGTTAGCCATTGGCATACCAATATTGATATCGTTACGTCCTGTCAACTTGAACAGCGCTGCCTGCCAAATGGCTAGCCAAAAACTCGAAGTGGTGACGTTATTTTGCCTTGCAAGGCGTGCAATGCGTTCAGAAACATTACCGTCAAATTTTAGGCTTACCTGCTGTGCTTCTCGACGCTGATTAGGTGCAATATCGCCCGTCCACTCAAACAATTTTTGCGGCTGCTTCTCACCCAGCTCTTGCTGCCAGAATTGAAGATCCTCGTCCCCTTTGCCCGCTTTTAGTAGTGCATCCTGCCAGACAGAAAAATCACTGTACTGGATACTCAATGGCTCTAGAGACTCACCCTGATAGGCGGTGACCAGATCCCGCATAAATAATCCGATAGACCAGCCGTCAGACACAATATGGTGCATCACGATGATCACATGGTTTTTGTCTTCAGATGCACGAATACACGCCATTCGCACTGGCATCTCATGAAGCAAATCAAACGGCTTAGCGATAAATTCCGCAGTCCATTCGCCCAGCTGACTTTCCGTTAAGTGCCTAGCATCTTTAAGCTCAACGTGAGCAATACAGTGCTGGTCAACATATTGCTTCGGCTCGCCTTGGCCTGAAACAACAAAGCGTGTTCTCAAGGCGTGGTGCTTGCTCATGACTTCAGCAAGCGCCAGTTCCATTTTGTCGGTAGAGAGATCACCAGTGAGCTCAAAACCACCACTGATATGGTAAGCACTATTACCAGCATCAAGCTGGTAGATGTCCCAAAGTCGTTTCTGCGCCGGAGAAAGAGGCACATCACGCACCTCTTCTGCTGAGACAATCGGTAGCTTTTCAAAGCTCATTCCTTTGGCATCAAGCAGAGCGATAAATTTCGCCTGCTCTTGCTCGCCAAGGTTTAGAAAACGTTTTGCTAATGCAAATTTGTCTATTTTTGGTTTTTGTTGTGCTTTTGAATTTGATTCTTGGGTCATAACAATTCCAACTCGTCCATTAGTGCTGCCATGGCGTCGAGTTCATCCTGTTCTTGTTCATTGTTTGCCTGATACTGAGACTGAAGTGCATCCGTTAGCGCCTGTAGCGTCCCAGCGGCAAAGAAGTCTTTTAATGAGATCGCTAAGTCGAGCTCTTTTTGTGCTTGAGCGACGATACGTGTAGCCAACAGAGAATGGCCTCCGAGCGCAAAGAAGTTATCGTCTAAGCCGACTTTTTCTGAGCCAAGGACTTGCTGCCATGTATTGGCAAACCAAATTTCCAATTCACTCTCTGGGGCGCGATATTCCACCTTACTCCACTCTGGAGAAGGCAACGCTTTGCGATCACGCTTGCCATTTGGTGAAAGAGGCATTTCATCCAGTGCAACGTAGATGGCAGGAACCATGTAGTCGGGAAGGTGATCATTCAAGTGCGCTTTAGCAGCGGTTTCTTTTTCTGAATTCCACTCACCGCAAACCACGTAAGCGACAAGCTGCGTACCTGTTTGATGTTCATAAGCAATGACTGCCGATTCATCGACGTCATCGTATTGGTTGAGAACATTCTCAATTTCTTCCAGCTCAATACGAAGCCCACGAATTTTTACCTGATGATCTAATCGGCCCAGATATTCAAGTCTGCCATCTGGCATGCGGACCACTTGGTCACCGGTGCGGTACATACGAGAACCGATGTTTCCATCTTGCTCGCACGCAAAAGGGTTTGGCACAAAGCGATCGGCGGTCAAATCCGGTCTGGATAGGTACTCACGCGCGAGGCCATCCCCCGCAAGGTATAGCTCACCAGGCACACCGACTGGGACTGGATTCCAACAATCATCCAATACATGAAGCTGAGTGTTGCTAATCGCATGACCAATCGGGATGCGCTTACCGACAGGTAAATCACATTGCCAGTAAGTCACGTCAATAGCCGCTTCAGTCGGACCATAAAGGTTATGCAGCTGGCAACCTGGCGCGCCCGTCAACACTTTTTCAGCCAACTCAGCAGGTAAAGCTTCACCGCTACAAATAATGCGGCGCAGGCTGCTGCACTCTCCAATATCCGTTTCACTTTCAAAAGCATGAAGCATCGAAGGAACGAAATGGATCGTCGTTACGCCCTGCTCGCGAATGGTGTTATGCAATAACTCAGGTTGTCGGTGATGATCTGGCTCAGCAATCGCTAGTCTTGCACCATACATAAGCGGCCAGAAGAACTCCCATACAGAGACATCAAAGCTAAACGGTGTTTTCTGGAGGACACAGTCACTGGCATCTAACTGATACTCGTTCTGCATCCAAGCCAAACGGTTGTGCAGTGCCGACTGGGTATTTACCACGCCTTTTGGTAGTCCTGTAGAACCGGAAGTAAAGATGACATACAGCGACTGGTCAGCCTGCCAATTTACCACTGGAGCCTCAGTGCTCTGCTCGTTGACTTGCTGTAAGATCTCAGCCTGATTTAGCGCCACATACTGACATTGAGGGTTTTCCGGCCATTGTGGCAAGGTCTCACTATCGGTCAGTAAAATGGATACGTCCGCAGACTCAAGAATGTAATTCAAACGTTCTGCTGGATAACTTGGATCCAATGGCACATAAGCACCACCAGCACGAGTAATCGCATGTAAGCCAATCACTAGTTCAAACGAACGTGGTAAACCAAGGCCAACTCTGGTTTCTTCGCCCACACCTTGTTGACGTAGCCACTGAGCCAACTGATTCACTCTGCGGTCGAATTCAGCGTAAGTCATTGACTGCTGCCCCATGGACAAAGCAATCGCCTCAGGGGTGCGCTGTGCTTGAGCTTCAACAGCGACTGGTGGAGGAAGCATTTCACCCCATGATTTCTTCGTCGCGTTGAATGCTTCAATTTGTTCAAACTCGTCAGAATCAACCAACTTGAGTTCAGACAGCATTGCGTTAGGATTCAATGCAACTTGTTCAAGCAGCTTGAGCCAGTGACCAAGTAACGCTTCGACAAACGTTTGATCGAATACTGGTGCTGCATAGTTAACAAAACCACTCCATTCGCCGTCATCATAGGCCTGAACATCTAAGCTCAACTCTAACTGAGCCGCGACCACGCCCGGATCAAACGCTTCTGCTTGTAATCCTCCCCATTCAGCGAGAATTGAGCGCTCAATACGTTGGAAGTTGAAACTCGTCTGGTACAACGGATGGTGCTGCAAATTACCCGTCACACCAAGTGACTCTACCAATACCTCAAATGGCACATCCTGATGCGTCAACGCCTGCTCAGTAAAACGTTTTGTGTCTTGGAGCAGATTGTCGTAACTCATTGCCGCGTCTAACTGCGCAGGGATCACCAAGTTGTTAATGAAGCAGCCTTGCATCTGCTGAGTGTCTGGCTGTGTTCTGCCTGCGACAGGGATACCAACTCGAATTTCATCACGCCCAGAATACTTGTGAAGCAATAAGTGCCACAGGCTTAACATAACGTTAAACGGAGTCGTTGCGCTTTGTGCAGCAAGAGTCTCAATCGCTTTGACCTGCTGCTTGGTCAGAGTAAAGTGATGACGCTGACCGGTGGTTTCGAGCTGATCTCTCGCGACATCGCTATGGAGAACAAGCGGCTCAATATCTTTCGCTAACGCCGCTTTCCACCATGACAGTGATTCTTTGGCATTATCTGACTTTAACCACTCTTGCTGCCAGCTAGCGTAATCGGCGTAATCCAGCGCGACAGTCTCTACGCTTGACTCAAAGTGTCCAGAATGACTGTACGACGAATAAACCGCCGACAGCTCTCGCATTAGGTTTTGAATCGAAATGCCATCAGAGACGATGTGATGAACAACCAGAAGTAACTCAAATTCCTGTTCTGAATGCTTGATTAAGTATGCTCTCAATAATGAAGGCGATGACAAATCAAAGGTTTCACCGATCCAGTTAAGGCGCTGATCCTCTATGCTAGAGAACTCATCAGCTGAGTATTCTTCTAATGCAAATTGACTTACATCGTCATCAGAATGGATAGACTGCATCAGCTCGCCATCTACCTGCATGAAGCTGGTACGCAGAGCTTCATGGCGGCCTATCACAGTGCGCAACGACTGCTCTAGCCACTCTCTATTCACTGCGCCTTTTAACTTAAGTCCAAGCGGCATGTGATACGCAGAGCTTTCCGGCATCAGCTGTTGAACAAACCATAAACGCTTCTGTGAAGCGCTCACTGGCATGTATTCCATGCGCGGCACTGCTTTGATCGTGACTGCGGGTTCTTTGAGTGAAGTGCACTGAGTTGCCATCACATCTAGTCTTGGAGAATCAAAGACACTCTGAAGTAAAAGACGAATCTGGTGTTTTTGCTGCAAACGTCCAACGAGCTGTGTAGCGAGCAATGACTGACCACCCAGAGCGAAGAAATCATCATGACGACTGACTTTCTCCAGTCCAAACAGGGCTTGCCATTCTTGTGCAAGAAGCTGCTCAATCTCACCTTCTGGCGCTTCATAGGCTTTGTGCTGAACATGGTTATCAGGCTGCGGCAGTTTTTTCTTGTCGACTTTACTTGCTGGCGTCAACGGCATTGACTCCATGACTACAAGCTGTGAAGGCACCATATAGTCAGGCAGTACTTTCGCCATTTGAGCGAGAATATCATCGCTGTTTATTAGGTCAGCCTGACCTTCTATGTAACCGACCAAGTACTTTCCAGCTGAACCTTCAAAGGCGGTAACAGCACTCAATTTACTGCCACTGATACTCTGTAATCGTGACTCGATTTCACCTAATTCGACACGGAAGCCTCGAATTTTTATTTGGTCATCTGCCCGACCCAGATACTCCATTACGCCATCTTCGCGCCAGCGAACTAAGTCGCCAGTGCGATACATACGCTCTCCATTATTCGCAAATGGGTCTGGAACAAAACGCTCGGCTGTTAAGTCTGGACGATCAAGATAGCCGCGAGCTAAGCCAACTTCTTCACCAATGTACAATTCGCCACTGACACCAGACGGAACCGGACGAAGGTCGCTGTCCAATACATACAGACTACGTGCACCGACAGCAGTACCGATAGGGGCATAAGCACTTTCTAGCGATGTTTCAGGATAAGCCTGCCAGATCATTGGCGTCACGACTGTTTCCGTCGGGCCGTATCCGTTGATAATGCGCTTCGGATTCAGTACCTGCTGAAGCTTGAAATAGGTCTCTCGTGTAAAGGCTTCACCACCCAGAGTCCAAGAACGTACGGCTAATGTTGGCTGTTCAACCTCAATCCACTCTAGCAGTGGTCCAACATAGCTTGGCGGGAAGCACGCGATGGTCACGGCTTCACGCTCAAGCACTTCACATGTCTCTTGTGCACTCCAAAGCTGCTGGTCTCGAATCACCAGCTTTGAACCAAAGGCCAGAGGCACAGTCCATCTCTCTACTGCACCATCAAAACTGATTGAAGCAAAGTGCAGCTCGATGTCTTTTGGTGTCATGCCATATCGTTGGCCAATAGTTTGAACGTGCATACTCAGACCTGAATGAGAAACACACACACCTTTAGGTTTACCCGTTGAGCCGGAGGTATAGATCACATACGCCAGCTGCTCTTCTAAAATTTCAGGACGATTTAAAAGAGGTTGCTGAAGGTCGATTTCAGAATACGCAATGATATTATCTGGCTGACAAATCTCACGTGCCAATTGTTGCGAACTATCGTCTGAAATTAACCACTGTGCATCGCTATCTTCAACCATGTAGGCCAGTCGGTCTTGAGGGTATGAAGGATCTAAAGGTAGGAATGCAGCTCCGGCTTTCAAGACACCGATCATTGCCACCAGCATGTCTGCGCCACGAGCAAACATCACACCAACCCGCTGGTCTCGTTGAATGCCGCGTGCGATTAGCTCAGCGGCCACACCATCACTGAAGTCATCTAGCTGTTGGTATGACAAAGCAAGCCGCTCCGAGCCATTATTTGATAAGGCCGTTCCCCCAAGAGGATTCGCCACAAGAGCTTCACTATCTGGTTGAGCAAGCACCTGCTCTTTTAACAGTTCAGTGAAAGGTTTGTAAGTCCAAGGTTCAGACGCTTTTACATGACCAGACAAGCGAGACTGTTGCTCGGTGTCCAATACATCAATATCACTCAGGTTATGAGTCAGCTTATCGACAAGCTGCTCAAGATAATGAGACGTCGTTGCTGACAACGCATCAATATCTGACTGTGAGAATTTCGCTGAGTCGTACGCAAAAACAATACGTAATGATTCACCTGGCAATACCGCCAGCGTTAGCGGGTAATGCGTAAACTCATAACTGTCAGGCTCGCCAATTTTAAGGCCAGTTTCACTAAACAGGCTCTCATCCAATGGGTAGTTTTCAAACACCACCAACGAATCAAACAGATTCTCACCAGCCAGTGGAGATTGTGCCTGTACCTCTGACAGGGAGACATGGCTGAATTCACGCTGCGCGCTCGCCTGCTCTTGTATATCGGCAAGCCATTCACCGGTTTTCGCCTGCCAGTCGACCATCGATGTAACAGGCAAGGTATTAATAAAGAGCCCAACCATGGCTTCACTGTTTGCCAGTGACGATGGTCGGCCCGCAACCGTATTGCCAAAAACAGGCTGAGACTGACCCGTGTAACGTTGAAGCGTCAGTAGCCATGCGCCCTGAATGAGAGTGTTTAGCGTGATACCAGATGACTTCAGTTGAGACTGCCAACCACTTAGTACCTCAGCACTGAAGTCCACGTTGTGGCGCACATGCCCTAGTTTATCTGTGTTCGAACCGTATTGTTCCACCAACATTGTTGGCGCTTCAACACCATTCAGATAACCACGCCAGTACTCTTGAGCACTTTCTGGTTCTTGCTGTACAACCCATTCTAAATAGTCAGCAAAATCATGACTGACGACAGGCAGGCTCATGTTTTGATAGTGGGCAAACAGTTCGCTGAGCAAAACACCGGTGCTCCAACCATCCATCAGAATGTGGTGAATCGTGAAGATACAAGCGATCTCATTGTCGCCCGTTGTCACTAGATCTACTCGCCACAAAGGTTTTGGCTGCTGTGCGCTCGCATCTTGTTCCAGTTCGAAACCTTGTTCAATGAGTGAACGTTTATAGGACTCCAGTTCAAAGCCTTCTTCCTCTCGCCCATCAAAGACTCTGCTCGTGATAGGAAGGTCATCCCATACATACAGATGCGCCTGACCTTCGACTTGATGCAGCGTACTACGTAGAATCGAATGACGCTTCATCAAGGCTTTCCAACCCTCTTCTAACTGGCCAGCATCAGCGCCAGATATTGGTAAGGTAATTTGGTTGACGTAGGTGCTTGTGTCTTGCGATAGCTGAGCGTGGAAGTACAAACCTTGCTGTAGCGTAGACAGTGGTAGAATTTGATTCGGAAGTTGATGAGCGTTACCACTTACATGGCTTAGCGCAGCAAGACTCAGATGAGTATTTGGCGCATCAGCTTGTGTCAAAACGGCTGAGTTAGACGTGCAATGTTCTGTCATCACTTTGATTGCCGACTCTAAGTGACGAACATACGTATCACACTCAGATTCCGACAAAGCAGAAAGTGAAAACTCCAATTCGACATCAAAGCCATCATCAGTTTCGCTGATATTCAATACAATTGCGGCATCCGCTTTGGCATTTTCTGGTCGCCATAAGCCAAACTCACCCAGTTCAGCCCCTTTAACATCAGCCTGCGCCGCTCGGCCTAGGAAGTTAAATAGCACATCAACATTGTCTTGATACTGCCATTGCTGCTGAACAACACCCGCGGAATAACTCAAACCACCATCTGTGATTGCATGTGAGCCATCTTTTACACTCGCTAACAGTCCACTAATGCTGTCACTTAACACAACTTTTTGCGGGAACAGTGCGGTATGCCAGTTAACACTGCGTGAAAGATCTAATCCGAACGACTCACTGAATCGACCATGGCTTTCGCGATGAATGACAATCTCGTTTGCAGAGGTTATTTGTTTTACTGCAAGCGCAGACAATGCCATCAAAGTCTGCTCCTTGCTCATTCTGGCAAAGGCTTGAGTCGATGTAAGCAGTGGTTCGGCGAGTTCTTTGGTTATATGGTAACTGCGCTTATGAATTCCATTACTTTCTTTATCAGTACTTCCATGGAAAGCTGGCTCAGCTCGCTGAGCATTCCAGAATTCGGACTGTTTATGACTGATATGTAGATTCTCTAATGCCTCATACCAATCAGCCTGATTGTGAGTTTTAGAGGCAAACGCATAAGAGTCAACACCCATTTCTTGCTGGTAACTTCCCAGCAAATCTTGAATTAGCACAGGCCAAGAAAGCGCATCAATGACAAGGTGGTGAACGGCAACCAGCATTTCGCCCGTCTCAGTATTCAGGCCAACGGACAATTGCTTACCAACAGACGGGTTAATCGCACTCTGCACAGCATCGATGTCTATCTGCTCGGCATAAAGGTGGAATGCAAAATCTGCGGTAGTCACATATTCAGCTAGATACTCTGCTGCATTAGGTGTTGTGGTATTAGGAGCCTCGAAAGAAAGGCGCAAACTATCATGATGTTGCACCACTTGCTTGAGTGCTAGAACAATCGCGTCTGCATTAACCGGAGCTGGCAAGTTGAGTTTTGCGTACTGGTTACACAGTTCTAGCTGGCCATTCTTATCTAGATAGTTCTCAGTGAATCGCTTCTGCATTGGCAGCAAGGATACTTTGCCATTCAGCTCACCTTGTTCAGCTGGTTTGATTTGGCTATCGAGAACACATAACGCCATTTCACCAAGCACAGGGTGGTCAAACACTTGCTTTGGTGTCAGCAACAAACCTCGTTGACGAAGCTTACCTACCATTTGTAGCGCAGTAATTGAATCTCCACCAAGTGCAAAGAAATGGCTGTCAGAGCCAATAGACTCTACTTTTAGGAGCTCGCGCCATATTTCAGCCAGCTGATGTTGAATGCCCCCTTCCAGCGGTGCTCCCACTTTCTGTTCTTCATCCCAATCCGGTACGGCAAGTTGCTTGCGATCCACCTTACCAGCAGGTGTCAGAGGGAGTGTCTGGCTAACAATGATACGTGACGGCACCATATAATCTGGCAACTGGGTGGCTAACTCTATACGCCATTGAGATTCAGATTTTTGCTCTGTTTCACTCAATTGAACATAACCGACTAGGCGCTTTCCTGTCGGCGACTGGTGTGCGACAACCGCACAAAACTCAGCATTAGCAAGCGTCTGTAGGCGAGATTCAATCTCTCCGAGCTCAATACGGAAGCCACGAATTTTAACTTGTTGATCGGCACGGCCAAGGTATTCAACAACACCATCTTGTCTAAATCGAACCAAATCACCAGTGCGATACATACGCTCGCCGTTAGCGGCAAATGGATCCGGAATAAAACGTTCAGCAGTCAAGTCAGGTCGTTTCAAGTAACCACGAGCAAGGCCCGACTCCATACCAATGTACAGTTCTCCAATCGTTCCAAATGGTACCTGCTTAAGGTTCTCGTCCAGCACATACAACTTACGGTCACCTACAGGCTGACCAATCGGCGCGTACGAGCTTTCCAGTTTATCTTCTGGATAAGCACGCCAGATCATCGGAGTAACGACCGTTTCTGTCGGGCCGTAACCATTGACGATGCGAGGTGGATTGACCACCCGTTGAATTCGTTCAAACGTATCTCGGGTAAATGCCTCACCACCCAGTGTCAATGAGCGCAAAGACAGGTCTGACAGAGTTTGTTCAACCCAATCTAGCCAAGGTCCTGCATAACTTGGCGGGAAACAAGCGATGGTGACTTTCTCGTCTACCAATACTTGAGTCGTTTTTTCTGGTGTCCACAACTGTTGGTCACGAATGATAAGTGTTGAGCCAAACGCCAGTGGCACAGTCCAACGTTCCACTGCACCATCAAAACTGATAGAAGCAAAATGCAGCTCTGTATCTTCAGGCGTCATGCCATACTGCTCGCCAATCGTCTGGACATGCATTGTCAGTCCGCGATGACTGACTGCCACGCCTTTAGGCTTACCTGTTGAGCCAGAGGTGTAAATCAAATACGCCAGCTGGTCTAGGTGGATATCTTGATATGAACACTCAACAGGCTCACATACTGCAACCTCAGTTGCTAACAAAGATTCAATAGCAGTGCACTCTTGAGCACTTTCAGATCGGATGAAAAGGTCTTGAGCCTTCGCCATCAAGTGTTGCTGAGTCAGTAACTGCTGAGTTTCGCTGTCTTCAAGCATAAAGCTGATGCGTTCAGCAGGGTAATCCGGATCAATTGGCAGGAATGCGCAGCCTGCTTTGATGATGCCTAGCATGGCAACCAGCATATCGGTGCCACGCTCCATCATCACACCGACAACACTTTCTGATTGAGCCTTTCTTTGACGCAATGAGTGTGCGACTACATTCGATTGAGCATCTAACTCAGCGTAAGTCAGCGTTTTATCGCCATGTTTTAAGGCAACTTTTTCAGGACGCTGTTTTGCTTGCTCATCCACCAGCGCCATAAAGGTCACTGGATTCCATGTTTGTTGTACCGCTGAGTGCGCTTCCAAGGCCACTGTATCTGACGTAGAAAGCGCGTTAGTCTGTGCTAGAGACTGTTGAGGAGATTGGCAGATCTGATTCAGAATGTTTTTGTACGTGCTTAAAATGCTGTCAATTTGAGCTTGAGTGAACTTCTCTTGTGCATAAACAAGTCGCAGCGATAGCTGCTCTCCTGCAATCGCATCAAGGACAAGTTCAAAGGGTGTTTCGGTCACCGGGAATTCTTCAAAAAAACCTTTAATTGTGTTGCCATCCTCGCCCGTGCTTTTCACAGCGAGCTTATGCCCGTGACTACGATAATTGAATGCAACAGTAGGAAGCGGCGTCTGACCTAAAAGCTTCTCTATAGGTAAATGAGAGAACTTCAATGAGTCGCGCAGATTGCTTTTCACCTGCTGCACAACTTCTCTCAAGTTCAACTCTGGATTTGCCTGTACACCCAAGACCACATTATTAACGTAAAAACCGATATTCCTTCTATTCGCAGAGTCTCGATTCAATGCTGGTACGGTGATCGACGGATGAGAATTGTTGGCATATGAAGATAGAGTTAACAGCAATGCACAAGACAACACCTCAAATTTGGTCACACCAAAATGTTTGGCAGTCTGTTCGACCAAGATTGATTCATCAATGCCCAATGACTCTTCTATATGCCCGGCGGTATAAGCGCTCTGCTCCTGAGTCGTCTTGCCTTGAAGAATACAGGGCTCCTCGCCCACTAACTTCAGAGCTTCCCAGTCCGCCTTCTCTTTTACAGGATCGAAGTCATTTTGACTTTCAGAAAAATCAAAGTAACTGACCCCTTTTGGGCTTTTGGGTGGCTTTCCTGATACAAATTGAACAATGGAGCTTACAAACAACTGTAATGACCAAGCATCGGTAATTAAATGATGCGCAGCAATGCTCAAAGCAAATTTATCTTCAGCTAGCTGGTATAGGTGGAATCTACACAGTAGCTCATTTCCTAAGTCATACGTCTGGTAAGTCTTAGCTTTGGCTTCTCGCTTTACAATGTCAGCAGCGTCAGCTTCATCGGTCAAATCGACAAAAGCCACTGGGACTCGGTCATAATGCGCAGACTGCTGAGGTTGTCCATCCCTTTGTTCGATCTTAATACGAAAGACTGGGTGCATTTCTAATATTTTAGAAAGTGCGCCTAGGACTTTTTCTTTAGTGATCCCCTCACCCGATAACCATGCAACACCGCCTAAGTTATACGCAATACTTTCTGGCATGAGTTGATGGAACAACCATAGACGTTGCTGAGAATGAGAAAGTGGACTCCAACCACCATTGGCCGGAGTCATCGTGATATCATCCACTGACATACATATACCTAAAAACTGTTAAATGTCAGGTACCTAAACAGCAGGTACCAAAATTAAGCAAAAGCGAGTGATGTTACTCTGCTAAAGCTTCTCGCAGGCTTTTCGGACGCATGTCAGTCCACACTTCATTTATGTGGGCAAGGCAAGTTTCTTTATTGCCAGTAACACCAACGGCTTTCCATCCATTTGGAATTGGATGATAAGTAGGCCAAATGCTGTACTGTTCTTGTGGGTTGATAACGACGGTAAATTCTGTGTTTGGGCTGTCAATACTCATAATATCCTCAACTAGATCGTTGTTGTTATTGTTTTGATTTTCTGGATTGTTGTTTCGTTAAGCGACGACACTTTCTACTGCTTGTTGAGCTTGTGATTTATCCGCAGTATCCAGTTCTGTCAGTTGCCCACTGTCCATTTTGAAAATGCGATCTGCCGCATCGAAGTAACGGTCATCGTGGGTAATAGCGATTACAGTCACGCCACGCTCCTTAAGCAGGGGCAGTAACTGTTGGTAAAAGACTTTTCTAAAGCGAGGGTCCTGATCTGCCGCCCATTCGTCGAGAAGCATGCAACCTCGCTGTTCGGCAACGGCCATCAGTAGCGCAAGACGCTTACGCTGCCCCTGTGAATAACGAACATCCGACAAGCGACCATTCTCTTGAGTCACTTTGTGGCTCATTTCCAGACGCTCCATCCACTCGTTGATATCGGCCTGTGGAACATCTTGGCCTTGTCCATCGGTTATCTGATGGAACAAGTAGAAGTCACTGAACACCGTAGAAAACTGCTGGCGATAGTGAGGCCAGTTGAGCTCAGTCATAGGTTGACCGTTCAAGAAAACATTACCTGTATGCGGGCGATAAAGGCCGGTCAGTAAACGAGCAAACGTTGATTTTCCGCTGCCATTACCACCAATGATGAAGATCATCTCACCTTTCGAAGCTTTAAAATTGATCGGGCCAACTTTAAACGGACGGTCATCGCCATCCGCGCGGTATTCATACGTCACTTGCTGGAGATCGATGCCTTCAAAGACTTCTGGTTGTTCATTAGCCTCAACAAGGTTTTCATTGTCACTTAAATCGAGCGATTCAAGCTTACGCATAGAAATATTGGCGCTAATCAGCCCCGGCAACGCACCGACTGCCGCCATAAGTGGCATGCGCATAAATAAGATGACCAGAGCAAAGGTAGAAGCGACGTCAAAACCAGCCCATCCTAATCCCAACGCCAGATAAAAGTTGAGACCAATCAGTGCCAGTACAATCGTGTTAGCCATGTTGGCTGCAAAACCATTGTAGATGTCCGCTCTTGTGACTTCGTCTCTATAACCCTTAGCATTTGGGCTGAACTCATCCTCGAAATAACGACGAGCGCGATTTGGGTTAAGTGATAGCTCTTTGCGACCGTCAATCAATGCCTGATAATCGTGATAAAGCTTGTCTTCAAAGTCACGAACTTGACGTACATGGAAAGTGATTCGAGTCACCAGTCCATAACCAATAATACCAGTCGCGCCTAACATCAGCAGGCTTACACCAAATAATGGTAGTGAGAGGAACGCGAGATAGGATAATGCCACTACGGTAAGTACCAAGCCATAAATCATTTCCGGCAAAGTAACGAAGGCAATAGTAATGTTACGAATGTCAGTGTTCAGTGATGCCAGAACCCCGGCACTCCCGACATCTTCTATTTGTTCAATATCCGTGTTGATCAATTGCTTAACCAATTGACAGCGCTTCGAATAAACGAACTGGTGACCTAACTTGTGCAGTGACACCTGCGCAACGGTTGCGGTGATCAACAAAAGTACCAGTAAACCAGCAAATTGCCAGATAGCACTATGAACACTGGTTGTCTGACTCAATAGTTCATATTGAATAAAAGCAATCACGCCAATGCTGAGAAAGGCACTTGCCACACTCAACAAAATAACCAAAGCGAGCGCTTTATGTTGTTTATGGGCCAACTGAAAAAGTAATTTCATCTCAAATCCATGTATTAATTATTATTGTGATTATCATTATCAACAAATTTTAAAACAGAATTGAGGAAAGCTGAGCATTGCCTCCCTCATGACTAAAAAATTAAAGTCTGCGAAGTCCCCACATCAGGTACATACCGCCAATCAAAGACGCCACCAAACCAGCTGGGATTTCTTGTGGGTACAACATTTGGCGCCCTAGCCAATCAGCGAAAAGCATTAGTCCCATACCGACAAGCGCTGAACAAATCAGGTGCTCTCTAGCTCGACTAAAACCAAACAAACGAGCGAGATGCGGCGCCATCAAACCGATAAAACTCAATGGGCCAACAACGAGAGTGGCGCTCACTGTCAGCAATGCCACCAGCAGTAATAGCAAACCTCTCGCCTGCCCGACTTTGACTCCAAGTGCTCGTGAACTGGCCTCTCCCAACGGTAGTATGTCCAGCCAGCGCACCGTTAAAAAACTGCCCCCTACAAGCACTAAAGTCGCAACAGTTAAAGGAAGCAAGGTCGCCTGTGTAACAAAGTAAGTGGAGCCAGAAAGCCAAGCTAGGACTTGGTAGCTCCTAGGGTCACCACCCGCCAATACGAAACTTTGTACTGCGTTCATCAGAGCTGTGATAGCGACACCGGTCAGCAGCACACGTTCAGGTTGGAACCCAGACTTACGGTTCAAAAGAACAATCACGGAGAGCGACGCCATCGAGCCCACAAGCCCACCTAAATACAAACCAACGAGACTAACGCCAATGCCAGAGAACATGGCAATGATCAAACCCAAAGCGGTACCAGAGCTGATGCCGATCACTTCAGGGCTCGCCATCGGGTTACCACTTAAACGCTGGATCACAGTACCTGCGGTAGCCAACATCACACCAGCCAGGGCGGCAGCAACAAGCCTAGGCCAACGCCACTCAAGCAGGTTCCACTCACCTGAGAACACTAGCCACTGCCAACCAGAGCTTTGGATTGAAATGGTACTAAAGATAAATAAAGCAACTGGAATAACGAGTGCAACCAATACAATGGCATGACGATTCAGGCTCTTCACCTGCTCACTATGGCGTGTCATGACCGTTTGCGTCTGGGTTTGACTGCGCATCGACAACCTTGGCAGTAACCACAATAAAAGAGGAGCACCTAATGCAGCAGTTGCAGCGCCCGTTGGCACAATCATAGCGGCAATACCTGGGAGCTGCTGGATAAGCAGATCCGTAAGCGTTAGTAGTAAGCCACCTAACAGCATGGAGACGATTAACTTAGGCACAAGACGATGCACACCAGTTGCGCGAGCAATCGCTGGGGCAGCGAGGCCTACGAAGCCAATCACGCCAACTTTAGCAACCACCCAAGATGTCAGTAACACTGCAAGACCAAGACATATTACGCGCAACTTCGCCAGAGACACGCCAAGGCTCTTCGCACCTTCTTCAGATAATTCCAACAAGGTTAGCGGCTTAACGAATAGAAATGAAATACCAATCGCTAACCCGAGTCTTGGGGCGAGATAAGCAATATCAGACCACCCTGTCTGAACGAGAGAGCCCGCCCCCCAAATCATTAAGCCTGCTAGCTTATCTTGATTCATCATCAACAGAACTGTGCTGACAGCACCGAAATAAAGGTTAATCACCAGACCCGACACCACCACAACTGTCGGTGAAAGTGCACGACGCCATGACAGTGCAAATACCAGTGCCATTGTTCCCAAGCCACCAAGCAAAGCAATCAGTGATTTAGAAAACGTCAGTAACCAAGGGGCATACAAGGTTGCCATCATCAAAGCAAAACTAGCACCACTTGCCACACCCAAAGTGGATGGTGACGCCAAAGGGTTGCGCAATACTTGCTGCATCAGTACACCAGCAGCAGCCAAAGCCGCACCTGCAATCAGTGTCGTGAAAAATCTAGGCCACCAAGTTAGATGTAATCTAACCGACTCTGGCGACATCCAATCGGCTTGGAAAAGGCTATTCACGCCTGCTGAGAAATTGCCAGAGGCATTCAACTGAAAGCCTGCAATGGTCAGCATAAATGCCGCAAGTATCGCGACAAGACTAAGAGATAAGGTTTTCATTGGGTTACCTCCTCAGCCAGAGCAGAGGTGACCAAATTAGCGAAACGCATCGCTGAGGGTAAACCACCAAAACTCCATGTTGGTTTTACGGTGATTACCGGACGACCCGTTTGCTCAATCAAATATTGCCAATATTGGTCTTGCGCTAAATGTTCCTTTACGCCAACAGGAAGAGGTTCTATAACGACAAATTGCGCATCGATACCCTGTAACTTATCAACACCTGTGAGAGCAAAGCCCCACGCGTTAGTCGCTTTGTCCCAAGCATTCTGAATGCCCAACTGATCCAATGCCACTTTATAGATGCTGTTCTCACCAAATACTCGAACATGTTTGGTATCCATAAACTGTACTAAAAGCACTGGAGCTATGTTGTCAGGCAGTGTTGCTTTTAGGTCATTCAATTCAGCTTCACTATTGGCTATAAGCTGTTCAGCTTGCTTATCAGCGTTAACCTCTTTTGCCATGCGGCGTGTGAAATCAGTGACGGCTTCCCAGTTAACCTCACCCACTTTATACAGACCAAGGATTTTTACGGGTGCAATACGAGATAACTGAGTCTCCAGCGAAGCAAAACGAGGAGAAAGGAAAATGGTGTCGAGGTTTAGCTCAGATAACCTTTCTTGGTTAGGCTGAGTGCGCAGACCAACGTCCACAGTCTCATCCGGTATTTTCGGACTTCTGACCCAGTCGTTGTAATCCGATTGTTGAGCCGATGCCACAGGCGTAACGCCAAGAGCGATCATGGTTTCAGTCTGAGACCAGTCAATGGACATCACTCGCAGTTTATCTTGTGAAACCTCTGATCCAGCCATGGCAGGCATTACTGCGGTCAACGTAGTAAGACAAGCGATTGTCATTCGTTTGATGTTTAGCATGGCATTGCAACCGGGTAACCTGCAGCGTGGTCGGTGATCTGCATTTCGATACCATATATATCGTTTAGCTGCTGTTCGTTAAACACTTCAGAAACAGAGCCCTGAGCGATCATTTTCCCGCTATGAAGTGCCACTATGTGGTCGCAAAAACGAGCGGCCATGTTGATATCGTGTATCACGATAAGAACGCCTAATTCGAGTTCAGTGGACAGTTTCTTTATTAGTTCAAGCATTTCTACTTGGTGAGCGATATCCAGAGCAGACAAGGGCTCATCCAAAAGCAGATATTGAGTTCTCTGAGCCAGAAGCATGGCTAACCACACTCGCTGACGTTCACCACCTGACAAAGTATCAACCAAGCGGTCTGCATACTTTTCTGTATCTGTCATCTGCATCGCTTGTTGAATGAACTCTTTATCTTTCGCACCTAAACGTCCAAGTAAGCCGTGCCACGGGTAGCGACCAAAACTCACTAGGTCTTTTCCTGAAAGGCTATCGGTCGATGGTAAATGCTGAGGAAGATAGGCAATTTGCTGAGCGAATTTCTTATCTGACCAATCGGAAACTGATTTGCCTTGTAGCAAGACATCTCCGCTGGTGGCATTTTGCTGCTGTGCGAGAAGTTTAAGTAACGTTGATTTACCTGAGCCGTTGTGACCGACAAGCGCATAAATCTTGCCAGGCTCAAAATTCATATCAAAATCTGACAACAAGTTTCTGTTGCCAACGCTAAATGCTAGTTTTCTAGCTTCGAGCATATTATTTCCCTTAAACTCTCTTTTTACATAGGGTTAATCAATAAAAACTATCAATTAACAAGGTGGAATTTATATAACAGCAAATAGATAAATGCAAACCATTTTCATTTGCAATACTATTTACAGATGATATGGTGCCACCCTGTTTCATAAGGGTTAAGCTTAAAGATTTAAGAAATGAACACTCTGATTAAAAGCGAACAAAATTGGCTTCAAAGTCTTCCACACCTGCCATTTACTGTTAATCAAATGGAACTGGTTGTTTGCATGGTTTCATACGATAAGTCTCTGTTTACCAAATCACTTTATTCAATTCGTGTTCTGCCCAATTCAATACGAAAGGCACATTTTTCACGTCAGGCTGAATTTGTCGCAGGCCGCACTGCAGCTGAAAACGCCATGGCACTTCTTGGTGAGTCGCACAAGATAGGCATAAATTTAGATCGCTCTCCCAATTTCCCATCTCACTTGACTGGCTCAATTTCTCACTGTGAAAACTACGCGCTTGCCGTCGTAGAGAGGAAGACAAAACTAGCGGATCATCACCTAGGCGTGGATATCCAACGTGTTCTTTCAGATCAGGAAGTACAAGATACTCAGGCTTTTATTGCGAGAGAAGAGGAAATAGACTTGCTTGTTCAAACAGGTCTAAGTCGAAATGAAGCGGTCACATTATTGTTTTCAGCGAAAGAGTCACTCTACAAAGCTATCTACCCTCAAGTTCAGGAGATCCTTGAGTTCGATGTCGTTCGTTTAGTGAAAAGTAGTGAAAATAGTTTAAGGTTCGAATCGAACCAATATCTGATTTCGAAGGGAATTTCTAGGACTTTGGAGAGTCACTATGCATGGTTTCAACAGTGTGTGATTTGTCTCTCTAAAGTGGCAGTATAAATACGGCAGTGCTATCCACTACCGTATTCGCTGAACCTAATGACTTATCTGATAAGTCCGAGCTACGTTTTCTGCAACATTTGCTAGGTTAGTAGCGGCTTCATCAAATGCTTCTTGCAGCGACATTGGCCTAGGTAAACAGGCATAGACAGCATCAATACCGTGCTCATAGACCGCTTGAAAATTATTCCCAGTACAACCTGCAATCGCTATGACAGGAAGATCAAATTGCTTAGCTAGCTTTGATACCCCTACGGGAGTTTTACCATGAACCGTTTGGTCATCAATTTTACCTTCACCAGTGATCACTAAATTCGCACCCATCAGTTTTGACTCTAACTCAACCGTGTCCAGAACAATCTCTATACCCGGCTTTAATACTGCATTAGCGTAGCCAAGTAAAGCCGCGCCCATTCCACCAGCCGCACCAGCACCAGCCGCAGTAAGCACAGCAACACCAGCACTTTTTTCCGTTACTTGACCAAAAATCTCTAAAGATTGATCGAGCAAGGCCACATCTTGCTCATTTGCCCCTTTTTGTGGTCCAAAGACAGCAGATGCACCTTTATCACCACAAAGAGGGTTATCTACATCACATGCGACGACCACTTCACATTGTCGTAGTCGCGGATCCAGATTGGAAGTATCAACACTTTCTAGGTTTGCTAGGCTTGCACCGCCAACAGGCACAAACTCTTCGCCTGTTTTATCTAAGAAAGTAACACCTAATGCGGCAAGCATCCCAGCGCCAGCGTCATTAGTCGCGCTGCCACCCAATCCGACAATTAGCTTTGTTACACCTTGATTTAACGCGTGCTTAATCAGCTCACCAGTTCCGAAGCTGGTTGTGATCTTAGGGTCTCGTTTTTCTGCTGGGACAAGGTGTAAACCACTTGCTTCAGCCATTTCGATCACAGCGGTTTTGCTGTCACCCAAAACACCATAGAAAGCTTGCACTGGTTGACCTAATGGTCCTGTTACCTCAGTGAAGACTTTCTTCCCAGCACTAGCATCAATTAAAGACTGAACCGTCCCTTCCCCACCATCGGCAACTGGCACTTTGACAAACTCAGCATTAGGCCATACTTTTTCCAAGCCTGTCTGGATTGACTGAGCTACTTCTATTGCGGATAAACTTTCTTTAAATGAGTCTGGAGCGATAACAATCTTCATATTGGCCTATTCCTTTCCACCGTTACTGTAGACATTATGGAACAAAACAAGAGCCACAACACTGTGCAAACTAACAAAATAAAATCATAATTAAACTTAATTATTGTATATTTGCACAATTTAACTAAGCTTACCAAGCTGAATAGCCAGATAAAGCTGCGCCATATGAGAGAAATCTGTTGTCTCAAATCCGGTGATTTCTGTGATCTTGTCCAAACGGTATTTTAGAGTATTTCGATGAATAAACAATTTGGAAGCCGTATCATTTGCGCTGCCATTAGCATCAAAGTAGGCCTCCAAGGTCGCGACTAGCTGGCCTGATTTATCATGCTCGGTCAAGGTGGCTATCATTTGTGACAGTTGCTCTCCCTGCCAAGTACCATGCAACGGTGCTAATAAAACTGGCAACTGATACTCTTCAAGAAGATAAACCGCATTCTTAGGGCGCGCCGCTTTGCCTATTTTCATTACCTGAAGCGCTGAGTGGTACGCGGTTTGCCATTCATCTAGACTGTGGGCAAACTTTCCCGTTGAGATCTTTAGATTTCGACATGGTATTTGCTCTAACCAATGAAGCCACTCGTTCACTTTGCCTACGCTCAAAGGCTGTTCAGTTGGAACAAATATAACTAAATGGCGAGCAGACAAGTGAGCGCAGAGATGATGTCCCGACTTTTGGTACAGATGCTCCGTAAGAGTTGTGGTTGAACTATCTTGATTTGGCATCTCGACCAGCAGTAGCTCCCATGAATCACTCGGATTCACTGAGATTTGTTCAGCACCATCACGCATTTCCGATGGGGTCAAACGCCCTGTTAAACAGGCTAGGATAAATTCATCTTTATATCGCCTGTCACGTTGAACTTTTTCCAGCAGGTCAGCTTGATCAATAATCAGCTCAGCCGTCATTGCCACAAGTTCAGCTACACCACGAATCTCACTAGGCTCCCCTGTAATCCCCACCACACCAAGGATCGCATTCTTATGCTTTAATAACAGGTTAACACCGGGTTTAACCCCAGATAAGAGTTTGCAGTCTTCTGAAGTGACTTCAACTGACGCTTTTCGGTTTAACGCTAGCAATGCCCCGTCATGGGTCTGGCCAATGCGTGATTTCTCTCCACTCGCGACGACCATACCAGCATTGTTCATTACGTTAATGTTGTGACCAATAATCGGCATTGTGCGATCAACAATTCGTTGAGCAAGCTGAGCATCTAACATGATCTTCCCTGAACTCTTTGATTTTTAAACTTTAGAGAGTCTGACAGATCTCTACTCCTGCTCCTACAAGATTTTCATTGTTTTGCATAAAAGTGACAATAGAAGAAAATGACACATATGCCAGTGGCATCAATTTAACCAATGGCTCATGAAGTTTCCACTTCAGCAGAAAAAGCAGCGATCAAGTGCTCCAAAAACAGTTTGAGGCGTTTAGGTTGATATTTACGGTCACGGTAGACGGCATAAAGCTCAGAGTCATTCATTGAAGAAATGGGCTTAAAGTCGACGCGAAAATCTGGTAATAACACCTGCAATGCACCCATTTTTATATCAGTCTCAACATCTAACCTTGATTTAAGCGCAATTCCCACTCCTTCCCTAGCCCAATGACGTATTACCTCACCATCATCTGAACAGCGAAAACTCCACACTTGCTGGGATGAATTACTCTTAGACTCTCTGTGCTGAAAGTACCAAAGCTTCATCTCTTGCTCATTTCTCAGCAGAGATAAGCACTGGTGTGTTTGGAGTTGTTCAGGAGAATTGGGCCGACCATGGCAGTCAATATAAGCGGGTGACGCGACCAAAACACGTTCACTCACTGCTAGTTTTCTGGCAATCATGCCACTGTCGGGAGGAGAACCATAACGTATCTGAAGATCAAGGTTACTTTCCGACAAGCTAGATAAATTATCATGCAGTAATAGATGAGGCACAACTTTGGGATATAGCCGCTGAAAGGTATCGATAGCAGGCATAACGAACTGCTTCCCAATATCTTTAGGTGCTGAAATTCGTATTTGCCCCTCTATTTGAACAGCGGTGTTCTGCAATTTCGCTTCTGCTTCACGGACGCTTTCTAAAATCTGCAGACAGGACTCATAATAATTGAGGCCAGAATCTGTCAGCGCGATATGTCGCGTATTGCGATTGAGGAGTTTAACGCCGTGTCGTTCTTCAAGCCCTTGTAACCTTGCTGTTACAGTGGCAGGTGATAATCCAAGCTCTCTGCCGGCACTTGCCAACCCTTGATGTTTGACAATCAGAGTGAACAATTCCATATCCGCTAATTTATCCATATACCTTTTCACACCATTGTTCGGGATAGCTAAATTATAAATTTTACTTTCACTCAATTATCAATTAATAGCAAACAAATAAAATGCACTCATCGCCCGATAAAGTGAAAAAACGAATGATGGCCAACCTCTTAAGCCACGTGAAAACACTTTCTATATCGATGTTCAGCCCAACAATTCATCTAGGCGTATTCGAATTGTTTTTTGCATCTCTTCAAGCCAAGTGTAACGTTTTGTGTAAAGGCGTCGCTTGGCTTTTTTCAATGAGCTTGGATCTTTACGAGCAGGACAAAGAGGTATTTGATACAAATATTTTGATACCTCTACACCACCATATTCTGCCCACAATTCAGAATAGTTATACGTGATGCTTGAGCGCTTAGAGCCCGTATACCTTAGTGCTTGGTAGACATGGCCTTTGTTGGTAATACCATAAACCGATTCAACACCCCACTCACGTGCAAGTATCAGAAGTACCTCTAGCATAAGCGCTTTGGGGCGAAGCCCGTGCATTCCGCGCGTCAGGCTTTTAATAATTTCACCACGACCAGTGATATGATCGCCTGGGCCTTGCAAGGCTCCAATGTGGATTTCGCGTTTTGGTGACGAAGAGATATTGAAGGCTAAAGTAAATAAATCCTGTTTATTTTCATCGACCAACTTCAAAGCCAAAGACCCTTCCCTTTCTGGACCCGCACACAGTATAAGACTGCAATCCTGAACACCCAACAACAACCACCCTGCTTCAGAGTAAAAATCGAGGAATGCGCGTCCGTACATTTGGTGTAGCGTCTGAAAATGCTCATATATTTTTATGGCACGTTGCTTAGGGCGCCACTGTAGACAAACAAATGGCTTTAGAGGCTTTTCAAACATCCTTGGATTTGTCTCTGTAATTGGACGAAAGTCAGGGTGTTCAAATAACCGCTGCATTTGTTTAAGCGCATTGGGTTTTAACATTGACCACAAACAGAAACGAACGTTATATCGGACTTTCTTTAAACCATGGATTTCAGGATAAACCCTCTGTGCGACAAGCGGCAGAGATCGTATAAAAGTAAAATAATCGGACAGCATGGTTTCACTTAAATTCAAAATGGTGTGGAACTTGAAGAACGAAGGTATGTAAGCCTGACTAATACAGTCTAATGCCGATCGTTTTAGAGACTTGAACGATCCTGAGATCGTATGATAATCCCCACTAACAAAGTTAGTGGGGATTTTTTATGTTTGCTCAAGAGCTGCTTTTGGCACATGAGACTATCGAGGATGGTAAAAACTATGAGTCTGTAGTTAATGCCATTCAGCTTGAATGGATAGAACAAGCTTTGCTTGATACGTCTAAAGCAAGCATTAGAAGGCGACGCTTACCAGCGCAACAAGCCGTCTGGCTCGTCATTTGGATGGGATTGCAACGGAATAAATCAATCAAAGAAGTATGCAGTTCTCTTGACCTAGCTCTCCAACCTAAGCCTCAGGATTCTTGGTCTCGTGTTGCACCTAGCGTACTTACTGACTCTAGGCGACGTTTGGACGAAGCTCCTCTCGCTGCTTTGTTTAAAACCTCTATGGCGGCATGGGAGAGCGACGCGCTAGTAAAGGATAAGGCGCTAGGGCTAAACATTATGGCCGTGGATGGTACCACTTTTCGTTGCCAAGATTCAGAAGACAATGCGCAAGCGTTTGGATTCATTTCTCAAAAACATAAACCTTATCCTCAACTGCGCTTGGTCGGTCTGATGGCTACCGAGACACGTTTTATGGTAGGGGCTGCATTCGATGCTTGTCAGGTCGGTGAGACAACACTGGCACGCCGATTATTAGGAGACGTGCCAGCAAACTCACTCACATTGTTTGATCGTTGCTACTTTTCTGCCGACCTATTGATATCGTGGAATGCTGCTGCCTCCAATAGCCACTGGCTAACCCCTGTGAAACGCAAAGTAAGATATGAAGTTTTGGAGCGTTTTGCTGAAAACGACATGCTTATCTCTATGCCTGTTTCACAGCAAGCTCAGCGCAATAACCCTAATTTGCCGACTCATTGGCAAGCACGCCTCATCCTCTACAAAGACCCAAAAGGTGAAATTGAAGGCTTTATAACTTCACTGGTTGATCCTGAGAAATACTCATTAGAAGACTTATTGACTGTCTATTGGCAACGCTGGGAAATAGAAGAAGGTTACGGTGAGATAAAACAAACTCAGTTACAAAATGAAGTCACCTTGAGAAGTCGTTTTGCTGCTGGTGTTAGACAAGAGCTCTGGGGAATATTGCTGGCGTACAATTTGGTGCGCTTAGAGATGGTTCATATTGCTAAAGACGCTGAGGTAAGGCCAACTAGAGTGAGCTTTACAGCGGCAATAAATTTGATAGATACCCAGCTACGTTGGCTAGCGCTTAGCCCTGACGGAACTCTACCGAGCAAACTCAAGCAAATGAGGGAGAACATAAGTCACTTCATTTTACCGGATAAAAGGAAGGACCGAACGTATCCACGTTCAGTCCTTTTTGTCCCACCCAAATACCCATTTAGGTATAAGCGTTAATGCTTATCCGAACGGCATTAGACTAATACAGTCAGGCTTCGAGCGGAACTTTTGATTAGAAGTGATAAGCGACGGTTGCACCCACCATCCATTGATTAGCACTATCAACAATCGGAGAGTCTGAGATATTGTCACCTAGGCGAGTGTAAGCTGTCGTTTGGGTAACTTCCCAACTGTCATTAATTGGCATGATCAGTTTATAACCTAGGTTATAAGAGACATCGCCACTTCCTTTATACGCCTTACGTGTTTGAGTCGCTTCTTTATCTTTAACACCAAAATAGTAATCGACGTAGTCTTTGCTCTGATAAGTTAAGCCCGCAAATGGAACAAGGTCCATGCGTCCTACACTCATAGGTAAGAAGTAAGTGACACCTGCAAGGTAACCATCATAAGTATCCGTCACGTCATGCTGAGCGTAAGTAGAGATGGTACCTTGAGATAAGTGGAAATCAGCATTAATACCCAAATCCAAACTCGCTTTGCGCTTATCCATCCCCTTTAGGAAGTCAGAGGTGTCATGGTCATACATCAAGCCAGAAGTACCCAAGTAACCACTCATATTGAACATGTCACCGGTATTCCCAAGGAATCGGTAGTTGACCCCTTGCAGGCTCGCATTGAAGTCTTCACCTTGGTAACCAAAGTTACCAAGAAGCGTCGCATTATGTTTTTGGTCCTTGTAAAGGTCACTAACGCCAGCAACACCTAACTCAGCAATCCAACTATTTTCCTTGGTATAGATATTACCGTTGCGAATGTAAGTATCGCCTGCTGCATGTGCCGCAGTCGCAGCAACAAGCGTAGAGATTAGAATGGTCAATTTTTTCATCATTTTGTCCTTGTGTTAACTTGTTATGAACACTGTACAAAACAATTCAAACTGACAATATATTGACTTTGTCACTCGTTTGTCATCGTTTGTCAGATTCCTCTGACAAACGAGGTAAACGTAATACAAACTTGGCTCCACCTAACATACTAGCCCCCACTTCTGCGTGTCCACCATGGCGTTCAGTGATCAATTTTACGATCGCTAACCCCAAGCCAAACCCTGTATTGGTCTTATTTCGAGAAGGGTCCGCACTATAAAATGGATCAAAGATGAAATTCCAATGATCAGTAGGAATACCTGGACCGTCATCTTCGACAATGATCAAAACGGCATCGTTCTCTAACATGGCGGAAAGGCGTATCTTCTGTTCGGCATAGCGCAGCGCATTAGACAACAGGTTATTAATAGCACGCTTAAGCAACGCACTATCGCCTTCAATGAATAAGCTGTGCTCAACTTCTACTTTAACCATCTCAGCTTTTACATCGGGCAGTTTATTGGTCAGCGCATGCATAAATTGGTTGAGATCAATTGCTTCAATGTTAAGCACTGAGTCCGGACGCTCAACTTTAGCGAAGTAGAGAAGCTCATCGACCATTTGTTCCATCTCTTCCGTATCTTCAATGATGCTGGCGATTTTATCGTGCTGCTCCTTAGTTAAGCTCTCGTCCTGGAGCATTTCTGCCTGCCATTGAATACGGAAAACGGGGGTTCTTAAATCGTGGGCGACGGAGTTGGTAAGTGAGCGGTTACTGGTAATAAGATCGGAAATCTTATCGGCCATATAGTTGAAACTATCATTGAGAGAGCCTACACGATGTCTACTGCCCGTTGGCGCTCTTGAGTTAAAGTCCCCTTGTGCGAACTTCATCGTCGCCTCCTCAAGAGTACGGACTCGCCGGCTTAGGAACCAGATCAATCCAGAGGTGTAGATAAAAAAGCCGCCTAAAATAAACCCCCAGAGAATGTCATCGTCAAATTCAATGGCTTTACGAAGATCGGACTCCACATCAGGTTGAACTCTATAAATAACATCAGGAGACGACAGCATGAACCAAAAGTCACGCTCACCATCGTAGAAAGTGAATGGGTGAATACGATCATTGTCAAAGTAGTTTTTTACTTCGTCAGGCACATCAGAGCTAGGGAAAACAGTCAAAGTTTTTGCGGTATTATCGATGAATTCTTTCAAAACGGCCAAGGCATTCTCCTTGCCCTGATGGTCTGAAATCGTCATCAACACCTCTCTAAATGCAGCTCCTTCTAGGTCTTCTAAAACAAAGTCATAATCTGTGTTCAATTGATAGATGATGATTTCATACGCAAACAAACTTAGGGTGAACAGCACCAATAATCCGAAAAATGTCTCAATGTAAATTCGGCGCATACACCCTTACCCTCAAATTTATGACCAGCTATCTGGTACGAACAAGTAACCTTTGCCTCTAACAGTGATGATGCGTTTCGGTGTGGCAGAGTTATCACCGAGTTTTTTTCTTAAACTCACCACTTTGTTGTCAACCGTACGATCTAAACCATCATACTCAATACCACGTAATCTCTGAGTCAGGACATCACGTGATAGCACTTCGTCTGGTGAGCTGGCCAATATCCACAACAGATCAAAATCACTGTCAGACATACTGACTTGGCTGCCTGCTAATGTGCAGATCTTACGCGCATGATTCAGGCTTAACTGACCATAAGTCAAGGTATTCGCCAGTTTTGACTCATTCTCTGTTGTTGATTCTCCAACAGGGGCTCGTCGCAGTAACATACGCATTCGGGCAAGTAAGACACGTGGCTTGATTGGTTTACTCACAAAGTCATCCGCACCGATTTCAAGCGCCGCAACATGGTCAAAATCATCATCACTTGCAGTCAACATTAAGACTTTACCGGAGTATTTCGCTCGAATCTGTCTACAAATTGTCAGGCCGTCCATTCCCGGCAGCATCAGATCAAGCAATAATAAATCAGGTTGTCGCTCGACAATTGCATCAATAGCGCTACTTCCATCTTCAAAAGTCGTGACATCAAAATCTTGTTTAACGAAGTATTCTTCCAACATAGAACGTAGCTTTACATCGTCTTCAACTATAAATAGGGATTGCAAAGAGCTCATCAACCATTTACCAGAATTCTGAAATTTGAGGTGAGATAATATTAGCGCAAGGCTATCAAAGTTGCCTTATCAAAAGTGCGCTTAACAAACTTATTTTGAACACAGTTCAATTATGAGACAGGCCTTGATTCATATAGACAGATACAACATAAGCCATACGTTTGAAATTAGGTTAGTGGAAGCTTAAATGAAGGCTAATTTTCCTTCTAAACAGCGCTACTTTGAGTTTAATTTTAAAGCGCTAATTTTCTAAAAAGCATAAATCATCCTTAATGACTAATATTCATCGCAACAAATCGGTAGGGTGAATTGTGCGAAGTAACAGTAAATTGCTCACTTACGGCGTCCTGTAGTTTGTTGTTACTTCATTCCCTACAGAGCTAGCTTGGACATTAAGACGTGATTAGCTGTGTGTTTTTTGGGGGCCCTTCTCGCCCCCGTTTTTTTGAGCTTTCATTCCCTTTCCCCACCTATTTTAATAACCCCCATGCCAAAACAGATCAGATGAACCAGTGGGGCCACGTATCCAAATAGGAAAGATGAAGAGTCAAACAAAGTCTGTTACTATGCGCGCCCCTCTGAATACTGGGCGACAGTGATGAACCGTAAGAAGAAAATTAACCAGATCCTAAAATCGAAACAGAAGAAGCAAAACGCGAAGCTACATAAAAGCAACAAACCTCGCTACATTTCTAAAGCGGAACGAGCGAAGCTTGAAGCAGAAGAAAAAGAGCAGCAAGCCGCTGCACAAGCGGAAAATGAACAAAGCGCAGACTCAGGTTCGTCTGAGCAATAATTCTTCTTCAATCGGGATGAACTTATCGCACACGTCGATTAGTGACTGTGCGCTAAGGCCCGGCACACCAAACACATCCACTTTGGTACCAAACCTTTCCTGGACTCGTTTGACTAACACGTCAAAGTCACCATCTCCAGATAACAGAATGACTCGGTCAACCTTGCTGGCAGCTTCGTACACATCCAGAGCAATACCCACATCCCAATCGCCTTTGGCGCTGCCATCTTGTCGTTGAATAAATGGCTTCAGTTTAACGTTAAAGCCAATACCGCGCAGGATATGATGAAACTGTCTTTGTTTCGGGTCATGTGAAGCAATCGCATACGCATGAGCCTCAGTGACGTCTCGACCTTCCGTTGCAACGTACCAAAACTCATTGTAGTCAAAGTTTGCACGGTACTTTTCTCGTGTTGTGTAGTAGATGTTCTGGACATCAACGAAAATGGCGACTTTTTCCATCAGGAATCCTGTTTAATCAATAACGCAGGCATAGTAACAGTTATTGAACTCAAGCTGTTGGTTTTCTATGGATTCTGATGCGAAAGGCAAAGACTCTTTAATTAAACCATTTCAGCTTATCGTGCAGCGAGGTCACGCTACCAACAACAATAAGTGCAGGGCTGACTGCTCCCTCTGCCAGCTTGGGTAAGTCTTTTAGTGGCCCAGTGAATACACACTGTTCGCTGCGTGTTCCGTTTTCAATAATGGCGCAAGATATCTGTTCATCCAGACCATTTTCGATAAGCTTGGTGGTAATTCGCTGGCTCTGCTTTAGACCCATATAAAATACCAGTGTGTTGTTAGATTGGGCCAGTGATTGCCATTCAATTTCTCGACCATCTTTTTGCACATGCCCCGTAATAAACTGAACGCTCTGAGCGTGGTCACGGTGTGTCAACGGAATGCCAGCGTAAGCAGTCGCGCCAGCTGCCGCTGTTATTCCCGGTACCACTTCAAAGTGAATTCCATGGATAGCCAACTCTTCCAGCTCTTCACCACCACGACCAAAAATAAATGAGTCCCCACCCTTGAGCCGAACAACACGTTTTCCTGCCAGTGCTTTTTCCACCAAAATCTGGTTGATTTGATCCTGAGGCACGCAATGAAAATCCAGCTTCTTGCCGACATAAACCATCTCAGCTTGAGGATTGGCTAACGCCAATATTTCTTTAGAGACAAGGCGATCATAAACAATCACTTCTGCTTGCTGTATTACTCGATAGCCTTTCACGGTCAGTAAATCTGGGTCTCCAGGGCCTGCGCCCACAAGAGAAACAAAACCGCATTTTGGAGAAGAATTGGGATGAGTAGTCATAGCTGGGCCTGTTGATTCAAATTTGGATATAAGAAGTAGCGCTCAATCATCAATCGCGACTTTTTATTGCCAAACTCACAATAGCCCCACGGTATGTCATGGGGCCATATCAACTTATTTCGCCATTACTGGCTTAGTTTTAACTTCCTGCTCAGAATCAATGGCAGGGACAGTTTTCGCATGAGTCAGGTAAAGAGGAATACAAGTGAACAACAAGCCACCGACAATGTTACCCAGAATCGTTGGAATAAGGTTGAAGTTCAGCCAAGTTGCAATACCAAAATCGGCCCCAAGAATCATACCCAGTGGGAACAAGAACATGTTCACAACAGTATGCTCAAACACCAAGGCAAAGAAGATGAAAATCGGTAACCACATGGCTGCGATCTTGCCAGCCACACTGCGAGCCGTCATATTACCAATCACACCAAGGCAAACCATCAGGTTACAGAAAATGCCACGCACAAAACAGGTAATCCATCCGTCCATTCCCATATTTTCAAAGCCAACGGTACGTGCTGTTGATACCGCGATAAATTTCTTAACTACTGCATTCGGGTCCAACGTGAAGTTGCCTGTTAGAGAGATAGCAACCAGATAAGCGACAATCAGAGAGCCGATCAAATTACCTAGGCCAACCCAGCCCCAACAACGGAAAACGCGGTGCCAAGTGATACCTGGTCGGCTGTCAAACTTGGCAAGAGGTGCGAGGCCAAAAACACCAGTGACCAAATCGTAGCCCATCAGGCTGAGAATACAGAAGCCAACTGGAAACACTAGCGCACCGACAATACCAATACCTGTCTGTACAATAGTTGTGATGGCAACCACAACGGCCAAAGATAAGATGATACCCGCCATTGTGCCGCGTAAAACCAAATCACGTGTACTGGTTTTAGTTTTCGCTTCGCCAACATCGATCATCGTTTGTACGAATTCGGCAGGTTTTAATGCAGAAGACATAGCTGCGTCCTTATTAAAATTGAAAGTTAAAATTGAATAGTGAAAGGTTCGTTGCTTTACCTGTTCCCAAAAGGAAAGCAACAAACCTTTAAGCTATTAAATCTCGCTTAATGCCTTACTAAGCCGACACTTCAACCTGCCCTTTAACAACACGTGTTTTGTATGCTTTAACACTGAACTGTTCATCTTCCATGCATAACCCTGTCGATAGATTGAAGCGCTGCTTTTTCAGTGGGCTAGCGACCCACAACTCTTGGTTGTGCTCGACGATCAATCCACGGGAAAGCACATTCGACTGATAGAACGGATCGGTGTTGCTAATTGCCATCACTTCTTCAGCATGGGAAGGGCGAAAAATGGCAATCTGCTCCCCAGAAACCAACGCACACACGCCAGTGCCCGGGATGATATCTTCAATACTGCATACTTTTGTAAATGCCATGATGTCGTCTCCCTTAGACTAACTCGACATGAAGGATGTCACCCTTCTCTTCTGGATGTTTTTCTGTGTACGTCGCCGGACGGTGCTGTTCACGCTCTTGGACAAAGACAACGTTGTCATCGCGCTCATCACTGTTAATGAAATGTGCGAAGCGTTTTAGCTGGGCTTCATCGTTGATGGTATCAGTCCATTCGCAACGGAACTCTTCTACTAGCTTGGCAACATCAGCTTCCAGTTGAGCATTGATACCGAGTTTGTCATTGACGATGACTTCTCTCAAGTAATCAACACCACCTTCCAGATTTTCCATCCACACAGAAGTGCGTTGCAGTGGCGCTGCCGTACGAATGTAGAACATCATGAAACGGTCGATGTATTTGATGAGGGTGTCCTTATCAAGGTCACTCGCTAGAAGGTCAGCGTGTCTTGGCTTCATTCCGCCATTACCACACACGTACATGTTCCAGCCGGCGTCTGTCGCGATGATACCTAAGTCTTTACCTTGAGCTTCTGCACATTCACGCGTACAACCCGATACACCGAACTTCATCTTGTGCGGAGTACGAATGCCCTTGTAGCGGTTTTCGATCATCACACCAAGACCAACAGAATCTTGAACGCCATAACGACACCAAGTTGAGCCTACACAGGTCTTTGCCATGCGAAGCGCTTTGGCATAGGCCTGCCCTGTTTCATAGCCTGCAGCGATCAGCTTCTTCCAAATTGCAGGTAGGTCGTCTTTCTGAGCGCCAAATAGACCAATACGCTGAGCACCAGTAACTTTGGTGTAAAGGTTGTACTCGGCGGCAACTTCAGCCAATACCTTAAGTGCCTCAGGCGTCACTTCACCACCCGCCATACGAGGGATCACAGAGTAAGTACCGTCTTTCTGCATGTTGCCGAGGAAGTTGTCGTTGGTATCGTGGAGTTTGACCAATTCAGGTTTTAGAATGTGCTCACCCCAGCAAGATGCGAGGATTGAGCCTGCTAGTGGCTTGCACACTTCACAGCCGTAGCCCTTGCCATATTTTTCCAACAGCTCATCAAACGTTTTGATTTCTTCAATACGGATAAGGTGGAACAACTCCTGACGAGAATAAGCAAAGTGCTCACACACATCATTTTTTACTTCGACACCCGCTTTGGCTAATTCAGCGTTGAGTACAGAAGTCACCAGTGGAATACAACCACCACAACCCGTGCCTGCACCAGTTACCGCTTTGATATCGCCAATAGTGTGATGACCTTGTGCCACGGCTTCAGCAATCTTGCCTTTTGTCACATCAAAGCAAGAACAGATAACCGCAGATTCTGGAAGCGCATCAGCGCCTAACGTTGGCTTTTCTGCCCCAGCGTGAGCCGGAAGAATTAACGTATCAGGATGCTCTGGAAGCTCGATTTCATTGAGTTTAAGTTGCAGCAAATCGCCGTAATCTGACGTGTCCCCTACCATAACAGCGCCAAGCAGCTTTTTACCATCTTCGGAAACGATAATTCGCTTGTACACTTCCTGCTCTTCGTTTTGATAGACGTAGCTCTTGCATCCCGGTGTACGCCCATTTGCATCACCAATTGAGCCAACTTTCACACCAAGCAGTTTGAGTTTCGCAGACATATCTGCGCCTTCAAACTTGCTGTCGTTTCCTAATAGGTGATCAACGGCGACTGTCGCCATCTTATAACCTGGAGCGACAAGGCCGTAAAACGTGCGATTCCAAGATGCACATTCACCAATAGCGTAGACATTTTCGTCAGTTGTCTGACAGAAATCATTAATCTCAACACCGCCACGTGGTGCTATACCTAACCCCATTTGGCGAGCAAGTTTATCTTGGGGGCGAATGCCGGCAGAAAACACAATAAAGTCCGTCTCCAACTCGCTACCATCAGCGAATCGCATGACGTTTCTTGCTGTTTTGCCTTCTGGTGCAATCTCTAGGGTGTTTTTGCTAACGTGCACCGTTACGCCCATACGTTCAATTTTCTGACGTAATTGATCACCACCAGCCTGATCTAACTGTTCAGCCATCAATTTCGGAGCAAACTCCACCACATGGGTTTGCACACCTAGTGCTTTCAGTGCACCTGCGGCTTCAAGGCCAAGTAAACCGCCACCTATAACGACACCAACTTTGCTGTTCTTGGCACATGCTTCGATCGCTTTGAGATCTTCGATTGTACGGTAGACAAAACAGTCTTTGCTTTCGTGGCCTTTAATTGGTGGAACGAAAGGAAACGACCCTGTGGCCATGACAAGTTTGTCATACTGAATTTCACGCCCAGTGCTTGAATAAACCGTCTGCTTTTCTCGGTTAATATTGATGGCACGCTCACCAATCAACATGTTGATATTATGCTTTTCGTAAAAGCCTTCTTTTACAAGAGAAAGCTCATCAGCAGTATGATGGGAAAAGTAAGAAGAGAGATGGACACGGTCGTAAGCGACGCGAGGTTCTTCACAGAAGACAGATATTTCATATTGAGAAACATCCGTCTTCTCAACAAGGTCTTCTATGTAACGGTGCCCGACCATGCCGTTACCTATAATGACCAGCTTCAACTTGCTCATAGTACTTCCTAAGGGTTAGGTTTTTATCACTATGTGCATTGTTAAATGTGAAAGAAAATTAATACATGATGTAAATCAATTACAAAATCAAACTACCCTAAAGGGGTAGATTAAAGACTAAACCCATAAAAATCTGTATATAAATTACATTAATGAATTAATACACCCATAGAAAATCAAGTAATATCTCTTTCTGCTAATACAGCTTTGCCACCCGCTGATTGCCTATCAAAAGCAATGAATAGACTTGTTACTCTTTATTACCAGGAGTTAACGACAAAGAAATCACGAAAAACTAGTCTATTCGGCCTATAAATCTTATTAATGATACAGACTTCGCCTCAATCTAGCTCACAATTAGTATTTATTCACACTTTGTCGCATTTTTGTGACTTCAGTAAGAAAATAAAACCATTAACAACAGTGATATTAGTTCCACTATTTAACAATTTCTTGATTGAGTTTAGAATGGGAAAATAAAGATGAAAACTGATTATTTTACAGGCAATACATTTACTTGCACACATTGTACTCGCATAGTTTTAATAAACAGTGTCATCTACAGTCTTAAAAGTGTGATCTTTGTTCAACATTATGCTTGATTCCACATGTGAAAAGCATACTATTGTTTGATATTCATACTTGGGCATATTCCTAGACAAGGCTACTCAGAATGGAGCTAGACATATTTAACCCTTCCAGACAGTTACGTCGTGCAGTCTTGTTCTGGCTGAGTATGCTTCTAGCCCTAATATCACTGATTATTGCCACTATAAATGTGTTTTTTGGCATTTATCACCTTCTTGCTATCGTTCAGAGTCTTTTTTGTAGCTTTTCTCTTTATATCGCATTTAACAGTTATCGGAGTTCTGCATCTCTCTTGCTCTCTAACTGTTATGTTTACTGTATTATCGGTTTGATTTATTTCACCACACTGGTGTATCCCATTGAGCACGGCTTGTTTGTTTGGAGCTTTCTTTATCCCGTTCTGTTTTATCTCATTTTAGGTAAACGCTATGGATTCCTAGCCACCTTAGCAGGCTTTATCAGCCAGCTGTTTTTGGTCGCGGATAAATCCATCTCTGGCCATGTGACCGCTCACTATGAACTAATCATCAACTTTGCCCTCGCCTACCTTAGCGTCTGGTTAGCAAGCCACATTCTAGAGGTCAAAAGAAAAACATCGGAAGCCTCTCTTGGCCAACTCGCTTCTCGTGATGCGCTAACTAGTGTGTACAACCGCCATGCCCTCATCCACAACTTCGATCGATATCGCCAAGAAAGTGAAATATTGCCTTTGTCACTATTGGTTCTCGATTTGGATTATTTTAAGCAGGTGAATGATCAGTTTGGTCACGATATTGGCGACAAGGTCTTAGTACAAACAGCCGCCTTGATCGATGGGTTAACTGACGAACATTTGGTCTATCGTATTGGCGGTGAAGAATTCTGCATTGCTCTACACAACACGAATATCCAACATGCGATGATCAAAGCTGAACAGATCAGAATGGCGATTGAACGCTATCGATTTAACAGCAATGACCAACCTATCTCCCTTACAGCAAGCATTGGAATTTATCAGTGTGATCTGTACAACGACCTAGAAAGCGTGCTTAAAGAAGCGGATAAAGAATTGTATAAAGCCAAAAAGAACGGGCGCAATCAAGTTATGGTCTGTAATCAAAAAAATCAAACCGTCGCGACTTACTCTTAATATCGATCATAATAAAGCCTAGGTTCATCGGCAAAGTGAATCTGTAAATAACAGAATCATAACCCAAGAAAATCCTACCCTAAACAAAACAGCATTTTACGTCATAAGCCTTGCATTTATTGATTTAACTCAGAGAACCATGCCATATGGCAAAGATATGGTAACGACCTCTGTTCCCGAAAAGGTCATACAATAATGAGTGAAATTAACCGCGAACGTCTGATTGAGCATTTTTGCCAACTCATCAAAATCGACAGTGAATCACGTAACGAAAAACAAATAGCTGAAGCACTTTCAGAACAACTGGGTAATATGGGGTTTACTGTACATAAACTACCGGTCCCCGATGAGGTGTCGAATGGTTTTAACCTCTATGCCCGACTCGATGGCAGCATAGAGGACAGTGTTGTTTTGAGCAGTCATATGGATACAGTCACACCTGGTATAGGTGTCGAGCCTGTTATTCAAGACGGCATTATTCGATCCAAAGGCGATACTATTCTTGGCGGGGATGACAAATCTGGCATCGCTGCCATTATGGAGGCTGTACGCTGTATCCAATCTTCTGGTTCAGCCCACAAAACCATTGAGCTTGCATTTACTGTCCATGAAGAAGGTGGGCTATTTGGCTCCCAACATTTTGATATGTCATTCATTACTTCAGATAAAGCCATTGTGCTGGACACAGGAGGCCCTATCGGCACAATTGTCAATGCCGCACCAGGTCAACAGAAGATAATCGCGACAATCAAAGGCAAGCCTGCTCATGCTGGATTAGCCCCAGAAGAAGGGATAAGTGCTATCCAAGTTGCAGCAGAAGCCATCAACAATATGAAATTACTCCGCATTGACAATGAAACAACTGCAAACATTGGCATTGTAGAAGGAGGAAATGCGACTAACATCGTTATGCCAGAACTCAAAATTTTAGCTGAAGCACGTTCACTTAATGATGATAAGTTGACGCAGCAAGTTTCTCATATGATTGAAACATTTGAGCAAGCCTGTCAGCAACACGGTGCTGACGTAGAGATTAAATCCACTCGCGCATACAATGCATTTGTTATTGCAGACGATCATCCGCATATTGAGTCCGTTAAAGCATCATTCGAAGCCATCGGCGCCACACCTTACACCAAAGGCACAGGCGGTGGCAGTGATGCAAATAACTTTAACGCGAAAGGGTTAACAACAATCAACGTTTCAACAGGTATGGCAAAAGTGCATACTACTGAAGAATATATCGCAGTTGATGATATGGTAAAGATATCTCAATTTGTCAAACACTATCTTACTCATTAAATATCACTAAATTAGAGCCAGCTTATATTACTGGCTCTTAACACACCTTTCTTGATTAAATATCACTCAGTAAAGTAGCCATTAATATCTGATTACTTTCTCTCCACTATTTCTCAGATATTTTATAGTCAATAATATTGATAGCATAAATATAGCTTGTTAAACTGCATCGTCTTAATAACAATACATGCATAATAATGTTTATAAGAACTGCATTACTCACCGTCATTTGTGCTTTTTCTCCGTTGTCATTCGCAGAATCCTCAGAAAAAGGAATAACTGAGCAAATCTATCACTCTGGGAGCAATTACTTATCTGAAAGCTATGATGCTTTCTCACCCAATAACAGAACTTTTGAACTTGTTTTGAAAGATCAAGGTTCCGATAAAACCGTGGTATTTCAGAAAAACGAAAAGTCCGATTTAGTGCGGATATACGCGACTAACTTAAACAAAAGTCATTACGTTACTAGGCCTATATCAGGCAAGATTCAGATTCGTTTTAGCCAAGACCCAGACGTCTATGATCTGACCACCAATCGTCACTACATTAGGCCCACGCTAACTCGTCTAAGTAAAGAAAGAGATGCCAAGCTGTTCGCGAGTTTAAAATCTCGTAAGGTAATGTTCGTAAAGCTCGACGTGTTAGGTAAAGAACACGTATTAAAAATTAATATTGATAACCTAGAAGAACTCTTAATAATGGGAACTTTTATCTAATATCTATATTCAAAAATTTATTAATGAGCTTATGTTAAAGTTAAAAAAGTAATATAAGCTCACTAATGGATATTTAAAATAGTCTATTCTCTACCAGTAATTACTCAAAAATTAATTGATAGATTAGAAAATTAAAAACTGGAAAATAACCGTGTAACGAATAGCCTGATAAACAATATGCACCCGAAAATATTGACAAAACAATCAATTTATTCTCTACAGCCAGCCATTTACTCCCTACACGGTATCCAGTACCTTGCCAAAAGGTTGGGAAACACTTTACCCATAACAATGTTTTCTAATTGACCACCATTCGCTTCAATCACTTTTCGGGATGGCCAATTATCATCATCTGCAATCACAAGTGCGTCGGATATCCCCAGCTTGCGGGCTTCCACCAAGGCTAACTTCAGCATCAGCTTACCGTTACCTTGACCTCGGAAACTAGGGGCGATGTCATACCCGATATGACCGGCCTCAAAAGAAAGGAATTCATTTTCAATATGATGACGAACCCGAATAGCTCCTCGAATGCTCTTATTTTCATCAATCAACCAGAAATGACTACAAGAGACGTAACCCGGTTTTAAATCGATACCCAAGGATTCATTGGAAAGTCGACTTACATAGCGTTCGATATCACTCTCACCTTCCTCATAGTAATCTGCGTTCTCAGGATCATTGTGCTTGAAATCTTGGTAGAATCGAGAAAATGCCTCTTTGAATTGCAATGAAGGGGGGATTAATCTCATCAATTCTATTCCTCACTCTCAGAATTATTTTTTAGATCATATTGATAGAAAACCACTCGATGTTCATTCGTGGACTGTTTTACAAAGCCAAGCTTTTCTAAAAGTTTCAACGATACAATGTTTGACTCATCAACACCAGCGACGAGCTCTCTCCAGCCACTTTTGTTCGCAATAGAATCAATAAACCCAGTGAGCAGCTCACTAGCCAGCCCTTGCGCCCAATACTCTTCTGCGAGTAAATAGCCGATATGAGCACTACCGCTGTCTTGATAGACAAATACGAACCCTGCTAACGCACCATCGTTAACTCTCACTACGTAAAGCATGCTTTCATCATTCATTTTGCTTAACCAGCTATCTGCTGATTCATTAGACCTGACTTGGTGAAAGTACGGTGGTAAATTCTCAACAACCTTTTCTGTCAAGGTTGCTTGAATTTCAGATAGAAAATGAGCATTGCGGTCACCATCTTTAAACTGCTTTATGGTTAACCTGTTTGTACGATATGCTTCCACCGGAACCTCCCTTACTATTAAACTCATCTGTGTTTATGGTGCTTTTTAGCTAGCCTTTCGTTGCCCCGTTTATAGTTGCCAGTTACTCTTGCCATCAGTTGCTGTTGGTCATGATTTGAGAGCGCACTGACCTTCGAAACGAAATCAGATGCCTGTTTTCCACGCAATATGGTAACAATCTTACCGTTACGCAAAATCCTCAGTTCAGTCCGATTCTCTTCAAAGGAAAAACCTAGGTCAGATCCCATATTAGTACTCCTCGACTTCAAACTGGTAAGCGACTCGTCTACCCCACCCGTTTGCCAATTGCCGAATATCCTCAATACCATAGGGTTGACCTTCAATCATGCGTAGCGCAAGTTCAACACTCTGTGACTCTTTTGGATAATGGCGTAATACGGCTTTTGCACACCACTTTATCTCCACATGCCAACTGTTGTCCTTTTCTGCGATCAAGGTGTAAGCGCTACGGAGGATCTTCTTAGCCAACATTTTACCAATATACTTATGGTTAGACTCATTAAGCTCATCACATGCTTGAGTAATGAAAGATAAGAGATCACCGTTGAGAGCAAAACCGATTTTTCGGTTTGGTTTCAACAGATGGATTTTCTGGGACAAATCATCACCTGACACACAACAACAGCAGTGCTTTAACCAAAACTGCCAGTGATAAATTTCATTTGGAGAAAGGATTGCTTCTAGATGGCCAGGATCGAAGTCTATCTTGCTGAAAATAGTTAGCTCTTGCTCTAATTCTGATTTGGTGACCTCAAGTTTTCGTTCGGTTTCAAGATCTAAAGGCTTTGCAAAAACAATAGATAAGTCTAAATCTGACTCAAACTCAACCGCAGTTCCCCTAGCTACACTCCCGTATAGATAAAGGCTATGAATTTTTCCTGAAAAAGTGTCACATAAACAGCTAACCACACGATCAACTGACTGCCTAAACGCGGGCTGAATATAGGCGACTGAACAATGATTGAGAATGTAACCTTGCTCGTCCAACCCGTTATTCATTGGTTTCATCAAGTTTGTCACGCCACTCATGTTGTAATATTGCCATAACTACCGTGTCCCACCAGCGCCCTTTAAAATACCGGTTCTCTTTGAACACCGCTTCCCTGCGCATACCCAAGTCAGAGCAAAGCTTAAGAGCCGCGCGGTTTTCCTTAATCGTTTCGGCGTATATCCGATGCATATTAAGCTCACGAAACCCATAATTTGCCAAAGCCGTCGCAGCTTCATAAATCAAACCACTTCCCTGAAATGAACGTGCTATTCCACATCCCATTGATGCATTATGCTCATCTTCCAATCTCAAGCATACCGTACCAATAAAGATGCCTTGCTGTTTATGTTCTATTGCAAGTTGGTAACTTCTTCTTGGTATTTCGGCAGCCTGTTGAATAAACAATTTGGTCAATTGACGGTATTTTTCTGCTTTGCTGTCCGCTTCGTCATAGAAACGTTGATACTTTACGTCTTGAGATATCGCCACAAACGCGGCTTCATCTTCTAGCGACATGTCTCTGATAACAAGTCTTGGTGTTTCTAGCCTAAACAATTGCTTTCCCTAAAGGTGCTTTTCCATAACAAAATTGGTCAGTACCTGACCACGCATCTCAACCTGTTGCTCTTTCACTACTTTAAACCCCATCCGCTCATAGAAAGGACGAGCAGTAATGCTCACCTCCGAGTAGAGGCGGCTGATACCCTTGTCGTTCGCAACCTTTAGCACATGCTCCATAAGCGCCCGACCAACGCCCTTACCCTGAAAAGCGTGATGACAAAAGAAATGATCAACTAATCCGGAATCTTGCAAATCGGTATACCCCGCGACTTGACCGTTCATTTCAGCGATGTAAGGGTTAATTTGGGACATTGTTTTTTTCCATGTTTCAATGTCCCATCCTTCTGGCGCCCATGCTTCAACCTGATCCTGACTGTAATGCTGGCGATTTACATTCCGGACTGTATGGAAAAACACTTCCCAAAGCGCTTTAGCATCTTCTGACTGATATTGACGAATAGTGATCATAACGCTCCCCTTAGATTGCAGGTCTTTGTTATAACATAAAAAAAGCTCGCTAATCATTAGCGAGCTTTACCTTTAAATAGCAGCCTGTAGCTTTTCTTCAACCTGTTTTAAAATTTGGTATTCTTCTTTATCACAGCCACGAACAATCGACACCCAGTGATCACCCGTTTCATCAGTTCCTTTAAACTCCGCACGCAATTCATACTTACGCCACGTAACAAAGGCCATAACGAGGGTTAACGCTAAAGTATACAGTCCGAACTGAGGAACAAATGCCCATGTAGCTGCAGACAACACCAATGCCAAAGATAACACTCGAACAATATTTTCTTTGATACCTAATCGACGAACTTCAAAACGCTTGATTTTGCTCAACTTATAAGCGTCAGACTTAACCACTAACTCGTTAGAAGTAAGCATGAAGTCTTGCTCGCTTACCGTTCTGCGAAAACGAAACAAATCCACTAGCTTGTTACTATGAGTGATTTTACTCATCACTTTTCTCCATGTTATGAAAAATGTACAAAAACTACGACATACATGGAGTTACTTATGAGTACAGAGAGATTTATAAATCAAGAAAATACAAAAGGCAAGAATAATTGTGCGAATCTGCTAAAGATAAGTCCTATGTTACAAAGAGTTAGCTACATCAGACCTTAGAGGGCTCTCGACAAATACTCTCACTAAACCATTCAGCAATGGCACGAGCTCGCCCAAGGTCTCCTTCTTCGCTAACAGGAAGATAAGCAAAGCCTCTAAACTCAAGCTGCATGTAGCGAGCAGTAAGCTTAAAAGGTTCAATAAAACAATCTGGTAATTCATGATTGTAGCCAGTCGAGATAACAGATATTTCCTTACCTTTCAGCTGGCGTCCAAGTGGCTTTTCTATGGTCAACAGATCTGACAAGCGATCGAAGAACACTTTCAGTTGTGCCGACATGGAATACCAATAGACGGGCGAAGCGAACACAATGTGATCATAGGTGGTAAGCATGCGAATCAAAGGAATAAAATCATCGCTGCGATTTTCGTGTAGATAGTCATAGTAAGAGAGTTGGTAATCCGCTAAATCAAACACCGGAGCATTTGTCATCTCAACAAATTTATTCACTAAATAACGCGTATTACCATCTGTTTTTGACGTCCCCAAGACCACGGCTACCTTCATTAGAATTCCCTCTAGTTTAGTAAGCTAAGCCATTTTTTCGGTGAAATGTCCGCAATCGCTACATTTATAACCGTGTTTATAGAAAAACAGCGGAAAGCCTAAAAGAATAAAGACTAAAAAAGCGGGTCGCTTACCTTTGGTAAACGGCTCTAGTTTTAGGCTACCACAGTTAGGGCAATGATCTTGTGAAGTGGAACTTTCTTCAGAGCATAAAGCATCAGAATAGTCGGTATTAAGGATAATGGTCGCTTGCTCGGCATCCTCTTCCTGAACCATTAAACGAACTCCGCCAATCGCATTTGAATAGAGCCACTGGGTGTTAACGGTATGTTCGTCAGCAATATTGCTTTCAATTCCAGCGGCTTCCAAGCTCACTTTCGCAATATGAGCCTCATGAGGGAAAGAAAAACGAGCTACAACTACCATACAACCTCTCCTGCGCTAAAACATCACTCTTCGCATGCCATTTTGGACGTGTCACAGTCAGCTAACGCCAACTTGTACTCTGCTCTGGCACTTTCACTCAAATAGACCGCCATACCTTCAAATAGGTTCCATAGCTCTTGGCCATATTTCAACTTAAACTCTTCGCTTGCTAACACCAACTCAAGTTCATTGGCAACAGTCAACTCACAGAACTGGTGTAATTGATCTTCCGTCATCTCGAATACCGAGCCCGTAAATCGGTCACGAAACTGGATGAACGGTTTAGAATCAAACTGAGGAAACACATAGTCTCTGTCGCAAGAGCAATAGAGATAAACCAGAGCTTCTGCTTCTCGACCAATAACCGCGGCGATTTCGCTTCGCATTTCCAGTGAGACCATGCTTTCATCAAATCCAGCGGTTCCGTATGCAGCATGGAAGTGGCCAGCGCTCCTGACCGTATCACTCGCCTGCCATTTTGCCAGCAAGGACTCTGTTCCAATCAAGTGGGATTCAAGAGAACCGTTTAAGTGCTGAAAGTCACCTGCTCCTAGAGATTTCAAGCGTTCAAAGTGTGTGTTCATAATTGATTTCTTTTTTAGTCGGGAATGACCTTAGACATGTTGTAACCAGTGACCACAAACCCCAACTCTTCATATAGCTTCCGAGCCCGCTCATTGTTGAAGGCAACACGCAATTTAATCTGTTTAATACCGACATCTTTCATTTTCGCTTGCAAAAGCTCGATAGCCTTACTACCCAAACCTTGCCCTCGAAAGGCTTCCATAACGTAAAAGTCGTAGATAAATGTCGACCCTTCTTTTTGATTAACGCAATGCCACAAGTAACCTGCCAGTATTGATTCGCCATCTTCTTCAGCATCAATACACATCAGAGACTGCCCCTTCGATTCAACACCATCGGGAAAACAACGCTTCAAAGCCTGATGAGAGAGTTCAAGAGATTTTTCAGCAGCGTGGCCTTGATTCTCTGCAATATCCTGCGCATAGGCCTCGGCCGCATAGTGATAAAAATCCGCAAACTCTTGCGTTCGCATTTCTCTTAGCTTAACCATACTTATCTTCTAACCTCGACCACAAACTGATGTCATCATGATATGTTGAGGGCCAACAGGCCCCCCCAAATAGAGTTCTTCAGTATCGGTAAAACCACTACGTAGATAGCATCGATAGGCGGGCTCGTTTCGACAGTTTACTGTGAGATAAAGCGAGTTGACTTGTGGATAGACTTCACCAACATACTGGGGAAGCAATTTAAGTGCATCACGTGCAATACCTTGCCCCTGTAGATTACGATCAATCAACAATGCTCTGATTCCAATACCGTCTTCCGGGCAGAAACTGAATTTCTCAGCATAGCCTATATCAAGAAGAAAGAAGCCGACGGGCTGATCACCTTTCATAATCACGTAGGGGTGTTCACTTTCTTTCAGTTCGGGGATCATTTCACCAATGTTATCAACGGTAAACTGAGCTTGTTCAGGTGTAACGCTTAATGCATGTATAAGGTGTGCTTTTTCAGCACTGTACTTTTCTATAGAAATCATAATTATCCAAATAATTTTTCCAGCCAAACGGAGCTTATATAGAGTCCATTTTTCTTTGCATAGGAATCAAAAACACCCACTTCTCGGAACCCAAACTTCTTATGTAAAGCAATTGAGGCCTCGTTTGGTAGAGCAATACCAGATAGCGCACGATGAACACCCTGCAGCTTTAACTCCTCCATAAGTGCTTGATATAATGCAGAGCCGGTACCATTTCCTTTTACTTCAGATGAAAGATATATCGTCACTTCTACCGTGTCTGCAAACGCCTCAGATGGTCGGTATGGTTGCGAACAGACAAATCCAACAATGTTTCCCTGATGCTCGGCTACCAATAATTGATGCTTAGTGTTTGGTGAAAATTGTTCAAACCAATTTAAACGGCTTTCCAATGTCAAAGGTCTTTCTTCGAAGCGAGCATTGGTATTGGCAATGTAATAGTTGAAGATATCGGTGATTGACCGAACATCGCTGTGAAGTGCAGTTCTAATCTTCATTACTGAATCTCCGTAGACTGTGCTTCAATCTCAAACGGCTCACAAGGCGTGCCTTGATGATACTTCAACTGCCATTTTTCGCCCGTAAACACCCAAACTGAGGAACGTTTGGTATACAAACTTGCGCTTCCCTTAGAATCTACCCAAGCAGATTTATACAGCAGCAATTGAACAGACGGTTCAAGCGCAATACATTCAAATGATTGTGAATATATCTTGCCTGTTGAAGGCTCCTCATTCTTCATCAGCTCTAACATCGATTGCAGATCAAAGCTTCTGCCTGAGCGCCCCACTTCAACGAAATCAGGGTGAAGTAAACGCATAACCTCATGTTCGTTCTGGCGGGTTTCATATTGTTGAAGCAAGACTTCTTGTTCAATGAGGAATTTCATCCGTGTAGTACCTGTCATTACATGCCTTTCAATAGACTGAAGATTATCACTCCCGACTGCCATATGAAACACGTCAATTGATAAAGAAAACTTAACGCACATTCTTCACATATCTTTATTTGCAGGCCCCGTCCCTATAAAATACGCAAAACATTTATCAACACGGATACCCCATGGCAAAACTTACTCTGCAAGAACAAATGCTGAAAGCTGGTTTAGTGAATGAAAAAAAACTAAAGAAGGCCAAAAAAGGTTCAAAAAAATCACGCGTACAAGCTCGTGAAGTAAAAGCCGCGGTCGAAGAACAAAAACGTCAACAGCAAGAGCGTGATAAAGAGCTAAGCAACCAACAAAACGAGCAGCGTCTGAACAAAGAAATTCAGTCGCAAATCAAACAGTTGATTGAGATGAACAAAATCGATCAGAAAGATGGTGATATTAAATACAACTTCACCGATGGAACACTCATCAAATCCCTTTACGTTGAATCGATTATCCGCGAACAACTTATCAAAGGTATCCTTGCTATTGCCCGTCATGAAGATGGTTATGCGGTGATCCCCGGGGTTGTTGCAAACAAAATTGCACAGCGTGATGACCAGGTGATCATTGAGCTCAAAGAGCCAGAATCAGACGTGCCAGCCGAAGACGATCCTTATGCAGACTATGTAGTCCCAGACGATCTGATGTGGTAATGATGAAAGCCATTCGAGTATCGAATGGCTTTTTATTTTAAAGTCAGTTAACTAGGTGGTTGGAGAGTTTTCCCTTTAGTATCAGCTATATATACCTAGTTACTCGCTCATGTCTTCTTCATCAAATATAACGTTGTAGTTTTCTGTATAAGTACACTGTGGCTGACGACTACAAGTAAAGAAGCGTCGACCTTTAAACTCTCCTTGCGATGCGGTTTTAATCACCATTGGGCTACCACAACGTTTGCAGAAACGCACCTCTTTATCAGGTTCGATAAGATCAATATGAGAGGCCAAAAGACGTCTAAGTTTCCCCACTTGATAGCTATGCTTAACGGATGTACCAATCAAAGGAATCCCTGACGATTTACAGACATGCATTAAAAGCTTCTGGCGCTCTATTTTGCCTTTGTCCAATGCCCGACCATCATCGAGTTCAATAGCGACACGAACTTGCAATGTGCGTGGATCACAAACAACATAATCGAAATAGCTTTTAGCAATCCGATTATTGGCGATAAACCATTGTTTTTTATCCGTAGCCAACGGTGTCACAACATTAGCCATATTCACCTTTGACATCACCACACCATGCTGGCCAACTGCAGTAATCAAAGCGTTGTAAAACGCCGATTCCTGCATATTCATTAATGGCCCTTTTTTCTTATAAGCACTGTCTTTCAGCTCGTCCTGTTTTAGATAACGCTTTTGAACAAAAACAAAAAATAAAACCAACAAGACGACAACGATGAAAACACTTTCCATTTCGCTTTAACTACTCCCACTGGTGAGAAAACGTATGAAACTCTTAAAGAATTTATACGCTAACTTAAAGTATCTGTCAGTTTTTATATAGGAATAGGTTACTGTTTGTGGGATCCAGCCTCAGGTAAGCTCAAATTAATCACAACTCGATTTTCAGGCTTAATCTGCTCAAACGTCAATCGCCAGTATTTCTCTAACAAGCGATCCATAAGGCCACTCTCTCTTGCCCGAGTTAAAGCCTCTTCCAAAATGGGTTGGTAATGTGCTGCATCATCAGAAAGGTAGAAATAGAAGTCGTTTTCGTATGTTAATAGTAAACGTTGTTCTATCGCTAAATGGGTATTCTGAGACGCCTCTCTAAGGATTTCGGTCATTCCTCTCGGAAAATAATTGACGCTCCCTTCAGGGGTTAGTTTGGAATACAAAGAGCGCCATTCACCGTCTTCCGTATAGACTGGCAATTGATTGGCTTTCCAGACCTCAACATCGTACCATTGCATCCCTAAACCAGCGACTAGCCCTGACTCTTTTAGATCTTGTAGCGTATTAATTGTATCGAATTTATTTTGTAGCTGAGGGGGAATAAGGAGCACTCTTTTACCGATCAATCCATTCGTTAACGGCACTCGAACAGGGATGTATTTTTTATTTCTCTCTTCAGTGGCAATCAACCAAGTTAGAGATAACTGATTTCTTGCCACCATTTTTGTCGACCTTTTTTGAGGAATATGCTCTTGAGGCACCTCAATTGTGACACTGTAACCAAGTTCAGATAAAGATTTATGCAAAAGTTCATGATAGAAGACGTGCCCCCCATCAACTTGAGACGGCAATACAAGTTGCACTGCTTGATGAGCGAATGCACCCTGGCAAAATATGAATAGAAAAAAACCGATTAGACGCATCTATACTTGTCCTGATACTACTGTAACTATTCCAAATCAGCGATAGATTTCAACAATCTCCTGATACCTTGATATACTGGCCTCATTGATCGTTTTCTTCATTTGATCGATACCGCGCTGCAGTTTCTCAGTCAATTTTTCATCAACCGCTAAATTAAAAGCATAGTAGAGTTCACCTTCGCTGAGCACAAAGACAGGTTCATAATCGTCCGTATCTTGGCCAATTTTCTTTAACCACCATTTAGCAACATTTTCTTCATATGCCCATAAATCAATACGCCCTTTCGCTAATTGTTTGGCCAGTGTTTCAGCGACAGAGTTTTCTTGCATAGAATCTCTTGGAACGCCAAGTTCCAACATTAACTGTTCACCGACATCATCGCGAATGACACCAATACGATATTGAGCAAAGTCCATCGCATTCTCAATACTAATATTTCGGGACTTCTTGGCCATAACCACAATTCGTGTGGTACTCAAAGGGCCAACCCATTGAAATAAGTGTTCACGAAGCCGAGTGCGGGTAGTGGCAAAAAGCACGGCATTAGGCTTAATCAAAGCCGTTCTATATGCTCGCGCCCATGGCTGAACCTTGATCTCTTCTTTATTGATTTCAACCCCTTGAGATTGTGCAGCCGCTATCAGCAAGTCAATCGAGATGCCTTTTGCTTCACCATCTTGAGTAAAGTTATATGGGGGGTACTCTTCGGTCAAAAAAACAAGTTCATCGAGCTCTACCGCTCCAATCGGTAGTGAGAAAACAAAGAGCGATAAAGACAGGCTGAGTATATATTTCATAGCCGCCTCTAGCAGTTTTAATATTTCATCTATCAATAAAACTGTAGAGGCGGATAGTACATCCGTCTAGGCAGTTAGGAGAAGAAAGTTATCGTGATGCACGTTTATAGCAACGTTCTGGCCTTCCGACAGTCCCATAGTTAAGATCTGCCACCAACTCTCCAGCACTGATCAGGTACTCAAGGTAGCGTCTCGCGGTAGTCCGACTAGCGCCGATACGCTCTCCAGCTTCATCTGCTGTCATACTCTCACAGCCAGAAAACAATGCGCGTATTTTGTCTAGCGTCACGCCGTCAATACCTTTTGGCAGCCTCTGCACATTTGTGTCAGCGGGTGAAGCAGTTTGCATCATCTTATCCACTAAGTTTTGATCCAAATCTAGTGCACACGTTAGCTGATGCTTTTGAGCTACATACTTTTTCAAAGCAGCCTCAAGTCGAGGGAAAACTACCGGCTTTAATAAATAGTCAACCACTCCACCACGCATCGCCTGTTGTAAAGTATCAACATCACGAGCTGCTGTGATAAGAATGACGTCACAGCTCTGATTTCGAGATCGAAGCGCCTGGAGAAGCTCTAATCCTGTACCATCGGGAAGATACACATCAAGCAGCAATAGATCTGGGCTAAGTACGTCTAGCTGAATTTCTGCTTCCACTTTGGTTGTGGCAATACCAATAACATCGTAGCCATCTATTTGTTCCAAATATCGCTGATGCAACTGAGCGATATTGAGATCATCTTCAATGATCATCACTCGTGTTACGGATGTCATATCTGTTCTTCCTTTGGTAGATATACCGTCATTCTAGCTCCATAGGGAGCGTTATTTGTGATTTCTAAAGCGCCGTGATAACGCATGGCGAATTCATTCACAAGATGTAAGCCTACTCCACGGGTGCTTTCATCTTTGGTAGAGACGCCACGCTCGACTAATTGTTCTGAAGAGAGTTGAGAAGGCAGCCCACAGCCCTGGTCGGTAACTTCTAAAATCACTTCATTACCAAAGTCACTGATGGACACCTCTATCTGGCGTCGAGTAGGAGAAAAAACAGGGTCAGTTGTGACGGCACTGCGCGTGGCGTCAAAAGCGTTATCAATGAGATTACCTAATATCGTCACTACATCCTCTGCGTTGATGCGCTCAGGTAATGGCTCAAGCCGAGAACCATCTTCAACCACTAACTCAAGTCCTAGCTCTCGCGCTCTTTCTGTTTTTCCTAACAACATGCCTGCGATTAATGGTTCCTTAATCGTTTCTCGCAAGAATTCAATCAAAGATTGATAATGAGCCGTTTCCTGGCCAATAAGATGCTGCACCGCATCGAGTTCCCCCATCTGTACCATTCCACTGATGGTATTTAACTTATTACGATGCTCGTGGGTCTGGGAGCGAAGCATTTCTGCGTACTCTTTCGTTTTTGCCAGTTGCTCTGAGAGTTCATTCAACTCATCCCTTAATCGAAAACTCGACACTGCACCTACCACTTTACCATCGACAATAATTGGGCTTCGATTCGCGATCAGCCTTTGCTTATTCAGATAAAGATTTATATCGTGATCAGTCCTAGCACTCATCAGAACACTATGCAAATCACTCTCTGGCAGCACATCGTTCAGCGGCTTATTCAAGCATTGATTCTTGTCGAGGCCAAGAATTTGGCAAGCACTCTTGTTGATCGAACGTAGTCGGCCAGATTGATCGATACTCAAGATCCCCTCTTTAAGAGTCTCCATTGTCACATCTAACTCGACATATAGTCGGCCTATTTCTTCAGGCTCGAAACCAAGAATGGCTTTCTGGAAGCGACGAGAAGCATAACTCGATATGATAGCGTTGGCGGCCACAACCAATAACGCCATCACTATCAAAAAAGCAAGAAATGGTTCAATACGATCCTGAAGGCGATCAATCAAATAGCCGACAGAAACCACACCAATAATATTTCCGTTTGAATCAAAAACTGCCGCTTTTCCTCGAACGGAATAGCCTAATGAGCCTTGAGCAAAAGAGATGTATTCCTTTCCTTCAACCAGAGCACGATTGTTATCGCCCCCTTTCATTGGTTTACCAATGCGATCGTCGATAGGGTGGATGATTCGGATACCCTCTTTATCACCTATGACGATAAAAGCGGCACCAATTAACTCGGTAAGATTACGATAACGGTGTTGATATTCTGAGCCTCCGCCCTCTTCGATCATATTGACCACAAAGGGAGACTTAGCTAGAAATGAAGCCACTCCTAAGGCTTTCATTCCTACTTCCTCTTCCTGTGCCTGCTTGACGTAAAAGAAGCCAGCCGCTGTCAGCAGCAATAACTCTATCAAGCCAGAAAGTGTCATGATAATCAGCATTCTTTTACGAAAGCTGATACTGCTCCATTGCATAAACTCTCCCTTATCGACCAACGAGGCTAACACCCAATTAACATTTATACGAGTTAATGAGCTGTATTTTGTGAGGCCTACAAAGCAAAGCATAGTTGGAGTGGATAGCCGGCATTTACCCATTCACTACAAGCGTGAGTTGAGAGTTCAAATGTCCATTCATATAAAACCAGTAGAATAAGTGATTTTGATCACAAGAGATTTAGAACATTTTTTGTACTGACAGCTCAATTTAACTGTATAATTATTGAGCATGAACGTGTAGGAACACTAGATGTAGACAGTAGGCAACAGACTAAAAAAATTATAACCCACTGTCTGCGATATAATGTCAGAAGGAAAGACAATGAAACGGGATATGTTTGGCATCTGCCTGTCAAAATCTATGCTGTCACACAACTTGTCCAGCACCTTTACTCATGTAAGGGCTTACGAGCAGTCCAGTCATGATAACGAAGTGAAAGTGATGCACGCCTTTCCACAACTATCAGGGCAAGAGCTGCTCACGACCATTAAGTCTTCCAAGCGGTTACTGTGGCGAGCTGAGTATGTCTGCTTAAGCCAAAAGTAATAGGCTAGACAAAATCAAAGGGAAGCAAATCGCTTCCCTTTTTTAATGGCTCAGCCTGTAGTCTGCTGCTGTTGTTGACTGACTTCCCTTAATTGAGAGAGGTATTTAATCCAACTTTTCGCTTGGCTTGAAGGTTCAATATTGTTTGCTCGTTTTGCTTGAACCAACGCTTTATCCAACTGGTTCAGTTTATACAGCGCTCTCGTTTTTGCCAGTGCGACATCTGCATCGCGGCCTTTCACTTTGTCCAACACTGATAATGAATCTTTGTAATAGCCTTGCTGAACCATCAGTTGAGCGACGCTCCAGTGATACTTAGCATCTTTCTTAGCCGCCAACTTCCAAATAGATAAAGACTTATCCCACTCTTTTGCCAATTGCCAGTAAGTCGCTTGCTCTGACAATAGCTGTACATCCGTATCTGCCTCATCCAATTCGCTAATCTCTATCGCCGCTTTTTCGGGGATGCCACGTTTAGCGTACATCTGAGCCAACATGCGCCTGTCACTTTGACTTAAAGGCAAATCATTAAGCTTTGCTAGTGCTAATGTGTCCAGTGCCTCTTTGTCTTTACCAATGCGCATTTGCAAACCAACCAGCTGACGCCACCAGCTTAGCTTATCGGGCTGAATGGTAATCATTTGTTCCAGCGTTGGAATGGCTGCACTCCAGCGTTTCAGTTCCAACTGAGCCCCCAGCTTGAGAGATAAAGACTGAAGGAGCCTTTTCTTTTCCACTTTCATGTACTGGTCAGCAGCAGAGACAACTTTCTCCCATTGCGACAACTGATAATGAGATTGCGCGATTCGCAGCCATAAGTCCTGCGCTTTTTGAGTTTCCGGTACCGACTTAACCAATGGGTAATAGTGCTTAAGCGCTTTGGCAAACTTTTGATCATTTAGATAAAGGTCTGCCAACATACGCTGGCTTACCCACGCTTGCTCATCTCGAAGCAAACCACTTTCAACGGCATACTCCATTTTGGAAATCGCTTGCTTGGTATTTCCATCCTGCCAATAAAAAACTGCCAGCATACGAGCGACGAATGCTTTGTCATAATCACGTGAGGTCTCGATGTCTTTAAGCACAGCAATCGCCTCTTTCAATTGTTCTTGCTGCGCCAATTCATTTGCTTTTTGAACACGAACAGCAGTGTATTGAGTCAACTCCTGTGCCAAAAGCATTGGCGAAGCAAGAAGCAAAACAGTAAGGACGAATCGTTTCATCATTTGTCTAACTTAAACTCCACTCTAGCCGTTTTATTCGGTTGAGAAACGGCCGCTCCATCAACTACTTTAGGTTGATATTTCCACTTCTTAAGCGCTTGAATCGCATTGCGTTCAAACATGCGCTTCGGGCTGGCTTCCACAACCTCAATATCTGTCGGACGACCTGTAGGATCGATGGTAAATTTCAGCACTACGTACCCTTCCGCTTGGCGCTTCATAGCTTTCGTCGGATACTTTGGCTCAACACGGTATAGAGGCATCGCCTCCTGATTCACGCCAAAATCACCAAACGTTGGCGCACTGATAGCCACACCTTCTATGCTCGTATTTAAGCCAAGAGATGGCTGAGCGATAGGCGAGATTTTCGACAGCTCTGTTTTGGCTTGCGATGTAGGCATCTGCTCAGGGACTTCTGGTGCTTTAGGTTGCTCAGGTACCGTGCGCTGACGACGCTGAACATCTTGCTCGTTTTCCACCATCACCATATTGAAACTCAACGACTCATTAGACTCATTTATTTTGCGGTGTTCGCTATCAACCATCCAAGCCATAAAACTGAAGATAGCTAAAGCACAAGTGATAGCAAAAGGCGTAGCAATGAACAAACGTCCCACTACCTTTTCTCCGCAGCTAATGCAATGTTCTTAACGCCCGCACCTTTTGCCGCATCCATCACTTTCACCACTGTGCCACTATAAGCATGCTCATCGGCCTGGATAACAAGGGACGCGTCTGGCTTATCAAGTAACAAGTGCTCAAGTGTGGCTTGTACACGTTCAATATCAACATTGCGCTTATCAATATAAATATCGTTTGCCGAAGTGACCGCGACAAAGATGCCAGCATCTTTTTGGCTAACCACATTCGATGCCTGAGGACGATTAACTTCCACACCAGATTCACGAACGAACGAACTGGTGACGATGAAGAAGATCAACATGATAAAAACGATATCAAGCATAGAAGTCAGATCGACCTGAGCTTCATCTTGTTTATGGTGGCGTCGACCGAGTCTCATCGCTGACTCCTTAAAGATTTTTCTAGTTTAATTTCTCTCAATTGACAGGCTTTGATCAACCGCGCATGGAAAAACATTCCAGTCAACGCTGCAACCATACCTGCCATTGTGGGTAAGGTAGCGAGTGAGATACCTGAAGCCATCAATTTAGGATTGCTGCTACCTTGGTTAGCCATCACATCAAAAACAGAGATCATCCCCGTTACCGTACCGAGTAAGCCCAGCATTGGACATATCGCAACTAGAACCTTAATGATGTTCAGGTTTTGATAAAGCTGACTGCGTGCTTGTGAAAGCCAGCCCTCGCGGATAGAACGAGCATACCAAGAGGTTTGGTCACTCCTCTCGCGCCAAGCTTCAATCCAACTCACTCTCTGCTTTGGAAACTCAACAAGCAGATAAAGGATACGCTCCAGAATCAATAACCAACACAAGGTAACCACACCCAACAACCACCACAGCACCTGACCACCCTTCTGCATAAAATTTTGCAGTGTGAGTAGCCAGTCACTACTAGCCAAGGATTCAGGTAACAATGCGAATAGTGCATCCATTACGCAACATTCCCCAACGCATCCTGAGTCGGTTTCAGATCTTTCTCTGCTTGTTCAGCCACAAGTGAGATCCCCTGCTTCTCAAGAATGTTGCGAATCGCTTCTGCTTGCGAGCTCAGAATATTGTGAGCTAGCAGCAATGGCATCGCTGCAATCAAGCCAAGTACAGTGGTCACGAGCGCCATTGAGATACCACCCGCCATCACTTTCGGATCACCGTTACCAAATTGAGTGATCACTTGGAATGTTTCAATCATGCCTGTCACAGTGCCAAGAAGGCCTAACATCGGTGCCAAAGCCGCGAGTAGCTTAAGCATGGACAAGCCTTTTTCTAGCGTTGCTTGTTCATCAACGACCGCTTCAAGTAGACGCAACTCCAACGCTTCAACGCTGCGGTTTTTCTCTTTGCAGTAAACAGATAAAACACGTCCGAGTGGATTATTACCTGGGTTTTGCGGTGATTTAAGCTGGGCACGAATTTTCTGGCGTGCAATAGATAGGCTTACACCGCGAACAACGGCAATGATCAAACCAATCGCGAGCAACCCAAGAATGATTTTACCCACGACACCGCCTGCTTGCAGTCTATCCACAAGGCTTGGGTTGTGAGCAAGTTGTTCAAGCATGACACCACGAGATGGGTCAAGAACCACAGTCTCAACCTTACCATTTATGAGAGAAGATAAAGCGGAAATCGTCGGCGCTTTTTCAGGTTGCTTGATATAAGCCTGCGCTTCACCTTTTAGCGCATTCCAGTTCAGATACCCTTGCTCTCCAACCAAACCGATAGAACCGAGTCGAAGTGCAGATTCAGTCTGGGCAATACCATCACCATTCACAAAACGAACTTTCGTGAGAGCCACTTCACCACTAGCAGTGATTTGCTCTTCCATCGCTTTCCAAAAACCATTTAACTGAACCATAGAGGGCAATGTTGTGGCTGCGACAATCTCTTTAACAACGTCAGAATGAGTCTGTGCATCGACTGACGTGACTGAGTATTGCAACTCAGATTCAAGCTCTTTCGCGTTCTGACGAACAACACCAAACACTTCCCCTAAGCTGCCTGTTTCTAAGCGAAGTTTTTCTTCCAACCGAGCTAGAGTGTTCTCATTGTCACTGAATGTGGCAGCTAGCTTGTCATTTTGCTTTTGTAAATCGTCGCGCTGTTTGATTAACTGTGCTTTCAGGGCTTTGAGCTCTTGTTCCGTTTGTTTAAAACCGGACTCTCTTTCGATGTTGTGCTGCGCTTGCTGCTTGTTCTCTGCTTGTGCTTTATTGACTAACTCAGACGAGGCTTGTGCATTGAACGCTAATCCAGATAACGCAATCAAGGTAGCAATTAATGTACGTTTCATTTATTTCGCCTCCGCAACGTTAAGAGAAACCGGAAGCGTAATCAGGCTTGGTGCCACTTGTTTCGCCGCAACGTTAAAAGCCTTGTCTAGCTCTGACTTCATTGAACTGTCAACGCTCTGCCATTGCTTTTCTGATTGATTCCATGACCAAAATTTCGTGCCATTTAAACTGCGTGCAACCAGTGAAACTCGACCCAGATGAAGAATATCGACCTCACGCTCGCCATCATTCACTGCAATCTGGTCTTGATACAAGCCAAGCTTAGTACCGTAATCAAGTTCTATCTGATACGCCTCTAAAATACGACGATACTTCTCTGCGTCACTAACATCCGCACGGGTCATCATTTTTTCTAACTTGGCGACACGCTCCTGACGTTGTGCTTGTTTGATCGGCACATCATCAGCGATTAAAGCTTGTAAACCCGATAGCATTTGATACATCAATGGGACGACTCCCTGACGAGTTGTTTTGATCTCATCTATCTGACTTTCAAGACGATTTGCTTCTTGCTGCTGGCTTTCTACCAATGCAGTTAAGTGAGATCGATAAACATCAAGATTCTTGACTTCTTCCTGAAGTTGCTCGATTTCAGCTTGAAGGCTAAGCGTATTTTCAGCACTGACATCAATGCGCTTCTGGCTCGCTGCGGATGAAGAGTGGGTTTTACTTTGAATAGATTGAGCACGGTCAAGGCTCGAGGCCGCTGCACTGAAGCCTACAGCCGTAACCATCAACGCCAAACTGGTTTTAAATAGATTCATAAGGGTATTTTTCAATGATGTCAAACAGATTAGTGAGAAGCAATCTCATTTTCACTCGACCGACATAGTAACGCGATTAGATAAAATTTCAATAAACCATATGCTCAATATGCATTTAGAGGTAAGTTGAGCCTTCTGCACTAAGTACTATACAGGGGATACTCAACGCTTTTTCTTCAATCCAAACGCCCAAATCGCCCCCAACAGTCCCCGTAATTTAACTTTGGTCGCTCTCCAATGAGTTGCAGGGGTGCGTGGAGCCACCTTGAGTAGGTGATCATAAGCGTTTTGGTCAAATTGGACTTGCCCACCATGGGCGAGTAACAAGGTTTGAGGCGCCATCTGGTATACACGATGTAAAGATTCACGGTATTTATTAGGATGAAAGATCGGGAATGGAGCAATCAAACGTTTTTTAACTTCTACCATTAAGTCCGCGACATAAAGAATATCTTGCTGCTCATGGTGAAGGGATAAATCGCGATCAGTATGACCTGGTGTTTCCAGTACTATCCAGTCTTCAAAACTGGGAATAGCTTGCCCGTCAGTAAGCATGATATCTGGGTGCAGGTGCCTCGAATACCATAATTTACGCTTAGGGCGTTTCATTCTTCCCGCAACCCAACCAGCTAACGCAAGATCCGTCCAGTGCATTAATACGCCATCCAATCCAGCATACCACTGCGCTTCCTTCTTAGCAGAAACGATTTTACATCCCGTCAGCTTCCTTAGTTTATGCGCCGCACCCGCATGATCTGGGTGCATATGAGTCACAACAACAACTTTCAATGTATGAAAAGGCTGCCCAATCGTTTCGGTGATGTAACGCTCTAAATAAGGGATGTCTGCCCTACTCGCTCCGTCCAGTAACATTAACTTATCCGGATATTCAGCGAGATACATTTTCTGAATATAACCATCAATAGTATGTAGCTTCATTTCACTGCCACTCTTAACAATGTATTTACATCTGCCAATGTAGCAACAAGCCTAAGAATAAACAGAGTGAGCGCTTATAGGTGTGAAGTCGGACCAGTTACTGAGTTATACGGATTAGCGTTTTAGCCTGAAAAGACGACCGTCTGTCCGATAGAAGAGCAGAGCAAGCAAAATAAGACAGCACCCTAATAACTTATTAGAAGATAGCTGCTCACCATACCAAAGGATACTCAAGATAACAGTCCATATAGGCTCAAGTAACATGATCAACGCGGCATTGCCCGGATTACTGTGCTTTTGACCCAGCGTCTGCATCACGTAACGCAGACTCGTCGCCAAAATAGCGCTAGCCGCAAACCATGCCCAAATACTCGAATTAACACTAACTGGAACAGTTTCAAATATTGCCGAAGCAACCAAAGCAATAATTCCAGTGGCAAAGAGTTGGAGACAAGTCAGCATCAGCACCGGCATACTTTGCGCTAAGCGACTATTTACATTGAAATGTAGCGCGAGCAAGCACGCATTAGCCAAAAACCACAATTGCCCAGCGGAACTGTTCCATTCCCCTTTGAGTGACAAAAATGCCAAGCCTGATACCGCAATCGGCATCGCAATCCAAAAAGCACGCTTTGGGCGTTCTTTATACAAAGCCCAAGCAACAATTGGCACAATGATCATAGATAGACTAACGATAAATGCGCCTTCCCCAAGGGTTTCACTAACGGCAATAGCGTGTACCCAAGCCAAAAGAGCCAAGGCAAGAATACAGCCACCACCCATTGCTTGAGCAAGTAGTCTGAGATTAAGTTGTTTGAATGATTTAAAACAGAACGGGAGTAAACACACAGAAGCAACCAAAAAGCGTAAGCCGACAAAGCCAAATGGTGGTAGCCCCTGAATCGTTTCTTTCGAAAAAATCCAGCCCAAACCGGCCAGTGCAGTGGTAACAACAAGAATCCAAGCAGCTTTGCTTTCTGAGTTCAACATAAATTCTCTTAATTATTATTCTGTTAATTCATGAATTTCCGATAGTCTCAGATTTATTCAACAATTACCAAGAAAAGTCTTATTACATTTTTTCAGTCAATAACATGCATCTTTAAACTATTCATAATACCTATCAGAACCGTCTATGAGACTAATGTTAGGCAGAATTAACGTGTATTTTCACCATTGCAGCACCGCAAGCAGACGACCTGACATTTAGAAAAACACTGTATAACACTGTATAACACTGTATAGAAAATGATGTTTCAGATCACACTTTCTCATCCTTCCCTTACATCTGGACTCCAGACCAAAAACAAAAAATACTCTTATAAAACAGGCATATAAAACAATCCAATCAAAAGAACAACGTTGTTAACGTACAAAAACACAGCAAATATTGCTTGATCAGTTCACCCAACCAAACTACTGTATACACATACAGCATGTATGTAAGGACAGTAACTATGTTTCAGATACACAGAACAAATCGCTCAGTTTCTAAATTCAATGTTTTGGCTCAACCTACTCAGCCAATGAACATTGCAGACTCGACACTCAGCCGTTTAGCAGGGCTGTCTAACAAGAAGCAATGGATACTGTTCACCGCTGAGTGTCCTCGACCAGACTATGATCAGTTTTCTTCATACAATGTCAGCTGTAAAAAAATCATTCAGATGAAGCCTTCACAGACCCAATCCGAATTTGAGATCGTAATGAAAGCAATCAAATCCGGTAACGCTAGCGCTGTTGTCGCATCAGATAACATTGAACCCGTAGAACAATCTATGCTCCGCGATTTAGCTGTTCAGCACCGCTGCGAAGTCTTCTTTGTTGCAAGTAAACTCTCTCGATTTCACTAATTACATTGCACTGCCTTCTGCCTCTCTTCATTGAGAGGCTTTTTGTTTTACGCTATTTTTAAGTTTCCGATAAGATTTAAAAGCAAACGTTTGCTTTTTCTCTGGAAGGTTCATCTAGTTCTGGTATCATGCCTTGCAAATTGATTGCCTCTCACGCGCAATCCCCCATTTTTGACAAAGATAGGAATGTCTAAATGAGTCTTGCTGATCAAGTTCTTGCTGTTAATGATGATCTTCCCATTCGTACCAACAAGCCAGTTCACAGTGGCAAAGTACGCTCTGTATACTGGTTAACAGAGGAAGACAGTAAACGCCTAATCAAAGAAAAAGGCTACGATGTTGCTGAAGATGCGCCGCTCGCCATCATGGTCATCAGCGATCGTATTTCTGCATTCGACTGCATCTGGCACGGACAGGGGGGACTGAAAGGTGTTCCCGGTAAAGGCGCTGCACTCAACGCGATCTCCAACCACTGGTTTAAACTCTTCAAAGAGAATGGCCTAGCTGACAGCCATATCTTAGATATCCCTCACCCCTTAGTGTGGATTGTGCAAAAAGCCAAACCTATCATGATTGAGGCCATTTGCCGACAGTACATCACAGGCTCAATGTGGCGCGCTTATGAGAAAGGTGAACGCGAGTTCTGTGGTATTGAGTTACCAGAAGGACTCGAAAAAGATAAGGCCCTCCCTCAATTGCTAATGACCCCGTCTACCAAGGGGATCTTAAAAGGTATTCCCGGCGTTCCTGAAGCAGATGACGTCAATATCACTCGCCAAGACATTGTTGATAACTTCGCTGCATTCAATTTTTCTAAAGCGGATGATATTGCCCAATATGAAAAGCTACTCCGTGAAGGTTTTGTGGTAATTAGTAATGCTCTAGCCGAAATAGAGCAAATCTTCGTCGACACTAAATTTGAATTTGGCTACGTACATGATGCGGCTGGAAATGAAAAGCTCATCTATATGGATGAAGTAGGCACACCAGATTCTTCACGCATTTGGGACGAACGCGAGTATGATGCTGGAAGGATCGTTGAAAACTCAAAAGAAGGTTTCCGTCAGTTTTTGCTTAATCATTTTCCTGACCCTGACATTCTCCTTAACAAAGAGCGTATGGATGAACGTGAAGCATTAGCTCGCGATAATGAGCTTCCACTAGAAGCTCTTATGGATATTTCCACGACTTATACCGAGATTGCAGAAAAAATCACAGGAAAACCAGTCAGAATGGGCAATAACCCCAAACAAGAAATCATCAAGGTACTGAGTGAAGAATACGGCTTGATCGACTAAATGGAATACGCCCAAACATAAGCTTGGGCGTATTTCTCAAAGGTTTGAGTTCCGATTAAATCTGGCACTTATTCATCTTTATCTCCTGTGTCATTACCTAGGTTCAAGAAGAAGTTTTGATCAAGCTCGTATCTAATTGGGGCCATCAAAGGTATAACTACTCCATCTTGTTTATTTGGCCTTTTCATGGATTACCTTGCCCTTTCTCGAATTAGCTTAAAGCACCTGACGGTATTACAAGTATTATTGAGCACACACAGTGTCAGTAGTACCGCCCAAATTTTATGTGTAACCCCTTCCAGCGTAAGTAAAACGCTCACTCAACTGCGAACACAGCTTAAGGATGAACTGTTTTATCGAGAGAAAACTTCGTTAGTTCCCACACCGTTTGCATTATCTATTGCCACAGACGTACATAAAATACTTGCTTGTATGAACGGGATCCTCCACCAAGGTGAATTCGAGCCTAAGAATTTTATCGGAACAATAGCGCTTTCGATGCGTGAGAGCACCTTCGAGCTATTTTCTGGGAGAATTACTGAGATCAACGCTCAGTTAACGTCAGCTAACATCCAGATTTTCGCCAAGGAGCAACTTAGCTTTGATGCCCTGCTGCGTGGACAAGTTGATTTTATGATTTTACCTCACGATATCAGCCAACCACCAACGAGAAGCCGAGACCTTGTCTGGGAACAGATTCAAGACGATGAAATGGTCTGCCTGATGAGTCCACAGCATCCTTTGGCTAACCAATCGCTGAACACTGAAGAATATCTCGCTTACCAGCACATTGGTATTTTAGATAAAGACCTCTCTACGCCGTACTTTGAACAAAACCTTACTCAGCAATACTCGTCGAGAAACATCGCCATCTCCGTCGCTGATTTTGGTTCTGCTGCAGTCATCTGCCATCAGACTGAGTTCTTACTTACCTGTTCAAAAATGTGGGCTGAGAAGTCATTGCAGGCACAGTCTCTGATCCAAAAGCCTCTGCCGTTTTCCTATGGGAAAGTGGCTTATAGCTTGGTCTGGAATCAAGCCAGCTCGAATGACCCGGCCCTAAAATGGCTGCATTCTCAACTGATTAAACCTATTTAGACATACACGCTAGGTAGCTGAATGTTTTGGTGAATCAGTGGCCGTAAAGCATCATGAAACTGCAACATTTGCGATTCAGTGCATTTCGGCCACTCTAACGCTTTACCCATTACTCCATGATGCTGAAACGCATTAAGCCGCACATTAACGCTATCAGGCAACGTATTAATAAGACGTGCTACTTCTGTGACTTCTTTGTCCAGATCGCTTCGGTTCGGGATATGGAGTAAGCGAAGCTCGTGCAATTTCTGCTTCTCAGCCAAATAACGTATTGATTGAACCACCTTGTGATTATCACGGCCAACCAACCAGTGATGTGTCTCTTCCTGCCATGACTTCAAGTCAATCATTGCGCCATCAAGATAAGGAAGCACTCGATCCCAGCCCGACTGACTTAAGTACCCATTACTGTCTATAAAGCACGTAAGATGGCTAAGTTCCGAATCGGCTTTGATGCATTTGAATAATTCTATGATGAAAGGTAACTGCATTGTTGCTTCGCCACCCGAGATCGTGATGCCGCTGATAAACCATTTTTGCTCATTTATCAGCTCAATGATTTCTGATACCGAGTAGTGACTTACTTTAGGGCTAGAACGATGTGTGCACACATCAATGCACTGATCGCAATGCGTACATTTACTCTCATCCCATACAACTTTCTGGTTCGTGTCGAACGACAGAGCATTTTCCGGACACCCTTCGACACAATCCCCACAGTGATTACAATAATTAATCGTATGGGGATTATGGCAGTTAATGCAGTTAAAATTGCACCCCTGTAGGAAAAGGACCAGTCGGTTACCTGGCCCATCCACGCACGAGAACTTGAGGATACGGCTAACGATGGCCTGCCTTTCGCTCATATGCTTACCCTATTTGTAAACAGGCTGACTTTCCATACTCACTACTCGTGGAGCCCGATCTAGGATCCCAGTATTGTTGGCGGCTTCTGCGCCAAGGAAAGTCGTATTCTTGCGCGACCCCTGATCTGAGAACTTCTCTATATCTGACAGTTTGATCATATAGCCAGTAACTCGCACCAAATCATTCGAAGCAACATTAGCCGTAAATTCCCTAAACCCTAGATTCAATGCTCCCTTACACAGATTAAACATGGCTTCTGGGTTTGATTTCACCGTTTCGTCTATTGTCAGAATGTCACTTATACCAGAGATGTAATGCTGATGGTGCTTTGCGGTCGCTTGCACATAAGCGACAGGGTCTGGCTCGGTGCCATATGGAATGCGAACCCCCGGAGTCACTCCTTCATCAAGGCTTATTCCCCCTTGAGCATGTAGAAGCGCCTTGCCTTCAAGGCCGTATTTCACCTCTGAACCTTGCACGATTTCAGCCAGTTTCTCAGAAATTAGGTGGCCTAGCTCGTTCGCTTCTAAATCGTGCCCATAGCAACCCTTTTCTCCCGACTTCTCCATAAGAAGATTAACCGCTTCAGCCATACCGTAGATGCCAAACATTGGCGCAAAACGCGCTTCGTCAATCAAACCTTCTTTGGTTAAGAAGCCTTTAAAGAAATTTGACTTCTCATGCAAATGTGAACTTCGTGAGTCCATCAGCTCAACCATTAATTCACTGTAATAAGGCAGCAGTTGATTGAGAAAGTCTTCAGTGTCTGATGCTAGGTTCGCCAACAGCTTAAGGTTCATTCTGACTAGAGTGTTCGACCCACCAGCCAAAGGCAGAGAATTGTAACAACTCACAATACCAAATCGCTTCTCGCCGTAGCTACTCGCGTGCATTGGATAGTTCGCAATATGAGGTTTACTGCACTCACAAATGTTACTGGTTGCCTGACGTAACAAGTCATCTGGTGTCACGTTCGGGTCATACATAAAGGTCAGATTTGGCGCGATTTGCTTGAGCTCAGCGTCTATCTTCAAGATCGTCCGACAAATAATATTATCCGAGGGGCCAATATTAACGTGCATAAAAGCATCAGGCAGAGTTCGATCTAGCATGATCCAAAATCGTTTGAGCTTCTGATAAATCGCCTGCTCACTTAATTCACCCACGTAAGGTAACAGTACATCATCAAGCTGGCCTAGATATACCGGGATATTGGTCACTGACGGCACATGATGATAAATGATGGTCAGCAAGTTGATTGCATCGTCAAAATCACTCGCAGGTTCAAGCTCTAAATACTCAGAGCCTTGCTGAAGAAACTTGGCATAATCAGGCAAGACATAGCGCGGTTTAAATGGTGCGTGACCTTCAAACATGTCGCAAACAATGCCTTCTTCCATTGCAAGACGGACAGGCTCTGAGACAGGCATATAAGGGAGGCTTGCCTCTGCTTCTAAGGCTAAGAATTGATTCTTCTGTTTAGGGTTTAATTTGGCATCAGTGACAATTTCTTGTACACGTTGTTGGAAAGAGTTGAGAGCTTCAGACATTGTCTATTCCTTATTGTTTTTAAGGATTTTAAACGTCTACTCTCCATGTCGACAATTGAAATATCTTTCAACCTTCTTTTCCATTTTGGAAATCAAAGCAAATAAAAAAAGACTCAGTAGCAACCGAGTCTTTTGTTTTTTAATTAGGCACTTAAAGCTTAAATCGACCAATTTCTTGTTCAAGCTCGTACGAAAGCTCTGAAAGCTGAGCGGCTTGAGCTGCAGCATCATGAGCTTCATCCGCAAGCTCATTTGATACGTCTCGGATACCCACTGTGTTACGTGTAATTTCAGACGTTACCGATGCTTGCTCTTCTGCTGCAGACGCAATCTGTGTGGCCATATCGCTGATTTGCTCAACCGCTGATTGAATTTGAGTTAAGCTGACCGCTGCTGAATCCGCGTCAGTCACACTGGTGTCTGCAAGCTGGCGGCTATCACCCATAATGCTTACCGCTTTGCCAGTGGTATTTTGGAGTGTTTCAATCATCTGTTGAATTTCTTGCGTCGAGGCATGTGTGCGCTGGCTTAGAACTCGAACTTCATCAGCAACGACTGCGAAACCACGACCTTGTTCACCAGCACGCGCCGCCTCAATCGCCGCATTCAGAGCAAGCAGGTTCGTTTGCTCAGCGATATCTTGGATGGTCGAAAGAATCGTACTGATGCTGTTACCGTGAGCTTCCAACTCTTGGATCACATCCGTTGCAACTTGAACTTCTTGTGCCAGATTCTGAATTGAAGACTGAGTCTGCACAACCTGCTTGCCACCATGAACACACGCCGTCACCGCCTCCGTTGAGTTTTGTGCGGTATTGTCTGCATTGCCTGCGATTTCTTGGGTTGCAGCGGCCATTTCATTAATCGCAGTCGCAACCATGTTAATTTCATCTTGCTGGAGACGAATACGTGCGCTGCGCTCTTCGGCGTGCTCTGCCGTCTGCTTAGCTTGTTCAGACAGTGACGCTGATACATGACTTAGCTTAGAGACCATGACATGCATATTGCCAACAAAGGTGTTGAAGTTCGTCGCTAGCTGGCCGACTTCATCATCGCTGCGTGGCTCAAGGCGCTGTGTGAGATCCCCTTCACCAGAGGCAATTTCTTCAAGTGCTTGAGAGACACGTCCAAGATCGCGGAACAAGAAACTCACTAGCCAAGACACAACAGCGATAACAACGATTGTGATAATCGTTGCCGTCAGCAGTAAGTTTTTCAGTAATGCGGTGTGCGCTGCTTCTTCTGTTTGACGGTCCATTTCAATAGCAAAAATCCACTGTGTGCCCGGAACCTTTTTGAAGAAGTAGAACTTTTCTTGCCCTTTACGTTCAATGATTTCCATGACACCAGAATTCGCCGCTTGCTCGATAGCATTCATGGTTAGCTTTTTAGATAGCGTATTCACCGGCTTCAGGGAAAGATCTTTGTTCGGGTGCGCGAGGAATGTACCGTTTTGCGTGTCAATCAACATCGCATAGGCATTTTCACCGGCATCTAAGTTGATAACGTCGTCGATCAGCTGGTCAATCAATACATCCGCACCAACAACACCCACCAATTGGCCATTACGACGAACGGGCTCGGCAATGGTCACTAAGAGTGCATTGGTAATCGCATCTTTATACGCTGTAGTTATGATCTGGCGACCAGATGCATTCGCATCTTTATACCAAGGGCGAACTCGCGGATCGTAGTCGGCACGGTTACGCTCAGGGTGAGAGCGGAACATCTCACCTTGTGGCGTACCTAGGAAAATATCGTCAAATCCGCCCGCTTTACGAGCTTGTTGAAGAAAAGGCACAACCTCTTGCTCTTGACTGTAATCATTGAACGCTTTGGCAATATCTTTACGAATGGCAATCCAGTCAGAAATTCCTTCCGAAGCAGCAGTCGCTAGACTCTCTGCTCGGGCATTAACGCCGTTACGAGTTTGTTGAAAAAGTTGGTCGGCAGAAAGCCAAGTAAGTGCACTCGCCATTAGCACAACGGCTAATAAGCTGGCACCGATGAGTTTTTGTTTCAGTGACAGTTTCATAATAGTTAATAATATTTGTGGAACAGACAGAGACTGCGAATTTTATAGACTATTTATCATTCATGCACGTAATATTATTGAAATATTATTTAGCTGTAACTGACTGTATTAACGCTATTTTTTTGGCGTCATACCTTTGTCACTAATAGTGTTACCAATAATTTATAAAAAGCCTATTTGCTCTCTAAGTTTGGCTGTATATTTTAAATAATGAGAGGTCCATTTCACCTTTACTATTGGTTACTTAACTAAAACTCTGGATATAAAAAAGCCGGGTCGCTGCCCGGCTTTGAAGATAATGTCAACGATTATTCTTGTTCGTCTGTATCCGTCTCTGAGGTTGATTCTGGTGCAGCTTGGGCCGTTTCCCCTTCCTGACCTTCCATTTCCTCACCTTCTGGTAAGTCCACTTCTTCAACTTCATCGATACGCTGCAGACCTACAACGTTCTCGTCTTCGGCAGTTCGGATAAGAGTGACACCTTGCGTATTACGACCTACTTGGCTCACTTCCGCAACACGTGTACGAACCAGAGTACCAGCGTCGGTGATCATCATCATCTCATCGCCTTCTTCTACTTGTACCGCTCCGACTACAGGACCATTACGCTCAGATACTTTGATGGACACAACACCTTGAGTCGCGCGGCCCTTCGTTGGGTATTCTGCAAGTTCTGTACGTTTACCGTAACCGTTTTGTGTCACAGTCAGAATATCACCTTCGTTCGAAGGAACAATCAGTGAAACCACCTGATCATCTTCGGCAAGCTTCATACCACGAACACCGGCAGCGGTACGACCCATAGCACGGACTTTGTCTTCGCTAAAGCGAACCACTTTACCTGCTTGAGAGAACAACATGATGTCACTATCACCGTTGGTGATATCAACACCAATGAGTGAATCATCTTCACGTAGGTTGACCGCAATCAGACCATTAGAACGTACGTTCGCAAACTGATCTAAAGACGTCTTCTTAACCGTTCCATCACCGGTGGCCATGAAGATGAACTTCTCTGGGCTAAATTCTGAAACAGGTAGAATCGCGGTAATACGTTCGCCTTCTTCAAGAGGAAGAATATTGACGATTGGCTTACCACGCGCAGTACGACTTGCTAACGGTAATTGGTAGACTTTCAGACGGTAAGTTTTACCGCGAGTCGAGAAACATAAGATGTTGTCGTGAGTATTCGCAACGAGAAGACGTTCGATATAATCTTCGTCTTTCATCTTAGTTGCACTCTTACCTTTACCACCACGACGCTGAGCCTCATAATCGCTTAGGATTTGGTACTTAACGTAACCTGCGTTCGAAAGGGTCACAACCACATCTTCGCGCGCAATCAGCTCTTCCATGTCAATGTCATGGCTTGCTGCTGTAATTTCAGTACGGCGTGCATCACCAAAACTGTCACGAACGGCTTCTAGCTCTTCACGGATGACTTCCATCAAACGCTCGGTGCTTGCAAGAATGTGCATTAGCTCTGCAATTTCATCTAGTAGCGCTTTGTACTCATCAAGAATCTTCTCGTGCTCAAGACCGGTCAATTTGTGTAGACGTAGGTCAAGAATTGCTTGCGCTTGCTGCTCAGTTAAGAAGTACTGACCATCACGAATACCATATTGGTCTTCTAGCCATTCAGGGCGAGCTGCATCGGTACCTGCTCGTTCAAGCATTGCTGCAACATTACCCAAATCCCATCCACGAGCAACAAGGCCAGCCTTCGCTTCTGCCGGTGTTGGCGCTTTACGGATAAGGTCAATGATCTCATCAATGTTGGCCAGTGCTAAAGCAAGACCTTCAAGGATGTGTGCACGCTCACGTGCTTTACGCAATTCATAGATAGTACGACGAGTCACCACTTCACGGCGGTGATCAACGAAGCACTTCAACATGTCTTTCAGATTGAATAGCTGCGGCTGACCATTGTTCAGCGCAACCATGTTGATGCCGAAAGTCGTTTGTAATTGAGTGTTAGCGTATAGGTTGTTTAGAACCACTTCACCTACCGCATCACGCTTACACTCGATAACAATTCGCATACCGTCTTTATCAGACTCGTCACGTAGTGCGCTGATGCCTTCAACTTTCTTATCTTTTACAAGCTCTGCGATCTTCTCAATCAAACGAGCTTTGTTCACTTGATATGGAATCTCGGTAACAATAATGGTCTCTTTGCCATTCTTGTCTGCTTCAACTTCCGCTTTAGATCGCATGTAAATTTTACCGCGACCAGTCTTGTACGCGTCTACGATGCCTTTACGGCCACTGATAAGCGCCGCAGTCGGGAAGTCAGGACCCGGAATGTAGTCCATAAGCTCATCAATAGTGATATCTTCATTATTGATGTATGCAAGGCAACCATCAATCACCTCAGTTAAATTGTGAGGCGGAATGTTGGTTGCCATACCTACTGCGATACCAGAAGCACCGTTAACCAGCAGGTTAGGAATTTTTGTCGGAAGAACCGCTGGGATTTGCTCTGTACCGTCATAGTTAGGTACATAATCAACGGTTTCTTTATCTAGGTCAGCCAGAAGCTCATGGGCGATCTTCGCCATGCGAACTTCGGTATAACGCATTGCCGCCGCTGAGTCACCATCAATGGAACCAAAGTTACCTTGGCCATCAACAAGCATATAACGTAATGAGAACGGCTGAGCCATACGTACGATAGTATCGTACACAGCGCTATCACCGTGCGGGTGATATTTACCGATTACGTCGCCAACAACACGGGCAGATTTTTTGTATGGTTTATTCCAGTCATTACCTAGCACATTCATCGCGAACAAAACGCGGCGGTGTACAGGCTTTAGGCCATCACGCACATCAGGAAGAGCACGACCAACGATAACGGACATCGCATAGTCAAGGTACGAACCACGAAGCTCATCTTCAATGTTTACGGGCGTGATCTCTTTAGCTAGATCGCTCATAGAGCCAATATCCCTCTATTTATAGATCGTATGTACAATACGTTTAAGGTGCAAAAATATAACACACAAATCAACAGTTCGGCATTACTTTCCCTCTCCTTTTATCAGGTTGTGAGCTTGGTTGTGAATCAAATGCTGAGAAATTGCACACTCTAGTTTTATCTTGCTGATTAATGGTTATATTTTCACCACCTCAAGAGAAAAGTGATCCTGTCTATGGAGTGTTGAGAGTTAGGAGTTATAATGCCTTCCAGTTTCAAGGAAGCCGGTTGCTAAGTAGAGTAGTTATGACCCAGTCACAAAATGTCGATCCAAACGAAATTAAGAAGTTTGAAGAAATGGCCTCTCGATGGTGGGATTTGGAGGGAGAATTCAAGCCACTCCATCAAATTAACCCGCTACGTCTCAATTACGTTCTGGATAATGCCGATGGTTTATTTGGCAAAACCGTCCTCGATGTTGGCTGTGGTGGAGGTATTCTTGCTGAGAGTATGGCGAAAGAAGGCGCAACAGTGACTGGACTTGATATGGGTAAAGAGCCGCTAGAGGTGGCTCGATTGCATGCACTGGAAACCGGTACTGAGCTGACTTATATTCAGAGTACAATTGAAGATCACGCTGATGCACACCCAGAAAAATATGATGTCGTGACTTGTATGGAAATGCTGGAGCACGTTCCAAACCCTCAGTCAGTCATCAGCGCATGTGCAGCTTTGGTTAAACCCGGCGGCCATGTCTTTTTCTCAACATTGAATCGCAATTTTAAATCGTACCTATTCGCTATCGTTGGCGCAGAAAAGCTATTGCGTATTGTTCCAGAAGGTACCCACGATCATGAGAAGTTTATCCGCCCAGCGGAGTTGATAAAAATGATTGACCATACCGACCTAACCGAAATGGGAATTACTGGATTACACTATAATCCCATCACGGATACCTATAAACTCGGTAACAAAGTTGACGTCAACTATATCGTTCATACGCAAAAGTTTTAATATTTAGACATACTATTCATGTGACTAACCTATAGAGAGCGGTGGTATATATACCCCGCTTTTTTTGTTGTTTTTCGCCCATTTTTGGGGCTCTGATTCCAAAATATACAGACTCAAAATCACGCTCAGAATGACTGAAAGATCAAGGAATTTTTTTTTGTTTGTGGTTACTTATAAACCGATCCTAAAACGGTAATTTTATACAATCAATTAGACTCTAATCCCATCGGTTAGTATCCACTTACTGAAATTTTCAATTTTGTTAGTTATCCACAAGTCATCCAAGATCTGTAACTTGAAAAGCACCATAGATAGCACTATCTTGTAACTCGCACAGCAATGCACCCCTATATGTTGTGTTTGGACTACAATATATAGATAGACTTTGATCACAAAGCCGGAACAATTTTTACAAGAATTACACGAAAACACGGCTTTTATCAGTTTTGTTAGGGAAATTAAGCAGAATGAACCAACAACTAACCGTTACCAAACGTGACGGCCGCAAAGAAAATATTGATCTAGAAAAGATCCACAGAGTCATTACTTGGGCTGCGGAAGGTCTAGATAATGTGTCTGTCTCTCAAGTAGAACTTCGCGCTCACATTCAGTTCTACGATGGAATCACAACAACAGATATCCATGAGACTATCATCAAATCAGCGGCCGATTTGATCTCTGAAGAAACGCCAGACTACCAATATCTAGCGGCTCGACTGGCCGTTTTCCACCTGCGTAAAAAAGCATACGGCCAGTACGAGCCACCAACGCTTTATGACCATGTGGCGAAGCTCGTCGATAAAGGCAAATACGATCAGCACATTTTGGAAGACTATACAAAAGCTGAGCTGGATGAACTCGATGCGTACATAGATCATAAACGTGACCTAGACTTCTCATACGCTGCGGTGAAACAGCTGGAAGGTAAGTACTTCGTCCAGAACCGTGTATCAGGCGAAATCTACGAAAGCGCTCAGTTCCTGTATATCCTTGTAGCTGCCTGTCTGTTTGCTAAGTATCCAAAAGAAACTCGTCTTGATTACATCAAGCGTTTCTATGATGCAACGTCAACGTTCAAGATTTCCCTACCGACACCGATCATGTCTGGTGTACGTACTCCAACCCGCCAATTCAGTTCGTGTGTCTTGATTGAGTGTGGAGACAGCCTAGATTCCATCAATGCGACAGCAAGTTCTATTGTGCGCTACGTTTCACAACGTGCAGGTATTGGTATCAACGCTGGTCGTATTCGTGCGCTAGGCTCAGAGATACGTAACGGTGAAGCTTTCCATACAGGCTGTATCCCTTTCTACAAGTACTTCCAAACAGCAGTAAAATGTTGCTCTCAAGGTGGTGTTCGTGGTGGCGCAGCAACCGTATTCTACCCTCTATGGCATGGTGAATCTCAGGCATTGATGGTGCTTAAGAATAACCGTGGTGTAGAAGAGAACCGTGTTCGTCATATGGATTACGGTGTGCAGCTAAACCGCCTGATGTATCAGCGTTTGGTTGAAGGCGGAAATATTACCCTATTCTCTCCGTCAGACGTGCCGGGCCTATACGATGCGTTCTTTGAGAATCAAGACGAGTTTGAACGTCTGTACGTTAAGTACGAAAACGATCCGTCAATCAAGAAAGAAACCGTTAAAGCTATCGAGATGTTCTCTATCTTGATGCAAGAGCGCGCTTCAACTGGTCGTATCTACATTCAAAACGTAGACCACTGTAATACGCACAGCCCATTTGATTCAGAGGTGGCGCCTGTTCGTCAGTCGAATCTATGTTTGGAAATTGCTCTTCCAACCAAGCCACTGACTAACGTAGAAGATGACTCTGGTGAAATTGCTCTATGTACGCTTTCAGCGTTCAACTTGGGGGCCATCAAGTCTCTTGATGATTTCGAAGAGCTGTCTGAGTTGGTTGTTCGAGCACTTGATGCTCTGCTGGATTATCAAGACTACCCACTTCCAGCGGCATACAAATCAACGATGAACCGCCGAACTCTGGGTGTAGGTGTGATTAACTACGCTTACTACCTAGCTAAGAATGGCGTGAAGTACTCTGACGGCAGTGCAAACGGCCTAACACACCGTACTTTTGAAGCGATGCAATACTACCTGCTCAAAGCATCTGTTGCTCTGGCGAAAGAACAAGGTAAATGCCCTTCTTTCCACGAGACCAACTACGCGAAAGGCTTGCTTCCAATTGATACGTACAAAAAAGATGTTGACCTAGTTTGTGACGAACCTCTTCATTACGATTGGGACGGTTTGCGAGAAGAGATCATGACTCATGGTCTACGTAACTCAACACTGACTGCTTTGATGCCTTCTGAAACGTCTTCTCAGATCTCGAACGCAACAAACGGCATCGAGCCACCACGCGGCTACGTGTCAGTTAAAGCATCAAAAGACGGTATTTTGAAACAGGTTGTGCCTGAATTCACTGAATACAAAGATAACTACGAGCTTCTTTGGAACATTGGTTCTAACGATGGTTATCTACATCTGGTTGGTATCATGCAAAAGTTTGTCGATCAGGCAATTTCAGCTAACACTAACTATGACCCTAGCCGTTTTGAAAGTGGCAAAGTGCCAATGAAGAAACTGCTACAAGATCTTTTGACTGCGTATAAATATGGTGTGAAGACACTTTACTACCATAACACTCGTGATGGAGCGAGTGATGACCAGAAAGACGCAGTACAACCACAAGATGACGATTGTGCAGGCGGCGGTTGTAAGATCTAATCACTAATCCAACGATTGGATTAGCAAGGCTTAACAGATTATTTGCCCCTCTGAGAGGGGCTTAAAAGGAATTGAGGCATCATGGCTTACAGTACTTTTAACCGAAACAAAAATGACCAGCTAAAAGAGCCAATGTTCTTAGGTCAATCCGTAAACGTAGCTCGTTATGACCAGCAAAAATTCGAAATCTTCGAAAAGCTGATCGAAAAGCAGCTGTCTTTCTTCTGGCGCCCAGAAGAAGTTGACGTATCAAGCGATCGTATCGACTACAACAAACTTCCAGAGCATGAGAAGCATATCTTCATCTCAAACTTGAAGTACCAAACTCTTCTGGATTCTATCCAAGGCCGTAGTCCAAACGTCGCGCTACTTCCATTAGTCTCACTACCTGAAGTAGAGACGTGGATCGAAACTTGGTCGTTCTCTGAAACAATCCACTCGCGTTCTTACACACACATCATACGTAATATCGTAAACGACCCAGGCTTAGTATTTGATGATATCGTCGAAAACGAGCACATCCTAAAGCGTGCTGAAGACATTTCGCAATACTACGACGACCTGATCCAAATGACGAATGACTACCATCGCTACGGTGAGGGGACGCATAACATCAATGGTGAGGAAGTGAAGGTGTCACTTCATGAGCTGAAGAAAAAGCTTTACGTATGCCTGATGTCTGTCAACGCATTAGAAGCGATTCGTTTCTATGTAAGCTTTGCTTGTTCATTTGCCTTTGCTGAGCGTGAGCTAATGGAAGGTAACGCGAAGATCATTAAGCTAATTGCTCGCGATGAAGCCCTTCACCTAACGGGTACACAGCACATGATTAACTTGCTGCGTAACGGTCAGGATGATTTTTCCTTCATGCAAATTGCTGAAGAATGTAAGCAGGAATGTTTTGATCTATTTAAAGCAGCCGCAGAGCAAGAGAAGGAATGGGCAGAGTACCTTTTCAAAGATGGCTCTATGATTGGTCTAAACAAGGACATTCTTTGTCAGTACGTTGAGTACATCACCAATATCCGTATGCAAGCAGTAGGCCTAGATGCCGCATATCCAGAAGCGACCTCCAACCCTATCCCATGGATTAATGCGTGGTTATCTTCCGATAACGTACAGGTTGCTCCACAAGAAGCAGAGATCTCCTCTTACCTAGTCGGTCAGATTGATAGTGATGTGCGCGCAGACGACTTTAAGGATTTCGAGCTGTAATGCCCAACATAAAAATCAATGGGATCACTGCGATTCAATCTAATCCTTCTAACACCATTCTCGAAACAATGGAAAAGGCAGGAATTGAACCTGAATACAACTGCCGAGACGGGCATTGTGGCGCTTGCCGCTGCAAGCTAGTCAAAGGTGCAGTGGAATACGTTGGTTTTGCAATGGCATATACGCAAAGTGATGAGATATTACCTTGTATTTGCAAGGCTAAATCCGACATTGAAATTGAAAGCGTAAATTATGCGTTAAAAGAAAAACGCGCATAACTATGCAAATTATAAAAAGCCCGGCCTGTTATGCCGGGTTTTATTTTATTATTTAGGCACGAATCTGAATACCGGATAAGAACTCATCGGCGGTCAACATGGACACTGCTTTGTCGGCAATCTCTCGTCCGTCATCATCGAATAAAGACAGGCGGTAGCCTAATGAATTTTCTTGATTTTTTTCTTCCGGAGCATGGAGCCACATAGAAATAACGTCCTGATTATCATCGCTAAGTGCCTCTCCTAAAACAACTTTCTGACTCGCCACCTGATACCAAACCATTATTTTTGAATGATGGAACATGCTTACCTCCCTGAGCAAAACCCGCGACGAACTATCATTTTAAGCACAATTGAAGCAAATGCACGTTGCAAATAAGCGACAAAGTTGGCATCTATTTAAAATCATCAATTTAAGTGATAGATGATTTTCTTCTAAGAAATATTTATGAAAGCATGCGAGTAATAAGAAACATATTCATTCACTTATTACTGCATGCTGCTCGGTAGGAGTTTGACAGTTTTTTAAGCTTGTTCTAGCCAGCAATAACACTATGAGGGACATACATTTCTTTTTCCCTGGTCAGCGAACTGTAATTAGGGAACATGGTTTTTCCTGAGAGATAGCGTCTCAACATGTCCGCTGCGACTGTCGTGATAATGGTCGTTTGGTCAGTTCTGGAAAACGTTCGGTTAAAGGTGAGTGTCTGCCCCCACTCCCCTTCTCTTGCCGACATAGCCACTGAAAAAGTTCTTTCTGTTACTTTACCTGTAGCGATGGCTATATCGGTCGCACATTTATCTTTAGTCGCACCTGCAAGTGCAAACGCAGCAGCAAGTTCATCGTTATCACTGTTCCCGACATCCACTTTATTACCGAGTACCCACCCATGGCCGCAGTAATTAGCCGCTTCTTCGTTTGAGTGAAGCCATTGCGACAAACTACCGTGAGTCGATTGCTCCGCAGTCGAAATCGACAGCTTTTTCTCGAGAATCAAATGACCGACATTCTCTTGCATTGATTCATCAACGCTCACCACGTTACTTTCTATCAAGTTGAAAACCAGCTGAAGTAACTTAACGCGGTTATCTAAATCACCTTTAGGGCCAAATAATTTGACTTCAATATAAGGCAGATAGGAACGGTAACCTAAGAAATAACCTTCGGGTAGCTGCACTTTATCAAGTTTATCTGACAACGCGGACTCTGAGGTCCCAAAAGTATGAAGTTTGCTACATTCATAACCAGTAACATCAGCATACTTCTGTTTCAGGTGTGGCAAAATCTGGGACTCTGTCATCAACTTAAATTCGCTTGGTACGCCAGGAGTAAAGTAAAAATCACAATCGTTAAAGTTCAACAAGAAACCGCAAGCAGTACCGATTGGATTATCCAGAATTACCGACCCTTGTGGCAACATAGCTTGCTTACGATTACTCTCTGGCATTGCAACACCGCGAGCACTAAAAAACTGCTCCAACTTCTCTAGCCATTCAGGATAAAGTTCTAACTCCTTATCCGAGGCTTGCGCTGCTGCTTCTGCACTAAGATCATCCGTGGTTGGGCCTAATCCACCATTTACAATGACAACATCACAGTTAAAGCTCAACATCATCAGCTCTTCAACCAGCGCTGACTGGCTATCACCAACCGTTGAGCGTTTCGATAGGGAAAAGCCTTGTTGAAAGAATTTTTCTGACAACCAAGCCGCATTAGTATCAACGATATCGCCGTGAAGGACTTCTTCACCGGTACTTAACATCGCTATTTTCAACATAATTATTTTTCCTTTCAGGAAGCCTTTGGTTTTGTGTCACAAACAAAGACAATCAAACTGCATGTTTTCATTGTTTGAGTGTAATTAAGAAACTAAGTTTCTTAATTAAGACAATTTCCGGTTTCCATTCCTCTTGCTTTAATGGATAATTGTGAGCCTGATCATAATAAGATATAGACTGTGGAGTTTATCCGTGTACAAAAAACACATCACCGCTTTGATGTTGTTGGCTTCTGCTTGCGCCAATGCCAATATCTACGATTCTCCTCAACATATTGAGTTCTCTTATACCGTAGATAACACCGAAAACTACAGTCTTTTCAGCAACTCTTATTCCTATAAGCCTAGCAATAGTTATGCCTTAGGTTTAACAGAAAGTGAATTAAAACTTGAAGAGCCAGAACTCCCTAGATATCTCACTGTACAAAGTGAGAAAGATTGGGATTACCTCAAAGGCCAAACTTACACCATTTTAGGTCTTAGTGTTGCGACAGTTGGCTTGATGACACTACTGCCGGAATCCATAACAAAATGGGATGAAGAAGATCGTGATTTGAGTGGTTTAGGTACAAAATGGAAAGATAATGTAACCTCAGGACCGGTTTGGGACCGAGATGACCATTTCTTAAACTATGTCATGCATCCTTATTTTGGTGGTGTTTACTATACAGCAGCCCGTCACGCTGGGTTCAATGAATTTGAATCTTTTTTATACTCTGCCACTCTGTCGACCTTCTTCTGGGAATATGGTGTTGAGGCTTTTGCTGAAGTCCCATCATGGCAAGATCTCTTCATAACGCCCTTCTTTGGTGCCGTTGTTGGTGAGATGATGTTTGAGGCAGAACAAGACATCGTCGCGACTGGCGGTGAAGTTTGGGGCTCTCAAACCATGGGTGACGTAACCTTGTTCTTCCTTAACCCTGTTGGGCACATCCACGGCTGGGTAAGCAATGCTTGGGGCGGCAGCGCTGAATTTCAATATAATAGTAAACCTTGGTTTGGTAATCAGGATGCCGCGAAATTTGCAATGGATGCTGGTGCCAGCTACGACAGCGTCTTCTATGGCGTAGAAATGAAAATCAGCTTTTAACCTGAACTCAACAGTCATTGAAAAAGCGGCACTCAGTTGCCGCTTTTTTATGCCTGCTGCACAACATTATCCCCATAACCTAGGAGACAAGGCTAAAGTTTGACCTAAATCAAACCTAACTTTTCTGCGACTCCTACACTCAATTTAGTTCTATAAAAAGAAATGCTTGCATTCAGGAGGCACATTATGAATTGCACATTTATCGTCAACTTTGTTGGTAAAGCAACCCCTGCCACGATCAAGCAGTTGGCGGCGGTCACTCACGAGAATGGAGGTAAATGGTTAATCAGTAAAGTGAACTTTATTGAGAATCAGGTCGCTGCAGTCATCAAAGTGGAACTCCCTGAGGAGTCAGCGGATGCAGTTAAAGCGGCCTTTCGCAGCAACGATGAGTTATTGGTCCAGATAGTCGACTCTGAAAGTAATACGCACAATGCCGATGCCATCTATCAGGTCCGCTTAGACTCCAATGACCGAGCGGGTATTGTTAATGAGATCACCCATGTTCTGGACAATCAAGGCATTAATATTCTAGATATGGACTGCCAGCGTGTGTTTATCGCGGGTGGTGGAGGCGTTAGCTCTAGCTTGTTCACGGCGAATATCGCATTGAAGTTACCGACCGAAGTTCAGATAGACGATGTAGCTAAAGAGCTTGAAGCCTTAAGCGAAGATATTCGAGTCATGGTGGAAGCATAATAAACACAAAGAGCAGCGATTAGGCTGCTCTTTTAGGTTATTCGACACTCCACTGTGAGAGCGAGCGTTTGAAATCTGAATAATCGAATTCATTTAGCTTCTGAATTTCACCGCCTGAGCGTTCACAGTACACAGAAGGCATTCTTAAGCCGTTAAACCAGTTAAGCTTCACCATTGTATAGCCCGCACTATCTAAGATATGAAGACGCTGACCTATTTCCAATGGTTTATCAAAGCTAGCTTCACAGAACTGATCACCCGCCAAACATGAACAAGAGCCAATCACATACCCATGCTCACCTTTATCCGAAGCTTCTAGAATAGAAGCGGGTTCATTGTAAATTAGCGTATCCAAGCGATGAGCTTCAGTTGCAGAATCAACAATCGCTGTTTTTTTAACGTTCTCAACGATATCCACCACGGTCACAACCAAGTCTGTTGTCTTGGTGATGATAGCTTCACCCGGTTCAAGGTACATTTGAACACCGTGCTTCTCAGAAAAGGCTTTAAGCGCTAAGCCAAGTTTTTCGATGTCGTAGCCCGGCCAGGTAAAAAACACACCTCCGCCCATACTCACCCAGTCAAGCTTATCCAAGTACTGACCAAATTGCTCTGAGATGGAGCCAAGCAGACCGATAAACGCGTCGACGTCTTTGTTCTCACAATTCATGTGGAACATCACACCGTCAATATCTTCAAAGACTTCTGGATCAATATGGTCCGCTTGCACACCAAGACGAGAAAACTGACGCGCTGGATTCGCTAAATCTTGCCCGGCATAACTCACACCTGGGTTAAGACGTAAACCCAGCGAAGCCTTTCCTTCTACAATGTGTCTATATGCAGCCAATTGATTTTGTGAGTTAAAAATCATTTTGTCGCAAATATCAGCCACATCACGTACATCATCCTCACTGTATCCGACACTGTACGCGTGAGTTTCACCACCAAAAGTTTCATGCCCCAGTTTGACCTCGAACGGGCCTGAGCTCGTTGTGCCATCCAAGTAAGGCTTGATGATGTCGAAAACACCCCATGTAGAAAAACACTTCAACGCCAATACCAGCTTCACACCCGAGATTTCTTTGAGTTGCTTGGCTTTTTCTAGATTTTCGACCAACTTATCTTCATTGATCATAAAGTATGGTGTTTTCAGTTCGTTTTTTTGCATTTTATATTCTTACCCAATTAATACCGTAAAAATCGAACAAAGCCGACACTAGTGCATCGGCTTAATCTTATAAATCCAAATTAAGAACCATAAGTGCTTACTTTAGTTTGTGGATAACAGGTTGACCCGGCTCTAGTTCCTGAACATGCCAATCAAGACCAATGCTTGGCATAGTCTCAAGGAATGGGTCTGGATTGAGCTGTTCCATATTGAACACACCTTTATCCGCCCACTCACCACGGAAGAACTGAAGTGCAGCGGTGATCGCTGGTACACCTGTGGTGTAAGAAATTGCTTGATGCTCAACGTCTTCGTACGCGACTTCATGATCAGCGTTATTGTAGATAAATACGCTACGCTGCTTGCCATCTTTCGTACCCTGAACCCAAGTACCGATACAAGTTTTACCTGTATAACCCGGAGCAAGAGAAGTTGGGTCTGGCAGCAGTGCTTTAAGTACATGTAGAGGCTGTACAACCGTACCATCGTGAAGCGTTAGCGGATCTGGGCTTAGTAAGCCGATGTCACGCATGCAGTTGAAGTAGTTCAGGTATTTGTCACCAAAGCCCATCCAGAACTCGATACGTTTAGCTGGAATGAACTCTTGCATAGAACGAACTTCATCGTGCGCCATAGAGTACACTTTGTGCTTGCCCACTAGCGGGAATTCAAACTCAAGCATGCGCGAATGACACGGAACCTGTTTCCACTCTTCATTTTCCCAGTAGAAAGAGTCCCCTTGGATTTCAAGCATATTGGTTTCTGGGTCGAAGTTGGTCGCGAACTTCTTACCGTGATCACCTGCATTTACATCCATTACGTCAATGGTGTCGATTTCATCAAACAGATGCTTCACTGCGTAAGCTGCAAATACCGAAACCACGCCCGGATCGAAACCAGCACCCAAAATACCTGTGATGCCCGCTTCAGCGAACTTCTCACGGTAACCCCACTGCCAATCGTAAGCTTGAGGAACTTGCTGGCCTTCAGAACATAGATCAACAGCAACAGAGGTATCTAGGTAGTTCACTTTTGCTTGGTAACATGCTTCCATGATCGTCATGTTAACCCAAGGAGGGCCTGCGTTAATAACAAGGTCAGGCTGAACTTCTTTAATAAGAGCAACTAATGCATCAACGTCATCCGCATCAACAGCACGCGCTTCCAGTTTCTTCGATGGATCTTTCAGGTTGTTTTTCTTCTGAATAGATTCGATGATTTTTTCACACTTGCTCACGGTACGCGATGCAATGGTGATGTCACCCAGTACTTCGTTGTTTTGCGCAGCTTTATGTGCAACTACCCAGCCAACGCCGCCTGCACCAATCTGTAGAATTGCCATAGTTTTCCGTTACCTTAATTACGCCAGCTCAGCAGCTAGCTTATTGATTTTAATTAGTAAAGATTCAAAATCAGCCATCGTCAGGCACGGATTAAGAATCGTAAATTTCAATGCGGTTTTACCATCAACAATGGTTTCACCTAATACCGCAACGCCACGAGTCAACGCTTCTAGTCTTACGACTTTGTTCAGCTCGTCCAGATCCGCTACTTGAGCATTTGCTACGCGGAATAACACGGTCGACAATGATGGCTCAGCCAACAATTCTAAGTTGTCGTCGCTACGAACGAGCTCCGCCACTTGCTGAGTTTGTTCGAGAAGATGGTCATACATTGCACCCAATGTATCTGGACCAACATTCTGCATCGTCATAAAGACTTTCAATGCGTCGAATCGCTTCGTCGTCGCAATCGACTTATCTACCAAGTTAGGCAACTCATCATGCTCACGGTTGAGGTAATCCGCATGATGCAGCAGATACTTGAAGTTGTGTTTTTGTTTAAGTAACAAAGCCCCACAACTGATCGTTTGGTAGAACAGCTTGTGGAAGTCAACGCTGACTGAGTCTGCGCGCTCAATACCCGCTAGACGTTCTTTGTGGCGGCTTAAAATCAGTGCACCACCGTAAGCACCATCAACATGCATCCACATCTGGTGTTTTTGCGCTGCATCGGCAATCACATTCAAATCATCAATTGCACCATGGTCAGTGGTTCCTGCCGTCCCAACGATGGCAAATGGAATCAACCCTTGAGATTTCGCCTCGCTAATCACTTCATCAAGATGAGCGACATCCATCGTGCCGTTGCTATGAGCATCAACGGTTAGCACCGCTTTCTCGCCTAACCCCATCCAAGATGCAGATTTCTGAACCGTGAAATGAGATTTCTTCGAGCAAATAATACGCAGTTTGTCGGCGTAATCCGGCAATCCAAATTTCTGAATAGAGTGCCCTGACAGCTTGTCTGCAATGCAGTCACGAGCCAGCATTAAACCCATTTGATTACTTTGGGTACCACCACTGGTAAATATGCCATCAGCCTGTTTGCCAAGCTCGTATTTCTCACATAACCAATCCACCACTTTCTGCTCAACATAAGTCGCAGAAGAGGCTTGATCCCAGGAGTCCATTGACTGGTTTAGAGAGGCAATCATCGCTTCTGCTGCCACTGCAGACATTAACGGCGGGGTATGAAGGTGAGCGATACAGTCAGGATGCTGAGTGAAAATAGCATTCTTTGCTACTAGTTCAGCGGTATCCGTGATCACATCCGTCAGGCTGACATTTTTGTTGTTTAGATCAACGGCATTAATCGCCTGTTCTAACTGCTTTGGGTCAAGCCCTGAATAAGGCGCATCGACTTGTTCAAAGACCTGTTTCATTGCCGCTGTTGTGTGGTTCATGACTTTGCTGAACTCATCACTGCCAGACTCACCGGTATGAATGAAATGCTGTTTCCATTGTTGATTGGTGTCTTGTGGCTCAACATGGCTGCCACCAGCGACCAGAATCGCCTCTTCCAGCACTCGAAGTGCGAAGTCGATCTGCTCAAAGGTGATGATCAATGGTGGCAGGAATCGAATCACCGAACCGTCACGCCCGCCTTTTTCAACCATCAGCCCGCGTTCAAGGGCTGCTCTCTGAATCGCCAAGGTCAATTCACCATCAGCGACTGGCTCACCAAATTTATTGCGCTCTGTACCGGGTTTACGGATTTCCACACCAAGCATTAAGCCCTTGCCACGGACTTCAGCAATACAGTTGACTCGTTTTTGAATCGACTCAAGCCCCAAACGCAAGTACTGACCAGCAACGTTCGCGTGCTCAACAAGATTGTCTCGCTCGATGATTTCCAGAGCTTTCGCCCCAGAGACCATCGCCAACTGATTACCACGGAATGTGCCCGTGTGCTCACCTGGCAGCCAAGTATCATGTTTCTTATTGATGACCAGGAGCGACATTGGCATACCGCCACCAATCGCTTTCGATAGGCAAAGAATGTCTGGCACAATGCCCGCTTCTTCAAACGCAAAGTTGTAGCCTGATTTACCTACACCACACTGAATCTCATCAAAGATCAGTAAAATACCGTGCTCATCGCAGATACGACGTAGTTCTTTCAACCAAAACGCAGGCGCAGGTACAACACCGCCCTCGCCCTGCACAGGCTCAACAACTATAGCGGCTGGTTTCATGATTCCAGCTTCATCATCATTGAGTAGACGCTCAATGTAACGGATACCGGCTCTTGCACCTTCATCACCACCTAAACCAAATGGGCAGCGCAGACTGTATGGGAAAGGCATAAAATGTACGTCTGACATTAGGCCTGTGCGACGTGCTTTTGTCCCTAGATTGCCCATCATGCCCATCGTGCCATTTGTCATGCCGTGATAAGCACCACGGAAAGCAAACATGGTATTGCGACCTGTGGTTTGCTTCGCAAGTTTGATTGCAGCTTCCACAGCATCCGCACCTGAAGGGCCACAGAACTGGAGTACACAGTTATCACTCAGCTCTTGAGGAAGAAAATTCTTCACCGAGCGAATGAAATTCGTTTTTGCTTCTGTTGCGATATCCAGTGTCTGATAAGGAAGACCAGAGTCGAGCTGATCTTTGAGTGCCTGATTGATTTCTGGGTGGTTGTACCCAAGAGCCAACGTACCCGCACCGGCAAGACAATCTAAAAATACTTGACCGCGAGTGTCTTCAACCAGTGCGCCATAAGCTTGCTTAATCGCAATAGGAAGGCGGCGAGGATAAGAACGTACCGCTGATTCGTGCTCGGCCTGATCTTGTAAAACCCGATCAGGTGTCAGATCATAAACGCCTTCTACAGCAGGAATCTGGGTGGAAAGTGGTGTTGCGATAACAGTGACGTTCACTGGATTATCGACTTCAAAGGCTGTGCTCATGATTTAATCCCTTTGAAATGTAATTCTCCTGCCATAGGTGAAATGCGAATAGCAGGTACAGTTATCCATTTCGTGTTAGCAACCCAAATAGCGCGTACACGAAATCGCTCCATCATTTCGATGGACTACATGTTCAATCGGTAAATCAAGGTTCAGTAATGCTGCTGTTTTGCAAAACAGGGCATTTAGGAAGAACTAAGCTGATTAATGGTTGTTTGTTATGTGAGTTCAATGTTGGGTTTCCCATAAACATGCCGCTACAGCGACAACAGTATCCCGTCTATCGGCAAAAGGGCTTGCCGATACCTACCCTACGTAACGCTCACTCAGCCTGAATGCTCGCCACGCGTATCCCCCAGAATGTCTTTTTTTGCGACTCACCTCCGAGATTGCGCGCGAAGTTATCACAAAATGAAAACAGTTCGCAACATTTTTTGAGTTGGAACTTATCAAATACCAACTTGTGTAAAACTAAAGTACATTTCCTTCGCTATTCTGCATACTTGACGAAGTACCTCTACCATTGAAAACTCGAACCCTTTCTCAATCTTCTATTAAGAATATTAGTTCATCGACTAATCACAATAAGTGAAGCTTGCAATTTGAAGGCTCGCCATATAGTGCCAATTTCTTCATGATAATTTCTCCTTTTTTAGACATTTATGTACTACGATTTTAATAACTTACCACTAAATACATAACTGCCTTTCAATAAGGAGGACGATGTGTCTACAAACAAGTTTGCACCAATCGTTGCTCTATTTGCCATTTATCACAGTTTCACTTTCGGTCAAACCCTCGAGCAAGCCGTCGCTATTACATTAGCTAGCAATCCCGAAATAAAAAGTGCTTTCAATGAGTATCAAAGCGCTATAAAGCAAGCAGATGCATCCAGTGGCGCTTATCTACCCTCAATAGATTTAGATGCTGGTATAGGCTATGAAGGAATAGATCCCGCCGATTCAACAGGTCAGAATGATACGGATTTGACTCGAAAGGAAGCAACCTTAAGCTTGACTCAATTGTTATGGGACGGCAGTTCCACCATCAACGATATAAATAGAACAGCAGCTGATGCTGAGTCGATAAGGCTTCAGTTACTAGCAGATGCTTCAGACATAGCATTAAGAGTCACTGACATTTACTTAGAGTCAATTAAAGCCACTGAAGTATTAAAACTATCTGAAAAAAACCTCGCGGTACACAAAGACATCTATAAAGATATCAAAAGGCGAGCAGAATCTGGAATAGGTTCCACCGCTGACGTCTTCCAAGTTGAAGCAAGACTCGCCAAAGCCCATGGTAATCTACTCGCCGCACAAAACAACCTCATCGACACCCACACACAGTTTAGACGCCTTGTTGGACAGGCCCCTCTTAGCCTTATTTACCCAAGAGCGGATGAATCAAAGATTCCACTCTCTTTAGATGAAGCAATCAAAGTGGCTTTTGAACAACACCCTGTAATTCAAGTATCAAAAGCAGATGTAGATTCCGCAAGGTATCAATACAAACAATCGAAAGGTAACCACTACCCCACTTTATCTGTAGAAGCGAGTCAAACTTGGAGAGATGATGCGGGTGGTGATGTTGGAAGTAGTAATGAATCTCTCGCTATGCTGAGGTTGAGGTACAACTTATTCAATGGAGGCTCCGATAGTGACTTGTCAGAGAGAGCAGCATACCAGCTCAATAAAGCTAAAGACCTGAGAGACAATTCCTACCGCCAAGTGGAAGAGAGTTTACGCTTATCATGGAGCGCACTTGATTTAACGTTACAGCAAAAGAAATTTTTAGCCGATCACGTTGACTCGGCCTCTGCGACAGTCATTGCTTACGAAAAGCAGTATCGTATCGGTCAGAGAACATTGCTCGATCTCCTCAACACAGAGAATGAACTATTCGAAGCTCGTAAAGATTATCTAGACGCCCATTATTCGGAACAGTACGCCAAATATAGAGTCATGAATGCGACAGGAAATTTACTCAACGCTTTACTTGTTGATATCCCTATAGAGTGGACTGAAAAAGTGGAGTACTGATTATGAAACGCACCATTCTTTATTCATTGCCATTTTTAGGCGCCTCATTGTCTTTTCACATTCTCGCTTATGATGATCAGTATGAATACATTCAAACACCAAATGCCGAACAGACATCTGATTTAACCGATGATGATCGTGATGGTGTCGTCAATGCACGAGATCTCTGTCCGGACACACCAATAGGTGCTCAAATCGACAATGATGGCTGTAGCTTGGAAGTCCTTAAAGAGGAAGAGCGGCAACTAAGGATTTTATTTGCCAATGATTCCTATGATGTAAGCCCAGTTTTTTCAGATCAAATCCGTGCGATGGCAGATTTTATGGAGAAATATCGTTCGGCTTCTATTGAAATCCAAGGCTATGCTAGTAAGACTGGCAACCCTGACTATAATTTGCAGCTATCTAAAAAACGAGCTTTCGCGGTAGAACAACAATTGCTTTCTTATGGAATCAAACCAGAGAGGGTGACTATCGTTGGTTTCGGCTCAACTCATTTAGAGTCTGATGGTCAAGAAGAATTAGATCATGCACTGAACAGACGAGTTACAGCCACTGTTGTGGGACTAACAGAAAAAGTGGTTGAAGAGTGGACCATATTTTCAACAATAGAACGCTAGAAAGATTCATAAGTAAAAGCCCCGATGTTTTCACAACGGGGCCTTTTTATACTAGTAAATAGGTCTAGTGATTAGCTTCAGTCGCTGGCTTATCTGCCAGCGCTGTCTTTTTTGGTAAAGAGATGTGCAGTAGTACGTAGCCTATTATCGCGGCCGTCGTTGAGCCCATCAATATCCCGAGCCTCGCATAAGTATCAAACTCTGCGTTAACTGGGCCAAATGCCAGTGATGAGATAAAAATCGACATCGTAAATCCAATACCACACAGCACAGAGACCGCAAAGATATGTCTGAAAGTGATCCCCTCTGGCAACTTCGCCACGCCGGCCTTAACGGCAATCCAACTAAAGCTAAAGATACCCAAAGGCTTACCGAGCAGCAGACCAAGAGCAATCCCTAGAGGTAGCATTGAAGTCAGCCCTTCGACAGAAATCCCTTCAAGAGAAATACCTGCATTAGCGAAAGCGAATACTGGAAGGATACCAAAGGCTACGTATGGGTGGAGTGCGTGCTCCATATGTTTGAGTGGAGACCTCTCACCTTGATTTCCTTTAAGAGGAATCGCAAAACCTATGACTACACCCGCTAACGTCGCATGCACACCAGACTTGAGCACAGCAAACCAGAGTATTGCCCCGACGATCATATACGGTGTTAACTTAGTGACCTTCTTCGAGTTGAGCATAAACAACGCTGCGGTCATAGCAAAACCAACTGCAAGCGCAGAAGTTGATAAGTCACCTGTGTAGAAAAGCGCGATAATGACAACAACACCAAGGTCGTCAATGATAGCCAGTGCCAGTAAGAATACCTTCAGGCTGACTGGGACACGCTTACCCAGCAATGCCATAATACCTAACGCAAAAGCAATATCGGTTGCAGCAGGAATAGCCCAACCTTGAATGGCTTCAGCATTACTGTAGTTAAAAGCAACATAGACAAGGGCTGGTGCGAGCATACCGCCTACAGCAGCGATCGCCGGGAAAATCGCGGTCTCACGAGATTTCAAAGCCCCTTCAAGAAGCTCACGCTTAACCTCCAGACCAATAAGAAGGAAGAATACGGCCATCAGGCCATCATTAATCCAGTGTGAAACCGACATGCCAAACACATAAGAATGCAACACTGTTTGATAAGTATCGTTAAGTGGCGTGTTAGCTATAGTCATTGCGATTGCAGCAGCGATAACGAGAAGGATTCCCCCTGCTGACTCCATTTTGAAGAAATCGCGAATAATATCACTCATGATATCGTCCTTTTATTTATTATGTTAATAAACGATGAACAAAGAATAGAGCTGAGTTTATAGATATCGATTCTTCAGGAAAAATCGCTTGTTTGGATGTTTAACTTCGGAATTTTCGATATAAACACTCTAATGCAACGCTTATTCCTTAAGTAATTATAGGTAAATTCAAAAAATTACCAACACCAACAAAAAACGCAGTTCCTCAAATAGTGAGAAACTGCGTTTTAGTCACTTAGTCGTTCGTTTTTACTTAGTATCCTGTCAACTGCATAAAACCTTTCGCCTTATGAGTGCCCGTCGTTTGAATTGGCCCCTCCCAATAAGGAACAACGAACGGTAGCCAGAGCTGTTGGTTAAGCACCTGAGTTGTCAGGTTAATATTATATCGAGGGATATGAATATCCCATTGTAGCGGGATGCGTTTTCCGTTGCCAAATAGAGTCGATTCATGAGGTTCGATAGTTATATCTTCTGCTGATAGATTAATCACCTTTCCATCATTGCGAGACAGTGTGCCAAATAAATAAGGTAATTGCTGGGCATGGCGATAACGACTAATTGATAACGTCGTTTCATCATCAAGATGAAAGACAAACCAATCCCAGCCTTTTTGCCCCTCAACAATGAGACCACTACCCCATTCCTTGCTCATCCAAGCGCTACCCTCAACAGGTACCAACAGACCTGAATCTAATTGAAGAGCACCCTTTACTTTGATAAATGGGCTGGTGAGATTGTAAGACGCAATCGGCAGAAGATCGTGTTTTTCAACGTAGCCTTTATCACCCGGTAATACATAAGGCCCATGAGCCACGGCTTTTAGCTGAACATTGAAACTATCGCTCGCGGCACTCAACTGTCCCGGGAACGGAGTTTGCCCTAGCGAGCGCCAAGACCAGTTATCAATCCAGAGACGAAAAGGCCGATTAGCCATACCCGCTTGACCAATACCGCCACGAGCGAGCCTTTGCTCTTTCCATACTTTATCTTTATCCGATACAACAACGTGGGATACATAAAGTTGAGGGTTTTGCCAACCCATTCCTTCTCTATCATCCATCGCCACTCTGAAGTAGCTCCATTGAATGCCGTACCGTTTGCCATTGATATCTTCAACATTAGCGAAAAAGTGCCACCATTCATGCTGATACTCATCATGAAAGTGAAAGTCTTGGGGTATTTTAACTGGGATATTTGGTAATACGGGCTCAAACACCTGGGTCGATTTAGATTGCATCACATTCTCAACAGAGCCCTGCTGAGTAACCGGAGGGGCAAGATAGAACCAAAGGTACACTCCTCCAGCAATCACACCTGCAAAAATAAGCAGCATCAATACGCCAATCACTTTGGCTTGGACTGATTTTCGCATTTATAACGCATCCCTTAGCGATTTCATTGGCGTATTTCGAATCATCCTCAACACAGGTAGCGCTCCAGCCAACATCAATGAGCCCATCGCCATTAAACTGGTCTGGAAATACTCTTCAGGAATCATTTGCAGTTCAAGTGTCCAGCCGAAAGATTGCTTTATAACAATATCCACAACCAAGTTGGCCAAAGCAAGTCCGAGCGGCAATGCGATTAATATAGATATGGCACCGAAGACAAACAACTGCAGCCCTCCCATTACAACTAGCTCCTTACCAGACATGCCTAAACAACGCAGTAAGGACACATGCCTTTGCCTCGATACTTCGCCAGCTACGGTCGCAAAGAAAATACCAAACACAGCAATAATCAATGTAATATTGCCGAGTGTATCCGCAATGGAGAAGGTTCGGTCAAATACTCTCATTGCCTGCTTATGGATATGACCATTATCGAAAATACGCTCTGAATTCAAACGGAATACAGATTCCATACGCCGTTTAAGACCGATAGAGTTAACACCATCCTTGAGAACAGCGCCAAGTGCTACCGTCCCATTTCCTGCAAACGCATACAACCAATTTCGGTGGGAAAGCAGTACTTGGTTATACGGGTTACCGTAGTCGTAATAGACGCCAACCACTTGCCAGCCTTGTCCCAACTTGCCCGATAAATCAATGTAATCACCCGGACGGATACCAAGCTTTAACGCCATCGATTCACTGATCATCACGCCTTTAGAATGATGGAGATGATACCAGTAATTAGGAATACCCAGCTTGACCGTAAGAGAATCCAACTCGCCTTCTGAAGCGCCAGTGCTGACTACTTGAAGTACACCTTTGTTGGAGTTGACTTCTTTCTCCCAGCGCCACCAAACAGAATCCACTTCCGGTTGTTTAGACAGCCAGCCACTCATGCGTGCAGCCGCACTATTATTGGGGTAGATATATAAATCAGCAGCTAGACGTTGGCTTAACCATTTATCAGTGGTGTCACGAAAACTCCCCACCATGGTTTCAACGCCGATATTAGCAGCCATTGCTAACATAAATGCCATGGTTGCCACCCCACGATAGCTCATGCTAGCGGCAGCATCGGCAAAGAACCAACGAATCTTCACCCATTTAAGAGAATAAGAAAGACCATCGAAAACTTTCCATATCAGATACGGCGTAAACAAGGCGACACTCAATAGCATTAACCCAATGATTGCCAAGCCAGACTCCTGAGTTTGAGGAGCTTGATAAATCGCAATTGCAGCAACACATAATGCGCACGCTAATAAAGCCTGAATGGCAAACTCAATGCCTGCAAAACGAACCAATGATAGACGAGCAGTTAATCGAATTGGCTGCGCTCGTAACAAGCGTACCAGCGGCCAGGCACAGGCAACAAAAGCACCAATCACTGTCATATATAGACTGTAAATGCTCGACTTCCAACTCCACGCGATGAGTAACCCAACGTTGGCATCATAAAGATCACCCAAGCTGGCTGATACCGATGGAATCAACTGGTTGGCAAGTAAAATGCCAAGGACACTTCCACAAAGCCAACTAACCAGAATGAGAACCAAAAGCTCCATACACAAAGCTTTCGCCAACTGCCACCCCGAGACCCCAGTCTGGCGCATCGCACCGACCAAAGGCTGTCTTTGAGTCAGAGATAATGACATCGCTTGATAGAAGATAAAAAGACCAACTAAAAACGCCAACATCCCCATTGCGCTTAAATTCATGTGGAAAGCCTTCGTCAGCGACTCCAACTCTGCACGAGAATTACGCATGATACTCATGCCATTAGGCAGGTACTCTTTCAAACGAGCAAGCTTTTCAGGGGGCATCTCTCCGCATGCAATGACAGAAATACCTGAACTTCTTTCTAGCATACGTAGTAAAGAAATATCAGCAATAATTCGAGTACCATTTAATCGCTCTTGCGTGTCAACAACGATAGGGCCTAATTTGCTGCCATCACTCAAGACGATAAAATCGTTATCTTGCCATTTCATATGTGCCGCAAGATCTGAACTCACCATAATTGGATATGGGCTGTTCATTAACTTAAGAGAAGAGAAGTCATTTATGCTGGTCGCCGGATGGAACTGCAGCATCGCAACTGGATCCACTCCCACTAACATAAGGTCTGTACCATTGGCCATGCTCACGCGCAGACTTTCAAAGGGAGCACATTGGTTGAATCCATCACGGCGAAGCTGAACATAAAAGCCCTGTGGGATTTTATTGGTCACATGTTTAGGGCGTATACGATAAGGAAGAGGATTAGAGAAAAGTTTTTCACCGTGCTCATAACTTTGTCTAGCGTGTTCGTTGATAGAGGTTACTCCCACTAACAGCGACACACCCAACGTAAGACCAAGCCAGACAAGAAGAATTTGAAAAGGATAGCGTCTGTAGTGCCCAAGCAGTGCTTTAACTACGGGCCATAACATGAAGCTGCCCTCCTTGAAGACGAATTCTCCCTTCCATATGTTCGGCAACACGCTCACTGTGTGTCACGAGCAATAATGTACATTCCAACTGGCGAGTCAGTGTGGTAAGAAGGCGCATAACCGCTTCAGCATTACGCTCGTCAAGGCTTCCCGTTGGTTCATCAGCCAACAAGATTTTGGGTTCCATATAAAGCGCACGAGCAATAGCGGCTCGTTGCTGCTGGCCACCTGAAACTTCTTCAGGGTAACGCCCAAGTAATGGCATTAAATCGAGAGCAGAGAGGATCTGGCGCCATAGCCCTTTGTCCTCAGGAAGCCCTTTAAGCTGTCGACAGAAGCGAATATTGTCAGCGACATTAAGGGTGGGAAGCAGGTTAAACTGCTGAAAGATAAGACCAATATTATTTCGTCGATAGGCCGTACGTTTCGTTTCAGCGATTTCATGCATGGAGAAGTTAGGAAACCATATTTCTCCTGAATCGACCGTATCCAAGCCCGCGATCAAATTCAGTAGCGTACTCTTGCCAGAGCCACTTTCGCCCATCAAAGCGACTTGATCACCTTGTTCTAATGTCAACTCAGCACCTTGTAAGACAGGGTGAAACTCACCACCATCGACATAGCCTTTACATAGGTCTGTTAGCTGAAGCATTAAAAGTCTCTTAATCGTTCAAAATTGGACTGTGAATCTACACTAAAACCACGCTGGGAGGAAGTATTTTGGATACTGGATCACAAGATATGCATCAAAACACATCAGATGAACGATTCATGTCTAATTTTCGATCAAATTCTTCATCCAGCGTTGGGTTTTCATTCTGTACAAAGAGCCGCCCCATTTAATGGCTTCTTCTGTTAAAAAGAGTAGGAAAACCCACTCAGGCTCCCAACCTAAGCCAATGGCCGCAAATGCTGCTAGGGGTATGCCAATTAGCCATTGAGCAATCAAGTCTTGATAGAGGCAGAACTTTACATCTCCCCCCGCTCTGAGCACACCAACGATCACCATCATCGGGACTGAACGTAAAATGATGCCAAAACAGAGAATCACCATAAACTTCTCGGCCAGTTCACGAGTCTCATCAGTCAATGCACTAAAAGCATCGAGCACCACGCCTTGACATAAGTACAAGATCAAGGCAACGACAATGCCAACCATCAAACTCAGTATGGTCATGCCAATCGCCTGATAGTAAACCGCTTCATAGTGCTTTGCTCCGATTTGGTTACCGACCAAGACCGCTGCTGCATTGGACATGCCGATCAGTAATGCCAAAGCAATGGACTCAACGGGAGACATCACAGACAACGCAGCAAGACCTTGAACACCGGACTGACCCATAATGGCGTGATAGGCAAACAGCCCCCCCGCCCAAGCAAGGAAATTAAACGTGGTGGGCAGAGAAAGTTTTAGAAAACGTACAACTCGCGACCACTCCACTACTGCTTTGAGGTCTTGAATTCCAAACGCTAGAAGATGCTTTTTCGCGTAGATATAACCAAACAACGTGGCTACTTCAATCGCTCCGCTCATCACAGTTGCTATGGCGGCACCTTTGATTCCCATTGCAGGGAAGCCCAACTTACCGAAGATCAACACCCAGTTAAGAAAAATATTGGACACAATACCAATACCACTGAAAAAGGTACTGATACCGGGTTTGTGCATCGAACGCAGACCGACAGACATACTGGCCACACAAGCTACTGCAAACATGGTCACTGCTGTGATCACCAAGTACTGACTACCTAACTGATTCACTTCCTGAGATTCGGTGGTCAAAGACATAATTTCGCTCGGGAACAGGATGAAAATCACCACAGTAAACGCAGCAAAAATCATTGCTACCAGCCAAGTTAGAGCAGTACTTTCTTTGACGCCTTGCCGATCAGCCGCCCCCCAGTATTGAGCCGTAAGCAAAGCCCCACCAGTCGTTACTCCTACTAGCATGATAGTAGTAACAAACGTAGCTCTGGCTGCTACGCCGACCGCAGCTATCTCGGCTTCGCCTAATTGGCCAAGCATTAATACGTCCACTAGGCCACGACTGGAGAACATGATGCTTTGAAGCGTAATGGGTAAGGCGATAGCGATCATTCGTCGCAAAAACTCACCGCGTGTATGGAATAGAATCTGTGAGACCGTGCTCAATTACTCACCTCAAACGACAACACTATGATAGAAAGGGAAAAATATACCGTTTATTATATGATCAGCCTTGCTCATAAACCATATTATTAATAAGGGGTCGAGATGAAAAAAGTGCTAGTACTGGGCGCATCCGGCTACGTGGGTTCGCAATTGCTGCTTCAATTATGTAACAAAGGCTATCATGTAACAGCAGCGGCTCGGCAAATTGAGTATTTGAAAGCACGAGTTACTCCCCACCCCAACCTTGAACTCATTTATCTTGATCTCGCTGATCAAGAAGCAACACTTCGTACTGTACCAGAGTTTGAGATCGTGTATTTCTTGGTGCATGGGATGGCACACGGCCATGACTTCCTTGAATACGAACTCTCCCTCGCTGAAAACTTCAAACTGGCCTTAAAAAACAGCCATATCAAACACGTTATCTATCTCAGCGCAATTCAACCTCAGACAGGTAATTCCGAGCATCTCAAAGCACGCCGAATGACGGGTGACATTATTCGCAAAGCGGGAATACCCGTCACTGAGCTACGAGCGGGGGTCATCATAGGCCCCGGCTCAGCGGCTTTTGAGATCATGAGAGACTTCGTCTACAACATGCCTCTACTTATCACTCCAAAATGGGTAGACTCGAAAGCCAACCCTATCGCGCTGGAAAACCTCAACCACTATTTGTTGTCGCTTATTGAGGAATCCCCTACCAGTCATGCGCTATACGAAGTGGGAGGAGCGGATACTCTCAGTTATCGTGAGCAATTCGAAACCATCAGCGCTGTAATTCGAAAGCCCATCAAGCTCTGGTCAACATCATTACTGACGCCTCAACTCGCATCGCGCTGGCTGGGTATTGTTACTTCTGTTCCTTCCAGTATTGGGGCTGCTCTGCTATCTGGCTTAGAGCACGATTTTATTGCCAACTCCGACGACATTCGCCAACGCTACCCTCAAGCACTTGTCAGCTACGAACAAATGGTCAGAAAAAGCATCGACGAAGAAGGTCATTTTGTTCGCAGCGAAGTTTGGGGGTTCGACCCTGCAGCTCTAAAGCGCTGGCAAGCTGGCTATGGCTATTACCCAAAACAAACAGGTGCCAGTATAGAAACGGATTTAAGTTCAGAACAACTGTGGGAAATAGTCAAACAAATTGGCAGCAGGAAAGAGGGTTACTTTTTTGCCAACCCAATGTGGCGTACAAGGGAATGGCTCGATCTATTTTTTGGCGGAGGGCGACCTAAGCGGCGCTCTCCTCTCGGGCCAGAGCTGCAAGTGGGTGATTATATAGACTCTTGGAAAGTGATTCGCTGCGAAAAAGAGCAATTTCTGTCCCTGCTGTTTGGTATGAAAGGCCCCGGCCTAGGGCGCTTGGAGTTTTCATTGGAAGACTTGGGCAGCAAACGCAAACTGACGGTCAAAGCGTGGTGGCACCCGCAAGGTTTAAGAGGCTTACTTTACTGGTTTGCCATGATGCCTGCACATCTGTTTATATTTAAAGGCATGGTGAAAGCCATTGTTCGAAAAGCAAAAGAGCTTCCTTAACGGAAGCTCTTTTCTAATCCAAAAGCACAGCAAGCTAAACTTGATAGCCGATTGGAATCTCAGCCAAATGATTTCCTTGGTTACCTGGATAAACCAGATACTCGCCATGGTACTTAACGTTTGATTTGTAGTCGGTAATCTTGTGTAGCATGAACCCTGCGGCTGATGCTTTTTCAACAAACTGCGCGTGGTTACCACGAACAAACCAACTCATTGGTTTGATCAGTGTTTCGCCGTCAAAGCAGTCGTCACACTGGTTAGTGCACAACGCGAAAGAGTTTGGACCTTCAGTAAAAATCTGAACTTTACCGCAGTTAAGAAGCGGCTCTGACGTTGACACTTCCCAACCATCTTCTTCCATCTGATCAAGAAATGTGTTGATTTCACTGTCCTTAATCACTCGCTCTGCTTCCCCTTGAGGGAAAAAGTCAGCATAAAACTTAGAAATACGCTGGAAGGTAAACATCAGCCCAGCTTCGTTACCTTTTGAGCGCCCCGCTTTTTGCCAGCGAGTGAGATCATCAACCACGCAGCGATGGAAGCGTTGTGATTTGAGAGCACGGGTCACCCAACGCACCAGATAATGATTGTTCGCCACAGGCGCATCTACAGCCTTACCTGATTTATGATCAGCGGCCAATTCTTCTAGAGCGGTATTGACCAAGTTTTGTATTTCAACAGTGTACTGAGACATTACGCCTTTGTTCCAAATATCCAGTAAAATGCGGCGGACAGAATTGAACACGCCGTCATAACAGTAATCATTGGCCAAGTGACGCCATCTGGCAACACAGCAACCACAACCCCAATAATAGAACCTGTGCCAAAGCGAAGCGTTCCTGCTAGTGAAGAAGCCGTACCTGCCATAGCTGGGTATCCACTGAGTAATAAGCCCATGGTATTACTACCAATGGTCGACAAGGTACCAATGAAAAGGACCACGAAAGGTACAGTGCCCCACAGCCCTAGGTCAAGCATCCAACCCAAAAATAGTCCCAATCCGGCGATAAGTTGTACCAAAAGAGCAAATCTGAGCATGGCATGGGAGCCGACCTTCTTAACCAGACGGCCATTAATCGTTGTCATAATGATCATCGCCACGATGTTCAGTGCAAACAAATAGCCGAAATGATTAGGTTGCACGCCATAAATATCGATATAGACAAACGAACCTGCGGTGAGAAACGCAAACATACCTGCAAACGAAAATGAACCAGACAGAATTAATCCCATGGCAATCGGGTTTCGACATAAGCGGACATAGTTACGCATTGTGGTAGCAAATCGAAACGGTTGCTTATTCTCTTTGCTTAACGTTTCTGGGATTTTCCAAAGGACTAATGCAATCACTACCGCAGCAAATGCAGCCAGAATCCAGAAAATCGCACGCCAGCCAAACCAAACCGCCACATACCCCCCAATCATAGGGGCTATCAAAGGGGCAATGGTAATAACTAAGGTCACAAACGACATAGCACGAGAAAAATCCTCGCGATCAAACATATCGCGAACCACAGCCTGAATGATGACAGCCGCCGCTGCGCCCGCAAAGCCTTGTGCTGTACGTACCCAAGTCAGGGCTTCTATGCCCGTTGTGGTGGCACTCACTACAGATGCAAGTCCAAAAAACAAAACACCTAAGATCAGAACGGGCCTACGGCCATAACTGTCAGCGAGTGGACCATGAATCAACTGACCAATGGCAAAACCTGCGGTATACGCGGTTAAGGTAATTTGCACTGCCCCGTCTGCCACGCCTAGGTCACGGGCGATGGTCGGCATCGCGGGCAAGTACATGTCGATGGCGAGTGGCGTCAATGCGCCGATGGCACCCAGAACAAGAAAAAGAAGAAAAGTGATTTGGGGTGCTTTGGTTTGCTCTAATGCAGTATCAGACATAAATCTCCTACTCGGTTGCGTTAGATATGCAGCTTCCGTGCTGCAACCAAACAGAAAAGAGAGACTCGCATCCACGAGTCTTGTAGCCGATCTATACTGAGCGATATCTCTATAAAAGACTAGTTCCTAGTAGGAACTAAACTATTTCCAACTTAGATGATTAGTTCCAGACTGATTCAATTTCTTCTTGCGTCAAGTAGCGATATTCACCAGGTTCCAACTCGTCATCCAGAATGATATTGCCGATACGTTCACGGTGTAGGTGCTCTACTTTATTACCCAATGCCGCAAACATGCGTTTTACCTGATGGTATTTCCCTTCGGTGATGGTCAGCAGTACTTCTTTTTCTTCTTCATCAACAATTTCCAGTTTCGCTGGCAAAGTGGCCGCCTTTTCATTGCGAAGTTCAATACCCTGCTCAAACTGTGCCACATAATCAGCCCCAACCGGGTCAACCAGCCAAACGCGATAAGTTTTTTCACACTTGTGTTTCGGCGAAGTAATACGGTGTGACCACTGACCATCATCGGTGATCAACACTAGACCTGTTGTATCTACATCTAAGCGCCCTGCAAAATGAAGATCTTCCATCTTCACTTCGTCGAGTAACATAAAGGCTGTTTGATTAAATCCATCTTCATGCGAACAGACAAAACCATCGGGTTTAAACAACATGATGTAACGAGGACCCGGTTTCTGAATCTCACGTCCTTGCCATTCGACAATACAGTCGTCCGTCACTTTCACTGCACCACTTTTCTGCACGATATCGTTGACGGTGACGTCACCACTTTTAATGATTTTTGTTGCTTCTTTACGTGTCGCACCCAGTGCATCACACAAGTATTTATCTAAACGCATGAATACCTCATCTTAATCAGGTGAGGTATTATAGAGCCACTAGACTAAATAGTTGAGCTATTTCACACAATTTATGTATACACTCCGCCCATACCAAGCCGACTCGGTGAAAGCCGTTATCCACTATTTCCGCAAGCACTCCAGCCCAGCCGTCCTTGTGCTACCAACAGGAGCAGGAAAAAGTCTGGTTATTGCTGAACTCGCCAGATTGGCTAAAGGTCGAGTATTGGTCATGGCGCACGTCAAAGAGCTGGTGGAACAAAACCACGCTAAGTACGAGGGGTACGATCTCAAAGGGTCAATCTATTCTGCCGGTTTAGGCCGTAAAGAGACTGACCAACAAGTGGTGTTTGCATCAGTGCAGTCTGTGGTCAGAAACCTTGATGACTTCAAAAACCAATTCTCGCTACTGGTGATTGACGAGTGCCACCGCGTCCCTGATAACAAAAACACCAGCTACCAGAAAGTGATTTCTCACCTGCGTGAGCTGAATCCAGGCATCAAAGTGCTCGGTTTAACTGCTACGCCTTATCGGCTTGGTATGGGTTGGATTTACCAATATCACACGCGCGGCCTGGTCAGAACAGAGGAACCAAGGTTCTTTCGAGACTGCATTTTCGAGCTGCCTATTCGTTATTTGCTTGATGAAAAGTTCCTCACCCCTGCTCGCATGATGGACGCCCCCGTACTGAGCTATGACTTCTCACAGCTTAAACCAGCGACGACAGGCCGCTACAAAGAAGCGGAGCTGGACATGGTGATCGACAAAGCCAAGCGGGCGACCCCTCAGATTGTCGAGCAAATCATTCACCTCTCGAAAGACAAACAAGGCATCATGGTTTTCGCGGCAACGGTTAGACATGCTCAAGAAATCTATGGTTTGCTTCCTGAGGGCCAAACTGCTCTTGTGATTGGCGACACCCCAACACCTGAGCGCGACACCATCATCCAAGATTTTAAAGACCGTAAAATTAAGTACTTGGTGAATGTATCCGTATTGACCACAGGATTTGATGCTCCTCATGTCGACCTGATAGCAATTCTGCGCCCAACAGAGTCAATCAGCTTGTATCAACAAATCGTTGGACGAGGGCTGCGTCTTTCTCCGGGCAAAAAAGAGTGTCTGGTATTGGATTATGCAGGCAACAGCTACGATCTCTATCAGCCTGAAGTGGGCGATGCCAAACCTGACTCCGAGAGCGAAATCATTACCATCCCCTGCCCGGCTTGTGGCTTTAACAACAATTTCTGGGGAAAACTGGATAACAATGGCTTCTTAGTTGAACATTATGGCCGAAAATGTCAGGGCTTTTTCGAAGACGAAGAGACAGGTGAACGAGAACACTGTAACTATCGTTTCCGCGCCAAATACTGCGGGGAATGCGGCGCAGACAATGACATTGCTGCGCGAATTTGTCACGAATGCGACGCCACCTTAGTCGATCCAGACAAGAAGCTTAAAGAGGCGTTAAATTTAAAAGACGCCTTAGTATTCGAGTGCTTGTCGATGGATTTGAGTGTTCACAAGGATGATAAAGGCAAAAGTAGCCTCAAGGTTTCCTATGTGGGAGAAAACCAAGCTCAAGTGCATGAATTCTGGTCTTTAACGACCAAGAAACAGAAGCAGACATTCAAAAATATGTTTGTTCGCCCTCACCTAGCGGACAAACATCGTCCTTTTGATGAGACTTCTCCGGCCAAAGTGGTCAATAATCAACATCGTTTCCGCCCACCCCAGTTTGTGATCGCGCGTAAAGCTGGCCGGTTTTGGAAAATGCGCGATAAAATCTTTGAGGATGAGCTGACCAACTAAGCGGCTCTGTCAATATTATTCACTTTGTATTCAGAAAAGATTTATTATACTCAGCCATAGAATTTCCGAGAAGGTAACACTATGTATCATAAGCAGTTAGTCTGCGCCCTTGCCGTCACATTTTGTGTTGTGCTTGCTTATCCCTCCTATGCGGACAAGCACCATGATGGGCACGCTCTCGTGCAAGATGTCCATAAAGCCGGGACAGAAATTGAATTCGAAGAAGATCAAGATGAAGTTTATGACGCTGTTCGTAAAGGTTATATTCGTCCCTTTTCCGATCTTTATGCTGCAGTAGAACAAGACCTTCGCGGACGCATTATCAAAGTCGAACTTGAAGAAGATGATGACATCTGGATTTACGAACTAAAGTTAAATTACAACAACAACATCATCAAAGTTGAGTACAACGCGAAAACGCTCGAGATGATGCTCATCAAAGGCCGCAATTTCAAACAAGCTCTTAAGAACTAAAAGAAGAACACCATGAAAATACTTGTAGTGGAAGATGAACCTCGCCTTGGGGAACAAATCATAGAAGCCCTTGAACAGAACGGTTGGGTACCTGAACTGTCAGCAGATGGCATTGATGCACTCTATCGTGCGACGTCCGAAGAATGGGATGCGATTGTACTTGACCTTGGCCTGCCAAAGCTTGATGGTTTGACCGTCCTAAAAGGTATTCGAGATGAAAACATCAACACACCCGTCATTATTCTGAGTGCGCGTGATACCCTAACTCAGCGCGTTGAAGGTCTTAATGCGGGAGCCGACGACTACCAGACTAAGCCGTTCGAAATGGTTGAACTGATCGCTCGCATTCGCGCCCAGCTTCGCCGAGCCTCGGGTAATGCCTCACCGGTTATGCAAGTCGGCAACCTCAGCTTAGATACACGCTCATCTAAAGTCATGTGGCAAGGCCAAGCCGTTGATCTAACCGCACTCGAATACAAAGTTGTTGCTTACTTTATGCATAACCCTGAGAAGGTTATTTCTCGTACCGAGTTGGTAGAGCACATCTATAAACAAGACTTTGACCGCGATTCAAATACCATCGAAGTGTTTATTGGCCGCATTCGCAAAAAAATAGCCCCTAAAGTCATCAAAACAGTACGAGGACTGGGGTATCAGCTTAATGCCGAATAAAAAAACGCATTTACTCAAACGGCTCAGTCTAAAGAGCCGTCTAGTGCTGGCCGCTGTTGTCTGGCTAACAGCCATGATCATCGCGGCAGGTGTTACAGTACCTTCTCAAGTTTACGTCTACATGGAAGATGACGCTAAAATTCAGCTTGCTACTTACATGGATGAGATCGCGGCTACGATTGAGGCGGATGAGGAAGGCAATGTAACCATCACCACTCCTCTCTCGGACCCAAGGTTCAACCGCCCATACAGTGGACTTTACTGGTCCGCCAAAACAGATAAAGACTTACTGCGCTCTCGCTCCCTATGGGATAAAGTGCTAACCCCAAAAGGCAAGCATGATTTGCTGGGTGCACGAGGTGAAAAGCTCATTTACATTGAGTCCACACTGTACTACCCAGATTATGATGGCCCAATTGAAGTCACTATCGGTATTGATGAACAACCGATAGAAGACACGGTACGCAGTCTGATGGGCCAACTTTGGGTTATACTCGCCCTACTTTATCTTGGCATCCTGACCCTTATCATTATTCAAGTGCAGTGGTCTCTGAGCCCACTCACCAAGATGCACAAAGAGCTCTCTCAACTGCGTTCAGGTAAAAAGACCCAGCTTGAAGAAGATTATCCACGTGAAGTCGCTCCTGTCGTTTCGGATTTAAATGCCTTGGTTTTCCACTATCAAGAGTTGTTAGAGCGGGCTCGTCACCATGCGGGGAATTTATCCCATGCACTGAAGACTCCACTTTCTGTCCTTAAAAATGAGGTCGCCAACAAAGACGAACACACAAAGCAACAGCTTCAACCTTCGCTCGATCAAATTCAAAACCAGATTGACTATCACTTAGGCCGAGCTCGAATGGCGGGCTCTAAGAACATTTTATCTGTTAAATCCTACCCTTCTAAACGTGTGGATGCGATCTCAATGGCTTTCGACAAAGTCTATGCAGAGCGTGATATTACTTTGATCAACGAACTGGACTCAGAGTTAGTTACCGCCGTAGATAAAACCGACTTGGATGAAATGATAGGTAATATTTTGGAAAATGCTTACAAGTGGTCTAACAGTATCATTCGCGTTCACTCCGCTCAAAATCACCACAATGCAGAAACCATCGACATCATTGTTGAAGATGATGGTAAAGGCATCCCTGATGAAAAACTCGAACAAGTCACCAAACGCGGAGTTCGTTTAGATGAAACGACTCCAGGTACAGGGTTAGGCTTGAACATTGTCAGTGAAATGGCCCACAGTTATCGCGGTAAATTAACACTAGATCGAAGTTCCATGGGAGGGCTGAAAGCCATATTATCGCTAAAAATCACCCACTAAAACGACTAAAAACTCAAGAGCAGGCTCCTGCTCTTTTTCATATCTGAACCGATTTCAGCCGCCACATCTTTATGTACGTTCGCTCTGAACGGCGCCTTTCATTTACATCATTTGAGAACAACAGCACTGAGACAAATCATTATTCATGATGATTCAGTTAACATTTTCAGGTGGGCAAACATAATGAGCAAATATTGTTCAAGAACTATTTTATTCTCATGAAAACAAAGTTAATTATTGCTCTTGTTACCACTCTAAGTACGAGTACAGTTAATGCGGAGGTTGAAGAGACACTTCCTAAAGACCCTTTTACAGCTCAAACAAAACTGGGCTTTATCTACACTGAAAACACCAGCTCCTCCTTGTCTTACAATACTGCGTTGAATTTAAAATACAGTGAGAACCAATGGGAACATAAAGGTGGATTTGAAAGTTACTATACAGACGCTGACAACGACGATGATGGTGCCAATCGCTATACGATCAACGCAGGCTCAACCTACGATTATACCAAGACGAGCTTCTTAAAAGCTGCCACACGATTTGAGAATGACCTATACGGAACATATCGCAAGCAATGGGTTTTAATGAGTGGTCTCGGTTTCTATCTGCATAACACAGAGACAGCCAAACTGTCTGTATCACTCGGTCCGGGTTATCGAATATCTGAACGTCAGCCAAACGACAGTGAATTCCCTTCTTTACGCAACTACGAAGTGATCGCAACCTCGAATATTGATGGCTCAGTATCGTTTTCAGAAACCTTTTCTGTAGGGGCCGCCGTTGACGTCGCGCACGGTGAAGAAAATACCCATTACAACACCAAAGCCTATATGAAGAATATTCTCATGGGCAGTTTGGCGTTGGTTTTCGATGTGGAATATATCTACAACACCACAGTGGCAGACGACCAATCTAACGATGAAATCTACTCAACCATGAGCCTCAGTTACGATTTTTAAGGTTATTTCATTTATTAATTAGATTAACGCTCCGTTAGGTTTGAGTTATGAAACAACATCAAAACTGATAAAAACAAGAGGCGAGACAAGGATGATCGAATGAATAAAGCCCTATTGGTATTAACTATTACCGGCATCACTATAGTTGGTGGCAGTCTTGTCACCAGCTACCTACGCGTGACTCAAGATAAACGCATAGACGAACAGGACGTGCTAACCGCGATTCAGAATGACAATCAGCTCACAACACCTGAGCGTATCGTTCAGACTTCGGAGCTGTTTATCGGAGTCGACTATGAAACCAACACTCTCACTTCTATCAACTCAGAGAAGGAGGAGTTGGTTAAAAACTTTAATCATGTCGATTGTTTTACCCTACTTGATTACGTGACTTCCCTCGCCTTCTCGGACTCCTTCAACCAGTTCGACCAAAACCTTAAGCTGGCACGTTATCTCTACGGCAACGTTGATTTCATTACACGTCGCCATTTCTTTTCTGACTGGTTAGACGACAGTGCATTTCATGTCCAGGATGTCACCCGTCAGCTAGATGCTAGAGCCGTTACGACGGTCAAGCAAATCAACCAAAAGACCCCAGAGGGTGAACGTTGGATCCCTTCTGTACCCATAAAGTACAAAGATATCAGTTTTATTCCGCGTGAATTTGTCGATGACGCTTTGATTAGAGAACTAAAAAGTGGCGACCTGATCGGCATTTATAGTCATAAGCGAGGATTAGACGTATCCCATACCGGCATTTTCATAGAAAATGGAGACACTCCTCTTTTGAGACATGCTTCATCTAAGGAAGGGAAAGTCGTTGATAGTCCGATGCTGGAATATTTAGGCAATAAACCAGGTATTATTGTTTATCGATTCTCTCCAGATACAGCCTCAAGCTAAAAAAAAACGGCAACGAAAAGTTGCCGTTTTGTGCCCATTAAAGCCCGTGATTAATAAGTCATATGCAAAACGACTTTGTGCCCCACCAGAGCAGCACTATTTTCACCCAACTTAGCCACTTTCATATGGCCGTCAAAAGAACCAGGCCTGACAAACAATTGTTCAACCATGCCTTGACGTAAAGGTTCAATATCCAACGGTTCATGCTCTTCTACAGCAAAGAACACACCATCACTATCAAGTTCATAACGACCCGAACCTGTGTAACCCACGCGGCTTTTCGGTAAAACCGCGTACACGTCGTAACGGCTGTTCTCTTTTAAGGTAAGCTCAAGACGCAATGGCAACGTGTCAGAGAAACTATCATCTGGATCACTTGAAGTCACATGTGCCACCGTGTGGCTTATCATATGACGATTCAGTTGGTTATCGTCACTGTAAGACACCGCTGCTCCGACAACCGCACCAGCGATAAGAGGAATGATGGTCAATAACTTATTCACAACTCACAACTCCACTCTCTGCACTGAAACTCAAAGATCGACCTTTGCTATCCACTAACAAGGTGAGTTCACCAAAATCATATAGCGTCGCGTTCTGGTAGCTCACTTTCGCTCCGTTGTTTTCGGGCGTGAACCAGCAAGAAGCAAACTCTTGCTGTTCGAAAGACGTGTACGCTAATGGCGAATGCGAGTGTTCGACGATCAAGTAACTCGATACAGCACCGAAAGCAAACAAACCGACGGCCATTAATTGGGTACGGTACTGCGCAATTCGACTGCCTAACGTCTCTTTAGCTGGCGCCAAAGAAGCGGGCACCTCGACAACCTCAGGGGCTGCGGCCTCAGCAGGTTCTGGATTAGACTCCGGTTGATACTTTTCAACACGACCAACAAACTCATAACCTGTTCCACGAACCGTGCGGATGATTTCACCCGCACGATCTTCCAAGGCTCGTCGGCAGTTTGAGATACAGTGCAGCAGGCTACTGCTCTCAACCACAATACCTCGCTTCAACCAAACCTCATGCATCAGTTCATGTTTGGTTAACGTTTCTCCGACATGATCAATCATGTAAGTCAACAACGCAATTTCATTGATTCCAATTGGATGGCGGACATTGCTTCCCTGACTATGGATATACCCCTGTTCAATATCAAGAATATGACTTTCATTAATGATTAACACGTCTTAGCCCTCCACAAGCTGCTTACGCGCCAAGCTTTTTTCGCGGATTTTAGCAACAGCGACATAAGTCATAGGCACAAAGAACAAGGAGAAGAAAGTACCAATTGTCAAACCACCCACCAGAACAAGGCCAATATTCACTCGACCTAATGAACCGGGGCCTTCAGCTAAAGCAAGAGGCAGAGAGCCAATAATCATCGTCAGAGACGTCATCAAGATAGGACGAAGACGAGAACGCGCACTCATCAATGCCGCCTCCATAACTTCCATCCCTTCTTTACGCTTAAGGTTGGCAAACTCTACCATCAAAATACCGTGTTTGGTTACTAGGCCTACCAAAGTCAGCAAACCAATCTTGGAGTATAGGTTCAAGCTCTGCCCAAATACACTGAGCGTTAATATCGCACCAACTAGACATAGAGGAACGGTGATCAGAATAACCAGTGGGTCAACGAAGCTTTCAAACTGTGCAGCAAGGATCAGGAAGATAAAGATCAATGCCAGACCAAATAGCATCTGCATACCCGCAGAGGACTCATTAAGCTCTTTAATGACACCGTCATATTCATAGCTCTGCCCCGCTTTTAGCAACTCTGGCAACTGAGCATCAATGAAGGCTTGAACATCATCTGCGCTGTAACCAGGGACTAAGTCCGCCGTAATTTCCGCAGCATCCTTACCACCATATGTTTTGATGTTCGATTCTGCAGTTACTGGTTTGATTGAGACAAACTGAGACAATGGCAACCTCTGACCCGATTCAGAGCTCACATAAAGCTTATCTAAGACTTTAAAGTCCCCTAGCGCTTTACGGTTAACCTGAACCTGAATTGGGTAAGTAAAACCATCATCGGCTTGTAAATCCGCGGCTTTCACTGAACCTAAGAAAGTTGAAATCGCATTAGTAACGTTAGCGTAGTCAACACCGGATAATACAATCGCATTACGGTCAATTGACAAATCGAACCTTAACTGGTCACGATGCGTTGAGTTATCAACGTTCGATAGGCCTTCATAGTCTTCAAGCAGCTTCACCACTTTTTCTGCAGTATTAGACAGTTCATCCAGATCACGGTTGACTGTTGTGATCTGCAGAATCAGATTGTCCGCAACATCAAGGTTATCTGCAGAACGTACTGAAAAAGAGGTCGTGTAAGCGGAGATAATCTCACTCGCTCTAGCACTCATCTCTGCAATGACTTCATCTGCACTCTTATCGCGCTCTTCCCAAGGCTTCAACAATACATGGTTAGTTGGAGCGGTTTCGATATAAGCAAGGTTGGCTTCAATCGCATCATTTCCTCCAAAGACTTCATTGATTTGACCAGCATTTTCAAGGTCATATAGACGACCAGCGCCAGCAGGTCCATGAGAGGTGACTTCTATAAAGCCAGTATCTTCTGTTGGCAGAAGGACTTTAGGCATGAACCAGACCGCGACAATGGACAAAGCAATCAAAGCAGCCGTACCTGACATCACCATACGTGGACGTTTAAACCAAGCATTCAAATAAGCCATATACTTATCTGTCATTGCATTGAGCTTAACTTCAACCCACTGGAACCATTTAGGTGACACCGTAACAGATCGTAACATGTACGCACTCATCATCGGAGATAAGGTTAAAGCGACAAATCCTGAAATAATGACGGCCGCTGCCAGCGTAAAGGCAAACTGTCTAAATAAATCCGCTGTCAAACCAGACATTAAGCCAATTGGAAGGTAAACCACTGCCAATGTTAAAGTCATCGCAATAACGGGGAAAACGATCTCTTTACAGCTTTTAAGCGCCGCTTGGAAAGGAGACAGCCCTTCTTCAATATGACGGTAACAGTTTTCAACAACAACGATAGCATCATCGACCACCAAGCCGATGGCGAGAATAATGGCAAGAATGGTCAGTACATTAATGCTAAACCCTAGTAAAGCCATCACTGCAAATACGCCAATGACACAAACTGGAATAGTGATCAGAGGGATCGCTGCGACGCGTAACGAGCCTAAAAACAGCACCACTATCGCAGATACAAGGACAATTGCTTCGACCAAAGTCATAAACCCTTGGTCGATAGCCTCTTCGATGAAGTCCGCTTGGTTGTAAACCATCTTCATCTCAATGCCTTCTGGCATTTCCATCCTTGCCATTGCATCTTTTACGCGATTCGCCACTGTCACTGGGTTTTCAGTCTTCAAAGGAAGAACCTGCAAAGACATAGCCACATCGCCGTCAACGTGCAGCATACTAGGCTCTAAACTCTCTTCTCCCATCTGAATATCAGCCACATCGTTAACGCGAATGATGTTGCCATTATCGACACGAATCACTAAGTCACGAACATCTTCGATAGACGTGACCTGATTGACAGGGTTGATTGAGAAATCACGAACTTCGCCTTTAATCGTACCAGCAGTAAATGTGGCATTATAAGTACTCAATGTCCCAACCACATCTGACGCACTAACATTCAACGCCGCCATACGCTCAGGCTGCAGCCAGACGCGAATTGCTCGATTAGAGCCACCATATGGACCCCATACACCACCCACACCAAGTACGTTCTTAAATTGAGGCGCAAGCTGTTGGCTGATGTAATCAAACATTTCTTGTTTGTCCATCGAGCTACTGCGATTGACAAAGGTAATGATATTACTTGGCATCGATGTCTCAGAAGAGTCATCGGTAACCGTTGGCTTGTCAGTCATCGCTGGAGGGAAATCAGAGATACCATCCACTTTGCTTCGCAAGTTATTCATCAAACTTGCGTACTCAACATCACTGATCCCATCTTCAAATTGGATTTTGAGAGAACAGCTGCCCTCTTGGCAATCTGTGGTCATGGTTTTAATCTTATCCAGACCAGTGACAGCAGTGATTAATTCTTCTGCCACATTTTGCGACATAAACTCAGCACTTGCTCCCGTAATCGAAGCACTTACTGACGCAGAAGCAGTTTGACGTTCAGGAAAATATTGAATAGCCAGTTTCTGATAAGAAACAATACCCAATAAAACGATCGCTATACTTAAAACAGATGCAAATACTGGGTGTTTAATACATATCTCAGGAAGCTTCATCCGTCACCTCTTCAGTTTTGGTATCCGTTGGTTCCACGACCGCTTGTGATTCTTCTGTCTTAACTTCAGCGGCCTCTGTTTCTGGAGTTTCAGAACTTACCGGCGTCTCATTTTCCGCTACTGTTTTTTCTTCCTCCACTTGTTTTTCAGGTTGGGCTGGTAGAGTCCGAGAAGGCAGTGTGAGCTGTGACTTGGTCTGCTTAACCGCTACGCGAGAGCCTGAAGTTAGGTTTTGACGCCCCGTAACAACCACTGTTTCGCCTAGATTCAAGCCAGACTCGATCACAACATAGCCATTGTTGGTATTTTCACCGAGTGTGATAGGACGCTTGATGGCCTTCTCATTTTCAACAACCCAAACAAAGCGCTCATCACCGTCTGTCTCAATTGCCGTTTGAGAAACGACCACTTCTGCATGTTCCTCACTAACGGTCTGGGAGACCTTAGCAAACATGCCAGGGACCAACGCATTATCAGGGTTGTCCAGATGCGCGTGAATTTCGACACGACCCGAGCTTTCGTCTACAAGTGGTGCGATGTAATTAACGGTACCAGTGAAAGTCTGGTCTTGGTAAGCATCCACGGTTAATGACACTGTTTGACCTAGCTTAGCTTTACCAACTTCTGATTGGCTGATGGAGTAATGCACTTCAACCGGATCAAGTTTAATAAGGCTAACCAGTGCTGTTGCTGCTTCTACACGGCTACCGACAGAATGGGTAAAGTTCGTTAACTGGCCATCAAAGGGCGCAATCAACTGATAATTTTGCATATCGGTTTTCTTTTGGCGAAAATCAGCACGCGCTAGGTTGGCCTCCTGCTTTAATTCTTCAACATCCTGCGCAGACATGGAGTCAGGCTGCTTCTTTAAGAGGGCCAAAACACGATTCAATTTAGACTCGGCGAGTGCCAACGAGCTCTCTGCTTTATCCAGTTCAGCTTTTGCTTGATCATCATCAAGCTGAGCAATCAACTCACCTTCCTTAACAACATCACCATCACTGAAGTTCAATGCTTTCAGCTTTTCACCTGCACTGAAAGTCAGCGCGGCTGAGTCTGTAGCTTTAATTTTCCCGACTTCATTAATTGAAGCCGTACTGGATTGTTCAGCAACAATCTCTACGGTCACCGGAGTGGCTGGAGCTTGCTCTTCTGCTGTCACGTTCACGGCAAACACGGAGCTAGCAGTACATAAAATAGACAGTGGCAACGCCTTGTAATTTTTCATGATTTGTCTCTAATTGATGAAACTTGCCGCTTGTTATACCTAAGATTTTTCTTGCTAAGTTAGGGCTTTGTCAGGTGAATGATATTTAATCATGAACCATTATAAAAAAACCTCAAAGTCATGTTTTAAAAGGAAAAATAGCATAAAAAAAGCCAGCATCAAGATGCTGGCTTTGCACTGTTTTTGTACATTATTTTTCAGCGGTTACAAACAGGTAAGAATATCTCGGCGCCACCAAGATCGTTTGCTCTTTACCAATCCGGATCACTTTTAGCTCTTCCATTGAATGCATTCCTCGTTGACTAAACATCGTTTCCATTAAGTTCAGTGTTTTTCCTTCAGGGATCACTCGTTCTGCAGAAGTGGGCATCAGCGATAAACCATAAGAGTTAAAATCGTACTGACCCGTCGTATTAAATCCAATCATGTTATCTGTTAAGAAGTACAACTCGTATTGGCCAGAGCGCTTTAAATTCAGTGAGGCACGCATCTTAACAAGCTCACTCCCTTCTCGAACAGGCACCACAATTTGCGTATGACTATCAAAGTTCTGATTCATTGTAGGTGAATTGGCGTATGCCGCCAGTCCACCAATGAGTAGGCCTGCTATCACGCTGAAAAGGGTTATTTTCTTATTCACACACCACCTCCACTTCTTCCGGAAGGTAGCTGACCGACGTCCCATCCTGATCCACCAGTATCACCTGATTTCCTGTTTGAAAGGCACGTACGTTAGCTAAAGTAATCGGCTCATCCGTCTGTACGGTGCACCCTAAGTAACGCGTTTCTATATACTCAGCTTCTACCCAAGGTGAGCGAATAGCTGAGATAAGAAGATAGCCCACCAGAGCACTCAAACTAAACACCACTAAATAGCGTGCATTCTGCTTCCTCAATACTGATGACGCTACGTCCGCCTCTCCAGAAACGTTCAATGATGTAGATTGAGCTGACTCATCACTGTTTTCCTCAGGCTCATAATCTCTGACATCACCATTAAATTGATAACCAACACCACGTATGGTGCTGATAATTTCACTGTTTCTGTCTTGAAGCGCTTTTCGGCAGCTTGACACACAATGAAGCAAGCTACTTTCTTCGACAATAACCCCTTTCTTGTGCCAGACCTGTTCCAGAAGTTCTGACTTAGATAAAGGTTTATGAGGGTGTTCGATCATGTATTGAAGCAACGCAACTTCATTACCGCCAAGCATAGTTTTTTGTCCGGATTCAGCATCTTCCACTGAGCCCGCAAGCAAGTTGAGAATATGATTATTATTAATTATCAGCATCGTAATAGACTGAATATAGGTAATTTATATACCTTAACCATATCTTAAAAATTATAAAAAAGAAAAACTCAGCTAATTGAAGCTGAGTTTTATTAGAGATTTTGCTAGCGAGATTCCAGTCTAATCGCGTAGAGAGGTACTCCACCTCCCCTTCATTACGCGCCACTTTAAACGTGGCTATACCCTGAGTCTTACTGCTCTTTATAATGGCCAAACTTATTTCCCATCTCTTTATTACGCATTTCACCGAAAAAGAATCGGCGCACATTGGCTTTGAAGTAAGTCATGCCCACTTTGAAAATACCCTCTTGTTCTAAGCGGTGAGGATCAAAGCCGAACGTCAGATTCAAGAAGCGGAAGCGCCATGTTTTGCTAGCACGCTTCACGTAATCACAGCCTTCACACAAAACGATTTGCTTATCAAAACCATTCAACTGCTCGTGAACACGTTTGGTCGAGAAAATACACGCCCCGACCGCTGTGGGAAAAATATACTGGGTCGTAAACAGACCTAAATTAAACAAACCATAACCCAGCTTGTGTACCACAGGCAGAGCTTTGGCGCCCATATACACACCCGCAACCTCAAGCTGCTTTTCTTCTAACTGGCTGACGGCGTTAGCTAAAAAGTTTGGCGCTAGTCGCACATCGGCATCGAGAAATAACAAACGCTCATGCTTTGCCATAGATGCGCCCATATTACGCCCTAGACTCACACCGCGTGTATCCATCTTATGCACGGTCAATACAGGTAAAGAAGCCTCATACGCGCTCGCCACTTCTCTTGTCGCGTCTTCACTGTCTGAATCGACAAGAATCACTTCAAAATCGCGATGTGTCTGCTTGCTCAAATCTTCCATTAGGCGGCCAATTCTCTTCTCTTCATTCAACGCGATAACCACAATACTTACTGGACTCATAAAGACTCCTCAGTCGATCTATCATTTACGATATGAACAATACTGTGGTGAGACTTAATCACGCGTGAGAAAGACATTCAGATTCGGTTCATTTGAATACTTGTTTGGAGATGACAATTGGCTATCTTGCATTTGGTCCAATCGACAGTAAGCGACTGAAAATATTTACTCAAAAGATACCTTGTTAAGCGGGTTTTCTATTGCGAGAAAAACCAGAGAGTGATAGTATCCGCGCTCGCTTGAAGAGTTACTACCAATTACTCGAAAGCGCTTACCACATTCACGCGAGGTCGCATCGCAGAATGTGACGTTATTTTTTCATATTTGAGAGTAAATACTATGAAATTTGAAGCAGTAGTACGTACTGAACTAGGTAAAGGTGCGAGCCGCCGCCTACGTCACGCTGGTCAATTCCCTGCTATCGTTTACGGTGGTGAGGCTGCGCCAGTATCTATCGTTCTTAACCACGACGACGTTGTTAACCAAATGGACAAGCCTGAATTCTACGAAGGTATCGTTCTAGTGATCGATGGCGCTGAAGTAAAAGTTAAGCCACAAGACGTTCAACGTCACGCTTTCAAGCCAAAAGTTGAGCACATGGACTTCATCCGCATTTAATTCCCTACCAAGGAATTAAATAGGATTACATCCAGCCTTTTGCATAAAGAATATCGGCCTTACCAACCGAGACTTCTAAAAATTCGAAACCCCGATGCTACCAACATCGGGGTTTCACCGTTTTAGTGCCCCAAAAACAATATTTACTCATAATCATAATTCTATGATTACTTTTGTTTTGTGTGGATGTTGGTGCACTACGATTAAAAAACACCTCGCAGCTCTCTTGTCACCTGTCACGGTTCACGATCGCAACGCATCTGACATTTTCATGAGCTGTGTATTGTTAGGTAATCTGCACCTGTCTTTTTGGCCAATAGACTCCCTTTCCTACACTTTCGGCTTGAACTGTGCCTCTCTTTGGCTCAAACTAAGCACTGTGTATTTAAACAGTACTTAGTTGTATGCATGTAATCCCAATCTACGCAAGCGCAGGTGTATCAGGTTTTGAGTCACCTGCCGCTGAATACGCTCAACTTGGTTGTGACCTGAATGAATTCCTTATAGATCACCCAAGCTCAACTTTTATCGGTCAAGCTAAAGGCGATTCGATGCAGGGGGTTGGTATTTTTGATAATGATATTTTGATTGTAGACCGCTACCCTACCGCTCAACATCTAGACATAATCGTTGCAAACATAAATGGTGAGTTTGTATGCAAGCAATTCGACTTAACCAAGCGATTACTACTTTCTGCCAATCCAAAGTATCGTCCTGTTCCGATTATGGAATATGACACATTTTCGATAGAAGGCGTCGTTATACGCTCCATTCGCTGCTTTAGGCCTTGTTACTTGTTGGACTAATATGTTTGCTCTCGTTGACTCTAATAGCTTCTATTGCTCTGCAGAGCAAGTGTTTCGGCCAGAATGGAGAGGAAAACCTGTCGTTGTTCTATCAAACAATGATGGTGTGATTGTGGCGGCAAACCGACAAGCAAAAATAGCAGGTATTCCTAAATTTACGCCCTATTTCAAAGTTAAAAACCTTTGTGAGCAAAAAGGGGTCATTGTTTGCTCATCTAATTATGAGCTTTACGCTGATTTATCATCAAAGATGATGGACGTAATAGGACGCTTTGCACCTCAACAGTATGTTTACTCAATCGATGAGTCGTTCCTTTCATTTGAGCGTGTTTACCCTGCAATTCCTGACTTAAAAGAGCATGGCTTAAAACTGCGTAAAGCTGTTTGGAAAGAGTGCCGTTTACCTGTTTGCGTTGGTATTGCACCTACCCTCACCCTTTCAAAAATCGCGAACCACTGCGCTAAAAACATTCGTGATCATCAGGGAGTGTGCGTGTTGGGAAATCAGCAAGATATAGACAAGGTTCTGTCTTTATTCGAAGTTTCTGACGTCTGGGGTATTGGCAGGCGCTTAACTACTCACTTTAAACACTTAGGCATTACTACTGCCCTGCAGTTAAAGAATTACCCTGTTGGTCTTGCTCGTAAAAATTTTAACGTTGAAGTCGAACGAACAGTGAGAGAATTAAATGGTGAAAGCTGTAAAGTATGGGATAACGTTCAGCAAGATAAAAAACAGATTTACTCAACTCGCTCTGTGGGTGAACGAATCAAGACACTTGATGAATTGACTCAGGCACTAAGCCAACATGCAAACATCGCTTCCCGTAAAGCACGTAACCAAAAGTCACTTTGTAAAGTGGTGCTTTGTTTCGCTGCAAGTAGCTCTTATGATGAAAAAACATTTTCATATAGAGCCATACACCGCTTCGCTTACCCGACTTCTGACGTGAATCAGATAACTAAAGCTTGTGTTGCCATGGCTAAAGAAATCTATAAGCCTGGTGTGCCTTACTATAAAATTGGGGTGGGTTTGCTTGATTTGGTTGATGGTAGATATACTCAACCTGACCTTTTCAACCCTGAACCAAATAACGATAAGCTTATGTCTGTGTTTGATAACATCAATGACCGATACGGAAGAGATACTGTTTTTCTTGGCGCTCAGGGAATACAGAAAAAATGGGCGATGCGTCGAGATTTGCTCACTAGACAATACACAACGAACTGGCAACACATACCTATTATTGCGTGTAAGTAATACTCTATATGTTGTAGAACGTCTATCCTACAAGATAGCCATGACTTAACTCACGCATTCACTTACATCATTGTTGTCCAGAAATGAGCCTATACGTGACGAGCTCAACCCACATTATGCATATCAGAACGCTCAAAGTACGTATGTGCCCTTACAACTTAAAGGGGAACTTTTCGTTACGCGTCCCCCCTTGCTGACATGAACTTTCTATTGAAAGTGGGGGTTCAACGATTTGTTTTTATGGATGTTTATTGGTAGCTTGTTCGAATGAACAATATTTCTGCACTCACTTCATCTTTCTTCTGGTGGCGCTCTAATTAGAGCGGCACTGAATTCTTACATTCTTTAGCTGCTGGAAGGTAGCTAAGTATGTCACTTCTTTTATCTCCAGTAGCAACCTATTTAACTAGGAGATAAAATCATGCTGAAAAAGCAATCAACTGAAATACGAGAAGTTATCTTAACCGGAGATAGAGCGACCGGCCCATTGCACCTCGGACATTATGTCGGGTCTTTAAAACAACGTGTCGACCTACAGAACACTCATGAGCAAACCATTCTTGTTGCGGATATACAAGGCCTTACTGATAACGCTCATAACCCGAAAAAGGTATCTTCGAATATCCTAAATGTAGTTGCAGATTACTTAGCAGTCGGTATAGACCCGTCTAAAACGACCATTTGTCTACAGTCACAACTACCAGCTCTTGCCGAATTAACTATGTATTACAGTAATCTCGTTACTATCAGCCGGCTAGAGCGGAACCCAACGGTCAAAAGTGAAATTCAAAACAAAGGATTTGAACGTTCTATTCCAGCAGGTTTTCTGACCTACCCTATATCTCAAGCTGCTGATATCACAGCTTTTAATGCCTCTCTAGTTCCCGTTGGCGATGACCAGATACCCATGCTAGAACAAACCAATGAGATAGTGAGGAAAATAAACTCATTAGCTGGAAAAGATGTCTTAAATGAATGCCGTCCTTTACTCAGTAACGTTCCCCGTTTACCTAGTACAGATGGTAAAAATAAGATGTCTAAGACGATGGGCAATACCATTAATCTCGGTGCCAGTGAAAAAGAAATCTCTGTAGCGGTCAAATCCATGTATACCGACTCCAATCACCTGAGAATAGAAGAGCCAGGGTCCATCGAAGGCAATGTCGTGTTTACCTACCTTGATGCTTTCCATCCAGATAAGGATTATATCAGCCAACTCAAAGAACATTATCAACGCGGCGGGCTGGGTGATGGCACAACAAAAAAAATACTAGAAGAATGCTTACAAGAGCTACTTAAGCCCATCAGAGAAAGAAGACAGATGTTTCTTAATGATCGCGCCCAATTAATTGATGTTTTGAGGAAAGGAAGCCAAACATCTAGAGAGAAAACAGAGACCGTTCTTTTTGATATTAAAGGGAGCTTTGGACTAAATATTTTCTGAACTGATGTATTAATTCAGACCTGATCTGACAGTTACTCCCTTTTCGACTCGTTCCTGTCAGATTAGATCTGAGCCATTTCCTTTTCACATAGTTTTACTCGCCATTCATCATTGTTCTAAAGAACCATTTTGCTATAAATCAGCACTAAAGTAGCTTCGCCAGTAATGTAATCCACGAGTGATATGGGCTAAAGGCTAATACCCTTGTTTATTAAGTTGATAGAATAGATGTCTCCGCATCGCCCTAATTGTTACAGTGACAAGAAATTAATATTAAACATAATTCATATGTGATTCATATCCTATCCTTTTAAATCATTTACTTTAAAGTTGGCTCACCTTTGTCAACTCACTCAATTTGCTTAATGAAACGGACACTACCTTGGGTCGTGCTGCATGGCTTTGCCATGCTGTGTGTTCTGATGAATCTTTTAACAGGCTTTCGCATTGCAACAGTAAGCCATCCGCAATGGCTTTTCTTCTCAGTGTGGCTTCCTCAAGGGCAATTGCATTCCATCCACATCTATTCCGGTATTGCGTTAAGTGCTTTGGCGCTCTCATATTGTATTTATCGTTGGAGGCTCGGGCCGAGTGTTAAATCGAGCCAGCTTCGAGGGATAAACGCATTTAACAAACGCTTCATTAAAGTGAGCTACGTGCTCTTCCCTGCATTAATTGTGACTGGGTGGCTGCTACTTAGCGGTTACGCAGGTGATGCAAGCAAGCTTCACTTTTATCTTGCACACGGGGCACTACTTTACGTATTTCTGCACGCTGGCGGTTACTTTCTCCAATATGGTGTGGCGGCATTTCTCACTATCTTTTCAACTCGAATAACCAAGCATGAAATATTGCAAATATTAGCAGTATTAACGCTTACCCTTCTCCCTTGGGCGGGCATCTTTCTGACTTCCTCTTTAGTACTGACGGCCGCCCCCCTTTCTTCAGAGCAAGTTATCAACATTGATGGCATCGCCGAAGAGCCCATTTGGCAAAATACACCATCGACCTATGTAGAAACCTATGGTGGAGAAGGGTTTGAAAATGGCCATACTCGCATCAGCATCAAAGCAATCCACAACCAGCAGGATATTTTCTTCCACATCACTTGGGATGATCCAACCGAAAGTCTGGATCACCTCCCTCTGGTTAAAACAGACAAAGGTTGGCAAGTCCAAGAAGACGGCTTTTATCGCTTCGACGAAAAGCGATTCTATGAAGACAAACTTGCAATCATGATCTCCAATACATGCAACCTAGGCGCCGATGGAACCGCTCACCTTGGGCCTAAGCCTCTAGAGGGCAAACCTGCCAATTGGCACGGCAAAGGTTATCACTATTCGCCAGATAACAGCCTTCGTGATTTATGGCATTGGAAGGCTGTACGAACCAATGGCATGTATCAGGCGGATGACAATTCGTTCACCACTCCTCAGCAAGTTGACCCAGCTAAGAGGCGCTATACCGCTGGCTATATCACTGACGGCAAAGAGTCTGGGGCTTACGTCATGAATTGGCAGTGGTATTCACCTAATGGCGTCACCCCGAAACGACTGCCTAATACAGACCTAACCGGCTCTTTTTCGTCTATCAACCAATCTACGAATCACGGTCCTTACCTGAGCTGGCACGACACTAAGGTTTACTCACATAACATTGACCAATCTCCCCTCAAGACGTCCCTTCCTTCGGTATTACACAACTCCAATCAGTTTGAAGGTGACCGAGGTGATGTCCGTGCATTTGGGCAGTGGAACAACGGAGCATGGTCACTCGAAATCGCTCGAAAATTAGATACAGGATCAGCGCAGGATATTGCAATACGTGATGGTGTATGTCTTTGGGTTGCCGCTTTTGACCATTCCCAAATAGCACACACGCGACATGCTCAAGGCATACGTTTAGCACTTGAGGTAACACAATGATTAAACGACTGTCGATACTCGCTACTTTGATTGCAAGCTTAGTAGTCATCGCTTACTTCAACCCTATTGAGCAAGAAGAACCACAACCATCACGATGGCAAAAGATAACTATGGGAGGTCAACCCATCGATATCTGGAGTGGGCCTTGGAGCTGCGTGTTGGATAAGAAAACGGGATTACTCTGGGAAGTGAAAACAGACTCTGAAAACATCCATGATTCGTATTGGTCGTACTCATGGTTTGATGGCACGCGAGGTGTCCCAGATCGCGGCGATTGTTTCTTTGACGATGGTCGCTGCGACAGTTTCGACCATGTCACTCGAACCAACGCCGAATCCTTGTGTGGCCGCAGTGATTGGCGAGTCCCCACAACGGACGAGCTCTCCACACTGATTAACCTCTCGGTTCCAAATGGGCAGGCCAAAATCAGTGGCGGATTTTTTCCTAGGGTGCGCAAAGGTGATTACTGGACAGCAGACCATTCAATTCCTTTAAGCGGCTTTTACTCTCGATTGGGCGAAGGGGCAAACGCCGTTGACTTTCGTGATGGGCAAGTGAAAACCCTTCCCTATCGAAATGCCGCCTTTTTAATCTTGGTCACTCAAGCCCAATAGTCGAATTTTCATGGTCAGTTTAGACCGACTCTAACCCATAAACTATGGACTTTATAATGATTCGAAGGATTGCAACACTGTCACTTTTAGCCGTAGCCGGGCTCACCGGCCTGAATGCGGGAGCCGCGACACAATATCATCGAGTAGTCTGGGACGGTGACCCTGCGCGAGAAGCGGTCATTGGATTCTCTCCTAACGGCGAGAGTGAACAACCCTATGTGCAATATGGAACGTCAACCGATGAAGCCACATGGCTAACCAAACAACCTAGCTACGATCATGTATTTGCTGGCGACTTACTCAGCTATTTTGTCCGATTGGATAACCTGACGCCGGATTCCCCCGTTTACTATCGTGTCTGTGACCAACAAGGTTGTGGTGAGCGCTTTTGGTTCCGCACCGCTCCTATAGACAATAGTGAGTTTGTCATGATCGCTGGGGGCGATACTCGCACAGGGTGGACCAACCGAAGAATGGGGAATCAGCTAGTAGCGAAGGTTCGCCCCTTATTCATTCTTCACGGCGGCGATTACACCAGCCAAAACAGCGCGTCGCAAATGGCTCAGTACTTAGAAGATTGGGCATTGACCTTTTCCAGTGACCAGATAGATGGCAAAGCGTACAAACGTACCTACCCATTCATTCCAACCCACGGCAACCACGAAGATTACGATTACTCAACGCTGTGTAAAGTGTTTGGAGTCGATGCTGACGGTAATGGCGAGTGTAATCCTTTCGATACCTACAACGTTGTTAACATTTCGCCATTACTTCGCGTCTACACGCTGAACAGCCAATTTCGCAAAAGTGGCTGGTCAAGCTATGCCTCCCAAATGAACGAATGGCTAGAACAAGATTTGGCCACTCATGGCGAAGAGAACATCTGGCGCGTGGCACAATACCACAGACCAATGTTTCCTCACGTTTCATCCAAGTCTGATAGCCCAGATCTGTTTAGCTGGTGGGCAGAGTTGTTTTACCAGCACAGTATGAATCTCGTTGTCGAATCAGATAGTCACTTAACCAAAGCGACCCGAGAACTAAAACCGGACGGTAACAACTTTGTTAGTTCGCCAACCGGAGGAACAGTGTACATCGGTGAAGGCAGTTGGGGGGCAGCAGCCCGCTCTGCTAATGACCCTAAAAGCTGGACGCTAGATGCAGCAAGTATTCAGCAAGTAAAAGTCATTCAAGTGTTGAAAGACTCCATGACCGTCCGAACTGCGCAGTTTGATGCTTCAGCTTCAACGCTGACAAGAGAGGAGAGAGAAGCGGATAGCCTCCGTTTACCAGAGAACGTGAATTGGTGGTCACTCAACGAAGTCGGAGAAACGATGGAATTGGTTCAATCCGCGGATCGTCTCTCGATACTTAAAAATCAAGATCCTGATACCTCCCCTTCGTTCATTCGCTTACCCGCTACACAAGATGTTTTTGTCGCACAATCACAGCCAGAGACTAATTTTGACGGACACGAAGATGGCTTGCTCGCCGATGCATCTGATTCTACCTACGGCCGAACTATGAGCCTAATGGCCTTTGACGTTTCATCCATTCCAACTTGTGTCGATATAGCCGGTGTTAAGCTTGAATTGCAAGTCACCAACAAATCTTATGGAGAGTATGGCGTTCATGTCGCTGCAGAGGAGTGGAAAGACTCATCGGCGACCTGGAATTCAGTGGATGGTGAACAAATCGCCGGAAGAACACTGACCCACTTCATACCATCATCAACGGGAACGGTCGATGTTGATCTAACCGACAGCCACCTACTCGACTTATGGGATCATGATGGCAATTTTGGCCTAGTCATCGCGTCAGCCGGTACGACAGATGGCCTTGACTTTGATTCAAGCGAAACAGGTACACCACCAGCACTAGTCGTGAGCTACAACGAACGCAAAGACTGTGAGACACCTGTTAACTCATTATCGTTACCAACCATCGACGATACCTTTATCGCCTCCAGCAAAGCTTCTGAAAACTTCAACAATCATGCAGACGGCTTACTTGCTGACTTGCTTGATACCAAATATGGAAAAACCAATGCGCTGATGAAGTTTGATGTCTCTGCATTACCTGAAGGCGTTGAATTCGATTCAGTGATATTGGCATTACACGTGACCAATGCTTCGACTGGCAATTTTGGAATTGTATCGCGTCAATCAAAATTGGAATGAGCAGACGGCGACCTGGCAATCGATTTACGATAATGGCGGTTCTGGCGACTACCTAACCACCTTCTCACCAAAAGAGACTGGTGTTTACCGTATCGATTTGACCAACTCGGGCTTACTTCAATCTTGGCTTAACGGAGAAAACACTGGGCTTATCATTGTACCCAAGAGCCTGAATGGTCTTGATATCAGCTCCCGCGAACTGGGAATGGGCCCCGTTTTAACAGTCACTTATCATTAGCGACTACGAATAGCTCGGTTTCAATCTGGGCAAAAGTTTCAACGCCCAGATTGAACGCTTTCACAGTTATTGTACGCTGACGTCTTTCTCACGAATTTGCTGGCTGTTGATATGCGCTGCCGCTTTTCTAGCAGCCGATTCTATATGCGTAAGATCAGCTTCCGTTTGAATAGAGAGATATTGGTGGCCTCTGAAATCTAAATCAAAATACCGAGCGGTCATCACAAATGGTTCAATAAAACACGATGGACACGTAGATTGATAGCCCGTAGAAATGACCGACATGCTTTTTCCTGCCCATCGCCGACCTAAAAGCTTGTCGTTCTCCGTCAAGTCCGACAACCTGTCAAAAACCACTTTCATCTGAGCTGACATCGAATACCAGTACACAGGGGACGCCCAAACTATATGGTCTGCATCCACCAATGTACGCATCAACTCAAGAAAATCATCGGATTCGTTCTGATGTTTGTAGTCGTAATATGTGATGTCATAATCTGACAAGTCAAACACACGACCCCCAGAAACCGCAGCAACAGCTTCAGCGAATTGATGTGTATTGCCATCTGCCTTTGACGAGCCAAGTACAATCGCGATTCGCATATCTCGATCTAATTTTACATGCTCTAAATTGCCCATTACGCCTCCCAAACCTGACGCTGCAATACAACGCGGTAACCATCGATGTCTTCAAAAGTACATCCAACGTTTTCCCAATAAGGATTGAATGAGATCACTTTCTGAAAACCCGCACCGAGCATATTCTGACAGCAACGCTTCCAATCACTTTCGTCAGGTACGTAAAACACCAGTAAGTTATCTTGACTTGGTGCAGGCGCAACATGGCTGCCGTAGTGGTGTGTAAATTCTAAATGATAGGGATGAGCTGGATGACCGATGATGGTTCCGCTAAAACCTTCATGGTCGGTAAAGCTGCTCAGCAATTCAAAGCCTAAGCCGTTGATATACATATTGGTGAGAGTATCTAATTCGTTCGTTGGTCGAGCGACACGCAATGTTGAGTTCCTTGGGATCATAGTTGCTCCTTATCAAAATCCTGTGCTCAGCGATGACCCATCTCTGGGCCTCCTTTAAACTAAGAAAACGCAGGATAAAACCTCAACCTAACTTGAGATCAAGAACCAATTTCTTAGATGCACCTTGTTTACGAAAGAGTCCAAATTGCTCACTCGGCCTCTAAAGGCTCTGTGTCACTTTTCCATTCCCTGCAATCCCGAAATGCACTATGCTAAGGCCGCCCATAACAATGGGTACTTAATACATATATTTATTCTCAGGGCGGGGCGAAATTCCCCACCGGCGGTATATCTTTAACAAGATGAGCCCGCGAGCGCTCGATTCGTCGAGGTCAGCAGATCTGGTGAGATGCCAGAGCCGACGGTTATAGTCCGGATGAGAGAGAATTGATGCACACCAGATGTTTCATTACGAAACGCTGGTGCATTTTGCGTTGTCTTCTATCACATATTGCCCTGATTCTGGTAAACAATAAGGAAACACCATGAATCAGACATCTTTACTTGCCGAATTTGGCACTCCTATCGACCGCGTCAACGCGGCTCTTGATGCTCTAAAGCACGGACAAGGCGTTTTATTACTTGATGATGAAAACAGAGAAAATGAAGGTGACTTAATTTACTCTGCTGAACATCTCACACCCCAGCAAATGGCACTAATGATTCGAGAATGCAGCGGGATTGTCTGCCTGTGCTTAACGGATGACAAAGCCACTCAACTCGATTTACCGCCTATGGTTAGCCGTAACGACAGTGCGAATCAGACGGCATTCACAGTTTCAATTGAAGCTAAAAAAGGCGTTACCACCGGCGTCTCAGCCCATGACCGCGTCACCACTATCCAGACCGCTATTGCGCCAGATGCAAAGCCGCAGGATTTGGCGCGCCCTGGGCATGTATTTCCCTTACGTGCACGCTCTGGTGGCGTTTTAAGTCGCCGCGGCCACACAGAAGGAACGGTCGACTTAATGACTCTAGCGGGCTTAGCTCCTTCTGGCGTTCTATGTGAAGTAACAAACCCTGATGGCACCATGGCTCGCGCTCCACAGATTGTTGAGTTCGCACGAGAGCATGGGATGCCGGTATTAACGATCGAAGACATCGTCGCCTATCGACTACAAAACACCAGCGCTTTAGCCAGTTGATCGTAAGGAGTAACGCCTATGTTTACAGGAATTGTCTCCTCCATCGCGACGATCCAACGGATTGACGATCGCGGAGGAATTCGAACCTTTGAGCAGTTTCTCGCTGCGCAAGGCAGCAGTCTCAATGCTCTGACTCATACAACAGCACGTCCTCTGCAACGACCTTAAGCTTTATGCCGCGTCATCGCTTAGCAACGGCGCGGCATTATTACTGATTTATCAAGAGTCTTACCCTGCTCTTTTAAGTTACACCACTCTTTAGCAGTAGATCATAACCTGCAAGAAAAGGCACAACATTGGAGGAGACAATCTATTTAGACAAAGGTGAAGTCTAGAAATCAGACACTATGATACAGATCACTTATGAATATTGAGTTTTCTATAATAATTAGCTTTCAATATTAATCTCAATTCATATAACACCAAGGAAGGATTCAAATGAATAAGGGAATCATAGTCGCAGCTTGCCTTGCCAGCCTATCCGCGTGCAGTAGCTCAAACCAACTGACTGTTTTTGACGGACTAACCTACACCGCCAAAAACGAAGGAGGGATTAACGACCCGATACGTTTTTATCCTCTGCAAACGACTCAAATAAGCCTAGATGGCCAGCTCACTTATCAGATTGGAGATTTGTGCTATTCAGACAGAAACCGCTCGCCAATGACTTCAAACTGTTTTAACCAATCATCAGGTAGTAACCCAGTCAACGCAACGGTAATTCAACATGAGTATAAATCGGATAGCGAAGATCCAATCGCGATTTCAACCCTCGCCTTTAACCTCAACCAGGCCCTCACAAACGCTACATTAAATTTAGCCACATGTAACGAAGAAGAATGCCAAAAAGCGCTCACTTCAAGTAGTAAGAGCATCAATAAAGCCGCCAATACTCTTCAGAAAGAATTGAATAGAACAAACGTAAGAGTCTACAACTGGAGTGATACTAGCAAGCATTCCGCCGACAGCGGTTCGGAAAGCCTAAAAGCTTCAGGAGAATCCGCTACTCAGGGGATCACTATCGTTAATGGTTACAGCATCAATGAACTCAAGATCTCATGTATCAACAGCAAAGCGATTACTGCAAGCAAATCGGATCATTTGAAAGTCGTCACTAAAACCATTGCCGCTGATTCTATTTCTTTCATCAACACCCAATCAAAAATATCAGAACTTGCCGCGACGTTGGATGCCAAAGAAATTGCGCAAGATTTAAAAGGGTTTTCGAAAGAGTTGCTCGCTTTAGAACTTTCATTAAAGTCCGCCAGTACAATTTCTAGCATGGGAATGCTACATAAAACAGGTACTGTCGTAGGTCCAGCAAACAACTCCAAAGCTTCGACTTACCTTGCAGTGCTAACCGATCTGGAAGATTTAAGGGAACATTTTCCAGAGTGCGAATAATGATACCAGTGATCTGTCAGTTCTAAATTGACAGATCACTCCCCAATCGATGACATGTAAGCCTCATAATCTTGACCATGAGTAAGATAAATTTGTTTTAGTTCACCAGACTGGATAAGTTGTGGCATATGGGTATCAAACATCTCAATGAGTGTGTTTGATGACTCGGTGTTAGAAAATACGACGTAAAGTTTCTCCCCTTTCTTGGCAACTTCAGTAACAAACGCGTCTGTCGCTAACAATTCTGAACTAGCCATGCTTGATGGATAATCTATTAGAGCGCTCACTCTGCCCTTTTTTAGAAGTTTCATCCCTTGCTCGGCGCTGTCTACCTCTACCAATTCAAGCGGAATATCTTTAAGAAAGCCCTTCTCAAAACCATAACCCCGAACCCAAGCGATCTTCTTATTTACCAGTGATGAAAGCTGCTGCTCTTCCCAATCAAGCGAGCCTCGAGCAAATACAACAATTACATCCTCTTCCACACTAAGGTGCCATTGTGGATATAGAAACGCATCCGCGTTTGGATAAAAGTAATCGCCCAAATAAGCGCTGGCTTCCTGTTTTCGGACAAGATGCTTGGCTCGTTTCCATGGCAATACTTCTAGGGTAAGGGAAACATTCAAAGGTTGGAAAACGGCTTTAACGATCTCCCAGTAAAGGCCTGTGCCGTCGCTATTGGTGTATCCAAGCCATTCCTGACTAACTATTTTAATTCGTTTACTATCACTGGCGTAGGAAACTGAAGTAACCATCAGTAGTACCACACTAACAAGCCAAGACTTCAACCTCATTCGCAGACCTTACCTTTATCAATCCTTTTAAATAGAGTCTAGTCCAGCAGATATAACAGAGGCTTGCGAATTTGGCTCACCCGCGTGCAGCAAGGTCTTTGCTGAATGCCTCTAATAAAAAGTCGATAAAGACCTTTTTACGCTTCGGCATGAGTTGCCTATCTGCGTAGACCAAACTCACAAGCACTTCTGGCATTTTATATTCAGGAAGCAGTTGAATAAGTCGCCCGCTGGCAAAGTGCTCCCGGCAAATGAATTCAGGTAATACTGCGATGCCAAGCCCGTCCAGACAGGCTTTCAGACAGGCGGTAATGGTGTTGACTCGTAATCGGTGTGGCAGGTCAATTTGCAAGGAGTCTCCGTCTTCTGGAATCAGATGCCACTTAGGCAACCTCACCGCGCGGTTAAATACCTCAACCATTTGATGCGGTGGAATTAAGTCACGATGAGACTCAATTCCTCCGTGCTCCTCAAGGTACTCTGGGCTGGCAACCAATACACGCTGTGATTTCGTCAGTGGACGAGAAACCAAAGCAGAGTCTTCTAATTCACCAATTTGCGCGTACAAATCAATGCCTTCAGCGATGATGTCCACTTCTCGATTCGACAGTTCGAGGTTAATGGTGACGCTGGGGTATTCTTTGAGAAAAGCGTTGATGTATGAGCCCATGATTTGATGACCCAGCTCAACTGGTAACACCACATTTAATGGTCCGCGAATCAAATCCTGATTGGCAGACACTTCAAGCTCAGCCTGATTCATAATCTCCAGCATTTGCAGGCTGGATTGATAAAACCGCTCACCTTCCGGTGTTAACACTAAACTTCTCGTTGAACGCGTGATCAAGCGCACACCTAGATGCTTTTCCAGCTCAACTAACTTTCGGCTCACAGTTGACTTGGTCATATTCAGTGCATCCGCTGCATGAGTAAAACTCCCACAATCAACAACTTGTGCGAAAACAGCAATCGCATTCAAATCCATCTCATCACCTCACGCCTTCATTAGTTAAATTTTTGCAACAGTGTTTCTCTTTTTTCCTATCTTATCAATCAATCTAAATCATTTACAATTTGTAACATCCGCCGAAGACGAAAAATGAATACGAGAAAAATAATGACGAATACACATACCGAGACTAAGCCAGCAAAATCCAGAAAAGCCCCTCTTATAGCGACAGCCATTATGCTGTCACTAGGATTACTGGGCGGTGGGTACTGGTTTGGATACGGTCAGTACTTCGAATCCACCGACAACGCCTACCTTCAGGGAGAGATCACCACGATTAGCCCTAAAGTGGCTGGCTACATTGAACACTCTTTTGTCAATGACAACCAAAAAGTCAAAAAAGGCGATCTGTTAGTCCAAATTGACGACCGTGACTACCGCACTGCTCTCGAACAAGCGAAAGCACACCTCACCGTCACACAGTCCAGCGTAGAGAATTTAAAAGCACAGCAAACCTTGCAACAAAGCCAAATCCATCAAGCAGAAAGCCGCGTCGATTCAGCAAAAGCGGAATATGATCGCGCTGTTCAGCAAGTACAACGTTCACGCAGCCTTCTTAAACGCAACTACGCTTCGCAAGATGAAGTCGACAACATGCTGGCTCAACAAAAAGTCACTCAGGCCGAGCTGGATGAAGCGAAAGCGAGTCTGGTTGCTGCTCACGATCAGCTCACGGTCATCGATAGTGACATTAAACAAGCTCAGGCATCCATTGTTGAGTCTCAAACAGCCGTCGAGCAAGCTCAGCTCAACCTCGACTACACCAAAATCTATGCGCCGGTAGATGGTATCGTGGGCAAGCGCAGTGTGCGTGAAGGTCTGTTGGTTCAAGCTGGTACACCATTAATGAGCTTGGTGCCGACGAGTGACGTCTGGATAGAAGCTAACTTCAAAGAGACTCAGTTGAGCGGCATTCATCAGGGACAAAAAGTTGAGATCGAGCTGGATGCCTTTCCAGGCCAACCATTAGAAGGTGTCGTAGACAGCTTTTCACCTGCCACTGGCGCTAAATTTGCGCTATTGCCTCCGGAGAACGCGACAGGTAACTTCACCAAGATTGTTCAGCGCGTACCAGTTAAAATCACCATCCCCGACCAACAAGCATTGAAAGGCCGATTACTACCGGGGTTATCAGTTGTGGCAACCATTGATACCAGAGGTTAATCCATGTCGGAAGCAACCTTAAACTCACCTGCCGTTCAAGAGAATGAAGTGTCAACACGCCACTGGATCGCTTTATTTGGTGGCTTGATCGGCGCCTTCATGGCTATTCTCGACATTCAGATCACCAACTCATCGCTGAAAGACATACAAGGTGCGTTGTCTGCGACTCTGGATGAGAGCTCATGGATTTCGACATCCTATTTAGTCGCGGAGATGACTGCTATCCCACTCAGTGGCTGGTTGTCTAAAGCCCTAGGCAAGCGTCGTTACCTGACTTGGACAACAGCAATCTTCACACTGTCATCACTGCTTTGCTCTTTTTCATGGAACATGACCTCGATGATCGTATTCCGTGCAATGCAAGGGTTTAGTGGCGGTGCATTAATTCCTCTCGCCTTCTCTCTGGTTATTCAGCTACTGCCGATTAACAAGCGAGCCGTCGGTATGGCGTTGTTCGGTGTTACCGCTACGTTTGCTCCGTCCATCGGCCCAACGTTTGGTGGCTGGCTGACAGAAAATCTTTCCTGGCATTACATCTTTTATATCAACATTCCACCAGCGCTTCTGGTGATTACAATGATTCGCTATGGTTTGGATGACGAGAAGCTAAATCTAAATACCCTCAAAAAAGCCGATTGGTTCGGCATTGCGACTATGGCGTTAGGCTTGGGTTGTCTCGAAGTAGTATTGGAAGAAGGAAACCGTGAAGAGTGGTTCAGCTCCAGCTTTATCATTACGCTAAGCATTATCTCTGCCGTGAGTTTAGTGTACTTCGTTATCAATGAGTTGCAGCATAAGAAACCGCTAGTGAACTTGAGATTGCTGCGTGACGGGCAGTTTGCCATGTCGTGTATTGCTTATCTGATTTTGGGTATGGCTTTGCTAGGTTCAATCTATGTGCTGCCTCTGTACCTAACTCAGATCCAGCAATACAACGCGATGGAGATTGGTGAAGTCCTGATGTGGATGGGCTTTCCTCAGCTCTTGATCTTTCCGCTGGTTCCGAAGCTGACTCAAATCATCAAACCTAAGTACTTAGTTACCTTTGGCTTCGCGATGTTCGGCTTGAGTTGCTATGTTAATACTCACATGACGATAGATTTTGGTGGTCACCAGTTGATTCTGTCGATGATTCTACGTGCTATTGGCAGCCCGTTCATTATGGTGCCGTTATCTCTGGTCGCGATGAAAAACATCAGCAAGCTAGACACTCCAGATGCCTCAACACTGACCAATGTTATGCGTAACCTTGGCGGTGCTTTTAGTATTGCTATCATTGCGACCTTGCTCGACAACAAGACCCGTGAACACCTCGCACATATTAAAGAATCTCTGCCGTCGGTGAGTACATTAGGTTGGGACACGCTGCACCAGCAGCAAGCCTTCTTTATGCAATCTGGAAGTGACGCCGCAACAGCCATGATGCAAGCTGAAGCCAGTTTACTCAGTACCATGCAACGCGACGCCGCGATCATGGCCTACAACGATGTCTTCTTGATGATGACCGCTTTTCTGGCGTTAGCAGCGGTACTCATTCTTAATATGAAGAACTAAATTCATAGCGAAGGTACAAATCTGGGCACGACGTTACCAAGTCACTTCACGCCCATTTTCCACCACGAAGCCTGAACTTAGAATCGTTGTCATAACCAATACGTTTTTGGGCTCGACAGAAAAACTTTCTGATAAGGCTTTTGCCAACCCCAGCTGTAGCGCGCTCACTGACTTTTCTGACCAGACTGACGGCAAACAAAGATTCGCAATGATTGAGTACGACTTCCCCTCTTGCCACTCAGCCCGAACAAAATTAATGGTCATATCTGTGGTAGGCTGCTCAGACAAACTGCCCCAGCGCTCAATAACTTCACCGGTCTCTGCTTTGCAAACCAAATCCGACGAGATTGTACAGTGTGCTATTGGCATATCAGTCCCCTGTTTTTTCCGATTTAAACAGATATAGGGCAAGCAGCGACACTCCCACCTCTAACATGAGATAGAAATGCATTGTACTGTTTGTTTCACCATCGCTTACCAAGCCGATGATTCTCCCTGTCGCCATACTCCCATTGACAAAAATCACGGCCAACAAGCCTGTACTGTGTGTTGACGTTTTTTGTGAAAGTAGGAATAGGACAAGTGCGACACCGACAGACATACCCCCATAGGTTGCCCGCATATCAACCAGCATGGATGCAGAAGTCGCATATCCACCAGTCGCATGGCTAAGCATACTGTTCGGAGCAATAGCGAACGCCAGACCATAGAAAAAGAATACGACAGAAGTCAGTAGAATAAGGCCTTTTGACATTGGGAAGATTCCTCTACCTGTAGATCACTAGTTTGGCTTAACCTGAGCGAGCTTGAGATATGAGTGTAGCTCACCGTTTTTGTATTCGATGATGGAAGAGGTAACAAAGCCTTAGCTTGATTCATAGTTCCCCCTCTCAAGTCGCTAACAAAGATGATGATTCACTCGTTTGAATTCTTCTATCGCTCGCTTATCTGCCTCAATCGAAACTGAATCTGATTCAAGCTTTTCCCAACTTACGCTCTCTGCTTCCAATGCTTTAATCTCACCTTGCCACTCACTAACTACGTAATAATGCAAAAGCTGTAACTCAGAGGTGGGATGGTAAAGAGAACACAAGTAATGATACTTATTGGCGGTAAGATCCAATTCTTCTTTTAGCTCACGGCACAGGGCATGTGGCTGAGTTTCGCCATCTTCTATATGTCCACCGGGAATACAGGTCAAGCCAGGGTCACTCGCTTTATGTATCGATCTCTTTTCAAGAAGTATCTGGTTGTTATCTACTAAAAGAAATGACACACATTCAAAAGGCTGCATTAATTACACTCCCTGTATTTATCATTTTGTCATGTTTAGCTTGCCATTGTTTTGATGTGTTTTTTTACTTTTTTCAATGCCATACGCTGCTTTAATGGAGAAAGATAGTCGATAAACAGATTACCTGCCAAGTGATCGATTTCATGCTGCATGACAATCGCAAGAAAATCATCACTTTCAATCCTCACAGGTTCGCCGTGTCTATCTAGAGCTTCAACGACAACGGATGTGTAACGCTCAACATCAGCATAATAATCCGGGACGGATAAACACCCTTCTTGTCCCATCGCTCGATTCTTACCCTCTACTACTTCTGGATTCACTAATATCAGTGGCTGATCTCGGCTCTCCGACAGATCAATAATCACGATAGCCTCACGGTGGCCCACTTGAGTTGCCGCCAAACCAATTCCATTACTTGTCGCGTAGAGCGTTTCCAGCATGTCATCGATTAGGGTCTGAACGGATTGAATGTCCGATACTTTTTCAGCTTTTATCTTTAGCTTTGGGTCTGGTGCGGTAAGAATCTTTAAAACAGCCATTAGGTTCCTTATATGAAAATTAAATTGCGTAAATAACCTATCACTTAGGCTATATAAGTCACTGTAAATAATGAATATATACGGAAACGCTCAAAGTTATTAGCTTTGAGCGTTTCTTCTAACAGATTGAGTGACGACAAACCGAGACTTAGAGCGTCATATGCAAAATTGGAAATGGTTTTCCCATATCATCAACAGGCGAGCGCGACTCAACATGGAACCCCATGTGTTTATAAAAGTCGACCGCCATTGGGTTTTGCTCATTCACATCTACTTTGTTTACACCGAGATGTTCAATGGCATATTGCAATAATGCTTTCCCTATTCCCTTGCCTCTCGCGGCGTCTAACACAAATAGCATTTCTACTTTTGCTTCATGAACACCCACAAAGCCGAGAATATTGCCGGTTTCGTTTTTTATACACTTCAGTGTGACGGCCGGAAAAGCTTGTTCAATGATAATAGGTTTAAAAAACTCAATATCTTCTTCTGTTATGAAGTCATGAGTCGCTCGGACTGAGTTTTCCCAAACATCCAGCATCTCTGCGAAATTTTCAGGAAGCACATTTTCTACATTCATAATGAGTCACTTAATTCGTAAGTTTTATCCATGTGCAGCCGCGAATGCGGATCCTAGCAACCGAAAGGAACAATGTATAGATTGAAGAAAAGAAATAACAGGATGCTAACGATTCGCTTCCAAGTTCAACCCAAGTTCACTTTGCTTACGTTTACTCAAACCTGACGCCACCAACCGATAAGACTCGCGCAAGTAGTACTCTAGTTCTTCATCGAGTTCACCCGACGTTTCTACTTGCTGAATCCATTTCATTCCTCGTTCGCAAAATAAGGCGCAGGAATATACCCGTCATGCTCGCTGAGAAAATCAAAATTTAGCGGGGAGGTTTTAAACGTAAAGGCGGGTTTGTCCGATTTGCCCCAACCGCCTACGGCAAATACCTTTCCTCCCACCTTCCAAACATGAGAATCCCCCCATTGCACGATATGGGTAGTCGCGGGAAGCTCAGAACAAAACTGATTAAACTGCTCGTAAGTCATACTTATCTCTTCAGTCACTTATAGATTGAGGTTAACGAGAGCTTAGCGCATCAAGAACAAATCGTGATCGTTGCTCAACGCTACCTGTCGGTACTTCCGTTAAGGTGTAGCCAAACAATTGAGACTTAGCGAAAAACTAATGGTACAGCAATGATGTGATATTAAGAAAGAAGTGAGATTTGAGAAGAGCTACCTTGAAGAGTTTAGGCGGGATAATTCTATCCCGCCCAGCAAGAAAAATCAGTCGATTACGAAGCGCTTACCACCAAGCTTCTACCTGCATACCGACACTGATTTCTGTGTCCTTACCTGTACCAAAAGCATTATCATTTTCTGCATCATTCAGATAAGTAGCAAATACGCGAATCTCAGGTCGAGACCAAAAACCCGCTTTAGGTACCCAAGCCTGTGCAACAGTAAACTTACTACCTGCACTATCTATGTTATTAATCTTTTCTGAGAAACCACCAATTTCTAGAATGGTACGCATTCTATCTGTCCATTTGTATAGCGGACGAACTACCACGCTGAGTGTGGAATCATCCGTCGCAGTACCATCCACATCTGTGGCTGCGGCATAACGGATAGAGTGACCAAATTCAATTTTGTCTCCAACAGAAATAACACCCCAGTTGATCAGGCGGTAACCTTTCGCATCGTTGTTTGCAGCGTCACGCACCAGACCATTACCATGACCAAATGTCGTCATTTGCTCCGCGTAACCAGAGTTCGCTAACTGTAGGATTGTTTTGTTGAAACCATTGTCCAGTGATTGTTGAAGGCTTGCCGTAAACATCAGGCTGTTGTCGGCATCCAGTGATTGACCACTACGTTCGTTACCCGCGTGATAATCCAAGCCCACTTCCAGATCTGCATTTTCCCACATTGGGATACCAGCGTATCGAACATCGGCAATAACAGCCGTCGTTTCCTGACCATCATCTAAGTCACCAGCCACAGTATCTTGTAGAAGCGCAACGGACAGCTTACCCGGCCCCATATTAATGTGTTCAACACCACCACCGATACCGCTGACGTCCCAGTAGTAGTTATCTACGATATGAACGTCGTGACGTTGGTAGTAACGCTCACCCGCCCAGATAGTAATGTCTTTATCTTCAAATAAACCTGTTGCCTGAACGTTCAACTGTGCTAACTCAACACTGCGATCTTTGGAGTTTTCATCTTGCCCTTCCCAGTATTTAAGCATCGAGTCAACCACAAAGGAGACTTCGTCTTCTGCATAGACTTCTTTTTTCAGGCCAAACTCACCATACAGATCATCTTCGTTACCAAGACGACCGACCTTGTTCACTTCCCATTTGCTGTTAGAACCGCCCTCATTACTTAGCCCGACTCCACCACGCATGTAGCCGTAAAATTCGACGGGAGAAGTGGCGGCTAATGTGCTGGTTGATAGAATGGCAACAGAAAGTGCACTGGCAATAGGTAATAGTTTCATAATTCTTTCCTTGTAGCGTAAAGCTCAATTGATTCACTCAAGTTTGTATATTTTATGATTTATGGGAACAATCCCATGGGACCGATCCCATCCTGGAGTGATAATTTAATCAAGGAAAGCAATCAGCACGATTATTGTGATCGGCATAACTATTAGTCTTATTAATAAGTGAGCTAGTTATCGGTTTGACAATAGAGCGGCTGAATAAGAAAACCGCTCAATTTCATTCAAAGAGAAATAGAGGACAATGGAGAAAACAAGTAGAAAAACCAATTAAGCATTGATTTTAAATAGAAAAGTTTAAAGCAAGTGAATACTATTTGTGCTCAACAAAAATAAGCCGGTTCGTGTCAAACCCTTTCTCTTTGGCCATAGCAACAAACTTGTTGATGACATCTTGCTCTACTGAAGCGGTGCGAGCTAACAACCATAGGTAATTATTATTAGGCCCAGACACAAAGGCGTAATCGTAATTTTCTTTCTCAAGCTCAAAAACAATGTATGAGCCATAAAATGGCCCAAAGAATGACACTTTTAGATAGCCTTGAGCTGCGCTTCGAACAAAATACGCCTTGCCTTCCGCTTCTTTCCATTCGCTAAGCTCTTCGGAAAAACCGCGGTTAATCACTTTAATACCCCCATCATGCTTTAAGCGATACTCTGCGGTAACTTGGCTAAGCCCTTTCTCGAAAGAATGATCGAGCCTTGCAATCTCATACCATTTTCCCAAATACCTATCGATATTAAAGCCTTGGACAGGTTTCACATCTTTCGGCATTCCTAAACAGCCGCTGATAAAAAGTACCGCTAGCAAAAAAATTACTCTGTTCATCATATCTCGCAGTCGTTTATAACCTTGTTGTAAAAATCACAAACCTTTTAGTGCCAATAAAGGATCACTTAGATATGAAAGGGAATAGGATTAAAAAGTTCACATGATACATTCTTGTGACAATTTGGCTTGTTCAACCCCATTCTCAATCAAAGCGATAGCATCTTCACTATTCACAGACGACAACAATTGATCTACTAGTTCAGAAGCGGTGGTTTCAGAGGAAGTTTCAACCAAACAGCTGTATGCATTTGCAATATGCTCCTTAGCTTGGGTCAAAGCTTCTGGATTATCAAAATCAACGCTGATGGCCTCCTCTATAGATGTCGCCATTTCTTTAGCAGACTCAGTTGCAGCGCCAAGCTGATCAAGGTTTAACTTATCCAAGTCAATTGACTCCACTTGCTGCTGAATATCATCCACCGCTTTATTGGCGGCTTCTTGCGCTTGATCGATGGCTTTCGTTGCATCATCACAACCAATTAGAGCCCCTAGCATCACAATTAAGCTCACTGTTTTCTTCATGAATAACCTTTTTAGCCTTGTATGTTGTTAGACAATCTTAAAACAACATGAATCTCGAGCAAACAGGAATAAGGTAACGGATTGTTGATGAGCTTTTCTCCAAGTAATGCGTTTAATCCATGGTCGGATTAAGCCTTCTTAACAAATTGCGCCGTTACCATCATTTCCCCTGCTCCATCGACTTTACAGTCCAGTTGATGATCCTTGCCATCGACAATACGTCGAATCACTGCTTTCGTACCAATTTTTAAGACCAGTGAGCTTCCCTTCACCTTAAGGTCTTTCGCTAATGTCACCTTATCCCCTTCAGCAAGGAGTGTTCCATTGGCATCTTTCACATTCAAAGTTTCATCTTCCAATACTTCGGCTGGATTCCACTCATAAGCACACTCAGGACAAATCAGATGATCTTGGTCTTGATAAACATACTCAGATTGGCAATTAGGACATGGGGGAAATGACATATTAAAAGACTTCTCTACAATTATTTTTCAATATGATACTGCGAGTTTTAGCTCTAAGCGAGCCATTACCTTTAACAACGAAAAGGCTTTTTAAGCACCCAAAAAGGGGAGACTTAACACATTGATAGTCTCTGAGATGCTTATTTTACAAGCCAGGCCAGAATAGCTCTACTCTAATACCACTTGGGTCGTAACACATAAGATGTTTGGCAGGGCCGGATTTAACAAGCTCAGGACCAAACTCAACCTCAATCCCTGATTTGAGGAACTGCTCTCGTAATTGTTCTAATTGCCCTTCACTTTCAACAAGCAAGGCTAAATGATGTAAGCCGACATTCGTTTTTCGGTCAAACGGAGTAGGGTTAGCAACCTGGGAGGACCATAGCGTCAGCATGATATTGCCATCACTAACAAATATGGCTGGATAATCGGGGTTCCTCTTTACTTCATTCCAACCTAAGTGCTCAATAAAAAACTGAGCACTGGCTTCTAAGTCAGATACGGTTAATCCTACGTGATGTATACCTTTTGTTAATGCTGCCATTTCATTTCCTTATTATGTAAGTTATTGATGAGAAATCATAAAACAACAAAAATTTGCAACAACACACATATTTAAATCAAGTCATTCAATATTTTCGAACAAAGAAATAAACGCTAGCTAGTAAAAAGAGCGCCAACAGGCGCTCTCCATTTAAGTGAAAAGCCCTTAGGCAACTTCTGTCTCTTCTTGGTTCCGCTCATCTACTGGCTCAATCTCAGCATCTCTTAGCTTTTGAATGAGCACAGGCAGATCATTACGATAAAAGCTGGCATTGTAGCCTTGAGCAGCAGATGGTAGAGACTGAACAAACTGACACAATGGCTCGCATGTCACAGTGACGTCATCACTATTATTAGGGACGAGCAACACCTTTTCATTAACCGTCAATAACACGCTTTCTAATGACTGTTCGTAATGTTCTACATTTTCAGGCGTTATCGGCTGAAAAACAAAAAAATAGTTCGGCAATCGAATCATCGTGCTCTCATCCTGCTTGGACAAGGCTCCAGAAAACATCCATTGCTGAGCTTCTGACTTGAATCGCTTTTTCATTTTTTCGACACGCACGGTCAGTGCTTTTTTCGCATCTTGTGCTTCCTTTTTCCGTTTAGCTTCAAAATAGAAGTACAAGGCAAAGAGGGTTAATAAAACAAAAAGGAGCGTAATAAGAATAAAAAAAGGCATGATAATTAGCTTAAAACTAGGTACTGAGTATCTGAAAAATAAAAAGAATTATATAGAATGATTACACTTGGAATCAAAGGTTATTACTCAATTGGTAACATAAAGAGGATATACATAGATAACCAGTATCCAACCACTTCATTTCTTCATGAACAGCTCTACATGTAAACGTCACTTCAAGTACAACATTTTTAACCTTCACAATAAGCCAAAAATCACACTTTTCTGTTCACGGAAGTCGCTATAAAGGTACAGGTCTAAACGAACCGAGGATGATTCAATGCCTGAGAAAAGCCCGTTTCTTAGAGAGGTATGTGAGTATATGAGGTTAAGTGGCTACAGTATTCGTACTGAGAAGTCGTATCTGTACTGGATTCGTTCGTTTATTTTCTTTCACGATAAACGACACCCTCAAGATATGGGCGCGTATGAAGTAACTCAATTCCTATCCTACCTCGCGAACTCTCGTAATGTGGCCATAAATACACAAAAGGTGGCACTTAACGCGCTGGTTTTCCTCTATCAGAGCTATTTAAAAATTGATTTAGGGGATTTGGGGTTTAGCTTAGCCAGTAAGCAGAGACAGTTACCGATTGTATTGACGCCGAGTGAAATTAAGCAAATCCTTTCTTATCTAGATGGAAAAGAAAAACTGATTATTGAATTACTTTATGGAAGTGGGTTAAGAATCTCAGAGTGTCTAAGGCTTCGGGTACAAGATATCGATTTAAACAACTTGTCTATTACCGTGAGGGATGGAAAAGGCAAGAAAGACCGTCAGACATTACTCAGCCATCAGTGTGTTAGTCAGTTACACCAACAAATAGATGCAGCTAAAAAGTTACAGCTAGCTGACAACCAGCATGGTATTGGCCCATCTTTACCAAATGCACTGCATAGAAAGTATCCTAACGCGTTTCAACAACTCGGCTGGATGTTTATCTTCCCCTCACCTTCTATTTCTCACAACCCACACAATCACCGCCCTTCTAGGCACCACCTTCACAGCAGTGTCGTTAGAAAAACCTTGAGTCGAGCTGTAGCTAAAGCCGATATCAACAAAAAGGTATCATGCCACACATTTCGCCATAGCTTTGCGACACACCTACTGCAGGCTGGCAGAGACATTCGCAGTGTTCAAGAGCTGTTGGGTCATAACGACGTTAAGACGACACAGATCTACACCCATGTGATAGGCCAGCACTACGCGGGCACAATAAGCCCATTAGATCACCTCAACTAGTTCGCTCATAATACGTTTAGAGCAAACCGAGCGCTACGTGCTTCCGACAGAGAGCATCCGGTTTGCTCCATCAATTCATTTAAGGTGATAGCAGAGTTAGAACGCAATAAGTACTCAAGCTGTGCAGCAAGAGACTCACAAGGCGGTGCATGGAAATCAATAAACGCTTCTAGTTTGTTCAACACAAACTCTAAATTCGATGCATGCTGATATAAAAAATTGACCAGATCACGTAATGCTTCAGGTTCGCCAATCAGTTGCCAATCTCTAGACCGACGAATGCGCTTTAGCTCACAGTGATGTTGTTTGGCGATGACACGTAACTGTTTGTTCTGTTCACTACCAATCCGACGAATCAGCGAAGGGAGGGGAATAATCAGCTTATCGGTAGGCATCTAGTATCTCAATTGGATAACACTGGGGCACTGTAACCTACTCTGATATTTATGCCGAGGCTTTATTAGCACTCACATTAAACAAAGAGAAAAATTCTTTACCAGACAGGGGTTGAGAAAACAGATAACCTTGATATTCATCACATCGCTCCTGACGAAGAACCTCCAGTTGATCTTCATCCTCTATTCCTTCTGCGACCACTTTAATGTTTAAACTGTGCCCCATCTGCACTATCGTTCTCAGCAACATTCTGTCGGAATCGTGAATTGCACAATCATCAACAAAACACTTATCAATTTTTAATACATCAACCGGAAGTTGCTTCAGATACTTCAAGCACGAGTATTCCACACCGAAATCATCAATCGCAATTGAGATCCCCAACGCTCGCAGTTGTCCACAAATATCCGTCACACTCTCAGGATCTTTCATCAATGTGGACTCCGTGATCTCAATCTGCAATAAGTGGGAAGGCAGTTGCACTTCTCTAAGAATTTCACAGATCACTTTAAACAAATCGGTGTGAGCAAACTGTACATTGGACACATTTACCGACACACAGATATCAATCCCCTCATCATGCCAAGCTTTAATTTGCTTACAGGCTTCACGTAAAATCCAGTGCCCTAAGGGAACTATCTGCGCTGTTTTCTCAGCAACCGGAATAAATTCCGCTGGCGTTATCGCCCCTAACTGTGGGTGTTTCCATCGAATCAGAGCTTCCGCACCAACCACTTCCGACGTGGTCGTAGAAACTTTCGGCTGATAACAAAGCACAAATTGATCTTTGGCTAACGCTTCTTTAATTTCTGTTTCTATCTGATGCTGGCGAATCGTCTCATTCAGCAAGGCTTCATCAAACCAGCACACTGTACCCGCTCCTTCCGAGCGCGCTTTGTACAATGCAAAATCGGCATTTTTAATCCAAACATCGGTACTTTCAGAGGCGTCTCTCGCAAAAGCGACGCCAATGCAAAACCCAAGCCTATGACTGGTATTATCTATGTTAAATAAGGTTTTTTTGTGCCTCACAAGAATCTCGACTACTTCATCAAGCACCAGTTCCACCCCAGTGGACTCAACCATAAGAACAAACTCATCTCCCCCCAACCGATACAGTTTTCCATAGCCACCAACTAATTGCTTAATATGATTAGCAAACGCCACCAACAACACATCACCATGACGATACCCCAAACGGTCATTCACATTCTTAAACCCTTCAAGACCAATATGCAGCAAGCCAAAATGGTCAGCATTGCTGGCATTGACTTGTTTAATATCACTGTAAAAAGCGTGCAAGTTTGGCAGTTTAGTTAGATAGTCAGTGACACTCTCTTTCTTGTAGGTAAGTGCTTGTTCTCGTGCTTTAACATAGAAATATGACATCACGGTCAATGCAATGGTAATAGCACTGACTTCGGTAGCCACTTCGACGAATAACTCGAAGTCAGTGGTCGTTAATTGGTAAAGATATCCATTGATGAGCGCCGCTCCCACCGCGATCGGCCACAAAGAACCTGGGAACAATACGATGTAGCACAAAGGAATGAGCATTAAACTATCTCGGATGGAAGCTACATCAAACGGTTCAATCAGACCGCCGACTAAGAACATAGCCACACCAGAGAATGAAAATAAATGTCGAAGTGTTAAATCAGACGAGATTAAAGACAGTATCATTAGTATCGGGAATAAGAAGAAGATCCTCGACCAAGTGTGATCCTGATTGACTAGGCTATAAGACACAACCCCTACAGCACAAAGAAAAGCAAGGTTGGCAATAATTTGAAACCACTCTGTACTGTTATTCTTATGCACACCGCTTCCTTACTGCATTAGCAACGTTAACTACCTCACCTCTTAAAATTAGTAATAAAATGTTTTCTTGCCCACTTTAGGCGTAAAAAAACCTCTCATAAGAGAGGTTTCATATCAAGTTCGTTAGACTTGACTATAAGCCTAGCTCGTCAGTCAACGCTTTCATCTGCTTGAGATCCATTTGATGTACCCTGATCATCTGATTGACCTGACTTAAACGAGAGTTGGCTTCATCTTGCTTGTCACATGAGTCAGATTTTGCTTCCCAAGAAGTTCCCGCCAGATACAAATCACAGTCTTTTTTGAGTTGCTTGATTTTAGGCTCCAGCTCTTCCCGCTCTTTTTCTAATGCTTCCAGTTCCTGCTTAACTTTGAGCTCTTGTTGGAATAACTCTCGTGACCGCTCAAACATCGTGGCTTGCATATCAGCCTGTCGATTCAGTTGATTATTCTCTCGGTTCGCTTCAGCAATCTTCTGCTTCTGCTGATTGAGTTGCTCTTCAAGAGATAAATTGACTTTCTCAAGCTCCGACACTTCAGAACGTAGCGCTGCCAGAGCCGCTTCATGCTCTTGTTGCTGCTCATCAATGGCTTGCTGAAGTTTAACGGCAATTTCATCATCGACTTTCGCAACCTTAACTTCGACTTGGTTCACGAGTTGTTTCTTATCTTCAACCAGTGACTGATACTTTTCTTCCAGCCCATCATATGCTTTTTGCCATTTATCAGCCGTAACAACGGCTCCGGCAAGGCCGCCTAACGCTAGCCCTATGACACCTGCAATGACAATATACAAATAGCTGCGCTTGTCCCGTTCTTCGATGACCACAACATCATCATTCTCAACTTCAGACTCGTTGTTCAATTCTTTGCTCCTACAGATTTAGCGCATGAGTTCCGTAACCACTAATGTCGTGGTATAAACTAAAAAGCCAGAGACCAGTGTTATGACGACGTATTTTTGCAGTTTTTCATTGGTTCTATATCGTATCAGCACAAACGCTAACGCCACCAAAAAAACTATAGCAATCAATCTTGTCATACCCTCTCCTTAGCCAGACTCTGCGAGAACCTCAATAGCCTGTTAACTCATTCATTTATACCATTTTTTAAGAGCGTTGGGTCAGAGTTCAGTTTGTTTTACACCCATTTGATTCAATTATATACATTCCCATTCCAGTTTCGTTATGTGATATCAAGCTAATCGTAACAAAACACAACCTTTTCAGTCTAAACGGCTAAGACTAGGCTTTAACAGAATTAAATTTGGGCCTGCATCAAATATAAGGTATAACGAACTATCTCGAAAGTTTGAGGCAAAATAATGAAACCATATAAGTTAGAAAATAAGAAACGCCGTATCCAGAAGAAGCTATTTTTGGGTGAGTTCGCGATGCTTGGCTTTGAAATCAGCTGTGAAACAACGATCACTGACTTTGATAGCTACGACGCGTTTGTTGACGAGTTCATTGATTACATCGATGCACTTGGATTGAGTTTTGGTGGAGGTGGCCTAGAGTTGTTTGAAGGCTTTATTTGTCACTCAGAAAGATATCAAAGCGTAACAGAAGAGCAGCAAGCCAAAGTTGCTGCATGGCTTGATGCGCGAGCTGATGTGAAATCAGTGCAGGTGAGCGAGCTGGTTGACGCGAACTACTTCTAAGCTTTGCAGTAGCGCCCTACTCAGGGCGCTATTACTATGTCATATCTATTTCACTTCCAAACCTAGATTGTATTGCGCCAAGCATCGGGTGACATAACTCACTTTCAAAAACGCAGCTATTACGATGGTACTGATATGCGCCGCAATTTGAGCATTCAGGCTGAAGGCGTTAGCGTATGGATAAGAAATCATCACGCTGACCACCAGTGCGAGAAAAGTGACAACCAGTCCAATATTTGAAACAGTCAAAAGTGTTTTAAATGCGGTGCGAGTTGGTTGAGCAAACATAGGGACCTCACTAGATTATTTTGTTTTTCTCTCTACATAGCATTCTTCCTGCCAACTTTAAAAATCCTATATAATCAATAAAATAAAAATGCCATCAAGTTAATAGGAGTCAATAAGACACAACAATAACAAAGTCAAAAAGACACTAAATAGTCATTTCATTTAAACTCAATTTAAAACCCTCAACACACTCCATCCAATAGTTTTTCAATCAAATAAAACTCAATAATTTTAATTAGTTAAAATTTCATATATATCAATTAGTATAAATACTCGAAATGCTATTGATATGCCAATTAATTTATATGTAGTATGGCTTCTTCAGAGCAACGAGATCTAACTTTTCTCATGCTTTGATATTCATCGAGAGCTTAAGTTAGTCCGCAGTCAACTTGTTGTAAGTCTCATTCCGCCATGAATTCCTACTTCATTAGTGAGGAGAGACCTCCATGCGATATTTAGCTTTATTCGCTGCCTTATTTTCATTAATTACAAATGCATCACCCAATTTTCCTGATTTATCCGATTATCAAAAAATCGACAAAGTAGCAGGAACAACATCACTTTCGCGTAACGTCGGCGTCATCGGAAACCAAATTATTTTTAAAGATTTTGGCGTTTGGAAGTTTGGTCCAAAGCTTCCGGTTACCGGCAGTGGGAGTACCGATAAGTACGTCTACAACACAGACCGCTTTATTGCTATCGGTTCCAGCTCTGAGCAAAAAATTTGGCTGTACGAGCGCGAGAACGCATTCAAACCGAACTGGACGCTATCTAGCACAATTGAATTGCCGGACGACGTTGATCCACAACTTTCTCAATTTGGTGAGTCTGTTTACCTCGATGACCAGCTACTCACAATTTCCGATCCCACGCAAGGGAGCATTTACGTATACCTCAGAAACTCTGGGGAATGGCAACTGGTCGATAAACTAGACGTCAATAGCTTACCCGACCCTTCTCTTCGTTCTTTAGGCTTTACTGTTCGCCGTTATGCAAATGAGTTGTACATCAGTGAATCTTCGGCAGAGCGTATCTTTATTTTCCGAAGTAGAGATCTTAATACCTGGCACCTAGATGATATCATTGAGTCACCAGATAAAACCCCAACTCGATCCAGTGAGTTTGGTTTCGCCTTTGACGTGAATAAACACTTTTTAGTCGTAAGTAGCTACACAACATCGTACGTGCATGTCTTCATGAGACGTCACCCGTACGAGTCTTGGAGCCTACAGCAAACGATCAAGCAAGCGGATATCGATACCGAAACAGGTTATTTCGGCCATGATGTGGAGCTAGATCGTACCACCTTCATGATCGGTGATGACGCACTAGGTAAAGTTTATCGTTTCGATATCCAAAAAGGTAAAGAGTTATCTTGGCAACTAGCTGACATCTTTCAGACTGGGAACGGAAGCAGTCGATATGGCTCCAGTTTTGGATTTGAATCGGGCACTTTATTGATTGGTGATATTAGTAATTCGCACCTATTTACGCGCCCTACTTCAAAAGTGAACATTGAAGGATATGTGTATTCTCAGGATGGTATCCCCGTTCAAAACGCAGACGTAAGGGGTTACTTCTCCATCGCTAAAACAGATGCTAATGGCGCATACACTTTACCTGTACCAAGAGGTTGGAGTGGCAGCCTTTACGCGGAAAAATTTGCTGGGAGGATGACTTACACCAGTCAAACCATTGATCTCAGTCGCACATATCAAGATGTCACACTCGAAGACTTTACTATTTCAGAGCCGATTATGTTTTCTACCACCATTTACATCTCGGGACGCTGCCGCGATACTGAAATGTACATAGAGGAAATTCCTAGAGGAGATCAAGATAATGTCTCTAGTCGATTTATTCAATTTGATCTTCGCTATGGTACGAGCGGCACTTTAACGCCTGTCTCTGAAATCTGTGACGTTACTCCCGCGCAAATTGAGTATGACTTCGTGGATGACAATGCAAGATATAGCGTCAATGCACGACACAAAGAATAATCCTTTAACTGAGCCTCTAAATTTATTAGAGGCTCTTCCATACCTCACATTTCCAATCGTTTCCCCACCTTGTAGAACATGCAAAATAATTATTGAATTACACAAAAATAATGATAGAGTTCACACGTTGACAGCAACCAGTGCTATCAACCAACTTTTGCTTAATTTACGAGCAATCGTTCCAATGAAGACTGCAGGAGAGTGGTTATTTACCAAGTTTTAACATTTGGACAAAATAACCTACCGAAGAAGTAAATCTTTCAGGTGCTGTGAAAACAGCGAGGACTGTAGTTGGAGGAACCTCTGGAGAGAACCGTTAAATCGGTCGCCGAAGGAGCAAGCTTCATACTATCAATGTGTGTAGTGAAACTCTCAGGCAAAAGGACAGAGGAGTGAAAAGAACAACCTAGCTATGATCGCTTTTCTGCCTGTAGCGTTTGTTGAGACTTGTCGTCTCTACCCTTTCACTCTTCTCCTTAGTAATGCTTTATCAATTAAGGGGAAATCATGGATAACCTTCAATCTTTACTTAAAACTATCGACGGCTTTGTCTGGGGCCCACCACTGCTTATCCTGTTAGTGGGGACCGGTGTCTACTTTACTTTTCGCTTAGGCTTACTTCAGTTTCGACACCTACCGACTGCACTGAAAATGGTTTTCAGCAAAGATGATTCTAAAAAACCAGGTGATGTTTCAAGCTTCGCCGCTCTTTGTACCGCGCTTTCTGCCACCATTGGTACAGGTAATATTGTTGGTGTTGCAACCGCAATAAAACTTGGTGGTCCGGGTGCACTATTCTGGATGTGGCTTGCTGCTCTGTTCGGAATGGCGACCAAATACGCAGAATGCTTATTAGCCGTTAAATACCGCAAGGTAGATGACAAAGGCCAGATGGTTGGCGGACCAATGTACTACCTCCAATATGGAGTGGGTTCACGTACGCTCGCTTCACTATTCGCCTTCTTCGCTTTGGGTGTTGCCTGCTTCGGTATTGGTACTTTCCCTCAGGTAAACGCAATTCTAGACGCCAGCCAGATCTCTTTTGGCGTGCCGCGCGAAGCATCCGCTGTGGTACTAACGTTACTAGTGGCGTTTGTCACGCTGGGTGGTATTCAGTCAATTGCTAAAGTTGCAGGCAAAGTCGTTCCAACGATGGCGCTGTTCTACGTATTGGCTTGTTTGAGCGTGATTGTCATCAACAGCGATCAACTGTTCAATGCTATCGAGCTGGTTCTGGTGTCTGCTTTCACACAAACGGCGGCAACAGGTGGCTTCCTTGGTGCGAGCATCATGCTAGCCATCCAATCGGGTATTGCTCGTGGTGTCTTCTCTAACGAATCTGGTCTTGGTAGTGCTCCCATGGCAGCAGCGGCTGCGAAAACCGATTCGTGTGTGAGACAAGGTCTGATTTCGATGACAGGTACCTTTTTCGATACCATCATCATTTGTACGATGACAGGCCTTGCACTGATCCTGACTGGAGCCTGGCAAAGTGACTTTGCCGGTGCAGCGATGACGACTCACGCTTTTGCTGTTGGCCTGAATGCCGAAACGCTTGGCCCTATTCTGGTCTCTGTTGGCTTGATCTTCTTCGCCTTCACAACCATTCTGGGTTGGAACTACTATGGTGAGCGCTGTGTCGTATTCTTGTTCGGTACCAAAGCCGTTCTGCCATACAAGGTTATCTTCCTTGCTTTGGTGGCATCAGGCGCTTTCCTACACCTAGATATGATTTGGATTATCGCTGATATCGTTAACGGCTTGATGGCGGTGCCTAACCTGATCGGTTTGATCTTGCTCCGCCATGTCGTGATTGAAGAGACAAAAGCGTATTTCTCAGCCGCTGTCGATAACTTAAAGCAACCTCAGATGCAGAGCTAACCAATAAAAAAAACAGCGGCTTAAGCCGCTGTTTTTTTATTCTTCCACTATAAGTTTAACACCTAGACCCACGAGAACCACTCCCGTTGTTGCTTCCATCCGGCGCATAAACTTAGGACTTTTCAGCAAGTTCTTCGCTGAGTTTAAAGTACCTGCCAAGCCACATTGCCAAATCATGGCAATCACAAAGTGGATAGCCGCCATCATACTGGATTGCAAAAATGCCGAGCCCTCAGGATTTATAAACTGCGGCAAGAACGCGAGATAGAAAACTGCTGTTTTCGGGTTGAGAATATTTGACAGAAAGCCTTCTCGGAGAGAGCGTTTCATATCCAGATTATGCGTATGAGACTCCATATTCGACAGAGCCACATCACCTCTCCAGACCTCTCTTAAAGTAGTCGCCCCCAGCCATATAAGATAAGCGGCACCAACCATCTTTACTGCATTAAACAGTTCTGCCGACTGAGCCAAAATGGCGGAGATACCAATTGCAGAAAACGTCGCGTGGACAAACAGACCTAAACAAATACCTAGACTGGTGGCAACGCCATCTTTCACTCCACCTCGGGAAGAATTGCGTAGCACCAGCACAGTGTCCAGACCCGGTGTTAGCGTTAAAATGGTAATGGCGATCAGAAACGCTTCCATATTGTTAATCACATCTACTCCTTTCTATGCCTCTTCTCGAATTCATCGAGGTCATTTGATAACCCTCTTCTATCATCAAAACGTCAGTGAATAAACAACGAAACGGAATTCTTTTCCGACACGCCAATAACATTTAAATCACTAAATGCTAGAAATAGTGTGATTTAACTGAGACCCCATTCAAAGGATACAACCGGATAGTACTTGGTCTGACTAAGCGAGGTTGATACACTTTCCTTCTCCTAAATAGTCACGGAAGGCGACCCATGAGCGCATTCGAAAAACTCAAAGCACATTCTAAAAAAATCTCTCATTTCAACCACCTTGCTTCTATTTGTGGTTGGGACCAAGCCGCGGTTATGCCTAGCGGCGGTAACCAAGCTCGCTCTGAAGCCATGGCGGAACTCTCGGTTCATATTCACGGCCTTCATACTCAACCTCAACTGGCAGACTGGTTTGCAGAAGCCGAAGGTGAATCACTCAATACAGATGACAAGGCGACACTTCGCGAGTTGAAACGCCAGTGGCAGCAAGCCAATCTTCTCCCAGAAGAATTGGTGCAAGCTAAATCCCTTGCAGGTTCCAAATGTGAACATGCATGGCGTACACAGCGTGGTGACAATGACTGGGTTGGGTTCGAGAAGAACTGGGCTGAGGTAGTGAAACTTTCTCAGGAAGAAGCGCAAATCCGAGCAGAAGCAAACGGACTCACTCCATACGATGCCATGTTGGATATCTACGAGCCCGGCACCAGCTCCGCTTCCCTAGACACCTTGTTTAGCAATGTGAAAAGTTGGTTGCCAGAACTTATCGATGAAGTGATTGAAAAGCAGTCTTCTGAGCAGTTTATTCAACCAAAAGGTAAATTCGCGACAGATAAGCAGAAAGCACTCGGTCTCGAAGTGATGAAGCTACTGCAGTTCGACTTTGAACATGGTCGTTTGGATGAGAGTGTACACCCATTCTGTGGCGGTGTGCCATCGGATGTACGAATTACAACTCGCTACGATGAAAACGAGTTTGTTCAGTCGCTGATGGGGATTGTGCACGAAACGGGTCACGCTCGTTATGAACAGGGACTACCAAAATCTCTTGCTGGATTACCTTCTGGTGAGGCTCGCTCTATGGGTATTCACGAGTCACAATCGCTATTTTTTGAAATGCAGGTCGGGCGCAGCGACGCCTTTATCGCTCATCTGGCAGGTTTTGCGGCCAAGCATTTCGATGGCCATAACCCAGCGCTATTCTCGCAGGAAAATTTCCACAAGCTCTACACTCGCGTGAAAAAAGACTTCATTCGTGTTGATGCCGACGAGCTTACCTATCCTGCTCACGTTATTCTGCGCTACGAGATTGAGCGCGATCTGATTAACGGTAAGATCAAACACACTGACGTTCCTGAACTGTGGAATGAAAAAATGCAGGCTTACCTTGGACTGTCGACCAAAGACAACTTTAAGAACGGTTGTATGCAAGACATCCACTGGACCGACGGCGCATTCGGCTACTTCCCATCTTACACATTAGGGGCAATGTATGCCGCGCAGTTTATGGCGGCAATGAAGCAAACAGTTGATGTCGATGCGGCCATTCAAGCTGGCGATTTAACGCCAATCTTTAGCTGGCTATCAGACAATATCTGGAGCAAGGGAAGCTTACTCACAACAGATGAGTTAGTGAAGCAAGCAACAGGCGACACTCTCAACGCGCAATTCTTTAAAGATCATCTCAAGAATCGCTACTTAGGCTAAACGCGAAGGCTGGTGAATTCACCAGCTTTTTTATTTCTCAACCTGCCAAAAGTCTGAAACCCCAGCAACGCCGTGCGCACCGTAGCTTTGTGCATGTTCTACGTTATGGGTACTTTGCCCACCGAGGGCAAAGGTTGGCATGTTCGCCAGTTTGGATAGCTCCGCAAAGTGCTGCCAACCAATCGGAGTGGCATCAGGATGAGAGTTCGTCGCTTCCACTGGCGAAATAGTAATGAAGTCACACCCTGCTTGATTCGCCAGCTCAATCTCCTGCTCATTGTGACACGATGCCGCCAAAAATTGCGCGCCGCTGTGACGAATCGACTGAATCAAAGCCTTATCTGAGAGGTCTTTCGAGGTAAGGTGCACGCCATGAAAAGGAGCTAAGTCCGTGCCATCGTAGGAAGCAGAATTGACCAAAACAATCCCTTTCACATAGGGACCAATTACTTGCTTTAGAGACGATAAACTGTACGACTTGGCTCTCAGTTGGCACAAACTGTCAACGCTTTGCAAAGCAAGTAATTGCGCCAACTTATCTAGGCTTTTAGCATCGCTTGTGATGGCGTACTTTGCAGGTAAAAACATTAGCGCCTCTTTTCTCTTCGACAAATTCTGCGAAACAGCCGAAATGTTACTACTTGAGCGCGAGATTTTCACTACCATCGTCATCTGAGCAAAAATAGCGACGCACAGCATCGCTATTTTACTAGCCCTATAGTTCACTGCTTTGGAAGCCAAGGTCTTGACCTTGGCTTTTTTAGTATTAGGCAAGCTCTCCGGCACCTTGCCTTGAACGTTCGCTATTCTCGACCAGAAACACTGTCGCGGTCTGCTTTAGTAATTCCCATTCTTCGTCTTCAACGAAAATGCCCTCTCGCCATGAGGACTGCTGTGCATCGACGAGCTCCTTAGCATCAACATACACCTTGTAGCCTTGCGAACTAGCACTGACATCAAAATCACTTACCGCCAATTCAATCGTCATCGAGTGATAACTTTCTATCGAACCACGGCTCTCTTCTGAGAAATACAGTTCCGGTGCAATATTGCCTTGATTCAAGACGTACAATACATTTTTGGGGCTGGTGCCGTTAGTCCAGCGGGCACGACACGCGATACCTTTGGCTGCCAGCTTCACTAACTCGCTGTACGCCAACCAACGGTTATGGCACTGCTTGAGCTCAATTGTAATGGTTTTAGATTGGACCATTTTCTCCAGCGCAAAATCCAACACGGCAGGTAAGTGACAAGCCACACTGCTATTGTGCAAATCCACCTCTAGACTCTCATCAGAACGTTGCGAAATCAACACCGCGCAGTCAGAGTCTAAGCCAAGAAAACGACTGGCGTTATTAAAGTGACGGACACCATGCAATCCGGCCATTTGTAAATCAGCCACCATATTGGCAATAACATCCGCTTCACCACACAAACGACGTGTGCCTAAGAACGCTTTATTGACTGCTGCTACCAGCTCATTGTGTGACACGATCATAATGCGTTTCCCCCTTGAACCTTGTTCGACTGACGACTCTGGATCTCACTTTCGGTTGGCATTAAAGGGAAAATCCAATTGTCGTTGTACTCTTCTGAGCCGATTTCATCTAACAAAGGCGCACCTTGAAAGAAGGTCACTCGTACCCAGCGGTCTGAGCGAGGATCAAATTTCGTCGCACCAAAGAAAGCCAACTTACAGCGCAGTAAGTGCATAGGCAGTGCATCTTGGCGTAACACATTCATCTGAATATCACCCATCTGCCGATGGCCCAAGGTCCAGACTCGACGCGCAATTGAGCGATACTGAGGGTATTGTAATAGAAACTGAGCCAGTGACATCTCACTCGGCTGCTGAGAGGCTGCGTTAAACAGGCGGTTGACCTGACGACCGATATCAAGCGGCAGCTCTCGGTCTTCACCGGATTCCTCTCCACGAACCCCAAGTCTCGGTTCTTCTTTATCCTCAGAGCGATACCAGAACCAATAGTTGTTCTCTGCCAACGAGTAATCGGCGTCAATCGCCCAGCGATATTTATCGTTTAACACATCAAGCAAATCACCAACACTTTTCCCACTAGCAACAGACAAAGTTTCATCGGTGTTCATCTGATCTTCAAAACGGTTAACCAGTTCGGGATAAAGTTCGATCAAACAAGAAGTGACAATCTCTTGAGTTTCCAAACTGTAGGTCGTCAAACCCTCCATCACACCCTGCCAGTTGGGCTGCTGTGAGGTGATGTTCGCCAGCTCTTTATGAATAAGAGTCAGCTCAGCAATCGCCTGTTGATTCAACGCATCCTGATGCGCATTGATGGTCACGACCTGCTCTAAATGTTTGATGGCTTTATTCAATAACTGACTCAAAGGCCCATGCATCTCTGAATCGCATGGCTTTGCTAAAACCTTCGCTAAAGCACTTTCACGTGCTGTCATCCATTGATCAACGATGCATGGGTGATTAATCAAATAAGGCGCCATTCCCAGCCCAGTGGCATTACCAACACCAAGATAGCGTTGCAGTCCTCGGTCTAGCTCAACTGCATTATTGCCACCTTGCTGACGTGCAAGGTAATGCACCCAATCGAGACTGAACTCACGTAGCAGGTACACAGCACACATCTGTGCACTGAAGGACAGACTGAAGTCCGGATTGTTCTCCAGTAGCTTGAAGTCCGCAATCCCAAACTTACCGTTGCCATACACGGCTGTTGTTCTGAGGATATAACCCACCTGTGCCAGCTCTTCGCCTTGTGGTTGAAGGCCTTTAGCCAGCGCCGAGACAATATGTTCGAACACTCGTACACTTTTATTTGCTCTTGCCAACACCAGCACATTGTTTGGATTGCGACCTGCTTCCTGAAGCGGAACATTGGCACGCAACTGCTCAAGCAAACTCACATCAACATCACCGTAAACCAAGGCAAATGTGACATCCCACCTTTCCGCGATGACTCTGTCATTGCGCTCTTCGTCTGCAATCTGATCACAAAACACCACGAGATGATAAACATGGTGTGGGGTGTTAAGTCGATAAATGACATGGCCAAACCCTTGCGGACAAAGTTGCCAATCATGACGGCTCACCTGCCATTGTTGTCTAGCCATTTTGCGAATCAGACTGCGTACAAAACTGATTCGATTTTGGTGCATAGCTCCTAGCCTTTCTGGCGCCATGACCACCCCTGCATTGCGCAGCGATGTTTCAGTGTAAGTAGAACGATGTGCATCCATTTTGCTCACCACCTGTTGTTATTGTAAGAATGGTTGGAGTGTGCGGATAGCGTCCGCACACTGTTCACGTTATTAGTCGTTAATAAGTAGTCACTAGTACCCTTGTGCCTTCGCCATCTTGATTGCGATTTGTGGCGCATTCCAAAGTGATGGCAGCAATATCAATGATACCGGAACCGCAGTGATGACGATAAAAGACTGCAATGCGGAAATTCCACCAGAGCCCAGTGAAATCAGAATCAGCGCCGTCACACCCATGGCGACACCCCAGAATGTACGCACGATGGCATTAGGCTCAGTTTCTCCACTGATCACCACGCTGATGGTGTACGTCATAGAGTCACCGGTTGTAACGATGAAGATCGTCGTGAGGATAAGGAACAGCACCGACACCACCATAGGTAACGGTAGTTGTTGAGTAACCGCCAATAGCGCACCTGGCAGGTTGAAACCTTCGAAGGCTTTACTGACACTGCCCGGCTCGGCAATTTCAAATGCCAGACCAGAACCACCAACAATAGTGAACCAGAAACAAGTCGCCAGTGGTGCCACAATGCTAATGGTCGAGATTAACTGGCGGATACTGCGACCGCGAGAAATGCGCGCAATAAAGATCGCCATCATAGGTCCATAGCCAAGGAACCATCCCCAGAAAAAGACCGTCCACCAGCTAAGCCAGCCTTCATCCCCACGATAAGTCGCCATTGGGATGAAGTTATCGAGCATGCTGCCCACACCCTGAATGTAGCCGTTGAAGATAAAGTTCGTTGGGCCAAATAGAAGAATGTAGATCATCAGAGCGATAGCCAAAATTACGTTGTAACGGCTAAGCATCTGCATTCCACGATTCAAACCACTCAGAGCGGACAAAGTATAAAATGCGATGGCAAACAGAATAATGATCAGTTGAGTGGTAAAGCCGTCGGGAATATCAAACAATGCGTTTAACGCGTAGCTAACCTGTAGACCTAGAAAGCCAATGGGACCTATCGTCCCTGCAGCAACCGCGATGATGCAACACGCATCAATGATCGCACCCGTATGACCTTTTAATGCACGTTCACCAAGAACCGGATAGAGAAGAATACGAGGTTTCAGCGGCAGACCTTTATCGTAATGAAGATGCATCACCACAATAGCTGTCAGGCTGCCAACAATGGCCCATGCAAGGAATCCCCAGTGCATAAAGGATTGCGACAGTGAGTTAACGGCTAACTGTTGAGGGTTATCTTGTGGGCCGTAGAGTGGTGGTGGGCTAACGTAATGGGCGATTGGCTCTGCCGCAGCCCAGAACACACCACCACCAGCGAGTAAGGTACAGAAGATGATCGCAGTCCAGAACACACCACCACCAGCGAGTAAGGTACAGAAGATGATCGCAGTCCAGCGGAAAGTATCCATTTCGGGTTTGGTTGTGCCACCGAGTATCACCTTACCTGTTCGCCCTGCAGCGAGCCCAAGGCCAATAAGAAAGGTGAGAAGCAGTAGCAACTGCCAGTATGGACCAAACACTTTCACTGACCAGCCAAATCCTGCATTGACCAGATTAGACAGCAGTTCGCCATCATAGAGCGCTAAAGCAACAAACAGAGCGATGAACCCACCGCTATACCAGAAAGCGGGATTGCTCAGCCCAAGCTTGTCAGGCGAATTTTCATTGGCAGACGTATTGTGCTTAGCTTGTGATTTGTCAGATGCCATGTTCATTGCGGCAGCTTTCATGCTATTGGTTAAATCAGACATATGCTGACTCCAGAAGTTTTTCGGTAGTGGCCATCAGGCCAGCTACACGAGTGTATTCAACGACCCACCTTGTTTTAGTTGTTGTGGTGGGCTGCTCCATGTTTGGGTTAAGGTTTATGAAATAGGCTCAAGTCCTTCTTTCAAGAAGTTAAACCAGTTATCACCCAGTATTTGTCCCGCCTCCGACTCACTGAATCCATGGCGAATTAATCCGTTGTAGATGTTCTCCATCCCTTTGCTTCCACTAAACCACGGCAACGCATCTGGCCAGCCCGAATTGCTTGCGGAACCTTCGCCATAATCCATCGCTTTAGACCAGCGTCCATTGCGCATCCACTCCAACACTTGTTGTGGTTGGTTAAGGCATAGATCGCTACCAATGCCAAGGTGTTCAACACCAAACAGTTCAGCCGTCTTAGCCACCATCTCGCAGAAGTCTTCTAGTGAACATTGGCTGCCGTTTGGCAAGTGAAATGGGTAGAGACTGAAGCCAATTAGGCCACCACGCTCCGTCAGCGCTTTAATCACCGTGTTGGATTTGTTACGAAGCGCATCGTGAGCAAAGCTCGGATTCGCATGGCTAATGCAAATCGGGCGAGAAGAAAGGTCAATCGCTTCCAGCGTCGAACGTTCTGCGCTATGGGACATATCGATGATCATCCCCACTCGGTTCATTTCCGCGATGGCTTGCTTACCAAAGCGAGTAATGCCCGTATCGTTCGCCTCGTAACACCCGGTCGCAAGCAAGCTTTGGTTGTTGTAGGTTAGCTGCATAATCAGCAGACCTTGGCGGCGCATCACCTCAATCAGACCAATCTCATCGTCAATTGGCGAGCAGTTTTGCGCACCAAAGAAGATGCCGACCTTGCCTTGTTGCTTAGCGGTTTCCACATCGGCCATTGAGTAAATAGGCATGATGAGATCGGAGTTTTGCTCAAAACGTAAATTCCACTCAGCAAATCGGCTCAGGGTTTCACGTGCATTTTCGTGATAAACAATGGTCGCATGTACTGCGGTGATTCCACTGGTCTTGAGAGTTTGGAAATACTCTCTGTCCCAGTTGCAGTACTGAAGTCCATCAATGATGATTCGTTGTTGGTACATAACCATTCCTCAATAATTCTTAGAACCGCTCTATGTCGGGCAGCGCAGCGGCTGCCCAATGCAGACTTAGTACGGGCGTTGATAAGCCGTTTTCACTACGGTGTAGAACTCTTTGGCGTATTGACCCTGCTCACGAGGACCAAAGCTAGACTCTTTACGGCCACCAAATGGAACGTGGTAGTCGGTCCCTGCGGTTGGTAGGTTAACCATCACACAGCCGGTTTGAGCTTGTTGTTTGAAGATGGCACTCGTGCGCAGGCTTTGCGTCACGATCCCGCCAGTCAGACCAAAGCGAGTATCGTTGGTGACGGCAATCGCTTCATCCAAGTCAGCAACTCGAATCACGCTCGCCATTGGCGCAAACACTTCTTCCTGATTCACTTCCCAGCTGTTTTGCGTGTTGAGGAATAAGGTTGGCGACATGTAGTAGCCATCGTGTTTGAGGTTCAAACGCTCGCCACCAAACGCTAGCTCAGCACCGCTTTGACGTGCTTTCTCAATCCACTCGAAGTTTGCCTCTAGCTGATTGCCATCGACGACAGGGCCCATAAAGATGCCCTCTTCCAACGCATGGCCTACCTTAAGTTCGCTCATGCGTTTGATCAGCGCTTCTACGTAAGCGTCATGGATCCCGTCCATCACCACTAAACGTGAAGACGCTGTACACTTCTGACCCGCGCCGGAGAATGAACCCGCGATGGTTGCTTCGACTGCAATTTGAATGTCTGCATCATCGGCAACCACTAGGGCGTTTTTGCTGCCCATTTCAAGCTGGCAGCGAACAAAGTTTGGTGCTGTTGCCGCTGCCACTTTGCGCCCTGTATCGACGGAGCCAGTAAAGCTCACGCCATTCACGTCTGTCGAATTAATCAGTGTGTTACCGACTTGAGAGCCGCTACCCAATACCAAGTTAAATGTGCCTGCCGGCAGCCCTTGGCGATGAATAATTTCAGTCAGTGCCACGGCACTGGCTGGCGTCAAGTTGGCAGGTTTCCAAACAACGCTGTTACCAAATGCCAGCGCTGGCGCTATCTTCCAAGCAGCGGTTGCAGTCGGGAAGTTCCAAGGAGAAATAATGGCGATAACACCTACGGCTTCGCGAGTCACTTCAACAGAGACCCCAGGACGGACGGAGGCAGCGTTATCGCCAATCTGACGCAACACTTCAGCAGCGAAATATTGGAAAAACTGGCCTGCACGGTAGATTTCACCGCGACCTTCAGCAAACGGCTTGCCTTCTTCACTAGATAGTAACTTTCCTAGCTCATCACAACGGGCAATCAGTTCATCACCAATCGCTTGCAGTACCGCCTGTTTGCGCTCGATGGGTGTTTTTTCCCACTCAGGTTGAGCCTGCTTGGCCGCCTGAATAGCTTGTTGAACCTGAGCTTCGCTTGCCTGAGCAAAATCACCCAGATTCTCGCTGATGTCGGATGGGTTAATGTTGGCAACGGTATTGATGCCTGGCTGCCATTCGCCGCCAATGTAGAGCGATTTTTCGGCCTGAACCTTGTTTAATGATGTCATGATTGCTTCCTTTGTTCTTGCTGACGGCTTTACTCGCCATCAGGCTGTTATTCGTAATAAGGGGTTACTGGGCTTGGTTCGCAGAAGCGTAAACGACAAACTCCACCAACATCTCTTCTCTTGCTAGGCCAGCAACGACCATGGCAGCGCGATTTGGGTACGGCGCGTCAAAGTACTCGGCGTAAACTTGGTTAACCGTTTTGAGGTATTCACGGTCAGTCACGTAAATCAGCACTTGCAGAACAGAGTCCAGTGACTCGCCTGCGCATTCTAGGGTGTGCACTAAGTTGTTAAATGTCTGACGGGTTTGCGCTTCAATACCCCCTTCCACGACAGCACCAGTGGCATCAATCGGGATTTGCGCGGTGTAGAGAGTGCCATTGTTAACAATCGCCCATTCGAGAGGAGCCTTTGAGGCGAACAGTGATGTTTTGACTGGGTGTTTTTGAGTTTGAGTATTCACGTGTTTTCAACCTTTTGTAAACAAATTGTTTCGTAATGGTTAAATCTTGCACTTTGACAGACGATAAATCTAACGGTAAATTTCTTACATTCGATAAAAAAAACTTATCACCTTACTGAGACTATGGTGAATAAAGGGATGGCAAGGAGTCCGAGTTGAGCATCAAATTTCAACAATTAAAGCATTTTGTGATGGTGGTCGAAGAAGGCGGTTTTCGCGCGGCGTCACATCGCGCCAACCGTTCTCAGGCCGCATTATCCACATCAATAAAAGAGCTGGAAAAGATATTGGGACAAGCATTATTCGAAGCGGGTAATAAAGCCAAATTAACCCCATTTGGCGAAATCTGTTTGCCGAAGATCATTCAGTTTCTCAATATCTACACAGCACTAGACAATGATTTGCGTGCTGCCGCAGCCGGCCAGCAAGGGCGGGTAAAAATCGCCAGTGTGCCTTCTGTTGCCGCTAAACTCATTCCGAGCGTTTTAGGGGCATTCTGCGAGCAACACCCAAACGTAGAAGTCAGTTTGATTGATGACAATGCCGCAGGGGTCGAAGCGAGATTACTCTCTGGCGAGGTTGATTTAGCACTGGGAAACCCGTCTCATCTCGATGATAACAACATGACGTTCACGCCTTTATTGTCGGACCCGATTGGTGTGGTGTGTTTGAGTGATAATCCGATTGCGACTAGCCGAGAAGGTATTGAGTGGCAAACACTGCTCAAGCAGCCGTTTATTCGTAACGGGACCTGCACTTTGCTCGATCCAACGCCTGCTCGCGCTCTAAGTCAGCAAGCCCTTTACTCGGTAGAGAACATTACCTCGCTGTTTTCCGTATTAGAACTAGGCATCGGTGTCACAACCCTGCCGAAATTGGCCTTCCCTACCAATGAAACCCGATTGGTGTGGATACCGCTTATCGACCCGCCATTGGAAAGACAAATCGGTATCTTCACGCTCAGCGACCGAACCATTTCTCCGCAGGCACAAGCGTTTCACGATTTATGTGTGGAGTACTTAAGCTATCAGGATGAGGACAGTCAGGATTGATTGTTTGGTCGATAAAAACAACCCCGCCAAAATGAGCGGGGTCATGACTAAAGCCATTGTGGCTGATTGAGTGTCAGCCAGTCGGATATGCGCCGTGCTACGGCGTCTGGCTGCTCCATGCTGGAGAGGTGACCGCAGCTTGGTAATACGTGCAACGTCACATCTGGGATGTGCTTAGCCATCAGTAAGTGATTGTCGATAGGACACAGCAAATCATCTTTGCCGGTAATGACGAGGGTTGGAACCGAGATGCCTGCTAGAAGTGGCCGAGCATCAGGCCTTGTCGCCAACGCATCAGCATGTGCTTGAAAAGCTTCAAGGCCAACATTGAGCGCCATTTGCTCAATTCTCGCCGTCAGCTCCACCTCGTTAACACGACTTGGATGGATCAACACCGACATCAACACCTCAGGCGTAATCTGGTCGAACTCACCATTTAACGCCCTGTTAACCAGTACATAGCGTTTCTCTGAAACTTCCGGTTTTTCATCCGCCGAGTTGGTATCCATCAGAATCAAACCTTTGACTCGCTCCGGCGCCTGACGATATACCTCAAAGGCTAAAACACCTCCCATAGATAAGCCACCAAGCACAAACTCTTGTGGGGCTTTAGCCAACACATCAGCCGCTAGTTGTTCCATGGTAGGCAAGGCACCCAGTGAAACGCACTCAGGCGCTACCCATTGAGGCAGTGCCTGATTCACATCTTCAAACAGTGCACCATCACACAGTAATCCGGGTAACCAGATCAAAGGTAGTGGTTGTGTCATGTTGCACTCCTTAAAGTTTAGCTGGCTTGTCAGAGCCAAGTACACAGTATGTGAAGCTGTTACCACGCAAGTTCATCAGTGAGTATGAGGCACCTTCCGGTACACTAAAAACATCACCTCGAGTAAGGATAAGGCTGGCTTGTTCGCCTTGATGGTTCACAACCACTTCGGTGTCACCATCAAAGTTAATCAATACTTGCTTTTCATCACGGCTATGCTGAGGAATGGAGCCCCCCTCTGTGAGTTCATACGCCATGATGCTAACCTCATCTTCACTTTTCACCTGAAAATCGTAATCAGCCAGCGGATGACCAGTTAGCGCGTATTGTTTGACGTTCGGCGCGGAAAAATCATTCTCAATCGGGCGGTAGTCTTTCTTTAGCGCCACAAATGGTTTCATCTGCTCAGCGGTGTAGTTATCAAAGGAAGCCATTTCCTCTTTAGTCAGCAACGGCATCAACTCTGATTCTTGCGGGACAGGGTCACCGTCAACAGTATCAACTAATGTGCCATCCGCTTTTAAATACAAGCCATAGCCCTGGCTGTCTTTGATCACATTAGGATGCCAAACCACACCACCGCCTGAATCATCACCACCCAGTACGGAATACATGAAACCATAATCACGACCGACAACTTCAAAACCACGGAAAAGATTGGTCGGAATTGAAATCACATCACCATAAGACAGTACCGCTTCATGTTCACCCTCATTTCCCCAATAGAAGCGGAATTGTCCCTTGAATACAACGAACAGCTCAGCGGTTCGATGAGAATGAAGCGAATTCTTAATACCCGGAGGCTGGCCCGCTGCACCAATATTGAAGCCCGCCGTTTCGCGGATGTGGACATGCTGACGGCTGCTTTCAGCGACGCCTGCACCTATGATGCAGAAGTTGTCTTTTAGGTCACTGCCCGGAGTACGTGCATCGATAAATGCACTGGTTCCCGGTATCAGCTCCATGTAACGAACAAGATTGTCGTTAATTCGATTTTGTAGAGTCATAGATAATCCTAGTAGTTGTTCTTTTCTTGGGTATCAAATCACCGCAATCAGGCACCAAGAGGTCTGCCACCATCGACAGCAATTGTATTGCCCGTTGAGAACGTCAGTACTTCCGCGGCGGCGTAGACTGCACTCGCCACCTCTTCATCACTGGCAAGACGTTTCAGTGGTGTCGACTGCTCCTGCTGATTGCGCCAGCTATCATCGAGCCCTTTAACAAACTCGGTATCCACCAGCCCCGGAGCAACTGCAAGGACGCGAATATCCGGTGAAAGTGCTCTTGCCAATGAGCGAGTCATATTCTCTGCGGCGGATTTACTCGCACAGTAAGCAATATTGCTACCCATCGCGGTTTGCGCGGCGATGGAAGTAATGTTCACCACGCAACCTTTGGCCTCACGCAGTAAAGATTCACAGGCGCGAACCATGGCAAACGGCGCGCGAACATTGACTTGGAAAATTTGGTCAAACAGCTCGTCGTTCAAACCACTCAAATCTGAATGCGCAACAAACTTTGTCATACCAGCGCAATTAACCAGTAAATCCAGTTGACCGTTAATTTCATCGACCTGACTGGCTAACGAATCTATCGCTTGCGAATCCGACACATTGAGCTGAAAAGCTAAATGGCCATCACCGGATAAATCAGACAGTACTTTGTGCGCCGACTGTTGATTGCTGTTGTACGTTAAGACAACTCGGTAGCCGGAATCGGCCAGCTTGTGACATATGGCGGCCCCTAGACCGCCACTGCCGCCTGTAACTAAGGCAAGTTTCGACATAATTAGGCCTCTTCTACTTTGCCTTTGTAACGGCGTACACGAATATCCGCCTGTTCTTTGTGCCCAGCAAAACCTTCCAGTGCACACAAGCGAGAACAGTATTCGCCCACCTTCAAAGATGCCGCTTCAGTGACACGTTGATACGTACAAGTTTTGATGAATTTACCTACCCACAGACCACCGGTGTAGCGAGCTGCTTTCTTTGTCGGAAGCGTATGGTTAGTACCAATACATTTGTCACCGTAAGAAACGTTGGTCTCACGACCTAAGAACAGCGCACCATAGTTAGACATGTTGTCGAGGAAATACTTTGGATCTTCCGTCATCACCTGAACGTGTTCTGAGGCGATGTCATCTGCAACTTCAACCATTTCTTCATAGCTGTCACACACGATCACCTGACCGTAATCTGCCCACGCTTTACCCGCAACTTCCGCCGTCGGCAGGATTGTCAGCTGACGCTCAATCTCTTTGATCGTTTCCTCGGCAAACGTCTCGCTGTTTGTTAGAAGAACAGCCGGAGAGTTGTAGCCATGCTCAGCCTGACCCAATAAGTCTGCTGCTGCCAGTTCTGGGTCACAGCCCTTTTCATCAGCAATAACCAGCGTTTCCGTTGGACCAGCAAACAAATCGATACCCACGCGACCAAACAACTGACGCTTGGCTTCAGCAACAAACGCGTTACCTGGGCCAACAATCATATCGACAGGGGCAATGGTTTCAGTACCCAACGCCATTGCACCTACCGCCTGAACGCCACCAAAACAGTAAATCTCATCAGCGCCAGCCATCGCCATCGCCGCGACGATGGCCACATTTGGTTGGCCATTAAATGGCGGGGCACAAGCAATCACTCGTTTTACGCCTGCCACTTTTGCAGTGAGTACACTCATGTGAGCAGACGCAACTAGCGGGTACTTACCGCCTGGGATGTAACAACCTACGCTATTAACCGGAATATTCTTATGACCTAGAACCACCCCCGGCATGGTTTCAACTTCAACATCTTTCATTGAATCACGCTGAATTTGAGCAAAGTTACGTACTTGCTCCTGAGCGAATTCAATATCGTGGCGAGTTGACTCATCTAACGCATCAACACATGCCTGAATCTGATCTGGTGTTAAACGAAACTGCTCTGGTGACCAGTTATCAAATTTTTCTGAAAGCTCGCGTACGGCGCTGTCACCTTTCGATTCAATATCAGCAAGAATGTTCTCTACGATCTGACGCACTTTCGCGTCGTTTGATGCTGATGCTTCTTCAGTGATTCCGTTCTTTAAAATGCGTGCCATGCGATTTTCTCCTTGAGGGTTTAGACTGACAATTGCTTATTTGTAATTTTGGATACGAATGCAATATTAGATTAAACACAATTTTAACAACTTTCAAGATAATCGTACGCAAGCCCAAAAAACTCTCTAATTACTTGTTTTAATAAGATTAAAGGACAGTACAAAGCGTCATGGACACACTCAATCGATGATTCAATAATCAAAAACGTTATTTAAATCACATAAAATTCACTGATCATTTACATTTGTTCGTGCTAACTTTTGCATACCTTTGCAATGGAGTTTTTCTATGACTAATTTCAAATATATGCTGGCCCAGCCTGCCTTACTCGGAACCTTTGTTAAAACCCCTCACCCCCACATTATTGAAGTGCTGGCACTGTCTGAATTGTCCTTCATCATTCTCGATGCCGAACACGCTCCGTTTGACCGTCAGTCTCTCGACCTGTGTGTCCTTGCTGCTCGTGCCAATCAATTACCCTGTCTGGTTCGGGTTCAAAACAGCCAGCCGGCCACCATTCTTAATGCTTTGGATTGTGGTGCGACAGGTGTTCAGATCCCACATGTCTGCAATGCAGAACAGGCAGAGAAAATCGTTAAGACATGCCACTACGGTAAAGGGGGACGCGGCTATGCGGGCTCCAGCCGCGCTGCAAGCTACGCAACCAAACCTATGGCTCAACACCTAGCTGACAGTAAAGCGAATACTGTGGTCGTGGCTCAGATAGAAGATCCCGAAGGTGTCGACAATGTGGAAGCCATCGCTCAAGTTGATGGTATTGATGCCCTGTTTATTGGTCAGGTCGACCTCACCGTGGCGTATGGCGCTAAAAGCGTAAATGACGATCAGGTGCGACAAGCAAGCATCAAAATTATTGAAGCCGCCAAAGCCTGTGGCAAACCCGTCGGTATGTTCGTTGCCACAGCGCAGCAAGCAAAAGACTGGAGCGAGCTTGGTGTTAATTTCTTTGGCGTCGGGTCAGAGCACAAAATGATCATCGATGGCTTCAGGCAAGAAAGAAGTGTGATGAATTCCTGAGTTTTATCCGATATTTAATCTCTATCAATGCTCAACGCTAGACAGGGAAATCCCCTACCCCATACACTCTGTCAGATAAAGGGTCAGCAAACCCACGGAAAGGAGTATCACCATTAAAGCGAAAGTAACTTCGATAGACGTCGCGAAAATGCTCGGCGTCTCTCAGTCGACCGTATCACGAGCGTTCAGCCCGACCGCTAGCATCAGCGAGAAGAAACGTAAGATGGTGATGGATGCCGCCGCTAAGCTCGGTTATACACCCAACGCCATTGCTCGTAGCCTGATCTCAAATCGTTCTGGCCTTGTCGCTATTGCGTTAGACAGTGAGTCAAACCCGATGTATGACCTGCAATCACGTGCACTAGCGATGGAAATCCAGAAACGTGGCGGCCAGGTGGTTCTGTGTCCAATTGACAAAGACGACCTTGATCTGGCGATTTCCCGTGCGATTGAGTATCAGGTTGATGGCCTGATCATCGCCACCAGCCGTCTGACTTCACGCGCTTTTGCCCAGTGCGAAAAATTTGGTGTTCACCTGAGTCTTATCAACCGTTATACCAATGGCATCAATGCTAACTGTGCCGGTGTCGATAACCGCCAGGCAGGCCAAGATGCAGCCGAGTATCTGGTGAAAAAAGGCTACAAACAACTGGCGTATGTCAGTGGCGATTCAGGTTCAATGACCAGCGAAGAGCGCTGGCTTGGCTTCTCATCAAAGCTCAAAGAGTTAGGTGTTCCAACCCCTGTATTTATTCAAGCAAAATACTGCTTTGATGCAGGGATGGAGGCCGCAGCAGAGATTCAGGCACATACGGTGAAACCGGAAGCGATCTTCTGTGCCAATGACATCATCGCTCTTGGGTTGATGGATGGACTAAGAAAAGCAGGCGCTTCAATACCGGAAGATTATGCGGTGATGGGCGTCGATAACATCCCTATGGCTGGCTGGCCCGCTTACGACTTAACCACCGTCGCTCAGCCTGTCGATAAAATAGTACGTCGCGCAGTCGAAGATTTGATGGCGCGTATCAATGACAATGCCGATGCTTCGGGTGAGTATCTTCTGGAGCAAGGCAGGCTAATTGAACGTAGCAGTACCACCCGATAATAAATTCATCACATCTTATAGCCTCGTCTCTATGACGAGGCTTTTTTTATGTGATCCTTACTGTATTTTCTTTATTTATTACTGAATCTCATATCAAGTTTTCCACTTTGTTATTGACTTGTTAATTTCATGTTTTATTTTTGGATTCGTATGCAAATGGATATGAATTGCTAAAAACACTGATAAAGCAAAAAAGCGTGTGTGATCTTTAAATGAATGCTCAAAGGTCATACCAGAAACAAGGAAGAACCATGAAAAAAACCATCATTACGTCATTAACTGTTTTTGGATTAACTATTAGTAGTATGAATACGTTTGCAAGTAATGTAATTCGTCTTGGCCACGATAGTCAGGAAACATCACCAGTACACAAGGCTATGCTCTACTTCGAACAAGAGCTGGAGTCGCGTTCAAACGGTGAATTGGAAGTAGAAATTTACCCCGCGCGCCAACTTGGTGATGTGCGTGAAACAACGGAATTGGTTCAGCAAGGTAATCTGCAGATGACGTTCGGAGCCTCAGTTCTCCTCGCGCCTTATGTACCAGAATTCAATGTTCTTGATACCTTCTACCTGTTTGACAGTGAAGAGCAGGCACACCGAGCGCTAGATAGCGATAAAATCGGGCAGCCTCTGCTGAAAGCAATGGAGTCAAAAGGTTTTCACGGCTTAGGCTTTATGGAGCTAGGCTTCCGTAATGTCACCAACAACAAGAAGCCGATTAACACCGTAGAAGATCTTGAAGGGTTGAAAATTCGTTCGGCGCCGAACCCAAGTCAAATCAATGCTTGGAAATCCATCGGTTCAGCACCAACACCACTGTCTTGGGGTGAGATTTTCACCTCGCTACAACAGGGTCTGATCAATGCTCAGGAAAGTTCTATCTACTCTATTTATGCCGAGCGTTTTTACGAAGCACAGAACTACCTGTCACTAACCAACCATATATATAGCAACTATGTGTTGTTCATGAACAAAGCATTCTGGGATTCCCTACCGGCTGACCAACAAGCTCTTATCACTGAAATAACAAAAGAAGCCATCACAAAACAAAGAACGTGGGCAGCACAACAAAATCAGGACGTGATTGAAGATTTGAAAGCGAAAGGCATGACGGTTAATGAGGTGCCAGAGGCTGTACGCGAGCAAATGAAGAACAAAATGAATGCTGCCGTTTACCAAGACTTGCGAAGTAAGACAGGCGAACAGCTGTTTGACAGCGTTATCGCTGAAATTGACCGCCTGTAATTTTCACTCTGTGGCTTCCGAGGACATAGTTTCGGAGGCCAATGATTTTGCTTTGGGAGCTGAACATGAAGTGGTTTCGCTTACTGGATAAATATTTTGAACCTAGCTTGATTGTCATTGCTATTTCCACCATGACAGGCCTTCTTTGCCTGCAAATTGCTTTACGTCTGTTCGACGCCACTATTGCATGGGCTGAAGAATTATCTCGTTATTTGTTTGTGTGGGCGATGTACCTCAGTATCAGCTATTGCATCAAACATGACCGACATATCCGAATCCGAGTATTTGTCGACAAGTTGCCTGGTGTTTTACCCAAAATCAGCCTGATCATTTCAGACATCATCTATTTGATCTTCAGCAGTGTCGTTGCCTGGTTTGGTTTTAAGGTTATCAGCCGTAGCCTTCAGCTCGGTCAAATTGCACCTGCGATGGAAATCCCTGTGGCCTGCTTGTATGCCTCAGTACTAGTGTGTGCGATTCTGAGTATCCTGCGTCTAATCATCAGTATCTATCAGCGCATCAGTAGGCTGTCAGCTCCCTCTCAGCCAACGCGATTTTGCAGTGATAGGTATCGTCAGTTACAAGAGAAATACAAAGCATCTAATCGACTGCAGGAGCTAAACGCATGACATCCGCACTCTTATTCGGCAGTTTCGGTCTGCTACTACTGATCGGTGTACCAGTTGGCATCGCGCTGGCAACCGCCAGTATGATAGCCATCATGAGTCTACCTTTCCTTAACGTAGAGTTCTTAGTTCAAGGTTTAGTGACGGGGCTAGACTCTTTCCCCCTACTAGCTGTTGTGCTATTCACTCTGGCAGGTAACCTGATGAGTCAAGGAGGTATATCCAAGCGCCTCCTTCATGTGGCAGAAGTCTTTTTCGGCCACTTCACCGGAGGGCTGGGTATTGTCGCTATTGTTGCCTGTATGTTCTTCGCATCCATTTCAGGTACAGGATCAGCCACCGTTGCCGCCATCGGCCTCACAATGATTCCATCAATGGTAAAAAAAGGATATGACCGCAGCTTCGCAGGTGCTCTGATTGCTTCATCAGGTGGTATCGGTGTGATTATCCCTCCTTCTGTAGTCATGATTGTTTACGCGATTACCGCGGAAGTTTCTGTCACTAAGATGTTCATGGCGGGAATCATCCCAGGTCTGGTAGTTGGTCTGGTATTGATCGGCTACTGTTTGATAGTTTCCAAAATTCGCGGCTATGCTGGAAATGATCACAAAGCCAGTTGGGGCGAACGTCTGTCTGCGCTCAAAGACGCAAGTTGGGCCATGTTACTGCCAGTGATCATTTTAGGGGGGATCTACTCAGGTATTTTCACTCCAACCGAATCAGCCGCCATTGGTGTCCTCTATGGCTTGTTCTTCGGCATGTTTGTTTACAAAGAACTGAAGGCCAAGCAAGTTGTCAAGATCATCTTAGAGTCCTCACTTTTGGTCGGTGCCGTTTTGGTTATTGTCGGCGCTTCCGTCACCTTTGGTCGAATTTTGACCCTCGAACGCCTACCGACTGAAATCGCTCAATTCATTCTAACCATTACTGAGAACAAACTGTTGATCTTGCTGTGTATCAATATCTTGTTACTACTTGTTGGAACTTTCATGGAGACCTTAGCTGCGATCGTAATTCTGACTCCTATTCTCCTGCCGATCACCTCCGCGTTGGGCATGGACCCTGTTCATTTTGGTATTGTAATGATTGTGAACCTAGCGATTGGTTTTGTTACCCCACCACTTGGAGCCAATCTATTTATGGCAAGTCAAGTTGGCAAGGTACCAATTGAGTCACTATCTAAAGCCATCATAGGCTGGATAGGTGCCATGATTGTCGCACTTATGTTGATTACTTTTATACCGGCTATTTCTCTGTCCTTGCCGGAAATGCTCTCGTAACTCTCCGAACAGATTTCACCACCTAGTGCAAATCACTAGGTGGTGCTACAAAGAATTCGTATGCAATGAAAATCTTATTGAGTTAGGTTAGAAACATGTACGATTATTGCCACCCTATGGGGCTCTAGCATCCACTTTTTCTTCTGAACACAAATCCTCAAATACCCATTTCTAGTTTCCTTAGCCATCAACAAGATAAACAGTAACTCTCTGATTATCATCCTCATATATCATTTAAAGTCAGTTATTACCTCTACCGAGACTCGATACATTGGTGCGTATTAGAGTAATTAACCTGAACAAACTTCGAACAAATGTTAAAAACCCGATCTTTAGCACGATATTAAAACATTAGATTAACAACTCGTTGACAATAATACCCCAAACATTCATTTTGGATACGTAACCAAAACAAATAACCAGTTTAGGAGGTGAGGTATGGCCATGGTTGGCTTTGATGAAAAATGGCGTGATTTTCCCGATTATATTTTGGGGATTACAAAAGAGATTTGGGAGGATCGCGGCCTAAATACCCTTGAGCACTATTACTCACCCGATATTGTTGTGCGTACACCTTTGTCTATTGTGCAAGGTAACGACGATGTTATCAGCGCAACCATGGCCACACTGGCCGAGTTCCCTGACCGTACGCTTTACGGAGAAGATGTCATCTGGTCTGGCTCGCCAGAGCAAGGCATGTTGTCCTCTCACCGTATCATTTCGACTGCCACACACAGCAGCGATGGTTTCTATGGCAAAGCAACGAACAGCAAGTTACGTTTTCGCATCATCGCTGACTGCCATGCCATCAGCAATCAGATTAATGATGAGTGGCTAGTACGCGACCAAGCAGACATCGCAAAACAGCTCGGCATGACGTCCGAAGAGTTCGCCCGAAAACAAATTGATTTTGAAGGTGGCGTAGAAAAAGCCTCCTTCCCTTTTACTCCAGATGTCGATATGCAGGGCCCATACACTGGCGTTGGCAATGACAATCAATATGGTCAGCAATACGAAGCCATTCTAAACAGCATCATGAAGGCTGAGTTTTCCGCCATCCCACGTGAATACGACCGAGCTTGTATCGGTGAGTACAGCGGCGGCCGTACCGCTCTATCACACAGCGAAATTGATCATTTCTGGATTTCACTACGCTCTTCATTCCCAAATGCCGAGTTCAAAGTTCACCATCGCATTGGTCGAGAAGATCCAATGATGTCTCCACGCGCCGCCATTCGCTGGTCTCTACATGGTAAGCACGAAGGTTATGGCGCATTTGGTAAGCCGACAGGTAAAGACGTTTACATCATGGGTATCAGCCACGCTGAGTTTGGCCCTTGGGGACTGCGTCGCGAGTTTACGCTGATCGACGAAACCGCGATCTGGAAGCAGATTCTGATTCAGCAAGGCTAAGCCGCTCAGTCATAAACCCACATTCAGTAAGGAAGCAAAATGTCACTCAATATCATTGAACACTTTTATCAACGATACTTCAAAGCCAGCCCTAACGAGCAAGCAATCGTCGCTCAGCAAGCGCTGAACCCTGATGTAAAATGGTGTGTCGCTCACCCAGTCAATGACCTGAACGGCCCAGATGCTGCACACACTTCGTTTCTATCACCTTTGGTCACGGCAATGCCTGATGTTGAGCGACGCCCAATGATCGTGATGAACGGTGAGTTTGAAGGTCGTACTTGGTACAACTCAACCGGTTACTTTGTCGGTACTTTTGAACAACCACTGTTCGGTATTCCGGCAACAGGAAAAACCCTGTATCTCAGATATACGGAAATGGTGTGTATCGAAAATAACCAGATCACTGAATCTTACATGATCCCAGATTTTATCGATGTCATGAACCAGTCTAATGCTAATCCTCTGCGTAAAAGTCTAGGTCACGATGGATTGATTCCTTCTCCCGCTACTGCTGACGGCATACAAAGCTCCGAAGTGTGTGACGAGGCCAGTGACAAAAGTGGTCAACTAGTCAATGATATGCTGGCATGTCTTGGTCGTTTTGACGGCAAAGATCTCTACTCTATGGATCTGGAAAACTACTGGCATAAAGACTTTATGTGGTATGGCCCAGCAGGTATTGGAACCACACGCGGCATCAAAGGCTTCCGCAACCACCACCAAGCCCCTTTTGTCTTCGCCTTCCCCGATCGAAGTGTTGATATAGAGCTCAATTTTTTGGCCAAAAATGACTACGTATCCACTGGAGGCTGGCCTCACATGCATGGTACTCATACGGGTCACAGTGGCTGGTTAGGCCTTGCTCCAACAGGAAAAAACATCGAACTTCGCGTCATGGATATCTGGCGACGAGAAGGTAACTTGCTGAAAGAAAACTGGGTAGGGATTGATATCATCCATATTCTGCTTCAACTTGGTTATGACGTCTTCGGCCAAATGAAAGAACAATTAGAAGGACCTAATTATGCATGAGTTTGGTGTACTGAACTGGACCATTCTTGGCGGTTACATCGCCCTAACCTTAGTACTGGGCGCTGTGGTCGGCAAGAAAGTGACTTCGGCGAATCAGTTCGCGCTTGGTGATAAAAATATCCCATGGTGGGCAATAGGTATTTCTGTTGTCTGTACCTATGTCAGTGCGATGTCGTTCTTGGGCGGTCCTGCATGGTCATACAAAGAAGGCTTGTCGGTTATCGCGATTCACCTTAACTACCCATTGGTGATCTTCTTTATCGTTGCTGTATTTATGCCATTCTTTTACAACAACGGGCTGACTTCTATCTACGAATATCAGGAAAGACGTTTCGGCAAAGCATCACGTGTGACTTTATCGTTTATTTTCCTGATTAAGCAGGCGTTAAGCTCCGCTGCGGTATTGTACGCGACAGCGATGATACTGGAGTTCATCACAGGTATAGACGTGGTGTACTGCATCATGATCGTTACTGCCATTGCGCTGATTTATACCGTCATGGGTGGCATCGCCGCCGTTATCTGGACCGATGTAATTCAAGCTGTGATTCTGTTCATCGGCGCCTTCATCATTATCGAAGCCGTCTGGAACGGCATGCCACAGCCGATGACCGAAGTCATGGCTGGATTAAAAGCGAAAGGCATGACAGACGCTCTGCAAACCAGTATGGATTTAAGCCAAGTGACGACTATCTGGGCTGGGGTAATCGCTATGACGATGTTCCACACAACGGTCTACGGTGGTAGCCAGATGATGGTTCAGCGCTGTATGGCAGCCAAAAGCATGGGGGATGCGAAGAAAGCCATGCTAATGATGGGTTACGTCGCCTTCTTTATCTACTTCGTGTTCATTTTGCTTGGCGTTTTGTTTAACGCGTATTACGACGGTAAAGAATTCGAGAATGGCAATACCATCATTCTTCATTACGCCACTGAGTACGGAATGCCGGGACTGATGGGTATCATTGCAGCAGCGATTCTGGCAGCAAGCATGTCGAGCCTTGACTCGGCATTTAACTCGATGGCAACGGTGTCTGTCGCTGATTTTTACAAGCGCTTTTATAAGAAAAACGAGTCAGAAGAGCACTACCTGAAAGCATCTCGCGTCTTCACGGTTGCATGGGCGATTCTGGTCATCATTCCCGCTCTGATGTTCGCAACCAGCACAGGCTCAGTGCTAGAAGTGTTGAGTAAAGCCGGCTCTTACTTCGTGGGTGCGAGCTTTTGTATGTTTGTATTGGGTTTCTACTCAAAGCACATCACTGAAAAGGGCTTGCTTATTGGCGTCGTCGCAAGCTTTATTGCCATCTGGTATGTCGCGGTGGCGACCGATATCGCGTGGCCTTGGTACTGCGTGATTGGTGTCGTCGTCAACGCTGTTGTTGCTTATGTTGCAAGCTTGCTTCTGACAGGAAAGCAGCAAGAGATGCACCTATACACCATCAAAGGGCAACAGGCGGAATACGCTCGTCTGAACAAACCAGTTAAAGAGGATGGCTGGTACGTTATCCCTGGAAAAATAGACGCGCCATGCTACGGCTTGTTGGTCATGTTCGTCTTCTCACTAGTTCTACTGTGGGGAATCAACACCTTCACCGATAACGCACCAATGCTCATCAACTTTGTTCGTGGCTGCTCGATTGTCGTTGCCATCAGTGTTGTTGCCTACGCTCTATATTCACTACGAGGTTCTAAAACGGTCAAACCGGAGCAGGTTGAAACGGTGGAATAGCTCTGGGTTGTACCCAATCAAAGTAGTCTAATAAACCAAAAGCCTTATTTTAACTTAAGTAAGGCTTTTTTCTCTTTATGACTACGTACCTATTTATGTTAGGCTTGCTGTGTTTTTGTCACTAGATGAACGATAGCCCATGAACTCCACTAAGCAGACAATCACGTCAAAAGATGTCGCAAAACTCGCCGGTGTTTCTCAATCAACCGTTTCTCGTGTTTTCGTTCCTGGCAGCTCAGTGTCAGAGAAAACAAAACAAAAAGTTTATGAAGCTGCTAAAGCGTTGAATTACCGTCCCAATGCGTTTGCTCGTAGTCTAACAACCAACGAGTCCAAACTTATCGGTTTGGTTTTTCCTGACGCCGATTATCCGATTCATATGAAAACCCTTCAGCTCATTTCGTCAGAACTGCAAAAACTGGGTTACTCAGCAGTTTTGATTCCGTGGCAGGTTGATGACAAAGAAAATCATTCTATTCCTAATATATTCCAGTACCGCGTGGATGGCGTGATTGCCGCTTCGGCCACGTTCAACAAAAGCCTCTATGAAGAGTGTGAAGAGTTCAATATTCCCATTGTTCAATACGCGCGTGTCGTCGAGGGAACCAAAAGTAGCTACGTGATCAGCGATAACTATGAAGCAGGCCAACAAGCCGCACAATTATTAGTTGAGTGCGGCGCGAAACATCCCGTCTATCTAACAGGCGAAGTACCAACTTTCACCAATGATGAACGCCAAAAAGGCTTCTGTAGTGAGTTTGAAGATTTGACAAGTACGCTTCCTAAAGTTGTTGAAGCAAACTACGACTATACCGCCGCGCTTGACGATATTCGTCAGCTGCTAAAAAGAACAAAGCGCCCTGATGCAGTGTTCTGCGCGACGGACAATCTGGCGATGGCGTTAATGGACGTCGCTCGCTATGAATTTGGCTTACGTATTCCTGAAGATTTACAGGTGATCGGTTTTGATAATATCCCTCAAACCGAGTGGCTGAGTTACCAACTCACAACATTCAGGCAGGACTTCAAACGCCTAGCCAGAGAAAGCGTCAAAATTGTGGTAGATCAAATCAACGAGCAAAACACCAGCATGGTCAAAATGATGGTGCCAGTTAAACGGATTGAACGACGCACGACCAGCCGTGAGTGAGTCGCGGCTCATGCTTTTCTAGAATGATTCTGAATGCTAAATGGGTAAAGCTGAGGTTGGGTAACTGAAGTGGTACCTTTACCAAATAAGATACCTACATTATGAGGGATATTAAGCGATTAAGAAGCTTCTAATTTGCGTTGATGAAACGTTCAGCACTTGCGAACAAAGTCTCACACTTTTTTTTTCTGTTTAATATGCTCAGGGCTGCCTTCGGCCATAGAATCAAGCACTTCTTTCGCTTTATTATATTCGGCTACCATGAGAGAAAATCGCTCTTCGAAGTTACTTTTGCGAAGTTTCTTACTTGATTTTTTTAAAGGTTTTTTCATTTTCATCTCACAGTTCCCATAGCTTTTTTTGTTCTCGTTCTAATAAAATATTCTCAATCTTTTTTCTAACTGTGTGAATATTTTCTTTACGATCACCATTGGCATCGCTTTCTAAATTTTCTGTTTTCGATTTACGACCACTTGCTTTTTTCAAAGCCTAATCTCCTTTGCCTGATGAAAGATAAAAGTGTCCCAAGACCATACCTTGTGAACTTTTTATTTCCCCAGTATTTTCGAATTCACAGAATGTGAAATTCAAGTCAAGGCAGTGAGTATGTACTCTCGGGAGGATATGACGCCTTAAAACGTCGCTATTGAGTTGGTTTATGGTCGATGACCAAGAGTCTTTATTGTGATTAAGGTAATATTTAATTTGGTACAATTAGCTTTTCTCTTTAGGTATTCTCTGCTCACGCAATACGTAATACCAATATGTTTTTCGATTACTTCTTCTATTCATTTCACTCCTTAATAAGTGATTAAAGGGAGAGATCTCGCCATAACTAGGAAGCTAGCAAGATCTCACCAAAATTCTTACAGTACTGTAACGTTAGCTGCTTGTGGGCCTTTGCCGCCCTGCTCTACGTTAAAAGATACTTTTTGGCCTTCAGCTAAAGTTTTAAAGCCATCACTAGCAATAGATCTAAAGTGAACAAATAGATCAGCACTTCCATTATCAGGTGTGATAAATCCGAAGCCTTTTGTTTCGTTAAACCATTTTACTGCGCCAGTTGTTTTATTTGACATGTATATCTCGATAGATTGAGTTGAAAATAGAGCTACTAAATAAGGAATGAAGAAAAAGGTATCGCAGGATAGATATGACGAGTCAAATCGAAAAAAACTGAGAAGATCTTGAACTAAATAAGTTATCAATAGCTCACTGTTTTGAGCTGGTAGCCACTATACACTGTATGAGCACAATAGATACCTATTTATTTGATTATTTTTAATATCTTTACAAATCAACAAGTTAAAAATAAGCACAATCTACTTAAAACGATGATAACTTCTATCGACTCAGGTCTGCATCTCGACCACTGTTGCATGGCGGCCGAGATGCACACTTATCAAGACTCTACAAACTGTAGCCCCATCACCCAATCAGACACTTTGACAAAGTTAAGCGTATCGACGTTGTGTTTCTTAAACACTTTCACTACTTTCTCATGCATCATAATATGAGGGTAACTACTGAATTTAGGCATAAAGATCAAACGCTCTTTTTCTGGCACTTCCTCTAACTTTTCATCACTCAAACAGTATTTTTGAATTTTCTGCCCCTCTCTATTAGGGTTTCTTTTCCTAATAGCACACCTATCCATATCCAACACATCCATTTTTTCAAATACGTTAAACACCCAGTAGTCGTCATGACTGTTACCGTTATCATCTACAATCACACCGGGGTAAACCTGACAACATGCATTGTCTATATTGCCAAGGGATTGTTTAATTTCATCAGAAAATACTGGATAAGCGATGCTCATATGCGCTTGCTTAATTGGCCGAAATAGCCCTCTCGCCAAATCTTCTTCGCGATAGGCGTTGACAAAAAACATTGGTTCACTTCCAGTCAACTTGGTGTACTCATAATCACGATGGTCCGAACGGTCATGCGTAGTTAGGTATAAAGTGTTTTCATCATAACTTTTAAAAACTATATAGTATTGATCGTTATATTTGCTCATTGTCCTACCTTGGGTGTCCATCTGTTGCTTTGGTACGTAATCGTTTTAGTGTTCCACGGGGAATTACTAGTTTGATAGCGCTTGTCTTTGCCATCTCTGCCATTCCCTTTATAGTGAAGCCTATCGCTAGTGCAGTATGTCTCAGAATTTTCCTCAGCAGTATTAACATCAAACTGGCAAGCACAGCCAGGTCCTCCTGAAATAAAATAGTGAGAGATTTTAGTTAATGGTAATGAATAGAACTTACCATCAACAACTAGATTTATGTCATCAAGAATGTCTTCACTAATCGGGTCTAGGAGTTTATGAATATCTGATTCTGTTTCTGTTTTCTTAGTTTTTCCGTAGCATTCTTTGATCTTTTTCCTTATCTCAGGATCTGTTAGCTCTCCAGAAACATAATCATGATACGGTTCTTCCCTAGGCCGACTAAACGTATGATCTCCTCTATGCAACTGACAATGAAGCTGGCATGCTCCTGGCAGTGTAGCTGGAAGTCCAACTAAGTTTGATAATTGGTTGATATCATAGCCTTTATTCACTAGGTTTTTCCCCAACTTGCTTATCTTCACCGCTTCTGCAGAAATAAGGTGATGGGTATCCATATGGATACCATTGTTGTAAGGGTGACTAGGCAACTTCTTTACGTTAGTTACCCAACGCTTACGATAGCCTTTTTTTTCAATTGTGCCATTAACAAAATCGGACTCGGCCGCTTCCTGACTCATCAGTGTGCCCATAGATAATTCATCCTATACGTAGTCAATTTCACCCCGGTACAGCCGAGGTGTGTTATGTTCTTCACTCTTACACAGTCGACATTTACCGTTTCTAGGCTCATGTTCCTCTTCCACTTGAGCAGTATCATTAACCCGTTTGTCTGGTATGGCTGATTTGCGGCGCAATGCCAAATGGCCCGCTAACTTGTCGTAATCTGGTAAGATATCGACTAAGCCATCCATAGTACTAGTAAAGGTTTTTAGTGCTTGTGCGGCGTGAGAGACTGCCCCAACCTTTTTGACACCCAAGGTAAATTTCGCTGTGACCGTGGCAATTCTGGCGGCTGCCCCTGCTGGCCCCGTTAGCAAGCCAATCACTATGGTTAACACCACTTCAATGGCAATGTACGCTGCCGCTTTACCTACGTAGTAGAAATAGAAGTTAGGCGGGATAGCTTCAATAATAAGGTTCAAGTATGTAAAGAAAGGCAAGATGCTGTTGTCATCATTAATCAACGCCAAGGCTTTAGGGAAAAACTCACTCTCCTTGATTTCCATTGCCCACTCAGGGTCAAACTCCATCACGACAGTATCAACGAACTGTTCTACTCCTTTCACATCGTTGTTGGTAAAGAGCGTAGGCAAGTTCCAAATCGCTTCTCTGTGTCTTGCAATACACTTAATCTTACGAGCAATATCATCTGAGCCTTCATTCCACCATAGCTGCACTTCATCGATGGCCTCATCAATGCTTTCGTACGCATCCACACTGGCTGCAAAGAGTAAGTTAGGCGCAATACTGGAAATATAGGCCGCCTGTTTTACCCAGCTTGGTAAATCGCTTTGAGCTAACTGAGCTTCCGTTCCTTTCATCGCATCAGCGGTGTACTTTTCCAATGCATTGTATTTTTGATTGGCGTAAATATAGAGCTTATCAAAACCATCGGTGGTAGCATCGGCTAGGGTATGGCCCATATCGCCCCAGACTTCGGGAGAGAAAAGTTCCACCACATCAGCTCCCCAAGCTTTAGCCCCTTCAAGCACACCATCACCCAAACAGAGTACGCCTTCTTCGTCCCATTGTTTCTGGAAACCTGACATATCCTGAGCAACAGTGTTTAAAAGGCCATCCAAATAGGTTTCTATAGCTTCCTGCTGTTTTGCTATCTTATCTTCAATCCCTGGTTCACCTTCATACTCGATAGTGACAGAGCCAGTGTTAGGCTTGAGGTCGTCGACCACCAACACTCCTCCTTCTGTCTTCTGAGTCTCCAACGCCAGATCCATCGTTTCTGATACTGTACTTCTTTGTGGCGATGGGTTGAGCTCTAACTTGTCTTTATGGGGAACGGAGCCATTGGCTATCACTTTGAGGTTTTTGGCGTAAACAGGCGTTCCCCACAGGTCATCGTGAACGGCACGGATCTTAATCCACTTCTGTTCCTCAAGATCTATCTTGGGGATAGCATTCACCACCACTTCAATAGTCCCTGCTTCAGCAGAATAAACATGGTCAGGCGCTTGAATGACCGAGACAGCCGACACATCACTCATAAGTTGGTTAGCTTTCTTCTCCATACGCTTGAAAGCTTGACCGAGGTTATCGGACAGCTTTTTAGCATAGGTATCAATGGTACTAACATGCTTCTCATAGATATCAGAAGACAAGTAAACATAATTCAACCGACTGGCTTCGGACTTCAGGGATTCAACACGCCCCTTTATCTTACTAAGCAGACCTTCAAGCTCAGAGTTAAGTGTCTTCTTCGCCTTATCCCAAGAGTAGTTGTTGATAAAAACCTGCGGGTTACCTTTGCCACGAGCGCGCATGTAAGCCAGCATACGGTCAGCGGTTTCATGCTTGGGTAAACGAAATAAGACAGAGAGTATTTCCCCTTCTTCCATCACCATTGGTAAGCCGTTCGCCAGTACACTGTCAAAACTGGTATCGGAGAGACTATCAATTCCCGCGATTAGCGATTCTGCCAATACGCTGAACTGAAAATCAGGGTGTCTAAATTCGAAGTGGGCTTTCGTTTCGGCTTTTACAATATCGGCAAAATACCGGTCAGCGGTGAGGCTAGGCCCCATGGTTCCCCAGCCTTCTACTGGCGGGGCAATACGGTTCGGGTGCCAGAAAGTTTGCTGTCCCTGAGCAGACCTATCAAAAAAGTCATAGTCATTGTAATCCGGCAAGTAGTGCGGGTTGGTGATACGAACAGGAGTTGTGACAAATTCATCGGTACTCTCTTTGGCAAGAATTTTGATTTGACCGGGCTTTAAGCCTGATACTTTGCTCTTACCAGAGTCATCAAAATGACCGGGAGACAGAGCGCCACCAGAAACATCGGTAATGTCAAAGTCTGCATTTTTCAGTAGCGTTCCATCCGGGTACCTTGCCTTAACGTAGACGGTATAAGTCCCTTCTTCATCTTCACTCACAGTAACCGATGGGTTTTGCACTCCACCAAGGCACATAGTGTTAGCCTTGTTCATCGTCATTTGGTCAGAAAGTCTTGCGACACCTTTCCCTTCGATGACCACATTCGGTGATGCGGATATGAATTCCGCCTCGGATTCTATCGTACCCGATGCCACACCTTTTTTGTCCCCTCCGGCATCACCCGTACTTTTAGCAAATTTACTGCCCTTTAAAGCAATGCTGTTACCACCGTCCGCTGTGACTGTCGTGGTACCTTCGACTAAATCCGCTGACTTAGCGTTGTTACCATATGGAATAGGCACAACTGAAGGGCCTACAGTTGTAAGGCACACATCAGGCAAAGTGGCGTTAGCCTCCCCACCCGAGCCTTTATGGACGATACTGAGCCCATTCGCATTGATAGTGACTGACATATCTACTCCTAGTTATCTCTTATCTACAGTCAGTTCAACGTGACTTTTGAGCCTTTAATCTTATGAACTTTTTCAGCATGACTCGAAATGTATGTCGCCTTAGTCGTAATACGACCATCATTACCACTGAACTTCGTTGTGACGTTACCAGATCCAATCGTGACTTCTTCTGTGCCTTCTAGAACTACACGTTCGGCTTTGATCACCAGCTCTTTTCGCTCTGCTAATGAGAGATAAATATCCGTCAGGATGGGGACATCAAGGTCATCGCCAACAAATTCAATCCGACAATCAAGTTGATTATCGATTGCCAAATGAATCTCTGAGCGCGTAAAGCCTCTGCCCAAAGCCGCCCAAACAGGCTGCCCGTAATTATTCCCAAAGAAGTCGATTTTGACTCGGTGGCTTTCTGGGTGTACTTCTTTTACCCAGCCAATACGAGCATCCTGCTTTAACGTTGAAGAATCAGTAAAAGGTTCCAGCATCATTGAAAGATCGCATGATTATATTAGAGCCTATTATTCTACCGATACGAGATTCGATCACGTAATGTCAAAAAAGAAAGACTTTTATTTATATGCAAGGAAAATGACAACACAAACCACTCATAACACCTACCGAAACCACCATAAAGAAAGTTAAGACCGTCATTTTGACCAATCCTAGTCTTTAAAGACGAACCAAATTATGTGATATAAATCTCATTATTTTTGTCGAGTCATACTTACTCAGACACACCAGACGATGAATCGTTACCAGTGCACATGTTGGTACGGATTCAAAGGGGCGGTTGACATCAGAGAGATGTGAAGTGTACTTCAACACGTCGGCCATACTCGATGGCACTATTCTCATAGTACCACCCGTATTGGCTGATCAGCCGTTCGGTCAATTCTAACCCCAAGCCGAAACCCAACTCTTCTTCTCTTTCACCATGGGAAAGATTGCGGTTCGTGATAACCAGACGACTTTCGGCTTGTTCAATAGACACTTCGCCTTGATAGGTATGCTGAAACGCATTGCGAACCAAATTAGTTATGATGATTCGACACAGCCCGTGCGGTAATGAATGCTGCGTGGCGTCTACTTTGATACTCACTTTGACCTCTTTTCCTTGCAGTAAGTATTCGAGTTCATGATCGATCTGAGTAATGAGGTCACCAATCACGAGAGCACTGAATGGCAATGTCTTGTCTTCTGGTCGGTTGAGCCACAATAGCGTTTCAGTCAAATCTGTCATTGTGTACCCTGCACGCTCAATGCGTTCCAACACTTCAAGCTGCTTGTCCTCATCCAACTTCTTGAGAATCATCTTTTTCAGTAGCTCTGAATTGGTACGAGTAACAGCTATCGGCGTTCTTAGTTCATGACTAGCATAACCCAAAAAGCGCTGCTCTCGTTCAAGGCCTTCCTGTACAGAGCTGAGACTGGATTTAATAATTTCTGCTAGTGTGTTGAGCTCACTGTAGTCAAACCCCGGAATTGGCTGGCTGAGCTTTTCTTTGTCCAGAGATTTTGCCCAATCTTTAAGTTCTTCAACAGGAGTCGAGACACTACGAATAAAAGCAATAAGTATCAAAGAAAACGCCAAGATTGCAGCGATGGCAACAAACACGATGTAGATAAACTGGGGCATTTCACCCGGAGAAAATTCATTATCAAGAAACAACACCGACGCGTACCTGACGTCTCCTTTGTACTCCATTTTCATTGCGAAATAGCCCGCTTTAGGCGATTCAATTAGAGGGACTCCGACAACTTTTTTAAGTACTTCATTGAGAACCAGTTCGTTTGGATTCAAGATGTCGACCAGACCTTTTCGATATTTCTCTTCGTAACTGACAAAGCTACGCTTCGAACTTGTGAAGGCTTGATTAAGATGCAATTGCTGCTGTTCAAGCGAATACTCCTGCCCAACAGCGTTTTCCACTTCATTGATCGCTGTGAGCAAGGTTTCCTGATAAGCCCAATAGCTTTGCTCCGTGGTAAGTTGAGCAATTTCGGCCTGAGATTTAAGCTTTCCACCCTGAAATAGTGGCGCCGATAGTTTTCCGAGTAAGCTCCACAGTGGATCTGTTAGCAAGGCTTCGCTGGGTGACTGGGCAATATCCGTTAAACTTGCCGTCAAGCTGAACGATGGCAGCATAGCTTTGTAAGCAGCGTCGGTACGAAGGGCTTCAGCTTCGATATTGTAGAAAGCTTGTTGTAGATCTGGCCGGCCTGCCATATTCTGCTGGGCAAGAGAATCGAGAGGGTTGACGACTTGTGGAAACGTCATCGCTACCTCTGGTTGCTGCAACTCGGATTGCCATTGCCCGGTTAACAGTTGGAGGCTGCGTCTGCTCTGTTCTAGATTTTCTTGATACTCAGCGACAGTTGAGCGCGTCGACGCCGTGCTGGTTTTCGCGCTATCTAAGTCTTCCAGACTGCCTAGTCCCACTTGATAGCGCTCTAGTACCAACACCTCGTTATTTTCCAACACATCCAACCTTCTCAGCTCAATATCAAGTAGTTGCTGGTTGACGCTGATTTCCAACCAATTACGCATGATATTGGCCGCCAACAAATCTTTTGCTGATTGCAGGCTTGCCTGAGAGGCCGCAACATCTTTTCGTGCTGCCTCGCTGCTATCTGCCAGTTTTTGCCATAGATCCAGCTCCCAGCTCACGGTCACCTCACCAGTGTAGCTGTCGTCGCTATCTTCTTTCGATTGACCTGTAAAGCTGGCATTCGCCGTAGGCAGCTGGTCTGCCACCGTAACTCCTTGCTGGGCATAAGCAATTTTTAACGCGATCACGCTCTGCTGCAGACTGGGGCTATTTTCGAAAGCCGCATCAAGGTATTTCTCTAACTCAGGCAGTTGGACTAAGTCGGTTAGTTGAGTCGGAGGGCTAATTTCGTCAGCCTCAAGTGAAAGTTGTCGCTCGGCTACCACCTGCCCCAGCAGTTGCTCTACAGACTGGGCTCTATTCTGCTCAGCCTGTCTGACAAAGTCTGCACTAGTTCCCGACACACAACCCATAACGCCTACTAGCGTCAGTGCAAGAATAGAATATCGCAATGTCATCGTTGTTATCTCCCGCTAATCTGCAAGCAAGGTAACAAACGAAGGGGTTAAGGTAGGGTTAAGATAGGGCCACCACTACTAAAGTAGTAATCTATACTTTTTACTGGCTTGATATTACTTCAAAAATAGTATGCAACTAGACTTTGAGTAAGGCTTACAGGACGAAGCTTAGATCTAGTACAGCGGAACATAAAATGAAAAAACGGACATTACTATGGTTAGGCTTATCTGTCTCAGCAGCAATCGGTTTACTACTGCTGGGAAATGTGCGTTCCTACTCAACTCACTCTGATCTCGGTGAAGCTCATACTCACTCTTCTCAGCCAGACAGCCATGATGCTGATGAACCTAAAGAAGAGGCGGTAGACTATGGTTTGATTACTCCAATCCCCCAAGATGTCGAATTCAATCGGGAGAAAGCCAAAATTGGCTGGGTGCTGTTTCGCGATGCCAATCTCTCTTCCAACAATAAAGTCAGCTGCGAGTCCTGTCACAATTTGCGAACCAATGGCGCAGAACTGACAGCAGTTTCGACAGGCGTGAACGGGCAAGGTACCCGCAACTCTTTAACTGTATTCAACTCCAGGTTCAACTATCGATTTTTCTGGGATGGACGAGTCAACAGCTTGCATGATCAGCTTGATGGCCCTATACATGATGTCGTTGAAATGGATTCAAACTGGCCTGATATTATCGCATATGTCAGGCAATCTCCGGTTTACCAACAATATTTCACCAAAGCGGATTTGGAAATCAACGAATACAGTATCAAGACAGTTCTGGTGGAATTCATACGCGCTTTGAACACACCAAATTCCGCCTTTGACCAGTACTTGAAAGGCAATGAGAGTGCACTAAGCGCAGACGCGAAACTCGGCTGGGAAGCCTTTCAAACTGAAGGTTGCATACGTTGTCACCAAGGGCAAAATGTAGGTGGCGGCATGGTCATGCGCTTTGGCTATTTTGGACAAGATACCATCGGCAAAGGCCGTATTGCAGACAAAGGGCGTTTCAATAGCACTAAAGACTCAAATGATCTCTATCTCTTCCGTGTGGCCAGCCTGAGAAATGTCGCTCTGACTCCACCCTATTTTCACGATGGTAAAACACAGCACTTATCAGAAGCGATAAAAATTATGGGTAAAAGTCAATTGGGTAAAACATTCGATGACCAGACTGTTCACCACATAGAAGATTTTCTCCATGCCTTAACTGGCGACAGGCCAAGTATTTTGCAGGAGTTTGAAAATGAATAAAATCAAACTCCTTTTTGCGTTTGCAACCCTTATCTTTATTGGGTCGTGCACATATGTTTATCTGGCCTATGTCGAACTCAATAAGCTGGCTCAATATGATAAACGAGTACGAATTATGGGCCATGAAGTCATCGAGTTGAGAGATGAAATCATCAGTGCCTCCATCCAAGGTATCTCTGAGCCCTACCAAGTCACAAACCAACTGGTTAACCTAGAACGAGAACTGCAGCAATTTCATCAACAACACCAAGCCACCGCTCTACATTCTACTTGGTTTAAACACTTACCGACGGAAGCTCTTCTCAATGATTTCCACACTTCAGCCACCAGCCTGATAAAAATGCTCGATCAAACCATAGGTTTAATTGTGGCTAGGGAGTTTGTATTACATTCGTTAAAAAATAAGTTAGCTAATGAAGGTGAGTTCGATACCAACAACCAACCACTAGATCAGCTTCTCACCTATTTATTGGATGAAAACGTCATCGCTGCCGATGAAGAGGTCGCACGTTTTACCCGAACCTTTATCCAACTCAACACCCAAAGAGAAAACTTACTCTCAAAACTCTTGTCACACGACAGTATCAAATTTCTTGAACAGACAGAGTTTGGGTTAACAACCACTTCAACGCAGCTTAGAAACACGATATCACAAGTTTTAATCGGTATTGCCTTACTGTTTTCAGCACTAGCTACTCTTGGGTTTATCGCACGTATTGCTGAACTCAACCGTAATAACCTCGCTTATCAAGTGGCCACCGAGAATGCCGAAAAAGCCAATGAAGCCAAATCGATTTTTCTTGCGACGATGAGCCATGAATTGCGTACGCCAATGAACGGGGTTTTAGGTATTGCTCAGATCATCAAAGACGAATCTCAAGAACTTGAGACAAAGAAGCAGGCTCAAATACTCATCGACTCGGGGCAGCACCTGCTAACTATTCTTAATGATATTTTGGACTTCTCAAAAGTTGAACAAGGCAAACTTGAGTTGGAAATCCATCCATTCTCTATTGGCGAGCTGATTCTTAGCCTTGAGAAAACCTTAGGTTCTCAAGCAATAAATAAAGGTTTGCAGTTTGTCATTCGTAATCAGATTCCACCTAATATCGAACTTCACGGCGACCTCTCTCGAACTCGGCAAATACTCTTTAACTTGGTCGGCAACGCAATAAAGTTCACTCATACTGGTAAAGTTGAAATCGAATTCTCACTCGATAACGAGACGCCTGCCAATGTTTGTATTCGAGTTACAGACAGCGGCATTGGTATTGAAGATGATAAACTCGACGCCATTTTCACTCCGTTCGAGCAAGCTGAGCTTTCAACAACACGCCAGTTTGGTGGCACAGGTTTAGGCCTTTCAATTGTGAAGCGGTTGGTGGAAATGATGGGAGGAGAAGTCTCGGTCTCCAGTCAAGTCAACGTAGGTACTCAGTTCAGCTTAGTTATCCCTTTTGAGGTCAAAGAGCTTGAAATCAACGAGGAAGAAGCGCCCGCTCCCAGTAACGATATCCGGTTAGACAACTTCACCATCCTGCTGGTTGAAGATAACCGAGTGAATGCAATGGTAGCAAAAAAATTCTGTGAATCTATGGGGTTACTCGTCGATCATGCCAATGATGGGTTAGAAGCGATTAGCCGCCTTAAACATTCCCACTATGATTTGATCATCATGGACAACCACATGCCAAATATGAACGGCCTTGATGCGATTGAACATATACGCACCAAACTCAAACTCAACACCGTCATTTTTGCCTGTACCGCCGATGTATTTAAGGAAGCCCACGACGAGTTTATTCGTCGTGGGGCAAACTTTGTCCTGACGAAACCATTGCAAAAAAGCAGCTTGCAAAACGCTATCCATCAATTTTTGCAAGACTTTATCTCGCATCGTGAAGTGGCGGACGCCCTGAAGCATCTTCCACAAGATACCAGCCATAAAGTGTCGACGCTGGTTCGTACCTCAGTTGACAAACTGCCACTTACGGAAGAAGAAGTCTCTCAAAGCCCTTTATTCAACCAGCTTGAACTGCAAGATATAGAAAAAATCGAGCTACTTGAATCCTTGATATTTGAACTGGATACCAAAACAGATTCACTCATCGATACTCACTCCAATGCCACACCAACAGAACTTCATGCCATTCTTCATGCCATTAAAGGTATCGCACTTGAATTCTCTATGGGTGAGGTATTAGTCCTGACAAAACAGGCAGAAGATATGGCGAGGCAAGGAGAAATACCAGAGCTCGAACTGTTGCAAAAACTCGTCAACCGACTCATGGTAAACCGCCATGAAGCCAGTCGATTGATTGCTAGGTTACGTCCACATAACAAGACTGGCTAGGTGACCAAAAACGGGAGTTGCATTTTCATGCTCCTCCCGTTCATTATCTCTATAAACTTGCACTAAAATCAGAACTTAATATTCATACCAGCAAAGACGACATCGGACTCAAAATCATCAGCCAACACAAACTTCCTATACTCTAGGTTTAGACCAAGGGTACTAAAAAATATCAGCTCAGTACCCACTCCATAGTATGGGTGCAATCCGGTGTGAGAATCCGTTCTTTCCGTCCCACCGGAAGGCGTATAAGTTTTCTCAACATCGGAATAATTCACGCCTCCAACCGCATAGAGGTTAAGGAAAGAGATAGGAGACACACCCGCTTTCAAACCTGCAAACCCCGTGGAGTATGTCACTTCTTGCTTGGTTGTCCCCAACACGGTAGTAACGATGTTACTGGTCATTCCCTCAACCGCAGCGTAACCAAACTCCGCAGCAAAGTTCGGGTGGAATTGATACGCGTAATCAATCTTGCCCGCAAAACCTGAGTCACTCCAATCGTTAGGACCGTCCGTACCACCTCCTCCAATCCCAAATCCAATTTGGTGATTCCCTGCAAATGCCGTTGAAGACAGTAATAATGGCAATAATAAAAGCGCTTTTTTCATAACTGATTATTAATCATAGACACGAAACAGGAGCGGAAAATAACACAACAACTCAACATGTTGGATATTCTTTTTATATGACTTTGTCATAATATTGTCTTCGGTTCACAGCAGCCTACATGTCCTCTGACGCTGTGTTATTTAATATAGAGCGATATTTACACTCTAGCTCTTTCAAGGCAGCTTCTATACTTGGCTCTGGTTTACTCAGGTGAGTAATCAAAGTCATAAAATAGCAGTCTAAAAATAGGGGTATTTTCTCTGCTGGATTGGCAGATAAGTTTGAGTATGCGAACACTGCATCATTGTAAGACTGGTAATAGTCCATATCCCAAATCACCTCTTTAAGCAGAGCTCGACTTAGGTTTATATTGGAAAAATAATAACCATAATAGGTTGCCGCAAACTGCATCCCCGCTTCCAACATGCCATTAACTGGCCTGGACTGCCCTTGTTCAGCAAGTAGAGTAAGCTGATTGAGCATCCCTTCACGTAAGATCGCTAACTTGTTTTCAAAATGACTAAAGACTGTACCATCAGCAACGCCTGCTTGCCTTGCTATCTGGCGAGTAGATGTTTCCTGATACCCCTGCGTTTCAAACAATTCCCATGCAGCGCTAAGAATCCGCTCTTTTGTTTGTTCTCTCTTACCCATGCTTTTTTCATCCCAAATATCGCTGTGAGATCATACCTATACCCAAACGAGTTGACAAATTGAGCGCGCTCACTTAATAATTGAGCGTGCTCAATTATTTTTGGAAATCGTAATGAAAGAATCCCTCAAAGAAGTCATGACTCTGCTATGCAGATGGACAGTATTTATCCCAAGCTTATTTTGTTTCTCTTACATATTAAGGCCGATACTGATGGCAATATTGATACCAGGCGGCCTTTTGTTTCTTGCTATCATTGGAGGTTCAGAGGTAAGAAAAACAATGAAAAAAATGCTATTGTCGTCTTTACCCTAGTGGGTCCTCGATTTGCTATAAAAAGTGGCATTGATGGTTCACTGCCGCTTATTTCTTCTTTATACCTGCCAAGGTCAAATCATTGGGCCAAGTGAGGGTTTGATCACTTATTTTTTACAATTCAACGCCTCTAGCTCCTCACTTATTATGTCAATTTTGGAAAAAGACAATGATACTTCTTCCAATAATCGAAGAATAATACTACCTTAAGTGATTGATATTTGGTAATTCAGCTTCCAAAGCGTGTTTTATTGACCGAGAAAACACACAAGTGTGAATTTCTGCTTCTGGTTCGAATTGAGTTTCGAATTTAAAATATGCAAAACCAGAAAATAACAAGCACGTCACAAAGGAAGCAAAGGGACGCCATGAGTAATCAAGCGCTAATTCAGACATTCATCGACATTGTCGGCCAAGACCATGTGTTAACCGATAACAAAAAAACCGAATATTACCGCTCAGGCTTCCGCTCGGGTAAAGGCAAAGCACTGGCCGTTTTGTTTCCCGGTTCATTAGTTGAACAGTGGCGTCTGCTTCAGGCCGCGGTAGAAGCGAACTGCATTGTGATCATGCAGGCCGCCAAAACCGGTCTGACTGAAGGGTCTGCACCAAGTGGTGACGATTACGACCGTGAAGTTGTGGTGATCAACATCATGCGTATTAACTCGCTGCATTTGATTGAAAACGGCAAACAGATCATCAGTTTACCGGGTGTGAGCCTTCACCAACTTGAGAAGAAGCTTAAATCCGTTAACCGTGCGCCTCATTCCGTGATTGGCTCTTCTTCAATTGGCGCAACAGTTGTTGGTGGCATTGCCAACAACTCCGGTGGTGCTTTAGTCAAACGCGGCCCTGCGTACACGGAATTAGCGCTGTTTGGCCAGGTCACCAAAGAAGGCAAACTAGAACTTGTGAATCATTTAGGTATCGAAGGCCTTGGTGAAACGCCAGAAGAAATCCTGACCAATGTTGAACAAGGCAACTTTGACCCTTCTAAGATCATCCACAGTGATGCAATGGCATCAGACAAAGAGTACGAAGCTCGCGTTCGTGACGTTGATGCAGAAACCCCTTCCCGTTTTAATGCTGATTCCAGACGCCTGTTTGAAGCCAGCGGCTGTGCAGGTAAGCTGGCAGTGTTTGCAGTCCGTGTCGATACTAACCCTGTCGCTGAAAAAGAGCAGCTTTTCTACATCGGCTGTAGCGATCCAGCGAAGATGACGATGCTGCGCCGTGACATGCTCAGTGGCTTTAAACATTTGCCAGAAATGGGCGAATACATGCACCGCGACATTTTCAATCTGGCGGAAACTTACGGTAAAGATGTCTTCCTGTCGATTCATCACCTAGGCACTGACAAATTGCCTAAGTTCTTTGCGCTAAAAGCAAAAGTTGAGTCGATCCTGAAACGCATTCCGTTTGTGTCAAAAGATTTGCCCGATATTACGCTTTACTGGCTCACCAAGCTGTTCCCACAGCACCTTCCTAAGCGCATGCTGGAATTTAGAGATAAGTACGAGCACCATCTGATCCTAAAAATGAGTGATGGTGGTATCGATGAAGCGAAAGAGTATCTGGAGAACGTCTGGTCTAAGCAGGACGAGTGTGAGTACTTTGTTTGTGATGCTGATGAAGGCAAGAAAGCTCTGCTTCATCGCTTTGCGGCTGCGGGTGCTGCGATTCGCTATGAAACCATTCACTCCAATGAAGTGGAAGACATTCTGGCGTTGGATATTGCTCTGCGCCGAAACGACATTGACTGGGTAGAACAGCTACCAGAAGAGATCACCAAAGACTTGGTTATGGGTCTCTACTACGGTCACTTTATGTGTCATGTTTTCCATCAGGATTACATCTTCAGAAAAGGCGCGGATACGAAGAAGATCAAACAGAAAATGCTTGAGCTTTTAACTCAGAAAGGCGCCAAATACCCAGCAGAGCATAACGTAGGCCACCTCTATGAAGCCGAAAAGCAGCTTCAGGAGTTCTACCACTCATTGGATCCTACTAATACCTTTAACCCGGGTATCGGTAAAATGAGCAAGTACAAACGTAACTGCAGCTGCTGTGGCGGTTAACAGGCTTATTTAAAATCAGACCCACTCTGAGCTTTTTCAGTTCTTAACTCAAAGAGCTCAGAGGCCTTCTCACGCTCACTCTGCTACATTACCCCAAAGCTACATTATTCTGGCTCCAGCCAAATTTGTCACACAGCACTTTGAGTTGGTTCAGCTCATTTTGAGTCTGTTCAACCAACCAGTTAAGGATTTCACTGATCATGGGAGAATGATTACGTTGATAACAGTAGTACTGCCAGTCGCTATGTTGAAGTGAAAGCTGTTCAGGGCATTTGAGAAACTCACGCTTGAGTTCAGGTAATACCAACAACAGATCCGTCACTGTCACTCCCTGGCCGGATAGGCAGGCACTTAGCGCTAAATCCAAGCTGAAGAACACGGTATCCCTGCCCTTTTTCGCCCCTTTCAGATCAGCGTTGCTTAACCAGTTTTTCCAATCCTGATGATCAAGAGTGGCATGCAGATGTGGCAACGTCAGAACGTCACTTAACTGAATATGCTGCTTAGAGAGGGATTCAGCGTAAACCGGCGCCATAAACTCATCACGAAGAAAGGTCACATCTGAGCGATTCTGGTATCGCTCACGCTTTCGCGTGTTCACAATCAGCAGATCGCAGTCTTCAGAATCGAGAGGTGGATCTTCTTCAATCGATGGGATGATAACAATCTCGTGCTCAGGGTATCGCTCGTTGAGCATCGCAACCTTAGGCATCAGAATACGCGTGGCGTAACTGAGCGCACTTTTGATCACAATACGCTTCTTATTCGGCACCGCCCACTGAGCAATCAAGCTGTCTAGCGCAACGTAGTTTTTGCGCAGCACTTCATAGAGATCTTTCCCTTGCGTTGTTAACTCAATCGCTCGATGTTTTCGGATCACTAGAGATGCTTTTAGCTCATCTTCAAGTTGTTTTATCTGACGGCTGACTGCACTTTGGGTAACATTAAGCTCATCAGCCGCTTTGGTAAAGCTCATAAGGCGCGCCACAGATTCAAAGACTTTCAATCCGTTGTGTGAATAAGGGAGACGGTTATAAGGGGACATAATTCACTCGCATGATCTGAACTCATGTAAGAGTGGCATAAATGTCATTTGAAGGCCAGCCAATAAACTCGTACCTTATTGTGATAACGATCACGAGGCAAACAATGAAAAAAATTCTCTCTCTGGCATTTCCACTGATAATTTCGCAGCTCATCGCAATGGCACTGGTTCTGACTGATGTCTGGATGATGTCGCGACTCAGTGTGTCTGCGCTAGCAGCTGGAGGATTGGGTGCGTCCATCTACAGTTTCGTCTTTATTGTGGCGAGCAGCACCGTGGGTTGTGTGGCGAATTTAATTGCGATTGCTTATGGTCAACGTATTGCGAGGCCGGAATACGGCAATCAGCAAATCCGCTTAGCAGTAAAAGGGGCTGTACTACTGACGGTGATCCTGTCTGCGATCTTAACCTTGTGTTTTGCATATGCACCGCAACTACTGGCACTGGCGAAGCAGCCTCAAGAGCTCGCTGGCCCAGCTATGGAATACCTAGGCGCATTAAAATGGGCTATGCTGCCGTCTCTGATGTTACTAGTACTACGCGGCTTAAGCAGTGCGCTTGGTAATGTTCGCTCGATCATGGTGATGTCATTACTGACCGTTGCGCTCAACGTACCTATCAGCTATTTGCTTGCTTTCCAGCTAGAGCTTGGCTTGGCAGGACTTGGCGCGGGTACCGCTTTGGCAGCGTTCATTGTGATGCTGGGCTACGGCTACTGGGTGTTTAAGCGCCCTGAATACAAGCCGTTTGCGCCGTGGAAAAATACGGAAGAATACTCGCTATCATTGCTTAAACCTTTACTGACGATGGGCTTGCCTATTGCACTGGCTGCGCTGCTTGAACACGGCCTGATTTACGGTGGCACTTTGATGGCAGGCACCATCAGTATCGCCGCGCTCGCATTGCACCAAATTTTGCTGCAATGCCTGAGCTTCACCTGGAACATCAACTTTGGTTTCTCGCAAGCCGCAGCAATTTTGGTCGGTCAGGACTACGGTGCGGAAGACTATGATGGTATTAAGCGCACAGCCCTGCGTAGCTTTGGCCTGACGACAGTGATCAGCGTAGTACTAGCAGGTGTGTTCATGTTATGGCCTGAGCTGATCGGCTCCATTTTCAACCTGGATGCTGAGCTTTCAACACTGCTCGTCGCCGTTCTATGGGTAGTTGCGCTCTCTTTCATTGTTGATGCATGGCAACTACTGGCGATTAACCTGCTTCGCGGCATGAAGATCGTTGTTGGCCCGACTGTAGTGACGGCTGTCGGCTACTGGCTGTTTGGTCTGCCTGCTGCATGGCTGCTACTGCCAGACTTTGGTTTAGGTGGCATCTGGGGCGGTATCGGTATTGGTCTAGGCGTCACAGGTGTGTTGCTACTTGTTCAGCTTCTGCTGGCGATTAAGAAACAACGCAATACAGATTCTCTTGCCGTAGCCATGGGTTAGTCGGTAGTATCGCTTCGACCATGAGTGAGAGAAGCGATGACAGACCTCGATATTGAATTTGAACATATTTTTCTGGAAGTAAAAGCCGAACGCTGGCACAGCATCGAACGATTCTATTTCAGCTACTTTTGCTTCCGGGAAAATTACCTCACCAAAAAAGGCAAGCCAGATTGGGAACTCGCCCGCCAGCAGTGCCCTCGTTCCCGCTCTCTCACTATTATTAAGCACGCTGAGCTTGAGCCGCTGGTTCCGCACGAAGTGATCACCGGAGAAATCAAACGTTACTGGCGTGATGGTTTACTCACACCAAGAGCATTACGCCGTATTCTCGACAGCCTTCTGTATTACGCGACCATTACCAAAGCAGAAAAGAACGTCTTAAAACAAGCAGGCCTTCTCAACGCAATGCCAGCCTTTTGGTATCAATCCAAAGACAAATCACCGATATCAAGGTTCGCAGCCGCAAATATCGAGATGCAAGACCAATCAAGAGATTAGCGCCTACGATGAATTCTGGCGGGCAACACCGTAACTCCTGTTTTCATCTCCGGCTGCTTTAGAATGGCTTGTCCGTAATCAAATAGTGTCTGAGCAATCAGCTCGCAGTCCTGTTCAACCGAGTCAATTTTCACAGGTAAGCAATCCAGAATGTCGTAGTTATCGAAGGTCGCCAAGCGAATATCTTCACCCAGCATGTTCTTCTCGGTCAAAAAACGCAAAACCCCTTCCAACAACGAATACGAGGCAGTATATACGGCTTTAGGTAGACGCCCTAGATCTTCTACAGCCAGTGCCATGAGCTCGTAGCCTGACTCAGGTTGATAATCCTTGGTATACACGAAGCGATCATCAAAACGCACACCTGCATCCTTAAGCCCGAGCTGATAGCCCTTAAAACGATCTCGGCTCGTAGACAAGTTAAGCTGACCACCGATATACACGCACTCTTCACCACTTAAGGCTAATTGAGCCACCACTTCCTTCGTCGCTTGCTCAGCATTGGTTTTGATATTGATGAAATGGCTATCTTCTAATATACGGTCAAAGAAAATTACTGGAGTGCTTGGGCTGATAGGTTGATAGAAGGTGTCATCCATCATGCAAGTTGCCACTAACAGGACATCCACCTGCCGTTCAATCAAGCTCTTTACTGCCTGTTGTTCCTGTACATGATCATCGTCGGACGAGGCGATAAGTAGCTGATAACCATTATTCCGATACAGTATTTCCAACCGTTTAGCAATGTTCGCAAAGCCCATGTTCGCTAAATCTGGAATGACTAAGCCTACGGTATAGGTCTGCTTAGACTTGAGCGCTCTGGCGTAGATACTCGGCTTGTAATGATACTGTTCAGCAATAGCCTGTACTTTCTCCACCGTGTCTTCATGAATACGGTGCTTTTTTGCGTGTCCATTGAGCACAAAACTCACTGTTGACTTGGAGACACCCGCTAATGCTGCAATGTCTGCCAATTTCAGTTTTTTACCTGCCATTATTCTCTTTTCCTACTCGGTGTCTTTATCAGCCTGCCTTGCTGCTAGCTCGATCAACGCCACTGCGCTCTCATGTTTAGACTCTGACAATGATCACAATTTGATCTTTATCGTGATAAATGATCTCTGCAAACCTAGATCGCTAAACCGTTTTAGCTATACAATCAGCTTAATTTAGTTAAGTAAGAGATGCAATGATGAAAAACAGAGTTTGGGTAACAGGAGATGCGGTTGTAGACCTGATTCCAGATAGCGAGTCCAGCTATTTGAAATGCCCAGGTGGCGCGCCTGCTAATGTGGCAGTCGCCATCGCCAGATTGGGCGGTGATGCTGCTTTTATTGGTCGCGTCGGGCAAGATCCCCTCGGCCGTTTTATGCAACAGACACTCAAGCAAGAGCAAGTCGATACGCAGATGATGATACTCGACGAAGCACAGCGCACTTCAACCGTTATTGTTGACCTTGATGATTCTGGCGAGCGAAGCTTTACCTTTATGGTCAAGCCTAGTGCAGACCAATTCCTTGAAAGCAGTGACCTACCGACCTTCACCCAGGATCAGTGGCTGCACGTATGCTCAATTGCACTAGCGAACGAGCCAAGTCGCAGCAGCACACTGGAAGCGATGCGTCAGATTAAAGCCGCAGGTGGATATGTAAGTTTTGACCCTAACTTAAGAGAAGAGGTGTGGGCAAATCCAGAAGAACTCAAACCTGTCGTACGTGAAGCAATTGCCCTGGCCGATGTCGTCAAGTTTTCGGATGATGAGCTGCTGTTTTTGACAGGCAGCGATACCCTTGAACAAGGCGTGGAAGCATTAAAACCGTTTAAAAATACACTAGTCTTAATCACTCAGGGGGCGAAAGGTGCGTTAGTCCTGTTTGAAAAAACACAACAGCTTATTGCCAGCCAAGCAGTATCACCCGTTGATACTACAGGTGCAGGCGATGCTTTTGTCGGAGGCTTGCTCGCTAAGTTGTCTCAATATAATGACTGGCAGCAGCTTGAGGTCATTAAGTCTGCGGTAAAATGGGCTAATGGCTGTGGCGCACTTGCTACTACGCAGAAAGGCGCTATGACTGCTCTGCCTTCCTATCAGGCTCTTGAGGAATATATTCAGAGGTAAGTTCAGAATAGTAAAAACGGCGCTCGCTCCTGCCAAAAGTCAGGTAACGCTGCAACAACATAGCTGAAAGCAGTCCCCCGTAGCTAAAACATGGTTTTGGCTCACTCCTACCCCGCCTCAGGCGGGGTATTTTACTTTTTGGTGCTCCCCACTCGAATACCAGTTAATGGGACCACTGAGCCATCTATGTACATGACTCAAGGCTAGCTTTCATAGGTTAGAAACTTTAAGGTTATTCCTAATAAGACTAACACGTTTCATATTCGTTTAGCTTCATCATGGAGTAGCCACTACTAAAATCGGGGTACTGCTAACTCACATTTTAGAACCAGAAAATGAAAAAAGCCCACCAAAAGGCAGGCTGTGATTCCAAACAATAAGAATACAATTGGCAATAATATAATTATTTCCCGATTAAACAGGTTGCGACTTCAACCAGAGCAATTAACTGATAATTAACTCTGGATTAATAGCCTAAAAACATTTAGATTCACGGAAAACAAATAAAAATTACATATTTCATTAAAATAAATCAAAATAATTTATCTTAATGAATTACAAGCATGAATAAAATCACGTTTGGCTGGCTATTAAATGATAAACAAGATAATAAAGCTTATTACAGAGAGTAAGCATGATACAGGCGGTGTAAAATTCCTCGCTCAGGAAATGGGCATAAAATACAGCACTCTATACAGCCTGTATTCAGGAAAAAACAGTAACCCAACCATTGATACAGTCGGAAAGATCTGTGATTACTACAACATCACCTTTTCTGACCTTTCAGATGAAGTGACTTCATCTCATCACTTTGACTCGTTGCAATCTGAAATTGTTAGACTATCTCAACATGAAGGTGTCGATGTTTTTATTAAAAACAACCACCTTATTGACAGTTTACCCAAAAGTAGCCAGTTGATTTTTGAAAAGTTCACTCCCCCTTTGAAAAACAAAAATCATTATATTTGTCTCACAGAAACTGGTGAAATTGTCTTGAGAAAAGCCATTGAAGAAGATAATAAATTTCTATTTATCTCTTCAAATAGAATAATTCATAAGAATGATTATCCAATAATGCAACTAAAGAATGTCAAAATATAACTTCTTCAAAATAAGGAAAAAACGCTCTCGACTCTATTCCATCGATGGATTGGTGGGATTTATTGACAAGGAGATGTTTAGGCACGCTTATATCGATAAGCACGATGTTAACCTTCACAAAGAACAGTATTCCATTACCGATAAACGAATTCGTGCGATCAATGTAAAAGAAAAAACTGTCGAAATGGAAATCTCCGATATTCCGGTAACCGTAACGATGAAAAGCTTACTTACCCCTTCAATCAGGAAAAAACTCAATATAAGTAATGAAAACTTTGTTGCTATCTATCACCAAATGGAACAATAACTAATGAACGTACTAGAAAAGTCAACCATACTCGCGACTCTAGGGCTGTTCTGTTTCCTAACTGCTTCAAACATGGCCGCAGCAAAAGCTGTTGAATTCTTCGGTATCCATCTTACGGCGGGATTCTTCACCTACCCATTTGTTTACCTCTTCTCTTCCATCATCATGGCGACGCGTTCTCCAGACGTGTACTTCAAATGTATAACCTTTGCCTATTTCGGTTATCTGTCGTTTATCAGCCTGATGTACATCGCAGCGATTCTGCCCGGCGTCAACGCCGAGTCGACTTACAACAAGAGTTTTGACCTAATCTACAATCTCAGTAATTACCGAATTTACTTATCCTCATTGTGTGCCTACTTCGTCTCAATGTTCCTGTTTGGAGTGCTATTTAACTCATTGAAAATTGAAAGCATTGGCATCAGAATTGTGCTGGCAACACTGATCGTTGCTCTCGCTGACGTTAACCTTTTCCTCATCCTAGCTTTCTCAGGTGTCAAAGAAAGCAGCTTACTAATGAACATTATGTTCTGGGCGAGCATTAAAAAGCTGGTTGCGCAGCTGATTCTGCTAGGACCAACCCTATTACTTATTAATCTGATCAGGAATAAACATGAGTACTGTGTTTCAAATTAGCGATTGCCATTTGAGCGATGAGTCGAGCTTTCAAAACCTTAAGAAGGCGCTGAATGTTGCAAATGCTGATAGTGATTGCGACACAATTCTGCTGACCGGTGATATCTGCTGTGGCCCTAAATCAGGCGATTATGCAAAGCTGCTGAGTTTCGTTTCCCAGCACGTTGATAGCAAAAAACAGGTTTATGCCATTGCAGGCAACCATGATGATATCGTTTTGATGAAAGATGAGCTGAAGGGCTCTTTGATTCAGGTGGTGGATCAATGTGAGATTGCAGGGCGCGATTTCATCTTCCTCGACTCAAGTCAGAAGCCTATTGATGCTCAACATCCTCTCGGCTCAGGTAGAATAGACAATCGCGGTATCGCTCATCTGAGAAAGCAAATCCGTAAGAAAAAAGACCCTATTGTGGTCGTACATCACCCAGTGATACGTGTTGGCTCAGAGTGGATGAAAGCCATTTGCCTTGAGAACGACCAACAGATATTCAACATCCTTAAGCAATCAGGCGTCAGAGAAGTTATTTGTGGTCATGGTCATGATCATATTACCTGCACCAAAGAAGGTGTGACGCAGTACATGGCGCCAGCAACCGCTTATGGATTTGATCACTCCATTCCTGAATACAATCGAAGTGAACGTATCGGAATGAATAAATTTACGATTTCAAAACAAACAATAACTGTAAATGAGGTTGTGCTATGAGATTAAGCTTGGTTCTCGATATTTCGAAAGCCGTTGTCGCGATGTATGTGGGGGTGTTCTGCGTACTGGTCAGCTATAACAATGTGATTGATTACAATACAAACTTCCAATTTGTTCAACACGTATTGGCTATGGACCAAATGAAGGCATTTTTTACAGGCGATAACCTGTATGGACGTGCGATCACTTCTCCGACACTTCACACTGTGTTTTACAATCTGATCATCGCACTTGAGTTCCTTGCGGGCGCTTTGTGCGTTATCGGCGCGGTGATTATGTTCTTCAAACGTGAAGCAGCCGGATTCTCCAAAGGTCAGGCTTTCTATGTAGCCGGTGTCACCGTCGCTTTAGGTGTTTGGTATTTCGGTTTTGGCGTGGTTGGCGCTGAGTGGTTCTCGATGTGGGCAAACTCATGGAATGGCCAGATGAAGGCATACACCTTCGCTATGTTTATCATTCTGACGTTGATTTATGTCCTGATGCCGAGACCAAATAACGACTAGTTCATTACCAATAGTAATAAAGATCTACATTGCGATTCCTGCTGGCGCTTTGCTAACGGCTCTGTTTTGCATCATCGCCGCAATTTGGGGCTACCCAATGGATTTAGCTATCTGGCAACCTGTGGCTTTGTGTTGCACTAATCGTTGGTGTATTCGTCTCATTACTAGAAGCTGGCATGGAAATGACGCGCGAAGGGAAAACCACTCAATCCGCTGCAATCGTTGTATTTTCATCAGCGCTGGTAAACCCTGCATTTGGTTGGTCGCTTACTATGCTGTTAGACAACTTAGGCTTAGTCGGTTGTAAAGAACGTAGCGGTGAATTGAGCAAGATGAGCCGCTGGGTGTTGCCGGGCATTATGTTTGTGGTGCTAACCAGTGTGATGGCGTTGGTTGGGCTTCTACCAGGGATACCTGCGATTATCCCAAGCTTTCGCTAACCGCTAAGTACGGGGTGAAACCAATGGCTATTTAGCCTCTCGGTTATACTTGTAAAAACTAAGGCCTCGCAATTGCGAGGCCTTTGGTTTCTGAGGTGATGACCAGCCAACTCATTTTTGCCCCAAAGTCACTTAGACTCATGGCTCATTCATACCTTATCAACTCAGATTTACCATAGATTTATTTATGGATGGTAAGCAAGAATTCAACATATGGAAGGAACTTGAACTCTCTTGAGTCAATAGAGTTTGTAAGATTTACACCAGCCATCACGCTAGTTTTCTCCAAAAAAAAACATAAAGGTTAATCTAATAACACGAAACATTTCGTCGATTTAAGGTAAAATACCAATCTACTTAACAATATGGTGATGGTTGCTCGTGGGTGTTTTTCGCTTAAGCCTCGCTCCATGTATCGACTACGTGAAAAAAACAGTTTCAAATCTTTTATTCTCAATAGCAGAAGTGGTTCAAGTAAACTGGTTTAAGTTCAGGTGGTGGGTATCAGATAGAAAGTCGATATTGGCCTTAATAGCCGTTTGTATCAGCTTGCAAATTTCTGTTGCTAACTCATATCAGTTCAACCCTTTGATCGACACTGAGCAGGTCAGTTCGCTGCTACTAACCATCGGTGGCGCATTGATTGGTTTTACAGCTATTGTGTTTTCACTGTTGTTATTTTCACTTCAAACCAATATTCAAAGACTAAGATACTTAGACTTTCATAAATTTAGTACAGACAAAAAAATTTTTACTCAGTTGTTATCCTGTTTTTTAATAGCAATAGCTATTGCGGGTTCTTCTTTGGTTAAAAACCAGAACATATCGGGACAAACTCTAGTTATTGTTGTTTGGCTGATTTTGTTGTTCATAGTTTTACTCTACCAATCTTACAAAAGGGCACTCATTCTTGTTAACCCAATTGAGCAAATCAATCTCATTTTAAGGTACAGCTCAAAGCAGCATAATAAATGGGATAAAGCGATTCAACGAGCTTTGGTTGTCAATAACAGGCTTTCGAAATCCGCACCATTACAAGAGCAAAGTGACTTTGATGGTTTGCGATACGCACATGTGTCAGCCTATCCAGAACAAAAACAGATACCAATTAATGCCGTCGACAGTTTATGTGTGATGGCTAAAAATTACGCTAATCTTAATGACATCAATATCACAAAGACCTCGTTGAACAGCATTATTCAGATTACTCGTCAGTACATCGAATTTAGAAAAAACACGTTTATAGATACAGGCCCCTTTGTTGCTACTGATATGAGTTCGGAACTTGTGTTCAATAATACGTTTGAGCAGCTCAGACAATTATCAGCGATTGCTATAGCATCTAAAAATGAACAGCTCATTGGTTTCATAACCGAAACCTTTGCTGGATTGGCTACATTGTTTGCACAATTCAACCACATTCGTAACTTCCAACTTCAGCATCAAACCTCGCTAGCCATCCAATACCTTAAAAGCCATATTGAATTATCCATGCAACTAAACAATACAGACTTGATGTTCAATGATGCTAAAGTGATTGGTGAACTAGGATTGAACTTAATCAAATCTAAATCTACTGCAAATCTAGAGATAGTAGACACATTGTTGTTCAACTATGGGCAGCACAGTTTGGTAAAACAAGATCCCGCTGTGATTGGGGCGGTAATGGATCAATACAGTCGATTAACGTTATTTCTTCTCTTTTCAGAATCTGACACCAAAATGATTTGTGAAAGAATTACCAACAACATTAAGGAACTGGGCAAACTAAATTCAGTTATTAAAAAATTTCAATGGTTAGATCAGGGTTTTCTGTCTGGCTACTACGGTTGCAACCCAACATCATTGATGGGGCTTTTGTTTGAGCAAGTAAACGGGCTTGACATAAGCAACGCTGAACACCAGAAAATCAAACTGAGACTCACATCAAATATTCTCGATTGGCTTGATACTTCGTATCGAAATAGGCTTGAGCAATTTGAATATGATCAGCAGAACGGATGTCCGACATTCCAAGCCTTAACTGGATGGAGTATCGAAATGATCAAGCTACTAACTAATTTGGCACAAAATCTAGAAGATAACAGGCTAAAAGATGATTGCTACGCATCAATTGAGAAAGAACTGAACTTGCTTCTTTCTCTTATGGACGATGAAGCAGTATTTCGTAAAGTAAGTACGTTTCACCATATTGATGAGATATTCCTTGTGCTCATGAATTTAGCTGAAAAACCAAGCATTGTTAAATTATACATTTCACGTCTTATAAAGTTTGGGGTTAAGCAATATAGTCGTACAAAAAATCATATGGAGCTGGCAAAGTGCATTGCTGTAGGTGCTATATTGGCAAATAAACTTGATCTAGTGCAATACTACGAACAAGAACTAATAAACTCAGCACACAGTTTTTCAGTGCCAGTAGACGAGAATATATTGGTTCGTCTTAGATATCTTGGGGGACTCAAATCACGTCGCTTGATGCCCGTTCGTTCTGATGTTGAAAGTTATTGTTTATATCACTTAACAAAAGATGTAAGTGGTTCTATCCAGTTCGCCATCGATACTCTAATCACAAAGCAGGCAACTTAATAGTAACTAATTAATCATTTAAGGGGATGTTTACACAGCTTCGTGCTGACGGGTAGATCATCGTAAGGCAGATCTGATCTGCACCAACCATACTGGACACATCACGAAGCGACTTTCTAATACTAAAAGTTATCCGTATTTCTCTAATTTAAGTGATTACTCTAAGAAGTTTTTGTCCAATAATGAGTTAGCATCCGTTTCCTGATCTAACAAAAAGGCCTCGCGATTGCGAGACCTTTCCTTTGGTTTTCTATCTAATCAGAAGTGATTAGTCACGTAGTGACGCACCAAACTTCTCAGATACGTGAGCTACGATAGCGTCAACCGCGCCAGCGATATCTGCATCTTCTAGCGTGCGCTCTACAGATTGTAGTGTTAGCGCGATTGCTAAGCTCTTCTTACCTTCTTCAACGCCTTTACCAACGTAAACGTCGAATAGTTTCGCGTCTTTCAGGAACTCGCCACCTTGTTCTAGACATGCTGCAACGATGTCGCCAGAAGCTACTGCTTCATCAACAACTACCGCGATGTCACGACGGTTAGATGGGAACTTAGAAAGCTGTACTGCTTCAGGGATCACTTTAGTGTTGATTGCACACCATTCTACTTCGAATACGATAGTACGGCCGTTTAGACCAAACTTACGCTCAAGCTCTGGGTGAACTGTACCAATCACACCTACTTGCTTACCATCAACGATGATAGCTGCAGATTGGCCTGGGTGAAGTGCTGGGTTCGCTGCTTTGTCTTCAGCAGAAAGCGCTGCGAAAGAGTAAGCTGCTTCGTTAGCTGTTAGCTCAAGAACCGCTTCTAGGTCACCTTTCAGGTCAAAGAAATCAACTGTGTTGGTTTCGATGTCCCAGTGCTCTTCGCTACGAGTACCTGCGATAACACCCGCAAGCATTGGCTCTTGGCGCATACCGTTTTCAGCAGACTCACATGGGATGAAACGTAGGCCGTACTCGAATAGACGAACACGTGGCTGTTGACGTTTCTGGTTGTGAACCACAGTGTTTAGTAGACCTTGAATTAGGCCTAGGCGCATTGCTGACATATCCGCAGAGATTGGGAATGGCAGAATTAGCGGCTCAACACCTGGAACAACAAGCTTTTGCTGCTCTGGCTCAACAAAGCTGTAAGTGATTGCTTCTTGGTAACCACGGTCAACAAGCAGGTTACGGACACGTTTTAGCGGAATGTTCGCTTCAACGTGGTCGTGCATCTTAAGTGCTGCTGCTGGATTTTGGTTAGGGATATTATCGTAACCGTAGATACGACCTACTTCTTCAATTAGGTCTTGCTCGATAGCTATGTCAAAACGCCAAGTCGGTGCGGTCGCAGTCCAACCCGTTTCTGTAGCTTCAACAGTTAAACCAAGACGCTCTAAGATTTCAACCACATCGCTGTCTGCAATATGATGGCCAAGAAGGTTGTCTAGCTTAGTACGACGTAGTGCCACAGTGTTAGGAACCGGAAGGTCAACTTCTGATTCAACAGCTACAACAGGCGCAACTTCACCACCACAGATGTCAACAAGCAGCTCTGTGGCGCGCTCCATAGCACTCGTTTGTAGTGCATAATCCACACCACGCTCGAAACGCATTGAAGAATCCGTATGAAGACCGTAACTGCGAGCCCGACCACGGATATGATCAGGGGCAAAGAATGCACACTCAAGCAGTACGTCTTTGGTCTCAGCCGTTACACCCGACTCTTCACCACCGAAAATACCAGCTATAGCCAGTGCTTTACTATGGTCTGCTACCACTAGAGTATCTGCGTTTAGCTCTGCTTCGTTACCATCGAGAAGAGTCAGCTTCTCGCCCTGCTCCGCCATGCGAACGACAATACCACCTTCAATTTTTGCTAGGTCAAACGCGTGCATTGGTTGACCTTGTTCTAGAAGAACATAGTTAGTGATATCGACGACTGGATCGATAGAACGGATACCACAGCGACGCAGTTTCTCTTGCATCCATAGTGGAGTTTCAGCTTGAACGTTTACGTTCCTAACCACACGGCCAAGGTAACGTGGACATGCAGCCGTTGCTTTCACTTCGATAGATACTTGATCATCGATAGCCGGAGCAACCGGATTAACCGCTGGCTCAGTCACGTCAGCACGGTTTAGTACGCCCACTTCACGAGCCATACCACGGATGCTGAAACAGTCAGCACGGTTAGCCGTTAGGTCAACGTCGACTGTTACGTCGTCCAGACCCAGGAATTCGCGGAAATCAGTACCGATTACAGCGTCTTCTGCCAGCTCCATGATGCCATCAGATTCTACGTCGATACCTAGTTCAGAGAATGAACAAAGCATGCCGTGTGATGGTTGACCACGTAGTTTTGCTTTTTTGATTTTGAAATCGCCTGGTAGTACAGCCCCCACCGTCGCAACCGCAACTTTGATACCTAGGCGGCAGTTAGATGCGCCACAAACGATGTCTAGAAGTTCTTCTGCGCCAACATCTACTTTAGTTACACGTAGTTTGTCTGCGTCAGGGTGTTGACCACACTCAACCACTTTACCTACTTTTACGCCAGTGAAAGAACCAGCTACAGGTAGTACGTCGTCTACTTCTAGACCCGCCATAGTGATTTGGTGCGTTAGTTCGTCAGTCGATACCGCAGGGTTTACCCACTCACGAAGCCAAGATTCGCTGAATTTCATAGTGATGTATCCCCTGGATTACTTGAACTGTTTTAGGAAACGAAGATCGTTCTCGAAGAACGCACGTAGGTCGTTTACGCCGTAACGAAGCATAGTCAGACGCTCAACACCCATACCGAATGCGAAACCAGAGTATTTCTCAGGGTCGATGCCAACACTGCGAAGTACGTTAGGGTGAACCATGCCACAGCCTAGAACTTCAAGCCATTTACCGTTTTTACCTTTTACATCTACTTCAGCTGAAGGCTCAGTGAACGGGAAGTAAGAAGGACGGAAACGAACTTCAACTTCTTCTTCAAAGAAGTTACATAGGAAGTCGTGTAGGATGCCTTTTAGCTGAGCAAAGTTTACGTTCTCGTCGACTAGCATGCCTTCCACCTGGTGGAACATTGGCGTGTGCGTTTGGTCGTAGTCGTTACGGTAAACACGGCCTGGTGCGATGAATCGGAATGGTGGTTTACCATTTTCCATCGTGCGGATCTGAACACCAGATGTGTGCGTACGCAGCATTAGATCTGGATTAAAGAAGAAAGTATCGTGGTCAGTACGCGCTGGGTGATCTTCTGCGATATTTAGTGCATCAAAGTTGTGGAATGCATCTTCAATCTCAGGACCAGACTCAGTGTTAAAGCCTAACTCACCAAAGAACTGTTCAATACGCTCAACGGTACGAGTAACTGGGTGAAGACCACCGTTCTCGATACGACGGCCTGGTAGAGTTACGTCGATGGTTTCCGCAGCTAGCTTCGCTTCAAGTTCAGCACGTTGAAGTGCATCTTTGCGAGCAGCAATAGCTTGTTGAACAACGCCCTTCGCTTTGTTGATCTCTTGACCAGCTTCACGGCGCTCTTCTGGTGGTAGTTTACCTAGGCTTTGAAGTTGAGCGGTTAGCTCACCTTTCTTACCTAGATACTGAACACGCACTTCATCAAGTGCGACTAACGAATCTGCTGCTTCAATAGCTGCGTTCGCGTTAGCAATGATCTCTTCTAGATGTTGCATCGTTTCCTCATCTACCTTTTGGTAGTGTCCATAAGGGTTCCCGCAAGGGATTTTTGGTATTTTTAAATAGTTTTACATAGTAACGAAAGCGAGGTCTAAATCCAATCTGAAATCGGGATTCGACTGCTCTTTGAGTAAAAAATCAGCTTAATGATTGTTCGAGTTCAATAAGCTCGGCAATTTGGAGCTTAATCGTTGAGGGAACTGGGTAGAGGAAAGTAAGCCCTTTAGGTATAGCACATACGTAGCAGAATATTGTGTGGCTCAGCCATTACAGAATATGCTAAATGTTTAAAAGCAAAAAAAGGGAGCAAATTGAGCTCCCTGTTTTAGGAAAAAAATACACAACTAATAAGCATTATTGGCTAACGACTTAGAAGTAATATTCTAACGACACTTCAATGAAATCGTCCTTACGAGCGAAGTACAATAAGTCATCCGGTGTATCATTCTCAAACCACCACCCATCAAGACGCCATTTTAGGTGATTGGTTAACCGACTTGAGGCTTCCAACTTAGCACTGAACACATCGCTGTTATCCAGATCCTGAGTGAATCCCAGTAATATTTCGCTACCATCTTCATCATTAAGTGCAAATCGTGAGCCAACGAACACATCATTTTGACCTGAATTTTGAGCATTATTGCCACGACTGTCATAAAGGTACTCAGTAATAAGACCAACATCCCAAACACTGCCTAATGCGCCGACAATGGTATATTCAAATCCTGAAACCAATCCAATGTGATGATCAAAGCTTTCACGATAGATACTCTCGAGTTTCCATAACCAATCACCAGCAATCCCCTGAACATCAACACCGATTTGCTTCGCCTGTGCATAATAAGGCTTCAAGTCTGTCCCCTGAAGCCGGAAATACGGCTCTCGGTTGGTGCCTTGAAAATAGCTCAGCCCTAGATCCCAGTCACCCAGCATTTGAGAATATCTCGCCGCAAAATCGACATGTTGCTCTTCTCGCGACGACTCATAAATCACATCCTCTGATACTGGCAATGCCGGTCTTAAACGGCCATCCTGCCCTGCAAAAGTACGTTCGCGGAAGTAAGGCAAAACCATGGTATCAAGCACTCCCCAATCTTTGACTGAGGTCAGATGTAGCATGGGTTGTCCTAATTTGTCTTCACCGTCTACCGCCTCAATCGAGTCCGTTTGATTTACGACATCGACCAAATGTGCAGACTCAGTGACACCCCAGAAAACTTTTCCCACTCCAGCACGTAATTCATAGTCATCCCAGTAGGTTAAATACAGCGCTTCTCGTATATCACCGTGACTTCGCTCATCATCTTCGCTATCTAGGCGATAAAATGGCGTGAAGGTAAAATCAGAGCTATCGTTGATCTCCCAATAGAATTCAGGCTGCAGGACGATAGAACTTTGACCTTTATCTTGCCCTTGCAATCCATCCGAAAAGAACTGCCGATGTTCTAGGTTCATCTGACCTGAGAGCTCAAAGCCATAACAATGCATCGCAAGCATTGTCAGTGAAATACAGGCCGCCACGCGACCTGCTCTACTCCATACTTTGTTCATAACGCCCCTTATTTCACCCTTTTAAGAATATTCTTCTCAAAATCCCGCTCACTCAAACCCGTCTGGAATTGAAGATTACTGGTGGTGAGTAACGTACTTTTCCCCGTTTGGTGGTTCGTCATTGCCATTTTGTGAGCACGCCAATATTTATCTAGGTAAAGTTGATAATCATCAAACTTGAGCGTTTTCAGCAATGAGCCTTTTCGGTCATAGAACTCAATTTGGATTGGTCGATAATGTTCTTTATCCAGCCAGACCTGCTGCTTGGTGTAACCCGAATTCTTATCAGTCGGTATCTGCTTTAATACGAACGTGTCACTGCCATTCACTCGCTCATCACGCAAATAGTGGAAAGTATACTTCTCTAACTCAAACGAACTTAGGTCTTCGTAGGCAAATTCACTACCCATAAACGGGCCAGACTTATTCCGTGAGGAAATGCGCTTAACCCGTTTTAGAGCGGGGAGATACAACCACTGGTCATCAGCTTCTGTAGTATGCGAGTGATTAAGGAATGCTGTACCTTTGACGTCTCTCGGCTGATCGAAAATCGTCAAACCTTTATCGCCATCATCCGCTACTTCTAATGACTTAAGGCGCATTTCACGAGTACTACTTTCCCCCTGAGCATTCTTGAGGATCATCTGCATAGTTGCGACTGAGTCTCCCCAACCTTCATCACGTGCTTTACGTTCAGTGGCAATTTCAAGCCCTTTTTCTACGTTGGCAAGCGCCACGGGCTGACCACCAAGCATAAGAAGTGAAGACAATGCAATCGATGTGAACAATGAGTAATTTGAACGTTTCATAGTGTATTCCTTTAACTTTGTGTCTGAGGAGCCGCTGATGGCTGAGTTGGCGTGGCCGCTGATGGCTGCGATTGGTTTTCCTGCGCATAACTTGCTGTATCAAATCGCATTAACAGTGCAGGTAAGAAAACAAAGTCCACCACCAAAGCGATAAAGATAACCATGGCACTCAATTGGCCCATATCTGCATTAAGTCTGAAAGTGGACATAGCTAGAACGGTGAAACCTGCGACCAAAACAATAGTAGTAATCCATAGAGCTCGACCGACTGTATGGAATGCATAACGCACAGCCTCTTCAGCACTTTGTCCTTGTTTACGCGCGCGCTGGTATTTAGAGAGGAAGTGAACAGCATCATCAACCACAATACCCAAGGTGAGTGTGACAACGACAGATAAGCCAAGGTTGATCTCCCCCGATAACAAAGCCCACAAACCAAAACCAATAATTGCAGGTGCCATGTTAGGCACGATGCTGATCATCCCAAGGCGCACAGAGCGTAGTGCAAATATCATCAGTCCAGAGATCAGTATCAGAGTGATAGGCAACGTCGACAACATGCTCGTCATGTTGGTTTCACCGATATGTGCGAACATCAAAGATGGGCTTGAGGCAACAACTTCGTACTGTTGACCATTTTCCTTGAACCAGTCATAAATCCTGTTTTCTAAGGCAACCAGTTCAACGCTGCCTAAATTATCAACGGTCAAGACAAGCTTAACGGATGATTTATCTACATTAATCTGATTATTGAGATCCAATCCATACGGTAGAGACATCTCATACAACAGAAGATATTGTGCGGCTAATTCCCGTTGTAATGGCAATGTGTAATAACTGTCATCATCACCGTGCATGTTTTTATTAAGGCGCTTATACACATCGGAGAGTGTTGCCACGTGATCGGTTTCCGGCTGGGTACGCAGCCAATCAGTAAACTCACTGATGGTTGTGAGGAATTCAGGATCGGCTATCCCCTGAGATTCGTGTGTTTTCACTGCAATGCTGATGGTTGTCATGCCGCTGATACGCTCTTCCATAAAGTCAGCCGCGCGTCGAAATTCATTGCGCGAGTCAAAATATTTCACTGACTCATCGTTAACTTTATTCAAAGGTATCAGAGCAGCAGAGACAGTAATCACAATGACAGACAGAGGCAACAACACTTTTCGATTGCTGACAACCCAATCCCCCAGTTTGTCCATGGAATCGTAAGTCTCACCAGAATCTAACGCTTTCTCCTTCACCTTGATGGGTAACAGTTTGAGAAGCGCTGGCAACAAAGTGACAGAAAGGAAGCACGCTAACATGACACCGAGTGCCGACAGATTGCCAAAATCCCTCAATACTGGAGAATCGGACATATTCATCATCAGAAAGCCCAGTGCAGTCGTCACCGAAGTGATGACAATAGGTATGAAGTTTATCGAGACACTTTGATCAATAGCATACTGTTTTGAATGACCTTTCTGCATGCTTTGACGCATTGTCGCAATAACATGAACACAGTCTGCGACGGCCAAAGTCATCACTAACGTGGGAATATTGACGGTCGCTGTGCTCAGGAACATACCGGCCCAACCTGATAGGCCCATGGTTGCTGCCACTGAACCAATGATCACCACTAATGTAGCAATCACACTGAGAAAAGAGCGCAGCATGATCGTTAGGAACACCAGTATCACTAACAACATGGCTGGTACTAAGGTCGAAGTATCATCTTGAGCAGCCACCATAAAGGCATGGTTCATCGCAATGATCCCTGCTTTGTGAAACTCAACGTGCGGGTATAACTCACCGTATTTGCTCAACAGTTGATCGACCCCAGCAACCACTTCAAGAACTTCCGTAGTCTCATCGACTTCCGGTAATTGGACAGTCACATTCACCACGGTCACATCTCCTTTTTCAGAGATAAGCGCATGTTTTATCACAGGTTCGGATAAGGCTATTGCTCTCACTTTCTCGATTCGTTCGGCGGTCAGAGGATAATCTTCCAACAGAAGGTCCTCGACTATCAGATCATCTTCAATGGCTTCGGTGTGCTGATAATTAGCAATGGAGTCAACTCGGCTTGAATAAGGAACTTGCCAAGCATCACGGGTGAGTTTTTGTATCAATTCAAGCGTTTTCGGCTCAAAGACGTTACCACTTTGTGGGGAAATGATAATCGCAAGATTATCGGATTTTGCAAAGGTAGTTTGTATCTCCTCGTACGCTAATAATTGCTTGTTTTTTCCATCAAAGAAAATGTTGTAGTCTCCGCGAAAATAGAGATTCTTTCCCCCTAAAGTCGCAGCAATGACCAGTGCTAAGGTCAATAGGAACACCCATACACTGAATCGTGTGGGTAACGTGAGCCACGAATGCGGCTGATGAGTATTAGAGTTGGCAGATGTCATCACACTCTCCGTTTGTGACGTTTCGTCAAAAGTTGTTATTTAAAAACCAGCAGATGCTGGTGCTTAAGTAACAAAGCTCACGCTTGAAAATTCAAGCGCTACTGAGTGCCTTTTTTGACGATTCGTCACTTAGAGTGATAAATAAAACCCATAACGGGCTTTATTTGAACTGAATGGTATTAGCGTCCGACCGATTCTAGGTATTCTAGCTCTTCGCTAAAAAGTTCTTGTTCGACCCGGCGCCAAGTTTTTTTGTAATCCCACTCACTTGAAAGCGGTTTCCAATTCAGTCCATCCAACAACATATTGGCATTATGTAACACGGAGAATGGGTCCTGTAAGCGATTGATACAGCGGCTATTAGACGCGTTTTGCGTCAGAGCATTTGAGCCGAAGGCAATTGACCAGTTAGCAAACACAATTGCATCTGAGCTTATTCCCGGAGAAAACTTCAAGTCTCCCGTTTCCACTGCATAGTTGACTAGCTGATCTGCACTTTCAATGACTTGCTCTTCCAATTCATTTAGCTCTCGAACCCGTTGAGGCGATGCTTTTTCAAGCACCCACGGGTTTTTTGCCATCAAAGCGCACATCGACAAAATCGGCTCCATGCGAGCATAGATACGATAGCCTACATGCATAGCCATGATCTTTTCCCGAGTCTTGCCTTCAAATTCTTCAGCACGGGCAAATAACACCGCTTCGCTTTTCAAAGAATGAATACATAGCGCAACAATCGCGTCTTCTTTACTGCTGAAGTGATTGTAAATTGTACCTTTCGAGTAAGGGCTGGCCGCCGTTAGCTTGTCCATGGTCAGGTTGCTCCACCCTTCCTTTTGAACTAGCTTTTTCGCGAGCAATATCAGTTCCACTTCTCTATCGGCAATCGCTTGTTGTTTTTTGGTTAACCCAAAGCCACAACCTGCATTGTCTTTCTTATCACTTTTTTTGCAGTTAAACCCAAACATGATTATTTCGATCCGTACCCGTTCGTTGCACCTCAACTCTCCAATTGTAACACGAATACTAAATACGTGATAAACACCATTCATGACGAATCGTCATTTTTGACACTTCGTCATAATAGACCAAACATTAGCCAAACAAAAGGGGTAATGTGAAATATATACATAAAAACGATGATTTATTATCGTGCTACACTCTATGAACTATCTGAGCTAGGGAGACAACCTAACGTGATCAAATACTTAGCCCTACCCTTAATGACTCTCATATGCTGGTTAAATCAGGCATTGGCAATGGACTACGCGGTAGAAAAAGTGGCATCTGGCTTATTGGTTCCCTGGGGAATGACATTCGCAGATGACAATACTTTGCTTGTCACAGAGCGTAATGGACACATATTGTCAGTGGATATCACGACAGGGGAAAGCACAAGATTGATGGGCAACCCAGCAGGGTTATACGCAAACGGTCAAGGTGGATTACTTGACATTGCAATGTCACCATTTGATGCCAACCAAGTTTATGTGACCTACAGCAAACGTACTACTAATGGTTCGGACACCGCACTTGCCACGTTTCAGTTCTCTGAAGGCAAATTATCTCACTGGAAGAATATTTTCACCTCCACTTCCTACTCATCTACCAACCGCCACTATGGCAGCCGCATTACGTTTGATGAGCAGTTCTTATACATGAGTGTGGGTGATCGGGGGGAAAGAGATAACGGTCAAGACCGCAATACCCACGCTGGTTCTATCCTTCGTTTATTGCCAGACGGTTCAGCTGCTAACGGCAACCCTTTCGCCAAACAAAAAGGGGCGGCAAAGGAGATATGGAGTTATGGTCATCGAAACCCGCAAGGTCTGTATTACGATCCCCAGTCCAAAACACTTTGGTCTATCGAACATGGGCCAAGAGGTGGGGATGAGATTAATCGGATCAAGAAAGGAAGAAACTACGGTTGGCCTATTACTTCTCACGGAAAAGAGTACTGGGGCCCTATCAATGTTGGAGAGTCTGAGGAAAAAGAAGGTATAGAGCCTCCGGTTAAGGTTTACGTACCCTCTATTGCGCCATCAAGCCTACTATTGTATCGAGGCAAGAACTACCCAGACTTGGATGGAAAACTGCTTGCCCCATCGCTGAAGCTTACTCATATAAATGTGGTCACTCTTGATGACAATAATCGAGCCGTTGGTGAAACTCGTATTCTAGAGAAGCTCAATGAGCGTATCCGACATATTACTGTCAGCCCCAAAGATGAACTCTTCTTTAGTACTGACCGAGGTAATATATACCGCCTTACTCCAAACCATCCTTGAGACAACTACAGCCCATGGAGCAACCTCAGCTCAAAGGTAGGTCGTATTGGCGACCTACCTGCATAAAAAAGATGAACCTCAACAGTCAAAGCAGGCCCATCGATGGATGAAGGAATCTTACCCTGTAAGCAACAAACACTATTATTTATTGCTGCATCATTGCAGGTAATAAGATACCGATAAGTGGAATTTGCTTACCATTTTCAAATACAAGATTACCATCTTTAAGCTCTGCTTGAATTTGATAGCCTTGCTCATTTTGGCTGACAAACTCCATAACAATCGCTTCATCGATACCTTGCTTGATAAATGGATACTGTTCGACTAATCCCTTTGAGAAAAAGGTGTCAAGGTTACCGGTCAAAGAAGGAAGAATCATAGCGGGATTTTGTGTAACGTTACTGGTTCCTTCAGGCACTGTAATTTTCCATGTACTCTCAAACTCACCATCATCCCCCAAAGTCAGCGCCATCTTGTTCATCGAGAGATAGAAACCTTTTGAGAATAACGTCTCAACATAAGGAATCGCGTTTTGAATATCATCAGTAGTCAGTACAGGATTGTTCTGATACATACTGACTAAGTGTTCAAACGAGTCACTGTCTAAATCACCAAACTCTAGATCCAAAACTAAGTTATCCGCTTCACCCTCAGACATCAGAAGTTTACTTGCACTGACAATATGTTGACTATTCACACGTTGAGAAACATCATCAAGGGAAGAAGAGAATTGATACTGGCCACTTTTCATTGAGAAAAGTCGCGCTTGGCTCGAATCAAGTACGGAGATATCGGCGATATTGATTTCTTGGTCACCTAACCAAAAGCTATTTTGCTTTCTGCCCTGACCTGAACCTTTGATATTTGTAAGCAACATTTTCTCGCCGCTATTGAAATCTATCTCCACTGACGGAATATCGAGATCGTAGCTCATCTCACCTAGGACGGTAACGTGCCCTTTGAGCGAAGAAGGCGTCACAGACACCATAGCTCCACCTTCACCCTCCGTCGATTGATGCCAGTTATCAAGATCCAAAACGTAATCCGTATTGCCATTTAGCTGTGTGACCGTGGTCAATGTCAGAGGAAACTGTTCGACATCGTTCAGCGTTGACGTTGCTTTCAAACTCAGCAAACCGTGAGACACATGGCTGTTTACGACAAATTCACTTGGTAGACCATCCATGCCAAGTTGGCTGGCAAGCTCTTGGTCGACGATGGTATAGCGAGTTTGAACTTCAGAAGACAGATAACCGCGATCGTAAGAAACAATTTCCGCTTTCAGGGAGTCATTGCTCAAATGGGCAATCCCGTCATGAATAACATTCTGCCCTATCTGCCCAACCGCTAACGGCCAACACAAAGCCAAAGAGATAGCGCCACCAATAGCGCCGTATTTTTTCAACTGATGCATGTATTTATCTTCACTTAAGTATTTATTGCAGTTTACACCAAAAAACATTGAGTTAAATCAGAGTATTGGCATTCTTCACAAATCGTCAAGGAATCTAAAACCTGTGTCTCAGTCCCTTTGTTCAATCCTTGTTAGAGTAAAACCAGATTGGTGAGTTCAGAAAGAGACGAACGAGAATCGTGAATCAGTATGCCTTACTTTGTTTAGACAACAATCCCATTAGTGTAGAGCAACTGCGACGAGAGCTGAGTCAATTCGCTGCAAGGTTCGATATCCACACTGCAGATACGCTCGACGACGCTCATGCCGCACTCTCCTTTTGTCAGGAAAACCAACAATCCGTCGCCCTCGTCCTTGCCAGTCATCATGAAAACTTTAATGGGGCTGATTTTTTAATCCAACTCGACAAAAGCGCTCACACTCAAAGTGCGCGTAAAATTTTAATCAGCTGCGGACAAGATATCCAAGCCATCTTGTCTGCTGTCAACGAAGGGCGACTAGACCACTGCCTAACCAAGCCTCTCCAAGATAACCTCGTATACAAAACGGTTAAGAAAGAGTTGACCACCTTCGTACTAGAAAACGATAAGGATAACCTTCTCTCTTATAGTCAGATACTTGATCAGCAGCGGTTGCTTCGCTCACATATTGAGTTGAAGATGCGCAGCTACCGAGAAGGGTTCATCACCGACCATCACAAACTCTCAGATCAAGAACTGGCAGAACAGGTCATCTCCGCTCTTCATGATTTTTTCTCAGATACCGACGACACACGTGCATGCCGTACTTACTCCTCACAACACTTACTGACGAAAGAAGGTGAAGAGAATCGATTTCTTTGGTTTATTACCGAAGGGGAAGTCGCTCTCTATAAAAAAGATGACCAAGGAGTACAAAGAGAAGTCGTCCGCCACACAAAAGGGAACATTGTTGGAGGAATGTCGTTTGTTACTGGCGAGCCCTCTTTCTCTACGGCACTCACATTAAAAAAGACCGAGGTCATAAAGCTGGATAGAGACGTGTTCGCCAAAGTCATGCACTCAAACACAGCATTGCTCCCCCTCTTTACCAACCTTCTCTTACGGCATTTTAATCGTCGATTGCAGCGTAGCATCAATACCAAACTTGAACTGCAAAAGACTCTAGAATCCTTAGAGTCAGCACACCAACAATTGATAGAACGAGAAAAGATGGCCATGCTCGGCCAGTTAGTCGCGGGAGTTGCCCACGAACTCAACAACCCTATCGCTGCTATTTTGCGTGGTACAGAGACCATTACAACCAACATTGGTAAACTGGTGAGTGATAATAGGGATGAGCCATTGGCGGTACTAGGGGCTGATATTTTATCTAATTCGCTTGTGTCCAAACCAAGATCTACCTCTGAAGAGCGTCTGTTAGCGAAAAAGATTGAGTCTCAAATGGGTGATCGACGTATTGCAAAAAAATTAGTAAAGCTTGGACTAGAGGAAAACCAAACCTGGCTGAACAATGCTGAGCAAGCCAGTACTACAATATTTGATGAGCTAGATACACTAGAACGTTATCATTTGGTTGGTTCAACTTTAAGATCAATCAATGTTTGTGCTCAGCGTATTGCCGATATGGTTAAGAGTCTGAAAGGCTATGCTCGTCCTGACGATGAGACCTTTCGCCTAGCCGATATCCATGAGGGCATCGAGGATACTTTAGTTATCTTTGAAAACAAACTCAAGATGCATACTGTTGAGAAAGAATATTGCGACTTACCCCCAATACAATGTATGCCCATTGCTCTTCAGCAAGTTTGGACCAACCTAGTTTCGAATGCCATTGATGCTTTACCTAAACAAGGGAAGCTTTCTATCCGCTCTGAAATTCATCACGCGCAAAATCAGAAATGGGTGGTGATATCTTTTGAAGATAATGGTTCAGGAATACCTCAATATTTACAGCGTCAAATTTTTGCCCTTAATTTTACGACCAAGAAAGAAGGGAATTTCGGGTTAGGTATTGGGCTATCGGTCTGCCAACAAATTGTGAATCAGCATGGCGGTAAGATTGAAGTGCAATCCGAAGCGGGAAGCTTTACCCGTATGTCCGTTTGGTTACCTTTCAAAACGCACAAGTCATAGTAAGGAATTAATATGCCAAAATACTTAATCTTATGTGTCGATGATGAGCGTGAAGTCTTAGATAGTGTCATTCAAGACTTAGAATGCTTCGAAGAGTATTTCGTTCTCGAAGCAGCCGAGTCAGTATCGGAAGCTAAATCTATTATTGAAGATGTAGAAAAAGAAGACGGACACCTGGCACTGATCCTGTGTGATCACATTATGCCAGAGCAAACTGGGATCAGTTTTTTGATTGAGCTAAGCGATAACCCTTCCACAAAAAACGCGCGGAAAGTCATGCTAACTGGTCAAGCAGGCCTAGAAGACACTGTGGAAGCGGTCAATCATTCGAGCCTGCACTTTTACATTGCTAAGCCTTGGCGCGGCGAAGAGTTACGTGATGTCATTAAAAATCAACTAACCCAATATATGATCGAGAACAGTCACGATTTAATGTCCTGGTCTGCAGTGCTCGATACCGAACAAATTTTAAATGCCGTCGCAAAAAACAGAATGAGTTTTGGTGAATAAGTCACTATTTCTTATACTTTTTGGCATATTGATTGCTTAAACATGTAAATGACGACAGAACAATGACATTTTTTGTAGTGTCGGACTGTGACAATGCATTATCATGTCGCGATATGGCAGCACTCCGTTGCACCTGACCAAGGAAATTAACAAGAATAGGTTTTCTTTTGTATGCGTAAAACAATCTTAGCTGCAGCCTTAGTGCTAGCATCTGGTCAAGCTTTTGCAGAGACCGACCCAAACAGCCCAACCGTAATGAGTAACTTCAGCTACGATTATCTGGAAGCTCGCATTGGTGCAAGCCCTGTAACCTTTGGTGCGGCTGCAAGCAAATCTATCCACCCGAATGCTCACGTTATTGGTCGAGTTGATTCAGAATTCGAAGGCGACTACGACGCAGCCGCTGGTTTTGGCTTTCACGCCCCAATCAACAACTGGGCCGATTTCACTGGTGAAATGCTATTTCGTTTAGTGGATTTCGGTGGCAAAGCAGGGAAAGGCACAGACACAGGCATGGAGCTCAATCTTGGCGTACGCCAATGGTTAGGGCCACAGCTTGAAGTTGGTGGTAAAGCCGGTTACGTCTCCATCGAAGACAATGACGACTGGATTGGTTCAGCGTATGTTCGTTTTCACTCAACAGAGCTGTTCTCTCTTGGTGCTGAAGCTCGCATTAATGATTTCTATGGTGATCAGCTCATGTTCACCACTCGCTTCAAGTTCTAATCAAGAACAAGATGCAAAAAAGCCGAGGTACTCAGACCTCGGCTTTTCTTTTCCAGTATGGTATTTCCTCACACTGACTATGCGCAGCTCGCCAATAACTGGCGTTTACGTGGCTCTTGAATTAATTTCCAATGAACGCCATCAATCGCACCTGCAAATTTCCACAGTAATTTGACATCAACATCATTACCGTAAGTCGCTTTGACCTTGGAAAATACTTCTGGCGCACCTAGCTGCAAGAACGTATCAACATCACCAACGCCTGCTTTTTTTACCATGCGTTCAAGAGTCAACTGCATGTTGGGTAAATCACGTAAACGTCGACTCGCGGATGATTTCTTATAGTGACGCTGAGATACTGAAAACTTAATTGAGTTCTCAACAATCTCATCCAACACCTCACTTTGATTATTAAATAGCTGAGTAATGTCGTAGTAATTGACCGTTGCCGTTGTTTGCTTCTTCACGTGACGGTACTTAATGCAGCCCAGTGTAGCCAATTTGTCGTCTAGATATTCTCCACCTCGAATAAACACCTTATCAGCGCTGATTAATGCGAACATAGCGTCTTGCTTGAAGAGCCCCGTTCCACCAAACATTGAACGCTTTTGGAAACTACCAAACTTGTTAACATAATTAATAAATTGTTGCTCTGTCATATCCATTGATCCTTCTAATCTAGAAAACCCCGATTATTTTCGATCACCAGATAGCAGCAGCTTTAAGCGAAAAAGATAAATCAGCCAGCAAAGCTATGGTTTATGTTGTTATTAGCATACTGACTGCAAGTACAATAAATGATAGTTAACGATGAAAAATAAGTCTGTGCACAGCTCACACCAATAAAACTAAATTCATATAAAATCGAGACTAATATCACACAAGTAGGGTTTACAGACTTCACTGGCTAAAATACACCGGACAAAAACTCTCATTTAACTTATCAATAATTTGCATAACATTAGATATGGAAGTTAAACTGTAACAAGTACAATCTTTAGCTGATCATGCATGAACCACCTATCCTTTTATTGGCTTCCGGAAAACAATGAGCTTTTAGTCAAAGGCATCGAGTCTGAATTCTCAACGTTAGTTGAACACGCCATTAACTCGGGCAAAATTACACTGCCGCCGATTTCCGATGTTGTTTTAAACATTCAAAAATTATGTACCCAAGATTCAACCACAGTGTTGGATATTGCAGACCGCCTGCTTGAAGATCCTGGCCTTGCCGCTATTGTCATTCGCGTGGCTAATTCTGTCATATTTAATCGCCGTAACATAACCTGCACCGATTTAGTCACTGCGGTATCTCGCTTGGGTATTCTACGCGTACGCGATATCGTAACAGCGCAGGCTATAGAGCAGTTGAAACACTCCGTTAATTTGAGTCGCGGCTGTAATGAAGTATTAGTGAATAGCGCTCATAACTCACGCGAGTTAGCAGCCACCATGGTGATGGTTGTGAAAGGTTTTAAAGAAGCTAACGCTCCTAGGTATAGTAACCTCGAAACAGATAAAGCCCTCCTCACTGGTTTACTCGCTGATATCGGCTTATTTTGTATCGTAAATGAATACCACATGTATCTTGAACAAGGTAATTATCTTGATGAAGATATCGCTTTTCAGATTTTCAATAACCAGTGTTCCAATGCGAGCCGACTGGTGTTAAAGCATTGGGGTTTTGACAGTGATTTCTTGGAAGTCGCAACCAATCAACTGCATCAAAGACAAAGTGTTGATGTGAGTTACCTAGATATAGCCCGTATTGCCAATCATATTCTGATGTTCCGTCGACAAGATGAAGAAATCGACGAGCACACGGTTGAATTTGACCTAACTGGTGCAGATATACTGTACAAGCTCAGTAATTTAAGTGATATTGAGTTCAATACACAGATCAATGAGTTAATCAGCGCTAGTGGACTTTAGCGCTTAACGTACCAGTACACAGGAAGCCACATGTTCTCAGGGATGATATTCATCTTTGCCCCACTTGTTGTGGGGTATTTAATATCGATTTCCACGTCGTCCATTCTTGATAAAATCAACGCAACCACTGCAAACCTGATTTATGTCATCTTAGCACTAATGGGCTTAAGTCTTGCTGCGCTGGACAACCTCGGGCAAAATCTACAGCTCATCCTCAAATACGTTGCCGTATTCTTTACTTGTCTTAGCCTGAGTAATTTGGCTGCTCTGCCCATCCTCGATAAGCTTTTGCCTATAGAAACCGATGCCAAACAAACTAAGATCCCTCTCTCAAGCATGGCCATGGAGTCCGTCAAACTCATTGCTGTTGTCGGAGGTGGTTTGTTCGCAGGATTAATGTTGCCGATCGATTTGAGTTGGGTAGACACAGCTAGCGAATGGATTCTGTTTGTCTTACTATTTTTCATCGGCATCCAACTGCGCAATAGTGGCCTGACGCTTCGCCAAATATTACTCAACAAACACGGTATGATCATCGCCTTAGTGATCATCGCAACCTCTATGATTGGGGGTATTGTGGCAGCCGTCCTATTAGATATTGATATTTACCGTGGCTTGGCAATGGCCTCTGGCTTTGGCTGGTATTCTCTAGCGGGTATTTTGATGGGTGACGCTTTTGGCCCCGTTTATGGAGGTGCATCATTTATGATTGAACTCCTTCGAGAACTGATTGCCTTAGTATTGATTCCCCTCGCGATACGCTCTCGGCCTTGCACAGCAATTGGCTATGCAGGTGCAACGGCGATGGACTTCACATTGCCTGTCATCCAAACTACAGGAGGTGTCCGATGTGTACCCATTGCGATAGTGAGTGGATTTATATTAAGCCTTTTAGTGCCCGTATTGATGCTTTTCTTTGTCTCTCTTGCAGGCTAGATCGCATGATTTTATCTTTAGATTCACTATATTAAGGCTCGACCACACACAATAATTTAGCGATTGCTAATTTAGTGGTTTTATAATAACTATTCTTCAAAAGGAAACATTATGACACGTCTACTGATTGCATTGCTGTTAGGCGCGACCTCTACTATGGTTGCCGCTGCTGACAATGCATGTTTGTCCAAGAAATACGACGCTTATGTTGATGCTTCTCTACATTGGTACGAAGATCTAGCAAAGCTAACTTCTGAGCAATATCCTGATCTTAAAGAGGTCAGTGAGTGGTTTTTGGAAGGTCGAAAAAACCATTTTGAGTTAAACCGTGCAGCGGTTCACTACTACCTTGAAAACGACCCATCCAAAATAGCAACCAGTCAACCGGTCGAAGCATGGCTTCAACTAGAGCAAAAAGACATCAAAACCTTGTCTTCACGCAGCGACGAATTGGGCAGGTTAGCTCAGGTAACCTTTAGCGATCGTCAGTCTAAGCCACATGAGAAGAACTACGACCTTCGCTCTGCGTTTGCCGATCTCTTAAGTCACCCCACTAAAATAGACGACGCACTTAAGCGCTACAATCAGGCAATTAAAGAGTTAGAAACCATTGCCTGTGACACGTAATACGCTTTGCCACCAAGCCAGTTTGCTGGTGGCAAACTTCTTATTGCAGAAAAGAATTTCAAATAATTAAGACGGGACTTTGCGCCCGTTTTCGTTTAGATTGTCGCGCTGCAACAAAAAAGATAAGAGCAATGAGCTGTATGGTATCGGAACACAAAACGGCTGACGTGAGTTTCGAGAGTTTACTCCGAATCTTCACAGTCCCTGAAGGGCCAGACTCAACACTAACTAAAATTGAAGAGAAGCTATCGCAAAATCTAAACCAGTTTTTGCGAGAACATATTGTCGCGGAAGAAAAGCCACTTAAGGAAATTGAGAAAGATTTCTCTAACGCTACGCTTCCAGAACAGCCCGAGTTTGTTTCCGAACATACCCAGCACTTGCTTGATACCTTGGTTTCCCACTCTGTGCACACCTCTGCACCAAGTTTTATTGGTCATATGACCTCGGCACTACCCTATTTCTTGATGCCGCTGTCAAAGATCATGATTGCGCTAAACCAAAATTTAGTAAAAATCGAGACTTCTAAAGCATTTACCCCCTTAGAGCGCCAAGTGCTCGGCATGCTGCACCGCCTTATTTACAATCAAAACGATGAGTTTTACGCCCAATGGATGCACAGTGCGAATCACTCACTAGGTGCGTTCTGCTCTGGTGGTACCATTGCCAACATTACCGCCCTTTGGGTTGCGCGCAACAACGCTTTAAAAGCTCAAGGTCACTTTAAAGGCGTAGAAAAAGAAGGCCTTTTCAAAGCGATGAAACATTACGGCTACGAAGGATTAGCGGTACTTGTATCAGAGCGTGGACATTACTCACTAAAGAAGGCTGCAGATGTACTTGGAATTGGTCAGGAAGGCCTAGTCGCGGTAAAAACCGACGCTAACAATCGTATCTGTCCTGAAGCACTACGAGAAAGCATTTCTCAGCTTAAGCAACAAAACATCAAGCCCTTTGCTGTGGTCGGTGTCGCAGGAACAACGGAAACAGGCTCAATCGATCCCATTGCTGATATTGCAGAAATTTGTCGCAATGAAAACTGCCATTTCCACATTGATGCAGCTTGGGGTGGAGCAACCTTGATGTCGAACAATTATCGTCATCTTCTCAATGGTGTAGAGCTTGCAGACTCAATTACCATTGATGCCCATAAACAACTGTATATTCCAATGGGCGCCGGTATGGTGCTATTCAAAGATCCGGAAGCGATGAAGTCCATCGAGCACCACGCACAATATATCTTGCGGAAAGGTTCTAAAGATCTTGGCAGCCATACACTTGAAGGCTCTCGCTCTGGGATGGCCATGTTAGTCTATGCTGCGATGCATATTATTAGTCGGCCTGGCTATGAGCTCTTGATCGACCAAAGTATTGAGAAAGCCAAGTACTTTGCCGAATTGATCAAACGACAAGACGACTTCGAATTGGTATCGGAACCAGAACTTTGCCTACTCACCTATCGCTATCTTCCTTCCGACATTCGTCGCGCTCTTGAGAAAGCAAACAACCAGCAAAAGTCTGAGCTCAATGAGCTACTGAATGAACTAACTCAATTTATCCAGAAACGACAGCGAGAAACGGGCAAATCGTTTGTTTCGCGTACTCGCTTAAATCCTGAGCAGTGGGATAGGCTAAATACGATAGTTTTTCGAGTTGTGTTAGCTAACCCACTGACAGGAAGAGATATTTTGGGTATGGTGTTGGATGAGCAAAGGGAAATTGCTCAACAAGCGCCAAAACTAATGGCAAGAATCCAATCAGCTGCTCAAAAAATCAAAGAAAACTGAAAATTTCTTTCTAAAAAGCTGTAACTTGCCAAACATCGATGGCCTCAAATCGCGAAAACTTTTGCATATAACGATAATTTGTGTAGTTTTGGCAAAGTTTAGTTTGAGGCTTGTCATATTCTCACTAATTGAACTGTATAAAAATTACTGTAAATCTGTTGCTTAGGTTTATACTGGACCCATGGCGCTGGATAGTTATTGCCTTTAGGTGACGACTTGTAACCTTTTAATGAACAGGTATATCCAGTGAGTTGTTCTCTATACCCTCGTGAACACTATGAATACATTAGAAAAAATTCAGAAAAATCTAGAGAATTTTAGCAAGTCTGAACGTAAAGTGGCTGAAGTTATTATGGCTTCTCCTCAGACAGCAATTCACTCTAGTATTGCGACACTGGCCAAAATGGCAGACGTAAGTGAGCCAACTGTTAACCGCTTTTGCCGCCGCTTGGACACCAAAGGCTTCCCCGACTTTAAACTTCATCTAGCGCAAAGCCTCGCAAACGGAACACCTTATGTGAACCGTAACGTAGAGGAAGACGATGGACCGGATGCTTACACCCATAAGATTTTTGAATCTACAATGGCTTGTTTAGATGTTGCGAAGAACAGCCTAGACTCAATGCAAATTAACCGGGCTGTGGATTTGCTTACTCAGGCAAAGCGCATATCATTTTTTGGCCTTGGTGCTTCTTCGGCTGTGGCTCGAGACGCTCAGAATAAGTTTATTCGCTTTAACATCCCAATTACCTGCTTTGAAGACATTGTGATGCAACGTATGAGCTGCATCAATTGTACTGATAACGATGTCATTGTTTTAATTTCCCATACAGGCCGTACTAAGAGTCAGGTAGAAATTGCCAACCTAGCACGCGAAAATGGCGCAACGGTTATCGCTATTACCGCTAAAGATTCTCCGCTGGATAAAGCAAGCTCGCTATCAATCTCATTGGATGTTCCTGAAGACACCGATGTCTACATGCCAATGGCAAGTCGTGTTGTACAAATGACGGTCATCGATGTGCTGGCAACAGGCTTTACGCTGCGCCGTGGTTCCGGTTTCAGAGAGAACTTAAAACGTGTAAAAGATGCACTTAAAGATTCTCGATACGATAAACTGTCACAGTTTTAAAAAAGGAGCGCTTGTCGCTCCTTTTCTCTACCCTCCATCTAAATCTTGGCTAAGAGTTCTGTGTCTTAACTTCTCTACTTTTAAGCTCACCACCTAAGACACGAGCAGTTGCTTGTAACTCAGCCATATTTTTTTGCCTACCATTTTCGCCATGGCAATTGCATACCTGTCTAAGAATATAAACTAACCGCTCTTGGGTGAGTGGAAGAGGATTACCTTTAATAGCGACAGATTTGAGTGCGTCAGCAGCAACCAAATCAAACGAAGTGCTACAGATACCGAATTGATCCAGCTTTGGGAGATATAATTTATCTAGCATCATGTTTACCCAAAGTATTGCATCCTCTCGTCTAGCATTTGTTCGTCTTGTCAAAATCCTTGCAATATTTTTATAACGCTTAAGGACGTCATGCCGACCCACTATTTTAGCCGCTTTAATGTTTTCCAACATCACATATGGTGCTAAACGAGCACTAATTACACTGTGCGGAGCTTCTAACTTACCGCCTAAAGCAGACGCCAAACCATGAGCAGCACCCAGCTTAGCATTATTGCTCGCCATCCCTCCCAACATAGCGGCGAAGGATAGGTCAGAACGTGCTTTTGGGTTATCGTCAAGGCATCCAGAGAGAATTGAAGTACTCAATCGCCGAAGCCCTTCTTCACAAATCATATCGGTCAATGGGTTCGGATCTCCGCAAACATAAGCTTCCATCAAATGTGTGAAAGCGTCCATCGCTCCTCTGCCCGATGTATAAAAGTCTGTACCATAGGTCAACGTTGGGTCAACGATGGCTACATCCGCTAACATATCAGGGCTACGTAGGCTGACTTTGACTTGATCTTGTCCAGAGCGTAAAACTGCATTACGTGTGACTTCAGAACCCGTACTTGCCGTTGTAGGAATGGCAATGAAAGGAATAGGCTTGGCTTTTAAGGGAACACTACGCCCAACCACTTCAACATAATCATACACATCTCCCTGATTGGGAATGATCGCTGCCAACGCTTTGCCCATATCCAGAACACTGCCCCCACCAATCGCAACGACCATATTAGGTTTAAACTTTCTCCCAATTAACGCTGTTTCTTCCGCCATTGTAATATTTGGCTCACCAGACACCGACACATGTTGATAACGCATTGATTGAGATTCTAGATAATCGACTACAACTTTTGCCCTATCTAGGCTCTGACCCGAAACAAGTAACACGCTATAACCGTATTGGTTGAGAATAGAAAGCGATGACTGCAGCGAACCTTCACCAAAAATAATTCGGGTGGAAGTCATGAATTGGAACATACCCAAACACTCCCTGCTTGATACATATAACGAATAGAGTGCCTTGAAGCGATAGAAATTAAATTGATTCAGTGCAACTTGCATCCATTAACCCTATAAAAAATAAGACTTTCGCGAGCAAGCCCTCAAGTTAACTATCACATACATTTGGTAAACTTGTACGGATAACGTACAAAAAGACGTCAATAGCTTTTACCTATCAAATCAACAGGTAATTGCATCTTTATTTCCTACTTTTATTCGGGCATAGTTGCACGTAACAAAATAAAGGAGAAAGACATTATGTTCGTAGTTATCTTTGGTCGCCCAGCATGCCCTTACTGTGTTCGCGCAAAAGAACATGCTGAAACGCTTAAAGCTAAGCGCGACGACTTCAACTACCGTTACGTTGATATTCATGCAGAAGGTATCTCAAAAGCTGACCTAGAAAAAACAGTAGGTAAACCAGTTGAAACGGTTCCACAAATCTTTGTCGATCAAGAGCACATTGGTGGTTGTGATGACTTTGAAGCGTATGCAAAAGAGCATCTAGGTCTTTTTGACGAGTAATTATCACGAATTAAAGAAGCCGCTTATTAAGCGGCTTCTTTTCATTTTGAATTAAATCAATATTGTGAATTCGTTACTCAAGTCAGCTAATAGTAAATTATCAAATTTTTCACTTATCATTTTGCAATATTCAGATACAATTCGCACACTTACCCTATGGCACTGAAACAAGAGCTGCCCAGTGAACATCGATGTTGTAAATTTGCTTGAGCAAAATCCTATCCTTCTCATTTTTGTGGTCCTTGCCATCGGCCTGGCAATCGGAAAAATTCGCTTTGGAAATCTTCAACTTGGCAACTCCATAGGAGTACTCCTGACTTCGCTGATTATGGGGCATTTAGGCTTTACGTTTAATGCTGATGCGCTGACGATTGGCTTTATGCTCTTTATTTACTGCGTAGGTATTGAGGCAGGTCCAAACTTCTTTGGTATTTTCTTTAGGGATGGCAAACACTACTTCATTCTCAGTATGGTCGTGCTTTCAACCGCTGTATGTATTACCTATTTTTCCAGCCACGGCTTAGGGCTTGATTTCGGTCTTTCGGCTGGCATGATGGCGGGAGCTTTAACCGCGACACCAGTACTTGTAGGGGCTCAAGATGCACTGAACTCTGGACTAGCCACAACCCCTCGCGGGATGGACTTTTCACAAGTGATTGAAAACCTGTCTGTTGGTTATGCCATGGCCTATCTGATTGGTTTGATCAGCATGATTATGTTCGCTAAATTGCTACCCAAGTTGCAAAAGCAGAACCTATCAGATTCTGCTCAGCAAATCGCTCAAGAGCGTGGGTTAGGAAACACAGGACAACGTAAGGTCTACTTGCCCATTATTCGTGCTTATCGTGTCGGTCAGGAGCTGATCGATTGGATTGATGGTAGAAACCTGAGGGAACTCGGTATCTATCGACAAACTGGCTGCTATATTGAGCGTATTCGTCGAAATGGCATACTCGCCCATCCTGATGGTGACGCTATTTTGCAACAAGGCGACGAAATCGCACTGGTTGGTTTTCCAGACAGCCATGCTCGGCTGGATCCTAGCTTTCGAAACGGGAAAGAAGTCTTCGATCGAAATCTTTTAGATCTACGCATCGTTGAAGAAGAAATCGTCGTAAAAAGTGACTCTATCGCCGGTAAGCGTCTGTCAGACTTGAATCTATCCGAATACGGCTGTTTTTTGAACCGCGTAGTACGAGCACAAATCGAAATGCCCATGGATTTGGACATTGTTCTGGCGAAAGGGGACGTGCTGCAGGTCAGTGGTGAAAAGAGCCGTGTTCGTGGCTTAGCGGAAAAAATCGGTTTCATCTCAATTCACAGCCAAATGGCAGATTTGCTCGCTTTTTGTAGTTTTTTCATACTCGGCATCCTGTTCGGCCTCATTACTATGACTTTTGGTCAAGTTTCGTTTGGCTTAGGTAATGCCGTCGGCCTGTTGCTATCAGGTATTACCTTGGGGTTCTTACGAGCCAATCACCCCACGTTTGGCTATGTACCGCAAGGCGCACTAAACATGGTTAAGGATCTAGGCTTAATGTTCTTCATGGTTGGCATTGGCTTAAGTGCCGGTGGTAAAATGTTTGAGCATTTAGCGCAAGTTGGCCCACAGGTGATCGGTTTATCCTTCTTAGTTAGTGTCGTTCCAGTCGCTCTTGCCTATTTGGTTGGAGCTTATATCCTCAAAATGAACCGAGCACTGCTTTTTGGTGCCATTATTGGTGCTAGAACCTGCGCTCCGGCAATGGACATTGTGAACGACTATGCTAAATCGACCATTCCAGCACTTGGATACGCTGGCACCTATGCCATTGCCAACATTTTAATGACCTTAGCGGGTACAATTTTGATCATTCTTAGCTGATTACATAAACCTAAAAAAGGCTTCCAGATGGAAGCCTTTTCTAATTCTAAACCAATCAGCTTAACGGTCTCAAATATGCCAAGAAACGTTTCTCTGCGTATTTGAAACACCAAAGAATAATAAACGTCAACATCATATAGAATAGACCAGCCGTTAAGAAAGATTCGAATGGCGCATAGTAGCGAGAGTTAACCAATCGTGCCGCACCTGTGAGGTCCACAATCGTGACGATACCTGCCACCGCACTACCGTGAAGCATAAAGATCACTTCGTTGCTATAAGCAGGTAATGCTCGACGCAAAGCGCTTGGCAAAATGATCCTACGGTATGTCATAAACGTCCCCATTCCGTAAGCTTTAGCCGCTTCAACTTCACCTTTAGGTAAACCATTAATAGCACCGCGGATAATTTCAGCCGTGTATGCTGATGTGTTGAGCACAAAAGCAACAAGAGCACAAAACCAAGCGTTTTCCCACAGAGTGTCTTTCACTGGGAAGAACTGATCCATTCCGTAATAAATCAAATAAAGCTGTACGAGCAGCGGTGTACCTCGAAAAAAGTAGATAAATGCCCAACTTGGCCCATTGATTAAATAGTTAGTACTGTTACGCGCCACGCCCAGTGGGATAGCCACAACTAAGCCAATAATCAGCGCGAGCCCCACCAGCCACACAGTCGTCCACAACCCTTCGAGATAAATAGGTAAACTTTCGATAATCAGTGAGAAATCCATTTCTTACCTCGCATGAATACTGAATTTGCGCTCTACAAGCTTGAGCAAGCCCGTCGATACACTGGTGAAGAAAAGGAAAATGATCGCAACAGCCATGTAAAAGGTAAACGGCATTTTAGTAGAACCCGCAGCGAGTGAGCTCATACGGACCATATCTTCCAAACCGATAATGGAAACCAACGCTGTTGTCTTTAGTAATACTAACCAGTTATTACCAAATCCAGGCAACGCGTGACGGATCATTTGAGGTAAAAGGATGCGTCGAAAGGCCAAGACTGGACTCATCCCGTAAGCTTTTGCCGCTTCTAATTCGCCCTTATCCACAGCCATGATTGCGCCACGGAAAGTTTCCGCCATGTAAGCACCAAAAATAAAGCCAATCGTAAGCACACCGGCGATAAATGGACTGACATCAATGTAATCCGGCAGGTATGACGTCCATTCATGATTTGGGTCACTAGAAGCAAACCACTCATTCAATGATTCATTAATGGCATACAAGCTATTGTTAAGCAGAATTTGTCCGCCGAAGAAAATCAGCATCATTAAAACTAAATCGGGAATACCACGGATAACTGTGGTGTAAAGTGTTGCAATTGCGCGTGCCCAGCGGTATGGCGCCATTTTTGCCAATGCGCCCAGCATGCCTAAAACCATCGCAAGCAGCAGCGAAAGTAGCGCTACTTCTATGGTCACAATGGCCCCTTTAAATATAGAGGCTTCGTATCCTTGTAAATCCAGCATAGGTGAGTTCCTGATCCCTAGACTCAAAGCTTACTGACTTATATAACCATCAACAAGCTATAGATATAATTCGACCGCTGGCTACTTCTAGGAACTAGAACCAGCGGTCGCTTTTCGATGATTACTGACCGTAAACGTCGTATTTGAAGTACTTAGCCGCAATTTCTTGGTAAACACCTTTCTCACGTAGAGATAAGATTGCAGCATCTAGCTTCTTAGTAAGGTCTTTGTCTTGTTTGCGAACAGCAATACCCATACCTTCACCAAACCATTTAGCATCAGTCAGTGCAGGGCCAACAAACTCGTAGTTTTCACCACCCTCTTTGTTTAGAACACCTTCTTCTAGAGCTGATGCATCACCAAGAACCGCAGCCACACGACCATTCGCTAGATCAAGATACGCTTCGTCAAAAGAGCCGTAACGTACGATCTCTACTTTGTCACCGTAGTTATCAGTTAGATACTTATCGTGAGTTGTAGCACGTTGAACCGCGATTTTTTGACCATCTAGGTTGTCAAAATCAAGACCTGCGCCCTTCTTCGCAATGAACTTGTTAGGAATCTGAGCATATTTACCTGTGAAATCGACTTTCTTCTTACGCTCTTCAGTGATGGACATCGCAGCAATGATTGCATCGTATTTACGCGCTAGTAGAGAAGGAATAATGCCATCCCAGTCTTGCGCAACGATCTTACATTGAACCTGCATTTCCTTACATAGAGCATTTGCCATGTCTACGTCGAAGCCTTTAAGAGAGCCATCCGCTTCTGTCCAGCTAAATGGAGGATACGCACCTTCAATACCAAAGCGAACTGTCTTCCAATCTTTCGCTTGAGCCACACCTGTTGCTGCCGTAGCAGCCAAAGCTGCAACTACTAACCACTTTTTCATTTCCATACTCCTGTGATTGTGATTTTTATCTTATATTGTGTCTGTCATTAGCCTGCTGCAAATGCAAGCTTAGTAAATTGATGAGATGAACTGCTGTAGACGTTCTGAGTCTGGGTTAGTGAAGAGCTTAGCAGGGTCTCCCTGCTCTTCCACTAAACCTTGGTGTAAGAACATGACATGGTTAGAAACATCGCGTGCAAATGCCATTTCATGCGTTACAACCAACATGGTTCGGCCTTCTTCAGCCAAATCTCGCATTACACCCAACACTTCACCTACCAACTCTGGGTCAAGTGCAGAGGTAGGCTCGTCAAATAGCATCACTTCAGGATCAACAGCCAATGCTCGTGCAATAGCCGCACGTTGCTGTTGTCCACCAGAGAGGTGGCCAGGGTAATAATCTTTACGCTCGTACAGGCCAACTTTTTTGAGTAGCAGCTCGGCATTCTCCAACGCCTGAGCTTTAGGTACGCCTAACACGTGTACTGGCGCTTCAATAACATTTTCAAGAACGGTCATGTGCGACCAAAGATTGAACCCTTGAAATACCATGGCAAGCCTAGAACGGATGCGCTGTACTTGCTTTTCGTTGGCTGGAATAGCCTCACCTTGGCGATTATTTTTCATTTGGATCAACTCACCGTTTACCCAAATTTCACCTTCGGTAGGCGTTTCAAGAAGGTTGATACATCTTAGAAAGGTACTTTTACCAGAACCTGATGAACCGATAATGGAGATAACATCCCCTTTGTGTGCCTCAAGCGAGATACCTTTAAGGACTTCATTTTGCCCGAATGTTTTGTGCAGTTCCTTTATGTCCAGCGCTGGTACATCATTCATGCGCTAATACTCCCTGTCTTTTATTATTTTACCAACCCTTTATACGGCTCTTGTGGTTGGTTAACTGCTGGGTTCCACCCATATTTCGCTACAAACTAGCACTCCCCAGAGCAACATGCAACAAATTATTAACCTTCATTTTTGAGATATATAACCACTTTATACGATTAAACATTCAATTTATAGTGCAATTATCTCCATAATGCGCATAAATCATTTTTATAAACACATTATCTACCGAACCGATGAATTAACATTTTTATAAAAACCAGATCTATCTCAACAATTCTCTCAATAGTGATAAAGAGTGTAATATTGATGTTGTTTCAAAAGTCGAAAAAATCACATTGTGAAATTTATTTTCACTTTGAATTTCAATAACTCATTATCATCTCAATCACCCTGTAGTTTTCTTTCACATTCTTTCATAAAGTGATCTAAATCAATCACTCTTTAGGGTTAGCACGTTACACTCGCCACAAAGATAAAAGCCTCAATAAGCCAATTTTTGTCTTTTCTATCGTCTATGCTTAAGCACGTTAAACACACCGCACAGACAATAGTTCAAGGACCCAAATGCAGGAAGCTGAGTCAGGTTTTTAATAAGATCGTCTACCTACAATAATTACGGGCGACTCTTTGAAGAATTATTAACTTTTTAGAATATGAGGAATCTATGTCAGACGCAGTCAATAAACCGCACTCTGATTCGGATATCGAAGAGAAGAGCTATCGTGAGCTGCACCGCCCAGCTTCCGAGTTTGAAAGCCGTTCAGATTATCTAGATCATGAACTACAAATCATGAAGCCTCGTCGCTTCGGTTTAAACTTACCTGGTCGTGACTTCCACTTTGAGCTCGAAGATTTAGTCCCCGCATTAGCAGGGACCATCGGCATTATTGCAATGTATTCCGCCGTAATGATGTCATGGGCTGAAGGTCTGACCGCAGCATGGGATCACATCAACCTAGGTAAAGACTTTGCTATCGAAGTTGCTCGTGTAGAAATGTTAATTCCTGCATTGCTCTTCTGTGTACTGGCTTCCGGCTTTATTAACCCGAAAGCAAACCTAGCTGGTAACCACGGTCCAATGATCCCTCTAATCGGTACCATCGCTTTAGCCGGCGCGCACCCTCTTGCATTGGCGATTCTTATCGGTATCTTCGGCCTGCTACTGAGTTTCCTCAAAGGCGGGTCTAAGCTCGTTAATTTGACCTCACAAGGTACTGCTGGCGGCTTGTTGATCTTCCTCGGCCTAACTGGAACCATGAGCCAAATTAACTCAATCCAAGCTTGGGCTGTAGGTCTTCAATCGGACACAGTAGCTGCTGGCAGCATGGGCTACGTTGGCCTGATTGTCCTAGCCGTAACCATTGCTCTATATGCGTTCTTGGCCAAAGTAAACAAACGTTGGCTTGCGATTCCCGTCTGTGCATTTACAGGCTTAGCGATTGCACTCGTACTTGGCGCAGGTTTCGACATTAAATTCGTCACGGAAACAGGTCTTCCTAACCTAAACCCAGTGTACTGGTGGGGCAGCACCGAAGAAGGTTGGATGCTAGGTCTTCCTAATATGGAACACTTCATTGCATCACTACCGTTTGCAATCCTAGCAGTCGCTATGTGGTCTCCTGACTTCCTAGGTCACCGTATCTTCCAAGAACTGAACTACCCTAAAAAGACTGAAAAAGTACTGATGGACGTTGATGACACCATGACAATGTGTTCTGTTCGTCAGATGGTGGGTACAGCTGTGGGTGGTGGTAACATCACTTCATCTTGGGGTACTTACATGATCCCAGCAGCGATCGCAAAACGCCCTATCCCTGGCGGAGCTATCCTTCTAGGTCTTCTAGTAATGATTATTGCAATCCTTGGTTTCCCAATGGATATCGCAGTATGGCCTCCAGTCATGCGTGTAGCTCTTCTTGTTGGTGTCTCACTTCCTCTACTCGAAGCGGGTATGCAGATGGTGAAAGACTCGAAAGATTCGCAAGCAGCAGGTATCTGTATCTTTAGTTCTGCTGTCGTCAACCCTGTACTTGCTTGGGCTCTGACTATGCTACTCGATAATAATGGCCTGATTGGTGATAAAGAACGTGCTGCTCGCCTGTCATTTGTCGACAAGATAGTGATCCCAGTTGGCGTACTCGTTATCTGTCTCGTCGCTATGCTGGCGGTTGGCATGCTTGAAGGCCAGTACGGCATCCAAGCTTGGTTATAACAATTCAATTATTTTGTGGGTGGCAAGCTTTGCCACCCTATTTTTATCGAGTTTTTTGAGGATTTATTGATTTAGTTTAAGGTTTGCAATTTTTTTTTAGTTTAACCTTGAAACCAAGTTAATAAGAAACCGTATCAGAAAGTAACAATATTTATAGTTTGTAGTGCTTTCAGTAATCACAATTAGAAACTATACATATTGTTATTCATAAAGAGTGTACCGCCCCAGCGATGGGAACCTGACTCGCTCAACGGATCAGACAGGTACGTGTTTTTTCTACTAAAAAGGTAGGTATGTCATGGCAGAGCAATTTGCTAAAGCTTGGGAAGGTTTTGCTGAAGGTGATTGGCAAAACGAAGTAAACGTTCGTGATTTCATTCAGAAGAACTACGCACCGTATGAAGGCGACGAATCTTTCCTAGTTTCTGAAGGTACTGAAGCTACTAACAAGCTTTGGGCTAAGGTAATGGAAGGTATCAAAATTGAGAACTCAACTCACGCACCTGTTGACTTCGATACTGACGTTATCTCTACCATCACTGCTCACGATGCAGGCTACATCGAAAAAGATCTAGAGACTATCGTTGGTCTTCAAACTGATGCTCCTCTTAAGCGCGCTATCATCCCTAACGGTGGTATCCGCATGGTTGAAGGTTCTTGTAAAGTTTACGGTCGTGAACTGGATCCTAAAATCAAAGAAATCTACACAGATTACCGTAAAACACACAACGCGGGTGTTTTCGATATCTACACTCCTGATATCCTAAAATGTCGTAAATCTGGTGTTCTAACTGGTCTTCCAGACGCATACGGCCGTGGTCGTATCATCGGTGACTACCGTCGCGTTGCGCTCTACGGTATCGACTTCCTAATTAAAGACAAGCTAGCTCAATTCGCTTCTCTACAAGAGAAATTTGAGAATGGCGAAGATCTTCAAATGACTATGCAGCTGCGCGAAGAAATCGCTGAGCAGCACCGTGCACTTGGCCAAATGAAAGTTATGGCTGAGAAATACGGTTGTGACATCTCTCGTCCTGCTGAAACTGCACAAGAAGCAATCCAGTGGACTTACTTCGGTTACCTAGCAGCGGTTAAATCTCAAAACGGCGCGGCTATGTCTCTAGGCCGTACTTCGACGTTCCTAGATATCTACATCGAGCGCGATATCGCTGCTGGTAAGATCACTGAAGTACAAGCTCAGGAAATGATTGACCACTTCGTGATGAAACTACGTATGGTTCGTTTCCTACGTACTCCTGAGTACGATGATCTATTCTCTGGCGACCCAATCTGGGCAACAGAATCTATGGGTGGTATGGGTCTTGACGGCCGTACACTAGTTACACGTACTAACTTCCGCTTCCTAAACTCTCTATACACAATGGGGCCTTCTCCAGAGCCAAACATTACTGTACTTTGGTCTGAGCAGCTACCTGACGGCTTCAAGAAGTTCTGTGCGAAGGTATCTATCGATACGTCTTCTATCCAGTACGAAAATGATGACCTAATGCGCCCAGACATGGAGTCAGACGACTACGCAATCGCTTGTTGTGTATCTCCAATGGTTGTTGGTAAGCAAATGCAGTTCTTCGGTGCTCGTGCTAACCTTGCGAAAACTATGCTTTACGCAATCAACGGTGGTGTTGATGAGAAGCTGAAGATGCAAGTTGGTCCAGAAATGCCTAAGATCACTTCCGAAGTACTAGACTTCGACGAAGTGTGGAATAACCTAGACCACTTCATGGATTGGTTAGCTAAGCAGTACGTTGCTGCACTAAACAGCATCCACTTCATGCACGACAAGTACTCTTACGAGTCTGCACTGATGGCGCTACATGATCGTGACGTTTACCGTACTATGGCTTGTGGCATTGCAGGTCTATCTATCGCAGCTGACTCACTATCTGCAATTAAACATGCGAAAGTGAAACCAATCCGTGACGAAGATGGTATTGCAATCGACTTCGAAATCGAGGGCGATTACCCTAAATTTGGTAACAACGATGCTCGCGTAGATGACATCGCTTGTGAACTAGTAGAAGTGTTCATGAACAAGATCCGTAAGCTTAAGACTTACCGCGATGCTGTTCCTACTCAGTCTATCCTTACTATTACATCTAACGTTGTATACGGTAAGAAAACTGGTAACACGCCAGACGGTCGTCGCGCAGGCGCTCCGTTTGCTCCAGGTGCAAACCCGATGCACGGCCGTGATGAAAAAGGCGCGGTAGCCTCTCTAACGTCTGTTGGTAAACTGCCGTTTGCTCACGCGAAAGATGGTATCTCTTACACCTTCTCTATCGTGCCAAACGCACTGGGTAAAGAAGAGACTTCACAGCGTGCTAACCTTGCTGGTCTGATGGATGGTTACTTCCACCACGAAGCAGGTATCGAAGGTGGTCAGCACCTAAACGTGAACGTACTTAACCGCGATACTCTAGAAGACGCTGTTAAGCACCCTGAAAAATACCCACAGCTAACTATTCGTGTTTCTGGTTACGCAGTACGTTTTAACTCTCTGACTGCAGAACAGCAGCAAGATGTTATCGCACGTACTTTCACCGAATCACTATAAGTTTGGTTGATTGACTTTAAAGCCCCGCTTCATAATTAAGCGGGGCTTTTTTATTGCGAAGCAAATCAAAAGTTAGACTCAAGCCACATTTATATTTCAATTTTCTTTCTTTCCTCTCTGATGAATACGATATGGAGTAATATCTAGGCTCCATTCAGAAATGATGTATTGAAATGAACCTATTACGCACTCTTCCCTTGATATTGTTGGCTTCAAGCGCCGTCGCTTCAGAACGTTCAACTGTATCGTTTTCTATCGATAATGATGGCGTATTCGGTGTCGATCAGGATTATACCAACGGACTGTTTCTCACCTATACCTCTGACGCTGTCACTCCCAATTGGTTAACCAACCCAATGAGCTTATCATTTTGGGGTGGTACGTCTTTAGATAAATATGAATTCACACTTGGCCATAAAATGTATACCCCTTCAGATATTGAAGCGACAACTCCTATGCCCAATGAACGCCCTTACGCAGGCTACCTTCATGCTGAATTTAATTACATCAGTCTTCATCCTCAGCAAGCCCAGCGTTTCAATTTAACTTTGGGTACAACAGGTGAAAGCTCATTAGCTGACCAGGCACAAGATATCGTCCACGGTATTACCGGCTCTGATGAACCTCGTGGCTGGGCCTATCAAGTCGATGATGAATTTGTTGGTAGCCTTGGGTACCTCAGTCATTTTAACCTTTGGCGTGATCGTGCAATGGCAAATACAGACTGGGAAATTTCGAACGTTTCAGAAGTGAACGCTGGTAATTTCCGCAGTGATGTATCAACAGGCTTTATGTTCCGCTGGGGAACAGATTTAGCCGGTAGCATGGGCGCTGCCAACATTGATAACGAAAACCCATTCCGTGCAGGAATGCTAGGTGCTTCTAAAGGCGGTTGGTTTGTATTCGGTGGCATTGAAGCTCGCTACCGCTTTAACGATATTACCATCGAAGGTGACCGCTCAGGTGTGGTCGACTACGCTAATAGCAACGGTGAAAACCCAAGTATCTATGATGTAACACTAGAAGAAAAACAAGCCAGCGCAGTGGCTGGCTTTGCTTGGTATAATGAACACTTTGGCGCTGCGGTGACAGCGACAGCCAAAACACCTGACTACAAAGAAGCGAAAGACTCAATGTACGGAACAGGTGGCCTCGCGTTATACGCCTTCTTTTAAATCGTGAACCTCTGGCAGTCACTATTGAGGCTGCCAGCTCTTTGCTCAACAACTTGGCTGACGGAACGCAACTGTTCATTATTCTCTTCTAGCTCTTTCATTGCGCTGGAAATCTGAGTCATATTATCGGCCATTGACTGACTGGTTGTTGCTAGCTCTTTAATTGATGCAAAAATTACATCCGTTTGATGAGAGGCTTCATCCGCCTTTTCCGTAATGGTTCGCAGTGCCTGCATGGCCTCATGGCCTTTTTCCTGACCTGTTCGCATCGATGTTTCGGATTGACCAATGTATTGAATCACTTCAGCGCTCTCTTTCTTCATGGTATCGATCGTTTCCGAAATTTCCGCCACTGCATCAACCGTTCTTACAGCAAGACTACGAACTTCATCAGCAACGACAGCGAAGCCTCGGCCTTGCTCGCCAGCTCTCGCAGCTTCAATGGCCGCATTTAGAGCAAGAAGGTTAGTTTGTTCGGCAATACCGTTAATGATTTCCATCACTGAGTCAACTTTGGAAGACGCTTCTTCCAACTGCTGAATATGTCCTGCGGCAGATGTCAAAATCGAGCCCACTTCTTCCAGAGAGCCAATTGCAGCTCCGATGATTTGCGCACCTTTTTCCGCCGACTCAGTTGAAGAACGACTGATTTCAGAGACAAATTCCAATGAATTCGACACTTCTTGTGTTGTCACACTGACTTCTTCGGTAGCTGAGGCTAGCAATTGGGTCTGCCCAAGCACTTCTGATTGGTGATGCGCCAGCTTATCCAACCCCTGATTAAGCTCAGCCGCGTTGCCCGATAGCGCTTGACCACTCTCTTGTACCCCAGAAACCAACTCACCAAGGTTCTCACAACTTTCATTAATGCTAATTGCCAGTTGATTAAACTCATCATTAGGGTTCTTTGTTAACACCATACGCTTAGAAAGATCGCCTGCTGAAACGTTATGAAGTATTTCTCTGGTCTTAGTTAAAGAGCGCGACAATGAAGTGCTTTGCATGATGAAAATAGCAATAGTGAAAACAGCCAAAATAATACAGGCAACGAGAATAGACCAAAGAGTCTGCTCTGATGACTTCTCAGCTGACATTTGATACTCAGAACTGATGCCGCTTAATTCACTGGTAATAGAAGCAATCAATTGCGTCAGTTGAATTTTATTTGAAATAAGTTGCTGCTCAACGCTGCCAAGTTGCTGAGAAAGTTCACTGACACGAACAAATGTCGCTTTGTATTGCTCTATCTCTTTCTCATACAATTCCAACATAGCGTAGACGTTAGACATGCTTTCAAACGCCCCCATCGCCCTGTTGAATAGCTTGAGGTTTTGTTCATTCGGCTGGAGTAAGTAGTTTTGTTGGGACTTAACCATAGCTTGGAAGTCAGAGTTAAGCGTCACCATGCCCGTTTCAGCAATTTTCTGTTCAATAATACTGGCTAGCTTCTTCAGCTCGCCCAACTTTCCTTCATCAATATTAAAACCGAGTTCCTGTTTTAGCTCTAGCCATGGTATTGCTGTGGTTTGAAAATTATTAATACTCTGCTCTAGTTCTCCTCCATAACGCTTAAGATTAAGCGTATTTAAAAAGGAAACATCGTTATTAACAGCCTCAACTATATCAGCTATATCCTGCTTCGCTTGTGCGACTTGTGAGCCTGCCAAATTATCTAATTCGCTACTCAGCGTTAGTATCTTACTTTGAGTTTGATAGATTGAAATCGAACCAGATGAAATATCACCGCTATGGTGATACTGCTCACTCATATGAGTCAGCCTTGAAGAAGTAAAAACAGCGAGAGTGACAAACCCTATTGTCAGTACAACTAAAAACAGAGTCACTTTTTGTTTCTGTGAAAGCGCAAGCATATTCATAGAAAATCCTTTAACATCAGACGGATGTAGCCAATAACTTGCCTAGCCTAATGTATACCAATTATTATAAAAATCACTAATGGCAACATTTTTATAACATACATTTTAGTCTATGTGCGCTTTTTTTATTAGTCAGCAAAAACTTAGCGATAAAACCCTGAAGTGCTATTTAAACCCTACTTTTTGTAATAAAATAACGAACAAATCACTAATTAGAGATGTACACATGTCAACAACCGGCCGTATCCATTCTTTCGAGTCCTGTGGAACAGTTGATGGACCAGGTATTCGCTTTATTGTCTTTATGCAAGGGTGTTTAATGCGATGTATGTACTGCCATAATCGAGACACGTGGGACACACATGGAGGCAAGGAAGTCACGGTTGATGAGATCATCAGTGAAGCGAAAAGTTATCGTCACTTCATGAATGCTTCAGGTGGTGGCGTAACTTGTTCAGGTGGCGAAGCTATGCTTCAGCCTGAGTTCGTACGAGATTTCTTCCAAGCAGCAAAAGCAGAGGGTATTCATACTTGCTTGGACACGAATGGGTATATTCGCAAACATACTGAAGTGATTGATCAAGTATTGGAAGCGACTGACCTTGTCATGCTCGATCTTAAACATATGAAAGACGAAATTCATCATGACTTTATCGGGGTATCTAATAAGCGAACCCTAGACTTTGCACGTTATCTGCATAGCATTGGCCAAAAAACGTGGATCCGTTATGTCGTGGTCCCTGGCTATACTGATGATGAGGAATCCGCACACATGCTGGGGGACTTCATTAAAGACATGGATAACATTGAAAAAGTGGAGTTGCTTCCATATCACAAATTGGGCGCACATAAATGGGAAGCGCTAGGCATTGAATACCCATTAGAAGGGACCAATCCACCTTCAAAAGAAACTATGGATAATATTGTTTCAATCCTTGAGCAGTATCACTCAAACGTAAAATATTGATACCATCTAGTGACTATTTCGTAAAAAATACCAGCCCTATCAGGCTGGTATTTTTGAGGTCACTTTGTTGCTATCCGAACTATTCGCGCTCGTTATCGTCCTGCTTTCAATTAATTTTATCTGGAAAGATGTCTACTACACTTTCTGGCCTAAGCTCAGCACAGAGCGAGGCTTTCAACACCTAACTTTCGCTGTCATCTTGGCCTTATTTGCTCTTTGGTCTGCACAAGCAGGTGTCAAAGAAGGGCTGTCGATTCATTTTCTAGCGCTGACCTCTTTGACTCTAATGTATGGTTGGCGCAGTGCCTATGGCTTATCCATCATCATCTCTTTGTTATTAGCCTTATTTGGCCAACGCAGTTTCACTGAACTGCCAGAGTATCTTCTTCTTTCCTGCCTACTCCCAATCGCCATTAGCTATTTTATCTTTCTCACAAGCTACCGGTACTTACCTAGAAACATATTTGTCTTTATATTCGTAGCCGGTTTTTTCAATGGCGCGTTAACAGGAAGCGCACATCTGCTCATCAACTCTGCTTATCATGTGATACAGGGATCATACGACTGGGAAACCGTAGTCGACAACTACATGGTATTTGTCCCATTACTTGCTTTTCCTGAAGGGCTGTTGAACGGCATGACGATGGCGATGTTTGCGGTGTTCAAGCCTGAATGGCTACGGGTTTTCTCCGACCGCGATTACATCTATAACCACTACCATAAAAAGTAACCATCAAAACTGAAATTTCTTTACATTTTTCATAATAAACATGGTTTGAGATCATGTTTCATGGTGGAATGAAACGATAACCTAAGCACATTAAAGATGTACTAGATTATTTAGTGAGGCCACCATGGAAATGACTAACGCTCAACGATTGATCCTATCTAACCAGTATTACCTCATGTCTCAGTTGAATCCAGAGAACGCCGCGAAATACAGCCGTTTACAAACGATAGTTGAACGCGGCTACGAACTTCAGATGCGAGAACTGGACAAAGAATTCGGTTGCTTGAAAGAAGCAGAATGCCGAGAAATCATTGATATCATGGAAATGTTTCATGCTATGCAAGAGTCAGCCAAAATGCTGTCTGAAACAGAGCAGCGTGATATCGATCAACGCCGTTTGGCTTTCCTCGGTTTCGACATTTCGACTGAGGCACAGCAAGTTCACTACGTGAGATTTCTTGTCGATTCTGAAGGCTTATATTCTCAGTTTGATAAAGGCGAACATCATTTCAATGCACAAATGCCAATGCTGGAAAAATACCGACGAATGCTGATAACTTGGCGCAACTGCCCTCGCCAATATCATCTATGCAGCAATGAACTTAAACAAATTTTTAATGCTTGACCTATCGTTTCAATGAAAAGGGCTGTCATTTGGCAGCCCTTTTTGTTTTCAGAAACAATCTCTAAAAAAACGTACGCCAAACCAAAAACTGGTCGACAACCAGCTGTCTTGAATTTGGGGTGTTATGAAAAGCAAGTCAAACAGCCAATTTAATGCTGCTATTCTCCACTATAAGGGCCTACTTCCTAATAGAAATGGGCATCTAAGCACTCAATACAGAACAAAACTCCATAAAAGCACTCATTATCAATAAGCAATCCTCTGTTTTAGTTGGCAAAAATGATATCCATTGGTCATATTTATTCACACAGTAAATATCAACCACTTTGCATTCGATACCTCTAATTTTTTGTTGATATTTAACAAGTGGTCAAATGTCACAATTTGCAAATAAACACATATTTTTTAAGCAAAATTCTAAAAAGCGACTAGTCTTTAATAGGAAAGGATTTGTTTTTTCTATGCGGGTTGATTGTCTACAAAGACAGGTTCAGAGGGGAATTCATTATGAGTATTTTCGACCATTACCAAGCGCGCTACGAAGCTGCCAAGGATGAAGAATTATCTTTACAGGAATTCTTGACGCTATGTAAAGATGACAAAAGTGCTTACGCCAATGCCGCAGAGCGTCTACTAATGGCAATCGGCGAACCAGAGCTAATCGATACAGCGCAAGATCCATGCTTAAGCCGAATTTTTTCGAATCGGGTCATTTCCCGTTACGAAACCTTCAAAGATTTTTATGGAATGGAAGAAGCGATTGAACAAATCGTTTCTTACTTGAAACATGCAGCTCAAGGCTTGGAAGAACGTAAGCAGATTCTTTACTTGCTCGGCCCTGTTGGCGGCGGTAAATCCTCCTTGGCAGAGAAACTGAAAGCGCTCATGCAGCAAGTACCAATTTACGTATTATCCGCTGATGGAGAGCGCAGCCCAGTCAACGACCATCCATTCTGTTTATTCGATGTAGGCGAAGATGGGGAGCTACTAAAACGCGAATATGGCATCGAAAAACGCTATCTGCGATCGATCATGTCCCCATGGGCAGCAAAACGCCTACACGAATTTGGTGGTGATATTACTAAGTTCAAAGTGGTAAAAGTACGACCTTCCATCTTGGATCAAGTTGCAATTGCCAAAACTGAGCCTGGTGATGAAAACAACCAAGACATTTCTTCACTTGTCGGTAAGGTGGATATTCGCCAGTTAGAACATTACTCTCAGGACGACCCAGATGCTTACAGTTACTCAGGCGCTTTGTGCCGAGCTAACCAAGGCTTGATGGAGTTCGTCGAGATGTTCAAAGCACCAATCAAAGTGCTTCACCCTTTACTAACAGCCACCCAGGAAGGCAACTACAACGGTACCGAAGGTCTGTCTGCCCTTCCATTTGATGGCATGATACTTGCCCACTCAAACGAATCCGAGTGGCAGACTTTCCGTAACAACAAAAACAACGAAGCGTTCCTCGATCGTGTATACATCGTCAAGGTTCCGTACTGTTTACGTGTTTCCGAAGAAGTCAAAATCTATCAGAAACTGCTTGATCACTCAGAGCTTGCCAAAGCACCCTGTTCACCAAGTACACTGGAATTACTGTCTCAATTTAGCATCCTCTCTCGACTAAAAGATCCCGAGAACTCATCAATTTTCTCTAAGATGCGCGTCTACGACGGTGAAACATTAAAAGATACCGATCCAAAAGCGAAGAGCTATCAGGAGTACCGTGATTTTGCGGGCGTTGACGAAGGCATGTCAGGTTTATCAACGCGTTTCGCATTCAAGATCTTGTCAAGAGTGTTTAATTTCGACCAGACTGAAGTCGCTGCAAACCCAGTACACCTTTTCTACGTAATTGAGCAACAAATTGAACGTGAGCAGTTCCCTCAAGAAACCGCAGAGAAATATCTTGAGTTTCTCAAAGGGTATCTTGTGCCTCGCTACGTTGAGTTTATTGGTAAAGAAATTCAGACCGCCTATCTAGAATCTTATTCTGAATACGGTCAAAACATTTTTGACCGCTATGTCACCTACGCGGACTTCTGGATTCAGGACCAAGAGTATCGTGACCCAGAAACAGGCCAGCTCTTCGACCGTTCTGCACTGAACAATGAGCTAGAGAAAATAGAGAAAACGGCAGGTATTAGTAACCCTAAAGATTTCCGTAACGAAATAGTGAATTTTGTTCTTCGTGCACGTGCGAATAACAACGGACAAAACCCTGTTTGGACAAGCTACGAGAAACTCCGCACTGTTATTGAGAAGAAAATGTTCTCAAATACGGAAGAACTATTACCCGTTATCTCCTTCAATGCGAAAACCTCTTCTGAAGATCAGAAGAAACATGACGACTTCGTCGCTCGTATGATGGAGAAAGGCTATACAGAGAAGCAAGTTCGCTTGCTATCGGAATGGTATTTACGCGTGCGTAAATCATCTTAATAGCTGAGATAACCTTCCTCGGAGCTAGAAGAGGAAAGCCAATGAAGTACCTGCCAGATTCAGACTCTGGCAGGTTATTGGACGCGAACAAGATGCATGCCCTGTCACAAAGGCATGTACCAAAAGAGGGGTGACTCATGGCGCAATTTATTGACCGACGACTGAACGGAAAAAATAAGAGCGCGGTAAACCGCCAACGCTTTTTACGTCGTCATAAAGAACAAATCAAAGAATCTGTCGCAGACGCAGTCAATCGCCGTTCAATCACGAATACCGAAACAGGCGAAGATGTCGCGATACCTCATAAAGATATAAAAGAGCCTATTTTTCACCAAGGCAAAGGCGGTGTAAAAGAACGGGTCCACCCGGGTAATGACCAATTTATTACTGGTGATAAAATTGAGCGCCCTAAAGGGGGTGGTCAAGGCGGAGGTTCTGGTGAGGGTGATGCCAGCCCCGACGGTGAAGGGCAAGACGAATTCGTATTCCAAATTTCAAAAGATGAATACCTAGACATTCTGTTTGAAGATCTAGAGCTTCCCAATCTGGAAAAAAATCAGATCCATAAAATCACCGAATGGAAAACACACCGAGCGGGTTACCAAACTGCCGGTGTTCCTGCCAACATTGCTATTGTTAAATCTCTTCAGCAGTCTCTTGCACGTCGAACAGCAATGACAGCAGGTAAAAAGCGGATGTTAAGAGCACTTGAGCAGGAACTTGATCAGGTAAAAATGAGTGAACCTGCTCAGCTACTTGAAGAAAAAAGACTTAAAAAAGAAATTAAAGACCTAAGAAGGAAAATCGACACAGTTCCTTTCATCGATACCTTTGACCTTAGATTCAAAAACTATGAAAGACGCCCTATCCCATCAAGCCAAGCGGTAATGTTCTGCTTAATGGATGTTTCAGGATCCATGGATCAAGCAACCAAAGATATTGCCAAGCGTTTTTACGTTTTATTGTACTTGTTCTTAACCCGGACTTACGAAAACGTGGATGTCGTTTTTATCCGCCATCACACGCAAGCAAAAGAAGTGGACGAACATGAATTCTTTTATTCTCAGGAAACAGGCGGCACCATTGTATCAAGTGCTCTGAAGTTAATGAAAGAAATTGTCGCAGAACGATACCCAGTGGGAGATTGGAACATTTACGCTGCACAAGCTTCTGATGGCGATAACTGGGCAGATGATTCACCACGTTGCCGTGAGCTATTAACAAAGAATCTACTACCTACCTGTCAATATTACTCTTACATCGAAATCACGCGCCGCTCTCATCAGACCCTATGGCATGAGTACGAGAAACTGGAAGGTGCCTTTGATAATTTTGCAATGAAAAACATTCGCAGTGTCGAAGACATATTCCCAGTATTCCGAGAGCTATTCAAAAAAGAAACCGCTTAGGGAGGCCGCTATGACAACGAAAACGAAAAAGGCAACGAAGAAAAAGACACTGCCAGATGGCCCAGATTGGACATTTGACCTTCTTGAACGCTACCACGTAGAAATAAAACGTGTCGCCGATCACTATCGTCTGGATACCTACCCTAACCAGATCGAAGTCATCACGTCAGAGCAGATGATGGACGCTTACTCAAGTATCGGTATGCCCATCAACTACAATCACTGGTCATTTGGCAAAAAATTCATCCAGACGGAGCAAGGCTATAAACATGGTCAAATGGGACTTGCGTATGAAATTGTTATCAATTCAGATCCTTGTATCGCCTACTTAATGGAAGAAAACACAGTGACTATGCAAGCACTAGTTATGGCGCACGCATGTTATGGTCACAACTCCTTCTTTAAAGGTAATTACCTGTTTCAAACGTGGACAGATGCGAGCTCCATTATCGATTACTTACTGTTTGCCAAAAACTACATTGCGGAATGTGAACAAAAATATGGTGTACAAGAGGTAGAAGACTTATTGGATTCATGCCACGCTCTGATGAATTTTGGTGTTGACCGTTATAAACGCCCCGAAAAAATCTCTATTGCAGAAGAAAAAATGCGTCAGGAAGAGCGAGAAGCTTATCTACAATCTCAGGTCAATGACTTATGGCGTACCGTGCCCAAAGGGAAAGTAGAACAAGAAGAATCGAAAATCCGATTCCCATCCGAGCCACAAGAGAATATTCTCTACTTTATTGAAAAACACGCACCACTACTTGAACCTTGGCAACGAGAAATCGTTCGTATAGTGCGAAAAATCAGCCAATACTTCTACCCTCAGAAACAAACTCAAGTGATGAACGAAGGGTGGGCAACCTTCTGGCATTACACCATACTCAATCACATGTATGACGAAGGGCTAGTGACTGAACGTTTCATTTTAGAGTTCCTTCACAGTCATACCAGTGTGGTGGCTCAACCTGCCTATAACAGCCCTTACTTCAGCGGCATTAACCCTTACGCTTTAGGCTTCGCTATGTTCCGTGATATTCGCAGAATCTGTGAAGAACCTACTGACGAAGATAAAGAATGGTTCCCAGAGCTCGCGGGAACGGATTGGCTCGAGGCCGTTCACTTTGCAATGAAAAACTTCAAAGACGAAAGCTTCATCAGTCAATATCTCTCTCCTAAACTAATGCGTGATTTTAAGCTTTTTGCCATTACCGATGATGATAGGAAGAACTACGTCGAAGTCACGGCTATCCACAATGACCTTGGTTATCGGGACATTCGTGAAAAATTGGCAGGCCAATACAACTTAAGCAGCCTTGAGCCGAATATTCAGGTCTTCAATGTCGATGTTAGAGGCGATCGTTCACTCACACTACAGTATGTGCCACATGACCGTATTCCACTTGACGATAGCTATGATGAAGTCTTGAAGCATTTATATCGCCTTTGGGGGTTTGATGTCATTCTTGAAGAGGTCAAAGAGTCAGGTAGAAGAGAGATTCTCGGTACTTGCCCTAAACGCAACGACTACGATGGTAAAATCTAACCATAAAAAAGGCCCCGCTGGGGCCTTTCATTATTTGTTAGCAATGAGTTTTCTCACTACCTCTAAGTCTTCTGGTGTGTCCACTCCTGCTGGAGGCGCTTCTTTCGCCACTTCAACATGAATTTTCTCACCATACCAAAGTACACGAAGTTGCTCTAAGCTTTCGATTTTCTCTAGAGTGGTTGGTTCCCAGTTGATATAGGTATTAATGAAACCAGCACGATAGGCATATATTCCTATGTGACGCATCAGAGGTTGAGCAACCGTTTTTCCACCATTGGCAAAATTATCTCGATCCCAAGGTATAGTTGCACGACTAAAATACATCGCATAACCATCTTTATCCGTTAGAACTTTCACAGCATTCGGGTTAAAAACTTCGTCTTCATGTGAGATTTCTACCGCTAGGGTCGCCATTGGAGCTTGGCTTGCAGCAAGGTTATTAGCCACCTGCGTAATAATGGTAGGCGGGATCAGCGGTTCATCCCCCTGAACATTCACGATCACATGATCATCTGGAATCTTCATGACCTTAACGACTTCAGCTAAACGCTCAGTTCCTGATTCATGTTCTGCAGATGTCATACAAACCTCACCACCAAATGCTTTAACAGCATTCTCAACTCGCACATCATCTGTTGCCACAATGACTTTTTCTGCACCGGCTTGTAAAGACTGCTCATAAACCCACTGAACCATTGGCTTCCCACTAATATCAGCTAATGGTTTACCGGGCAGACGAGTGGACTCGTATCGCGCGGGTATGACAACGGTAAACGACATTATCGCCCCTCTTCCATGCTCATCTCGCGCGCTTCTGGTTCCAACAAAACAGGAATACCTTCTTTGATAGGGTAAGCAAGGCGATCTAACTTGCAGATCAGTTCTTGTTTATCTTTATCAAACGTTAGTTTGCCTTTACACACTGGGCAAGCAACAATCTCAAGCAGACGGTGATCCATACTTTTCCTTAACCTCTTTAATCTTACTCAAAATACGCGTCTCATCTAGAGCACTAAAACTAGCAGTGACCGGAAGATACCACCAGTTTAGCTCTGCATAGCTCGCGCATTTTACTGCATCTTTCTCTGTCATAATCAAATGTTGGCCTTGACTTGCCAAGGCTCTCAACTCTGACGGTTCAAAATCTTTGTGGTCGGCAAAACCTTGGGTTACAACAGGAGACGCGCCAAGAGCCTCCAACGTGTTAAAAAACCTAGGAGGATGCCCAATGCCAGCTATCGCAACGAGCAGGTCTAAATGGCTTACAGGCACTGTTTCTCCTGTTTTCAGGTTAACAGCAAGCTTAGGTGTCAATGTCATGGCAGCTTCATTCTCTCTTGCCTGACCACCATTGGTGATAATGAAGTCAACCGAGGCTAACCGCTCTGTTGGTTCACGTAGAGGGCCAAGAGGTATGAGCTGTTCACAGCCAAATCGACGATGGCCATCTACCACCACAATCTCAACATCTCTTTGTAGTGCGTAGTGCTGTAAACCATCATCAGTAATGACAATATCTACGTCAAGAGGAAGCAAAGTTTTCACGGCATCACTGCGCACAGGAGATACTGCAACAGGCACTCCGGTGCGCTTGAAAATAAGTTTAGGCTCATCACCACAATGCTTGGTCGATGTTTGCTCTTCCACTAGCAGAGGATAGCACGGCGCTTTAGCGCCATAACCGCGAGAAACGACCCCTGGTGAATATCCCATTGCTTGGAGTTTCTCCACCAGCCAAATCACAACAGGTGTTTTACCATTACCACCAGCGGTAATATTACCCACGACTACAACAGGTATAGGCGCTTTATAGCTGTCTTTTTTACCCGATTGAAATGCTTGACGCCGAGCTCGGCTTATCATCCAAAAAACTCGGCTAAGTGGCCACAACAAGGGCCACAGAACATAGCGAATAGGATGGTTTTCAAACCAGATTTTTTCAATCACCGTTTAAGCACCAAACTGAATTCGATGCAGTTGCGCATACGCGCCGTCTTTCTCTATCAAGGTGGCATGATCACCACGCTCAACGATCTCACCTTCGTCAACGACCAGAATCTCATCGGCCTTTTCAATCGTAGATAATCTATGCGCAATCACAAGCACCGTTTTGTTCTTCTGAAGCTCATCTAATGCTGACTGAATAGCCTTTTCTGACTCGGTATCAAGTGCAGAGGTCGCTTCATCGAGAATCAAAACTGGTGCATCACGCAATAAAGCGCGGGCAATGGCGATACGCTGACGCTGACCGCCGGAAAGGCTTGTCCCGTTTTCACCAATAATGGTATCCAGCCCATCATCCATATTATCGATAAAGTCCATCGCATAAGCTAAGCGAGCAGCTTCTTCAATCTGCTCACGGCTGTAATCCTCAGTGGCAGCATAAGCGATGTTATTGGCAATGGTGTCGTTAAATAAATGCACATTTTGCGAAACCAGCGCAAAATGACTACGGAGGTTGGTCAGCTTGTAATCCCGAATATCATGACCATCTAATTCGATGCTGCCTGAATCAACGTCATAAAAACGGGTAAAGAGGTTAGCAATGGTACTCTTACCCGAACCAGAACGACCAACAAGGGCGACTGTTTTGCCTTTTGGTATACTAAAGCTCACATTTCTCAGTGCTGGAGCTTCTTTCCCTTCATAAGTAAACGTCACATTTTTTACAGTCACTTCGCCACGAGCTTTGTCAGTCTCATACTGACCGTTGTCTTGCTCTGTTTCCAAGTCCATTAAGGCAAACAAGGTTTGGCTCGCCGCCATACCTCGCTGAAACTCTGAAGTCACATTGGTGAGAGCTTTCAGTGGACGTAATAGTCCAAACATAGCGGAAAAGACGACCGTGAAGGTACCGGGTGTCAGCTGTTCTTTAATCGAATCCACACTCGCTAAGAAAAGCACCACAACCAAGGCGATAGAAGCAATGATCTGAATCACAGGGTTGGCAATGGCTTGTGCAGCAACCAGCTTCATCGACTGCTGGCGCATTTGGTTGCTCACAGTATCAAAGCGCTCTCGTTCAACCCCCTGGCCTCCATAACTTAGTACGACCTTATGCCCTTTTAACATCTGTTCCGCAGATGCAGTCACATGCCCCATAGTGTCTTGCATACTCTTAGATATCTTACGGAACCGCTTTGAAACAATACCAATGGCCCAAGCGACAAGTGGTGCGACAATGAAAAGTACCAGTGACAGTTGCCAGCTATTCCAAAACATCAGTACCAGTAAACCGATAATACTTGCACCTTCACGAACAATACTGACTAGGGCTCGACTGGTGGCACCTGCTACCTGCTCTGAGTCATAAGTAATGCGAGACAGCAACCCACCTGTGGATTCTTTATCAAAATAAGACACTGGCATATGCATAAACTGACTAAAGATCCGCCGACGCATTAACATAACGACGTTGCCTGATACCCAACTCAAACAGTAGGCAGAAACAAATCCACTCAGTCCTCGAAGAACCATCATGCCAAAAACAATGAAAGGCAGCGTGCGAAGAAAATTAGATTCGGTATCCCCAAAACCTTCATCCAGTAGAGGTTTTAGTAGCGATACCATGTAAGTATCCGCAACCGCATTGATAATGAGAGCAACGACCGCGACAGCGAGACCCGCTTTGTACAGGCGAATATAGGTCCAGAGACGCTTAAAAGTCTGCAGGGTCGTTTCATCTTGATTAAGAGACATAGAACTGCTTATTTTTCTTACAATATTCGCGCTATTCTACCCCCTTACGTAGCGTCTGCCTATACCAAGCCCGACCTTTCCTTGCTCTGATTGCCTCCACTTTCCACTCTAGTGGATAAAAGCTGATGCTAATTTGTCCAGCACTGCCAGTGTCGAGCCATTGAACCCCTAAGTTTTGGTATCTTTTTACAACACTTGGATGAGGCAATAACCACTTCCCTGCTTTTGCCGTTGAGCCTATGGCTAATTCTGGACTAACTGATTCTATAAAACGGGGAGTTGATGAAGTTCGGCTGCCATGATGAGGAGCAATGAGAATGTCACTGTCAAGTAACTCAGCCTCTCTTACCAGCAGCCACTCAACAATGGCATCCACATCGCCAGATAACAAAACGGATTGCTGGAGCTCAGGATGAAAAAGTCGTACAACGCAAGAATGCGGGTTGTATGCTCGCTTGACCGCATTGGATGGCCACAAAAACTCCAACTCTAGGTTTCCCCACTGTAAATGACTCTCTCTAAGGCAGGCTTGAGCACCCGTTATTTGCTGACTTGCAATCAGTTTTTTTGGTTGCCAATATTGAATGAGATGTTCCATTCCTCCTGAATGGTCCTTATCCGAATGAGATATAATCAACATATCAATCTCATCGACTCCATGGTAGTGGAGAAAAGGAGTGATCACTTGCTCTGCGATACTACTTCCGCTCCAAGCCATACCTGTGTCATAAACAATGGCGTGAGAACCTTGCTTCACTACAATGGCTAAGCCGTGACCAACATCTAAAACAAAGACTTGCCATACTGGGGGAGTCCTCCAGTTGATAGTATGGATAAACAAGCAAATCACTATAGCTGCCATGCCTAGACGGCTTAGCCAGTGAGTCAGCACCAAGAAGAAAAATCCCAGAAATAATAAAGTTATTTGGTGTTGGCTAAGAGTCACCCAACCATTCTCAGCAAGGGGAATTACAAACAATACTGGCTTTAAAACTACATCGACCCATCCCCACATAAAAGATGCGTTCAACAGGCACTCCATCATCAACGCCAACAATGTCATTGGGACCACAATGAAACTGAACCAAGGAACAAAGACTAAATTGTATAAAAAGCTACTTAAACTAAGACCATAAAAAGAAGCCGCAACAAGCGGAGTCATTCCGACCACTAATACCAGTTGTAGTCGTAGTGCATTTATCCAACTTGCGCGTGGATGTAATGAAACAAAAATAAGAATAATCGCGACGGCCCACATGGATAACCAGAGGCTAGAAGACGTCGATGAAAATGGGTCAAGCATCAGCAACCAAGATAGAATCATCAGCCACTTGTAGCTAGCAGGAAGACGCTTAAAGGAGACTTGCAAGAGTACCATTAAGCAACATGCCCAAAGTGCTCTTTGAGTGGGAATGGAAAACCCGGCTAACCATGCGTATGTACTTGCTAATGCAATCGCAATGACAAAGGGAGCATGTACTGCTTTAGGCAAAGCTCTTAAAACCCACTTTCCTAACAACCAACCGACATAAAAAACAATGCCAATATGTAACCCCGAAATAGCGATGAGATGACTGAGCCCACTGGCTTTTAAGTGTTCTTTTAACTCAGCGGTCAGAGCATCACGAACGCCAAACGTCAGGGCCAAAATTATCCCACGGCTTGGCAGGAGATCTATAGAGTCCGCAACTTGCTGATACAAGCTATAGCGAATAGTACTTAACTGTCGAACCCAATAATTCGCTTTCACTTTGACGGTAGCTTTACCCACAATACGCTTTTGTAACGCATACGTTTCGCGATCGAAACCAACCTCATTGAGTAAACCGGCAATAGGCTTAAGCTTAACTCTCGCGGTGATCTCATCACCTGGGGTAAGCATGTCAGGTGAGGCAAGCCATATTCTAGGCCTCAATAAAATGTGTAAGTCTTTACCGTTAATTGATCTCACCACAGCTTCCCCTTGAAAACCGTGACTTATTTGCTTAAAAAAGCTGTCAACCTTCGCATTTATGGTAATATCCTGACCAGCTTGGAAAAGGATTGCTTGCTGGTGACGTAAAAGGTTACTGTGTACCACGAGTATCAAGCATGCGAATACAAAACCAGCACACCACCTCAGCGATTTTGAGCTTATGCTGAGCATCAGGGTCAAGAGACAGGGAAACAACCACTCCCATGATGGCATGTACCACCAAAATTGAGCGGTTGATATAAGGAAAGAGAACGAAATAAGCGTCCAGTAATTAAAGTAGAGAGTCATATTTCCCTATGCCAAGAAAATTCATCAAACGCTTTATGCCTGACCACGAAGTAATAAAGCGTCAGAAAGCACTCAAAATTTTTGGCAACGTGCTGTACAACCCAAACCTATGGTGTCTAAACCGGCGCTCTGCGTCTGGGGCATTTGCTGTTGGCCTATTTATGGCTTTCGTTCCTCTCCCTAGCCAGATGATCATGTCCGCTGGCTTGGCCATTCTTTGTGGCGTTAATCTTCCTTTATCCGTGGCTTTAGTTTGGGTAAGTAACCCCATTACCATGCCAGTGCTGTTTTATTTTGCGTACAAAGTGGGCGCTTGGGTGATGCACACTCCTCCACAGGCTTTTCACTTTGAGTTATCGTGGGAGTTTATCTTGCATCAGATGAGCACTATCGGCCCCCCTTTCCTACTTGGCTGCATTATTTGCGGTATCGCCTCTGCAATTGCTGGCTACTTTGGTATTACAGCTCTGTGGCGATACTCTGTTGTGCGTAGCTGGCAACAACGAAAGATTAGATTAGGCGGGTTGCTTAAGAAGTAGAAGTTGATATGACCAGAATTCGACCAAACTTAGTAGAACATGAAACGGTTATGTCGACTAAAAATGAAAAAGGACCACTTAGGTCCTTTTTTCGTTAGCACTTCTATTTTGCGCTTAATACAGCAGCGGGGTTGAGTTTGCTGGCACGCGATGCTGGGTACCAAGTCGCGAGTAGACTTAAAACGATTGCCGTTCCTGAAACCAACCCCACATCTGATAAGTTGATTTGAGAAGGAAGAAAATCAACAAAATAGATATCACCAGATAAGAACTGGTGTCCAACTAACCCCTCGAGACCTTTGATCAGTTCAGTTAAATTCGCTGCCACTAAAACGCCACAGACACTTCCGACTAGACTACCGAGCACTCCAGAGAAGACTCCTTGCCAGACAAAAATACGCTTGATGAGACCATCACTTCCTCCCATGGTTCGTAATATTGCAATCTCTGAAGCGCGATCTTTCACCGCCATCATTAGTGTAGAGACAATATTAAAACTTGCGACGCCAATGACGAGTACCATAACTACATACATAATTGTTCGTACAAGCTGGATGTCACGATACAGAAAACCGTACGTCTGTTGCCAGCTACGCAAATAAACATAGACGTTCAGTGTATTCCCTGCCTCTCGGACAATTTGCGTTGCATTCAAGACATCAGAGACTCTTAAAGAGACCCCCGTAACGGCCTCACCCAACTTAGCGTACTGCTGAGCATCTTTCAGAGGAACCAATGCTAAATTATGATCAATCTGCCCATTAAGTTTAAGTAATCCCACCACTCTGACACGAACGCGTTTAGGAGCCTGAACCTTGGTAGTCGAACCCGATGTCGGGATCATAAGCGTAATATAATCGCCTTGAGAAACACCTAATAGCTTTGCTACCCCTTGACCCAGAATGACTTGCTTATCTCCAGCTCTAAACTGCTTCCACACTTGAGCATCGATGTATTGGCTCATATTAGAAACCGCTGACTCTTGTTCGGGATCGATACCTCTGACTTCAAGCGCTTTAAGCTGTTGACCTTTTTCCGCCAAAGCTGTGATCTTTACGTAGGGCGCTGCTGCTTCTACTTTAGGGTGTTTCTCCGCTTGCTCAACCACAGACAGCCATCCCTCTATCGGCCCGCGAACTCCTTCAAACTCACCATGAGCGATCACCGATAACACGCGATTTTTTAACTCGCGCTCAAACCCATTCATTGCCGACAAACCAATGATGATCACTGCCACACCAACCGCAATACCAATCGTGGAAGACAAGGAAATAAACGACACCATTTTGTTGCGCTGTTTTGCTCGGCTAAAGCGACCACCAATAAACAGGGAAAGAGATGAGAACAAATTACGCCTCCTGCACATTGAGTAGCAAACCATCTTGCATGTGTAATTGACGGTCCATCTTGCTAGCCAACTCCCCATCATGAGTCACGACCAAGAAAGCGGTACCGGATTGCTCATTCAATTCGCGCATCAGATCATAAATAGCGAGCGCTGTTTTGTGATCTAAGTTACCCGTGGGTTCATCTGCTAAAACAAGGGCCGGATTATTGACTAGTGCTCGAGCAATAGCGACACGCTGCCGTTCACCACCAGAAAGCTCTGAAGGACGATGATCAATACGATGACTCAAACCGACTTTGTCCAGCAGCGCTTTTGCCGCCTCTTTCGCCTTGGCTGTTTTAGTTCCACCAATAAGCAGTGGCATAGCAACATTTTCCAGCGCACTAAAGTCCGCCAACAGGTGATGAAACTGATAAACAAAGCCAAGATGCTGGTTGCGAAGCTTAGCTTGTTTATTCGAACTCAACTGAGACAAGTTCTGCCCTAAAAAAGTGACTTCTCCCTGAGTGGTATCATCCAACGCTCCTAAAATATGCAACAAAGTACTTTTTCCTGAGCCTGAAGAGCCAATAATGGAGACTAACTCACCTTTCTTCAGTTCGAAACTGACCCCTTTAAGTACTTGAGTATCCAGAGAACCCTCGCGATAGGTTTTACAAATATTATGACATTGAAGCAGGTTACTCATATCTCAAAGCCTCAGCTGGTTTAACGGAAGATGCACGAAAAGACGGAAAAAGTGTTGCCAGTAGACTGAGTGCAATAGCAAGAACAACCACGATAGCTATTTGAATAGGGTTGATAACGATCGGCAACTGGCCGCCTACTGCGAACAAAGCAACCCCTGCACCATCAAGTAACGTATTAAGGTTGTTGGCGAGTAGAACACCCAAAGTCCCGCCCATGAGCGAGCCAATGACACCACTGCTCGCACCCTGGACCATAAAAATCGCCAGAATTTGTCTATCTGTCATTCCTTGAGTTTTCAAAATCGCCACTTCTGACTGCTTTTCCATTACAACCATAATCAGAGCCGAAATAATGTTGAAGGCAGCGACGCCAATGATTAAACCTAACATTAAGCCCATCATATTCTTTTCCATTCGGACCGCCTGAAACAGTTCACCTCGTTGATCTCTCCAATCCTGCCATTGCCAACTGTCAGGAAGAGGCATCTTACTGAGCTCGCCAACCACAAAAGGATCATCAAAAAACAATCGCCAGCCCGTAATCGTGTCTTTTTTGAAACGTAACAATCGTGCCGCATCATCAATATGAGTCAACATTAACTGACCATCGACATCTGACCCCGTGTTATAAATACCCGCAACGGTAAATATGCGTTGACTTGGAATTCGACCAAGTGGCGTAAACTGGCTGGCACTTGTGACCATTAAACGAACCTTGTCACCAAGCGAAACATCTATTGCTCTCGCTAAAGTATGCCCAATGAACACCTGATATTTGCCTGCTTGCAAAGATGACAACCGACCAGCAACCAAATGCGACTCAATAGGGTCACGATCACTAGGTTTAATGCCAATTAGTAGGCCTGCGGAAAGATTGTCAGAGCTTTGAACCACAGCTTCGCTTTGTACAATGGGCTCAGGATGCGCAGCTGTCGATAACTGCTTGGCGAAATCAGGAGCTTGTTCAGTATAAGGCGTTTTGCCATCCACTTCAGACACAATCGCCTGAGGCAAGACACCTAAAATGCGCCCTTTAAGCTGCGCTTCAAAGCCGTTCATCACTGAAAGCACCGTCACGAGAGCCATCACACCAATCGTGATACCTGCGGTAGACATGTAGGAAACAAAACGGCTGAACCTATCACCTGAGCGGCCGCGTAAGTAGCGTAAGCCAATAAAGGTGGAAACCGGATGGAACATATATAAAACCAATAACGTTTGATAAGCGATACTGTAACGATTTATAGCTAGAGGTTGTAGCCCCTAAATGCCAATTAGACGTCAAAATGTGTGATAAACAATGACATACCTTGATTAGTTGCTTCTTATAGCGATAATCAAAGGATAACCTAAAGGAATTTTCACATGTCTGATCAAGAATACTTCACTGTTCACCACAAAATGACCGTTAATGTGGAGCCATTGGCTCAAGACGGAGCATTTCCGAGTTATGATCAGTTTGAAAGTGAAATTCCTGCACCGTTTTTAGTCGCCAGTGAGTTCAGCCACCTTGACCTTCTAAACGACAACGCTCGTGCCGAACTAAAGAATAATGATTTCAGGCATGTGATTGAGTTATTGGATACTCAAAATGCAAAGCTAAATTTACTGTTAACCTTTATGCTTTCTCAGCAAGATGATGAGCAATACAGGCATCAGACCTTGTCTTTTGGCGCCAGTAAATTCAGCTACACCACAAATCACAGGCTTGAATTAAATACCAAAGCTCGCGTCAAAATGTTCATGGAACACCCATCCGCAGCCATCTATTGCTACGGCCACGTTGAAAACTGTCAAGCACAAGACGACCAGTATATTATTACGGTAAAATACGACCTATTGCGTGATCAGGATGAAGACCTTCTGATCAAAGCCGCTCTCTATCAGCAACAAAAATTACTTCGTCAACGTTCACTAAACCGCGACAAACAATAATTCTATTATGCCTATTACATCGCTTTTCAATCTGGCTAGCCCGACAGGCGCCGGAGATAAAAAACAGGTCGGTAACCTGCAGGGCGCCAGCCTGGCGCTTGCGATTGCTGAACTTGCTAATCTACACTCCAGCCATACATTATTGGCTGTTGCCGATCCGCAAACAGCATTGAAACTGTTGCAAGAAGTTGAGCAGTTTACTGACCAAGAGATCGCACTGTTCCCTGATTGGGAAACCTTGCCATACGATAACTTTTCACCACATCAGGAAATCATTTCCGATCGTATTGCGCGTCTATACCAATTACCGACTCAAACCAGTGGTATTACCATCGTTCCGGTGAGTACCTTGTTGCAAAGGCAGTCTCCTCGGGACTTTTTGTTGCAACACACACTGATGGTCAAAGTTGGTGACCTTTACTCTCTTGAAAAGCTGCGTATTCAGTTAGAAAAATCTGGCTACCGACATGTCGAACAGGTCTTTGGGCCTGGAGAATATGCCAGTCGTGGTTCTATTCTCGACCTCTTCCCTATGGGAGCTAATGACCCATTTAGAATCGACTTTTTCGATGATGAGATCGATACTATCCGCACTTTCGATCCAGAAAATCAGCGCTCTATTGAAGACGTTCAGGAAATTCGTCTATTGCCAGCCCATGAATTTCCAACCACTGAAAGCGCAATTGAGGACTTCCGTATTCGCTGGCGCCAAAGGTTTGAAGCTAGGCGCGAACCCGAATCCGTCTATATACAAGTCTCGAAAGGGACTTGGCCTGCAGGCATAGAATACTGGCAGCCGCTCTTTTTTGAACAAACTGAAACACTGTTTGATTACATCGCAGATGATAGCCAACTGATTACGGTCGGCAACTTAGAAGATGCTGTGGATCATTTTCTTGCGGATGTAGACTATCGCTACGATCAACGCAAAATCGATCCTCTGCGACCTTTATTGCCACCTGAAGAGCTGTGGCTGAAAAAAGACGAGCTATTTAGCCAGTTCAAATCTCTGCCACAAGTGCAGCTTTCAAGTGATGCCGTTGTAGAAAAGCAAGGTCGAACTAACCCAGCGATTCAGGCTCTACCAGACTTAGCGGTTCAACACCAAAACAAAGAACCCATGTCGGCACTTCGTCAGTTCAGCGAAAGTTTCACTGGTAAGATCATTTTTTCTGTCGAGTCAGAAGGCCGTCGAGAGGCCCTTCTTGAACTTTTACAACGAATAAAACTTCGTCCCGTTGAGCATCATAGCTTTTCAGCTGCCATGGAGAGCAAAGATAAGTTCGCCTTAGTGCTCGGCGCTTCGGAACATGGTTTTTTATTTGGCGAGCATCAGCTTGCCTTGATATGCGAAAGCGACTTACTTGGCGACCGAGTCATTCAACGTCGTCGTAAAGACCGAAAGGCAACCAATAGTGATGCGGTTATTCGTAACCTCGCCGAGCTCAAACCAGGTCAGCCCGTAGTTCATATTGACCACGGCATTGGACGTTATATAGGCCTGCAAACACTTGAAGCCGGCGGTATGACAACCGAATACGTTACGCTTGAATACCAAAATGACGCCAAGCTTTACGTGCCTGTATCTGCACTGAACTTAATCAGCCGCTACTCGGGGGGCGCGGAAGAATCCGCTCCTCTACACAAGTTAGGCGGTGAGGCATGGGCAAAAGCGCGACGTAAAGCAGCGGAAAAAGTACGCGATGTCGCGGCTGAGCTTTTGGATGTATACGCTAAGCGCGAGCTCAAGCCAGGATACAAGTTTGCCCTAGACAGAGATCAATACGCCACGTTCAAAGCAGGCTTCCCATTTGAAGAAACCGACGATCAATCCATGGCGATCAACGCTGTGATGTCTGACATGTGTCAAGCTAAAGCCATGGATCGATTGGTGTGTGGTGATGTCGGCTTCGGTAAAACAGAAGTTGCCATGCGTGCTGCTTTCGTTGCAACAGATAACGGCAAACAAGTAGCGGTATTAGTCCCAACGACGTTACTCGCCCAGCAACACTTCGAAAACTTCAGAGATCGTTTTGCCAACTTACCCATCCGCGTTGAAGTCCTGTCACGTTTTAAAACTGCCAAAGAACAGAAGCAAGTTTTACAAGATATTGAAGACGGCAAAGTCGACTTAGTGGTCGGCACTCACAAACTGCTGTCTAATGACATCAAATTCAAAGACCTCGGCCTGTTAATTGTCGACGAAGAACACCGGTTTGGCGTACGCCAGAAAGAACAAATGAAGGCTATGCGCGCGGATGTAGATATTCTGACTCTCACTGCAACACCAATTCCACGGACTTTGAACATGGCAATGAGCGGCATGCGTGATCTATCCATCATAGCCACGCCTCCAGCTCGACGCTTAGCAATAAAAACCTTTGTTCGCCAAAATGACGATGCCGTAGTCAGAGAAGCCGTGCTACGTGAAATCATGCGCGGTGGTCAGGTGTATTTCCTACATAATCAGGTAGAAACCATCGAAAAAGTGGCCGCTGACTTGGAGAAACTGGTCCCAGAAGCCCGAGTCACCGTCGCCCACGGCCAAATGCGAGAGCGCGAACTTGAGCGAATTATGAATGACTTCTACCACCAGCGATTTAATCTACTGGTGTGTACAACTATCATTGAAACAGGCATCGATGTCCCAACAGCTAACACTATTATTATGGACAGAGCTGACAACCTGGGCCTTGCGCAACTGCACCAGCTTCGCGGTCGTGTGGGGCGCTCGCACCATCAAGCTTACGCTTACCTACTTACGCCTCACCCTAAAGCAATGACGAAAGACGCTATCAAACGCCTTGATGCCATCGCTTCACTCGAGGATCTTGGTGCGGGCTTTACCCTTGCCACTCACGACCTTGAAATTCGTGGTGCCGGAGAACTCCTTGGTGATGAGCAAAGCGGACAGATACAGTCGGTCGGTTTTACTTTGTACATGGAAATGCTTGAGCAAGCAGTCGAAGCATTAAAAGAAGGCAAAGAACCGTCTCTGGATGAGTTACTCAGAGAGCAAACGGAAGTTGAAATGCGTTTACCTGCCCTGCTTCCAGATGACTACATACCGGATATCAACACCCGCCTTTCGATGTATAAGCAAATAGCCAGCGTGTCCGATAAAGCTGAACTCGATGATCTCAAAATCGAGTTAATAGACCGCTTTGGGCTATTACCGGATGCCACTAAAAATTTACTTTCAGTATCAGAAATGAAACTTGAAGCGGCCTCTATTAAAGTCAAGAAAATAGAAGCGCATGACAAAGGCGGATTCATCGAGTTCTATCCTGACGCTGACATAAATCCAGCGTATTTAGTTAAACTATTGCAATCTCAGCCACAAAAATTCGCAATGGAAGGCCCAACTAAGTTCAAGTTTACGGTACCATTGGTCGACAGACGTAAGAGAATTCAATTTGTCGGTGACATGTTGTCTGAGTTCAAGCTGAACCTACTGCCACAAGCCTGATTCAATCAGGTTGACTAATTTTCCAAGGTGTATTCACCTGATTATGGAGTTGTAATGAAAAAGCTGATCCCGCTACTACTTCTTGTTGTTGCTATGCCGTCATGGGCACAGCGCCAATTTGATATAGAAGTGATCATTTTTAAGCGTGCGGTTAACCCTGAGCAAACCGCTGAATCTTGGCCGAACTCGCTCCCTGAGATTTCCATGAACAAGGTGGGTAACTTAAATGATGCCAACTATCGCACGCGAAAAGGAGTAGAGCTTCTACCAGCTTCGTCTTATAAGCTGAACTCTCAGGTTCAGAAGTTGAAAAATCATGCGGGTTTCAAAGTCTTACTACATACCGCTTGGCGTCAAGGAGATGGTAACCGTCACGTTGCCCCTACATTTCACATTCAAGCTGGACGCGATTTTTCCGGCCAGTTTAACGCTGACGGTTCACAAAGATACTCTGCAGGTACGGAAGTTATTGATGGCGTAACAGAAGAAACTATCGCTAAACCACTCTATGAGTTAGATGGTAAGCTTCAGGTTTACGTCGAGCACTACCTTTATGCAGACTTAAAACTAGATTTGAAGTCTCCGAGCGTTCGTGAAGTCTCTTTCGAGTCCAAGCCTGTAGATTTAACAACGACCGAAAACACACTCACAGATGAGCCAGTTCAGGCTGGCTTAATGGAAGACGTTACTCCAACTCTTCATACCGAGGAATTCTTAAAGAGTTACCGGATGGATCAAAAACGACGCATGCGAAGTACTGAAACCCATTTCCTAGATCACCCACTACTCGGTATGATCATTCAAGTACGTCGAGTCGCTCAGTAAGCAGAATAAAACCAAATAACAAGCAGCCCTAGATAGGGCTGTTTTACTATCAAGGACTGATATGAGCCCAGACTACCACATCATTACCCCTCGGCTTGTCTTAAAGCTCATTCCACAAGAAGATGCTACCAAGTTGGCTGATTGCGTCACAAGCTCTCCGAGCCTACACCGCTGGATAGACTGGTGCCATGCCCAATTTTCAACCAAAGAAGCAGAGAGATTCATTCTAGCTACGCGCCTCAATTGGGTGAAATCAGAAGCCTATGGATTTGGCGTATACCGCCGATGTGATAATGCGCTGATTGGCATGGTCGCCATTAACGAACTCTACCATACCTTCAACATGGCAAGCCTCGGCTACTGGCTAAGCGATGCTTATCAGAAACAAGGCTATGCCAAAGAAGCCTTCGATTCATTAGTTGAATTTTGCTTTTCTCAACTAAAAGTGACTCGCATCGAGGTGGTGTGCGATCCGGAGAATAAGCCGAGTCAAAAGTTAGCGGAATCGTGTGGTGCTCAATACGAAGTCAGCGCTCCAAACCGCTATCTCTTTAACGGTCAACCTCGACAAGGTTTTGTCTATTCAATCCTCCCAGACAATCGCTGATAGCTTCCTCTTGAACCCGAGACGCTTAGCGGTGGGATATTGTGATAGTGGATACGAAAAGAGCACTCGTTAGTGCTCTTTGTTTGTCGTTTCCAGCATTAATGTAGCTTGAGGTTTGGACGAAGGACTCGGTTGATCCGCCCCATCAAAATAATTAGAGCCGTCTTGAACACGCCATGTAACGCCATTTGATGTAAGCGATAAAGCGATATATAAACGACTCGGGCAATGCGACCTTCCACCATCATAGAACCTTTGGTTAGATTACCCATCAAGCTCCCTACGGTCGAAAACTGACTCAAAGACACCAAAGAACCTTTATCTTTATAGACATAGGCTTTCAGATCTCGACCATTCAACTTCGCAACGATGTTAGAAAATGCGCAGCTTGCCATTTGATGCGCAGCTTGGGCTCGTGGGGGAACAAAAGAACCATCTGCTTGTGTACACTGAGCCAAATCACCGATAACAAAAATATCGTCATCACGAGTCGTCTGTAGCGTATCTTTTACCACCAATTGATTAATACGGTTAGTCTCAAGACCACCAATGTCTTTGACAAAGTCCGGAGCTTTGATGCCAGCAGCCCAAACCATAATTTGAGCAGGAATCTTTTCTCCATCTTTGGTGAGTAGTCCATCATCACCAACTTCTGTGACCATGGTCGTAGTACGAACCTTCACACCTAGTTTGGTCAGCTCATGATGCGCTGCACTGGAAATTCGTGGTGGGAGAGCAGGAAGAATGCGTTCACCAGCTTCGATTAAGTTGACATTGAGCTTACTGGAGTCAAGATCACCAAAGCCATAGGTGCGAAGCTCTTTTACGGCATTGTGAAGTTCTGCCGACAATTCAACGCCTGTTGCACCCGCACCTACAATTGCAATATCAACAGTGCCATGGCCATGCTTGGCGTGTAATTTGAGGAACTCATTGTTCATCTCAGTTCTGAACTTGTGTGCCTGTTCAGTGCTATCTAAGAAAATGCAATGTTCACGGACACCCGGAGTATTAAAGTCATTGGAAGTAGAGCCAAGAGCCATGACGAGAATGTCATATTCAAGTTCACGTTCTGGCATTAAAAGCTCATCATGTTCATCTCTAAGTTCGCCCAGCCTGATGACTTTGCGCTCTCTATCGATATCCTCAAGGCTACCCATTTGGAAATCAAAATGATGATTTTTTGCATGTGCGCGATAGCTTAGAGCATCGACCCCTTCGTCTAATGAACCTGTAGCTACCTCATGCAAAAGAGGTTTCCATAAATGGCTTGCTTTCCGGTCGACAAGGGTTACTTTCGCTCGCCCTTTTCGACCCAATGTGCGGCCAAGTTTAGTAACAAGCTCAAGTCCGCCTGCACCACCACCTACTACGATAATTCGAGTCACAGCAACAATCCTCTAGAAATAAAAAATAGGTTTCGAGCCGATGATTCGTCTCGATAAAATTGTGTGATTTCATGCCGGTCTGCTGAAAAAGGTTTCAGTCTTACGACGTCAAGGCAATTAGAGGTTTCGTTTGTAATGTTGGACACGTTAATTGGAAAATATATTTCTGAGATCAAAGCCAATCTGCTCAGATAATTAACATTCTGTGGGCAAGCTCTACACTCGCTCTCAATTTTTTTTGATATTTATCAAAAAATTTATAATAGATTCATTATATAGAGCAAAATATGCCACGCAACAAAAGATTACATCAATTACCCTTAAATTTGTCGCGATGTTGAAATGAATGGGAAGTAAGAAAGCGAAGTGCTAGACACACTTCGCTTATTAGTCATCTGAGTTGAAGAAAACGATTAACTTGCAGACTTAAAAGCTTTCATCGTTTGTAGGTGTTGGGAGATCTTCTTAAATTTGTGGCTTTGCGTTTCATCCCATATCACTTGATAGTAAAGACCTAATTCATCAGCCGTTTTTCGATTATCGTGTACTTCATCCTCTTTGGATAGGATAACGAGGCAACGGTCTTTATTCTTGGTACGAAATTCTTCAACACATTTGGTGGCGATATCTTCGTACTCCTCAGGGCGGTCAATGCGGCCCTGCATTGTTTTTTCTGGGTGCAGGTTAGGATTGAAAATCACCTGCTTGATACCACATAAAAAGCCTATTCGCTCAGACCAGTAGCCACCTAATCCAACACCACAAATAATTGCATCGCGATCCCCAGACTGCTCAATCGCTTTATGAACTTCTTTGAGTAGGTGTTGCATATCATGCTTAGGATGCAAAGTGCTGTAGTTAATAAAGCGGACGTCTTCATCAATGAACTGCAACTGAAGCACTTTTTCGTGGTTTCCTGGACTTGTGGAATCAAAACCATGTAAGTAAATAATCATTCTATCACCCTCGATTCTTATCCATTAAATCTACCACGAAAAGAAAGGTTTTAAAGTCAGCGTAAACAATTAAGTATGTCAGACGTTCAAACAGTGATCTTAGCTACAAAATGTGTCGCGTAAAGCTTGTGCTTGGGTTAAATACTGCTCATCTCCCCAAAGTTGATAGGCCAATAAATACCAAAGCATTGCCATCATGGTTGCTCTGGGTTGCCAAGCAAGGACACCCTCGACCCAATCATCGACTCCATCAATGTTTCTTAGCTGGCAATACCGATATACTGACTCTAGTGGCTTTTCCCCTACCACACCGATACTGAGAGTCAAATCCAAGCGAGGATCTGCAATCGCTGCATATTCCCAATCAATCACCATAATACCCTCTGAGTGTTTAACCATGTTATAGCCCGCTAAATCTAAGTGACAAAGTGCTAAGCCAACATCAGCCAGACTTGGTGAACTGCGCCATTGCTGGTAAATATCCAGATAGTCGTTAGATCTTAACTCTTCTCGTAGTTGCATCCAGTAATGGTCAACACGAGCGGTAAAATTAAACGGAGCAACCGGAATCCTTGTGGTGTCCAAACTGTGGATCTTAATCATCGTTTTGAGTAACGAATCAAAAGGTAAGCCATCAGCCAACGACTCCCCTTCAATCCATTCGACTAGTAGCCCATGCTCATTAATCTGAATAGCTTTAGGCCCAAGTTGAAACTCTTCGACAGCAGATAGAATTTGATATTCTTGAAAGCGGGAAATGGAAAAGGCTTTAGTGATTGGTGTGTTAGGTCGCCAAACAAAACAATCGCCGCTTTGGGTAACCACCTTCCAGCAGCGATTGGTCAATCCTCCGGTTAACGTTTGAGCATGATCCGGAGCAATAGAAAAGAAGTGATCCAATGACTTTAATGAATCGTCTAGCTGACATGCTTCATGCCATGACATCCTGGCCATAAATCACTCCTCTATCAATTAAAGCCCTAAGAAGCTCTTAGACTCTTGCTTACGAATTTCAGTCTCATCGGCCCACTCAATAAGACCTGTTTCAAGATCCATGAGACGCATGGTCATTTTGTAATAGACATCTTTATCGCTGCCACCAGCTTTAGCAATACTCGACAGGTTGCCGTATAGCATGTATTGAGCCCCTACCATCTTACCAAACTGGATAGCTGTACTCTGGTTAACTAATTCGTCGTTGTTCTGGAAATTAAGCTGATCACGAACTGACTCAACTCGGTCCATATCAACAAAGCGGAATTTACCTGAGTTCAACAACTTAGTACTGATAGTATCGGTAATAGATTCAGTATCAATGTGTTCACTTGTTTTATTCTTGATGCGTTCGACAAAAACAATAGGACGAGAATCACGAGTGATCGCAGAAACAGAGCCAGACACCATCATGCTATCGACCATTTCACCTGCAATCTTTTGCAAATCGGTTGAGCCAAAATCGATTGTCGTGGTTTCCACCGCTTGTGCATCACCGTAGCTCACTTTATTAGAACAGCCGCCTAAAATGACAGCTAAGCCAAGTAATGCAATAACACTTTTTTTCATTCTTGGTTCCTCAAACTTTTATAGAATCTTATGTTATGAGTGTATGACTAAAGTTAATGAACTTTAGTTCGGTTTAGTGTTCATTTTCGCGAATCTGAACACGGAACTGAGTACCATTCGGATTCACTGAAACTTCAGAAATAGCAATGGTTTCCATGCCACGGACGATAGCCTGACGCCAAGGACCTAACTTGCTATTCACTTCTAGACCCTCATCGTCATACCAGTAAAAGCGATACTGAATATGTTGATCACCCTGGTATTGACTCGCTAAGCGGACAATCCCCCGAGCACGGCCATCAACTTGCGTTGTTGAGATATCTTCGATTTGCAGACGCCCTGCGAGGACGTTGTCACCAAATAAAACGGTTTGCGACTGACCATCAATCCGCAGCCCTGCTGTGTTACTAGAACAGCCAACCATCACCAAAGCAGCCATTACTGCAATAAGCCATTTTTTCATCGAATTTTTCCTAACTGTTTATGCCAAATTGTAGCACTGCCTCCCTGACGAGAGACCCAAACTAAAGCAGTACGACCTGCTTCAATATCAAACTGGTACTCCTGACCCGCAACATGAATCACCTGTTTGCCTGGCTTCACGACTGCACTGCTACTACGAATTTCTCCAGGTAATGTAATCCAACTGCGTGTATCCGGTTGCTCTGTCAATGTATTCCAAATATTGAGCAAGGCATTACCAAGTTCATCATCTTGGGCTGCACTCTTACGCAGCTCATCCTTGGCCCAAACCCGTAATGCCTGACGGATAATGATCATTGGCATTCGCTCAGACAAGTCTCTCTGCGCCATCAAGTTAACGTCTGTCAGCAAGTCACTACGCAGCTTATTATTATTGAGCTGTACTGGAGTAAACGACTGGCTAACTGGCTGAGGGTAATAAGGTAATGCGATAGAGTACAACGCCCCATTACCACGACCATCGTAAAGAGGTAAAGACTGCTTCCAGCCACGCATCGCCTCGACGATACCTTGCTCTTCTAAGACGATAACTCTTGCTTCGTCGTCACTTAAGTAACGGGCCTCGCCGTAATACTTCTCTAGCTGAACGAGGTCTTCATTCATGCCTAGTCGCTTTGCAACTCGCTTAGCGCCATCAATGATCTCAGCATTATCTGGCATCACGGCTAATGCACGCCGATAATCCACATAGGCATCGTTTAAGGAGTTATCCGCTTCATAAAGCAAAGCCGATAAATACAACAGATAGCCATTTTGTACCGCCTGTAGGGTTTCACCCGCATCTGGGTAGCTCGATAAAATACTACCAAGGTTCGATGTTAATCCCTGAGCCTGTAAGTCCTGCTGGGCAGACTCTAGCTCTCTTTCTCTGTCCTTACGAGCTTGCTCCTGAACCTGATTTGCACGGCGCATTTCAATCAACGCACCTTCAAGGCTGTTGTTCTTGAGGTAATTCAAGCCCAAATAAAGGTGTAAAAAGCCTAGCTCGTAATCAGCCGGTGTATATATGTCCAGATTATCATTGACAGCCAAAGCACCAATACTTGTCGCCGTCCCTGTGACAGATATTGTTGCTTTATCCTGCTGAACTCGAACCGCTTGGTCACTCGCTTCAAACGCGGACTTACTGTCAGCGTACTGCTGATTAAGCAAGTAAACTCTGCCTCTCTCAAAGTTATCCAGAATATCGCCAGCAACATTTTCAGGTAAAGCTTCTTCAGCCTTTTGATATTGACCTGCTTTGACTGACTGATAGACCTCATCATTTTGTGCGCTGTAATGACTAAATAAGTTCCCAGCAGAAAAATTGGCACAGGCAGAAAGTGCAGCAGAGCTGAATATCACGAATGCGAGTCGAATGTGTTTACGCACTTCGTACTCCGAAATTAGTTATTAGATTTTCATCATCGTCGCGATTGGACAACGGCATTGATAAAAAGTTTGAATAAATGCCGCCATCCTTATAAGAAATATATCTTTAACTCATTAACATTGGCCCAAGTGGACGGCCGCCAACCAAATGCATATGGATATGATAAACCTCTTGCCCACCATGAGAATTACAGTTCACGATTAAACGGTAACCGTCCTCATCAATGCCCTCTTCTTTAGCAAGCTTACGCGCGACAGTGAACATGCGCCCCATCGCGGCTTCATCTGCCTCTTCAATATCATTCGTTGTTGGGATCAATTTATTAGGGATGATCAAAATGTGACTTGGCGCACGAGGGTTGATGTCACGAAATGCGGTAACGAGGTCATCTTGGTAAACCACGTCGGCAGGGATTTCTTTGCGAATAATTTTACTGAAAATGGTTTCTTCAGCCATGAAGCACTCCATTAAGCGTTGCTATCGTTGATCGTTTCCATGGAGTATGCGCTAACCTTGTCCAGATCACAATAAAAAACAGTGTTCACTTAACATATACACCGTACTGATAGTAGTAGATGGCTAAATTTGTATGATGCGTCATAAAATGCGCGTCTCACCCTCAATACAATACCTCTCTTTTTGTTAATTTTTTTAAGACAAGTAAGTTTTAGGGAGAGATCTATGAGAGGCTCAGTGATCAAGCGTATGTACGCTGGGTTTGCATTGATCATCATAATGTTTGTTATTTCAACTATTATGACAATGCGAGGGATGCAACAAATTCACACCAACTTTGGCAGTGTTTCAAACACCGCTCTACCTTTAGTGTCACAATCTAACCAGACCAGCGTTTACCTACTCTCTGCCGACAAGCTTTTTAAGGACTTTTTGACAACGCAGAGCTCAAGTCGCATGGAGGAGATTCGCGGACAATTTGACCAAGCAAAACAACGCTATGGTCAAGCGCTTCTGGATTTAGCCAAAGCGAGTGATGGAAATACCGAACTACTGACCAGTATCGAACAGCTTAAAGAGATGGAGCAGCGATACTTCACCGAAGCCGACGACGCTATGAGTAACTATCGCGACATGTTTGTTGCTCAAGCCGAAGTACAGAAATCATCTCGCCGCTTCCAACGCCTACATTCTGAGCTCAGTGTGGGTATGAAAGAATATGTCGATGACCAAAGTAGTATTTCGGTTAAAGTGATGGCTAAAAGTTACTTTATCAAACTAAAAGATGCTGAGCTCATTACTTCTGATGCTCTGGCAAGTAATGATCTAGAATTCGTCAACAAGGCCGTAGCCAAAAACAAAAAGGCGGTCACCCACCTTAATTATGCCTACCGCGGTTTGACCGCTCAGATGCCAGAGATCAAGCAAGTTTTCGATGAGTCTGTTCAGCAGTTCACCACTGATATCGGAAAAAAAGGCGGCGTACTCGACCAGCATGCGTCTTACCTTCAAGCGAAAGCAGCCCTTTACGCTAACATTGCTAACCTGACCTTAGAAGTCGATAATACAATGGCAGTCTTAACTTCCTTTGGTCAAGCAGCTCAGGACAGCCTTCACGCTTCTCTTGCAGAAGCCAGTGAGGTATATGATCAAGGTGTGATCAATTCTGTCGCACTGGGTGCTCTCGTCATAGCCCTTGCTATAGGTATTGGCTATCACATTGCCCACAGCGTACGGTCACCTCTGACTCGTATCCTCTCAACTCTAGAGAGTTTGACACAAGGTGATATGACTCAACGAATAGAGATACGCTACAACAACGAATTTAGCCGAGTCAGTGGACACATCAATTCTCTGGCGGATAACCTCCACGATATTTTGCAAAAGTTAAACAGTGCGTCAGACAACCTAACCAATACTGCCAGTATTAACCAAGAAACCTCCTCTCAGGCACAATCGCAACTTAGTCAACAGCGCGAGCAAACCGCGAATGTTGCAACGGCAATGACTGAGATGGCTCACTCTGTTCAAGAGGTTGCTCAAAGTGCGCAAAGCTCTCAACAGATGGTCGAACAAGTTGAAAGCGCTTCAGAATCTGGTCGCCAGATAATGAACGACAACATTACAACGATTAACCAACTTGAAACACGCTTAACTCAATCCGTTGATGCCGTCAAAGATCTCCAATCGATGAGCAGTCAGATAGGCTCAATTTTAGATGTGATTCGCAATATCGCCGAGCAAACCAATTTGCTGGCATTAAATGCAGCCATCGAAGCTGCGCGAGCTGGTGAGCAAGGTCGTGGCTTTGCGGTCGTCGCGGACGAAGTTCGAGTCCTAGCGCAACGTACGACAGAGTCCACATCAGAAATCGAAAACATGATCAGCAACCTACAAAATAGCTCCACCTCTGCCAACAAGGTCATTCAAAGTTGTATGGAGGATATGGATCAATCGGTGGCTCAGGCTTCCAATGCCAATAGTGCCATGGAAGAAATTCAAGCACTGATCATAGAAATTAGCCAAATGAGTGGCCATATCTCTCAGGCTGCGGCAGAGCAAAGCGAAACAACTGGAGAAATTGCTCGCAACATTGATGAGATCAATCAAATTGCTGATTCTAGTTATCAAGCAATGGCGAAAATTGCGCAAACCAGCACCGACTTAACCCAGCTAGCTAACCAGCAAGGTGAATTAGTACATCGCTTTAAACTCTAGTTTTGTAAAGACAATGCAAATAATTCATCTCGGGCGGTTAATTTTATTAATCGCCCTTGTTTTTTATATGCGCTGTCGTTATATGGTTACTAAGGCTTGCCCACTTCTCACTTCACATTTTTTGCAAGCCAATCATGAGGAAGGTTTATGGCAGTTCATGTTGGCATCATTGATCAGGACCCAATTCGTTTAGTCACACCATTATTGGATAACCGAACCGTCAGTGATCACATTGTTTTTATAGGCGTTAAAAGCCAGAAAGATATGTACCATCGTCTACATAGTGTTCTGGCCAAAAGAAACATCACATCAGAGTTTTTTGAGATTCCAAATGTGGCCAATACATCGCGAATAAAGCGTGCCGTCGGCATACTTGCCGATGACCTGAGTGTGCGTGGGGAGGATGTCAAACTTAATGCAAGTTGTGGCCTACGTCACCGCCTACTCTCGGTATACGAAGTATTTCGTACTTTCCATTGGCCTATTTTTGTCGTCGAGCCAAACAGTGATCGCCTTTGTTGGCTATACCCTGATGGAAAGGAAGACACTCAGGTAGAAGATCGTATTACTATTGACGACTACCTCACTGTATTTGGTGCCCGTGGTGAATTCAATCAGCAACAACTCCCTCCGCAGCTTGATCAGAAACTCTATGAACTCGGTGAACGCTGGGCCAGTAACGCTCTTGAACTAGGGCCTGGTTTAGCTACACTTAACTACCTCGCCACAACCTGCCGTAAAGAGCAAAAACTCGATGTGGCGCTGTCTGAAAAGCAGCAAGGCTATCGTGAGCTTAACATGCTGCTCAGTGACCTAGTAGAAGCTGAAATCGCCACTTATGAGAATGGGATCTTAACCTTCGCAGATGAAGATGCTCGACGTTTTTCTAACGGTGAATGGTTAGAAACTCTGGTTCATAGCACAGTACGTCAAATCCAAAAAGACATGCCTACCATTCAAGATCATTCACTCAACGTCCAAGTCTACCGTCAGCTTGGAGACCGCGAAGTACGCAATGAATTGGACGTGGCTTCTGTGGCAAATAACAAACTTCATATCATTGAATGTAAAACGAAGGGAATGCGGGACGATGGTGACGACACCTTGTACAAACTGGAATCACTAAGGGATTTGCTTGGCGGTTTACAGGCTCGTGCTATGCTGGTTAGCTTCCGACCATTGCGCTACAACGATATCACTCGGGCTGAAGATTTGGGCTTGGCTTTGATCGGTCCTGATGAGCTCAAAGATCTCAAAACACACCTTACCAACTGGTTTAAAGAAGCCGGTGGCTACGACGACTGTGATGTCTGCTAACGTTGCCTTCAACCATAACTCTAAGAATACAAAAACCCGCCATGCTAGCGGGTTTCTTCATTTAGACTAAACGATTAGCAATCGTCTTCAGTGAAATTCGTCGGTAAAGACGTTTTCATCTCATTCCAAATCTGCGCACTTTCCATACCGTAGTGGCGAACCACCACGATGATTTTGTCTCGGTTACCTGTCTCACAAACTTCTAGCAAGTCGCGGTAAAACTGTAGAGCCAAATTGCGCGCTTCTGGGTTAGAGAAATAGTAACTCCCTACACGATCATAGAGCTTCTTAAGACCATTAAAGATCAAACCGTAGATTTGGTTACCTGAGTGAAAAGCCAAACGCTGGAACAACATATAGTCGTAATAGTTAAAGGTCTTAGCGATCAAAGTAGCCTGACGCTTCGTTTCGTCTTTCTCACCATCATCTTTAATGTGCTGCTGAATTTTTTCAGCGTACGGAGAAGACGCCATAAAGGTATCCCAAGAATCCGCAGCTAACAGGCTTTCACAAGACTCAATGACACCGCTAATAGTGCGCTCTGCACTTTCTTTATTCGCTTTGAACGCGTAACGCATAAAGATAGGGCTGATGTTAGTACGTGCCGCAAGCAAATCTTCAACAATAGATGTTGCGTTCTCTGCATCAAGAGTCATCAGAGTATCGAGGATATGCAACCCCGATGTTTCCATAAACTGGTTCACCTTAGTCGGTTTACCATGTTGAATGGTTAACCAACCGTCACGAGCTAAGCGCTGAAGCACTTCACGCAGTGTCGTTCTGGTTACCCCGATTAATTCAGAGAGCTCGCGTTCAGCGGGAAGAATAGAGCCTGGAGGGAAGCGCCCTTTCCAAATACTCTCAATGATGTATTTTTCTGCAAAACCTGCAGGGCTCTTTGCCTTAATGACCATTAACTTAACTATCCAATATTTTTATTTATAGGGTCGAATAGAACTCATCATACCACTAGTTCTCACGTATCGGAAACAAACCTACAGCAAACATGCCTCAAACCAACAATGGAGTTAAAGCTCTAATTTAAGCTGATAGATTGCGTTATTATGTCTTTGAGTCAAAGCTGATTTATTTTAGATTTAATAAAAAGTTAATACTTATTAGCCCTTATAGGTATTGACTTCTAATGCAAAAACTAATTTTTTATATTTGCAAAGTAACTAGCTCATTTCCATTCAATATAATGACATAATCTGTCTTATTCAGCCTTTTCATCCCAGAGCTGCCATGAATTGTTTTTTTTCACAACTCTCATCCCACTTTAACGCCACTCGGATCGCGTTTTTAAACAAAAGTCCACTGAGTATTTTATCAAGATAAACATTATTATTGACTAAATTAACTTGAGGAGTACAGTTGCGACCGAAGTAAGGAGTGCTTGTCTTTCTCAGGGAGTGACTTGGCAAGGCCACATGACATATTTCTCTATGTTGTTTTTCTAAGTCACTGTTGAATCAGGTCTGTTTCAACATTTGTTTTGTCCGCTACGTGTTCACTTAATTGCGGTGGCTCAAACCAAATTTTGTGCAGATATAGATACAAGCACACGCAGTGTCTATTCATTACAACATTTAAGAGTATTAGTATCATGCCGATGTCACTCGGGAATGCTTTCATTAAGAACTTCTTAGGCAAAGCTCCAGATTGGTATAAAGTTGCCATCATTTCATTTCTCATTATCAACCCCATTGTCTTTTTCTTAGTTGACCCATTTGTTGCTGGTTGGCTACTGGTTGCAGAGTTTATTTTTACGCTTGCGATGGCCCTAAAATGCTATCCTCTACAGCCTGGTGGACTTCTCGCTATTGAAGCGATAGCAATTGGTATGACTAGCCCCGAGCAAGTAAAGCACGAATTAGTCGCCAACATTGAGGTTCTTTTACTGCTGGTCTTCATGGTTGCCGGTATCTACTTCATGAAGCAGCTCTTGCTGTTTATCTTTACCAAAATTCTTCTCGGCATTCGCTCTAAGAGCCTACTTTCAGTAGCATTTTGTTTCGCAGCGGCTTTCCTGTCTGCCTTCTTAGATGCGCTGACAGTCATCGCAGTTGTTATTAGCGTGGCAGTGGGCTTCTACGCTATTTATCACAAAGTTGCATCAGGAAAAGGCTCAACCGCCTCACACGACCACACTCAAGACGATCATCTTTCAGAGCTCACGCGTGATGACTTGGAAAACTATCGTGCATTTCTACGCTCATTATTGATGCATGCAGGTGTCGGTACTGCACTCGGTGGTGTAATGACCATGGTGGGTGAACCACAAAACCTAATTATTGCCGATCAAGCAGGTTGGCAGTTTGGCGAATTCATTATCCGCATGTTGCCAGTGACAGCTCCGGTTTTTGCTTGTGGCCTCATCACCTGTGTTCTTGTCGAAAAACTGAAAATTTGTGGTTACGGAGCTCAACTTCCTGATAATGTTCGTCAGATTCTGGTTGACTTCGATAATGCAGAGCGTAAGACACGTACCAAGCAAGATGTCGCCAAGCTATGGATCCAAGGTGCGATCGCAGTCTGGTTGATTGTAGGTCTGGCACTTCACCTAGCCGCCGTTGGTTTGATTGGTCTTTCAGTGATTATCTTAGCAACCGCATTCACGGGCGTGATTGAAGAGCACTCTTTGGGTAAGGCATTTGAAGAAGCCCTGCCATTTACCGCACTACTGGCTGTTTTCTTCTCTGTTGTTGCTGTTATTATCGACCAAGAACTGTTTAAGCCTGTTATCGATACGGTTCTTCATGTCGAAGATAAAGGTGCTCAGCTGGCTTTGTTCTACATTGCTAATGGTTTACTGTCTATGGTGTCTGATAATGTTTTCGTTGGTACGGTATACATCAATGAAGTCAAAACGGCTTTAGTCGAAGGTATCATCAGTCGTGACCAGTTCGACTTACTTGCAGTCGCTATCAACACAGGCACTAACCTACCTTCAGTGGCAACACCAAACGGACAAGCTGCTTTCCTATTCCTACTAACATCAGCATTAGCGCCTCTAATTCGCTTGTCGTACGGGCGAATGGTGATCATGGCTCTGCCTTATACCGTCGTCTTAGCGTTGGTCGGTTTAGCCGGTATCATCTATCTTGTAGAGCCAATGACGTCATGGTTCTATGACGCAGGTTGGATTGCACAGCATACAGGTGAAGTTATCCAAGCAGTATCCGGTGGACATTAATCACTAAAAATCAAAACTTTTAGTTGAAGTCGAAACTTTTCCAAGATAAAAAGCTCTGATTAGTCAGAGCTTTTTTATAACAGGACCACTCTGTGAACATTCTTTCTAACATCAAGCATTTTTCCCAAATACGCCTATCTTGGCTGCTATTACTTGCTTTTGTCGTTTTCTTTGAAGCAGCTGCCTTATATTTTCAACATGTTATGTTACTCGCACCTTGTGTGATGTGTATCTATGAGCGAGTTGCCATGCTGGGCGTTGGTGTAGCGGCTCTGATTGGTTTAGCCGCTCCGAACAATAAAGCGATACGTTGGTTTGGTTTAGCGGCATGGGGTGCCAGCGCTTATAAAGGTTTAATGTTGGCATTAGAGCACGTTAACTATCAGTTCAATCCGTCTCCCTTTGCCACCTGCGATTTATTCGTCACTTTCCCAGATTGGGCACCTCTTAACCAATGGGCACCTTGGATGTTTGAAGCCTTTGGAGACTGTAGCAAAGTCGTTTGGCAATTCCTGTCACTATCCATGCCACAATGGCTAGTTGTCATCTTTGCAGCAAATTTAGCGGCACTGGCTGTTATCGTTATTGCGCAGTTTACAAAAGCTAGAAGCTAGAAGCTAGAAGCTAGAAGCTAGAAGCTAGAAGCTAGAAGCTAGAAGCTAGAAGCTAGAAGCTAGAAGCTAGAAGCTAGAAATTAAAAAAGGGTTGGCTCATATGGTCAACCCTTTCATTTTGGTTTGTCATCCATTATTCAGATGGCATTAGTTCATCTCACGACCAGGTGCTGGAGCTAACACTTCTCTGTTACCATTGTGCCCCGGTGCACTCACAATGCCTTGAGCTTCCAGTTGTTCAACAATTCGTGCAGCACGGTTGTAACCGATCTTAAATCGTCGCTGAACTCCTGATACAGACCCTCGACGGGACTGAACGACATGCTCTACGACTTGATCGAACAACGGATCCATTTCTTCCTCACCTTCAGGTTTTTCTCCCGGTAACAATGCCTCTGGCCCTTGATCACCATTGGTGATCTCATCAATATAGTTTGGCTTACCGCGCGCTTTCCAGTTATTTACCACAGCATGTACGTCATCATCCGATGCAAACGCACCGTGTACACGCACCGTATGACTAGAACCCGGAGGTAGATAAAGCATGTCACCCATACCTAATAGTGATTCCGCGCCACCTTGGTCAAGAATGGTTCTTGAGTCGGTTTTCGTCGATACCGTAAACGCCACTCGAGTTGGGATATTAGCTTTAATCAAACCGGTGATAACATCGACAGAAGGTCGTTGCGTCGCCAGTATCAAATGAATCCCTGCTGCTCGTGCTTTTTGAGCAAGTCGAGCAATCAGCTCCTCTACTTTCTTACCCACCACCATCATCAGATCGGCAAACTCATCGACAATGACGACTATGTATGGCAATTTCTCCAGCAATGGCGGAGTTTCATCCATACTGTCACCCGGTTGCCACAGTGGGTCGTGAATCGGATGCCCTGCTTCTGCTGCCATCTTAAGCTTGTCATTAAAGCCTTTGATATTACGAACACCCAACGCGGACATCAGTTTGTATCGACGCTCCATTTCACCGACACACCAACGCAGCGCGTTCGATGCATCTTTCATATCCGTCACCACTTCAGAAAGTAAATGAGGAATACCTTCGTATACCGACAGCTCAAGCATTTTCGGGTCAATCATGATAAAGCGAACATCTTCAGGCGTCGCTTTGTAAAGCATACTTAAAATCATGACATTCACACCAACCGATTTACCTGACCCCGTAGTACCTGCGACCAAAACGTGCGGCATCTTCGACAAGTCAGCGACGACTGCTTCGCCAGCAATATCCTGACCTAGTACTACGGTTGTCGGAGATTTAGCCTCAATAAAGTGCTGGCTGCCAACAACATCTGAGAAATAGACTGTCTGACGACTCATATTCGGCAACTCAAGGCCGACATAGGGTTTACCAGGTATCACTTCCACTACTCGGACAGCCATCGCTGACAATGAACGAGCCAAGTCCATCGAAAGGCCGGAAATACGGCTCACCTTCACGCCTGGCGCTAAATCTAGCTCGAATCGAGTAATCACCGGTCCAGGGAAAATATCAACGACTTCGGCTTTGATCTTATAATCAGCAAGCTTAGATTCAACTAAGCGAGCAATTTCTTCCAATGCTTCGCGATCGATGAAGTTTTCGCGCTTCTCTGGGTGATAAAGCAATTCCAATGTCGGCATTGGTTCTTTCGGTTTTGGTAGGTTCGCTTCTTTCTGGACGAGGAATGGATTCTGCTGCGCGGCGACTTTCGCTTGAGCATCAGCGACAATATTTTGGAACGCCTCTACATCTTCATCTTCGCCTTCTTCAGCTAATGCAGGATCCGAAGTATCATTATCCTCATCATCTGCCACATCAAATGTCGAAATCACTGGTTCCTGTTGGGTGCTTCCGGGCTCAACATGACTTGAAATGCGCTCAAGCTCGGTAGGATCAATAACTGGTTCAACAATCTCATGCTCTTCATGACCCTCTTCACTATTCCACGGCATCTCGTTAACGGAGCCATCAACAGTTTTTGGCTTTTCAGCCATAACGGGTACTTCCTCAGTTTCCACGACATGGGTAGCTTCTAAGGTGGTGGCTTGCTCTTGAATGGCAAAGTCATCCTCACTTTGAGCAACCGCTTCTAGCTCTTCGATTGTAGAACCCAATTGCTTAGTACGTTCCTCTTGAGACACTTCATCATAAAAGTCAGCTCGCTCTGGATGAGCAACTTCAGGCTCCGGCTCAGTAATTTGCTCTGAGGCTTGAGGTTCAACCACTGCGCTATCGGCAATGGGAACATTGACTACTGATTCCTTATGAACTTCAGGCATGTGGATATTGAATCGACGTGGTGCTTTATCAGGTTCCCTTGTGAACAAGACGTCTTCTTGCTCTATAGCATCATTCACCTGAGGAGCTTCTTCTCGAGGCATCACAAGCTGGGGCTCAAGAATTTCTTCCTTTTCACCCCGAACTCTATTAACCAGACTCGTCAGCGCTTGGATTGCCACTTCCCCAATTCGATCCACAATAGTGAGCCAAGAGATCCCAGTTAACAAAGTAAAACCCGCGCCCCATAAAAATAGGAACACTAGTGTTGTACCTAAAATATTGAGAGTTGGCAGCGCAAGGCTAGTTAAAACATCACCAACAACACCGCCAGACGAGAAATACCAAATATCATCGAAGTTAATATCTGCAAGACCACAGCTCGTCAGGATAAGTATCGTTAAACCTAGAAGACGTGTGCCCCATAGCATCAAGTCAATAGATTCATTTTCATCACGCTTTCTGAGCATCACCCAAGCTGTAACGGTAATGACCACAGGGATGGGATAGGCAAGAGAGCCAAACGTGAAAAACAGAGTATCGGCAATCCATGCACCGACAAGGCCGCCTGCATTGTTAATGTCTCCTCCCCAAGCCGTTTGCGACCAAGAAGGATCAGCAGGGCTGAAGGTGAATAATGCGACAGACAATAATATAGAAGACAGTACAATCACAATAAGACTGCACTCTTTAAGGCGTTGAGGCCCATCAAGACGAGAGGACTGAGGCTCTTCTCCAGTTTTGATTATTGTTTCAACTTTATTTTTGTTCTCTTTGAACATAACCAACTTAATCAACTGCGTGATACTGACTCCAAGCAAGACGTTCATACGATGGAACATCCACCCAGCTAATCAGTAAGGAAAAAAATAGTCCGAGCAGCTATGCCACTCGGACTATCGATTTAACCATATTGGGACTTAAAACCCAATTACCTTAAGTCAGAATATCGAAAGGTATTTGCTGCTCTAATAAAGATTAGCGCGTTTTGATAACTAACTGGTTTGTCTGCTTCACTTCTTCCATCACAACATACGTACGTGTGTCGTTAACGCCAGGAAGACGTAAAAGCGTATCGCCAAGGAGCTTGCGATATGCACTCATGTCCGACACTCGCGTTTTCAACAGATAGTCAAAGTCACCTGATACAAGGTGACACTCCTGAATATCGTCGAGCTTCTGCACCGCTGCATTAAATTGTTCAAACACATCTGGTGCACCACGGTTTAGTGTGATTTCGACGAAAACCAAAAGTGATGCATCAAGGAACTGCGGGTTTAACAAAGCTGTATAGCCCGTAATATACCCTTGACGCTCCAGACGACGAACACGCTCTAAACATGGCGTTGGCGAAAGGCCAACTCGTTTAGACAGTTCAACGTTTGAAATACGACCGTCTTTCTGCAGTTCGTTTAGAATGTTGCGATCGATACGGTCTAGATCCTTAGACGGCTTCTTATTGTTGTCTGCCATTTTTTATTCCACCTTATTACTTCCTTGCAAAAAAATATACTACAACTTTTTAATATTCAGTATCAAATTTTATTGTAACCCAACTATACTAGTTGTTAATTCGACAGAATTACCCTACATGCAGTTAATGCAACTAATATAGTTTATACAACCAAAATAAAATGAGGATTCAGGATGATTATTGGCGTACCTAAGGAAATCAAAAACCACGAGTACCGTGTTGGTATGATCCCAGCGAGCGTTCGCGAGCTAGTCTCTCAAGGTCACCAAGTTTTTGTAGAAACCAAAGCCGGTTCTGGCATCGGTTTTTCAGACGATGATTACATCGCTGTAGGCGCATCCATTCTTCCTACCGCTGCTGACGTTTTCGCGAAAGCAGAAATGATTGTAAAGGTTAAAGAACCTCAAGCTGTTGAGCGAGCTATGCTTCGTGAAGGGCAAATATTATTTACTTATTTGCACCTAGCACCAGATTTTCCACAAACTGAAGAGCTAATCAAGAGCAAAGCTGTCTGTATAGCCTATGAGACTGTAACAGATAATATGGGTCGCTTGCCACTACTTGCTCCAATGTCTGAGGTAGCAGGTCGCATGTCTATTCAAGCAGGCGCACAAACTTTAGAGAAATCTCACGGTGGACGCGGCCTTCTTCTAGGTGGTGTTCCAGGTGTTGAGCCAGCGAAAGTAGTGGTTGTAGGTGGCGGTGTCGTTGGTGCTAACGCCGCTCGTATGGCTGTTGGCCTGCGTGCAGACGTAACAATCTTAGACCGCAACGTAGACACCCTACGTCGTCTTGACGAAGAGTTCCAAGGTCGCGCAAAAGTGGTTTACTCTACAGAAGATGCTATTGAGAAGCATGTTCTAGAAGCAGACCTAGTCATCGGCGCAGTTCTAATTCCAGGCGCTGCTGCTCCTAAACTAGTGACTAAAGAGCACATCGCTAAGATGAAGCCAGGTGCAGCAGTTGTTGACGTTGCAATCGACCAAGGCGGTTGTTTCGAAACTTCACATGCGACAACACACGCAGACCCGACTTACATTGTTGATGACGTAGTTCACTACTGTGTAGCGAACATGCCAGGTGCCGTTGCTCGTACTTCAACTTTCGCTCTAAACAACGCAACTCTGCCTTACATCGTTAAGCTAGCGAACAAAGGCTACCGTGAAGCACTTCTTGAAGACAAAGGCTTCCTAGAAGGTCTAAACGTTATTCACGGTAAAGTTACGTGTAAAGAAGTAGCAGAAAGCTTCGATCTAGAATACGTTGAACCAGCTAACGCTATCGCTATGTTCAACTAATATTGGATAGCAATAACTAAAAAAACGCTCACCGAGGTGAGCGTTTTTTTGTTTGAAATAAGAAATTTAGCTAGGCCGTGTATCACTTTCACGTAGTGGTACTGCTTTGATTTAGAACCAACGCTCCAAAGCATTTTTATCTAGCTGTCGAAAGGCACGATTTAAGATGTGAGCGAGTTCTTTATAACGAGGTCGGCTTTTCATTGGTTCAAGCGCAAAACCACTCTCTACTATCTTCTGATGAATTTCCCGATACCAACCTGCCAACGCAGGAGGAAGCTGAGTATTTGCACGACTACCAAGCCACCACATCCCCTGAACCGGTAAACTAAGAGCAAACAACGCCATAATGACAGCCTGTGGCATTGCCGAGTAATTATTGAAGGCCATTTGAGTGAGAACACTGATCGCTGCGATTGCGGGCATCACTTTCACCCCAAACTTGGTGGCTTTGATGATGCGCTGTTCTGGAAACAGTAAATTGAGTTCCTTACGCATAGGCCAAGTATCCATGTACTTCTGCCCGTCACGTAGGTTATTAACTAAACCGGCTTTATTACTCATAGGACTCTCTCACTTCAGTATTGGGCCCAAACTAAAATTAAGTTGAAAGATTCAACTTTCAGCGTAAAAAATTGATGAAAGTTAATATTCTTTCAAATTTTTTTGTTATTATTGGCTATTATCGTTATCCTTTGCAGGCCCACAATCTCATTGTTGCCGTTATTTACAATTTAAGCAACTCTCGGGACCTTTCTGCAGCGGATGCAAGAGCAGTGTTCGGGAATCACTGCTGTCTTTTATACGGAATTCGACGTTTTTTTGACCAAGATTAGTACGCAGCCTTTCTCGCTTCGTCTATTCTTGTGATTAATTTTTATCCTAACTGATTATTACAGGTAGTCACTCATGTCAAAGCTAGTTTTAGTTTTAAACTGCGGTAGTTCTTCTCTTAAATTCGCGATTGTCGATGCAGAAAACGGCAACGAGCACCTAACAGGTCTGGCTGAATGTCTTCACCTTCCTGAAGCACGTATCAAATGGAAACTGGACGGTAAGCACGAAGCACAATTAGGTGAAGGCGCAGCACACGATGAAGCGCTTTCTTTCATCGTTGAAACTATTCTTGCTTCTAAGCCAGAACTTGCCGAGCAACTTAAAGCAGTGGGCCACCGTGTTGTACACGGCGGTGAGAAATTCACTCAATCTGCTCTTATCACTGATGACGTTCTTAAAGGTATCGAAGACTGTGCAACGCTAGCACCTCTGCATAACCCAGCGGCTATCATCGGTATCAAAGCCGCTCAAAAAGCATTCCCTAGCCTGCCAATGTCAGCGGTATTCGATACGGCTTTCCACCAGTCTATGCCAGAAGAAGCGTACCTATACGCACTTCCATACAACCTGTACAAAGAGCACGGTATCCGTCGCTACGGTATGCACGGTACTTCTCACCTATTCATCGCTCGCGAAGCAGCTGAGCGTCTAGGTAAGCCTGCAGATGAACTAAACATCATCAACTGTCACCTAGGTAATGGTGCATCTGTTTGTGCAATCAAAAACGGTAAATCAGTTGATACTTCAATGGGTCTAACTCCACTTGAAGGCCTAGTAATGGGTACGCGTTGTGGTGATATCGACCCTGCGATCATCTTCCACTTACACGACGCACTTGGTTACTCTGTAGAGCAAATCAACACTATGCTAACTAAAGAGTCTGGCCTGCAAGGTCTGACCGAAGTAACTTCTGATTGTCGTTTCGTTGAAGACAACTACGGTGAGAAAGAAGAAGCAACTCGTGCAATGGACGTATTCTGCCACCGCCTAGCTAAATACGTGGCTGGTTACACTGCGACTCTAGAAGGTCGTCTAGACGCGATCGTATTCACAGGCGGTATTGGTGAAAACTCTGGCCCAATTCGCGAGATGGTTCTAAATCGCCTAGGCGTATTCGGTATTGAAGTAGATGGTGAAGCTAACCTGAAAGCACGTTTCGGTGGCGAAGGTAATATCACTACAGCCGACAGCCGCATCCCAGCAATGGTTATCTCAACTAACGAAGAGCTTGTCATTGCGGAAGACACTGCACGTTTAGCAGGTCTTTAATTGACTTCACCGGCTGACTGAAAAGTCAGCCGGTTTTCTTACTAAGGGGCGTAACTCCTATTCCACTCTAGGAATACGAAGTTGGGCTTTATCTAAAATAGCTAAAGGTACTCTACGAATGTCTCGTACTATTATGCTTATCCCTGCCAGCGCTGGTGTTGGTCTTACTAGCGTAAGCATGGGTGTTCTTCGCGCTATGGAGCGCAAAGGCGTTAAAGTTTCTTTCTACAAGCCGATTTGTCAACCACGCTCTGGTGGTGATCAACCGGATCTCACTTCCACTATCGTTGGCCATAATAGCGATGTGAAGATCGGTGAGCCAATGGCGATGTCTGTTGCTGAGAGCCTTATCGGTAACGACAACATGGATGAGCTGCTAGAAACGGTTGTAGAACGTTATAACCAGATCAACAAAGACGCAGACGTTACGCTGATCGAAGGTCTAGTTCCAACTCGCAAGCACCCATTTGCTAACCAAGTGAATGCAGAAATTGCTGCAACACTTGGGGCAGAAATCGTTCTTGTCGCAACACCTGGTACAGATAACCCAGCACAGCTAAAAGAGCGTATCGAAGTCGCTTGTTCTAACTTCGGCGGTACTAAGAATAAAAATATCTCTGGTGTTATCATCAACAAGCTTAATGCGCCTGTTGATGAAGCAGGCCGTACTCGCCCTGACCTATCTGAAATTTTTGACGATGCGGATAGCGCGAAGCAGAACGAAATGAAAGTAATGGAGATCTTTAACACATCTCCAATTCGTGTTCTTGGCTGTGTGCCGTGGAGCATCGACTTGATTGCAACTCGTGCAATCGACATGGCGAAGCACCTGAATGCGGAAATCATCAATGAAGGCGACATCAATACTCGCCGTATCAAGAGCATCACTTTCTGCGCACGTTCTTTGCCAAACATGATCGAGCACTTTAGACCGGGCTCACTACTTGTCACTTCCGCAGATCGTCCAGACGTTATTGTAGCTGCAGCGCTATCAGCAATGAACGGCGTTGAAATCGGTGCAGTTCTTCTCACTGGCGGTTATGACATTCCACAAGAGATCGTTGGCCTATGTCAGCCAGCATTCGATTCTGGCTTGCCTATCTTTAAGGCACAAGGAAACACATGGCAGACGTCTCTAAACCTACAGAGCTTCTCTATTGAGGTTCCTGCAGACGATAAAGAGCGTATCGAGTTTATTAACGAACACGTTGCGGGCCACATCGATGGCAACTGGATTGAGTCTATGACGGAGGGCACTCAAAAGTCTCGCCGTCTGAGCCCACCAGCATTCCGCTACCAGCTTACTGAATTTGCACGCCGTGCAGGTAAGCGTATTGTTCTTCCCGAAGGTGATGAACCACGTACAGTTAAAGCGGCAGCCATCTGTGCTGAACGTGGCATTGCAGAGTGTGTACTTCTTGGCAACCCAGAAGAAATCAAGCGCGTTGCTGCGCAGCAAGGCGTTGAACTCGGTACTGGCGTTACCATTATCAACTCTGATGAAGTACGTGAGAACTACGTAGCACGTCTGGTTGAGCTACGTGGTCACAAAGGTATGACGGAAGTTGTTGCCCGTGAGAAGCTACAAGACTCCGTATTCCTTGGTACCATGATGCTTGAGAACGACGAAGTAGACGGTCTTGTTTCTGGTGCAGTTCACACCACAGCAAACACGATTGTTCCTCCGTTCCAAATCATTAAGACAGCACCAGATGCGTCTATCGTGTCTTCTGTCTTCTTTATGCTACTACCTGATCAGGTATTGGTTTACGGTGACTGTGCGATCAACCCAGATCCGACAGCAGAACAACTAGCTGAAATCGCTATTCAATCTGCGGACTCTGCGGCGGCATTCGGTATCGACCCACGTGTGGCAATGATCTCATACTCGACTGGCGAATCAGGTAAAGGTGCAGACGTAGATAAAGTACGTGAAGCGACTAAAATTGCTCAAGAGAAGCGTCCTGACTTAGTTATCGACGGTCCTCTACAGTATGACGCGGCTATCATGGAAAACGTTGCTGCTTCTAAAGCACCTAACTCTCCAGTAGCCGGTAAGGCAACGGTATTCGTATTCCCAGACCTAAACACGGGTAACACGACATACAAAGCGGTACAGCGCTCAGCCGACCTTGTATCTATCGGTCCAATGCTGCAAGGCATGCGTAAGCCTGTAAACGATTTGTCTCGTGGCGCACTCGTTGACGATATTGTTTACACCATCGCACTCACAGCGATTCAGGCCGATCAAGCCGCACAAGCAGAAGAAAAAGTGGTTAACTGATAATCCCTTTGAACGAATCAAGCCCTCTAATTTTTAGAGGGCTTTTTTAGATTCATTATTTCTCTTAAACACACTCTGCTTACTTACACCTCAATCCGACACTAGAGGCTTTCACGCCCATGAGCAGATTCTAGATCAAGTTCAGGACCTTTCGGGACTACCTGTGTTGGGTTAATGCCTGTGTGGCTAAAGTAATAATGGCGCTTAATATGATAGAAATCTGTCGTATCGGCGATGCCTTCAACTTGATACAGCTCTTTCATATAACCATGCAGATTTGAGTAGTCCGAAATGCGCCGTTTGTTACATTTAAAATGGCCAACATAAACGGCATCAAACCGAATCAATGTCGTAAACAATCGCCAATCGGCTTCCGTTATCTGGCCACCCGCAAGATATCGGTGCGTTGCAAGATGAGCATCAATACGGTCAAGCGCATCAAATAAGCTATCGTAAGCTTCTTCATATGCATCTTGAGTCGTCGCAAAACCACAGCGATATACGCCATTATTCACATTAGGATAAATATAGTTATTCCACTCATCGATTAAAGCGCTCAAATCACTTGGATAATAGTCATCATAATTACCAGTAAGCTCGTTAAACTCAGAGTTAAACATGCGAATGATTTCTGAGGATTCATTACTCACGATAGTATTATGTTTCTTATCCCACAGCACAGGCACCGTCACTCTGCCTGTGTAGTTTGGTTTTGCTTGGGTGTAAATTTGGTGCATGCGCGTATGACCGAATAAAGGTTCAGGTAAACCCATCTGCCACCCCTCTCCCATCATATCTGGACATACCACAGTCACATCAATATGCGCTTCTAGCTGTTTCAACTTTCTAAATATCAGGGTGCGATGAGCCCATGGACAAGCTAGAGAAACATACAAATGATAGCGGCCAGATTCAGGCTGAAACTTCGCATTAGCTTTGTTTTCTACCCAATCTCGGAAACCCGCATCTTCGCGAATAAACTTACCTCCGCTGGTTTTCGTATCGTACCAAACATCATGCCATTTACCTTCAACTAACTTACCCATATCTCACTCTCAACTGGTTCATATTTATGAGCTAAGTATAGAAAAAGCCAACGTACTCTAAAGCAGAATAAGTTGGCTTTGTTGTTCGAATTATTTGAAGTAAAAAAAGCGCGACCCCCGAAGGATGCCGCGCTTAAGCCCGTCACAGGCTGAATCGATTAGACACTAACATGTAGGCAAGATACGGCATGTACATCATTACCCTGAATCGACGGTTTGGTGTTAGCGCACGCTTCCGTTGCTTGCGGGCAACGAGTACGGAATACACACCCCGAGGGAGGACTGATTGGTGATGGAAGATCTCCCTCTAACATCTCAATATGTTTGTTGCGCTCAAGCTTTGGATCAGGAATTGGTACTGCAGACATCAGCGCGCGAGTGTACGGGTGCTTTGGATGGGCAAACAGTGCTTCTGCTTCACCAAGCTCAACCGCATTACCTAGGTACATCACTAACACTCGGTCCGAAATATGTTTAACTACCGATAAATCATGCGCGATAAATACCAATGACAATCCTAGTTCTTTCTGTAACTCTTTAAGTAAGTTTACAACCTGAGCTTGAATAGATACATCAAGTGCCGATACCGGTTCATCGCAAATAATCATCTTAGGTCTCAAGATAAGCGCTCGAGCGATACCAATACGCTGACACTGCCCCCCAGAGAATTCATGCGGATAGCGGTTGATCACGTTTGGCAGAAGGCCTACTTTCGCCATCATCTCTTTAACGCGATCTTTTACTTCCTGCTTTGATAGCTCAGGGTAAAAAGTTTCAAGAGGTTCAGCAATAATGTCGCCCACTGTCATACGCGGATTTAGCGATGCCAAAGGATCTTGGAAAATCATTTGGATATCTTTACGTGTTTCACGTCGCTGAACGTCTTGCATCTTGGTTAGGTCTTGCCCTAGCCAAACGACTTCACCATCCGTTGCTTCAACAAGACCAATGATTGCTCGAGCAAATGTCGACTTACCGCAGCCTGATTCACCGACGACACCTAGTGTCTCACCTTCATAAAGGCGTACGTTAACACCGTCGACGGCTTTCAGATTCGAAGGCTTAGACCATGGCCATGCCGATTTAGACGCGATGCTAAAGTGAACTTTAAGATCGGATACATCCAGAATTAATTTTTTATCTGCACTCATTTTTCCCAAGCCTCCCATTCTGAAAAACATGCACGCTGACGACCATCTCCAAATGGCGTTAAGATTGGCGCTTCACGCTTACAATGATCCATCACGCGATGACAACGCTCTTGGTAAGGGCAGCCTTGTGGTAAACGAAGTAAGTTAGGCGGGTTACCCGGAATTGTAGGTAGAATTTCACCTTCTGTATCCAGACGAGGAATTGCTTTTAGCAGACCTTCAGCATAAGGATGGCTAGGATTATAGAAAATTTCATCGACAGTACCGTACTCCATTGTACGACCCGCATACATAACCAATACTTTGTCACAAGAACCCGCAACAACACCCAGATCGTGAGTGATCATAATGATAGCGGTATTGAACTCATGCTTGAGTTCATTAAGTAGCTCCATAATCTGCGCTTGAACCGTCACATCGAGTGCCGTTGTTGGTTCGTCGGCAATCAGCAGTTTAGGACGACACAATAGCGCCATCGCGATCATCACACGCTGACGCATACCGCCTGAAAACTCATGCGGGTACATAGTGATACGCTTACGTGCTTCCGGAATCTTCACGGCTTCAAGCATGCGTACTGATTCTTCGAATGCTTCAGCTTTGCCCATACCTTTATGAAGCATCAGTACTTCCATCAACTGATCGCTGACTTTCATGTATGGGTTCAAAGACGTCATCGGGTCTTGGAAGATCATCGCGATCTGTTCGGCACGTACTTTGTTGAGTGCTTTTTCTGGAAGGTTAAGAATCTCTTTACCTTCAAATTTCGCGCTACCTGAGATAATGCCGTTCTTAGCAAGTAATCCCATAATAGCGAATACAGTCTGTGATTTACCTGAACCAGACTCCCCTACAATACCTAGGGTCTCACCTTGATTCAGAGAGAAATTCAAATCGTTTACTGCGGTTACAATACCATCTTGAGTAGTAAATTCGACACGCAGATCTTTGACATCTAATAAGCTCATCATTGCTTCCTTAATCTTTTATAGCTTTTGTTTTTATTTGCTATTCAGTTTTATCTGTCCTTAGGATCCAGCGCATCGCGCAGACCGTCACCAACGTAGTTGAAGCAGAATAGAGTCACAACCATGAATGCTGCAGGGAATGCAAGCTGCCAGATTGCTACTTCCATTGTCTGAGCACCTTCTTGAAGAAGGGCGCCCCAACTTGTCATTGGCTCCTGAACACCAAGACCAAGGAATGATAGGAATGATTCAGTCAAAATCATGCTAGGGACAAGCAAAGTCGAATAGACGGCTACGATACCCAAAACATTTGGCACAATATGGCGAGTGATGATTTTCCACTTACTCACACCACACACATGTGCCGCTTCAATAAACTCTTTGCTGCGTAAGCTCAGAGTTTGACCACGAACAATACGCGCCATATCTAACCAAGCAATTGCACCAATCGCAACGAAGATAAGAATGATGTTACGACCGAAGAAGGTCACCAGTACAATGACGAGGAACATAAATGGAATCGCGTAAAGGATTTCCAAGATACGCATCATAATTCGGTCTGTCTTACCACCAATAAATCCTGAAGCCGCACCGTAAAGCGTACCGATCAATACCGCGACTAACGCACCCATTACACCGACCATCAATGAAATCCGGCCACCCACCAAGGTACGAACATAAAGGTCTCGTCCTAAACTGTCGGTACCAAACCAGTGCTCCATCGAAGGGCCTGCGTGCATTGCATACCAATCAGTATCTTCGTAAGTGTAAGGTGCTAGCATTGGCAGGAATATCACCGCCAAAGTGATGAGTAGAAGAACGAACAAGCTCACCATCGCTGCTTTATTACGCATAAAGCGAATGCGAGCGTCTTGCCATAAACTGCGACCTTCAATTTCTAAGTTCTCTGAAAACTTTTCGATCGCTTCTAAATTCTCTTTTTTCGTTAACATAATGTGACTCCAATTTAGTAGCGAATTTTTGGATCAATATACGCAAGTAAAATATCGACTACTGCGTTAAATAGGATGAATAAGAAACCAATAAGAATGGTTACACCCATAACCAAAGAGTAATCGCGGTTAAATGCAGCGTTAACGAATAGCTTTCCGATTCCCGGTAAGCCAAAAATAGTTTCAATGACGACAGAACCCGTAATGATACCCACAAATGCAGGTCCCATATAAGATACGACAGGCAACAAAGCTGGCTTTAGAGCATGCTTAATTACGATGTATGTATAACTGAGACCTTTAGCTCGTGCTGTACGGATAAAGTTACTGTTTAAGGTTTCAATCATCGAACCACGAGTGATACGAGCAAAAGTAGCAACGTATAACAGCGACATACCGACAACCGGTAATGCCATGTATTTAAACGAACCATCTTGCCAGCCCCCAGCAGGGAACCAACCTAAGTTAATCGAGAAAATATAGATGAGTACTGGCGCCAACACGAAGGAAGGCATCACGACCCCGAGCATCGCGGTCGCCATTATAGAATAGTCAAGCCACGTGTTTTGCCGTAGTGCAGCTATAGTTCCTACTGATACACCCAGTATGACGGTAAAGATAAAAGCAGCGAAGCCAACTTTAGCAGAAACGGGCAAAGCATCTGATATAAGCTCATTTACTGTAAAGTCTTTATATTTGAATGACGGCCCGAAATCACCAGAAATGATATTTGTTAGGTACGTCGTATATTGCTCGAATACAGGCTTATCCAGGCCGTATTTAGCGTTGATATTAGCCATAACCTCTGGTGGAAGCGGACGCTCACTAGAGAATGGGTTACCAGGCGCGAAGCGCATAAGAAAGAAAGATACTGTGATCAATACCAACATAGTTGGGATCGCTTCAAATATCCTTTTCGCGATGAATTTAAGCATAAACTCACTCTTTCAGTCTGTGACGGTTAAAACAAAAGGTAACAATCCAAACCATTCCATAAGTTTGGACTGAAATAAGGCGCTACATGCGAGTTCTCACATGTAGTGCCAAATTTTTATAGTTCTATCAGCTCAGATTATTGAGCTTTGATGTAGAGGTCTTTCGAGAAGATCTTATCTTCTGCGTTATTTGATGGGTATCCACCAACATTGGTCGAAACAAGACGAGATGTTACATATTGGTAGATAGGAGCAATAGGCATATCACGTGCAAGCAGCTTCTCAGCTTCTACATACAGCGCTTCTCGCTCTGCATCAGAAGTCGCAGCCATCGCTTTTGCCATTACTTCATCATACTCTTTACTATGATACTTAGGATCATTCGAGCTGTTATTAGACTGCATCAAAGATAGGAAAGACGATGCTTCGTTGTAATCACCACACCAACCTGCTCGCGTCACGTCAAAGTTACCTTGACGACGTGTATCCAGATACGTCTTCCATTCTTGGTTTTCTAGAGAAACATTGACACCAAGAGATTTCTTCCACATTGACTGGATTGCAGTCGCAATCTTCTTGTGGTTTTCGGAGGTGTTGTACAACAGCGTGAATGACAGTGGATTTGACTTGTCAAAGCCCGCTTCAGCCAACAACTCTTTTGCTTCGGCTATACGTTGTTTTTGAGAAAGCGAGCCGTATTGAGGCAATTCAGGATTGAAACCTGCCGTAATTTCAGGAGTCAAGAAATAAGCTGGCTTCTGACCTTGACCAAGAATAGCATTGGCAACCACATTACGATCTATAGCATAAGAAAGAGCCTTACGTACGCGAACGTCATCAAACGGTGCTTTCTTGTTATTAAAGCCGTAGTAGTAAGAACATAGGTTGCCTTTCACTGAGACAAATTCAGGATGTTCTTTCTTCAGACGCTTAAAGTGTTCAATCGGAAGTTCGTTGGTGATTTGAATTTCACCAGACAAGAAACGGTTCATTTCTGCTACTTGGTTTTCGATAGGTAAGAAAGTTACCTTATCAAGTACCGTGTGTTCATTATCCCAGTAGTTTTCATTGCGCTTAAGTTCAATACGTTCATTGACAACCCAGTTATCTAAAACGAACGCACCATTACCCACAAAGTTTTCTGGTTTTGTCCACTTATCGCCAAATTTTTCAACAGTTGCTTGGTGTACAGGCTTAACTGTTGTATGACCCATCATCTTCACAAAGTAAGGCACTGGTGTTTCTAGTTCAACAACTAGAGTGTGCGCATCCACTGCTTTAACACCCAAAGATTCCTTGTCTTTTTTCCCTGCGATGATATCAGCTGCATTAACCATTGTGGTCATTTCTAGATACCATGCGTAAGGTGAGGCAGTCGCAGGGTCAACAACTCGCTTAAAGCTATAAACGAAATCATTAGCTGTTACAGGATCACCATTTGACCATTTCGCATCTTTGCGTAGATGGAAAGTAAACGTTTTGTTATCCGTAGTTTCCCAAGACTCTGCGACACCAGGAGTAGTATTACCATCCGCGTCTTGATTCACTAAGCCTTCTAACAAATCACGAATAACGTGAGATTCAGGTACACCTTCTGTTTTATGAGGGTCAATCGACGCGACCTCAGTACCGTTACCACGAACTAGTTCTTGTTTTTCAGCTAACTGAGTTCCTGCAGGAACATCTGCAGCTAGTGTTGCGGTAGAAGTAGCGGCGACAGCCAGACCTGCACCTAGAAGAAGGGCTTGAGTGATTTTGTTCTTATACATGAGTAAAACTCCAAGTTTTTCATTTGCATCCATGACGTCTTCATAAGGCCACTAGAACGGACAGTGATTTAGATCTGTTTAGTGCAAAAATTAAGCACAAAAATCTAAAGCCCTATAAAGATTGCAGCACACATTATCAATCATCGGTGTAATTTGCCATAAAAATGTAGCGAAAAATCGTTTAATTCTCCGACCAGTGCAACATTTTGGTAAAAAACACTACTGAAAAAAGGATTCCCAGTTTATTAGAATAAGAAATTATTCAGACTTAGATTGAAATGCCAATTAATCTAATAAGACACCTGTTTTTAGCATCTTATTCTAAAGATTGTGCAAAAGTTTTAACAAAAGTTATGTAAGCAAGCTAACATTTAACTACTTTCGTCTTACCAAAATAGCATTCTGTGAAGTTAATCACTCTGTTGCACAAGATATATGCTCCGCTCCACACTTAGACACTCTTCTCGACCCATACATTTTTTTAACATCTCAATAACAATGGTTAAGTTTATAAAAAATAAGTATTTTTAGGTTTTTATTAGCTTTTTTTAAGCTTAATCATTTGTGAGAGAGCCGTATGAGCATTCATATACCGCTACCCCCACAACTGTATAGGCACCTCTATTATGAGAAAGCTCAATATACTAGCTATCTCACTATCTGCCGCATTTATGCTCGCTGGCTGCGATGGTGAAGAAAGCACGACAGAAAACATTGCGGTACAAGTTCCATTTTCCTCTAACAGCATCCCAATGCCGAACGATGGCTATGGTTACGATGAGGATGGTACTATCTCCCTACCCAATGAACCTTCCTCTATTCAAAATTACTCAACGCGCGAAGAGTACGAGGCCTACTACCAAAGTTTTGAAACCAGCTTTGCTGCAGTTGACGGTTGGGGACTCTGTGTGGAACCTATCGAGATCCCACTGGATAGCGTAAATTCGGGTCAAGTACCTGCTATAGACCCATCGTCGCTAGTAGGTAACGTACTGCTACTGGATAGTTCAGGAAATGAAATTGACGGTACCAAGCTGACAAGTGATGGTCGCCAGTTAACTATCCAGTGTAGTGCCGCCCTGCAACCTGGTACTTCCTACTACCTTGCTGTCACAAATGGCGTAAAAACCACTCAAGGCACGCCATTACAGCCTTCAAGCGGATTCACTCAACTACTTAATACATCTCCAAATGAATTAGATGAGCACGAACAATGGCTACAAAGCACCACTCAAGAGGCTGTCGATGTTTACCACACAACTGCTAACCCACACAGCCTCGTTTATGCCGCTAAGTTTACGACCCAAAATAGTTACGCCATTATTGACACCATAGTGGAACAAACTCGTACAAGTGTCCCAGCTCCAAGGGTTGATATGAGTTTGAGTACCGAAGATCACAAGATCGATAGAAAAAAGGGATGGGTGATAGTCTCCACTAAACTCACCACTAATAATTATTTACCCTTCACACAAGAAATTGCAGATAGTGAAGGCTGTACTTTAGACCGCTTCGACCCTATTGCAAGCTGCCCTTCTATGTATCGCTGGATGACCGGTGAGAATGGGGAAGCACTAACCAAGAAAGGGTTTGAAGAAAACGATACGAAAATCCAAGTTTACAACGACTCTTCAACTTTAATTGACGTCGACTTTTACTTACCGAAGAATGACGATACCAATACCCCAGACAAAGCTGCGTCATTCATTGAAGATCTCACTAACCCTGTAGTTATCTTTAATCATGGTATTACCGCGGATAGAACATCGGCAGAGTTGATGGCGAAGAAGTACACGGATAACGGGTATATCGTTGCTGCTATCGATATGCCTTACCATGGCAGTCGAATTGTAAATGACTCAAACGGTCTCCCGATTAGCGCCGCAATAGACAAGTCTTACTTTATTAATATTTCTTCACCGTTAGCGTTAAGAGCGAACTTACATCAAGCCGTCAGTGACTTTATTGGGCTGAGATGGGCCCTAAATTTTGGTCACCCAGACCAAGACCGAGAAGTACATCTCGTCGGCCACTCATTGGGCGGTATTATGTCAGTGATGACAACTGAAGCCACCTTTAGTCCAGATGGGACAACTGCCCCTTCAGAGGTCATCGAAGGCCTAGGATTAAAAACGTCCACTTTCGCCGTACCTGGTCAAGGTTTAGTTAACGTCACTTTATCTTCATTAACACTAGGGCCAGAGATGGAACAATCCGTCAAGAAGTCCCCGGATGTGCAACGTGGCATTGCAGAAACCTTGCTGCCTAATTTATGTCAGCCTGAAAACAGCAACCAAGAATGTATTGAAGCGCTTGAAGCAAACTCTGATGCACTAGCAGATAGTATCACTATGTTAGAAGACGAGATTTATGCTGCCGTCATTCCAATCCTCCGTCAGGGTGTTCAACAGACCATTGATAGTTCGGATCCAGCGGGTAAAGTCTCTCGCCAACGCGAAGCTAAACAACCAACATTGCTGATTGAAGCAAAAGGCACCTGTCGAGGTACTTGTGAGATAGGGGACTACATGCCTGACACTGTGGTACCTAATTCAGCAGACAATAATACGATGACCGGCACAGAACCTTTGATTCGTGCTCTTGGATTGGAGCCTATTTTGGAGACGGCAAACGATCCAAATGGACTTAGAGGAGTAATCAGAGCAACTGTTGGTGGGCACGGCACATACCTCTTCCCTTATGAGGGGCCAATGGATGAAACTGGACTGCCTTCAATCTCTGAACTGGGTGCAGTGGAAGCCTCTCGTCAAACCCAACAAGATGCGGTTTTGGAAATGATCCAGACAAAAGGTGAAGATATCACTCTAGACGCAACTGATAATGAGAACATTATTGATACTAATGACTTTGATGATATAGCCCACAGTGAAGAGGTAAATTAATCCATGAAAAAGATCGTAATCTACACATTACCTCTCGTTGCTCTACAAAGCCACGCAGCAGGCTTTCAGCTTAACGCCCAGTCAGCGACTGGCTTAGGGCGTGCCTATGCCGGCGATGCCATTATTGCCGACAACGCTTCTGTTGTATCAAAAAACGCAGCAGCCATGAGCTTGATCGACAAGCCAATGTTTTCAGTCGGTGCAGTGAATATCGCCAGCCAAGTAGATTTCAGCAATATTCGCTACACGCCACCAAGCTCAACAACCCAAGTTATTGACGATACAGGACTCGATAACAGCACCTTGGTGCCTAACGCTCACCTTGTATACCCACTTGAGGGAACAAAGTGGACGCTAGGCGCGACGGTTCACTCAAACTTTGGTACCGACGTTGAATTTGAAGATAGCTTTGAAGCTCCGATCTTTGGTGGAAAAACTTACCTTAGCAGCATCAATGCTGGCTTTTCTGCGGCCTACCAGTTAAATGAAGCTTGGTCTCTTGGTGGTGGCATCGATATTATTTACGGTGAGGGTGAGATATCTCGGACACCTAATAGTGCTAACCCACTTCGGATTGATGCAGACGGCGTAGGACTTGGTTTCAACCTAGGTGTTGCCTATGTTGTCGATGAAAACAACCGATTTGGACTGTCGTACCGATACAGCCCTGAACTGACAGCCGAGGGCGACGTATATGCCTGGGAGCAAGGGAAGACTGATAGTGTCGATATTCCTCTTCCAGATATCGTTGAGTTCTCCGGCTATCACAAACTCAATGCTAAGTGGGCCGCACACTACAGCCTACAATACGTTGCTTGGTCTGAGTTTGATAAGCTGACTTCGGAAAACTACAGTACATCGATTAAAGATTATGAATGGAAGAATGCAGGTCATGTTTCTGTTGGTGTAACACACTATCTAAACAAAGATATAGAGCTACGAGCAGGTTATATGTACGACCTTTCTCCTGTTGACCAAATCAGCTCGCTATCAATTCCTGATACTGACAGACATTGGTTTACCTTTGGTGGCTCATACGCAGCAACGGATCAACTCACCTTAGACTTATCCATTGGTTATCTGACAGGCGAACAAGCAGCAATCAATGAATCGCAAGCCATTGTTGACGAATACAACATCGAGGCAACGGTGAATGCCAGCGCTTGGTTATTTGGCGCACAACTGAACTACTCGTTCTAGATTGCGAGTTGTTAACAATCAAAGCCAGCATCTCTGCTGGCTTTTCTGAACTAAAAGTCAGCACCGCCCTAGCTAATCAAATAATCTGCAAACTCATCAATATGACAGCGCTTGGTGTACGGGTTCAAAAACACAGCTTTTTCTCCCGGTAATGGCAAACAATTCCCTAGTAAGTCGTAGTCGGTATGAGTGATGGACTCGACCCAATTAGTGTTAAGCCCCTGCCTTTGCCGCTTAAGAAAATGATTTCGATGATAAAACGTGTTCTTTACCAAATCATCGACCGTAGCGTCACCTTGCTTGATGGACAGTTCTTTTTCATATAGGTGCAACACTGAAACCGTGTCTTTAGGATAAAGTCGAAACGCGACAGATGGACCATGGTTACCTTCACACACCGCCTTACATCCGGGTATTTCGCTCAGTCTCAGGCGAAAATAATTAGCGTTTTGTAGCCCATGTGCTAGCACAACCTGATAACCTTCTTTACCAAGGAACTGCAACGCAGAGTAAGCAGAAAACACACCGACCGCACCGCGCGAACACTCGATAGTTGATTGTAAATGCGTCTTTTGTTTAAGCTGAGATTCGAAATAAGAAAAGTAGCTTGGCTCTTGTCTTAAGTCTTCAAAATCCTTCTTGTCTCGTACCATTAACAAGCTCGAGGTATAAGGCGCGTAGCCCCACTTTTGAAAATCAACGGTAAATGAATCGGCCTCTTTCAGACCAGCCATCATCTTCTTTAGGTATCGTACGCTGGTTAAAGTGGCGTTATTAATGGAGAGTGGATTGTCTTGAGTGTCGTAATCCAGAAAAAACAATAAGCTCCAGCCTACCGCGGCATCGACGTGAATGTGAGGTTTGCGAGTCATTTCGTATTTGCGAGACAAGCGCTCAGACAAGTCACGTACTCGTTTTACATCATCAATCGCAAATGTATCAGTAGTACCGCAAGTCAACATTATGGTTGGAACGACGACCCCTTGCTTGAAACAAGTCTCTAATTGACACTCCAAATCATCAAGACAAATCTGATTATTTCGATTAATACGTACCCGAATAACCTGTCTTTCAAGGTCAAGCCCTAAAAGGGACAAGTTGGTCATATTTGAGTAGTGCCCCGATTCAGAGTTGACCATACAAAATCGTCGCCCCGCCACTCCTTGTGATTTCGACTTTGGGAATGATTTACGTAACCCAAACAGGTAGCCATAAAGATTGCAAAAGGTGCCACCCTGAGTAAATAGGCCTCCAGCAATTTTCGGATCGTACCCAGCTAATCGGGCAATCTGACGTACGACCATTTTCTCTAGCTCTACAGCCATACCCGCATACTCGCTGTAGACTAAGTTTGGGTTTTTCAATGTCGCCAACATCGCCCCATGAATTGCAGGGTCACAAGGTGTCGAGATAACATTCTCAACCGACGTTGGATCTTGCCAATCTTTGCTGTGATGGGCAGCAAACAAAGCTAATGGATCAAATGCCTCTGCAGGCGCATGCATCCGCTCTGGAATATCGTCACGCTCACGCAGAGCTTTTTCCAATTGGCGATAATCTTGGGTGGAAAAAGGTGATTTTCTACTGGCAAGCATACTTACCTCAGGGGAGGCAAATAGGGGCCATAACCGCTTATCACGACTAAAAAAACGGCGAATCACCTCATTATATTTCTTCACATAATGGGGGGATAACGCATTCGCTTTTAAGCCATCTTTTTCGAGTGTTGCAGTATGGTTCATACCCATCTCCTAGTGGCTTAAAAGAGTCATTTTAATTTGAAGTTGGCGACTAACCTTTCTAACTCATGGTTGGACTCACTGAGAGATTCTGTCGCAGCAACGGTTTGCTGACCACTGCTCACTAACGATTCAACAATCTCTCTGATGGATAACATGTTGCGACTCAACTCTTCAGCAACCGTACTTTGCTCTTCCGTCGCCGCCGATATCTGAGTGCTGACATCGTCAATTTCTTTCACCGAAACACTCATCATGCCAAGACTTTCTGACACTTCTGACGTTTTCTCTGCCGTAGATTGGCACTGCTCTTTCGTCGCTTCCATCGCACGAACCACACTTTCAGTGCCATCAAGAAGTTGGCTCAACATGTCAGAGATTTCGGTCGTGCTGTTTTGTGTTCTGGCAGCAAGCGCTCTGACTTCATCTGCAACGACAGCAAAGCCCCGGCCTTGCTCACCTGCACGTGCCGCCTCAATAGCAGCATTCAGCGCCAGCAAATTCGTTTGCTCGGATATTTCACCAATGACGGTCAGAACCTCACTGATGCGATTAGCGTCTTGCTTCATACTGACAATTCGGCCAGACATATCATCAACTTCAGTGACCAACGCACTGACGGTCGATACTGCGGTATTAACAATACCTAGTGACGATTGCGCCTCACCACTCGCCGCTTCAGTAATTCTATTGGATTGATGAACATTTTCAGCCACTGTCCGTGCGCTCTCACTCATTTCAGTAATCGCGGTGACCACTTGCTCAGTTTCGCTCGAATGGTTCAAAAGTTTCGATTCATTCTCTTTTGCGGTTTGACCGAGTTGGACAAGGCTGGAAGAAATGCTTTGACTCGCTTGTGAAATTTGCAACATCATCTGCTGCAGGTTTTCGACAAACTGATTAAAGCCTTGACTGATTTCTCCTAAGTCATCATTACTGCTGACTTCAAGGCGTTGAGTTAAATCCCCGTTGCCTTGTGACAAGTCTAGAACTGCAGATTTTAAACCTAGCAACGGCTTATAAGCGTAATGAAGAATGACAAAGATGGCGCCAAAGCTGACAAGGAAAAGCAAAAAGCCTGTAATGATCGCTTCTTGTTCCGCTTGGTCAACATGGGCCAAGGCGGTGGCTTGATCAACAAACACCATTAATGTCCAGTACATATTGTCAGTGAGATTCACCCGCTGAAAATAGCCATCAAATTGAATACCAAGGTATGGAAAGGTCAAGTGCCCCGCTTGTCTTGAGCTAAACATCCGCTCCATTTCAATAAAGTTCGGGCTCACCTGCGATGGTGTACGACCAATATCATTAGGGTCATCACTAGCAAAAAACACCGCATTTTGATCAGTGAGTGTCGCGGCACCACCAGCAAAACGCATATCACTAACTGTTCGGATGATCTCGCCGAGCTGAATATCACCCAGTAACACCCCCACAACTCTGCCACCTTGTTTAACAGGCATGGTCGCACTCACCACCTTTTCACCAGTGACTTTGTCTTGGTAAATATCTGTCAGTGCCACTGAGGAAGCTACTTTTGCCGCTTTGTACCAATCACGAGTTCTGAAGTCGAATTGATTGCTACTCTCGACAGACATATAGTTACGTCCATCTTCATAGGTCATGATGACATTAGAAATCCCTGCGCTTTTGGCAAGTAGATTAACCATTTTCTGATTATCAGCATCAGATAAGCTAGGGTCGAATTGCTCTGCACCGGTGGCAATAGCATTGATACGGAACTGCATCAACTGCTCAAGTTCAGTCACATGAAAACTCAGCTTGTTTTGAGTCTCATTTATCAACGACGTGACCATTTTTTCTTTCATAGATAGGATGTTCAGCGTGCCAAGAACAATCAAAGAGATGGTCACCAGCAAACCGACACCGAGATAGATACGCGTTTTAAAACCTATATTCATTACGCCTCCTCACTTCATGAACGAGCGATAAAAAGAACGTAAGGATGAATTCCGGTCTGCATTTTAATTTGTATATAGGTTGCTGAACAATTATCAGCAAATCGTGAGCTTGTGCCCACATCAAACCGTCTATACACCCAGCCAACACAATTACCTTAGCTTGATATCACAAATATATGCAACAATTATTATATAAATTTATTATCCTTAGAAAGGAAAAAGCGATGAGAAAATCGGGGAAGTCTATATTCTTTATGCTTTAATTCAGCGGCTTAAACAATATGAAAGCTAGGTAAGATGGCCCTATAAAGAGCCATCAATAATTCGCTCTTAGCGTGTGGAAGCTTCAAGCGTGACACCGTTAAACGAAGAGTATCCGTTTAGCAAAACATGGTAAGTACCCGGTGTGGCATTACTGAATGTACAAGTCTCGCTATTTCCATAACGGTATGGTCGGCAGTCCCAATTCTGCTTACTGGCTTCCGAACCGAACTTAACGTAAAGATCCACATCACCTGAGCCACCCGATGTTTTAACCTCAAGTGTTTTTGAAGAGGTTAGTTCAAAACGGTAGGCAAGCTCAATACCTGCCGATCCAGAGACTCCCGTCACTGGCACACTATCTTGTAGTACATTATCAACAGGTGGTGTATCCCCAGAGGCATTCCCCATCTCCACTGCGTAAGCAAGACCAAGCTTAGTAAATTTGGTTGCATGAGCACCAGTGGGGTCCGAATTCTCTAAGGTATCCTGAGAGGTGTGAATCTTAGGGTTATAGTCATTAAACTTTGACTCAAAAGGCATCGCAGCAGAATATCCAGCATTGTGCCAAGAAGCGTGGTCAGAACACGCATAACCACAACGATCATAACCATAACTCAACGCTGGTAGGTATTCGTCAAGCAGGTTAGCTAAAAACTGAGTCAGGCTGCTGTCGGTGTAATCGGTGATGAAGACGATATCTTGTGTAGAGCCTTGATAGTTGGTCATATCCAACTGAAGGGCAGACACCACATTTTTGCCCTGAGATTTGTAGGAGTTGGCAATATCCTGAGAGCCGCGTAGCCCTACTTCTTCGGCGGCATAAGCCATAAAGGCCATCGAGCGTTTAGGCTCGAAGTTGTTCTCAGCCAGAATACGAATTATCTCAGTCACACTTGCGATGCCCGACGCGTCATCGTCAGCACCGGGGGCAATTGTGTGTTCATCCGTTCGTGAGCCAACAGTGGAATCTAGATGACCACCAATCACAACCCATTCATCAGGGCTTTCTGACCCCTGAATCGTCAAGATCACAGATTTCTGGTTGTAACCTGAGTGAGAAAACTGCTCAACACTGGCATTAGACAGGCCAGAAACCAAGGAACGCCACTCGCTGGCTATCCAATCAGACGCTTGAGCACCAGAAGTGGTGGTGTAAAAACGGTTGTTGAAGCTCGTCAGTGAAGTGATTGTGCCAGTAATCTGCGCAGGATCAACTTGCGGTAACCAAGCATTGACTGTTGTTTGCTGGGAAATGTCAGGGATTGAGAAACTATTAAGGGACAATGGCATAGCGCTCGCCGCCATTGCACTCTGAGCGGAAGAGTGGACCATATAGCCACCACAACGGTGATGCTTTTCATGCATGTTGTGAGACAATTCTGCCAGTTCCGTTTCATCAACCTGGCCGACCCAAACACTCCCACTACTAGCCAATGAATTCGGCAGCACAGCTTGTGCCCCTGATTTCGCTACGGTTTTGGATGCATCAGCACCGATTGATATCCATACTTTGTCTTCTGCGTGTGCATTTATGAAAGCCGTGGAAAGCGCCATAGCCAAAAGCGTTTTAGTGTAGTTCATTATCTCCTCCATGGAGTTTTATAAAATCACCAAAACTTAGGATATTTATTTACATTTTGAGAATTATTCGTTTTACATCAATCCGTAACAATAAGTTGTCACTTTTATATCAATAACAAGAATAGTTAATAAGGGCACCGAAGTGCCCTAAGCTTGACTCAGACTATTTTGTCGTTACAGACAAGGTAACACCTGAAAAATTGCTGTACGCATTGAGCATGATGTAAAGATCTTCACTCGCATCCACTGCATCACACGACTCCGTATTACCAGAGCGATATGGTCTGCAGTCGTAGGCATTTCTGGTTGGTTGAAGTCCTGAACGAACATACAGATCAGCATCACCCGATCCCGATGCAATAGACACCGTGACGTCAGAGGTGCGTTTATCTGAGCGAAGGACATACATTTTCTGTTCACCTTTCGTGAGCGTAATACCAGACAAAGGTGTATCTAGACTCAGCTCGGTGATATCACTTCCTGGTTGTTCCACCATGCCGTCCGGCAGAGTGTTGTTAAAATGGCTCGCCACTTTTGGCCAGATTTTACTGATTTTCACCCCTTGGTTTTCACAACCACCAAAATGATGCAGCGCAATGGCTTTGTTGCTGCTGGTTTTGAGTACTGGCGAACCTGAAGAGCCGCCAATAGTGTCACAGAAGTAACCTGTATCGGTGTTCACTCCACGGCCATTGGCTGAGGCAACATCAATTTGACACAGTCCGGAGCCATTTTGATCGCTTTCAATCGCGAGCTCTTTCGGGTTACCCGATCCATGTTGTGGGATATAGATACCATCGCCATAGGTCGGCTCAGACGCATCAAGACCTAGATAACCAAACGAGGCGATTTTGGCGAAGTCATCAACAGTAAAAAGCGTGTAGTCCAGCTCATAATCTGTGCTGAGCATTTGGTCACCCATCACTTTGACGGTCGTCGACATTGACCCGTTACACGTTGAGCGTTGGTAGTTAAACCAGACTTCGGTGTTTTTCAGCTCGGTTTCGCTCTCAACACAGTGGTTGTTGGTAAACATGCGGTTGTCCGGGCCTACGCGCCATGCGGTACATAGACTGCGACCATTGATCAGCAATCGCGCGACTGGCGTTGTCCATGCGACTTTCTCTGGATGTGAATCTTCCCAACACGCCACATCTTTTCGCTCATTTACCCCACAGGTGGAAAGCGTCGACATCTCCTGAACCGCCGTATCTTTACCTGCCATGTAATAATCGAGCTCAAACTGTCCTTGCTGGCCTTTGGCATTCGCAATCAGTTCGATAACAAGTGCATCGCCTGAGATAGATTGTGCGAACCAATCTAGCTGACTGTCGGTGTACTCAACCACCTCATCCGTCGTGGCGGATTTAACACGTAAAATAGCCCCTTTTGGCAGTGAAAGTTGTTTGAAGTGCAGCTTAATGAACGCAGCCCCTTGATGTTTCACTACCTGACTCAGATGTTGACCAGAAATGCCGGTTAATTCTGCATCTGATAGTGTGAATTTCACTTCATCAGCAATGACAGGCAACGCTGTATCTGCCATCGCGACTGGAGTGATAAAACATGCAATAGCCAACCCAACGTTGCATAAATTTGTCTTCATTATTTTTTCCTTTTTGGTTTATTTGTGTTGTCCCAAAAACAAACATATGCAGAAAAAACCAATAAGCAATTTATTGCATATTGGTTTTGAGTAAAGAAATTTGAACAGGTCGCTTTATTAAGGTGAATAAAAAGGCACTCAAAGAGTGCCTTAATCAAGATATAATTTATTGAAATATCAGAGTTTAAATGTCGAAACTTTGGCCATCAATTCGCCAGAAAGCCCCTTCACTGTGCCCGCTTCCTGCGAGCTTTCCTGAGCGCTATGAACTAACTGATCAGCGACATCTTTGATCGAGGTAATATTCTGCGTAATCTCATTCGTAACATGGGTTTGCTCTTCAGCCGCTGTCGCGATTTGTGTCGCCATGTCACTAATGGTTTGAACGGCAGTATTAATCTCTTCCAATGCCACACTCGCCTTGTCCGCATCTTCCACAGAATGCGTCGCCAGAGCGGAGCTGTTTTCCATCAACTTAACGGCATTACCGGTAGTAACTTGCAGCGTATCGATCGTCGCTTTTATTTCTTCAGTTGAATCATGAGTACGCTGAGAAAGCACTCGAACTTCATCAGCAACAACCGCGAAGCCTCGTCCTTGTTCACCTGCACGCGCAGCCTCAATCGCTGCATTCAGTGCCAGCAAGTTGGTTTGCTCAGCAATACCTTGAATCGTCGCCAGAACGGTTGAAATATCCTGAGAGTGGCGGTTTAACTCTCCAACAACATTGCTTGCTTCTTGCAGCTCGTTGGCGAGACGGTTAATGGAGTTTTTGTTTTCCAGAACAACAGCACGACCATTTTCGGTGTTTTTCGCCGAACCTTGCGCAGAGTGCGCGGTTTGCTCAGCATGGGAAGCAATTTCAGCAGTTGCAGAGGCCATCTCTGTTACCGCTGTTGCCACCATAGTAATTTCCTGCTGCTGATGGTTTATCTCATCCACATTACGGTTTGCACGTTGGTTACTAACTTCCGATTGCTGAGATAATTGCTGGGACTGCTCTCGTATATGAGCAATCAACTGATGCATACTACCGACAAAGGTGTTGAAGTTATTGGCAAGCTGACCCACTTCATCGTTGCTGTCTACTGCCAGTCTCTGAGTAAGATCACCACTACCATGTGCGATTTGTTCTAGCGCATTGGAGACATTGGTCAATGGGCGGAACAAAATGCCACACAACATGTTAAACAAGAAAGTACAGACAATCACCACAAGAATAGTTACAGCGATTTGCCCCCACACAGCACTGTAGAGAGGAGCCACTAAGGATTCACGATTCAACACAGTAACAGTGATTAGCGGAGTCCCTTGAATCGGTGCTGCATACACGACACTTAGCTCGCCATTAACATCCGTATAAACAACACTGCCTGAACTCATCGCCTGCTGAATCACACCGAAGTCTAGTCCAAGTTGTTGTACAGGCTGATTAAGCAGTTTTGTATCTCGGTGTGTGAAAACGTTACCTTGTTGGTTGGCGATAAACATGTAACCTTCACCGGGAAGGATGACTTTATCTAGCCCTGAGATAATGTCGGTAATTTCAACATCCGCCCCCAACACAACGTTTTCGCCACCTAGACTGACCACGCTACCTAAAGAGACCACATTTGCACCTGTCGCTGCCGCTACCGTTGGGTTGTCCATGAAAACCTTGGATGGGTTCTTCATCGCATTGATGTACCACCCCCATTTACGCGGATCGTCATTACCCGGCGGTAAAACGACACCATTAGCGTTATCTTGAGAACCGTCGGGATAAGCAAGGAATACATTATCTAAACCTGCAGAGTTCTTAACTTGCTTGAGGTTACTGACTATCGAATCCATATTGGCATCAGGCACGATTGACGTCAGCGCTCGCTCTTTAGATTCGATCCAATCTGACACATATTGGTTGTAGGAAGCTGTAGAGCTTTCTAGTCGCTGAGTCACTTCAATATCTAAACGCTGTAAAGAAGCCCGAAAAGACAATAGCTCTACCAATAAACCGCCAACAATAATGGCAATACTGGCTGACAATGCCAGTTTGTTCTTTAAAGACAAGTTTTTAAACATAGGACAACCTTGTTTGATTATTTTTATCATCATGCAGTACTAAGCTTTAGTTGCTCACCTACACAATTGCAAAGATAACGTACCCGCTTTGAGCCTCCCATTTAAAGAGTCATTCTTTGTATGGTTATCACGGATTTATTTCACACTTTAAAATAAAACAGTCATACGAACTATTTTTATTGGTAAATATCAACTTAATGATGACTTATGAATCTATACCAATAAGAGTAAATAAAATTTTTGAAGTGACTCGAAGGGAAAATTAACAGCCAGCAATACATTACTTATCGATGGGAACAATGTGGCAAATTGACATCAATGCGACGAGTTATTAGTCACCTAACACATCAATTTATAAAATCCTTGCTAGGTTGAGATCTCTGATAGCACATCGCTAGTGCTTCCAGATGATCAATAACCATTACAAGGAACGATTATGAAATCTTGTTTGAATGTCAGTTTAGCGACCATGGGCTGCCTGACAGCTCTAGCTTCCATTAATGTTAACGCCCACGGTTGGGTTGAGTTCCCAAGTGCACGCCAGAATACCTGCTACCTCGATGGTGGATTTTGGGACGACCAAATTCCCAACACCGCCTGTCAGACAGCATTTGATGAGTCCGGTGCCTACCCTTTTGTACAGCGTAACGAAGTGGCAGCCAATGTAGCAAACTATCGAGACATGGCGCATGTACAGGCTATCGTTAGGGATGGCACACTGTGTAGTGCTGGTGACAGTGCAAAAGCAGGGCTAGATGTTGCTTCACCACATTGGCAAAAAACAGCATTATCACTGGATTCCAACAATCAGTTTGAATTGGTGTTTAACGCCACCGCTCCACACAACCCATCTTACTGGCAATTTTACCTTAGTAAGCCGGAATACGACGCTAGCCAACCACTAACATGGTCTGATCTGGAGCTGATTGATACTGTAGGTAACCTTGCCGTCGGTTCGGACAAAAAATACAGAATGACAGTTACACTGCCTGCTAACAGAACAGGTGATGCCATCCTATATACCCGCTGGCAACGTGAAGATCCAGCCGGTGAAGGCTTTTATAACTGTAGTGACATTACCTTCAATGGGGATGGCAGCACACCTACCGACCCGACGGATCCAACCGATCCGGGCAATAACCTCTCTGTACTTGGTTACTATGTCCCGCAAGGGTTTGGGCCAGTGGAGTCTGGTGATACCGTTCGATTCCGCACCTTTGACCAGAGCGGCAGCGAGCAACACGATATCTCATTGGCGATCACCGCTAACAATACCAGTGAAGAAATCTGGTCTGCGGAGTTGGCTGGGCAATTTAACAGCCTGACAGTGGGCGCTTGGTTTATTGGCATCTGGCATGACGAAATGAACCACTATATGTTTGACTCGTCGAACATCTATGCCAATCAAGTTCACGCTCCAGCCGCAAACTTCAGCTATCAGTTGTCCTTGGTGAAAGGTGACACGCCACCGCCAACACAACCGGATAATGCTTGGTCTGCCGACAGCACTTATGAGCAAGGTGATGTGGTCACTCATAACGGCCGTTTATGGACAGCACAATGGTGGACACGGGGCGAAGAACCGGGCACTACCGGAGACTGGGGAGTGTGGCGCTAGTCTAAACTCAATATCTGCTCACGCTAATCCAAATCCCCACAATTTCTTGGGGATTTGGATTTTGATAAATCAGGCTCATAAAAGTCAGCATACTCCGCTATCTTAAACGAAAAACTTGAAGTGACACTGAAACGCGGCCAAATAAACAGCGTTCGTTCATATTAGTGGCGACGTGGTACTGTCATTTTTGACTGCTAAAGTTATGTATTGAGTTACATATAACTTATGTCAAAAGGCTAGAACCATGGGAATTGCATATCATACTTATATCGGCAAGCAGGTCACCCAATTGCCGAGCCTCCCCTGCCGCGCGGCAGGGAATGTTTCTCTTAATACGCCAGTAGGCAATTGCATCGATCACTTCGGCCGCATCTGGCTGGCAGACACCGCACACAATCGTTTGTTGGTGTTTGATGGAAAAATGAAAAAGTTACTCGCCAGTTTTGGTTCAGTGGGAAGTGGCAGCCAACAGTTTAATATGCCTTTTCGCCTTCTTCCTCACCCAGAAAAACCATGGATTTATGTCAGCGACATTGCCAACAAACGCATCCATATCCTTGAATACAATCAAGCGCTAAACATTCGATCCATTCACCGCTTCGGTGCGGGTGAACCCGTTAACCTCGAAGGGCCTAATGGGCTCGCGTTTTATAAAGGGAAACTATGTGTCGCTGATGAGTTTTACGAAGGGCTTGACAACGAGAGTCGTTTAGTCGTGTTTGATGAAAATGGAAACTGGCTAAAGGACATTAATGTTATTAATGCACAGGAGCCGGTGCACTTTCTTTGGCCACAAGGCCTAAGCTGCGATAATAATGGCCACTTATATGTTGCGAATACCGGATTCGCCACGATAGTTCGCTGCGACTGGGATGGCAAGCCAGTCCCCTTTGCCAGCGGAAAAACCTATCTAGAAGGCATTGACCTCGCTCGTGATGTATCAATTATTGATAACCGTATTCTTATACCCGGCGCGAAACCATATTCCATATCGGTCTATGACATCGATGGGCATTTCTCAGGCAGCTTGAATGGATTCTTCTCCCCCATTCAGATCACCAAAATGCATCAGGATACATTACTGATCACTGAGCCTATCTTAGCTTCCGTTCAAATTCACAAAGTTGATTGGGCTGATTTATCTCCTGAGTTGCCGACAACAACCATAGTTGTTGACCAGTTAAGTGATGAGCGGGATCAAAAAGGCCAGCTTCACTTCGTCACTTCAGTGGCAGGTAATACTTCACCCGCCGCTCAAAGTGGATACACCTGCCAATACCCTTTGCTCAATGCATGGTGGGATCAGCACTTCCAACAACAAGATAAGTGGCTAAACTCGATACACCAACTTGATGCACCGTCTTGGGTATCGATGGCTTTGAGCACACAGCTCGAATGGACGCAAAGATGGCAGCAAACTTGGGTCCGCATCTTCCTTGGCGATCAGTTTAACGATTCTAGTCAACTGCTATGGTTAGTTGATGCAGGTAACTATCAGCTTCAAGCGACTGAATACAATCGTCCAGACACTGCCAGGCCAAACAGCTTACCGCTGCTTCCTGGGTCTTTGGGTATCTGCTCTCTTACGCCTGCCATGCCATTCATTGGTCAGCTTAACCCCGAACTCCCGTTACTAGTTGTGAGTAACTACATCAGCGGTATTGTCACTATTTATCAATATGACGAGTTCATCGGTGAATTGGTGCCTTTTAGCTATTTTGGCGGTTTAGGCCACGCTGACTGGCAATTGTTTAAACCTCAAGGAATCGCGGTGGATCCAATCAGCCGAGATATATACGTTGCCGATTCTGGTAATAACCGTATCTGTCGCTGGCGACTGAATGCTCAAGGGATAGCTGGCTTAGTTAGTACATTCGGCCAAAAAGGTTACGGTGACCAAGATTTCTTTACTCCAACAGACATCACCATCACGCCAGACGGGCACAAATACATTACTGATCAGAACAACAACCGAGTCGTCATTTATGACCGCCATGACAAATACATAGGTAGCTTTGGCCAACAAGGTTACGGCACAGACAACGACAACTTCTTGTTGCCGACCAGTATCGATTTTGATGAGGGTAAATTGTTTGTATCGGATTTGGTCAACCGCGCGATTAAAATCTTCGATCAACAAGGCGAGTTTATTGATAGCTTTAGCGGATTTGGCGCTGATCCAAGCAAAGGCGAACTATGGATGCCCTACCTTCTTCATGCGCACAATCGAACCCTTTACCTACCTGACTGCGCTTTGAATCGCGTCAACGTATATAAAATCAGCTAAGGAGAGCGTCATGACATCAGTATTCGACAAAGCGAAGACCAAACGTCTGAAGCAAGCAACAACTAACATTTCTGAACAATCGGTTGAAGCCAGTGACAAGCTGATTCAGCAGTACCAGTGCGTCACTGAACACTGCCTCAATCAGCCATCCTCAAAAGAAACCCGTAAAAAGCTTGAGGAGTGGCACAGTGCTCATCAGGCTCATGCCATCAATCACAACTTATCTCCTCCACATGAAAATTAAATAAGCTGTATTTTTCATCTATACTCCCTAATAGGTATCGCTCACATAAGGTGTAAATATGGTAAGGAAACCATTCATGTTAGCCACAGCGCTTGCCATATCGGCGTGTCATCATGACGGTGAACTCAACTTAGATAATTCTAATTCAGACACAGATACTGGTACTGGTACTGGTACTGGTACCATCACACATATGGGCTGTAATGTCGCCTCCTATCAAGGGACACACTTAGACAGCACAAGTGCATCCGTAACTAAAACATATTATTGCCCTCCCACTACGGATGAGGTAACAACTGCTGGTTACACATACAGCTCATCAATCACAGAAGGCACCGTTACCTACGCCTTAATGAACGCCACTGAAATTTTAAACTTTTGTAATGGGGTATACAGCGGCGTTCCGCCGTTAACAGACTATACCTCATTCATCAATGCCAATAGTGTGGCGGAATTCGGTGATACCTCGGGTTCCTATGCTTGGCCTGTCTCTGCGGTATATTTCACATTACTCAATGGCAGTACTTGGGTCGAAGTGACACTGGATTCGTCAGGCGGTGCGACCGCAGACGTTGCAGGGGCAACGGCCATTGATGGGTCCAGCGAAAGAGCACTTGCTCTTTGTGTCACCTCACCATAACTACACTGCCTTATGAAAAGGTAGCCTGTCTGATATCACCTTACCGTCCTTGATGGTGATAATGCGCTTGGTTCGTTCAGCCAGCGCATTATCATGCGTAACAATAATTAAGGTTCGTCCTTCCGCATGTAACTGGTTAAACAAAGCTTCGATTTCAGCGCCTGACTTGGAATCCAGAGCACCGGTCGGCTCATCTGCCAAAATAATCTGCGGATCGTTAACCAGTGCTCGAGCAATCGCTACACGCTGTTTTTGGCCACCGGATAACTGATTCGGCTTATGATCGAGACGATCGCCCAGTCCAACCTGCTCAAGCAGTTTGGCCGCACGCTGACGACGCTCTTTGGCTTTAATTCCCGAATACACCAAAGGCAGTGCGACATTATCAAGTGCCGTTGCGTACTCAAGCAGGTTAAAGCTTTGAAAAACAAACCCGATTTTCTGGTTACGTATTCCCGCTAATTCATTGGCACTCAGTGCTGCCACGTTTTGTCCATCAAGCAAATAGTCACCATCGGTTGGTTTATCTAGGCAACCGAGCATATTCATCAGAGTGGATTTACCTGAGCCTGAAGGACCCAAGATGGAGAGAAACTCGCCCTGCTCAATCGTCAGCTCTACACCATCTAGTGCCCGAACTTCCACCTCACCGCTTGAGTAATACTTACAAAGATTCGTCAGTTGAACCAATGCATTATCTGACATAGTGACTCCTGATTTTTTGACCACATCATTCACTTTGTAACGCCTCCATAGGTGTCACCTTAGCGGCACCATTCGCTGGCAACCACGCTGATGCCACACCGATGACAACCAGAGTCGCAATCACAATTGCCACCACAACCCAAGAGAGCTCTGGGACAGGTTTACCCAAACGTTCATAAAAAACATTGCCTTCTAGACTGACAGAACCAATCGCCGATACCAATGTGTAAGTGACTGCAAGCCCGAGAGCGCCACCCATCACCATCGTCATGAGTGACTGAACCAGATAGTGGAGCCGAATCGCCGTCGGTGTCGCTCCAACAGCCATTCGCACACCAATATCTCGCGTTGAACGTTTCACGGTAGCGTACATGACATTAGCAATACCGACTCCCGCTACCGCGAGTGTGACAAAACCAATGATGCCAAGAAAGCTCTGTAAGCCAACCAGAAACTGCTGCATGCTTTTTTGCTTCAAGAACATATCTTCTACTTGAACAATCTGCTGATCAGTAACACTGGCACCATGCTTGCGCGCAATTACTTGACGAATCGTATCCGCTAACTTAACTCGATCGACACCGCTTCTGGGTTGAACATTAATACCAGCTATATCACCACTAGTATGAAAGCGCTGCCACGTGGAGAGCGGGACAAAGCTGGAGTAATTAATGGGATCACCCTGCTCAATATCGGCACTGTTTTTTTCCAGTACTCCAACCACTGTAAATTCTTCACTGCCGATTTTGACCTTTTCCCCAACCGGATTGACTTTCAGTGTTACAGTCGCAAACCAGTTAAAGTCATCTTCTGGGTTAAACAAATCAGCAGCTAACAGGTAGCCAAGTACAACAACTTTACGTTGTTCTTTTTGATCAAGCGGGTTGAGCCATCGCCCCCCCGAAAGCGGAGCAAGGTTGGTCATAGCTCGAAAGTCAGTGGTGACTGCAAGTGGCTCTCGCCATGTACCGCGATCGCCAACCGTGATGCGTTCATCCCATAGTGCCGTCGGCGCTACAGCTTTGACTTCCGGCAACGCGCTGACGACATCGGCATCATCGACTTTTAGCGTCAGCGGCTTACCCTGATGGAACACACCATAATCTACGGTTGCCATCCCACCTGTCAGGTAGATCAAATTGCCATTGCCATTTTGCGCGGTTTTCAGCACTCCCTGGCGAATGCCCTCTCCCACAGCTAACATGGCCGCAATACATAAGGTAGCCCAAGCAACTGCCAATATTGTCAGCCCTAACCTCAGCTTTTCTGCTGCCATTTCCTGAAAAATCTGTCTCATTGGTAGCAACATTGTTTAAGCCCTCGCACTCAGCGCTAACACCGGCGTCAGTCTCGAAGCTCGTCTTGCAGGGAAGTAAGACGCCATTAACGCTAATACCACGGTGACCAGTAATGAAAGTGCAATCGAATCAGGTGTAATCACTGGCGAACCAATCCACTCTGGTAACGCTACAGTGCTCAGTAGTGCCACCAGCGCAAACGAGATCATTAACCCAATGGCCGCTCCAACCGCGACGAGTATCAACCCTTCAACAATAAACTGGCCGAGTATTGACGCCTGTGTTGCCCCTATCGCCAATCGCACACCGATTTCTCGGGTTCGTTCAGTGACCGAAAGGAACATAATATTCGCCACACCAAGTGCCCCCACCGCCATGGTCATTGCACCGCTGGCTCCCAGAAATATTTGAATCCCGCGAAGAATGCCGCTGATCACAGCCGCTCCCTCACTAAAGTCAGGCAAACGCACCGCATCTTTATCACTTGGGTCAAAGTGGAGCTGCTTAGCGTAAAAGCGAACAATACTCTCTCGGAACGAGGCAGAGTCCATACCATCAATCGGTTTTATTAACAACATCCAAGGTTTATCGTTCCATAGATCGCGATAGGTGGTTTGCGGGATGAAAACTCTGCGGCTATCACCAAAAGAAATACCGGTGTCTTCGTCGCTGAGTACACCAATAACCAAGAAAGGAATGCCATTAACTTTGACCTCCTCACCTATCCCGATACCACCCATTTTGGCAATCTGATCGCCCAGCACTGCAACGCGAGTGTGGCTCGCAATGTCACTCGGTGAAATATTTCGAGAACCTACTTGGAGCTGGCTCTCGGCCAAATGGAAATAAGAAGGGTCAATCCCACTCACTGCTCGGGCTACGCTTTGTCCTTTACTATTTGTAATGCTGGCATCCCATTTGGCATAAACCGCAGCGATATCTTTGACGAACCCTGATTGTTTAATCATCTCGACTTTGTCTTGTGGGATCTCGATTTCACGACGTGATGCTAATCCTTGCCAAAGCTTACTGGTTTGAGATGGGAAAACCACCTGCACGTTATTCACCATAAATGAGAATGACTGACTTTGATGACGGTAGAATCCTTCCCCAAGTGCAATCAGCACCACCACAGAGATAACACCCCAAGCGATGGCTATGATCGCCAGCATACTCTTCATTCTGTGTGCTATTAGCGTCTGCCAAGTTTGCTGAAGCAGATTGCTCATGAATGGAAAGCCTGAGAAATTAAGGTCATGGTATTGTCGTCAAGCTTGCCAGCCGTTTGCAGCAAACCAACTCGTTGACGCCAGTAGTTATAAAGGTTGTTTTGCAAACTGTTCTTCGCATCAAACAGGTTGTTATGAGCATCAATCACTTCCGATGCTTCCAGAAGTCCAGCATCGTAGAGCTTCTCCTTACTGCTCAAAACTTTAGCACGAGACTCGACCACCTCATTGGCCATTAGGACCTGATTCCAATTGATGTCGACCTGAGTAAACTGCTGGACAATGCGTTTCTGAATATCAATTTCAACCCTGCGCAAGTCCTGTTTAGCACTCAATATATTCAGAGACGCTTCATCTACCTTAGCGCGCGTCGCACCGTTTAGATCAATCGGCACACTCAAGGTGAGCCCGGCATTAAACTCTCCGTTAGAATATTTGTCATCATCACTGTAGCCGAGATTACCCTTTACCGTTGGGTAATAGCCGCCTTTGGCTGATTGGCGTGCAAACTCGCTGGCTTTGACCTTTTGCGCGGCTACTAACAGCTCTGGGCTACTGTCTTTCGCCAACTTAAGCCATTGTTCTTGGGACTCAACCAACATCGGAGGCTGAATCAGGTTGTCGGTGCGAATTTGGTCAACACGCTTAGGCATCTGATTGATGAGTGCCCCAAGCTCGGCTCTTTTCTCTTCCAACTGAGCCTGTGCACTGAGAATACCGGCTTTATCTGTCACTAGAGTGGCACGAATTTCCTCCACATCAATCGACTTGACTTTACCCGCCTGATAACGTTTTTCGATAATCTTCAGTAGCTTATTACCTTCCTCCAGCTTGCTTTTTGCCAGTTGAAGATCGCCTTGAGCACTGGCGACATCAAGATAAGTCGCCAATAGCTTCTGGGCTAATTCATTGTGAGCCTGAGATAGCTCCAGCTCCGTTCTAAGATAATTTGCTTGTGCTTCATCTAAATCTGACCAAAGGCTGCTGTCCCATATTGTTTGGGATAACGTTGCACCGTAAGTATTAGTATTGTCACTGTCTTCATTCCAATTCGCTGATGCGGTCCCACTTAAAGATGGCAACAACGAGCTACGACTAGAGGCAACACCTGTTTCACCAATCTGGACGCCAATCTTGGCTTTTTCGTAATCGGGATCACTTTGTTTTGCTTGCTTCCAAGCTTGTTCGATAGAAATGGCGTAGCTGGGGAAACTCAAGGTTGCAGCCAGCAATACGCATCCAAAATATGAGAGATGATGTTTAGCCATGAGCAGCTCCCATCATACTGTTATCGATAATGTCTTCACCGAGCTCAACACCTTCTAATACTTCAACATTGATTCCGTCCGACAGACCAAGCTTGACCTTTTGCTTATGGAAACCCTGCTCTGAACTATCAGGGATCAGCACATTTGGCGTATCCCCTTCAAATTGCAGTGCACGCTCTGGCAAAGTCAGCACGTTTTCCGATTTCTTGAGCGTGATTTGTGCCGTGGAAGAAAACCCCGAACGTAATGTAACGTCTTGTGGAATTTTTAGTTCACCAACTTCCACTTCAAAACCATTATCGAAGCTCTTTATTGTCGATGTATCTTCAGGTGAATTGAGGTTCTCCGATTGAATCGCTACCTTGGTTAAAACCCCTTCTATCTGTACATCAGGGTATGGCGCGACCGTCAGCAGAACTGGCATACCCGGTGTTAATTGCGCTGCGTCGTGCTCACTCACGCTGCCTTTGAAAATCAGGCTGTTCATGTCTGCGAGAGACATCATTTCTGTCGCAGCCTGACTCGATTCAGTCGAAATGATCGGTTCGCCCACTTCCACTTTCCGGTTCAACACTGTGCCATCAATCGGCGCATAAATGGTCGAAGTCAGACGCGCATCACCAATGGATGCCTCACCGCTTTGAATTAGCTCAAGGTTTTGGCGTTTTTGCAGCACTGCAGCTTGTGCTGATTTAACTTCCGAACGCGCGCTAACGTAATCGTCGTAGTTGCTTGGAATAATGTCTTGCTTAACTAAGCTCTCTAAGTTCGCCAGTTTTTGCTTAGCCGATTCAAGGGTGGCTTCACTGCTCATCAGCTCTGTAGAGGCATCGGTCAATGCTTGTGGCGTAGGGTTCGGGCGCACTTTAATAAGCGCCTGCCCTTGTTTAACCTTTTCTCCCACTTGCGCATAAATCTCTCCGACAATACCGTCGATTTGAGATTTAATGGAGACTGAATGCGCTGGAACAATTTTACCTACCGCTACGGCTTCTTTCTCAATCGTTCCTTTCTCCACCACCAAGGTGGGCAAGCTCTCAGGTTGAGACGAGGATTGCAGATAAAAATACGCGCTGCCACCGAGCAATGCGATGCTCGCAGCAGACAAGAGCCAACGTTTCGCCATGCTTTACTTCCAATGAGATTGATATGTAGCCATCTGACTACCCTAAGATTATTAAGTTCCGAAAATCATACAGCACACTTGTGTAATGAATACAGTCACAGATTGTATGAGTTTGTAGGCCTGTTTAGACAATGAAAAAGACTTAACTAATACACCTAAGCTGGCCCACCGGACAGTAAATTAATCTAAATTTATTCTAACAAGTTATGAATGGCTCTTTGCTGCCGGTTTAGGCGCTGGCTAACTTTAGGCATCTCACAACGAACCACACCATCATGCCTGGTCAGGCGCGACCATAAAGCACCAAACATGAAATGGAAAAAGCCACTTTTCGACTCAGCCTCTCATTTATTAGAGAGGTGTTGAAATGTTTTGCACCCAAGCATCATATAAAACCATTTGCACTTATGATTTCCACATCATATCTCTAATCTACACACGCAATTTTTCCCCAATCAATTGAAAAATAACTACAAAGGTGAAGTATGCGTAACGTTAATTTACTTATGCTGTTTCCGATGGCTTTCGCTTCTCAAGCTGCCAACGTTGTTGACTACTCTCAAGTTGACCTTTCCCAAGTCCTTAATCCGCCGACAACACGGGCATTTTCAGCACCTAATCAGCCGCTGGCTTATCAGGACGCAAGTCGTGTTAAAGCTGGCCCACAGACACTGCTTCGCAAGCAACAGTTACACTATGGTGTCCCGGTTTACGGCCAGTCTTTAGTCGCTCAAGTTTCCGCCCAAGGTACAGTGACACCTGTTGACGGAAAAGTCTTAACAGGCATTGATGCCGATATTGGCTCTACCTTACCTATGCTCAACGCAAAGCAAGCAATAGAACTGGCAAAAGGCAATAGCCAAGGCTTTGCTTCTCAAGCGATTCGCGACCCTAATGCTGAACTAATGATCTGGCAAGATGAGCAACAGATCGCTCGTTTGGTCTACAAAGTCGACTTTATTCAGATGAATGGTATGGGACCTTCAAGGCCAATTACTCTAGTCGATGCTAAGTCCGGTGACGTGCTTGATCGGTGGGAAGGGATTACTTTTATTGAAGCCGAAGGACCAGGTGGTAACCGCAAAAGTGGTCGCTACTACTTCGGCCCTAAAACGCAATACGGCGGATTTGAAGTTAACCAGTATTGCCAAATGGACAGCCCAAATGTCGTCACACTCAATATGAACAACCAGCAATACGGCGGGCAAGTTCATCAGTTTGACTGTAACGTAAATAACTACCGCAGCGTGAATGGGGCCTATGCTCCAATGAATGACGCACACTATTTTGGTCAACGCGTTTTCGATATGTACATGGATTGGTTAAACACCCGACCTATTCAGCAGAAGCTAACCATGCGCGTTCACTATGGCTCTAACTATGGCAATGCATTCTGGGATGGTCGCCAGATGACCTTTGGTGATGGTAACCAGTCAATGTATCCACTGGCCACGTGGGATGTGATTGCGCATGAAGTCAGCCACGGCTTTACAGAGCAGAACTCTGGTCTGGAATACCGTGGTATGTCAGGTGGGATGAATGAGTCCTTCTCTGATGTTGCTGCGGCGGCACTCAGCCAGTACGTTCACGGCAGCTTCAACTGGAAAATGGGCGAGCATGTCATGAAGTACTCTGACGCTATGCGTTACTTCATTCAGCCAAGCAAAGATGGCGTCTCCATTGACCATATCAACCAGTATTACAATGGTATCGACGTCCACCACAGCTCCGGTGTGTTCAACAAGGCATTTTACCATCTCGCGACCAGCTCAAACTGGGACATCAAAAAAGCGTTCATCGCCTATGCTACCGCTAACCAACTTTACTGGCGACCAAACTCAGATTTTCAACAGGGCGCTGAAGGTGTTTGTAAAGCGGCTCACGAACTGGGATACGACACTTCCGCGGTGAGCAACGCGTTCGCTCAGGTGGGTATTCAGGTGACACAGTGCGCTTCTGGACAGCCAGATCCTGAGCCGACACCTAACCCCGATATCGTAAGCTTACAAATCAATACACCAAGTGCGATTGAATCAGCGGGTAATGACGAACAACACTTTGTGTTGAAGAATGCACCAGCTGAGGATATCTGGGTACAAACCTATAACGGCTATGGCAATGTTGATATGTATGTCGCGATCAATCGTCCTGCTTCACTGTCGGATCATGATTGTGCTTCCACCAACCGCGATAACAACGAATACTGTGGTTTCAGCGGTGTAGGTGATGCCGATGTTTATGTGATGGTCACAGGTGCGCGTAGCTCCTCAGATGCTTATGTTGGCGTTAGTGCCTATCTCGAAGAACCGACACCAGAACCACAGGACTTGTGTGCTAATCTGGAAGAGTGGTCTCCTTATTACTATTACCCACAAGGAACCGAGGTGCAGTCCTACGGAAACCGCTTTATCGCAACCCAAACTAACTGGGGAGCCGATCCTTACAGTTACTACTGGTACTGGTCATTTGAAGGCAGCTGCCTGCAATAATCGGTTCAAAAAAGAGCCCGCACGCGGGCTCTTTAATAAGGAGAGCATTGTTATTGTTTTAGTGATTTATTTCCAAGACCACTGACTGCCATTGACGTCAGCTTGGACCAACCAACTGTTGGAATTCCATTTTAACGCGTTATCTAGGCTATTTTTAAGCTGGCCATTTTCCACTCGCCACGTCTGATTCGGGCGCTGGCTACAAGTTTCCATAGTGATACTTGACCCTTGCTGATCCAGACATAGACCAGGTGCTACCTTGCTGATCATCTTACCTTCAGTCGTTAGTTGCCAAAGTTGGTTGTCACCGCTGTGACAACTCCAGCCGTATACTCGAGCTCCCGGAGTGGCAGAACTTCCTTCAACGTCCAGACACTGGCTACCTTGAGTAGCAATTTGTTTCCATTGCTCTGCTGGTTTTTCATCGCCTGAAGCCGCACTAAACAAAGCTGAAACAACAGAAGTCATAGGTTGAGTATAACGAGACGCTTTAGGCGCTCTATCTTGCCAGCTCTGTGGAACTGACTGAGTCACATCCCATTCTCCACTGCCATCGTAGTAGGACTTCGCTACCGCTTCAGGGGTTGGTGTCCAAAGGAAATCAGGGTGACGATTCTGATACCACTCGCCTCCGATCACATTGCCCTGCGCATCCAATTCCAAATCGTAGTAATACGTTACTCGCGATACGCCATCAAGCTTTGGCTTGTCGTAGTTTCGATGAGTTGGATTCGTCTCTACCATATAATCAACAACCATCTGTACACCAACAACTGAGACTGCACGTGATGCACGATACTGGGTGAACTTATCTTTTTTGTAGTCCGCCATCGCAATGGTCACATCGGCTGGATTGCCTGATGAACGATTAGTCTCTGGGTTAAAGTACTTAACCTGATAGCCAAGGATCGGCTGGTTCCAGACTTGGTAATCATATGTCGCATCCATAATCATACTACGACCCGTAATACCGATCTGGTTGAGTACAGATAAGTGCCAACTTGCTGGGTTGTTGTCCACACAGTCAGGTTCGATAACACGACCATTTTCGTCTTTTTCAGGGTTCTGAATATTACAGCGACCACCAATAAAACGTGTATTGAACGGCGCTTCAGCCCAAAGCAGTGTGCCTAGAGCTTTAACGTCTGACGGATAGAACTTAAGCATCTCTCCATTGGCATCAGGTACTGTAATCGACTTTTCAGGACGAGGAAGCATGTAAGCCGCCGCAGCCCAGCCATGGCAAAGTCCCATCCAACGCTCTACTTTACCCTGAGATTCATAGTAACCTTTACCCGAGTCCCACGAACGCTTAGTCAGCGTGAAGTTTTTATCCCCGACCAATAAGTCATACTTCTCTGCCGGAGAAAGTAAGTGGCGCTGCTCGCTCGAGTAGCTATCCAACGGTTTGATGGTATGTGAAAAATCGTAGTATTCCTGCCAGTCTGACGCGTAAAGTTCACGGTCAGAATAACGCCACGCGGCTGCACCGGAGTACAAAGGCCAGTAGGTATCAGACCATGGCTGAACGTCCAAATACTTTGAATCTGGTGCCGCACTATCTAATTCAACCAGATTGCGAATCAGTGCGTTACCCACATCAACCAGACGCGCTGGGTTATCGTTGTTCAGGTTTGCTGAGAATCGAGGAGCAATGACTGGCTCTGCTCTTTCCATAACTGTTTCACGCATTTGATCTCTGAAGCGCTCAAGCTCTTCAGCACTCATGGTTTGATATTCGTCTCCTTCTTTCTCTGGTAACGCATCCATGACTTTTTGCGGATTGGCGTGAAACGCCGTCATAAATGCATCTATGCGTGCATTGTCCGCAACAGCGGTCAAAGGCACCGAGATAGACAACAAGGTGATGATTTTTTTCATTATAAAGCTCTACGTTGTTAGTTTTTATATAAACCAGAGTGATAATTCAGCTCTGGACGGCACGTAGAGTGGTGATCTTTGTTCCGCAAATCAATCGCAAAAAGTGAACAAACATTAGAATCGTGAATGGTTACTACAAAAATCAAGCTGGGTACTTCAGGGTTTATCTAGAGCGATTTCTATTTATATATGAAAAGGTTATTTTAAATACCCTATTTTTGTTAAGTTTATTTAGTCTATAAAAATGCCCGCACAGGCGGGCATATCAGTGACTTGGTTAACTTTTACTCTTCGCTGAGCAAATCTAAGAAAAAGGCATATTCAAGCGCGTTATCTCGCAAGCGTTTAAAACGACCTGAGGCACCACCATGCCCCGCCTCCATGTCTGTTTTAAATAGCAGCACATTATCGTCCGTTTTCAAATCACGTAATTTCGCGACCCACTTCATCGGTTCGAAATACTGAACTTGAGAATCATGCAAGCCTGTTGTCACTAACATGTTCGGATAACTCTGCGCTTTGACATTATCGTACGGTGAGTAACTCAACATGTACTCATAGTATGTCTTATCATTCGGATTACCCCATTCGTCGTATTCATTGGTTGTCAGAGGAATGGACTCATCCAGCATGGTTGTGACTACATCCACAAACGGGACATGAGCACCAATGCCTCGATACAGCTCTGGTGCTTGATTTATAACGGCTCCCATTAACAAACCACCCGCAGATCCACCAACGGCGAACACTTTATCTTTGGCCCCATAACCAGCTTCCGTTAAGCCTTTAGTAACATCAATAAAGTCATTAAACGTATTCTGTTTGGTCAGTTTTTTACCCGCTTCATACCAAGGTCTTCCCAACATTTCTGAACCACGGATATGTGCAATTGCATAGACGAAGCCACGATCCAGCAGGCTCAAGCGTGCTGAGCGGAAAGTAGGATCAATGGTGTGGCCGTAAGAGCCATAGCCGTATTGATAAATAGGATTCGTACCGTCTTTCTTGAACTTATCCTTGCGGTAAACCAGTGACACCGGCACTTGCTGTCCATCTCGAGCGGTGATCATAATACGTTCAGATTGGTAGTTATCAGCATCAAAATCACCAAGTACTGGTGTTTGCTTCATGATTTCAGATTCACCTGACTTTAGATCGAAATCGTAATACGTCCCCGGCGTCGTCAGGCTACTGTAGTAAATACGAACCTTTGAGTTATCGAGCTCTCGGTTGCCAGTCATGTAAGCCGCAAATGCTGTGTCGTTAAAGGTTAATGGAAACTCCTTGCCCGTCGAAAGCTGACGCACCTTAACCGTGGTTAAGCCGTCTTTACGCTGCTCATAAACTAAATGGTCCTCAAACAGCGTAAAATCGACCAGTTGAGTTTTATCATCCGCGGCAATCACGTCCTGCCATTTCGACCTATCATGCATCTGGTCCTTATGTACTTTCATTAAACGAAAGTTCACAGCCTGATAGTTGGTGTAGATAAAATACCAGTCGTTAAGTTTCGCGATGCTATATTGGATGCCTTCCTCTCTCGGGTAGAAAGGTTCAGCCTTAGCATGGGGATCATTAGCGTCAATAACAGAGACACCACTTGTCTCCGTACTTGAATGGAAGATGTAAACTTGTTCGCCGTCTTTACTCTTGCCTAAAGACATGTAATACGCGCTGTCATCTTCTTGGTAAATCAGCTCATCACTGCTTTGTGGCGTTCCTAACACATGACGATAGACCTGATAGCCCAGTAAGGTTTGAGGATCTTTCTTGATGTAATAAAAAGCTTGGTTGTCATTTTGCCAAGCGACACCACTCGACGCTCCTTCTATTTTATCTTTGAGGTATTCGCCTGTGGTAATATCCTTGACTCTAATGGTGTAAATTCGGCGGCTTAGGGTATCTTCACCGTACGCCAGCAAATTCTCATTTGGACTAACGTACAAGCCACCCGTACTGAAAAATTCGTGCTCTTTCGCCAGCTCATTGACGTCTAAGATAACGGTCTTATCCGTCCCTGAAAAATCTTTGGCGCGCTGGTAGATAGGGTACTCATTGTCGCCAGAGACTTCGTTCGAATAGAAATAGCTCCCTTCTCTTACAGGAACTGAACTGTCATCTTTTGCAATACGCCCTTTGATCTCTTGGAATAGTTTTTCCTGTAGCGGTTCAGTATGCTTTAACACCGCATCCGTGTATTGATTTTCTTTTTCTAAATGCGCCAAGATCTCAGGATCTTTTCTTTCATCATCACGCATCCAGTAGTAGTTATCTATGCGGCGATCACCATGATTGTTAAGGACATAAGGTTGCTTTTGGGCTACTGGAGCCGGAACTTGCTGAGCCGCGAGTTCTATTTGGGATGGTTGAGCCACAGTTTGAACTCCTTGAGAGCTGCATCCAGCAATAAGCGCCACAGATACAGCTAATGTAGTTAGGGGAAAACGCATCTATCGATCCTTAAAACAGCAGAATCAATGAATCATTACTATCTTAACACTCAGTAAAAATCCACTAATGTTTATACTTAACAGCCAGTTACGCTATCAAACATGCATTCACCGTTCAAATAATATAAACCCATACCATGTCGAAAGTAAGTAACCACTGACAAGGAAAGAGATCGTGAAGATAAGCAACAGACGTATGATTTGGAAGTTTGTCATGACGACTCTAAGACTTCATGGAGTCAAGTGTCGATACAAAAAGCTTAATCTGATACGGCCTTTATAAAAACAGAAGAATAAATTGAATCTTGGATTAACCACAAATATAAAAAATAGAATTATATATCAGATAGTTGAAACAACAAAACTATCAGAGCCAGCCTTAATAATCATTTCAAATAATGAACAAATAAAAATTAATAACTATTAATGATCATTCTGAACCATTTACCTTCTCCTCGCCATATAGTCAAAAAAGCAACTGGATGCATAGGGGCAATTTTACCCCACCAGCAAGGCACGCTGAAGACAAAACTAATAAACGTTGACAATAAGAAGGCGAGTAGAAAGCGATGAAACTAAACAAGTTAGCATTGGGAATGGCATTTTTAACAGGCAGCGCATGGGGAGCGACAGATACTACACACTGCAATCCGCTGACTAGCGACTCATGTGGGTTACCATGGCCAAGTAATCAGGCTTTTACAAAGAAGGATAGTCAGTCTGACACAGGCCTGCGCCTAAACATAAAGAACGCAATCTTTTCTAACAACTTCATTCACGAGTTACCAAAAAGTTTTACCCCTGAAGACATCATCAATGGCAAAAATGGATTCTCCGTCGCAGCGCCAGTGCTGTTCGAATTCCACCAGCCATTTGATCCATCAAGTTTACCAAGTGATGGCGGAGATAGCGTTCAGGTTTTTGATTACAGCCTTGATGAGAGGGTACCGGTTGCACCATTGTCCAGCAAACCTGCAGAGGTTAAAGCCGATAGTAGCCACATAATGTCAGTCTACCCAAGAGCCCGGTTTAACTACGGTAATACACATATCGCGGTGGTCACTAATGCATTGAAAAGCGACAAGGGCCATGACTTTCGTCCCTCTAACGGTGTCACACAAGCTTTAAGCCAGGATGGTTCCGAGCTCTCCAATTTCTATGAGCCTTACATTCAATACCTCGAATCTAAGGGGATCACAAGAGAAGAGATTGTATCGCTCACCGTCTTTACAACCGTGACAAAAGAAGAAGCAACCAAGCAATTTGCGCCATTAAAAGAGAAGGTGCTTAAGGCCACACCAAAAGTCGAGTTCGACTGGGATAACTCCGGCTATGTACACGACAGCAATGAAGTGGTTTACTCACTCAAAGGTCGCATGCAGGCCATGGACTTTAGAGACAAACAAACAGGCCGCATCACCAATAAGCCAAGTAATGTGTGGTTAGACTTTACCATTTTATTCCCTAAAGAGTCGCTATCTCATTCAACCCCTGTTGTCATATACGCCCACGGTTTGAATGGCGACCAGTCTGATGCCAAATCCGTTGCAGCACCAGCTCTTGAAGATGGTCATGCAGTGATCGCCATTGACTGGGTATGGCACGGTTCGCGAGCAGAAGATGATTCTGATCACGTGGGCTCAATCATGAAACCGGATAATGCCGCTAGCCTACCAGGTGGTGCCGTTCAGAGTAACCTAGATATGCACACCCTTCTCAACGCCATTAATACCTCACTGCAGGAGTTGGACTTCTTACCTTCTCCTGATGGCGTGCCTGACCTTGATAAAAGTAAGATCACTTTCCTTGGCACATCACTCGGCACCATTTTAGGCCATGGCTTCCTCTCCACGACGGCCGGTCAAGGGCTAAACGGTGGCTTCCTACAAGTACCGGGGACGAACTTTGGCCGTATTCTAACTAATTCCGTCACCTACACATCAGATTCTGTATCATGGCAAGGCATTGTTCCAAAGTCTGCAACCGGATCCGAAGCGTCGCTATTCTGGTCAATCATGCAAACTGAGTTTGAGATAGGTGAAGGAGTCAGTTACCTAGACGAAAAAGTCACTCCTATTGGCATGCTATATGGCCTGAAAGACAGTTTTGTCCCTCCCTATACTGGAGAAGCTATCGCGGAATTGGCTAACCTACCACTGCTCGAAGAGGTGCTTGAACCACGAGATTTTCTTGAAACTGCGCCAGACTATCGCTCCGGCAATGGCGCTCTGCAGCTGAATGGCGATCACTTAGTGTTCATTACTAAACCCGAAGCGACAGAGACTTATAAACACTGGTTATTATCTGTGACAAATACCAATCCACTGCCTCGTTATGATTATGTTTTTCCTAAAAGCTTAGAAAGCTATCAAGCTGGTACTCAGGTGCTTCAAGAAAAGAATGGCAACATATATCAATGCCTGGATGGTCAAGCCAGTGGTTACTGCAAGCAGTGGTCTGAATCTTCCAATCAGTATGAACCAGGTGTCGGACTGTACTGGGAGATGGCGTGGAAACTGGTTCCTTAGTTCAAGCTGAACATTAAACAAGGCTGGAGGATCCCCCCCTCCAGCTTTTCTTTTGAAAACATGTGACTGCTTGTCGTGTACCTGACATTGAATAAATGTACTCAACAAACCTCATAATTAAATGCACTTTTAAGCTTTAATTCAATAAATGCGGATATACGCATATGATCAATGCAATCTGACACAACAAGTTTCATCAAAACAAAAGTAATTATAAAACAATAACTTAAAAACTTATTGGATTAAATTATGTTATAAAAATTTATATAAATACCTAAAAAATTATGACTCATAATTAAAACTCGACAACTCTCAGAAATGAGACAGCCACCTATTGTTTAATCAGCCTCAACTTAATTTTGGGCCAAAATGAGAAAAAGTTCGTTAGGGATAAACACTGTGGAAGTTAGACGAGAAATAACTTGGCTCTGACTCCCTTCTATACACAAGGGAAAGGCCTGTAATTTAAGTTGTTTGTGTATCTATTGCACGACGATTGTTTAACTAAACTTGCGACGGTACGCCCTCGATTCGTCTCCGATATCTAGTGGCTCTACTGTCAGAATTGTGACCTAATGAGACTAACCATGCCCGCTCCCATTAAAAACTTTTACTGGCTCAGTGATACTCCACCTTCTAGCCATCTTACTGACAAAGTGATTTATGTTCGCTCGGTTCAGGAACTGCCTGAAGGTTTTGGTGGTGCGGCTTGTATTGCCTTTTCAAATCAAGACACTCAAAAGGAAACTCTAAAAGCATTCTATCAGCAAAAGCTGAGATGGAGTTGGTGCCTTTTTAGCACGGAAGAAAACACGCTAACAACTTGCTTAACCGACGGTTTGTTTGACGAAAATACAGCGTTCGATCTATGGCATAATACGCAAAAAAAGCTATCAACGGCATCAGATATTCAGGCTCTTGACCCTATCATTGGTTGGCTAGGAGTTAATCGTGAACGCCGAATTACTTCACTCAAAAATGTCAGCGAACCGACTATATATCAGTACCCTCTTATCGAATTTTTATATCCAGAGCTAGATTCCGCATACCGCTATGCTTTGTCTGAGCAGAGCCGTAATATCTTAGAAAAAGAGCACCTAATCGATCGAATTCGCATTTGCTCTCAGTGTAACAGTGGGCACTTAAACTATGTCGACGTGTGTCCAAGCTGCCAAAGCATAGACATCGAATCACAAAGCTCGCTGCACTGTTTTACCTGTGGGCATGTCGATGATCAACAAGCCTTTACTCGCAAAGGCAAATTAGCTTGCCCTAAATGCCTTACCCAGCTTCGACATATAGGGGTAGATTATGACCGTCCGTTGGAAAACCAGAAGTGCCACACTTGCTCAAATATGTTTGTCGAAGCGTCGACAATCACTCAATGTATGAGCTGCGATTCCAAAGTTCCTGTACATGAACTGATTGAAAGAAAGATCTACCAATACAAACTGGGTGAATCCGGTCAATACATCTACCAACATGGAAAAGCCACCCAAGCTCCTGAACTGTCCATCAAAGGCAAAGTCGAGGCTAGCTATTTTGTTAATTTGATCAGTTGGCTAAATAAAGTCGCGTTAAGGCATAATGAAAACCATTTGATCCTTGCACTTTATCTGCCCTCTATTGACCACTATGGTCAACAACATGGGGATACAAAACTCTTCGCTTTGATCGAGCAAATTACCACCCGTTTGAGCGGCTTGTTTCGAGATACCGATATCTGCTGTCAGTATAAGCAAGATGTGCTTTTAGTGCTCATGCCAAAAACTCACCACTCTAGCTTGTCAGCTATACAGAATAAGCTTTCCGCTCTGAGCAAACTCATTGAAGAAGACGATTTCGAACTAAATGTGTTTGCCAGAAGCCTACCTGACCACGCACTTAACGGGGAGCCTGAGTCTTGGTTAGAAGCTTTACTGAGAGAAATCTATGCTGTCTGATAGCCTGACGTTATTTGATTATTTCAGGGGAATGCTCTTACACAACCAAGAGCTGTGGTTTTTGCTTTTTCCCCTGATGATCATCATTGAACTCCCGCTTTATCTGCTAGTTCTCACTGGCATTTTTCGTTGGGCGTACCGTGCGCAAGTAAAGGAACCGCAACACTTTCCTGCCATTAGCTTTGTCATCACATGCTACGGAGAAGGGGAAGCCATCGGTATTACGATTGATACGCTCGTTGAGCAAATATACCCGGGTTCTATTGAGATCCTTGCCGTGGTTGATGGCGCAGTACAAAACCAAGCCACATATCAAGCCGCCGTTGAAGGCGTCAAACGCCATGCCCAAGTGAAGAATAGAAAAGTGCGTGTTATTCCCAAATGGCAGCGAGGAGGAAGAGTTTCTACCTTGAATGCGGGATTATCTATTGCCTCCGGTGACATAGTGATCAATGTTGACGGCGATACCTCTTTTGATAACGATATGGCCTGCAAAATGATGACATCATTTTCTTCAGCAGATGTCATTGCCAGTGGTGGTGCTTTACGAGTGAGGAATCACAGCCAGAATATCCTGACTAAAATGCAGTCTCTGGAGTACATGCTTTCGATGCAAGCGGGGAAAACCGGCATGGCTAATTGGGGTGTCCTCAACAATATTTCAGGTGCCTTTGGCGCGTTCAGAAAGAGTACTCTCAAACAGGTTGGCGGGTGGGATACTCATACTGCGGAAGACTTAGATTTAACCATGCGCCTCAAACAATATAAGCGCCGATACCCAACGAACAAGCTCGCCTTCGCCACACATGCTATTGGCCATACTGACGTACCAGACACCTTAAAGGGTTTGGCATTGCAAAGACTACGTTGGGATGGTGATTTGTTGTTCCTTTTTCTTCGTAAGCACAAAGATGGCTTGTCCCCTTCTCTGCTGGGGTGGGGAAACTTCATCTTTACCATCACATACGGGGTAATTCAGAACGTACTATTACCACTTTTGGTTGTTTTCTTCACTTTGTTTATTTTTTACAGCTACCCCACCCCCTTCGTTTTAGCACTTACGCTCATGTTGTATTGTGTTTATCTTTTCTTATCACTTGTCATTTTTATTGTGTATGTGGGCTTAGTGTCTGAGCGAAAAAAACAAGATATAAAAGAGATGAAATGGCTCCCTCTTTACCCGATTTACCAGTTTTTCATGCGGCTCATAACCGCTTTTTCAATGGTGAATGAGGTTGTCAGAAGAAGTCATGAAGAATCAAGTATGGCGCCTTGGTGGGTACTAAAGAAAGGTAAGAGATTTTAATATGAAAGTGAATTTTCATTTAGATAAAAAGAATAACCCACAATCTGAAGGTGGCGTTAAAGTTGTCTATGGTCAGGCAAAGCGTGGCGGTTATCGCCTACGTTGGTACCTGATTCTAGCCATCGTCATTAGCCCATTAATAGCGATGGCTTACTACCTGTTTAAAACACAAGTATTGGTTACGGCACCAGCCATCATTACCTCACATCCAGTGACAATTAACGCCACTCACCCAGGTGTTGTCGGCCCAATACCATCGGATGTAGGAAAAACAGTGTCCCACGAGCAAACCTTGTTACTACTGAGTGATCCTGCTTTAGATCAAGAGCTAAACTTCATTAAGAGTGAGCTTTTAAAACTACCGACTGGTCAAGATTTCAACATTGAAGCCTTATATGCTGAGGCAATCAACCACACAAAGCGTAACCTTGATAAAGTTCAGGAAATCCAGCAAAACTACGATACGTACCGTTCACAAGGCCAAGTGTCTGAGGTCGACTATGCCTCAATGGTCAACATCACTAACGCTCTTAACACTCAATTAAGCAGTCAAAAAATTGCTTACGCTGAGTCAAAACGTGCCGACACTGAAACCAAACTGGCAGGCCCCATCGCCACCGAATACCGCTCTCTGATGAAAGCGTTTATCGTCAAGCGTTCAACTCAAGAAAGCTTAACCATTAAGGCCCCATTTGCAGGAAGGGTTATTGACATTCATGTCCTTGAAGGAGAGCGCGTTTTCGAAAACACGCCTCTTATTACGATCGCAAAAAATGCAACGCCCGAGATCACCGCATTTCTCGATCCAAAATATTTGCGCTTCAGTACCATTGGCACTCATGCCAAAGTGAAATATCCAGATGGAGAAACCTACACAGCGACAGTATCAAGCCAAGTTGAAGTTGTGAACAAGTTACCGCAAGAGCTACAAAGCCCTTTTGAAGGACAACCAGCCTACCTAAAAGTCAATTTGAGCTTCGATCAGCCTATCCCTGAAGAACGTTGGATTGAAGGTGTGAGTGTAGAAGTATCCTTTTAGCAAACAGGCTTGAGACTTTTCCCCTCAAGCCTTGAATATTCACATTGAGCGCTTACTTACCAAATCCCTGACCATCCTGTTAGCACAGCACTTCTATTGATTAGTAACAAGTGACTTCACTACAGAAATACATCGACGTTATTAACAAGAATAATCCAACCGGATACCATCAAAATATCGTTCACGCAAAAAAAACCAACAACATAATTTCATCCATTTTGTGAGACATACAGCCAAGAACCATCGATTTGGTGAATTAGAAGTGCGGAAAATTCACTATAACTATGAATTTAGTGAGATTGATGTGCGCTTTATTTTATATCATTGATCAATATTTGTTTAATGACTCAAGGTGCATCATGGGTGTAACAGTTTGTGCAAATGGACTCAGCGTAGTTCATAAGGGATCCGGCGGTGAAGCCAATGCCACATTGCCCGACGTTTGTCTGACCACAATCGGTAATGCCGTTGTACCTATCCCATATGGTAATAATGCAAAATCCGCTGATCTAGCAGATGGAACGACCACCGTATCCATGGATGGCGGCAATAGTATTGCGATTAAAGGCAGTAAATTCGCAGCAAGTACCGGTGATGCGGGGGGCGATAAGAAAGGTGTCGCGTCAGGCACTATAGAAGCTGAAGCCGAGTTCATCTCTGCCTCTCCAACCGTTTCAATGGAAGGAAAAGGTGTTTGTCGTTTGTCAGACCAAATGACAATGAACAAAGCCAACACTATGTGTCTTGGCGGTGCTCAAAATCCTTCTGTCACTGTCACAGAAGAAGCTGAAGGGACTTATACTGTTGATCTATTCCTTTCTTATTCAGATGGTGACCCTGTTCAAGGTGCGACCTACAAGCTGACCGATCAAAAAGGCGGCGTTTTTGAAGGCACACTGGATGACAAAGGTAAGGCATCGGTAGGAGGTGTCGCACCAGGGGAATTTGTTATCGAATATGGGGAAGACTCTCGTGATTTTACACCGAATATTCCGACAAAAACCAACCCCAACTTTAATCCAAATGCTAATGCACAACTGCTTATAGAGAAAACAAAAAAAGGTGAAGTCGGCTTTTGGGAAAATGCTTGGAAGCGTATGTCCGGTGCAGCTAGCTGGATATGGGGAGTTATCCTTGGGGACTTCAATGATGACGCCTCGGTAGAACAAATTATCGCCAACACAGCATTAACTATGATTCCGGTCGTTGACCAAGCAGCAGATGTACGAGATCTGTCCGCTAACGTCATGACACTGCTTGATGAAGCTGAACGTGATAAGCCGGAAAACTGGCTAGCACTCTCCCTTACTCTTATCGGTTGTATCCCAACCTTCGGCAGCGCGGTTAAAGGTACCTGTAAAGTAGCCCTCAAAGGTGGTAAAGGGACATCTAAAGACACATTACTTGCGGTACTACGAGGCTTAGGGAAAGGAGACCCAGAAAAATTCCTCAGAACTCTGGACTGGATGGACTACGCCAAACAAGCAAGCAATATTATCTCTGATGTCCTAAAACCATGTATCGAAGTAGCAACAGAGCTAGCCTCTTACGCGAATAGAATGGGAGCGGATGAGCTTGGTGCGTATTTCTTAAAGCTAGCCGACGAAGTCAAAGTGATTGATAAAATGGTGCCAGATAAGCTGAAAGATGCAATGGGCGAATTTGATCAACTTTTTGCACGAATCTTAGGTAAGAGTGAAAGAGCTTATCCAGCAAAAGTGAAGCATGATACTGGTAAGTCTTCTCAATCGGGAAAAAGCCGCGATAAAGCGAACGAAGAAAAAGACAAAGATAGCCCTAGATGTAAAATCTGCAAAAGGCCCGCAGGAAAAGGGGAAAGGCAATGTTCTGATGCGCTTAGAAGCAGAGGGAAAGCTAAATCATGACGAGTACAAACGAAAACAACAAATGTTCAGTTAAAGAGTTCGAAGGTGACGTAGTCCGACAGTCAGACTCATATAAACTAGCGAGCGCTGAACTTCGTTCTTCACACCCTCTAAACTTAAAATCCGGTACACTTGATGCTCATCATATTATTAGCGATATGGTTGTAGGCAGTCTAGCAAGTTTTCGAACTTTACAAATGCAAAGGAAAGGTTGGTCCATGAATCATGGGAGTAACCTAGTTTTACTTTCCTCAGATGAAGAAATATGTTGCTATTATGAGACCCCACAACATTCTTCAGGCCATACTGACCCCAATATAGAGGGTTCTTTTTATAGTTCAAAAGCTAAAATGTCTGCCGAATCAGCTAAAGTAAAAGATAAGAGCCTAAAGAAATCGATTGACTCAACTACTGGGTATCATAAAGTGGTTGCAATTAAGCTTGCTTTAACATTAAAAAACTTAGATTGTGACACAGACTTTAAAATCTATGTTAAGGAAATAGATAAAGTATCTAATAAGATCTTAAAATATATATCTAAGTTTAAACTTTTGCTAAAGTCAGATGGAGTTAGATTCAAAGAAAACAATACAGGTTGTGGCATGTGTGTATCAAGAGATAGCCACTATAGCTCAAAAGAGTTTGTTTTTTATAATAGGAAGTTAGATAAAGAAGAGACTCAGTATTATAAAGAAAAAAATAATGGTTCTATAGTAGAAAATACTACATACGAAAAGAATGACAAAGAGTATTTTGCCTCTTCAAATAAAAACTCTGTTTATGAAAACATTTATAAAGAAGTAAAAAATAAATCTGAAGTTAAAATTATTATTTTTGACTCAAAAAAAGGTCGTCTCAGAAACGTTAAGGAGCTAGGTAAATGATAAAAACTGAAATGCTAGCGACATTTAGTGAGAACTTATTGTCAAACGACATTATAGCTAAGCCAGATGATGCAAGAGAATATCTTTATTCAAATAATTCATATATTCCTGTATCAGCCTTAAGTCCAATCATTTGGCTAGCAGGTGACCATGATCTAGATGAAATTCCCGATATTATTGACAAGGGTGACAGGATGGTATCCGAGTTGATAATGAAAGCTATCATGTCTTGGGATCCCTATGGGATAATTTTTATGCCAGCAGCGCTAAAATCTGAAGATAAAAAATATTCAAATAGATATATTATGGCCACAAACAACATAATCGATGTAATGAATGAGGAGGAAAGCCATACTTATATAGAAGATAACTCTGATTATGGACTTCCTCCTGAGTTAATTGTTGACGAGCTTTTTATTTGTGAGAATAAATATAATTTAATCCCTGAACACAAGAAGCACATATTTAGAGTAAAAGGTTCTGATGATACTATTTTCTTCTCTGCGGAATTAGTTAATCATGTATGGGATATTGCAGAGAAAAATGGAGCTATAGGCCTTGTGCAAGAACCGTTTAACTTTGATGAAGAAGCCCCGGTGTTTTAAAATGCATAACGAATATCAAATACTATCTACTCAAAACTTCAAGAACTTTCCGCTCAAAGCAACTCCAGCACCTATAGTTCCAGTAGAACCTGATTTGCTGTTGGAGATGACCTTTTCACCAAAGCTGTTTATTATCAGCGATATTGCCTCAAAAGTAGAGCAACTAGTGCAGCATGGAGTTGAATGGTTAGATGCTCGTGTTGACTGTTCTCCAAGCCAACCTTCAGATGACCAGATAAAGGTTTATGAAGATTATCGAATGCCGTATATCCATCAAACTTATAGACTGACGGACAAAGAAAAACAATATGGTAAACTGAACTGGCTAGACGTTAATTCGACAGATTTTGACTTCTCTAGACTTGAACACATCCCTCTAGAGGAACGTTTGATATTTAAACTCGAAGAAGATTTTGGGTTAATTTTCATCCACCAAAGTGTGATCGATTTGCTGAAGAAACATGTCCAAGACGTTTGGGTTAGAGATGTTTAGTGACTAAAGGGGAGCACTATGTAGGTGCATCCTTTTCTATCGTATATTGGAAAGCACCACTACTTTGGTAGAACGAGTATATAGCTTTCAAACTCATCACCTTTAAATTGATAACAAGATTTAAGAAAGGCCTCCAAATCAGTCTAAAACCGATAAACTTAAACTATGAAATTCTCGATTATTAGCGAAAATTACCAAGTTTCTAGTACAAGTTTTACATGTGTAGACAACAGTGAACCTCTTTACAGTAAAGCAGATTACGAACCAACAAGTTCAGCAGACCCTATTGTTTGGGAGGCTACTGATGGCTCAATAAAAGGTGTGGGAAGCATAGCAGACAACGGCGACCTTTGCGTAAGTAAGGAATTTGCCGAGCTAGTTATGAGCTTTGACCCTTTTGGAATTGAATGCTATCCCGCAGAGCTTAGATTGCTGGATGCGGTGCTTAAGAATAGATATTTATTGGCTTTGAATAATGTCATTGATGTCCTTGATGAATCTAAATCAAGGACTAGAAAATCCCCCAAAAGAAATAAAATACTAATTATGGATCTCTATTTGTCTGAGGAAAAGCTACTTAATACTCCATTTCATAAGAGAGTATTGTTCAGAGTAAAAGGTGCAGAAACAGCGACGATATTCTGTGAAGAAATTTATGATCTTGCGAGAAAAAATTCACTATTTGAAGACTTAAGAATGTTCAAGTTAGACTGTGACCAAGAAGTACCAAAGTACTAGAGAATTGATATGAAAGAACAATACGTGATCCTCACTAAGCAAAGATTAGATAACTTTCCTTTTCAGCAAACCCCGATGCCTATAGTTCCAGTAGAGCCTGACTTGCTGTTGGAGATGACCTTTTCACCAAAGCTGTTTATTATCAGTGATATTGCTTCAAAAGTAGAGCAACTAGTGCAACATGGTGTGGATTGGTTAGATGCTCGTGTTGACTGTTCTCCAAGCCAACCTTCAGATGATCAAATAAAGGTTTATGAAGACTATCGAATGCCTTATATCCATCAAACTTATAGACTGACGGACAAAGAAAAACAATATGGTAAACTGAACTGGCTAGACGTTAATTCGACAGATTTTGACTTCTCTAGACTTGAACATATCCCTCTAGAGGAACGTTTGATATTTAAACTCGAAGAAGATTTTGGGTTAATTTTCATCCACCAAAGTGTGATCGATTTGCTGAAGAAACATGTCAAAGACGTTTGGGTTAGAGATGTTTGATTAAAAAGCACCCATACGCATCCATCGATGAACGCTATACAGAGCGAGGAATGTCTGATTTTCTAAAAATTGGTGTGGGTATGCTAGCAAGCAAAAAATCCAACAAATATTTTTTGCTCGCGGCTTTACAGGCATTCACTTTACACCGGTTGAAGTAGAAAATAATGGCCTGCATGAGAGTTATTCGTTTATGAATGTTACAGCTCATTATGACTTTCTAGATCCTACCGCATCTGAAGCTAGCCGATTTAATCGAAAGTTAGGCGTATATAGGAACGTTTACGAAGAGCTTATTGACCAAGAAAAGTTTAAATCTACTAATGTAGATCACGACTGTTTTACCTTATATAACTATAAAACTCCTTACTATGTAAATGAAAAGGTTAAAAACGCTTTAGAGAATAGAATTACAACAGCTAGAAGAAAGTATCAAAGATTCGGATTACTGTAGCCACTCTGGCTTTAAATCATCAAAAGAGATACAAGATGAAATGAAGGAACTTAGCCAATACATTTAAGAATTAATCATGAATTTTGATAGAAAAGGGGCATTAAATAACACATTCCATGACATCTATAACTCGGGAAATAAAGGGTGTTGTAATCAGCTAAACCATTCTAATATAGAAACTGACTCAGCGGCTTGTCGTCATCGTACAGCATCTAAGCTAGATATAAATAATCATCATGACTTCAGAACAACGAAAGGCGGTCAGCCTCTGCGAACCCCTTATTTAGGCAAACGAATTTCGAAGCTAGGATATTAAAAATGAATTACTACTTACTCTTTGGAAAGTTTGAAGATGGAGAAGGCTCATATAGCGTCCTTGACCCTTGGCGTTCTGCTTTAAAGTATTATGAGCCCAACATGAAACTCACCAAAAACCTACCAAAAGTCACTGTAGATAAAGTTTATGATGAACGTGGCGTTTCGGACTACTTGAAAATAGGGGTCGGCGCTTTAGCTAGCTTAAAAGTCCAAGAAGTTTTCTTTAACAATGGTTTCACAGGAATTCAATTTTTGCCCGTTGAAATAGAAAATGATGGACTTAACCATAGTTATGCTTTTATGAATGTAGTGGCTCAATACGACCTACTTGAACCAATCAAATCGAAAGCAAAAAAGCTAAATAATAAATTGGGTGGTTATACTCGTGTACGTAAAGAGTTAATTGACAAGGAAAAATTCTTCCACACTGACATCCAATATGATTGTTTTACTCTCTCTAACTATAAAATTCCATATTATGTCAGTGAGAGAGTAAAAGATGCATTAGAAGCCGCGGACGTCACTGGAATTGAATTTATACCGATGGAGTTTGCATGATCGAACAAAAGTTTCAGCAGCCCGGCTTATTAGCAGAGACAGAGGTAAACCCTTTGTTCCCTAGAATGGCTGATTTAGTGTTAGTGTTTTTCCCATCGCCAGGTGTGTTTGTAAGGAATACACTAACTATACCTGATGAATTCAAAACTAAAGCAACAGTATTTTATGAAGCTGACGGGGAACCTTTTGAAGAAATGTACGTTTTCTTGCCTGCGGTTTTACAAAGTCAATACGATGCAGGAAAAAATCAATCTGGCATCGTCTATAGCAAAGATGGGCTAAAGTTCGAGCCGGCATTAATTCAAGCCCTAGCGGATCAAGTGACAGGGCCTATAGAGCATCGCTCTGGTTAGTCTCACTTACAGTTTCAACAAGGTGCACCTAAATAAGTGCACCTTTCTCATTTGTAAGCTTAAAAAAGCGTTAAGCTTTACGAAATATTCTGGCCAGGTAAATGTGTGAAAGCCTCCTTCCCTTCTGCTTTTCAATCTTCTTAGTCAAGAACAGAGTTGACAGCAACCCCTAAATCCATTAAATGAAAAACAAGCGTCTACCATAGGGGTAATTCGCAACTAAGGAGGATCACTATGAGTGATTTCTTGATTTCAGGCTGGCGTTTTTCTCAAGGGAAATCTGAGCCATTAGCAACTCTCACAGATAACGTATTGCCTGATCACTGGTACCATTGCCAACGAGATGCAGCTAGTCTACGCGAATGGCTGCAAACTCAAGATCTTCCAGAGCCTTTAATTGATTCTTTGCTAGCAGACGATACTCGCCCTAGATTTGAATCATACGGTAAAGATTGTTTTCTGTTTATTTTACGCGGGATCAATCTAAATGCAGGCGCCGAGCCTGACGATATGTTGAGTATAAGAATTCTCTGGTATCGAGGTGCTTTGATCTCAACAAGAAAACTTCCATCTAAAGCTGTTGCAACGTTAATTGAGGCTCTTCAGCAAGGAGTTGGGCCTTGTGATATCTCGGATCTTTTAGTGTCGATGATTAACCGCATCAGTGACGCCATCGCTGCCTTCCTACACCCTGTAGAGGAGCAACTGATCAGGTTTGATACCCCTGACGTTAAAGATCTGGATGAGCTGAACGCGCTGTACTCTCGCCTTCTCCGTCTACGTCGCTATCTAAAGCCTCAACGATATGCTCTTGATGACTTACTCCAGGCCAACGTTCCCTCACTACAACAGCAAGAACATCATTTAAAAAACGCTCTCGATACTGTAGCTCGTTTAAACGAATCCATAGATTTTTACCTAGAGCAGATTAATCAAGCTCTGAGCCATATTCATCAGGTCCAGACCCAGATAATGAACAGAAATACATATTTATTTTCTGTCATTGCAGGTATCTTTCTGCCTGCTGGTTTCTTCACTGGACTGCTCGGCGTCAATGTCGGAGGGATCCCGGGGACAGATAACCCAATCGCATTTACGATACTTTGTGCGTGTATACTAATCGTTATAGTTGCAGAAGTAATACTATTAAGAAAAATGAGGTTTCTTTAATGACAACATGGCTCCATACTCAGCCAATATTGCAACAGCTTATTTTGGGCGCTTTGTTAATATTGGTTTATATCAGTTTACGCCGTATCGGTAAGCGGGCTCTAATCACCGTCGCAGAGAAAAAACAGGTGACCTTGGCACGAACACAATTTGTAGTCAAAGTGTTCCACGTGTCAACATTCTGCTTATTTGCAGCCATGTTCATTCTACTTCTTGGCATTGGTTACGGCGATATTTCACTATTTCTTTCCTCAATCTTCGCCGTCTTAGGCGTGGCTTTAGTCGCTCAATGGTCAATTCTTAGCAACATATCGGCTAGCGTGTTGATTTTTTTCGTCTTCCCTTATCGTATTGGCGATCAAGTTAAAGTCTGTGAAAAAGATGAAGACATCAGTGGGGTCATAATAGATATCACCATGTTTCATGTTTTATTACGGCATGAAAATGGCAACATCATCACCTACCCCAATACGTTGCTGTTGCAAAAGGGAGTCATCAAAATTGTAGACAAAGCAGAGCCTCTGCCGCCTTCAAAATAGTTATTCTTTATCAAAACTATCAACAATAATAGCTCCCATAGAAGCGGGCATAGTGATGACAACCACCCGTTTGAAAGCCACCATAGGTTCTTCCCAGAAAGGCAGCTTATCTAAGCAATAAAGGACTAAAGCGACAACGCACGCTGCCATAAGGTAAGCGGTGATGATTCGAAACACAAACACCATTTTTCGCTTCGAGATAGTGCGTTGAAAAACACTTTCATAGGTATATAAGGCAAGAAAGAGCACAGAGAGACCGAACAATAGCCATAGCTTGGCACCAGGGAGCGTTTCTCCTAAACGCCAAGCTTCTTCAGAAAAAGCGACGGGGACAGCGAGAGCAAAGGCACCCACAAATATCTGGCTGGCATCTTGAGCATTAAAACTCAACTTCATATCAAAGGAACCTTCCTAAACAAATTCACTATACTCAACATCATAGCGCTCCATCGCACCGATACCAACCTACACTTTTTAGCTCACGCCCCTTGCCTGAGCCATCCAAACAGCACAACCCAATCAAGTGATGTGTCATAACAAGCAAAGAATCATACTTAATTCTGTTCAATGCCACTGTTAAAAAATGAAAAAAACGCTTTACCTAAACTTAACTTGAGGTTTTAAGCTGTATCTCGTTGGCTAAGAGAATAAAGGAGAAAGTCATGATCCAGCTAGAGCATATAAACTTAGTAGTTAAGGACATTCCTGAAATGTTAAAGTTTTATCAAACCGCTTTTCCCCATTGGGACATCCGAGCTGAAGGTACGGGAGAATGGTACGGTAAGGAGAGAAACTGGCTACACTTTGGTGATGATTACCAATATATCGCCATGAGCGATCATGGTGAAGGCACAAACCGCGATCTGCAAGGTCATCAAGTTGGACTTGCTCATTTTGCCTATGTGACTAATAACATAGACGAAGTCATTGATCGGCTTGTCAAAGCTGGATTCCCAATTGCAAAACCAGGTGCTGAAGAGCCATATCGTAAGAACGTCTACTTCATTGACCCTGCAGGGTTTGAGGTTGAGTTTGTCGAATACCTAACAGATATCCCAACACAACGTAACTTATCGAGCTAGAACGCATAACTCACACCATCATCACTCGCGTAAAACAGAAAAGCCCGCAGATAACTTTGCGGGCTTTCAAATGGGTGGAAGCCCCAGCCACATCCCGGCACACAAGTCACTCGCTGCGGCTGCTTCCTTCCGGACCTGACCGAGTTCACGAGCTATTGTTGCGGGAGGACCAGGGCCTCCATAGATTCTGTTTCCTTAGCACGGCTAAGGAGTGAGGGGATTATCAGTCATCACTGAGGGTAATTCAAGGGAAATTCTTAATATTAACCCCGTTTTCGTGTCAAGTGCTTAGTCGTTAACCACCCTTAGTTAAAGGAACAACATTTTGCTCATCAGACTGGTGATTTATCATACTGTGATGTTTTTTCCTTTTGTGATCGTACATGGCTTGGTCAGCCTCATTAAGAACTTCTTGCAACGCCATAAAACGCTCTCGTGGATAGGACACCCCAATCGCGATGGAAATATCCAACGAGACTTGATGATCTTCAGAAACAAAATGAATTTTAGAAAGTTTTCCTAACAGTGAATTTAGTGTGACTGAATCTAGCTGGCCAACAAGTATAAATTCATCGCCACCAATTCGATAGCCGTACCCCTTCCAATAGAGTTCAATCTTGCCCGCCAACGCTCGAAGAACTTGATCACCAATTTCGTGGCCATAGGTGTCATTAATGAACTTAAAGCGATTAATATCTAGATAGAGCAAGGTGTAATTGGCATTAATACCTGAACGAAAGCGCCTATGCATGGCACGTCGATTATTAAGTCGAGTCAGGTTGTCAGTATTAGACTGACTGTGTAAATAAATCGCGACGATGGCTAAGAAACCTAGCACCAACATAAATAGCGCCCTGCTCTGACGCGAAAAACGTTGCTCCGCCTGAAGAGTAGCTTTCCAATCAGGTCGATAGTCGTAGCGTTTTACAATTCGCTCAGTATCAATCATTTTTAATGCACGACTAAATAGGGGAGCTAATGATTCCCCAACCTGATTTTTGGCAAATCCGATCGCAATATCAGAAGTGTAGTACCCCCCTATTAATGGATCTTCAGTTAGAGGGAGTAAGTCTTTTGACTCTCGCAACAGTATATTAAAGTTCGCTCGACTGATCGCAATGTAGTCGACCTCATGATTGATCAGTGCCTGTAGCTGCGATTCACTGCTGTCGTACGTCAGCAGCGCTTTCTTGGGGAGCAGCCCTCTCAGCAACTCTTCATAATAATCGTCCTTCACTACACCAATACGCTCGATGATTAATTCTGAGACATTACTGTATACATTGTCTTTATAGCCTTCACGTTTAACCAGTATCGCTTCTGGCCGATAGTATGGATCACTGTAGTACACTAAGTCTTTGCGAGCTTCTGAAATAGCAATCGGAGAAAGCACATCAATTCGCTTAGCAAGCAAATCACCATACATACTTTCCCAAGATTCATCTGCGGTACTTTCAAGCTGACAGTTCAACATTAGAATATCGCATGCTTGAAGAACAATATCAGCGGTGATCCCTGTCATCGAGCCATCACTATGATAAGTGGCATACTGACCAATGTTTTCGATTTTAACTCTAAGCGGCCGATTAAAGTTGATACCGCTATTAAGTACGGCCTGCCTCAATGCTTGTTGCCGTATTTCAAACTGGTATTGACGGATGGATTCACGTAATAGCTTCTGAACCTCAGCACCATGAATATAATGTTCAATCGTCCTAAGCAGCTGAGTATTACGACCTTTAGTGGAAACAATGGAAACCGGTTTAATGGAGATCTGATGATTAAGCAGTTGGGCATCAAACCCTGCTAGCAACATAGGTTTAAGTTGGTTAATCGCATCTACGACTCCATCGACGGTGCCGGACTGCAGCAACTGCATAGCTTCTTCTTGTCCTGAATACTCAACCAAAGTCATCGACGGAAAAGCAGCTTCTATCAGCTCTCGGTAAATCGTTCCTTTAGGCACACCTACAGTGTATAACTTATCTAATGTGGCATTATCTAGGCTGTATACGTAGGTATACTCAATATTGGTCGGGCCGGAAAAATCGAAATAGAGCGCCCTGTCTGGGGTATAGGTAACATTGGCTGCAAAATCACTGTTCCCTGTTTTCACAGACTTGAGAATAGCGTCAAAACTTGGGTAATAAACATATTCGATATCAAGTCGAAACTCAGACGCAACAGCATCAAATAAAACGCGAGTAACAACATCGTCGGCTTCTACCGCAACTTTATAAGGTGGAGTCTGTGCTTGAGCTGGCAAAAAACAGATAGCCAGAAACAGACCCACTACCCAATTAATATTTCTTTTTTTAGGTATAGAAAACAACAAAAAGGCTTCACCACTGCAGTGATTACTATCGTGCAGACACAATCAGTAATATTCAAAATATGCGCAACTCTGGCATAGATAAGTAAAATCGCTCTAACACATAGTTTAAATGCAAAGCATTGTTAAATACTATAGATCCGCTTCCTCATCGGAGCTGCGCAAAATATAATCAGTCATCCAAGCCGTCCCGAGAAGGCATACCCACACCACAAAGACCGGATTAGGGACATCTACACTAGGTGTGACGACTAACGCTGCAAACCCCACTGTAGGTAATGTCCAGCACAATAGTTTGCTCCAACGAAAGCTCTCTAATTTCGCTAAGCTCTCCATTGCAGCGATGATGCCTGTGATGCAAAGTGCGACTAACGCAGCATAAGATAAGTCTGCCATCCAAAGTGGCAATATTAATCCCAAGGCCCACCAACTGTGCTTATTGTTAGATTGCCAGTGCGTTGCCGCCCACCAAATCACCACCACTGATAATGTTTGTACTACTGTGATCATGGGCTCTCCGCCAAGCTTCCCCCCAGCTTGAGTGACCATGATACCGACTTGAAGCGTCACGACTATCAACGCAGCCATAAGCAACACGCCTATGCTACTGCGCCTTGAAAAGACGACCATCAATAATGGAAATAATATCCATTGACTGATCGACAGCGCGATCGGCTGATAGGGTAATGTCAAGCCATAAGTTGTCAGAGCGGCCATCAAAATAAGTCCGACAACGCCTCCTTGCGGAAATACCCACAACGCTGGAATCACCAATGCCAAGACTGGAATGTCTCCATCACTAAGGCTGATAGCTCGAGCACAAACAACAGCCAACAAGGTTGTCACTAAGAACTGAAAAGTAGAAAATACCATGCCCTCTCCTTATCCCTTCCATGGAAAAATCGAACTAGGACAAAATCATTATGGACCAGTTTTTAATGCAAATCTTTGCGGTGATTCACCAAATTCCGTGTGGAAAAGTAACCACTTACGGAGAAGTCGCCAAACTGGCTGGCTACCCTGGGTACGCAAGGCACGTAGGAAAAGCTCTCGGAAAACTACCTCATGATTCCAAACTGCCTTGGTTCCGAGTCATTAATAGTCAAGGTAGGATATCGCTCAAAGGTGAAGATTTGGTGAGACAAAGGGAGTTGTTGATTTCTGAGGATGTTGAAGTGACAAACGATGGAAAAATCAGCCTCCGAAAGTACCGATGGCAGCCAAACTCAGTTTCTTACACCAATTAACATCATATCGACATGGCTAGTTTGGTGTGGTTCAGTAATCACTGGGTAAGTAGTGTCAGTGATGAAACGAAGTCGTCCATCCACCTCAATACGAGCACTCACACTATATGTATGGCGAGCCTGTATTTTTCTTGGGTCAAACGCTAAATCAAATTCAACTGGCACTTGAATGCCACTCGTCTCAAATCGATGCTTAGCAATAACCTGAGCAGGAGCATCAGCCAAAGACACATCTTGTAGGGTCACCGTCACCAGTGCATGCTTAGGCAAAGCAATACGTTCACGATATGAAATAGTTCCTGTAATCGAGCTCACTTTGGTTTCCTCTGCAGGCTTCTCAGGAGACTGGCAACCAAGCATGGTCAAGCCAAGGAAAGTAGAGATGATTAGCGTTAATACTTTTTTCATAGAGACTATCTAAACCATTCAAACTCTGAAGATTATAAGTTTCAAGCTCAGATTTGTCATGACGCTAACCCTAATCACTATGCAGAGCCGACATTAAAAATATTTTTATAACTTATTGTTCAATCAACTGTTTAACTTATCAATTTATGCTTAAAATAACCTATATTGATTCATTTATTAAAGGTGTTTGAATGAGCAAGCCTCTCAAGGAACTTCTGGAATTATTGCAACTTGAAAAGCTGGAGGAAGGGCTTTTCAGAGGCCAAAGTGAGAACCTAGGACTGCCTCAAGTATACGGGGGACAAGTGATTGGTCAGGCTTTATCCGCCGCGAGATACACTGTTGCAGACGATCGTACGGTGCATTCATTCCACAGCTATTTTCTCTATCCTGGCGATCCTGAGAAGCCTATCGTATATGATGTTGAAAACTTGAGAGATGGCCGAAGCTTTAGTACTCGTCGCGTCAAGGCGATTCAAAATGGTCGCCCTATTTTTTACCTCACCGCTTCTTACCATGGTGAAGCTCCGGGCTTTGAGCATCAAAATACGATGCCTGATATCCCAGGCCCCGAGAATTATGCATCTGAATCAGAGCTCGCAGAGAAAATTGCTGAATTTTTGCCAGAGAAGATTAAAACGGCGTTTTGCGGTGAAAAGCCCATAGAAACACGCCCTGTTAACGTTGTGAATCCACTCAAACCACATAAAACAGATCCGAAACAGTACCTGTGGATTAAAGCCAACGGAGAAATACCAGATAACCAATTAATCCATCAATACTTACTGGGCTACGCCTCTGACTGGGGTTTTCTAGTGACAGCACTTCACCCACACGGTGTGTCATTGATGACACCGCATTTTCAAGTAGCAACCATCGACCACTCGATATGGTTTCATCGGCCCTTTAAGATGGATGAATGGCTGCTGTATGTCATCGAGAGCCCTACCGCAAGTAACACTCGCGGCTTAGTTCGAGGGGAGATCTATAACCGTCAAGGCCACCTAGTAGCTTCTGCGGTTCAGGAAGGGGTGATGAGGTTTACCAAGTAACTCCTCCCCAAGGCGACACTATATCAAACTCTTGAGTGCTCAAAGAAATCAAGTTTACTTTGAGCACCTCATCAGGGCTCACTACTCAACGACCTGTTAAGCTTTACCCACCTCGTTCTTTCTTAAGCATCTCCAATTGGTAACGCTGTCGTGTATTTGAGAGGTTCCATGGCAAAAGTGGAGGTCACATTGGATATACCAGCAACGGAGTTGACTAACTTTTTATAAAAGTTATCAAAGCACTGCATATCTTTGACCTGAACTTTCATCATGTAGTCGTATTCTCCAGCCATTCGATAAAACTCCATCACCTCAGGAAAATCAGAGGCCGTAGACACAAACTGGCTGTACCACTCATGAGAATGATCGCTGGTTTTCACCAACACAAAGGCAGTAAAGGATAAATCCAGTTTTTCTGGATTGAGCAACGCCACTCGCTTTTCAATCACTCCCGATTCTTCTAGCTTTTTTAACCGTTTCCAACACGGTGTTGTCGTTAAATTCACCGCTTCTGCCAGTTCATTTAATGACAAAGTTCCATCTTGTTGTAACAACGCAAGGATCTTTCGGTCCACTTTATCCAGCTCCATGCCCACCGCCTCATGATAGAAAAATTTTCTCCAAATAAAGCAAATTAAAGGCAATAAGGCAAAGTATTTCTCCTGTCATATAGATAAATTATTAGCATAACGATGCTAAGGAGATGTTTCATGTGTACAGACCACAACTGGATTAATAATGCGATTCGAAAAATTGAGGCCGACTTCCAACGTTCAGCGGATACTCACTTGATCAAGCTCGACTTACCCAGCGTGGAAGGTATTGATATTTACCTGAAAGATGAGAGCACACACCCAACAGGCTCCCTAAAACACCGTCTGGCTCGTTCGCTCTTTCTCTATGCCATTTGTAATGGCTGGGTCGGTCCCGAAACCACTATCATTGAATCATCATCTGGCAGTACCGCTGTATCAGAAGCGTATTTTGCTCGTTTACTTGGATTGCCGTTCATAGCCGTCATGCCTAAATGTACCGCTAAGAAGAAAATTGAACAGATTGAGTTCTACGGAGGCCAAGCTCACCTAGTGGAGCGTTCCGATCAGATCTACGCTGAGTCACATCGTTTAGCCAAAGAGCTTAACGGTCACTATATGGATCAGTTCACCTACGCTGAACGCGCAACTGACTGGCGCGGTAACAACAACATTGCAAATTCTATTTTTAGCCAGATGGAACTTGAAGATAACCCTGTACCAGCTTGGGTTGTGATGAGCCCAGGTACAGGAGGAACTTCCGCAACAATAGGCCGCTTTATCCGCTATCAGAAACACTCAACCAAGCTTTGTGTTGTCGACCCAGAAAACTCTGTATTCCATGAGTTCTTCAAAACCGGCAACTCTGAGCTAAAAGGCGATTGCGGTAGTAAGATTGAAGGAATTGGCCGTCCGCGTGTTGAGCCAAGTTTTATACCGGGTGTGATTGACGAAATGCGTACAATTCCAGACGCTGCTTCCGTTGCGACTGCGCACTGGTTAGAAAAAATTCTTGGCCGCAAAGTTGGTGCCTCTACAGGGACGAACCTTTACGGTGTTCTTCAACTGGCAAGCGAAATGAAATCGCGTGGTGAAACAGGGTCAATAGTGACGCTACTATGTGATAGTGGGGAGCGATACCTAGATACGTACTACAATAGTCAGTGGATTGAACAAAACATCGGCGATTTGCAACCTTATCTCACGAAATTAGAAACGTTTGAAGCAACTGGCCAAATCTAGATAACAATAACAACGTCAGTTGGAAATACGAGCGCCACTCATCTGAGTGGCGCTTTCATATCGGTATACCCGAATCAGCTCTTTTTCTGGCGCGCTTCGAAAGCCGCAAGTTGTTCAGGTGTCGCTTTCGGCTGGTGGTTTTGTTTCCACTCATCGTAAGTCATGCCATAGACACGTTCACGTGCATCATCAATATCCAGCTCAAAACCCTGGGTATCCGCTTCCGCTTTGTACCACTTACTGAAACAGTTACGGCAGAACCCTGCAAGGATCATCAGATCAATATTCTGCACGTCTTTATTTTCATCAAGATGAGAAAGTAAACGACGAAACACCGCTGCATCCAGTTTATCCTGCTCTTCTTGTGAAAGGTTTTTATATTTAAATTCAGCCACTTTACTTACCTATTGTTGTTCTGTATCGATTATCTTATCAAGTCTTGGCCCAATACAAAAACGCCCAAGCATTTGGCTTGGGCGTTTATTACAAATTGTGCTTAACCTTGAATACCGACAATCAACCATGGAGCGTTAGGTACCGTTAGATCACGCTCAAGGTGCCAGATGTCTTCAATGTTTTCTTCAACATCTTCCACTGCATCACGGTAGCGGCCGCTAAACTGTAAGCTAAGCTGCGCTTTGCTTGCATCATGGTCAGCCCGAACGATTTCTGCATCGACGTACATCACATCAGTGTGTTGTTCACCATCTAGTTTCGCACGTTCTGCTTTTAGGTCTTCAAACAAGCTCGGAGAGACATACTCTTCAATCGTTTCAAGTTGGTTATGGTTCCATGCACCTTGCAGAATACGGTAATGCTCACGCGCACCATTAATAAATGCTGACTGATCAAAACCTGGTGGGTAGTTGTGTGGAATATCCGTTTGTGAGCCAAAGCCGAATCCACTTTGACCACCTGTTTGAGGCTGCTGCTCAAAGTTATGAACGTTCGGTTGTTCAAACTTTGGTGCTGAACCACCAAATGCAGGCTGTTGTCTCTGCTGATTCATGCTGCCTTGCTTGGAGCCAAGCAACCCTCTCATCAATTTGAAGATAACAAAAGCAATCAAGCCCATGATAAGAATATCCATGAACTGAATACCCTCAAACGCTCCACCAAAGAATGCTGCGAGTAAGCCACCCGCTAAAAGACCACCCAGTAGGCCACCCATTAATCCTTTTTTACTGGCCCCTTGCGTCTTGGTGCCCTGATCTTTACCAATCGTATTTGTGTTTTGCTGTTGTTGCTTCGGTGCAGGAGCTGTTTTAAAGCTCTTACCAAATGACTTACCGCCACCAAACTTCTTCGCTTCCGCGATAGGAGTAATAGCAACAGACACCATTAGCAAAGCAACGAGGGAAAAAAGTCGTTTCATATTTTTCCTTAGGGTTTCCTGTATAAGGTAAGAATTATACTTATTGAGCAATAGTAACTTTTGTCTCTAAAGAATGAAATATGCGAAAGACGAATACATGTATCAAAGTATTGCAAATTCGAACATAGTCAGTTGCGCTTATCACACAGCCTTATTAGAATATTGAACGTTGTTCATTTTTGAAATTTTGTCATGGCCCGTAGAAACGATCATACGCGTGAAGAGCTTATCGCTCTCACTTTAGATACTGTCAAAGAGTTCCTGAGCGAAAACTCCTATCACGAGTTAAGTCTGCGAAAGGTGGCGAATATGATCGGCTACGTTCCCAGCACATTGGTTAATGTTTTTGGCAACTATAATTTATTGCTACTCCACGCTGTGGCACAAACTCTCGATGAACTTGCCAATGAAGCAAAAGTGGTTGTCGCACAAAGCCAAAACCCTAAAACCGCCTTATATGAACTCGCCTATTGCTATCACGATTTTGCCCAGCGCCACCCACACCGCTGGCAGCTGATCTTTGAGCACAACATGAATGGGGAAACCCTACCTGAATGGCAAGCTGAACGCATTGATAATATGACAGGTATGCTCGAGCAACTCTTGCAAATCCTTGCCCCTCATCGCTCCGAAAAGGAAGTGTTGCAAGCCAGCCGTGTGCTGTGGTCTGGTGTTCATGGTATTACCTTACTAAGCGTTGACGATAAATTCTTCGCAGCTGAGCCTATTGACGGCAAAGAGCTGATAGACAACTTACTCTCTCATTACATCGCGAACTGGTAATCGCATCCTAAAGGAACAAGGATCATCATGCCAAACAGCCAAACCTCTCTTTTAGGGCAGAAACGATTTCTGCCCTACTTTATCACCCAGTTTTTTGGGGCTTTTAACGACAATATCTTCAAGAACGTATTACTGCTCTTTGTTGCTTTCGCGGGTGCGGGAGCCTTACCTATCTCCAGTGATCTATTCATCAACCTAGCGGCAGGCTTATTCATTTTGCCTTTCTTCCTTTTCTCTGCCTCCGCAGGAGTATTAGCCGATAAATATGAGAAATCGTGGTTTATTCGGAAGGTCAAACTGGCTGAAATTGGCATCATGTGCCTAGGGGCAATTGGTTTTATTACCGAAAGCTACATCATCCTGTTAATTTTGCTGTTCTTAATGGGGACACAATCCGCATTTTTTGGCCCAGTAAAATATGCGTTATTACCTCAGCAACTTAAGCCACAAGAGCTGGTACCGGGTAATGCCTTGGTTGAGACAGGGACCTTCCTCGCCATTCTTCTCGGCACATTGGGTGCAGGCCTTATCGCCTCTGCAGAGAGTGCAAAATATATCGCCGCAGCAAGCGTGGTGGTATTCGCGTTCTTTGGTTACCTATCGAGTCGCTCAATTCCCGAAGCCCCCGCCTGTGCGCCAAACTTGAAATTCCGCTGGCAGCCCATCAAGCAAACCCGTAACACCATCGCTATTGCCAAGTCCGATAAGACGGTTTTCCAAGCTTTGATGGCAATTAGCTGGTTCTGGTTCTTAGGGGCCGCATATCTGACTCAATTCCCTAACTTCACTAAAATTTACCTCAATGGTAGCGAAAGTGCGGTCTCGTTTTTGTTGGCTCTTTTCTCTGTCGGTATTGCTGCAGGCTCGCTCGCTTGTGATAAATTGTCTAACCATAGAATTGAAATCGGAATCGTCCCTCTTGGCAGTTTAGGAATTAGCACGTTTGGTGTCTTAATGGCGATGTCTGTCCCTGCTAACTTGCCTGAATTTGAGACTTTCACCGACTTTGTCGCTTATCAGCCTCTGTGGCCAGTATTTATATCACTGCTGCTACTTGGGGCATCTGGGGGCGTTTTTATCGTCCCTTTATACGCATTGATGCAACAGCGCGCCAAAGTCACGGAACGAGCTCAGGTCATTGCTGCGCTCAACATCTATAACTCTCTATTTATGGTAGGTAGTGCGGTCCTCGGCATTGTCTGCCTTGCCCTCATTGGCATAAGTATTCCCCAACTATTTCTTCTACTGGCAGTAATGAATCTCGTGGTAGCGGTGACTTTATTCCTACGCGTCCCCATTTTTGCGGTACGATTCATCGTCTGGATTCTCACGCATACCATGTATCGGGTGAAGCATAAAAACCTACACCACCTGCCAGAACAAGGGGGGGCATTAATTGTTTGTAATCACGTGAGTTATATGGATGCATTACTATTGAGTGCCGTTTGCCCTAGACTGATCCGTTTTGTCATGGAAGAAGACTACGCCAACCTGCCACCTCTGCGTCGATTTCTCAAACGTGCAGGTGTTATCCCCATTTCCGCATCCAATCGCCGTTCCATTCGTACAGCTTTCAGTGAGATTGAACAAGCGCTTAGCGAAGGTCACCTCGTGTGTATTTTTCCAGAAGGCCGCTTAACTGACGATGGGGAGATGAACGACTTTATGCGCGGCATGGATATCATCCTCAAGCGTAGCCCTGTTCCTGTGATCCCAATGGCAATTAAAGGGTTGTGGGGCAGTTTCTTTAGCCGCTATAAAGGCAAAGCCTGCAGTGGATTGCCTACTCGCTTTTGGTCTAAGTTAGAGATCGAAGCAGGTCAGCCCGTCGAGCCATCCGCGGCTAACACAGCTCTGATGCAAGCCAAAGTAGCTAAATTACGAGGTGATTGGAAATAATTCCGCGAACATACGTTCATTAAATCTGAACGTATGTTCAATTCATTCAAATCTACTAATCGGCCGGATTTCGTTACACTCACCGACTGCTTTGACTGCTATTTTTTGTAATGACAACGATGAAAAAGCCACTGCCATTCTGGTTAGCCTTAATCGTATGCCTAACACCATGGATTACCTCACCAACCGCATTGGTGATTGGTTTTCTGTTGGCTTCATTGGGCATGGTGCCACACGATTTTAATCTAGCAAAAGTGACCAAAAAACTATTGGCTTATTCAATCGTCGGTTTGGGCTTCGGCATTCAATTCAAAGCTGCCCTTGCTGTTACCTCAGATGGTATAGGTCTTATCATTACCACTATTATCGGCACTTTGTTCATAGGCTGGTGGGCAGCAAAAGCCATTGGCCTCAATGCAGAAACGGGTTACCTGATTTCTTCTGGAACAGCAATCTGTGGCGGTAGTGCGATTGCGGCTGTTTCCCCTGCCATCAAAGCAAATGATGAACAAATCGGCCTTTCTCTAGCAACGGTTTTTGTCCTAAACTCCATCGCATTATTTATCTTCCCAGTGATTGGTCATGCATTAAGCCTCGACCAACAGACTTTCGGCATATGGGCAGCGATTGCTATTCATGACACTTCGTCCGTCGTTGGCGCGGCATCCGCCTACGGTGAGGAAGCACTCACCACCGCGACAACCTTAAAACTAGCAAGAGCTCTTTGGATTATTCCGGTTGCGTTGTTCAGTGCCTTTTTATTCCGCAGCGATTCGAAGAAAATCACTATCCCCTACTTCATCTTGTTTTATTGCGTCGCCATTGCAGTCAGCGATCTGTTGCCACAGTTTGAGGTGCTCTATCAGGGAATCTTTGATATTGCTAAGCGGGCTTTAGTGGTGTGTTTGTTTTTGATTGGCTGCGGAATTTCGGTGGAAAAGCTCAAGTCTGCTGGGCCTAAGCCATTGCTGTTTGGTGTCACGCTGTGGGTTGCCATATCGACCAGCTCATTGGCATGGTTAACGCTTAGCTAAAGTTCTTCAGGCTCTATTTTGAGCTTTCTGCGCTTTTGTCGTTGGTATATTAAGACCAAAGCGGCGATAAATAGAAACGCAGATAACTCAGCCAGTGATCGCACTAAGCCTTCACTTTGGACTGCGACTAGAATCTGAATCAATATTGCCAACACAATGACGGCTTTCATGAACGCCTCTTATATCCATATCCTCATATTCCCGAAAGTATTATGAGATAGAGTTATAAGTTTGATAAATTCAGATTTGGACTATGAAAGATCCATTTCAACTAAGTTGCCTGTCCATTAACGACAATATTTGAAGTGGCGCTACAACTGGCGCATCACTTTACTGCTCTAGCTGACTCAAAAGCCAATCTTTTACCGCTTTCCGAGAAACTTTAATTCCTGACTGATACAGTGATTCTGGCATCTCATAGTAAGCAACTGGCCATTTGAAGCGTGTCAAAGCTTTACTGAGTTCCTGCTCAATGTTCACAACGTCTAGAGAGTACTGTCCTTGAATCACTGCAACTGGGCGATGGCCAAACTCGCTGTCTTCCACAGGGATCACGACTGACTGCACGATGTAGGGAAGTCGGTTAAGCACTGCTTCAATTTCTTCACAATGAATATTTTCACCACCTGAGATAAATAAATTGTCAGCTCGCCCAATAATTTTGAGTTCGCCTTCAACCCACTCACCTAAGTCTTTACTGTCAAACCATCCATCGCGTGTAATAGGCTCCACAACCCCACATCGATAGTAACCACAAGCCAGAGTTTCACCGCCAATGTAGATTCTTTGCCCTTTAAGCCGGATTCGACGTTTAGGTAAGGTTTTGCCTGCTGAGTCGCGATTGTCGATTCTTTTTGCCGTCACGGTTGAGGCTGCTTCAGTCATCCCATAGCCCAACCAGGTTTCCACCCCCTGCTGTGCTGCTTTTTGGCTTAAGAACAATGGGACATGGCTCCCGCCGAGTAAGACATGGGTTAAATCAAGTGGCGAACCACTCTCCAAAAGACGTTGTAATTGCGTAGCCACCAGCGATGCGTGAGTCACTTGACGAATATCTTCAATCAGAACTCCGCTTCCTAGTTTCAATGTAGCCCCAACATACAACCAACGATAGACGATGGCTAACCCAGACACATGATACATAGGCAAACTTAGCAACCAACAATCGTCCTGTTTAAAAGAAAACACTTCCAATAGACCTGAGGCAGAAGCAATATGTTGCGCGTTAGTGTGTGCAACCGCTTTGGGATTGCCCGTTGAACCTGAGGTAAACACGATAGAGGCGATATTATCTGGCTGATAACCTGAGCAATAGTGATAAGAATTTGAACGTCCGACATCAAATGTCGACAATGAAGATAGCAGTGAATCAGATTTCGATACCCAGACTTTAGGCTCAATACAAGAGGGGTAAAGTGACTTTAGCTTGGTTTCAAGCTCCGCTTGTGTTTGCGGCATGGCCAATGCGCATATTGCTCCAATTTCCATACAAGCCAAGTACGCGAGTAATAAATCTAAGTTGTTTTTACTAATGCAGGTAAACACATCACCTTGTACTAGACCCTGCTCACAAAGGCTGGACGCCACTTCATCGACAAGATCAGCCAACTCAGCCCAAGAGTATTGCTGATCTTGATGATCCAGAGCAAATGAAGATGGGCTCGACTGAGCCCATTGTTTCAAAGGAGAGAGTTGGTTGTGCATTAAGATTGCCAGATTAGTGACTGATCTGACAGAGAAGTCACCGGAAGATCACAGCCAGGCCAAGTAACTTCTAGCTGCTGTGCAAACAGACCTATCGTATCTAAGCCTGGAACTTCTTCTGGCAATTGCCAGTGGGCAAAGCGAGCCAATTGAGTCAGACCTAAACTCGATTCTATACTGGAGCTGATAATCGGCTTGATCCCCAACTTTTTAGCCTCTTCTATGAGCTCGACACAGCGTTCGACAGAGCCAATAAGGGTAGGCTTAATCACAATGGCTTTAGCACCGTTAAAGTCCTCGAGTTTAAAATCATCCTTGCGAATGGCGTGTTGAAGGGTTTCATCCCAAGCAATCGCGATACCCGTATTAATCGCAAAAGAGAAGCTATCCCCCGGTGCTTGGCACGGCTCTTCAACAAACGCAATTCTTTGACGCAATGAAGGCGCTATCTTTTTAGCAAATTGTTGCGCTTTCTCGGCCGTCCAAGCGCGATTGGCATCTAGTCTTAGCGTAAGGTCTGGAATGGACTCCAAAAACAGGCTGACGATGAGCCCATCGCGGACAGGTTCATACAACCCTACTTTGATCTTGGCTACTTTCTCACCTTGCATACTGTGGAGCTTAGGCAGCAGTTCATCCGGATCACCTGAACACAAAGGTGCAGCCTGATAGCACCCCATGTCAGGGAGGCCATTGTTCAGTTCCAGCTCAGCCATAGATAACCCAAAAGCCACAGAGGGGTACAACTCCTTATCATCAAAGAGTTTACCACTCTGCCACATGGCTAGTTGCTCTATTAGTTGAGATGAAACCTCATCCATACTCTCAATACTAAACCCCGGTAGAGGTGCAATTTCACCTCTACCGATTTCCCCGTTGTTTTCTAGTACAACCACAAAGCCTTCTCGTTCCATGAGTCTTTGCTCTCTCAGTATCACACCGCTGTCCATCGGCAGCTTGTAGCGATACAGCTTGGCTGTTCTCATACCAATATCCCTTCTAATTATTTTGTAATCTTCAATCTATGCTGTTCACTATTTTGGGCTTCAATGGCAGATAAAAGTATTGAGTTAAGCACCTTTATCTTCACGTATTACCCAAAACAACACATCAAGGATTACGAGGGAATTTATTAAAGTCAGGCCGACGTTTTTCATTGAACGCATTCCGCCCTTCCTGACCTTCTTCAGTCATATAGAACATCATAGTCGCATTACCAGCCAACTCTTGAAGACCGGCCTGACCATCACAGTCAGCATTCAGAGCGGCTTTGAGACAACGCAGTGCCATCGGGCTGTGCTGCAGAGTTTCGCGACACCAACGAACCGTTTCTCTTTCCAACTCTTCAAGAGGCACAACCGTATTCACTAGCCCCATATCCAAAGCTTCCTGAGCATCATAGAAACGGCATAGGAACCAAATCTCGCGCGCTTTCTTCTGCCCAACAATTCGAGCCATGTATGAGGCACCCCAGCCGCCATCAAACGAACCAACTTTTGGCCCCGTCTGACCAAACTGAGCGTTTTCTGCGGCAATAGTCAAGTCACACATCATATGTAAAACATGACCACCGCCGACTGCCCAGCCAGCTACTGACGCAATGACGGGTTTGGGGCAAGTGCGAATTTGACGCTGGAAGTCCAATACATTTAAGTGGTGAGTGCCGGAATCATCTTGATAACCACCATAATCACCACGGACCTTTTGGTCACCACCCGAGCAGAAAGCCTTTTCACCAAGGCCTGTCAAAATGATCACACCCACGCCTTCATCGTAACGAGCATCAGCCAGTGCGTTAATCATCTCTTTGACAGTTTGAGGGCGAAACGCATTGCGGACTTGAGGACGAGCAATGGTGATCTTTGCGATACCATCTTCGGATTTATGGTACTGAATATCTTCATATTCGCCCGTGCAATCGTTCCAGTGCACTGGAGCATAGAGTTCTTCTTCTGAAATACCGACTGTTTTTGCCATGGTGATTCCTGTTTGTTGAGATTGCGCTGTTAGAAGAAAGCGCGAATTTGAGATTGAATAATCGCGGCGAATGCTTCGGGCTGTTCCACATGAACATTATGCCCAGCTTGCGCTACCTGGCTAAAAGACAAACCACTCTGTTCAGCCAGCTGACTGAACTTCATATCTTTTTCACCACAAATGTAATGTATCGGCATGCTTAAATCAGCCAATGACTCAAGCAAGTAATCTTGTTTTGCCAAGGTTGTCGCCATCAGCATCTTTGCGACGGATGGACCTAGATTAGCACTGCGCTTATCAATGATTGTTTGTCTTTGCTCATGATTTAGTGAACTAAATACCGGCTGCTGATACCAATCGTTTAACACTTGTTCAATGGGGTCATTTTGAAATCGCTCAGCCCAACGAGAGTCATTGTTTAATCGAGCATTTTTTTCCGCACGATCATGCAACCCAAAGTGACCACCTTCAGAAATAAGCATTTGAATATTATGTGCGGAAAAATACTGTTGAGTGAGCCCTACCATCGCAATTCGAGCCCCCATTGAATAACCCACTAACACTATAGGGGGATGGTGAGGAAATTGAGTGAGTAAAACGTCAGATATTTGATCGCAGCACGTTTTAAAATCGCGACAATGCATCAATTTGCTCATCCCATGACCGGGCAGATCGATGCATAACGATGAATATTCGGGGAGCAATTGCCTGCAGGTACTCCAATCTTCACTGCTACCCAGCAAGCCATGCAGATAAACAATTACAGGTCGAGAACTATCGTGGCTCTCCGTATTGTGGAAGGAGCTATAGAGCATGAAGTCGCTGAGTTATCTCTTTCAGTTGTGAGGAGGCTTGTTCAGGAGGTGTCTGTACTTCGACAAGCAATGCGCCCTCACCCTGTTGTAAATGATTACTCACTAACTCACTGTAAGCGGCAAGAGTGGTCGGTTTTTGGTATCGAATGCCAAATTGCATCGCAGCATGCTCGAAAGTGTAACCATGAGGCATCTGATAGAGAGGCTGTTTTTGTGCTTGGGGGACAGGGAGCAAATCAAAGATAGCCCCTCCGTCATTGTTAACTACGACAATCACCAGTGGCGTTTTTTCGTGGGTCAGTAAAGAGAGCGAGTTGAGATCATACAGCGCTGAGGTATCACCAATAAACAATACGCTGGGTTGAGGATTTGCACGTACAACTCCCGCAGCAGTCGCAATCAGCCCATCGATCCCTGATGCACCTCGGTTGCTAAACGTTTCAAGGTTTGGCATCGAACCAAACATATCCACCAGCCGAACAAATAAACTGTTGCCCAAAAAGACCTGCGTTGGTTGTGGTAAGTCTTTGACTGATTTAGCCAGAGCAATTTCATTGAATGACTGGTGGCTTTGTTCAGATAGTGCCACTGCACATTGTGAATAATGCTCTAACTCCTTTGCCCAGCCATAGTGAACATTCTTGCCGCCAACACGTTCTCGCAGCCAACTCTCTATCCAAACCCCAATGCCGACAACGTGATGAGTTTGTGGTAAATGATTTTGGTTGTTGCGATCAACTTGGGGAGAAACATAATGGTAATCCGCTTGTCTCGATTCGACTTGCTGAGATATCCACTGATTGAGACGTTTCGATACAATCCGAGAGCCAAACTGCACAATAACGTGAGCCTGACTCAACACTTCTTTCGCAGAAGGGTTCTGCAACCAAAGATCATAATGTGTGAAGGGAGACGAAACTCCCGATTGCGAATCACACAAGCATGGCCAGCCCAATTTGTCCGCCAGCAGTTTCACCTGCTGTGCTTCCTCTAGGGTGACACTACCAACGACAATAACTCCTGGCTTGTCTGCTACATCGGCGTAGTGAAGAGCGGGCAATGATTGAGTTCGAGCCTTGCAGCTATAAGGCTTGTCAGAGTGAGACCAAGATTTTACTTCATCAAGATATGCCTGAAATATTCCTTTCGATTCAGAACCATACAAAGGCTCAGGAAACGGGCAATTGATGTGAACAGCTCCACCTTTCTCTGCCTGTTCAGACATTTTCTGATCTATGGAAGTCAGCAACCATTTAAGCGCTACTGACTCTGAAGGGCTGGGTAACTCAAGAGTGGCACTCACATGAGAGGAGAATATCCCCACTTGATTGATCGCCTGATTGGCTCCGCAGCCAACCAATTCTACGGGCCTATCTGCAGTTAGCACGACCAGTTTCTCACCTGTGAGTTTTGCCTCTGCTATTGCGGGCAACAGATTGGCGACAGCGGTTCCGGATGTGACAATCAATGCGACTGGCTTATCGCTTGCCTTCGCTAAACCGAGAGCTAAGAAACCTAAACCTCGCTCATCAAAATGCGTATGCAGTTTTAATTTGTTATTCTGATGCGCTTCCAGCGTTAAAGGCGTCGAACGCGAACCCGGTGCAATACACACTTCACTGACACCTAAGCGAGATAACTCTTCAAGCAGTACCTGAGACCAAATACGGTTCATAATGGCTTGATTGTGCAGACTCATTTATGACGCCACTCCCAACGGGGGTATATCAGCAATCAAAGATAGCAATGTTGACATTTTCTTATCCAACTCTTGCCATTCATTGTCGGCAATAGACCCCGGTACTATACCTGCACCTGCGAATAACTGGATCTCCTCACCAAGAATAAGAGCACTGCGTATCGCAACACAAAACTCGGCGCGCTGGTGACTGATGACCCCCATCGACCCCGCATACCAGCCACGTGCAAAGGGCTCATTGTCTCGAATAAATTTCATTGATTCTTTGCGTGGCAGTCCTGCAACAGCTGCTGTCGGTTGTAACGCACTCAGCAACTGAACCCCATTTACTCCAGTTTTGAGGTGGGCGTGAATACTGCGCTTAAGGTGCTGAACTTTACGCAGCCTAACCAAGCGGGCTTCTTGTTCAACCTCAATGTGTTCTGAATGAGGTGCCAGCCGCTCAATGATGTCATCGACCACATATTGGTTTTCATTGAGGTTTTTTCTATCTTGCGCTAACCAGTTTGACAGCTCCATGTCGTGGCTGGCATTGTCCCCACGGCCTATCGTTCCAGCCAAAGCCTCAGTATAGAGCTCCTGACCTTGTCTGGCATACAAACGTTCCGGTGTAGAGCCTATAAAGCTATGTCTTTTATCCAGCGAAAGCATAAAGTGGAAGCTATGGTGGTTTTGCAGATAACTTGATTTCAGTAGCTGCGCAGCACTTACCGTGCTGTCCATCTGTACGGAAGTTCTGCGGGCCAGCACGACCTTTTTAAAGTCGTCATTCTCTATACCAGTGAGAACTTTCTCAACCAGTTCAGACCATTGCGACTTTTCCGGTATGTGGCTGATGCTTTTGATCTGCGCTGAAACGGGAAGCAATGCACCAACATCAATCTGAAGTTTCTTCAGCCCTGCAAGAGTACGGTGCTTCTCCGCAGTGAGATTAACGGCCAATGACCAACGGTCATCGAAACGAATTAACTCAACTTGTGGTAGGAAAAAGAAAGAGGACATACAGCGACGATTTTTTTCCGTCTGACCGTCGAAAGAACGCCCCCCCCATACTCGCTGGTCATCAGCTAAAATCGTATAAGCGGGTGCCGGGTCGACAAAGGTATGTAGCTGCCCCAGCGCTACCACTTCCTCACGGGTATCGCGAGACTGCCAGTAAAACTTAGGGAAGATCGGCTGAGCTTCCAGCCAATCGATGAATGCAAAGTCAGGTTTTTCCTCAAGAACTTGAACCAGACGGTTTACGCCGCCTTCTGCATCCTTTACGCGTTCAATCAGTTCAGTAACGGCTTGATGAAAGTGTGACAAATCAGCCTCGTATGCCTAGGGATTCTTATTCATTTTATCTCGCTACTCTATTAATAGACCTTATTCAGATCAAGGTTGTAGCCCATCTTTTGCATGATCCTGTGATTGCAAACGAGCAAAGCGCATACAAAAACGCGCCATATCTCAGTTTTTTATTCTAACAAAGGGCTTTTTGATGTACTTTAATAAAGAAATACAATCATTTCTAGGTTTTATACAATGCAAAATATCGGGATGTCATCAAAACTCGATAATGTCTGCTATGACATTAGAGGGCCTGTGCTCAAACATGCTAAGCGTATGGAAGAAGAAGGGCATAAAATACTGAAGCTCAATATCGGTAATCCAGCCCCATTTGGTTTTGATGCCCCAGATGAAATTTTAGTTGATGTCATTCGTAACCTACCAACATCACAAGGCTACTGTGATTCAAAAGGCATCTACTCCGCGCGCAAAGCCGTTGTTCAGCACTATCAACGTAAAGGGATTCGCTCTTTAGATGTTGAAGATGTCTATATCGGTAACGGGGCTTCTGAGCTGATTGTCATGTCGATGCAGGCGTTGCTAAATAATGGCGATGAAATGCTTGTTCCAGCGCCGGATTACCCTCTCTGGACTGCGTCCGTTGCTCTGTCTGGCGGTAAAGCAGTGCATTACCTATGTGATGAACAAGCAGACTGGTACCCCGATCTCGATGACATTCGCAAAAAAATTACACCCAAGACGAGGGGAATTGTCTTAATTAACCCCAATAACCCAACAGGTGCTGTTTACAGCCGTGATTTTCTCTTGGAAGTGATCGAAATTGCGCGCCAGCACAAGTTGATCATCTTCGCTGACGAGATCTACGATAAAGTACTCTATGATGGGGCAACGCATACTTCTGTCGCAACACTCTCTGATGATGTCTTAACCGTTACCTTTAACGGTCTTTCCAAAGCCTATCGCGTCTGTGGTTTTCGCGGTGGCTGGATGTTTTTAACCGGACCAAAGCACCTTGCGCAAGGTTACGTCAATGGGCTAGACATGCTGGCATCAATGCGCTTGTGCGCCAATGTTCCAATGCAGCACGCTATTCAAACCGCACTGGGTGGCTATCAGAGTATTAATGAGCTTATCCTACCTGGCGGCCGCTTATTGGAACAGCGTGACCGCGCTTTTGAACTGATCAATCAGATCCCAGGGGTATCTTGTGTCAAACCCAAAGGCGCAATGTACTTGTTCCCAAAAATTGACACTAAGATGTATAACATTAAAGACGATCAGAAAATGGTTCTTGATTTCCTCATTCAGGAAAAAGTTCTATTGGTTCAGGGATCTGGCTTCAACTGGCCGAAACCCGATCACTTCCGCATCGTCACTCTCCCGCACGTAGAAGATCTTGAGATGGCGATTGGTCGTTTTGAACGATTCCTATCGACTTATAGTCAGTAGTAGTAATTAGATTCGATTTTTCATATGCTTAATGAGCACTCAATGAGTGCTCTTTTTTTATTTTGGAGGGAGATATATGACAGAAAGTAAAACCAAAGAAAGTCACTTCTTCGCCCACCTTGCTCGAATGAAACTGATACAGCGCTGGCCTCTGATGCGTTCAGTATCGACTGAGAATATCTCAGAGCATAGCCTTCAAGTCGCCTTTGTTGCTCACGCTCTAGCACTCATCAAAAATAAGAAATTTGGTGGTAACCTCAACCCCGAGCGGATTGCGTTATTAGGGATGTACCATGATACCAGTGAGGTGCTGACTGGGGATCTTCCCACCCCAGTTAAATATTACAACCCAGAAATAGCAAAAGAATATAAGAAGATAGAAGCCGCCGCCGAAAAGAAACTGCTGTCGATGTTACCCGAAGAGTTTCAAGAAGATTTTGCCCCTTACTTGGTCTCTCAAGCCGCCTACCCCGACGACGAAATCATCGTCAAGCAGGCCGACACTATCTGTGCCTATCTGAAATGCCTTGAAGAGCTCAGCGCTGGTAATCACGAATATGCACTGGCGAAGAAGCGCCTTGATGTCACTTTACAGGAAAGACGAACCCCAGAAATGGACTACTTCCTCACGACATTCGCTCCAAGCTTTGAATTATCTCTGGACGAGATTAGCTAGGTAATAAAGAATGGTTGGTAAAGTAATAAGAGCAAAGGTCATATTATGACGTTCAAAATCAGCTCCTTATGGGATGAGCGCCACGATGACGAACATAAGATCCGTCGCGACGATCACCGCAGTCCTTATCAACGCGACCGAGCGAGAATTCTTCATTCGGCAGCGTTTAGACGTTTGCAGGCAAAAACTCAGGTTCATGGTAACAGTTTCGACGATTTTCACCGCACTCGGCTTACTCACTCTCTCGAAGCCGCCCAGTTAGGAACGGGAATCGTTGCGCAGATAAAAAAGAAACAGCCAAAATTTCGCGACCTTTTGCCGAGTGATAGCTTAATTGACTCACTTTGCTTAGCCCACGACATCGGTCACCCACCATATGGGCATGGCGGTGAAGTCGCCCTCAACTATATGATGCGAGAGCACGGCGGCTTTGAAGGCAATGCACAAACATTCCGCATTGTCACCAAGCTCGAGCCTTATACTGAGAATTTTGGCATGAATCTCGTACGGCGGACATTACTTGGTTTGATCAAATACCCCGCTCTTATCAGTCAAACGCACGCAGATGTCGCTCCAGACAGCGTCTCTCATCAACGCCAACTCAAAGCAAAGGAATGGTCACCCGCCAAGGGTTTATATGACTGTGACCAGTCTCTCTTTGACTGGGTACTTGCCCCGCTGAGTGAAACCGATAAGCAACGGTTCAGCCAGATGCGTGACGAAAACGTAATGCCGCATCAACACAAGAAAACTCGCTTTAAATCCATTGATTGCTCCATTATGGAACTGGCTGATGACATTGCCTATGGAGTGCATGATCTCGAAGATGCAGTCGTGCTTGGCATGGTGACAAGACACCAGTGGATAGAAGGCGCGGCGAGTTTGCTTTCGGAGAGTGGTGAGCCTTGGTTTGAAGCCCATATCGACTCCATTACAGAGATGCTATTTTCCGGTACTCACCACCAGCGTAAAGACGCCATTGGTGGCATGGTGAACGCATTACTCACCAGTATTTCCATAAAGCCTGTTGACGCGCCTTTCGAAAGTGAACTGCTGGCATTTAATGCTTATTTAGAACCTGAAATGGCACAAGCACTCGAGATACTTAAGCGCTTTGTCAGTGAGTATGTGATTCAGGTGCCTCATGTTCAAGTTGTCGAGTACAAGGGGCAACAGATCATTATGGATATCTTTGAAGCCCTCAGTGCCGATCCTGAGCGATTACTGCCAATACCGATTCGCCATCAATGGCAACAAATGAGCTGTGAAAGTGAAGGCTATCGTGTGATTGCGGACTATATTTCATCGATGACTGACGGCCATGCTCAGAGACTGCACCAGCAGTTGTTCTCATCTCATTAACAGAAAGCGGAGTTTATGCTCCGCTTGTTTCTAACACCTGTCGACAAATTCATCGAGTCGGCTCATTAGACGTTGCTTCTCACTGTCACTGATAAAACTCGCTTCAATCGCATTGCGACTAAATTGCGCCAACTCTTCTTGCGTCAACATGTGGCTGTCTGCTACAGCTAGAAAGTTGTCGGTCATATAGCCACCAAAATAGGCCGGGTCATCTGAGTTAATCGTCACACACAGCCCTTGCCTCAATAAATTGACAACATTGTGTTGCTTCATCTCCTCAAATACTTTGAGCTTAGTATTGGACAGTGGGCAAACTGTCAGCGGCATACGCGACTGAGCCAGTGACACCACCAGATTCGGATCATCGGCGCAGCGAACGCCATGGTCAATGCGCGACACTTTCAATAATTCAAGGCTGTTATAAATGTTGGCAACAGGCCCCTCTTCTCCTGCATGGGCGACCGTGAGAAAACCAGCCTCGAGTGCTTTGGCAAAAACACGAGCAAACTTCTCTGGCGGGTGACCCACTTCCGATGAATCCAGACCCACACCAATGATTTTATCTTTATGTGCCAATGCTTGTTCCAAGGTGACAAAGGCACTATCTTCATCCAGATGACGTAAAAAACACATGATGACTCGACTACTGATACCCAATTGCGTCTTCGCATCTTGCAAAGCGCGGTGAATACCGTTGATCACGGTGTCAAACGCGATACCACGCTCAGTATGAGTTTGTGGGTCGAAGAAGATCTCGGTGTGGATGACATTGTCAGCCTTACAGCGCAACAAATAAGCCCAGGTTAAATCGTAAAAATCCTGTTCATGAATCAACACGTTGGCACCTTGATAGTAGATATCAAGGAATGACTGAAGGTTAGTAAACTCATACGCGGCTTTGACCTCTTCAGGCGTGGTAAATGGCAGCGCGACTTGATTGCGTAATGCGAGTTCAAACATCATCTCAGGCTCAAGTGAACCTTCAATATGCAGATGCAACTCAACTTTTGGTAACTGACGAATAAATTCTGTTTGGTTCACGCTTGTCTCCCCATTCAATTCGATTGGTATTCAACAAACGCTTTTCTCTTGTGAAGATAATCAGACATACAAAGAGAAAAGCGCAATGCACTTCACTCTTCGTAATCTGAAATTTGCGGTTTCAGGTAGAGACTCCCACACCCTATCAGTGGGATTATACGAAGCATCGGTTATGACGTAACAGCCATAACTAAACGATTGCGCGTAATCATATCCTGACAAAGATTCACTGTACAACGCTGCGCTTGAAAATAATTTTAGACCTCAAATGGCGAGTTTGCGTTTATTACCGATAATTTTTTTCAAACACACCGGGTGGCATCTGCTTGATTTGAAAGTCAATCATGTGATTGAACGTATCAAGTAATGGGGTGAAGTCTTGCTCTGGTTGCAGCAAAGTCAGGATATGGTAGCCAGCCTCCACGGTAGATAAACTATTGTCACTGGGCGCTTTACGAATACGATAATTTCCCTGTAGGTTCTCCGGCAAATGTACTAAAGGTAATACCTGTAAATTTTCAGACAATTGCCACATTTTGTACGCTTTTTTCCACGTGCCATCGAGCAAAATAATCCGTACTTTTTCTTCTCTGAAGACGGCTTTAGCCACCTCTTCATGGCTGACAGACACTTCTCCCGGATAAAGCACAAAATGTTGATAGCTTTCCTCAGCCAACAGCTGATTCAGCTCATTATGCTGAGTAAAATTTTCACCTTCAAACAGGTAACTATTCTCAAGCGAGAGTCTGAGAATACGCGCTGTGCCCATGGGCCTGTTTGTTTCTGTCGGATGCTGTAAGATGACCAACTCAACATTCGATGTTAGGCTTTGTATCCACTCACAAATACAAGCTTTGAGTGACTTACCACATTGAGAACAATATCGGGACATAGCGTGCGTTTACTTCTTCTGTTAATTGCTATCAGCTTAGTCTGCCTAGGCGTGCAGTTCGAGCCGTTAGCCAGCCTGACATACTGGCATTATCAACTTATTTCTGAAGGCCAGTGGTGGCGAATCCTAACAGGAAATTTCACCCACACCAACTATGCTCATTTAGGCATGAATCTGGCTGGCTTGTGGGTTATCACTTACCTGTTTAAACCAAGAGTGACTTCTCTGCTCTGTGTATTGTTCGTGATTAGCTTATCCGTGGGTGTGCTCAACCTGACAACAAGCATGACTAGCTATGTTGGTCTTTCTGGTGTGCTACATGGCATTTTTGCCTATTATGCGCTTCTGGAATCCTTACAAGGTCGTAAAGGTAGCTGGTTACTTGTCATTGGCGTATTAGCTAAAGTGGGCTGGGAAATGACCATGGGAGCCTCGCAATCGACCAGCGAGTTAATCAATGCCCGTGTAGCCGTGGAGTCTCATCTGTTTGGCGCATTGGCAGGTCTCGTGCTTGCTTTTGCCACGACTAAGCTAAACTTTCAGACAACACTTAACCGCTCTCAGCGATAATTTCTATTGATGTTCCTGACCAAAGGGCTCAGAATGGCGCCCTTTTGCTGGTGGTCGATTGCCGCCAGAGCACTTATCTCACCTTAAACAGAGAACAATTTATGGGTTTTACCGCTTTAGGCCTTTCTGCCCCGCTCCTCAAAGCCATCGATGATCAGGGTTATGACAAACCATCTCCAATTCAGGAGCAAGCCATTCCTGCAGTGTTAGCAGGTAAAGATGTCATGGCAGCGGCTCAGACAGGTACGGGTAAAACCGCAGGCTTCACATTACCGATTCTAGAACGATTAGATAATGGCACCCGAGTCAAAGGCAACCATGTGAGAGCACTGGTGCTGACACCGACCCGTGAATTGGCAGCTCAGGTTCAGGAAAACGTATTTAAGTACAGTCGCTATCAACGTCTGACGTCGAATGTAGTATTCGGCGGCGTCAAAATTAATCCACAAATGATGAAGCTGCGTAAAGGCACAGACGTGCTTGTCGCAACTCCGGGTCGATTACTCGATTTATACCAGCAGAATGCAATTAACTTCTCTCAGCTGGAAGTTTTAGTGCTGGATGAAGCAGATCGCATGTTGGATATGGGCTTTATTCGCGATATTCGTAAAATACTCGCACTGCTTCCAGAGAAGCGCCAAAACCTACTGTTCTCTGCAACCTTCTCTGCAGAGATTCGCGAACTAGCCAAAGGTCTAGTCAATGATCCGGTCGAAGTCTCTGTTAACCCTGAGAACTCCACTGCGGTCACCATTGAACAATCTATCTACCCAGCGGATAAGCGTAAAAAAGCACCTATGCTGGTGAAGCTCATCAAAGACGGCGATTGGAGACAAGTTCTGGTCTTCAGCCGTACCAAACACGGAGCGAACCGACTTTCTCATTACCTTAATGATCAAGGTATTACGGCAGCGCCTATTCATGGTAACAAAAGCCAAGGTGCGCGCACCAAGGCACTGGCTGATTTTAAATCCGGAGAAGTGCGCGTATTAGTTGCTACAGATATTGCCGCACGTGGTATCGACATTCCTCAACTCCCTCAGGTCGTTAACTTCGAGCTGCCTCACGTGGCAGAAGACTACGTCCACAGAATTGGCCGTACTGGCCGTGCCGGTGAAGTCGGCAAAGCGATCTCTTTAGTTGAAGCAGCGGAAGCCAGTGAACTATTTGGTATTGAACGACTCATCCAGCAAGTATTACCTCGTTTGGAGCTGGAAGGCTATAAGCCCGTCAATGTGCTGCCAGAGTCTAAGTTAGATACTCGCCCAATCAAACCTAAGAAACCGAAAAAGCCCAAGAAGCCAAAAGTCGACCATGCCGATGGTCAGCGCTCAGGTGACAATGCTCGTGGCCATAAGCCTGCGGGAAAAAACAAGCGTCATTTTGGCCATAACAAACCCAATGGTGATGGCTCCAAGAGTCATAATGGTGGTAAACGTCAGGATGGCAGCTCTGGTACTAGCAAAGCCTCAAACAAGGCTGGCAATAATGGACAGAAACATCATAGACCAGCACACCGCAAGCCAAACCATTCGCAACCTAAAGCACAGTAACCAAATACACAAAGCCCCTCAGTTGAGGCAACGTAGTTCACTTAAGAGGAGCTGCGTAGCGATTAACAGGGTATCGGGTCTTTGATATTTTTACCGCCCTAGGCCGATTTGGCTTAGGGCGTTTGTCTATAAAGAGGATAGATAAATCTCCTCGAAGGCTCTTTAAGCGTTTCGGCGTGTTACCTAAAGACACCGCTTTACTCATCATTTTGAGCTGGCTGGCTATAAATTGGCAAGCGTACTTAAAGCTGATTTCATTAGGTAAGCGTCCGTGTTCAACGGCAGCTTGACTAGCCTCTCGTCTCACCAAGTTATAACCAAGTAATAACCCCCACAGCTCTTGATAGACGAGTTCGACTGTTTTGCTTCTCAGTACTAAAGCGTTGTGTTGCATTGAGCTCTTGATGTCACGATAACCTAATTCGATTTCCCATCTTTCATGATAAAGCTCTGCCACAGATTGGGCGTCATACTGCTCTCTAGGAAGCGAGGTAAACACCGTTTTGGATTTACCTTGAACCTCATAACTGACGGCTCTGACTGTCCATTTTTCTGGAAGACGAGGATTCTTTTTACGAGCTTGCGGTGAGACCTTCATCTCCACAAGCATGTCACTGCTTTCTTTATCATCCAGTAGAGTATATTTGACTCCTTTCTTTGCAGGGAGAAGCCAGTGTCTATTTATTCCACTGTTTTTCAGAGAAAGGAGTAAATCTGCACCATAAAAACCTTTATCCAGTAACGTCACTGAGTTGTCTGGTAGAGCGTTGATGAAAGGCATCGCTAGAGGAATTTCACCTCGGCGATACGGGCTTATCGCCGCATCAACGATGACATGAGAGCGAACATTCATCATAGTCACAACTCTCAATACTGGATGAGGTGTTTGTCTGTTGCTAGACGTATTTCCAGAGCCAAAATGTTCCCTCAATTCTGGTGTGTCAGCCGTTCTAAAAAGAGCGCCATCGACAGCAAAAACTTGTAAGCCTTGCCATGCATCATCAGGGTATCGCTCAAGCCCCCACGTTTTCCCACATTGCTTAAACAGCCATTCGGGTGCTGCTTTGCCTAAGCGTTGTCTTGCTTGGGTTAAGGCGCTCTTTGCCAATAGCTCTTCATCAGCCAAACCGTCAGCACAGACGTTCATTCTTCGAGCGACTTCGGCAATGGGTTCATTGCGGAAAAAAGCCATACCCACAATCAGCCACAACACCATATCGCTCGGTAATCGGCGTCGACGGATAGTCGCTTTATCGGACAGTGAGGCTGCTTTAGCTACCCACGCATCGGGAATGTGTTCAGAAAAGGTGGTGAGTTGGGCAACATCAACAGGGTTTTCTTCAAGGAAGTCGGCAAAGAAGTGTTGAATAGACATAAAAAATCGGAAACCTATAAACAGATTTCCGATTGTCTCTCATCAGAAGGATCGGTCAACCGATCCTTATCTGATCTACATTGCCTCAGTTGAGGGGCTTTTCATTTAACTAAACAAAAGAAGTCAGCTTACACGATAGGACGCTGACCACGATCAATCAGCTTCATCAGTACGTTATCAGCCGCTTCACCTGCTAATCCAGCAAGCTTTGAGGTCAGCTTTTTCTTCTCTACGTAGTGAATCGCTAAGACTGTTTTATCTTTGCACGCTTCCACAACCAGATCATCAGAAGTTTTGATTTCATCAACCAGACCCAGTGAATGCGCCTGAGTGCCAAACCAGTGTTCACCAGTGGCCACTTTATCTAATTCAAGTTCAGGGCGACGCTCACGAATAAAGTCTTTAAATAGACCATGTGTTTCTTCGAGCTCTTGTTTGAACTTCTCACGCGCTTTATCGGTGTTCTCGCCAAACATGGTCAAGGTACGCTTGTATTCGCCCGCTGTGAGCTGTTCATACTCGATATCGTACTTCTTAAGCACTTTATTGAAGTTAGGCAGCTGGGCAATCACGCCGATGGAGCCTACGATTGCAAATGGTGCTGAAACAATCTTGTCAGCAATACATGCCATCATGTAACCACCACTGGCAGCCACTTTGTCTACCGCAATCGTCAGTGGCAGCTTAGCCGCCTTAATACGATCCAGTTGAGACGATGCCAAACCATAACCATGTACCATACCGCCGCCAGACTCTAGGCGCAGTAGTACTTCGTCCCCTTCACGAGCTACCGCGAGAATTGCGGTTACTTCTTCGCGTAGTGACGCGACTTCTTTGGCGTCAATGCTGCCTTTGAAATCCAGAACAAATAGGTGAGGCTCACGCTTGCTGTCCAAATCACCGTCTTTTGAGGCTTGCTTGATTTCTTTCTCACGTGTCTTGGTTTTTTCTTTTTCTTGCTTCTTCTCAGCTTTATCACGCGCTTTAATAAACGCTGAATCATGCAGGTGATGCTCAAGCTGCTCAACAGTGTTTTTATGCTGATCCGTTAAATTGGTGATCTCCAACTCACCCTTTGCAGCACCACTTTTTCCACCTACGGCTTTGGCAATAATAAGAATCGCAATCACTGCGACTACAACAGTCACAATCTTGGCTAAAAACAGCCCGTAGTCCAACAAAAATTCCAATGTTATATCCCCTAATATGCGAATTAGTGTATTGTAACCACCATCTTACGGATTCATAAAGCAGAACATTACAATAAGGATGCATGTCGTGGATTATTCCGTTTCCTCAGACGCTTTAAAAGACAAAGTCATTCTCGTCACTGGTGCCGGTGACGGCATCGGTAAGCAAGCCGCTCTTTCTTACGCTCAGCACGGTGCTACGGTCATTTTGTTAGGTCGTACAGTGAAGAAGCTTGAGCAAACCTACGATGAAATTGAAGCTGCTGGCTACCCTCAACCAGCGATCATTCCTCTGGATATGAAAGGCGCAAGCAAGCAAAACTATATTGATATGGCCGATACCATTGGTAGTCAGTTTGGTCGGCTTGATGGTGTGTTACACAACGCCAGTCAACTGGGTGTACTGAGCCCATTTGATCAGATTGATGAAGACACTTACGACGATATCATGCAGGTTAATGTTAAAGCACAATTCCTAATGACTCAGGCGATTTTGCCCCTGCTACACAAGTCACAAGATGCGAGTGTCATATTCACTTCATCCACGGTTGGCCATGCTGGCCGTGCTTTCTGGGGCACTTACGCAATATCTAAGTTCGCAACGGAAGGCATGATGCAGATTCTGGCAGATGAATTGAGCGATACACACATTCGTGTCAATGCGATTAATCCAGGTGGTACACGCACTTCCATGCGCGCGAAGGCTTACCCAGCAGAAGACGCTGAGTTGCTGAAAACGCCACTGGATATCATGCCGCTTTATCTTCACCTGATGTCGAACGAAAGCAAAGACGTGCGTGGTCAGTGTATTGATGCTCAGCCGAAGAAGTAGATAATCATTCGCTAATACAAAAACGCCTTGTGGAAACACAAGGCGTTTTTTATCCCATCAATTCACTCTGTCTGCAATTTTAGACAGAAAGTATTCGCATGCAGTTAGTCGAACCAACCACATCCATGACATCCCCTTGAGTGATGATCACTAAATCACCATCGTGCAGCAGGCCTTTTGCTTTCAAACAGCCGACTGCTGATACGGCCATGGGTAAACCAGAATCGCCTTTGGAGTCAAAGTAAACAGGCGTGACCCCGCGATACAGTGCAGTATGATTCAAGGTACTCTCATTGCGTGATAGAGCAAAGATTGGCAAGCCTGAACTGAGCCGAGACATCATCAGTGCCGTCCGGCCTGACTCCGTCAGAGTCACAATACCTTTGATGCCTTCCATGTGGTTTGCAGCAAACATGGTCGACATCGCAATAGTTTCTTCACTCCCTTTAAATACAGAGTCCATACGGTAGCTAGAGCGGTTAATTGCCGACATTTTCTCAGCGCCCAAACATACTTCAGCCATTGAACGCACAGTTTCGAGTGGATATTTCCCTGCTGCCGTCTCACCAGACAACATTACTGCATCAGTACCATCCAAAACCGCATTCGCCACATCCATGACTTCTGCACGAGTAGGCATAGGGTTTTCGATCATCGACTCCATCATTTGAGTGGCAGTAATAACGGTACGGTTGAGACTTCTCGCGCGGCGAATCAATTGTTTTTGGACACCGATGAGTTCTGGATCACCAATTTCTACCCCTAAGTCACCACGTGCAACCATGACAGCGTCTGATGCCAATATGATATCGTCGATGTTCTCTTCGCTTTCAACCGTTTCTGCACGTTCTACTTTCGCGACGAGTTTCGCTTCTAGCCCAGCATCTCTTGCCAAGCGGCGAGCGTATTTCATATCTTCACCATTGCGAGGAAATGAAACGGCTAGGTAATCCACTTTAATTTGCGCAGCAATCTTGATGTCATTTTTATCCTTCTCAGTTAGGGCATCCGCTGACAAGCCCCCCCCTTTCTTGTTGATCCCTTTATTGTTGGAAAGTGAACCGCCAATAAGGACTTTCGTAATGACTTGATTACCTGATACCTTGGTCACTTGTAGCTGCACACGACCATCGTCCAGAAGTAAGATATCACCTGTTGAGACATCTTGTGGTAGCTCCTTATAATCAAGCCCCACCGCATTTTGATCACCTTGCCCCTGTGCGAGATCGCTATCGAGGATAAAGGTATCACCGACAGTCAAATGAATCTTATTGTCTTTGAATGTTGATACCCGAATTTTGGGCCCTTGAAGATCGCCCAGAATAGCGACATGAGTCCCCAGTTGAGCTGCGATATTACGTACGCGGGTGGCGCGCTGAATATGATCGTCTGCAGTACCGTGTGAGAAATTCATTCTGACAACATTAGCGCCAGCCTGAATGATCGCTTCTAGAATCCCTTCTTTGTCCGTCGATGGACCTAACGTAGTGACGATTTTTGTTCTTCTTTGTATAGCTGTCATGATGATTTCCTTGATCAAACCGTGGATCCGTAAGTCATTAATGAAAAAATAGAGACCCTAATTGAGTATATGCAAAATACTGACTTATGAGAGATTTAGGGGTAATTTATCTCGCTCGAAAGACATATTTATTAATGCAAAAAAATGCAGAGTTAAATGTGATATCTGTTTTGCAATTTGATTGAACGCCCAAAGAATCATGTTTATCCGTGATGCTTGTCACGGCAATCTATCAAAGCTCTTCACAATTACTTCGCAAAGTAAAAAAATTGCTCAGTTGTTGATATTCGGAGCACCCTATGTACATGGCTCAACCAGGTCATATTGATCATATCAAGCAGGTCAATGCTGGCCGTGTATATAAACTCATTGATCAGAAAGGCCCTATTTCTCGGATTGACTTGTCAAAAGAGAGTGAGCTTGCCCCTGCAAGTATTACCAAAATTACTCGAGAGCTGATTGATGCTCACCTTATCCATGAAACCACCGTTCAGGAAGCGACCAGCCGTGGACGCCCGGCTATTGGCTTACAGGTGAATAATGAGGGTTGGCAGTTTCTCTCGATGCGCCTTGGGCGCGGCTATTTGACAATCGCATTGCACGAGTTGGGTGGTGATGTTCTGATTGACACTAAAATCGACATTCATGAAATTGATCAAGATGACGTCTTAGCTCGCTTACTCCATGAAATAGAAGAGTTTTTCCAGACTTATTCTGAGCAACTAGATCGTGTCACCAGTATTGCACTCACCTTACCTGGCTTGGTCAATTCAGAAAAAGGCATTGTCTTACAGATGCCGCATTATAATGTTGAGAACCTTTCTCTCGGCCCCGAAATTTACAAAGCAACGGGATTACCTGTTTTCATTGCCAATGACACTCGCGCTTGGGCATTGGCGGAGAAACTGTTTGGTCATTCTCAGGAAAACGAAAACTCGGTACTGATTTCTATCCACCATGGTCTTGGTGCCGGTATTGTCCTTGATGGCCGTGTGCTTCAAGGGCGTCACGGTAACATTGGTGAACTTGGTCATATTCAAATCGACCCGAATGGTAAACTTTGTCATTGTGGTAATCGTGGCTGTCTGGAAACGGTCGCAAGTTCTCAGGCTATCCGGAGTGAGGTATCAGAGCGACTAGCCAACGGCGAAACGTCAATTTTATCGGAAATCGAGGAACTGACCGTTGAAGACATTTGTGAAGCCGCCGCCAACGGTGACCCTCTTGCAGTCGATGCAGTTGAAAAACTAGGCCGTTACTTAGGCTCTGCTATCGCCATTGTCATTAACTTGTTTAACCCTGAAAAAATCCTCATTGGTGGAGCCATCAACCAGGCGAAAGCTGTCCTTTACCCAGCCATTCAAAATTGCATCAAGGAACAAAGCTTACCTGTGTATCATCAGGACCTTGAAGTGGTCGAATCTCGTTTCTATAAGCAGGCAACCATGCCCGGTGCAGCCTTGATAAAGCAGGCACTTTACGACGGATTATTATTGATGAAAGTGATAGAAGGCTAAGCTCCTAGCTAAGAAGCTTTATCTTTTATGTAAACCCATATAACCTTCAAGTTGTATGGGTTTATTTTTGTTTAGCCTGGCTTTAGGCTATTTTTGATATATTACAAAGTAGTTGAGAGATCGTATGTCCGGAGTTTTAAATAGCGTTGATCAGCGAACGAATCTTGTTGGTGAAAACCGATTGGAATTGTTGCTGTTCAGTCTTAACAGCCGTCAGCTCTTTGCGATCAACGTATTCAAAGTTCGCGAGGTGATCAAAGTCCCACCTCTCACTAAAATGCCAGGATCACATCACAACATTACTGGTGTAGCTTCTCTACGCGGTGTCTCAGTTCCTGTTATTGATTTACGAAGTGCGATTGGCTTCCCGCCATCTCGACAAGAAGATCAAGAACAGAACCTGATCATTACTGAGTATAACCGTACCGTTCAAGGCTTCTTGGTTGGTCAGGTGCGCAATATCGTCAACACTGCTTGGACGGAAATCCAGCCCCCACCCAAAACAGCAGGACGTGCGAATTATTTAACCGCCATCACTCACACCAAAGATAATGACCAACACCAAATTGTTGAGATCATTGATGTAGAGAAAGTGTTGGCTGAAATTATCGACTATGATGTATCCATCTCTGAAGGCGTATTGGACGAAGAATTGGCCGCTCAGATGGTCGGTCGTAATGTTCTGATTGTTGACGACTCCTCCACCGCTCGAGCTCAAGTCAAAGGAACCTTATCTCAGCTTGGCCTGAATATTCTTGAATGTCGTGACGGCCTTGAAGCTCTTCATTTAATTAAAGGGTGGAGTGAAGAGGGTAAAGATGTTCCTCGTGAATTACTGCTAATGATCACGGATGCCGAAATGCCAGAAATGGATGGGTATAAGCTGACTCACGAGATTCGCAGTGATCCGAAATTGAAAGATCTGTACATCACACTCAATACGTCGCTAAGTGGTAGCTTCAATGAAGCAATGGTGAAAAAAGTAGGCTGTGACCGGTTTATTTCTAAATTCCAGCCTGATTTGCTGGTAGAAGTCGCCCAAGATCGGTTACGTGACATTTTAACCAGATAACGCTCCCTCTATTTAAGTTATAGATTTGGCTCATTAGTTAATACTATGGGCCTGAATATCGCGTTATCACTAGCGTTTCCAAGCCTGACCCGGCCTATATCCAAGTGCGTATACCACTTCCCCCTGAAAAACAATAAATGTTACCGCTCATTCCCCCTTACAGCACAATGATGCCTTTTAGTCTTAACCAACGTATCATTGTGGTAGATGACACCTACATTCGGGATGATAAACACCATGAGTCAACAAGAAAGGACTGGCTGCCCTGCGTCTATTGATAATCTAAGCCATTTTGCTCAAGCCTCGGACTACTCTTTACTCGATACGCTTCTTCCCGATCCTGACGCAACAGAAAACGGCGAAGATCATTTTCCAAGGCAGGTCTTTTCTGGTCATTATGTTCCCGTAAAACCAACTCCCATTACTGACCCTGTCTACGTTAGTCATAGCCAAGCGTTTTTTAAACAACTGGGATTAGACGATACTCTTGCCCACAGCGAGGAGTTTAAACGCCTGTTTTCTGGCGATGTCAGCTGTGTCCCAGCTCCTATGCGCAATATCGGCTGGGCGACAGGCTATGCTTTATCGATCTTCGGGAATGAATATACCGACCAGTGCCCATTTCGAACAGGCAATGGCTATGGTGATGGACGGGCGATTTCTGTGTTTGAAGGTGTGCTCAACCACCAACGCTGGGAAATGCAGTTAAAAGGTGGTGGGCCCACTCCATACTGCCGCGGTGCAGATGGCCGTGCCGTGCTGCGATCCAGTGTCCGAGAGTTTCTCGCTCAGGAGCATATGCATGCTCTCGGCGTTGCCTCATCTCGCTCTTTAAGCTTATTTGTCTCTCAGTCTGATACCGTTGATCGCCCTTGGTACCGAGAAGGCTCCAGCTCACAAGATCCCGACATCATGGTATCGAACCCTGTAGCGATTACCACACGTGTTGCACCTTCATTCTTACGGGTTGGCCAACTTGAACTCTTTGGACGAAGAGCACGAAGCCAAGCTCATCCGAATGCATTAAAAGAGCTGGAGATGATGGTTTTACATATGATCGAGCGAGAGTATAACGATCAGATCGATGCCACGCTTCCTTTAATGGATAAAGTACTGAAACTGGCACTGGCATTTCGCGACAGGCTGGGTCTGCTAGTCACTCACTGGCTACGTGTGGGATATTGCCAAGGTAACTTCAATAGTGACAATTGCGCTATAGGTGGCTTCACCTTGGACTATGGTCCTTTCGGATTTTGCGAGCGCTTTGAGCCCTACTTCCAACCATGGACAGGGGGTGGTCGTCATTTTGCCTTCTTTAACCAGCCATTAGCTGCGGAAAAAAACTTTGAATCTTTCTGTAGCGCAATAGAACCTCTGTTAAAATCTTCCCCAGAGCTCATCGATCAATTGGATGAGATTCGCCAAGATTTCTCTTCACTGATGCAAGACAACATCACTCAAATGTGGGCAGACAAATTAGGGCTCGACACGTTTGACGCTGAGTTGTTTCATTCCCTAATGACTCTGATGATGAAGACTCATGTCGATTACACTATATTTTTCCGTGAGCTTTCAAAAATTCCACAAGAAGTCTCTGAAATCGCCAAGAGCTTTTACGCAGAGCCTGATGAGACGTTAGAAAACGAGTGGAGTGAGTGGTTAACATCATGGCGTGAGTTACTCAATGTTGAAAAAGGTATCGAGGTTATCTCTCATGACATGAAGCAAGTGAACCCTAAATACACTTGGCGCGAGTGGCTTATTGTCCCCGCTTATGAGCAAGCTAGACAGGGAAATTTTGCGCTTATCCATGAGTTACAAGAGATATTAGCGGATCCGTATGGTGAGCAATCCAAAGAGGTCGAAGAGAAATACTACAAGCTAAGACCGTTAGAGTATTTCTCAGCAGGTGGTATCTCTCATTATAGCTGCTCTTCATAATCCGAAGTGGAAGCTTGACTGGATACGTCTATCTGTTAAATGAACAGCGTGAACTAAGTAACGGTGACATACTCATGAGTATGTCACCGTATGATTGAATAATACGTTAAGGCTGAAGGGTGACCTCAAAAGTCCCAGTTTCACTCCAGTCAGACCAGTTCAAATCGGCGCTGCGAACACGTACTTTCCAGTGCCATCTATCACCATCTTGAATGTCGAACTGTGGCGCTTGGTTGCCCTGACCTAAGAATCGATCGTATGCGCTGGTATGAGTCACTTTTTCACGACGAACATCACCCGCTTCAACTAAAGTGTCTTCATCAGAATCGGTTTTGCTCATAATCTCATGTTTTAGAGTGTAAATATGGTCACTCCATTTATAAGCTTCATCACCACCGATATAAAACTTATTAATAAAATTAGTCAGATCTAATTTTGTAAGGTCCACTCCTTCTTGACTATCCACTAGATCGCCTTCACGCCACGTTGGATCCACTTCATCACCTGGGTCTTGCCCCTCTTTCGGCTGAGGCATCACATTGTGCTTACGTGTATGGTTGCCCCATAAATCATAGACATCGCTTTCAAACTCAGCGTCTTTCGATAGCTGCCACTGCACTTCATAAATCGAATCAGGATCACTATGGCTTATTTCAAGCATGATATCCTTGGTGTCCACTTCTCCATGCGGTGAGACAATTTGTGGAGCAGGAAGCACTGTCTTGCCTAGTGTCACTGTCACTTCATCTGTCATTTCAAACCCGTCTTGAAGTGAGCCGTAACCACCGACTTTACTTGCCACCGTTGCAGAGTATCGCTTCATATTGACACTCTCACTACCATTGGCGTTAAAGGTCAGGATATTAAAGCCAAATTCACTTCTGCTAATCGCAAATGTATTGTAATCCTGTACATCATATAGCATATGAGCGTCATGAATCGGCTCTCGATAGCCTTGCGAGGTTGATGCATTAACCCAAAGGTGATTGGTGTCCATCGACTGCCCACGGGAATAAGCATGAGTATGACCGAAAAAGTGCCCAGAGATATGCCCCGTCGCTTTTGAATAGTTTTCTGTTTCCGCGACTAACTCACAGGAACCTAAGCTCTCACCTGTGATCCACAGCTCGGACAAGCACGGATGATGGAACATAGAAAATACATACTTTATATCTTCATTATTCTGCGTTGTGTTGAGTTTGTCTTTCAACCATTGACGTTGGGTTCTCATGACGTCTCTTTGAAAATTCGAATGATCATGAGAGATAGGGAAGCTGTCTAAACCTATAATGCGTAAACGCCCTAAATCAATCGAGTACCAAGTCTCTTCGTACCCTTCAACACCATTGGTCGGCTTTTCGAAGAAATGCTTGTATATACCTAAGTTTGAACCGTCATAGTAGTCATGGTTGCCTGGGACCGTAATTAAAGGGACATAAGGAGTAATATTCTTCATTTGTTCAAAGAACTCGTGACGCCAATGCTCCATAACGTTACCTGTAGAGACGACATCCCCCGCAATAGTAATTGCTGATATATTATCTGCACATGTGGCTTCGTTCCCTTCACATGCGTAAGAAATGATCCCTTTATTAACGACATCGCTCAAAACACCAATCGTATCACCATTTTGAGTATCGCCTATCGCAACAATATTAAGTTCTGAGCTATTCCCTTGCTCTGGTAAAGTTTTAAAGGCGTATTTAGGAGATTTGGATTTTATTTTTCCTTCATCCTGTGAGTTAAGAGCAACGATATAATACTCATACACAGTTGATGGTTTTAGGTCATTGAGCACGGCTGTCTTAGTGTTAGAAATAGATTCATCGATCAAATCTGCCTCTACAATAATAAACTCCTCAGAGCTTTCCTTAGGCCTAGCCCAAACTTGCGTATGTTCATCCAAGGCCTCAAAACGTACCGTCATACTATTACTAGTAGGCATCTGAAGGTATGGATGAATAATGAAATCAATTTTTCCATTTGTCGTTAGGGAGATAGTATTATCCTCTTCCTGACAACCCATTAATGTCAATACTATTGACAATGCCAAAATTTCCTTTTTCACAAAACAATCTCTACTAATTAATATTAATAGCAATAGATATTGGTTAAGTGAGATTTTAATTTCATGACATTAAGTTTAATTATTTTTTCATTAAATATTTCAAAATAATAAAAATATCAATATAAGTCAAACTTAATTGATAAACGAAATGTATGCGAAGGAAAATTAATATAAACTTATAAAATTAAGTGGTTTTTATTTAGACTGAAAAATATTAAAAACAATACTAAGCCTGCTATATATTAATTCATATATAGCAGGCTCGCTTTACTCACACTTAGGCGACTTCGATTGGGCCACCGAATGACGTCACTGGGGGGACCTTACCTGTGAACTTCTCAAAATCAACGATACATGTATTCGCAGAGGTTGCCTGAGCAAGCTCCGAAGAACCGATATCCATTGTTAGCGTATTCGGGTCGCCGTAAGTACAGATCGCACCTTCTTTTTCGTTCAGAGGGCCATACCATGCGCCCTCTTCGATACGGATAACACCACGAGCATAGCTATCCATAAGCACAGCCCCTGCCAGCAATTGACCACGGTCGTTAAACACGCGAACCAAGTCACCGTCTTTGATACCTTTCTCTTTTGCATCCTGAGGGTTTATGTAAACCGGTTCACGACCTTGCACCGCGTAAGTTGCACGGAATTCTTCCGACTCACACATTTGCGAGTGCAGGCGTTTATCCGGGTGACACGATTGCAGCCAGAATGGGAACTTGTCTGAACCCGGTCCACCATGTGAGCGTTCTGTCTTTTCAAACCACATTGGGTGTTCCTGACAATGCTCATAACCGTAACGGCCGATCTTACGAGACGTAATTTCGATAAAGCCCGATGGTGTGCCCAAAGCATTGATTTCTGGATCTTCACGGAAATCAGCGTGGCGAACCCAAGGTTTACCCTCACCAAAGTCCAGCACACTCTGCTGCCAGAATTCATCAAATTCTGGCATGTCAAACTTGCCTTTATTCGCAGCACGACAATCATCGTAAAGTGAACGAACCCATTGCATCTCGTCCATGCCACGAGTGTACTCGTTGTGGCGACCGAAACGACGGGTTAGTTCAGTGAAAATCTCAAAGTCAGTCTTAGACTGGAACAATGGATCCACTAGACGGTGCATCGCAATCAGACCTTTCCCAGAGTATGAGCCGTATACATCGATATCATTACGTTCAAACTGAGTACAAGCAGGTAAAACGATGTCGGAGAAACGACACGTTGCCGTCCAAGCAAATTCAATGGTTACAACCGTTTGAAGCTGCTTAAACGCTTTCTTCATACGATTGCGGTCTTGGTGGTGGTGCCATGGATTGTTACCCGAAATCACCATCATTTTATAACCCGGTAACTTCACCTTGCTACCGTTGTAACGAATCTCTTTACCCGGCTCCAGTAAGCAGTCAATCCAACGGGCAACAGGAATGGTTTTGCTGTAACCGTTGTAGTCATTGTTGTCCCATTTTGGCTTCATACCTTGGTCAAGGTTACGTGGGAAACCGCCCGGTGCAGCGAAGCCGGTTGAAGGTACGCCAATACCAGAATAGTGGTGACCATAAGAAATACCGCCACCCGGAAGACCAATTTGACCGACCATTGCCGCCACAACTGCCGCCGCCCAATAAGGCTGTTCACCGTGCTCCTGACGCTGAATACACCATCCCATCAGGATCTGTGTGCGACCATTAACCAGCATGCGCGCAAATTCACGGATCTTGTCAGCGCTTACGCCACAGATCTCAGCCGCCCATTCCGGTGTTTTTTCAAGTTTGTCTTTCGTCTCACCTTGAACGTACTTAATAAACTCGTCGAAACCAAGGCAGTAGGTATCAATGAACTTCTGATCGTGAAGTTTTTCGTTGTACAACACATGAGCGACCGCCAACATAAACGCAACGTCAGTCATTGGGTTAATGTACAAGTGATCATTTTGTAGGAAACGCTGAGTTTTGTTCTTCACTGGGTCAACAGAAAGTACGTTGATTTTGCCTTTAGCGACTTTCTCTTTCAATTGCTCCAAGTAAGGGAATGACTGGTGAGTTTCACAGTTCCAACCAACCTGAAGGTTCTTCACTGGATCATTAGCCCATAGGATGATGTTATCTGAGTTTTCCAGAATCTCAGACCACGATGTACCTTGTGCGTAAACTTCTGTCGAACCCAATACATACGGCAGAATCGTCTGGCCAGCGCCAGTTGAGTAATCACCAACTTTTGTAATGAAGTTACCATGCATACCCACTGCACGCTGCATATGACTGGTACAGCTATGGAACTGCCCAGTTTGACGCCAACCGGTTTGGCCTGCGTGTAATGCCCAAGGCCCATAATCTTTTTGAATGCGTTCTAGCTCACGGTAAAACAGATCTAAGGCTTCATCCCAAGTGACACGAACAAAGCGATTGTCGCCGCGAGTTTCGGCACTGTACTTGTGCTTTTTCAACCAATCTAGGCGCACCATTGGGTAGCGGACACGAGACGGGTTGTAAATCACCCCCTTGATGCCGTTGATCATATCAGTTGGGTTGGTATCTGTTTCTAGCGGCTTGATCTCTTGAACTTTACCCGCATAGATATGAGCACGGAATGCGCCCCAATGAGACCCCGATACTTTCCATGTTCCTGTTGTTTCTGCTGCACTTGCAGAAGCCGATGCCAATAAACTTGGACCGATAACTGATGCTGCACTGGTCGTTGCTACACCTTTAAGAAAACTTCTTCGTGTAATAGCCATTTCAATTACTCCATCCGACGCTTATTAGTGATGACCTTCAGCAAAATCTGAAGAGTGCTTCTGTAGGTACTTCAATACTAGGGCTTCGCTATCTGTGTCGAAGTTAACAAACGCCAACATACCGTTGAACATACCGGGCCAAGTGTTCGCATCGAAGTGCGCTTCATCAGGCTGTGTGTGACAAACTGAACAATTGGTCTTATAGGCTTCACTCGCTTTTTCCCAGATAGGCGTCACGTCGTTTAGCATTGCTTCTTTTCTCATCCAAACTGTAGCTGCCACTTTCTCCCAGGGAAGACCCGTTAGTTCATCGACTTTCTTCTCGCCTTTAGTGACAATTTCATCGCTGGTCGCCGCTTCTTTTAGCAATGAACCCACCGCGATGTTCATACCAAAGTCTTCTTGGATGACACGGCCAAAGCCTTTTGCTTTTCGCCAGCCATCAATCTCAACTTTCATCATTTCGCCCTTGTCTTCTAGAACTGTAACTGTCGATGCTGGGTTAAGCAGGCCTGCTTCTTCAGCCCCCGTTTCATCAAAATAGACAGGTAGGTGGCGAACGCTCACCAAGGCGTTACCCACGGAGTAATCTGTGCTGGCAGTCAGCTGCTCCAGCTCACCAACAATCCCACCAATACTGTCCATACCGGCTGGAAGCTTGTGCGCAATACCTTTATGGCAGTCAACACAGCTCTGATCTTTTTCCGCCGCTTGCTTCATTTGGATGCGAGCCGTTGGGGACATTTGTTCAAAGTCCATTGACTCATAGTTGTGGCAGTTTTTGCACTCCAAGGATTTGTTCGCAGAGAAACGATCCCATTCGTGTTTAGCGAGTTCGATACGGCGCTCTTCAAATACACCTGGTTCGTCGTAGTTACCAAACACTTGGGCGAATACTTCTTTAGAGGCTTGCATCTTACGGGCAATTTTATCGGTCCAGTTATGAGGAACGTGACAATCAGGGCAAGTAGCTCGCACACCTGAATGGTTTTTCCAGTGAACCGTTTCTTGGAGTTCAACGTAGACGTTGTCACGCATGGTATGACAGCTAATACAGAACTCTTCCGTATTAGTCGCTTCTAGTGCTGTGTTGAAACCACCCCAGAAGATGACACCAGCAATAAAGCCGCCCATCGTCAGCACACCGAGGCTGATATGAACCGCTGGGCGCGTCATAGTGCGCCACAATTTAACAATCAATGATTTCATGGTTTGCTCTCTTAAATTTTTCAAACTGTGGAAATGAGCTCAGTGCTTTACATGCCATGTGCACCAGGAGGTCCAAAAAAGAACACCTGTAGCATCCAAACAATAAATCCGTAGCCACCTACGAAAGCCACACTCAGAACCGGGAAGAGAACAACCGCGATAAAGAGGAAAGATTTCCACTCCAGCGAGCGTTTTTCGCCACTCTTAATTTTGTTAACATCACTCATACATTTGCCTATTTTGTATTTAGTGTTATTGGATAGCTCTTATCGCTGAGCTTGCCTTTTTCATAATCTCTAGATAAAAATGTTAGACCATACTATTTGTAGGGTTCAATTAAATCCGTCCTTACAAAGCTTGTTATTCAGCACTTTTTTGAGCTCATCCAGATATGTGTTCGATTAATAATTCATATGTCAACATGCTTGAAATTATGAAAGTTTGTTAACAGTAAACAAAACGTTAAAACGCAACACTCAATTAACAACCAAGTGAAGTAACAGGCTAAAAATTCCGGCTTGTAGCAAGCGACACTCCACATAAAATCCTCAAACTTGTTACACCTTTGTTTCAAATCGAGAGTAAAAATAAGCGGATTTCTTGCCTTTAAAGATGGTGCTGGTGAGGCTTTGGAGAACAGTTTTTCACTGAAATCCATTCTTCATAAGATTTTAGGGATACAATACACATTGCGTTTTAGGAGGGCTTATGAGCGGTGCTGTCAATATTTCCTGGCCAATGCTGGCCTTATTCTTCTGTACATTGGCGATTCCGTTGTTAATCAGCCGACACTATCGACTCAATATTGAAAAAGAAACACTCATCAGTGTGGCAAGGATGACCATCCAGTTATTGCTGGTCGGTGTTTATCTTCAATACTTATTTGAGCTCAACAGCTTAACTATCAATGGTATTTGGCTGATGGCCATGACTCTCATTGGTGCCAGTTCCATCATCAGTAAAGTAAAGTTACCCAAACGAAGGTTGATATACCCTGTCAGCGCAGGTTTACTCATTGGTTTACTACCGCTGTTGTTTATCATCTGTTTTTTGATCATTCAGCCACAACCACTATTCAATGCCCAATACCTCATCCCCTTGGCCGGTATGCTGCTAGGCAACTCTCTCAGTGGTAACATTGTGGCTTTGCAGAACATTTTCACCGCTATGGAAACGCGCCATAGCGAGTATGAAGCTGCCATAGCGTTGGGAGCAGCACCTAAATTTGCAACTTTGCCATTTGTTAGTGAGTCAATCCAAAAGCCGCTTGCGCCGACCTTAGCATCGATGACAACCAGTGGCTTAGTGACACTACCTGGAATGATGACAGGCCAAATACTGGGAGGAGCGAGCCCTATCGTCGCGATCAAATATCAAGTAATGATCATGATTGCGATCTTTGTCATGCTGTCTATCTCAATCAGCCTGACCCTGTCGCTTACGGTCCGATATTGCATTAATAAGGAAGGGAAAATCTTAGTGAGCTTAGGAAAAGCCTAGCCTAGGCGATATGCCTTAAACGGAGGAAAGATTTTATCCACAAAATCTGTGGATAACCATGTCATCGCTTTCAGGATAAGTCCTGATCCTATAACCGCCATAAGCTAGAAAATAAAAGGACATAAGATTCATATGCCTACCAATCAAATCCAATTATCGTCATAAAAACGTCAAATGCTAACTTTACACTGCCGTAGTCAGCTTTTTGTAAGGATACAGATAATGCAAATTGGCGCTACTTCTAACCCAACCGAGACTTCTCAATGGGAAGACAATGAAACACGAAATTGGCTTGTTTCTCAGCCCGAAGAAATTCTGGCTTTGGATGACATCATTGAAGAATCTTGGCGTCAAATACACTGAGAAGTAAAAGAATCAAAATAGGCTCGTTTTTCAACGAGCCTATATCTTATATAGTCCAACAAAACTAATCTCTTAGGTAGATCATCCAATACCACACCCCGACAAAAACACCGCCGCCAATGATATTACCCAAGGTCACAGGTATAAGGTTATTGGTAATAAAATTAAGAAGATTAAGATCGGCATAATCCGCGATATTAGCCCCTGTCATCTGCCAAAACTCATCGGGAGCAAAAAACTTAATGCCAACCGCCATAGGTACTTGAAACATGTTCGCGATACAGTGCTCAAAACCTGCGGAGACAAACATAGCAACGGGTAAGATCATAACGGCTATTTTATCCGTGAGTGTGCGCCCGCTAAATGTCATCCATACCGCTATACACACCAAGACATTACACATAATGCCTAGCGCAACCGCTGAGATAAAACTATGGTGCAGTTTATGCTGTGAAATCGCCATTGCATTTAAGCCAACCTGCCCGCTATCAAACATGTACTGCTTGGTAAGTAACATACAAATCACTAATAATAGCGCGCCAATAAGATTGCCACTGTACACCACGATCCAGTTTTTCATTAACATCTTCCAAGTGATCTTGCCGCTAGCTCTCGCCACAAGAGTCAACACAGAGCTGGTAAAAAGCTCTCCCCCTGTGACAACGACAAGAATCAAGCCTAAACTGAAAGCCAAACCACCCAGTAGTCGCGTGATGCCCCAAGGTAAGTCACCTGCACCAGTGGTCACTATAGTGTAGAAAACAAATGCAATACCAATGTGAATACCGGCAGAAATCGCCAATAGGAAAGACTTCATTGGGTCTTTCGTTGCCTTACCAACCCCAATTTCAGCGGCACGTTCCGCCATCTGTGGCGGCAGTAAAGAATCAAACTGGTTTAAATTCATCATGCAAAGACATTCTAAATAATGTGGATTTGTGGGCGCGGATAATTACTCTTATTGTGATCAAATTCAAGCTTTAATTACCAAACTTAACTGAGACCCAATTTAAACACAGGTTACTCAATCAAAACTGCCTAACATGAAAGGAGAAAAATGCGCATAACTCAAGAAAAGGAAAAATAAATATATATGCTTATCAAGCAATTAAGAAAGATAGCTTAAAAGAAATACCCCTGACCTCAAGCATTAGTTCAAATTTACATATCAACCCCTTACCTTATGCAGTTTTAGCATTAGGGAGGTTGATCAATGCAAACCATCAACTGGTCATAATCCAATCAAACAAAAGCGAATTTTTATCCAAACTAAGTGGTAGGTAACATTTCTATCTCCCTATAATTGCTGAATAACAATATGAGGAATATGGTTGTTTTAGTACTTTCTTTAAGGATTTATTATGAAATATACCGCTGATAAGATGGCCGAACTCAACCTGCTACTGCAATTTGACATTAGCAGTTCTGCAACTGGTATTAAAGTTCACCACGAAGCAACAGAAGAAATGCAGACGGCCGTGAAAAGGCTCTTTGATAAAGGCTTGTGTACTCTGCCTGATGGTGGTTATCTAACAGATGAAGGGATTGAAGTCGCTGAACATGCAGACAAAATCCTCAGAGTTTTATCTAGTTAGTCTTATCATAAACGAGCGTATGACTCTAACCACGAGATTCTTAGTCAGTCGACTTTGATAGCCGACTGACAATCGATTCGATATCAATTTTTTCTAAACCTTGATTAAATATTTTGTTAATGCTTTGCCCTTGTGGCTGATTTTTAAATGCCATGTATAGCATTTTATTTTCTAGTAACTTGGCATTCATTCGTAAACGTTTCCTTAACAAGCTTTCTCTTACATCAATACTAATCAGATACTCTAAGACATTTGGATCTATCACCGCGACATCCAATCGACCTTTTGCCACCTTGTGAATGTTCCTTGCATCGTTAGCGGATGCCTCGACTTGGAGTTCACCAGCTTTAACCATATTGTCGAACTCTGTTGTATTGATATACCCTTGCACTACACCTATTCGAAAGTGCTTCAAATCTGATAACGTCTCCCACCGAACTGGGTAACGAGTGTTTTCTACTAAGCCTAATGGCCCACTACCGATAGGATCCGAGAAAATAAACTCTGAGTTTTCAAAATAATATTCTGGGAAATACCCAACATATTTGTCGGATTTTGAGGCTAACGCCACAGCGCGAACCCATGGTTGAAAATCTACAACCAGCTCATACCCCATAGCTGCAAATGCCTCTCTAGCCACCGCTACTGAGTAGCCATTCTCAGGGAGATCCGTACCAGAATATGGCGGCCACTCCAATGACGTCATATAGATCTTCTGATTAGCCGTTACCATTGAAGAAAACACAACGGCCCATAACCACAAATACCATTTCATGAATGCCCCTAAAACTAGGATCGGATAACTCACTCACTATTAATCATAGACACAATTAACGCCATTCTGTAAACATTCAACACGAATAGGCACACAGCATAAACTCGAAAAACTAACAGTTGATTATTTCATAGGTCTTCCACATAGTTAGTTAAATAAAAACGTATCGAACAAGGGCTTAGTGTGAAAACAATATTGATTATTGGCGGTGGTTGGCTCGGTAAACCTCTCGCCCATTACCTCGAAACCATAGGCCACAAAGTGTTTGTAAGCCGCACAACAGACAATGGAGTTAGAGAACTCGAGTCACAACAACTATCGGGGGTGACAATAAATTTACAAAGCGAATCTACCAGCCTTGTTAAAACCATAGAAAAAACGCATGCGGAGATTGTGATTGGCTGTTTCCCCCCTGGGTTTCGTAAAGGCAACGGCACACAATACGCAGCTCAATGGTTGTCACTTGTTCAAGCCTGCCAAGTTGCTCGCGTCACCAAAATCGTCATGGTCAGTTCAACCACTGTCTATCCAAATTTGGTGCAAGCATTAGATGAAGAGTATGCGTCTTTATCGAATGCTCTTAACAGCGATGTGTTTACTGACAACGCAAGAGTAATGCTTCAGGCAGAGCAACATGTGATTGATTCTGGTCTAGAGTACGGTATTGTACGCTGCAGTGGATTAGTTGGCCCAAATCGCCACCCATCTCGCTTCGTCAACAAATTGAAGCAGGTTAGTGACCTTGCCCCTGCTAATATGCTCCATCTAACAGATGCCATTGGAGCCACCAGCTTCCTAGCATTGAACTGTAAGAATGTAGTAGCCAATGCAACCACCCCAAATACCGTTAGCAAAGCAGAATTTTATCAAGCAGCCCTCGACAGTGTTCAATCTGATGCATCACTTCCCCCTATCGTGCAACGTGCAGACAAACGGATATTGGCTGATCGCTTGATAAGCTTAGGCTATCGCTTTCACTATCAACACACGCTTGAACTCGTTTAATCTAGGGAAAGACAATGAGAACAAAGTTGTTTCAGCACATTGAAATCCTATGGGAATACATGCAACTTTCCCAGCCTCTACAACAATCAGACTGCTTGTTTGTACTCGGCAGTAACGATGTTCGCGTTGCCGAGTACGCTGCGAAACTATATCTGGAAGGCTGGGCAAAGAAAATCATCTTTTCAGGTGGTCAAGGGCGTCTAACAGACGGTCTATTTGACCAATCAGAAGCACACACATTTGCGGCTATCGCGAGAGATCTTGGTGTGCCAGCTAGTGATATCATTCTCGAAGATAAGGCCACCAATACCGGTGAAAATGTACTATATACCGCTAAAGTTTTAGATAAGCTCAATTTAGACCTTCGCTCGTTTATCTTAGTGCAAAAGCCTTATATGGAAAGACGTGCATACGCCACATTTATAAAACAATGGCCGAATACCGTTGAGAGCGTCTGTGTAACGTCGCCCAAGACGATGTTTGTTGACTACTTCAATGAGGATATTTCTTTAGATTTAACGGTAACTGCCATGCTGGGAGACTTTGAAAGAATCAAAGCTTATCCCAAAAAGGGCTTTCAGATTGAGCAAGAAATTCCTGCACATATCGAAACCTCCTACCTTGCTTTAAAAGGCATCTTTAGCTGATACAAAAAAGCCAGAGCATGCTCTGGCTTTTCTCTTGAATAACGCTACTTTAATGAATAGCTTCTTCTTTCTCGCTTAAGTAAGTAAACTTGAGTTCATCTTTCTTCAGGTTCACTTTTACTGTACCGCCATCAACCAAGGAACCAAATAGCAATTCGTTGGCCAAAGGTTTCTTAAGCTGTTCTTGGATAACACGTCCCATAGGACGAGCCCCCATCGCTTTGTCGTAACCTTTTATAGCAAGCCAGTGGCGAGCATCATCTGATACCTCAAGTGACACTCCTCGCGCATCCAACTGCGCTTGCAGCTCAACAATGAATTTATCGACCACCTGGTGAATAACATGTTCATCAAGGCTATTAAACCAAATGATGTTATCCAGACGGTTGCGGAATTCAGGAGTAAAGACTTTCTTGATTTCCGACATCGCATCATGACTATGATCTTGCTGGATAAGACCAATGGATTTCTTAACGGTCTCTTGAACACCTGCGTTAGTAGTCATAACCAGAATGACATTACGGAAATCGGCTTTACGACCATTGTTGTCTGTCAGTGTGCCGTTATCCATGACCTGAAGCAGTAGGTTAAAGATATCTGGGTGCGCTTTTTCAATTTCATCCAGCAGCACCACGGAGTGTGGATGCTTGATCACTGCATCAGTCAACAAACCACCCTGATCGTAACCGACATAACCAGGAGGCGCACCGATCAAACGGCTCACTGAGTGGCGTTCACCATATTCGGACATATCAAAGCGAAGCAGTTCGATGCCCATCAATTTCGACAACTGAACCGTAACTTCCGTTTTACCTACCCCTGTTGGACCAGCAAATAGGAATGAACCTACAGGTTTATTATCGGCACCAAGGCCAGCTCGCGTCAGCTTGATGGCTTCGCTTAGTACATCGATCGCATCATCTTGACCAAACACTAGCATCTTCATCTTCTCATCAAGATTCTGCAAAATCTCTTTGTCAGAAGAAGACACCGATTTTTCAGGAATACGTGCCATTTTCGCTACCATGGCCTCAATATCGGCCACACCAACGGTTTTCTTGCGACGACTTGCAGGCGCTAGACGATGGCGAGCACCAGCCTCATCAATCACGTCAATGGCTTTATCTGGCAAGTGACGCTCGTTGATGTATTTGGCTGAAAGTTCAACGGCAGCACGTAATGCTTTGTTGGTGTAACGAACCTCATGGTGAGCTTCGTATTTAGGTTTCAGGCCCATCAAAATTTTGGTGGTATCATCTAGAGATGGCTCAACAATATCGATCTTCTGGAAACGGCGAGATAGTGCACGCTCCTTCTCGAAGATATTGCTGTATTCCTGATAAGTGGTTGAACCGATACAACGTAATTTACCGCTACTCAACAGTGGCTTAATCAAGTTAGCAGCATCAACTTGACCACCAGACGCCGCACCAGCACCAATAATGGTATGAATTTCATCGATGAAAAGAATCGCATCATCTTCTTTTTCAAGCTGCTTCAAAATTGCTTTAAAACGTTTTTCAAAGTCACCACGATATTTGGTTCCAGCCAGTAGCGAGCCGATATCCAAAGAATAAATTACACTGTTTTTAATAATTTCAGGAACTTGTCCTTCAACAATTCTCCACGCTAAGCCTTCCGCAATCGCAGTTTTACCAACACCCGCTTCACCCACTAGAAGTGGATTGTTTTTGCGGCGGCGACACAATACTTGAATGGTTCTTTCTAGCTCTTTATCTCGGCCAATCAAAGGATCAATCTGACCTTGTTTAGCCAGTTGGTTCAAGTTGGAAGCAAAGCTTTCCAAACGTTCTTCTGAGCCTGCTTCCTCGGTATTATCACTGCTACTGAAAGAATCCGATGAAGAGGCATCATCACTTGAGCTTGAAGCTTTAGTGATACCATGGGAAATAAAGTTAACAATATCTAGACGACTTATATCATTCTTTTTAAGAAGGTAGGCCGCATGCGACTCTTGTTCACTGAAGATTGCGACTAAAACGTTAGCGCCAGTGACTTCACTGCGCCCTGACGATTGCACGTGGAACACCGCACGCTGCAAGACACGTTGAAAGCTCAAAGTAGGTTGGGTTTCACGAGTTTCATCATTTTCAGGGATAAGTGGTGTGGTCTGATCTATGAAGATATCTAACTCGTTTCGAAGGGCATTAATATCTGCCTGACAAGCAAGAAGGGCTTCCCTTGCTGCATCGTTTTCCAACAATGCTAGCAGGAGGTGCTCGACGGTCATAAACTCATGTCGTTTGTCTCTAGCGCGAGAGAATGCGCCGTTTAGACTCGACTCTAACTCTTTATTCAGCATAAGTACCTCCTTTGGCAGCAACTCATGTTGCTTGATTCAGCTTTACGCTTGCTCCATTGTACAAAGCAAAGGATGCTCATTTTCTTGAGAATACATAGTGACTTGCGCTACTTTGGTTTCTGCGACTTCCGCGGTGTATGTGCCACATATCGCTTTGCCTTCGTAATGCACTTTGAGCATCACTTGTGTTGCCTTGTCTATATCCATAGAGAAAAAACGCTCTAGGATGTCAATAACAAAGTCCATTGGCGTGTAATCATCGTTATTCAAAACAACGTTATACATGGACGGCGGCTTTACTTTTGTTTTTTCTAGCTCCAGTAAATCAGAGTCTGGAGTGACCCATTCAAATTGCTTGCTCATGACTAATCGTGTTTAGAAAGTTGCTTAAGGTAATTTTACCACTTCACTGCGCAGAAGTTATCGATTTAGCTCTTATAAGTAAGAACAATTTGAGCCAAGCAAATTTACGCCCTTACTTAGAGACTAATGCAGCAATTGTATCGCTGCAAATAAAAGATTTCTATTAAACTGCATTCTCTATCTAATTGATTAAAAAGACACCAAAAACCATTCACTCCATTAATAGAACAGACCGGATTACCCTGAAATTCTTTGCAAAAATGTAAACCACAAAGGTGATTTGTTTGCAAATATGTTGAGTGTGATACGTTTTTCCTATTGACTGAGTTCAATCATTGGCTACATTGGTCAAATAGTGACTTAAAATTTGGCAGCGGCTGAATGGATATTCACTTTCTGTTTACACACGGAATTCATCGTGTAATCACACAACTTCAGTAACAATATGCATGAGGGATGTATAGCATGGCTACAGGTACAGTAAAATGGTTTAACAATGCCAAAGGATTTGGTTTTATCTGTCCGGAAGGTGAAGACGGGGATGTCTTTGCTCATTACTCCACCATTAAGATGGACGGGTATCGTACTCTGAAAGCAGGTCAACAAGTCACATTTGAAGTAGAAGAAGGACCTAAAGGGTATCACGCCAGCTCTGTGGTGCCCGTAGAAGCTCAAGCCATTAAATAACACGCTGCCAATGTCGTTCATCGGTGTAAACTACCGGTGGATCGCAACCAAAAAACCCGCCAATTGGCGGGTTTTTTTATTTTTAATCAACGAATTAGCGATTGATAATAGCATTTAGTGTTGCGCTTGGGCGCATCAGAGTTGATGCTTTCTCAAACTCAGGAGCATAGTAACCACCCAGTTCACCAGCAACACCTTGTGCCCCATTAAGCTCAGCGACAATAGTATCTTCGTTAGAAGACAATGCTTCGGCTATAGGAGCAAATTCTGCTGCCAAGTCTGCATCTGTTGTTTGTGATGCGAGAGCTTGCGCCCAGTAGGTCGCTAGGTAGTAATGACTACCGCGGTTATCTAACTCACCTACTTTACGCGAAGGAGACTTGTTGTTATCTAAGAACTCACCTGTAGCCTTGTCTAGTGCATCTGCCAATACTTGAGCTTTCGCATTACCAGTAACAGTGCTTAGGTGTTCTAGAGACGCCGCTAGCGCTAGGAATTCGCCCAAAGAATCCCAACGTAGGTGGTTCTCTTTCTCAACCTGTTGAACGTGCTTAGGCGCAGAACCACCCGCTCCTGTTTCAAACAGACCGCCACCATTCATCAGTGGTACGATTGAGAGCATTTTAGCTGACGTGCCAAGCTCTAGAATCGGGAATAAATCCGTTAAGTAGTCACGCAATACGTTACCTGTAACAGAAATCGTATCCTTACCTTCTTTGATACGCTCTAGAGAGAACTTACATGCATCGAGTGGTGCTAGGATCTTGATTTCTAGACCTGATGTATCGTGGTTAGGCAGGTAAGCTTTCACCTTCTTGATCAGTTGAGCATCATGTGCTCGATTTTCGTCTAGCCAGAATACTGCAGGAACACCCGTTGCGCGAGCACGTGTTACCGCCAGTTTAACCCAGTCTTGAATCGGTGCGTCTTTCACCTGACACATACGGAAGATATCGCCTTCTTCCACAGTTTGCTCAAGCAATACTGCTCCAGCAGTGTCAACCACTCGAACTGTACCCGCTTGGTCAAGAATGAAAGTCTTATCGTGCGAACCGTATTCTTCCGCTTTTTGAGCCATTAGGCCTACGTTTGGCACGCTACCCATGGTCGTTGGATCAAACGCTCCATGTTCTTTACAGAAATCAATCACCGCTTGATAAATGCTTGCGTAGCTACGATCAGGGATCATCGCTTTGGTGTCTTTCTGCTTACCATCTGGGCCCCACATTTGTCCTGAAGAACGCAGCATAGCAGGCATAGAAGCATCAACAATGATATCGCTAGGCACATGAAGGTTAGTGATTCCACGATCAGAGTCAACCATTGCTAGTGGCGGTTGAGTTTCGTACACAGCCTGTAGTGCCGTTTCGATTTCTTCTTTTTGAGCTGCAGGTAGAGAGGCGATCTTAGCGTAAACATCACCAATACCGTTGTTTACATCAACACCCAATTGTTCAAATACGTCACCGTACTTAGCAAATACGTCTTTGTAGTAAACCTTAACAGCATGGCCAAAAATCACTGGGTCCGACACTTTCATCATCGTTGCTTTCATGTGCAGCGATAAAAGAACGTCTTTCTCTTTTGCGTCAGCAATTTCTTTTTCAAAGAAATCAACTAGCGCTTTTTTCTTCATTACTGCGCAATCTATGATTTCCTGATCTTGCAGAGCAAATGGTGCTTTCAGCTCTTTCACAGAACCATCAGCAGCAGCAAATTCGATTTTAACTTCGGTCGCACCATCCACCGTGTGAGACTTTTCACTACCAAAGAAATCACTATCTGACATGCTTGATACATGCGACTTAGAGTCTTTCGACCATGCGCCCATTGAATGTGGATTTTTCTTGGCGTAATTCTTTACTGACTGAGGGGCACGACGATCTGAGTTACCTTCACGTAGTACAGGGTTTACTGCACTGCCTTTAATTTTGTCGTAAGTCGCTTTAATAGCTTCTTCTTCATAAGTGCTTGGCTCTTCAGGGTAGTTAGGCAGATTGTAGCCTTTGTCCTGAAGTTCTTTGATTGCTGCTTTAAGCTGTGGGATAGAAGCAGAAATATTCGGCAATTTAATGATGTTAGCCTCTGGCGTCTTTGCCAGCTCACCCAGCTCCGATAGAGCGTCACCAATGCGTTGTTCTTCAGTCAAATGCTCTGGGAAGTTTGCAATAATACGCCCAGCTAGAGAGATATCACGAGTATCAACATCAATACCAGATGAAGCCGTGAAAGACTGAATGATTGGTAGCAGTGAATACGTTGCTAGTGCAGGAGCTTCATCAGTGATGGTGTAAATAATTGTAGGTTTTTCTGTAGGCATGAAATTTCCCTATTGTTCTTACAAAGTCCGTCGGATGAACGGCTTTGGGTTGTGTGTCCGCTAACAAGTTTGATTTGTCATCCCCTCACTTGTTGCGATTTTATTGTCTCTTTTGTTTTTTCCTTACGTTTTTTGTTTGAAGCGTAAGATCCATGAGAACTGTACTTTTATAATTAAACAAAATCGGAGGAATAGTCTATTATCTTGTGCACCAATCCTGTTTTCGGGCGCGCACATCATAGCCTAAAATGGGTGGCTTTGAAAATTTTCGCCCACACTTCGTTTACATTTTTGCAAGGTAGTTAACATGTCAACACGCTCACGCCGTGAGTCCTCCTCGCCCTCTTCACGTTCACATAAGCCCGGTTTTAAACGCCCAGCTTCGACCAATAAAACCAAACATCATTCATCAAAGAACCGTAAAAAGCCGGCGAGTACTAAGCCTAAAATAGCCCCTGAAGATCGCAAGGTGATCGTGTTTAATAAACCTTTCGATACTTTGAGCCAATTTACTGGTGGCGAAGGCCGAAAAACACTCGCTGACTTTATCCCAGTCAAAGAGGTTTATGCGGCAGGAAGACTCGATAGAGATAGCGAAGGCCTAATGGTGCTGACTAATGATGGTATCTTGCAAGCCAAATTGACTCAACCAAAGTCTAAGTCACCGAAAACGTATTGGGTGCAAGTTGATGGGGCACCGTCAGAGTCTGATCTCGATAAGTTGAGGAAGGGTGTTGAGCTTAAAGATGGCATGACTCTACCAGCAAAAGTTGAAGTGATGGCAGAGCCCAGTGTATGGGAGCGCACCCCGCCTGTTCGCTTTAGGGCCAATATTCCGACCACTTGGCTGGCTATCACCATTATTGAAGGAAGAAACCGTCAGGTTCGCCGCATGACGGCTAATATTGGCTTCCCAACCCTACGTCTAATTCGATATTCAATGGGCGATATTACGCTGGGTGAATTGCAGCCAGGTGAATGGAAAGAAATCATGATCTAAATGCGGGCACGATGACTCCGCACATACAAAAACGGCGCTTCAATCCAAGCGCCGTTTCCTCTAAATGATACCGCTAACCACTACTCATCTATATTTCTTCTTTCACTTGCTAGAGCAATCGCAAGCTCTTCAAGTGCAGCTGGGTTTGCAACACTTGGTGCATCGGTAAGTAGACACGCCGCGGCTGTTGTTTTAGGGAACGCGATAACATCACGGATATTCTCTGTACCACATAGCAGCATAACCAGACGATCTAGGCCGAATGCAAGACCTGCATGTGGAGGCGTACCAAATTTCAGAGCGTCTAGTAAGAAGCCAAACTTAAGCTGCTGTTCTTCTGCATCGATACCAAGAATATCAAACACCGCTGCCTGCATTTCTGCGTTGTGAATACGAACAGAACCACCACCAACTTCGTAGCCGTTGATAACCATATCGTAAGCATTTGAGTTCGCTGCTGCTGGGTTTGCTTTCAATTCTTCAGCATTCACACCTAATGGAGAAGTGAATGGGTGGTGCATTGCGTGCAGGTTGCCTTCATCGTCTTCTTCGAACATTGGGAAGTCAACAACCCATAGCGGAGCCCATGCGTTCTCGTCTGTTAGTTCAAGGTCTTTACCCAGTTTCAGACGCAGTGCACCCATTGCTTCTGCAACTGTGTTCGCTTTATCTGCACCGAATAGAATGATGTCGCCAGATTCAGCTTGAGTGCGATCCAGAATACCGTTAATCACATCTTCATTTAGGAATTTAGCCACTGGAGATTGGATACCTTCCATGCCAGCTGCACGGTCGTTAACCTTCATCCATGCCAGACCTTTCGCACCGTAGATGCCAACGAACTCACCGTAACCATCAATCTGCTTACGAGTTAGAGAAGCACCACCTGGTACACGAATCACTGCAACGCGACCTTTCTCATCGTTTGCTGGACCAGAGAATACTTTGAACTCAACGTCTTTTACTAGGTCAGCAACATCTACTAGCTCTAGTGGATTACGTAGGTCTGGCTTATCGCTACCGAAACGACGAATCGCTTCAGAGAAAGGCATCACAGGGAATTGTCCTAGGTCTACGTTGAGTAGCTCTTGCCACATATTACGAACCATTTTCTCGGTCGTTGCGCGAACTTCATCAGCCGTCATAAAAGACGTTTCGATATCGATCTGAGTGAATTCTGGTTGACGGTCAGCACGTAAGTCTTCATCACGGAAACACTTAACGATTTGGTAGTAACGGTCAAAACCAGACATCATTAGCAGCTGTTTGAATAGCTGTGGAGACTGAGGAAGCGCGTAGAAGCTGCCTTTGTGAACACGACTTGGTACTAAGTAGTCACGTGCGCCTTCTGGCGTCGCTTTAGTTAGAACTGGCGTTTCAATGTCTAGGAAACCATTGTCATCTAGGAAACGACGAACAAAGCTAGACGCTTTAGCACGTAGCTTAATGCGGTCGCTCATTTCAGGACGACGTAGATCTAGGTAACGGTACTTCAGGCGCTGCTCTTCAGAGTTCTTTTGGTTGAAGTCTAGTGGCAGAACATCAGCACGGTTGATGATTTCAAGGCCTTTCGCGATGATCTCAACTTCACCCGTTGCCATATCTTTGTTTACTTGGCTATCTGGGCGAACACGAACTTCACCAGTTAGCTTGATACAGAATTCATTACGAAGTGTGTTAGCTACTTCATACGCATCTGCCATATCTGGATCAACAACTACCTGAACGACGCCTTCACGATCTCGCATATCGATAAAAATAAGACCGCCTAAATCACGACGACGGTTAACCCAGCCGCAAAGTTCTACAGTTTGTCCTGCAAGGGACTTGTTCAGGTGACCACAGTAATGGGTACGCATAATGAATTTCCCAATCTCTTTAAATTTGTTAATTACTCGATATCAGCGTTTTCCTAGCTGATAGCGCAAAGATCCATTTATACGCTGAAAGTCATTCAAAATCGACTACTCAGAATACAATTTATTGCTATTTATCCGGTTTTGATGCTTTTTAGCGCAATAAAAGAGCAAAACCACATCAATCAGAAAAAATTGGCGCTGATTATAGCTTGAAAGTACCGTTCTCTTCAAAACTCTCGTAAAGTGGTTAAACGTTAAAGGTAGAGATGGCTCAATATGGATGGATTACCCCTAAGACTTGGCTTGACCATGTGGTCTCACAACAACTGGCAACAAAGCTTCTACGGCAGTGGCACCAAGCCCGCCGAAAGGCTAGAAAAGTACGCTCAGGTCTTCCATACTGTCGAAGGGAATACGACATTCTACGCCACACCAAGTGTTTCAACCGTGCAGAACTGGCGAGCTGCGACGCATGATGATTTCAAATTCACTTTTAAGCTGCCAAAAGCGATTACTCACCAACAAATGCTACGAGGCAGTCAAGGGCCACTCAATGAGTTCATGCAAATAATGGCACCTTTGCATGACCGCATCGGCCAGTGGACCATCCAATTGCCAGCGGCTTTTGGCCCAGAACATCTAAACGACCTGCAAAGATTCTGCGATTTATTCCCACCAAACTTCCCTATTGGTGTTGAAGTTCGACACCCCTCTTTTTTCTCTAAAGGTGAAGAAGAGCGTCAATTGAACCAGTGGCTGCACGAGAAAGGCTACGACCGGATCATCATGGATAGCCGGCCTGTGTTTGCAGCAAAACCGGACAATGAAGCCATCATCGACGCACAGCAAAAGAAACCTAAAGTCCCAGTGCACGCTATCGCCACAGCCTCACACCCCATGATTCGCTTTATCGGTCATCCAACGGAGTCTGAAAACTACGCTTTTTTCACCCCTTGGCTGAAAAAGCTACCAGAGTGGATAGCCGAAGGTAAGCAACCTTATGTAATGATCCATACCGCCGACAATATTATTGCGCCAGAACTTGCGAGTAATTTGTACAAAATGCTGCAAAACAATACTCAATTGCCTGACTTATCAGCATTCCCGGCAAATGATGGCAATTCGCAGTTACAGATGTTCTGAGTAGAATTGTCTCAACACATGACACGGGCGCGATTTTCTCATAAAATACGCGCCTTTTTTGATGCCACTGCGAAACTTGTCAGAGAATCGATTATGAACCCTAAGAGCAATCCAGATACGATGTTTTCCGCTCCTATCGATAAAATAGGAGACTTCACGTTTGATGAGCGTGTTGCAGAAGTCTTTCCTGATATGATTCAGCGTTCTGTTCCTGGGTACAGCAATATCATCTCTGCCATTGGCATGCTGGCCGAAAGGTTCGTTAAACCGCATTCAAACATTTACGATCTTGGCTGTTCACTCGGCGCCGCAACCTTGTCCATGCGTCGCCATATTCAGCAGGAAGGTTGCCAAATCATTGCAGTCGATAACTCGTCTGCCATGGTTGAGCGCTGCAAGCTACACATCAATGCTTACCGCAGCGATACACCTGTGGATGTGGTAGAAGCAGACATTCGCAATATTGAAATCCAAAACGCTTCTGTCGTGGTACTCAATTTCACGCTGCAGTTTCTGTCGCCTCAGGATAGGTATACTTTACTTGAGAAGATCTACGCAGGCCTTCGCCCCGGTGGGATATTGATTCTCTCGGAAAAATATGTGTTCGAAGACCCAGTCTCGAATGAGCTGCTAATTGACCTTCACCATGACTTTAAACGTGCGAATGGGTACAGCGAACTCGAGATCAGTCAAAAGCGTAGTGCCATAGAAAATGTCATGCGCCCTGATTCGAAAAAAGAACACAAAGAGCGTTTTGCAGAAATCGGCTTCAGTAGCTTCGATGTCTGGTTCCAGTGTTTCAACTTTGGTTCAATGTTCGCTATAAAGTAGCGAAAATGAGTCGTTTGCTCAGCATATTGAGCTAAATTGTTTAATTTATTATCAGTGAAAAACTATGTTTAACTTTGCCAATTTTTATCAGTTAATTGCCACGGATACGCGCCTCCAGCCATGGCTTAATGTTTTACCTCAGCAACTAACCGATTGGCAAAACGCAGAACATGGTGATTTTAGTCGCTGGCTAAAAGCACTCAACAAGATTCCCGAAGGCTCTCCAGATCAGGTTGATTTGAAGAACTCAGTTACCATTGCCAACGATACACCCTTTCACGATGGTGAGCTGAAAAAGCTAGAAAGTCTGCTTCGTACGTTCCACCCTTGGCGTAAAGGCCCATATCATCTACACGGTATTCACATTGATACAGAGTGGCGCAGTGACTGGAAATGGGATCGAGTCCTACCGCATATCTCACCACTTAAGAACCGCAGTGTTCTCGATGTTGGCTGTGGTAATGGCTATCACATGTGGCGCATGTTGGGCGAAGATGCCCGCTTGTGTGTTGGTATTGACCCGTCCCACCTATTCCTGATCCAGTTTGAAGCGGTGCGTAAATTAATGGGCAACAATCAGCGTGCGCACCTTTTACCATTAGGTATTGAGCAGCTACCAAAGCTAGAAGCGTTCGATACCGTATTTAGCATGGGAGTACTTTATCATCGACGCTCCCCGCTCGATCACCTTATTCAACTCAAAGATCAGCTTATCGCCGGGGGAGAGCTTGTTTTAGAAACCTTAGTCATTGAGGGAGATGAAACGTCGGTTTTAGTACCTGTTGATAGATATGCTCAGATGCGAAATGTGTACTTTTTCCCATCGGCCAAAGCACTCAAAGTATGGCTTGAGCAAGTTGGGTTCGAGGACGTACGTATCGTCGATGAAAATATCACATCCGTTGATGAACAGCGTACCACAGACTGGATGACTCACAATTCTCTACCCGACTATCTCGACCAGAATGATCCAAGAAAAACGGTCGAAGGTCACCCTGCACCACGCCGAGCCATCCTAGTCGCGAAAAAACCTAATTAAGACTAATTCTTGACAGATTCCTAACTTTTTAGGTCGGGCAAATACTTAATCTGAAACTTAAAAGACTCTAAAATTTAGGATGCTCACTGCATCCTATTTTTTGCAGTGTATCACTAATCGTTACTCGATCCGGCTTGCGTTGGCAATGTGCCTTGTGAGCTGGGCTAGGAATGTTCTAAACTCCTAATTTTTTATAAACAACTTACATCTCATGCAGGATTCTCAATGTTTACCAAGTTGACTCCGGTCATTTCAATTGCGTTACTTTCAGGCTGCACACTTATTAACGGTGAGCAATACCATCAAGAAACCCTTGCAGCAATCCAATCTTCAGAAATAAGCCTCACGCAAAAATTTACTCACCTAGAGCAACAGGTGAGTACTCAAGCCCAACACATTGAAAGCCTACAAACCAAGATCGATTCGTTAGATAAAGAACTGCTCAAATTTAAAACAGAGACTATGGCTGAAATGAAGAGAAGCCGTGACCCAGTCATCACTTCGACCTCACTTCAAGCTACACCGCCTCCTTCCCAAGAGTTGTTGCTAGGCGCAATCGAACGAGTCACTATCGATTCAATTAAGCAGACTTTTGACAGCCGAATCGATACCGGAGCTGAAACCTCTTCTTTAAATGCAGTCGATATCGAACAATTTGAACGCAATGGGAAAAACTGGGTGCGTTTTCATCTATCTGATGGTGTGACCCCATTGGATGATACGAACTGGATTGAAGCTCCGATTATTCGCTTCGTAAAAATACGCCAAGCCACAAATGATGAGATGGAGCGCAGAGCTGTGGTCGAATTGTGGGTAAGATTGGGCAAGATTCACGAAAAAACACAGTTCACTTTGGCAGATCGTTCACAAATGACCCATCCTGTGTTATTGGGTCGTGAATTTATCCGAGATATTGCAGTGGTGGATGTCAGCAAGAAGTACATCCAAACGGAAATTGAACAAAAACAATAAGGTAGTTTATGACGTCTAAAGTCCCCTTTTACATATCGGTCATCCTGCTGATTATTGCAGGCATCGCTTTAAGCCTGTTCAGACATCAGACTTACGGCGTTCCCTGGACCCCAGGAGAAACCCGCCAAATTTGGGATATTGAAGCTCGTATTGAGTTCAATGCTCAAGCTAAACCGGTCAAGGCGTCGTTAGCCGCCCCTCATACTCAAAACGGATTCACGCTCATTAGTGAGTCATCGTCATCTCCTGGCTATGGCGTTTCATATGTCAACACCGAAACAGGTCGACGTGCGGAGTGGTCTATTCGTCATGCAGTGGGAGCTCAAACAATCTACTACAAAGCCCAGTTTCTTGTTGACCCACAAGCAAAAGTAGAACCGCTCAAACCCAATCAAGACATCATCCCGCCAACGTTTGATGGCCCAACAGAAGCCGCTGCCATTTCGCTCATTGAACGTGCTAACAAGCGCTCCGCCGATGATATTACCTTTACCCGTGAGCTGATTAAAACCCTTAACGATTCAGACAACCAAAACGCTGCACTTTTGCTAAACAACATGTCTAAAGTGGATGCGGTCGATAAGATTCTCGCTTATGCCAAAGTTCCAAGCAAAGCAGTAGGTGTCATTGAACTCGAAGATGGCCGTCGACGTCAGACAATCCAGCAAATGAACCAAGTATGGGATGGTAAAGAATGGCAGCTCTTCAATCCCGAAAATGCGAACCAGGTCATCGCTGAGAACATCCTTGTATGGGATGAGTCAAACGTCTCGCTACTTGACATCATTGGTGGCCAAAATAGCCAAGTCCACTTCTCTATGATTGCCCAAGAGGTTTCTCCAAAGCAGGCAACTCTCGATAAAGTTGAAGCGGACGGGCTATTGAACTTCTCTATTCACAGTCTGCCACTTGAAGAGCAAGCGATGTTTAAAACCATCATGCTGATCCCGATTGGGGCTCTGATCGTCGTCTTTTTGCGTGTCATCATTGGCTTGAAAACCTCTGGTACCTTCATGCCTGTTTTGATTGCAGTTGCTTTTGTTCAAACTCAGCTTGTGACTGGTATTGTGGGTTTCTTATTAATTGTGGGGACTGGTCTCGTCATTCGCAGTTATCTCTCAAGGCTTAACTTGCTTCTGGTCGCAAGAATTTCTGCTGTAATTATCACTGTTATCATGATCATCTCCGTGTTCACAGTTGTGGCGTTTAAAATTGGTTTAACAGAAGGCCTATCGATTACCTTCTTCCCAATGATCATCCTTTCGTGGACCATCGAGCGAATGTCAATCCTATGGGAAGAAGAAGGTGCGAAAGAGGTGGTGCTTCAAGGTGGTGGTTCATTGGCTACCGCAGTTCTGGTTTATCTCGCGATGACCAACACGTACATTCAGCATCTAACCTTCAACTTTATCGGCCTTCAGCTTATTGTGTTAGCAGGTATCCTACTGCTTGGTACTTACACCGGCTACCGCCTAACAGAGCTACGTCGTTTTAAACCACTAGCGGAGGACTAAAACGATGCTGACACGTTTAACTTCGCAGTTTACATCGCCAAATAAGCTTCGTCATAAGGGGATTATGGGCATGAACCAACGTAACCACAGTTACATTGGTCGCTACAATGATCGCTCTAAATATCCACTGGTGGATGACAAACTGAAAACAAAAATCATTGCTGAAGCGGCAGGAGCTACAGTACCTAAGTTGATTGGTGTGATTCGCAATCAAGCGGAAGTGAAAACCATCCACAACATGGTTAAAGACTGGCCTGGCTTTGTTATTAAACCCGCTCAAGGTAGCGGGGGAAAAGGCATTTTGGTAGTAACCTCACATGAAAACGGGGTTTACACTAAGCCTTCTGGTTCAACGATCAATAAAGAAGATGTTGAGCGTCATATCAGTAATGCATTGGCAGGTCTGTTCTCTCTCGGTGGTAAAAATGACGTTGCCGTCGTAGAAAACTTAATTAAGTTCGACGACTGCTTCAATGGCTTTAGCTATGAGGGCGTACCTGATGTGAGAATCATCGTATTTAAAGGCTATCCAGTGATGGCGATGATGCGCTGTTCAACTGCCGCTTCCGATGGTAAAGCAAACCTTCACCAAGGTGCCGTGGGTGTCGGTATCGATATCGCCACCGGTAAGGCGATCCGTGCTGTTCAGTTTGACCAACCTATCACTCATCACCCTGACACTGATAAAGATCTCTCTACTCTTCAAGTCCCGCATTGGGAGCGACTCTTAGTGCTGGCCTCTAGCGCATGGGAGATGACGGGGCTTGGCTACATGGGGACTGACATGGTGTTGGATAAAGAAGAAGGCCCAATGGTCTTAGAGCTCAACGCCCGGCCTGGCTTAGCAATTCAAATTGCCAATGGTGCAGGGTTGTTGCCACGTTTGCACCATATCGAAAGCATTGGCGCTCCAAGGGTGTATCCTAGTGCGGAAGAACGCGTGGCTTACGCTGCCAAACAATTTGGCTCTACCACTCAGTTCTAATCACGTTCAGTTATTAAAAAGCCTGCTTGTCATCACAAGCAGGCTTTTTATGTACGATATGTGTTGGAGTGATAAAAGAAAGGCGACTTTACCGCCGCCTTTATGGGTATCTATTACAGCTCTTCAATCAGCTCCTGAGCTTCTGACTTATTCTGCTCTGCTTGTCCAAAACCTCGTAGACCAACCACATGCACATGCTCATGGTCTTTAAATACCTTACGAACAAGCTTATAAGTGGTGCCCTTTTCTGGGCTGATATTCTCTGGCGCGGCAATCAGAAGTTGCATATCGAGACGGTCACACAACTCAAATAAGGTCGAAATCGACTTGGCATCTAAGCGCGCAGCTTCATCCAAGAACAACAGACGACAAGGAACAATATCTTTGCTACGCAATCGGCGAGATTCTTCTTCCCAGCTCTGAACGACCATAAGAAGAATAGACTGGCCGGTACCGATCGCTTCACCCGTCGACAGAGCGCCTGATTCAGCTTGTAACCAGCCGTCTGAACCACGGCAGACTTCCACACTCAACTCAAGGTAGTTACGGTAGTCCAGCAGTTCTTCACCCAGAACTTGCGGGCTACGTTGACCCATATCGATATGTGGGTTAACACGCTGGAACAACTTCGCCATTGCCTCTGAAAATGTATAGCGAGAGGTCTCAAACAAGTCTTTGTGTTGCTCTTGTTGTGAAGCTAAACCATGAAGCAAAATCTCGTGACTTTCACGTATCTTCACATTCAAGCGAACGCCTTTCACTTGACCAAAGGCAATATTCGATAATCCTTGGTTAAGCATGCGGATACGGTTTTGCTCGCGCTGGATCGTTTTCTTGATGATACTAGCCACAGATTCAGAACTGATTGCCAGACGATTTTCACGTTGCGTCAGCTCCTCGGTCAATCGAGCAAGCTCCACTTCCATCTCTTCAATCGCCTCAACGGGATCATTGGTGTGGATGATATCCTGACGAATACGTTCACGAAGATGCTGATATACTGCGATATAGAACAGCACTTTGCGCTCAGGTCGTGCATTGTCTTCAGACAGACGCAATGCATCACGTAAGTCCTCGTTGTCGGCAACCGCCAGACGCAATGCACCCAACGATTTATCTGACATCGAACGCAACTCATCCGCTGACATATACGCCAGTTCACGCTTGTGCAAGCGACGCTCAACATCATTTTCACGTGCTAAGCGCAGTACGGAACACCAACCTGCTTTCGCTGCAACCACAAAGGTGCGCAGCTCAATGTATTCTTTCTGAACCTTCTTAAGACGTTTGGCCAGACCTTTCATTTCCAGCTCAGTCGACGTGATGGTACGTTCGTATTCACTCTTACGGCTGCGTGACGTATGCAGACGTTCCTGCAACTCGTCTCGACGACGCATGGCGCGCTCTTGTGCGCCTTCGTCTGCAGTAACACCAAACTCTTGAAGCTCTTGCTTAAATTCTTGAACCGTTTCCTGCTTAGCCTGATGAGAACTCTTCAAGGAGGCCAATACCTGATTGTATTGGTTCATTTGCCCTTGCGCCTGTTTCAGCTCATCACGAGAGCGAGTACGCTGCCTCTCCGCTTCAACAAGTTTAGTTTTGAGTTGCTCACTCAATTCACTGCTCTTATTAAGCAGATCAACGGAGTCTGAATAGGCGAAGTAGTGGCGACGCTCCACCAAGTCAGACAATGCAAAGATCTGCTTCTTAAGTTCCTGTAACTGAACATCCGCGGCCTTATATTCGGCTTCCAGCGCATCGAATTGCTCAGGGTCGGCTTCAAGTGCTGAGGCAATTTTTTCCAGTTCAGCGACTGTTTTCGCGTGGCTGCTCAAAAATGCTTTCGCTTCAGACAGCTGAGCGATTTTTTCTTCAAGCTCTTCAAAACGTAGTGTCAGTGAATCATCTTCAATCAACACCATCATTGGTGCTAATTTATCCAGCGAGGACAACGCCTGCTTACTCGCTAACAATTGAGAGCGTTGCTGCTGCTCTTTAGCATCCAAATCTGCCAGCACTCGTGACACTTGATTGCGCTTCTCACGAGCCACTGTCAGCGATTGCTCCGGATCCGCTTCAAAAGCAACCTGGATGTGCTTGGCAACAAAGTTGTTGAATGCCTGATATAGACGCTGAAGTTTTTGCGAATCAAACGCAGCTTTCGCATGCTGCTCTACCACTTCTTCGCGCTCATTACGTAGCTGCTCTAAACGTTGTTCACGCGCAGCACGACCAAACAAAGGAATTTCTGGGAAACGTGAGTAACGCATCTGGCGATCGTTCATGCGAACACAAACTGCACCTTCCAGTTCTTCCGCATCAAATGAGCTGTCATCAAAGGCATCGATATCGCCTTCAATGATGTAAAGGTCTTCAGGGCAATCGTCCAGCTCAACCAGCTTTTCTTCAATACCCGTTAAGTCAGACACCACAATCGCATGACGAGATGGACCGTACATCGCACTGAAATAAGGCGCATCGCCAATGGTGATATCGTCATAGATCTCTGAAAGCAGCACACCACCTAATGTGTCAGCTAAGCCTTTCAGACGAGGATCATTGGAGCCCCCCGGTGACGCTAACCGCTCAATTTCATTCTCTAAATGAGTACGGCGCTCTGCGAGCTTTTCTTTGGCCAATGACTGTTGCTTTTCTTGCTCAAGTACGATTTGCATTTGAGACATGACAGCCTGACTGTCATACAAGTCAGCCCCGCTCTGCTCCTTGAGCGCTTCCAGAGCATCATGAGCAGCAATCCAAGTCGGTGCGATGGCTTCTAATTTCTTTATTTCCGCCGCAGCCTCTTGTTCGAGACGGCGCTGTTCACTGCGCTGCTCGCGAACCTCTTCTTGAGCCATCTCAAGAGATTCAACCTGCATCGCATGACGTTCACGCTCCTGCTCAAAGGTCAGCTCATCAACCAATTCCACATTATGTTGTTTCTGATAAGCACTGACTAATTCACGCGCCTGACGCTGTTGATTGAGGTTTCGCTCAAGATCGCGATGCTGCGCACGCCATTGTTGTTCATTTTGTGCAATTTGCTCAGCATCTCGCGCTTGACGAATCGACTGCTTTGCAACTTCAGCGGCATTTTTACGCTCCACTGAGTCGCCAGCAATCTTACGGACCAAGGTAAGCGCCGTCTCAAACTGCTCAACGGCGGCTGAAGACATATCCAGTTTGTGTTTCACCGACAGCAACGCTGCCGTGCTCTCTGATTCCTGATTTTTCAGCTCAGAGACCATCGAGTGCGCGCGCTCAGCAGTAAGGTCCTCATCCCCCAGCAAGGTTTTCGCTTTCTCAAGCGCTTGCACTGCTTGCTGGTATTGAAGCGCGCGGGTTTGCTGAACGTCCAGCGCTTGCTGATAATCGGCTAACTGAGTCTTAAGGCTGTCGACCTCTTCTTCCGCAACCGTTGCTTGCTCTTCCATCATAAGAACACGCTCTTGCGCTTCTTCAACGACCATCATCTGTTCTTCAAGTCGTTCACTCAGCTCTTCAAGATCTTCTTGGTAGCGTTCGATCTTTTCCTGCTGACGCAGTGCATTCTGGACAAGCTGTAAGTGGTCGGAGGCCGCTTGGTAGTCTTGCTCTAACGCCGATTCAGACTCCACCAGCAATTCCAGCTCTTCTTGAACTCGATTAAGTAAGCTGTTTTGCTCAACCAATGTTTCACGCGAGCCAAACAGTTCAGAGCGTAGAGAGAGAGTCTGCTCCAGCTTATTGCGACGATCGTTTGCATGGCGCATGTAGTCAGCCGCCACGTAATTCGTCGATTCAGTAATGAGGTGTTTAAACAAGTCTCGATCTGCTTGAGTCGTTTTAATCGCTTCAAGCGTCATGCGGTTTTCACGCAGCGCCGATTCCATGTCCTGGAAAGCTTTCTTTACGCCACCATTCTGAGGCAGTAGGTAATCGCGTAATGAGCGGGTAATCGCACTCGAAATACCACCGTACAGCGACGCCTCAATCAAGCGATAGAACTTAGAACGGTCACTAGAGTTACGCAACTTCTTAGGAATCACGCCAAATTCAAACATTTGTGCATGGTAATCAACGATGGAATTGAAAGTCTTAAGCTGAACACCTTCGTGTTGCGCGACTGACTCTTTGATTTCGTTGATCTGACGAACACGCGCCTGAGTCGCAGAAACACTTTCAATCAGAATATCCGTCGGCTTCACACTGCTTGGCAGCCCTTGAATCACGAACGGTTTGATATCCACTTTCTTATCGCGACCCGCGACTTGCTGCAGCTTCACTGCAAATAGTAAGCGTTGATTACGTGAGTTCACGACATCCAGTGCCGCATAACACGCGCCTGGCTGCAATTTACCGTAGAGGCCTTTGTCACGTGAAGACTGGCTACTGCCCGCCTCGGTCGTATTTCGGAAATGCAGCAGCGTCTGGTCAGGTATCAAGGCTGTAATGAATGCCGCCATTGTGGTTGATTTACCTGCACCATTACCCCCGGATAACGTAGTAACTAAGCCATCAATGTCAAAGGTTCGCGCAAAGAAGCCGTTCCAGTTAACCATGGTCAGCGATTGATATTTACCTCTTTCAATCATGCTTCACCTTCTTCTAATTTTTCTGATTGAGATGACTCATCACCTTGTTCTGATTCTGCCAGTAAGCTGCCTTGGCTTGGCTCTTTGGTATGCACTACAGCTTCACCATCACGGATCAAGCGTAACTGTGCTTCGCGCATGTCGTCGCCCACACGGACATCAGCACCAAAGCGGAATACCGACTCACTGATACTAAATTTACCGGTTTCACCTATGTTGATGATCATGCCTAGGCGGCGTAAACGGCGCAAAGAAGTGCGGACTTTTTCAAACAGTTTTTCTTTATCTAAATCTGAACCAGTCGCGCGGTTGGTGACCAGCTTCATCAGCTTTTTCTCATCCGATAAAGCCAACAGCTCTTCATACAGTTCCTGATTGGTAAAGATTCCCTCGTGAGCTAGACGCTCTGGGCTTAGGTAGAGGAAACACAAGACCTTGCCCACTAGCATGTCGAGCTCAGACAGCACACTGCGGTTAATCAGGGACGTAGAGCGAGGGCGAAGGTAGAAGAAACCTTCCGGTGCCTTCACCAATTCAGTGTTGTAACGCTGGTAAAATGAAGACAGCTCAACTTCAAAGTCAGACAGCAGCGCGTGATTGTCGAGATCTTCGGTAGAAATATGACGTCCGGCACGAAGCATGCTGTCTAGCGCCGGGAAAAGTGGATTTGAAATCGCTTTTGCCAGATTTTCTGACATGTAATCATTAGTATCGGTCGATGACATTTGCTTGTACCTTTGCTCCGTATTCGTTAATTGCCTGCCAGTCTGGCTGAATCGCTTGATAATCCGATTCGGAGTAACCCAGACGTACGGCTTGATCAATGACGATACGAGCTAAATCGAAATGATGAGTGCGCGGATGCTGTGCTAGATAGTCGCGTAATACGGCTCCAAGATGGATAGCTGTACCCTGCTCTTTATGTACTTTGAGCATGTCACCTATGCGCTCAGAAAGCTCATCATTCACTTGTTGGAATTCTTCATACTCCACTTCCAGAGGCACTTGTCCGGTCACTTCGTCATCTCGAAGAACCAGTGCTTCATCACGGAGATCGACTAACCTTTCTGCATCGGCATAAGTGAGATACCAAGGTGTGTCGAAGTAGTCTTTGACTGACTGACGCAAACGCGTGCTGAAGGCACGGTTCTTATCCATGTCAATTGCGGTGCGGATAAATTTATGCACGTGTCTGTCGTAACCAATCCATAAATCAATCGCTTGTTGGCCCCAGCTGGTGATGCGATCTAGTTTCATCTGTAAGCCAAACAAGGCCTCCTCAATAAATTCCAGTTCATCTTGTCCGTAAACAATTTCCTGAATATCAAGGATTTGAGTTTGTAGCTCGTCACTAGCGGCTTGTAACGTATCTTGCAGTTCTCGTAACGTACTAGACGTTTCAGATAACAACTCTTCACAGTTATTGATCGCTTCACGCCAATCTTTGTTAAGCAGCTCAGCAATCTGCACTTTGACTGATTGTTGCTGCTCATCCATAACACGTTGGTTGAGATCAATTTGATCGAATATCTCACCCACAGAATATTTGAGCACGCCATAAACATTCTTTTTCCAGTGCCCCGGCGTTCCGCCTTGCTGAGCAGATTCAATCGCTTTCGCCATTTCATCCGCCACCATCGACAATTGGATAGAGAGGCGTAATTTAGAAAACTCACGATGGCGAACATAATAGTCCGTAATCCCAATCGCGAGCGGCGACAAGCGATAAATGCTCGCGCCATCGTTCACTTCACTGGTAAAACGGCTAATCAGCCTCTGCTTTACCATCTCATTAATTGCGTTGTTAGCCCGGAAAGCAGACGCTTCTCCGGTATCCTCAAATAATCGAGTGACGATAGTAAATGCGTCGTGCAATTCACCTTCACCCAATTCTTCATCAAACCTCTCATTGCTAAGGACTGCAATAGCGATGAGAAATGCGAGACGTTCAGTCGGCAGGTTTAATGAGAAATCGTGCTGCTTTACCCAGCCAACCAATTCATCAATGGGTTGCTCAGCAGCGTTGAGAATCATCTCACTCATTATTATTCCTGTTCTTCTTTCTTTTTGGCCCATACATGTATGTATCGGCCTAGCGAGAGATAGGGCTCTTGTCGACACAGCTGTCGCTCAAGTGCTACCACATCTTCTGTCTTATAGTCGCCCATGTATTCTCTGTTTCCGATATAGTCACTGAAACAGCGAATACCAGCTTTGCCACAGATTTCAAAGCCAGCGTCTTCAATCCACTTATAGACCTCTTCTGGTTTAAGCCCTTTCTGCGGCTGTAACTTAAATCGTTTTCGATGCGGCATGCCCTCTAATACATGAGGAATATTGCCACATACGACATTCTTGTAGACCAGACCATGATGGTTGTAAAACATGATGGAAGCTGCACCCCCCGGTTTCACCTGCTTAAGCACCGTTTCTAAAGCGGGCTTAGGGTCTGCCAACCACTCCATCACCGCATGGAACATGACCACATCAACGGGCTGTTCCAGATGCTCTGCAATGTTCTGGACTGGCGAATGAATCAAGCGATACTGCTCAAGCAAGCCATTTTTTTCAATATCCTGCTTGGCTAGTTGCAGCATTTCCAAAGATAGATCACATAAAGCGACTCGATGTCCGAGTTTAGCCAGCTTTTGCGACATTTGTGCTAATCCACCACCTGCATCCAGCACATCGAGGCTTTTCCTGCTACCATTAACCGCACATAGTAGTTGTTCAAGTTCTTCCCAAACAATAACTTGGCGTATCTCTCCTTTATCGGAGCCGTAGATGTTTTTTACAAATTTGTGGGCAATATCGTCGAAATTGCGGTCTTCAGTCACGGCGGCTTAGGTTATCATGTCGAATCGTGCTGCTATTCTGTCATAAGAAAGGCAGATATAAAGAGGGATTCTCTTAAATTAAAATCAATTGGTGTTTTTTCGGACTATTTAAGTATGTTTGAGCTGAAAAAAGTGGTGTCATCCCTTTTAATGCCTTTGCCAGCAATGCTGATCATCGGTTTTTTAGGCCTGATGCTGATTATGTTTACAAGGAAGCAAAAAACAGGCTGTTTTGTTGTTCTATTCTCTTTCATTGGTATTTTTCTCATTGCATTCCAGCCAGTTTCTTCTCGTCTCCTGATGCCACTTGAGCGTCAGTATTCTGCGTTTTTTCCGGTCGATGAGACGATCGATTATGTCATGGTGTTAGGTAGTGGCCATGTTGTGGACGACCGAATCCCTCCCACGTCTGAATTAAGTCGCACCGGCCTGATGCGCCTGACGGAAGGGATACGCATCATGCGTATCTACCCAGGGTCTAAGCTGATTCTGTCAGGTTACGCAGGCGGTTCTGAAGTCAGTAATGCTCGTATGATGGCCAAAGTTGCGCTCGCATTAGGCGTTTCAAAGTCGGATATTATTCTGCTGGAAACTGCGAAGGATACTTGGGAAGAAGCAAGGCAAGCTGCTGCGTTTGTTAAGCGCAAAAAATTGGTCGTGGTCACTTCCGCCAGCCACATGAAACGTGCACTGAATGAATTCCATTCTGCCGGTCTTAAGCCTTACCCTGCGCCAACCAACTATTTGGCTCATGATAATGTCACTCAGGCGTGGGCTAAGTACACACCGAAAGCTGTCTATCTTGAGCAAACTGAGCGCTATTGGCATGAAACGCTGGGCCGCATCTGGCAATCGTTACGTGACTGGGCATCCGATTACGAAGAGAAAGCAGTACACGCTTCCGACAGTAACGTTTAATCAAATGAAAAATACCGAGGCATGCCTCGGTATTTTTTTGCTTATCTGTTTAGGTCAATCACCTGCAAACATGTACCCTTCGCCATGTACCGTGACAAAAATCTGCGGGTTCTTGGGGTCAAATTCCATCTTAGCGCGCATACGTCTTATTAGAACATCAATGGTGCGATCATTCGGCGCATCAACTCGATGGCTAATCATATTCAAGATACGTTCTCGGCTCAGGACTTGATTTGGGTATGATGACAAAGCAACTAGCAATTCATATTCTGCTTTAGTCAGCTTCACTGGCTCACCATTTTTACTCAATGCTCGACGCTGCACATCAAAGGTCCACTCCGCAAAACGTACAATATTGCCATCATCTTTTTTCTGCTCACTCAGCTCATCAGCACTTCGTACTGCCGATATACGCCAAAGGAGATTTTTAACCCGAACAAGCAGCTCTCGAAGTTCAAACGGTTTAGTGACGTAATCATCGGCCCCCATCTCAAGACCAACAATTTTATCAATGCTATCCGTACGTCCTGTAACGAGGATAATACCAATATCAGACTGACTGCGAAGCTCACGAGTGAGCATTAGCCCATCTTCACCAGGTAGGTTAATGTCAAGCATCACCAAATCAACCGCATGATTTTGCAGTGTATCGCGCATTTGCTCTCCACTTTCCGCTTCACTCACTTGGTAACCTTCATTCTGAAAGTAACCAACCAGTTTACTGCGAGTGGCGGCATCATCCTCTACAACTAATACGTGATAGCTCATTTACACCACTTAATTACATTTTGAAATTGTCTCTCATTCATTCTATTCATAATCAGTCACATTTCTAGCTTTTGACCGCTTTCAAACCAGAAAGGCGATGTTTTATTGATTCAAAACAAACCTCGCTTAGGCCATTAATAACTTTCCATTTTTGCACTCAATCTGAAACAACCGCCATTACCGCTATTCATTTTTATTCGTTAAACTGATAAATAGAATTTCCAGGAGTCTTAACCAATGCAAGAAATCAAAGCATTCAACGAAAAACGTGCTGAAATCTACTGGTGGTTATCCAGCCTGTTTGCCAAGGAGTTAACAGAGGAAAACCTCCAGCAGTATCACTCAGAAGAAATCCGTTCCTTTCTGACTGGGCTGGGAGAAAACCCTCATCTGAAGTCAGCCATAAACAAATTAGTCGATGCACTCAATCGTCTTATCGATCGCGAAGATGCCCAGCTCGAACTGGCCGCTGACTTCTGCGATTTGTTTCTAAAGTCAGACAAAGACTCAGCGCTACCCTACGCTTCCGTGTACATAGGCAAATCTGGGCTTCTCAATGATCAGCCTGCAACAGACATGGAACAGCTAATGGCCAAACACGGCATTGAAGTTGATAAAGCGCTGAATGAACCTGCGGATCACCTCGCGATTGAGCTCGACTTTTTAGGAAACTTGATTATCCGCTCCAACGAGTTAGAACAAGAACGCCACATGGAAGATGCTTTTATCGAACAGGAACAGTTTATTCATAAACATCTTTTAAGTTGGCTTCCACAATTCACTAGAAAGTGCCAAGCTTTAGATGAATTTGGGTTTTACGCGGCAACAGCTTCATTACTGATTGCGTTTCTTGAACTTGATTGCACCTATCTTAAAGGTGAATAACCTTATTGTTGATCTGTGATTTAAAACTTATCACACCTTCGTTTTTTATTTGCTCTTCTTCTGTTTGCGGTCTAGAATCGTGACCGCAAACGATAAAAATGAACGAACTAGAGACAAACCGCTGAATAAAGCGGTTTTTGTGTTTCTGATACTTTCTGCCGAATTATTCTACACTCTGAATATACTTCCTGGCAGTCATCGACAGGACAGAACCTTATGGCCACTATTAAAGATGTGGCACGCCTAGCTGGCGTGTCAACTACAACAGTTTCTCACGTGATCAATAAGACGCGCTTTGTTGCTGAAGCAACACAAGAAAAAGTCATGGAAGCCGTTGCCGAATTGAATTATGCACCAAGCGCGGTCGCACGAAGCTTAAAATGTAACAGCACTCGAACTATCGGTATGCTTGTTACCCAATCGACCAACCTATTCTTTTCTGAAGTCATCGACGGCGTAGAAAGCTACTGTTACCGTCAGGGCTACACATTGATCCTGTGTAATACTGGTGGCATTTACGAGAAACAGCGTGACTATATCCGTATGCTAGCGGAAAAGCGCGTAGATGGCATCCTCGTTATGTGTTCTGACCTCACAGAAGAATTAAGTGAGATGCTAGACCGCCATAAGGATATTCCAAAAGTGGTCATGGATTGGGGACCTGAAAGCTCTCAAGCCGATAAAATCATCGACAATTCAGAAGAAGGTGGCTACCTAGCGACTAAATATCTGATAGACAATGGCCACAAAGATATCGCTTGTCTCAGTGGTCACTTCGAAAAAGCTGCATGCCAAGAGCGCATCCAAGGTTTCCGACGAGCGATGGATGAAGCCAACCTCTCTGTCAACGAAAACTGGATTCTTGAAGGTAACTTCGAGTGTGATACCGCTGTATTGGCTGCCGATAAAATTGTCGCTATGGACAACAAGCCAACTGCCGTATTTTGTTTCAACGATACCATGGCATTAGGTTTAATGAGTCGACTTCAGCAAAAAGGTATTCGTGTTCCTGAAGATATTTCTGTGATTGGATACGACAATATTGAACTTGCCGAGTACTTCTCACCACCACTAACCACAGTCCACCAACCTAAACGTCGCGTTGGTAAAAATGCGTTTGAAATTTTACTTGAGCGCATCAAAGACAAAGAACACGAGAAGCGTGTATTCGAAATGCACCCTGAGATCGTTGTGCGCGATACCGTATACAACTTAAACAAATAGCATTAGCTGTCATCCGACTGATAGCTCAATCTATTGGTCGGACATATCATTTTAAAGCAATTTACTTGAACCAAGATCACATTTGATCAATCAAGATGTGATACTTACCTCAAATTTTATTTATCCTTAAAATGTTCGACTAATGCCACGAACAGGGCAAACCACTTCGAAAGAGTGGGACGCAAAGCTTCCGGCCTGACTCAGGAGACTGAAAGGTAGCGGGGTTGCCGATGGGCAAAGATGCAAACGATCCGTATCGTTTAAAACAACACTCTATAATCTTTCTAGAACTCAGGGATTAGCGAGTGAATTTTATTTCGGTATGACACCTTACTGACACTTTATCTGCATTATTTTGCTAATCTCTCGGACCTGAATTTGGTGGCGTATAATAATATACACCGAGATAACACAGCATGGATAAACCAATACTTAAAGACTCGATGCGACTTTTTGATCAGCTTGGTCGTATAAAGTCACGTTCGATGTTCGGTGGATTCGGAATCTTCGCAGACGACACAATGTTCGCATTGGTAGTTAACGATAAACTCCATATCCGCGCCGACGACAAGCTGGCTAATCAATTCAAATCTGAAGGCTTAGAACCCTACGTTTATAAAAAACGAGGCTTTCCCGTCGTTACCAAATATTTTGCTTTAACGGATGATGTAGCTTCTTGCCATACTCGTGCCCTTGCGTTGGCACAAAGTGCGTTGGCCATTGCCAAAAAAGAAAAAACATCGCAAGCGAAGACTCGACCAAATCGCCTCAAGGACTTACCTAACCTCCGCCTTGCAACCGAGCGAATGCTCAAGAAAGCAGGAATCGAGAGCGTGGAAAATCTAGAGGAAGCGGGCTCTGTAGAAGCGTTTAAAGCTATTCAGGCAACCCACTCAGCGGATGTTTCACTCGAACTGCTCTGGGCTCTAGAAGGGGCTATCAATGGCAAACATTGGTCAGTCATTCCTCCTGAGCGCCGTCAGGAGTTAGTCAATAAACTCAATAGTTAAGTCGCTAATTGTTTAAAAGCCAACCGAATAGGTTTAATGCCGATCGTTTTAGAGACTTGAACGATCCTGAGATCGTATGATAATCCCCACTAACAAAGTTAGTGGGGATTTTTTATGTTTGCTCAAGAGCTGCTTTTGGCACATGAGACTATCGAGGATGGTAAAAACTATGAGTCTGTAGTTAATGCCATTCAGCTTGAATGGATAGAACAAGCTTTGCTTGATACGTCTAAAGCAAGCATTAGAAGGCGACGCTTACCAGCGCAACAAGCCGTCTGGCTCGTCATTTGGATGGGATTGCAACGGAATAAATCAATCAAAGAAGTATGCAGTTCTCTTGACCTAGCTCTCCAACCTAAGCCTCAGGATTCTTGGTCTCGTGTTGCACCTAGCGTACTTACTGACTCTAGGCGACGTTTGGACGAAGCTCCTCTCGCTGCTTTGTTTAAAACCTCTATGGCGGCATGGGAGAGCGACGCGCTAGTAAAGGATAAGGCGCTAGGGCTAAACATTATGGCCGTGGATGGTACCACTTTTCGTTGCCAAGATTCAGAAGACAATGCGCAAGCGTTTGGATTCATTTCTCAAAAACATAAACCTTATCCTCAACTGCGCTTGGTCGGTCTGATGGCTACCGAGACACGTTTTATGGTAGGGGCTGCATTCGATGCTTGTCAGGTCGGTGAGACAACACTGGCACGCCGATTATTAGGAGACGTGCCAGCAAACTCACTCACATTGTTTGATCGTTGCTACTTTTCTGCCGACCTATTGATATCGTGGAATGCTGCTGCCTCCAATAGCCACTGGCTAACCCCTGTGAAACGCAAAGTAAGATATGAAGTTTTGGAGCGTTTTGCTGAAAACGACATGCTTATCTCTATGCCTGTTTCACAGCAAGCTCAGCGCAATAACCCTAATTTGCCGACTCATTGGCAAGCACGCCTCATCCTCTACAAAGACCCAAAAGGTGAAATTGAAGGCTTTATAACTTCACTGGTTGATCCTGAGAAATACTCATTAGAAGACTTATTGACTGTCTATTGGCAACGCTGGGAAATAGAAGAAGGTTACGGTGAGATAAAACAAACTCAGTTACAAAATGAAGTCACCTTGAGAAGTCGTTTTGCTGCTGGTGTTAGACAAGAGCTCTGGGGAATATTGCTGGCGTACAATTTGGTGCGCTTAGAGATGGTTCATATTGCTAAAGACGCTGAGGTAAGGCCAACTAGAGTGAGCTTTACAGCGGCAATAAATTTGATAGATACCCAGCTACGTTGGCTAGCGCTTAGCCCTGACGGAACTCTACCGAGCAAACTCAAGCAAATGAGGGAGAACATAAGTCACTTCATTTTACCGGATAAAAGGAAGGACCGAACGTATCCACGTTCAGTCCTTTTTGTCCCACCCAAATACCCATTTAGGTATAAGCGTTAATGCTTATCCGAACGGCATTAACCGAATAGGTTGGCTTTTTCATCGCTGATGAAATTTAATCTTTGCTAAACAGTTCTTATTTGTTAACAATTTTATTGAGCGCGTTTGCCTCAAGCTCAAAACAGAGGAAGTCGTTATGAATAAGAAGCTTGTGTTAGGTATCCTACTGGTTAGCCTGATTGCTTTTCTCGGAATCAATTTCGGACAATATCTAACATTAGAAAACGCCAAAGCTCAGCAAGCGGCGCTATCCGAATACATCAATAATAACTTTACATTGGCCGCCGTTACATACTTTCTGGCTTATATCGCTATTACCGCATTTTCAATTCCAGGAGCTGCCGTGGTTACCTTACTTGGCGCTGCGCTATTCGGCTTTTGGACCAGCTTACTGCTCGTTTCCTTTGCCAGCACCATAGGTGCGACCTTGGCATTTTTAAGCAGCCGTTTCTTACTCAGAGACTGGGTACAAAGTAAGTTTGGTGACAAATTGAAGGCCATTAACCAGGGTGTTGAGCGAGATGGTGCATTTTACTTATTTTCATTGCGTCTTATCCCAGTATTTCCATTTTTCCTCATCAATCTGCTGATGGGGTTAACACCGATCTCAACAGCTAGGTTCTATTTAATCAGTCAATTGGGTATGTTACCGGGTACTGCCGTTTACCTGAATGCGGGGACACAACTGGCGCAAATTGATAGCTTATCCGGCATTGTTTCTCCATCTGTATTAGCATCTTTCGCCCTACTAGGGCTTTTCCCTGTTGTGACTAAATGGGTGATGGGTAAGATTAAAGGTGTACCTCAAGCTCAAGATGGAAGCTCTTCTTGAAGATATTCACTGCAAATACCCCACCAGAAGCTCATATTATCTGTGAGCTTCTTAAATCGAACCATATCGATTGTGAAGTTAGAGGAGAAGGCATTTTTGGCTTGCAAGGAGAAGTCCCCTTCGGTGAAAGCTCACAACCTTATGTTTGGCTAATAGATACTCAAATGGCAGAACAAGCCTGCACGATGGTCGAACAGCATCTTAAACAGTCCGACTTCGGTAACGAGTGGCATTGTGAAAAGTGTGGTGAATCAAATGAAGCTCAGTTTGGGGTATGCTGGCAATGTGGGGCAACAAGCCCAGTCTAAGCATGCGCGCTCTGACTTTTGATAAACGCAATCGAGTACTGATTAAATTCCTCAGGGCGTTCAACATTACAAACATGCCCACAATCCGGAATCTCCAGTAGTGTACTTCTGCGATGCGCAGCCACCATCTCCTTTACAGGACGGATGAACATGTAATCCCTCTCTCCCATTAAGTACAAAGTTGGGATCGGTAATTCACGCTCCTTAAAGTAACGCATCAAGGGGTTCACCTCTGCCGTGAGGATGAACCAACGTTTGAACTCTTTCTGGCATAGCTTCTTTGCCTCACGAACAAACAGGTGGCGAGACTCTTTCTGAGTTCGTTGTGGCATAACAATATAAGCAAACAAGCGATATAACCACATATAGGGCACAATATGCTTGCACATGTTGCCTAACCTAACCAAAACCTGAGATCGAGTGTTGAGGCGTGTTACAGCGCCTCCTAAAACCATCGATTTAACTCTTCCTGTCGACATTTCGGCTAGATTTCTCACAATAATAGTGCCTAGCGACATGCCCACAAAGTGAGCGGAAGAAATTTTCAGATGATCCAGAACTTTAAGAATATCTGCTGTCACCGCCTTAAATGTATAGCGATTGGATATGAGTTCTTTTAGAAATGGGCTTGATTTTCCGTGTCCTCTCAGATCCACCAGAAGTAGATTGAAATGCTGGCGATAAGCTTTGATCTGCTTGAACCAAATGGATGAACTCCCCCCTGCACCATGCACAAACACCACCCACTCTTGGCTAGTTGGATGCAAATATGTCTTATGGAAAAGAAGACGGTCACTCATAAATTCTTCAGTTCATTAGGTCAAAGGGGATGTGTCAGGAGAGTATCACAAACTTATGCAATTTTAAGTCAGCTTATGCGATTTGCACTCATCATTACCACAAATTAACCCTAAATTTTACTAAAAAGGCGCCGTAATAGGCGCCCTTTTTCATAGCAAAATGTATTATTTGAATGCGCTCAGATACAAATTCAGATACTCATCGGCCGCTTTACTCCAACAAAAATCTTGTTGCATCGCATGCAGCTGAACACGTTGTAATTCGTTAGGGTTCTGAACAAATAACAATAGAGAACGTTGTAAAGTGAGCAGCAATTCTTTTGGTTCTGGTAAGTCAAACACAAAACCAGTGGCAGTATCAGGGTCAACATCATAATCACTTACACTATCCTTCAGCCCTCCCACACCACGCACTATCGGTAATGTGCCATAGGCCATACTGTAGATCTGATTTAAGCCACAAGGTTCGAATTCTGACGGCATAAGGAAGAAGTCAGAACCTGCTTCAACTAAGTGAGCTAATTCATTATCGTACGCTTCTACGAATTTGAACTTCTCACTGTGTAAAGCTTCGATATCTTTAAGCTTAGATGCAAGGACAGGATCCCCTGTCCCCACTATGACAAGTTGGGCATCATGGCGTAAAAACTGACTTAAAATCGGCAGGAGATAGTGAACCCCTTTTTGATTCGTCAACCGACAAACCATGCCGTACATTGCAACATCGCTATCGACCAAGCCGAGCCTTTCTTGCAATGCCTTTTTACAGGCCTTCTTCCCTGTCACCATACTTTGATGATTTGGCTTGTAGTTAACAGGCAAATACGGATCGGTTTCAGGGTTCCATGCCGAGTAATCACAACCGTTCAATATTCCAACTAAATCACCTTCTCTGTGCTTAAACTCCGCTGCCATACCATGGCTTCCCAGCTCAGTCTTTAGCTCTTCAGCATAAGTCGGGCTAACAGCATTGATTTTGTCCGCGCTCATGACTCCGGCTTTGAGCATAGTGACATGCGTTGGACTTACGGCAGCGTCAGGTGCATATCGGGTATGCATCTCAGGAAGAAATTGCAGCTCTTCATAACTGAATACCCCTTTGAACACCGCATTGTGCACTGACAAGATACTTTTGGTTTCTGCGAAAAACTCAGCTTGGACGTATCGGTGTTTTAGCAAATAAGGTACGAAGCCCGTATGCCAGTCGTTAGCATGAATAATATTGGGTTGAAAACCTAGCTTGGCCAACATGTCCAAGCAGGCGGCACTGAAAAAAGCAAAACGTTCACCATTATCGCTATATGCCTGATTATTTTCTGCGTACATTTCTGGGCGCTGAAAATATTTCGGGCAATCAATGGCGTATACCTTCAGCCCAACAAGGCCCAATTCCCGAACTTTATATTCAGTATGAGGCCAATAGTCCAGCTTCGTCTCCAACACAATCGGGGCTGAGTCAATATGAGGAATGTTTTGATAAGCCGGTAATGTTACTCGTACATCTTGATTCAGTTTGAAAAGAGCCTCAGGCAGTGCTTTGGCTACATCCGCCAAACCACCACTTTTTATCAGCCCTTCAACTTCCGATGCTACAAACAGAATAGATAAATTCTTAGTAGCCAACTCGTGCTCCTTTAGGAATGACAACAATTCCATCGTCAGACACGTGAAAGTGCTTTTTGTCTTCCGTTAAATTGACACCAATTTGTGTACCTGGTGCGATGTCTACATCTTTATCGACGATAACGCGACGTAACATACAGCCTTCACCGACTTTCACGTCACCCAAGAGGATACTTTCGCTAATATCACACGCAGATGCAATATTACTGCGGAATCCTAATACAGACTTTTCAATTCGGGACCCGCGAATATAACTGCCATTACACACTAAACTGTCAATGATCTGCACACGACCGTTATCAGAGTCGGTAAACGTTGCTGGTGGAAGTGCTGGGTAGAAGGTATGCAATGGCCACTTACGGTTATATAGAGAGAAGGGGGCGTCTTTTTCAAGCAAATCCATGTGCGCTTCCCAGTAAGCATCGATTGTCCCTACATCACGCCAGTAAACTTCTTCTTTTTCACCTGTAATACGGTTAGTGCTAAAGTCATAAACAAACACGTCACCGCGCGGGAACATTTTGGGAATGATATCTTTACCAAAATCATGGGATGATTCAGGATTGTCCGCGTCTTCAATCAGTTCAGAAAACAGAGGCTGAGCTTCAAAAACATAGTTGCCCATAGAAACCAATGCATGTTGAGGATCACCAGGAATCGGCTTAGGCTGTGTCGGCTTTTCTTCGAACCCAACCATCCGCCCTTCTTTATCGACTTCAATAACACCAAATTGAGAAGCTTCAGATAGCGGCATACGCAATGCCGAAACCGTCAGAGATGCTTGCTTTTCTTTATGGAAATCTAACATCTGCTTGATGTCCATTTTATAAATATGATCAGAACCGAAAATACAGACTTGATCCGGCTCAGCTAATTCCATAAAACGAAGGTTCTGGTAAATGGCGTCCGCAGTACCTTCATACCAACGTTTACCCGTTCTCATTTGTGCCGGGATAGGGTCAATGAACCGATCAGTAATGCCGCTTATATTCCACCCTTTCTTAAGGTGATGGAACAAGGATTGAGATTTGAACTGAGTCAGTACATAGATGCGCATTAAGTCAGCATTGACGAAATTGTTGAGAGCAAAATCAATAAGACGATAACTACCACCAAAAGGAACCGAAGGCTTACTGCGGGACTCTGTTAACGGACGAAGGCGAGAGCCTTCTCCACCAGCAAGGATCATTCCTAAAACACCAGCCATTATTTATTCTCCATAATAATTTTTAATTGCAGATAAGCTTGTATATCGGGGACTTATCTTTGTCTTCCTCGTTGCGAGCCTGAACTCATGCAGACATACGAAATGGAATTTTTAGCCTGTCAATCGCACATAAATCCATTTTATGTTTCATTTGAAATTGATAGTTTCACTGTGCACAGGGTTTACTATAAATTACCGTATTTCGTTAAATTTACAATTTAAAAGATGTTATACCTTGAACGCGATAAAGTTTGCTTTGTATGGCTCTGAAGTAAGTCACACAATCATATTCAGATAAAACAGACCATTAACACAACGCCTACAAAGTGATGACTTAGATCGCAATTCGCGTTTTGTTGTCACAATTATATGAAAAACAGATGGCAGTTTAATGAACTCAAGACATGGCTTATAACAAACAATAAATCCCATTCCGACCTAACCTACAAATAATAAAAAAGCAGCCTACTGCTAGGCTGCTTTTCCCATTCAATTTAAACGAACTACTCTACTTTGCGCTTTTCTTACGTTTATCAGTAATTTCCCATTTACCATCAATGTACAGCGCAGTATAGCCCGATGGTTTTCCATCTATCTCTGAACGAACGTAGTTCTCTTTCGATTTTCTACTGAAACGTACCACCATTGGAAGACCATCAGGATCCTTTTCTGGAGCCGTTGTCAAATAATGGAATTTCGGAGAAATACGATCTTTAAATCTAACTAACTCTTCCACAAGAGGAGCACGAGTTTCACGTGACTTAGGGAAAGTGCTTGCTGCCAAGAACAAACCTGAAGCACCATCACGTAATACAAAGTATGCATCTGAGTTTTCACACGGTAGCTCAGGAAGATGAACTGGATCTTCTTTAGGCGGTGCAACCTCACCATTTTTCAGGATCTTGCGCGTGTTCTTACATGTCTCGCTGGTACAGTCCATGTATTTACCAAAGCGACCGTTCTTTAGAACCATGTCACTGCCACACTTGTCACATTCGACAACTGGACCATCGTACCCTTTCACCTTGTATTCGCCATGTTCAACAACATAACCATCACAGTTAGGGTTGTTACCACACACGTGTAGTTTACGCTTATCATCAATCAAGTAAGCGTCCATAGCGGTTTCACAGATCGGACAACGCTTTTTCGCACGAAGTGCTGCTGTTTCAACGTCTTCTTCTAAAACATTGATAATGCCTTCTTCATCACCTAAATTGATGGTGGTCTTACAACGTTCTTTTGGCGGAAGAGCATAACCTGAACAACCAAGGAATACGCCCGTTGAGGCCGTACGAATCCCCATTTCACGCGAACACGTCGGACACTTGATATCAGTGTAAACGATATGGTTCGGCTTCATGCCCCCTTGCTCTTCGTCCTGCTCTGCTTTTTCAAGATCACTAGTAAAGTCACCAAAGAAATTATCTAACACTTTCTTCCAGTTCGCTTCACCTTCCGCGATTTGGTCAAGCTTCTCCTCCATGCGAGATGTGAACTCGTAATTCATCAACTCATGGAAGCTATCGTCTAAGCGATCCGTTACGATTTCACCCATTTTTTCAGCATAGAAGCGACGTTGTTCAACTTTAACGTAACCACGATCCTGAATGGTCGAGATGATGGATGCATACGTTGACGGACGACCAATACCTCGCTTCTCAAGCTCTTTAACCAAAGCCGCTTCAGTGAAACGTGCAGGTGGTTTGGTAAAGTGCTGTTTAGGATCTAATTGAATCAAATCAACCTTGTCACCAACCTGAACGGCAGGCAGTATCTGGTCTTCATTCTTACCCAATGGACGCTGCACGCGCGTCCAACCGTCAAATTTAAGAATGCGGCCTTTGGCCTTAAGCGTGTACTCAGCAGCTTTGACGCTCACTGTCGTAGAATCATACTTCGCCGGTGTCATCTGACACGCGACAAACTGATTCCAGATAAGTGAATACAGTTTATGCGCATCCGCTTCCATGCCTTTCAGATCATCAGCTTTCACTGCCACATCTGAAGGTCGAATCGCTTCGTGAGCTTCCTGAGCACCTTCTTTGCTACCATAGACATTCGGTTTAGCCGGAAGGTAAGCGTCACCATACTCATCACCAATGAACCCACGAACCGCTTCTACTGCTTCTGCACTCAAGTTCGTCGAGTCGGTACGCATATACGTGATATAACCCGCTTCATACAGACGCTGAGCTAACATCATGGTTTTCTTAACACCATAACCTAAACGAGTACTGGCGGCTTGCTGAAGCGTTGACGTAATGAACGGAGCAGAAGGCTTGCTCGACGTTGGGCGGTCTTCACGTTTACAAACTTCGTATGCTGCTTTTTCCAGAACAGCAATCGCTGACTGCGCTTCAGCTTCATTAGATGGCTTAAACGCCACACCATCTTTCTGGGCAACCTGAAGACGGAAATCCGTTTTATTAGCGGTTTTGGTATTCGCGTGAATATCCCAAAACTCTTCTGGAACAAACGCTTTGATTTCGCGTTCGCGCTCAACCAATAGTTTTACAGCAACCGATTGAACACGGCCAGCAGACAGGCCACGCGCGACCTTTTTCCACAACAGTGGTGAAACCATAAAGCCCACAACACGATCCATAAAGCGGCGTGCCTGTTGGGCGTTAACACCATCCATACTGAGCTCACCCGGTTTCTGGAAAGCTTGTTGAATCGCGTTCTTAGTAATTTCGTTAAAGACAACTCGTTTGTATCGCTCTTCATCGCCACCGATGATCTCACGAAGGTGCCAAGCGATAGCTTCTCCCTCGCGATCCAAATCGGTTGCGAGGTAGACGCTATCTGCGTCTTTCGCGAGCTTCTGTAGCTCCGCAACCACTTTTTCTTTACCAGGCAAAACCTGATAATTCGCTTCCCAACCATTAAATGGGTCAATACCCATTTTTTTGATCAGTGCTTTGCGGTCTTTTTCTTTTTTGATTCGAGCTTTTTCTTCAACACTCAAACCTTTCGTTGAGACAGCCGCTGATTTTTGGCCGGTACTCTGACCGGCGGTAGGTAGATCGCGTACATGACCCACACTGGACTTAACAATAAAGTCCTTACCTAAATACTTATTGATGGTTTTAGCCTTAGCAGGCGACTCCACAATAACGAGTGACTTACCCATATTGACTCAAGTGTCCTTAATATGATTTCGAGATTTAACGCACGACATACTTAAAATATTGCTTCTTTTTTTACTATTGAGCGAGAAACCAAGAAGATCAATATCTTTTTTAAAATTCAACATTGACTGGTCGACAAATCGACGAATGGCAATTGTCTCGGTGCTTCGAAAGTGCCACATACTAAACGCGGCTCCATTGCTTCTGCTACTGCAACGAAAGAATTTATGCCTCCGGTCACAAAACCTAAGTTATCCCGTCAGGTTCACTGGATTGATCTGTCGCAATGGCTTTGAGCTTCAACCCTTTTACAATTGCTTCTATTATAGAGATGCGTTGATAAACGAGTAATAAAACATGACCGACAAGAAAGCTATTTCCAAATTCGAACTGCTGTTGATTGCTAACCACCTCATTCAGGAACACGAAGATTATGTTGAAGGTATGCGTGCAGACAGTGTCGAAGAAAAGGACGATGTCTTAGTGTTTAAGGGGAATTACTTCTTGGATAGTGAAGGGTTACCGACAGCAAACACCACCGCAGTGTTCAACATGTTCAAGTACTTAGCGCACCACCTTTCGACAGAGTTTTCCTTAAAAGACTGAAGATAAAAGCCCTGATAATCAACGTCAGGGCTTTTATTTCTAGCAACTTAAAGAAGCCAGCTTGTCAAAGTAATCCGGGAAGGTCTTTGACGTACATTTCGGGTCATTGATGGTCACAGGGGTATCACTCAATGCCACCAAAGAAAAACACATCGCCATTCGGTGGTCATCATAGGTATCTATAGCTGCATGGATCAGGTTTTCTGGCGGTGTTACAACAATATAGTCTTCACCTTCTTCCACTTCAGCCCCCACTTTGCGCAACTCCGTTGCCATTGCAGACAAGCGATCGGTTTCTTTGACACGCCAGTTATAGACATTGCGAATCGCTGTCGTACCTTTTGCAAAAAGGGCCGTGGTCGCAATGGTCATTGCAGCGTCAGGGATATGATTAAAGTCCATATCAACCGCATTAAGCTCACCAACACGGGCGATCACATAATCATCTCCCCACTCAATTTCGGTGCCCATCTTCTCCAATGCGTCAGCAAATTGAATGTCGCCTTGAATGCTCTTTTTACCAATGCCCGTTACTTTAATTTCCCCACCTTTAATCGCAGCAGCAGCGAGAAAATAGGACGCAGAGGATGCGTCACCTTCGACTAGAAAATCACCCGGAGCAACGTAAGACTGGCCTTTACGGATGACAAATTCCTGGTAGTCATTGTTCTCTACTTCAACACCGAACTGCGACATGATGTGCAGAGTAATATCGATGTATGGCTTCGACACCAACTCACCAACGATTCTAATGGTTACATCGTCTTGTGCCAGCGGCGCAGACATCAAGAATGCCGTCAGGAATTGACTTGAGATCGAACCATCAATTTCAACCGTACCGCCCTTCAGGCCCGTTCCTTTAATTTTCAGTGGAGGAAAGTCTTCATTTTCTAAGTACTCAACATCAGCACCAGCTTGACGAAGTGCATCAACTAGGTGACCTATCGGGCGCTCTTTCATACGAGGCTCGCCCGTCAGCACATACTCTCCGCTACCCAGACATAAAGCAGCAGCGAGAGGTCGCATTGCCGTTCCCGCATTACCTAAAAAGAGCTCTAAGGCTTCTGGCGCATCAAACGCTTTACCTAGACCTTCAACCTCACACACCGTTTTGTCTTGTGACAATGTGTAATTCACACCAAGCTTTGTCAATGCATTCAGCATATGACGAATATCATCACTATCGAGTAGGTTAGTAAGACGAGTCGTCCCTTTCGCTAAAGCTGCAAGCAGTAGCGCACGGTTTGAAACACTCTTTGAACCTGGTAAGTTGACCTCACCATTGACTTTATTGATAGGTTGTAACGTAAGGCTTTCCATTAAATTTCGTTATTCCTTGATCGCTTTGCCTTCCTAAGCAAGCGATGAACAATTCTTCGTAGTTGCAGCCTATCTAAAATCGACACCTAAAACTAGACCAAAATCACAATTAGTCGCGATCTTTTATTCGGCTTATGCAATAGCAATACATAGGGCGAATCAATACTCTTTATCGACCCTTACACCGTTATCGAAATACAGTATCCGTACTTTGTCACCGCGTTCAAACAACATGGTGTTGTCGACATCCTGAATAACGTCAATCAGCTTGTCTTGTTCTGTTTTAATCAGCAGTTCGACCAACCTGTACTCGATTTTATATTCTTGATTCGCTCGATTGTGCGCAATGCCCGCCCCCGCCACAGCGCCCACTGCTGTGGCAACTTCCTTCCCAGTTCCTCCGCCAAACTGGTTGCCGATAACACCGCCCACGACAGCGCCAAGCAGCGTTTCCCAACCAGATAATTCAGCTTTGACAATATCTTGCTGAGTGAGATAACGAACGGAATCAACTTCACCAAACACGACTTGATTCACAGGTCTGGCCTGATTTCTCTCATATGCTGCATTGGCAACGAGCGGAAAAATGAATAAGATCCAAAGCCATTTTTTCATCATAGTTCTCCTGCGTCATGGCGATTTATTTAACTGAACTCGACGAAGACAAACTTTGGTTTCCGCCTCCATCCGAAGCCCTGAATGATCCAAATGGGTTGCTTGCATTCGGTGGCGACCTTTCTCCAGATCGTCTCTTGCTCGCTTACCAGAATGGGATTTTCCCGTGGTATGGGCCAGGTGAGCCTCTTTTATGGTGGAGCCCATCTCCGAGAGCTGTATTTGATCCTAAGACATTTAAACCGGCTAAAAGTCTTAAAAAGTTTCAAAGAAAGCATCAATATCGGATCAGTATCAACCTAGCAACAGAGTCCGTCATTGATCACTGTGCATCAATGCGCTCAGAACATGAAACTTGGTTGAATGAGGAAATGCGTTCCGCGTATAAGCAAATGGCTTCTCTTGGCCACTGCCATTCTGTCGAGGTGTGGAACCATGATGAATTAATTGGAGGCCTGTATGGGCTTTCGATTGGCCAAGTATTCTGTGGAGAGTCTATGTTCAGCCGAGAAACCAATGCATCCAAAATCGCGTTATGGTATTTCTGCGAATATTTCACCTCAATGAACGGCAAACTGATCGACTGTCAGGTCATGAACCCTCATTTAAAGTCTCTAGGAGCGCAAGTTCTGGAGAGAGAAGTGTTTATGCAAAGCCTGCTATCCTTAAGACAGGAAAAGCTGCTCGACAACAGTTTTAAATCTCAGTGGCTTAAGCTGGCATCAGAGGAGAATCAATGAGTTCCGATCTGCAACAAATCCGCATTGGATTGACCGACAGTCACCCTTGTAGCTATCTCAAAGATAAGCAAGAGAGAGTGGCTGTCGCTCTCGATCCAGCCATGCACACCGCTTCAAGCTATGAAGTGCTACTGGCGAACGGGTTTCGACGCAGTGGAGATACCATCTATAAGCCACATTGTGATCATTGCCAATCTTGTCAAGCACTCAGAGTCTCTATCCCAGATATTGAGCTCTCCAAAAGTCAAAAGCGCTTGCGTAATAAAGCACAGCATTTAACTTGGGAACTGCGAGATGAAATGATTCCTGGCTGGTTTGAACTGTATTCTCACTATATTAATGTTCGCCATCGTAACGGAACCATGTACCCTCCTAAGCAGAATGAGTTTGCCAAATTTTCTCAATGCCACTGGCTTAACACTCAGTATCTACATGTTTACGACCAAGATCGTTTGATTGCTATCGCCGTCACAGACATTCTTTCCAACTCCGCCAGCGCGTTTTACACCTTTTTCGACCCAGATTACGAATTATCTCTCGGGACTCTGGGTGTGATGTTTCAGCTTGAATACTGCCGCCAACAAGGAAAACAGTGGCTCTATTTGGGTTATCAGATTGACGAATGCCCGGCAATGAATTACAAAGTCCGCTTTCAGCGTCATCAAAGGCTAGTAAATCAGCGTTGGCAAGGGTAGAATACGCCCCAACTTTACTTATTTCATTTTTATCGGCACGCTAAGCTGGTAGAAATTATCCATTTTTAAAAGAGGATTAAATGGCTAAAGAAGACGTAATTGAGATGCAAGGCACTGTCCTTGATACTCTTCCAAACACAATGTTCCGTGTTGAGCTAGAAAACGGTCACGTAGTTACTGCTCACATCTCTGGTAAAATGCGTAAGAACTACATCCGTATTCTTACTGGTGACAAAGTAACTGTAGAGATGACTCCATACGATCTATCCAAAGGTCGCATCGTCTTCCGTGCTCGTTAATCTCTGATTGCTTTGCGCAATCCGAATTAGTCGAATACAACAAAAAACGGAGCCTAGTGCTCCGTTTTTTGTTGTCTGTTCACTTTATTTTCCAAGCGCTTCTTTGTAGTGTTGGCGGCACACTGATACATAGCGGTCATTACCCCCAATCGCAACCTGATCGCCCTCAGCAATGGCATTACCATGCTCATCTGTGCGGATGACCATGTTTGCTTTTCGTCCACAATGGCAGATGGTTTTCAGTTCAACCAGTTTATCAGCCCAAGACAGAAGGTATTTGCTGCCTTCAAACAACTCACCTAAGAAGTCTGTGCGTAAGCCGTAGCACAAGACCGGGATATGAAGCTTATCCACCACTTCAGTTAACTGATAGACCTGCTCTTTGGTCAAGAACTGACACTCATCAACCAAGATACAGTGACGCTTTTCGACTTCATTTAGTGCGGCGATTTCTTGGTACAAATCAGAGTCCGCACGAAATAGGTGTGCATCTGACTGAAGACCAATACGAGAACTTACTTTGCCCACACCGTATCTGTCGTCCAAAGCGGCTGTAAAAATCACAGGTGTCATGCCACGTTCTTGGTAGTTAAAAGAGGATTGAAGAAGAGTGGTGGATTTACCCGCATTCATTGCTGAGTAATAGAAATACATCTGAGCCACTAGTTGCTACCCGTATAAAAAGTTATAAAAAAGAAAAGGGCTGAATTAACAGCCCTCGAAAAGATCAGTTATTTACGACGCCAAGTGGTTCCTTCTGGACCGTCTTCGAGAACAATACCCATCTCATTTAGCTTATCTCGTGCCATATCAGCATTTGCCCAGTCTTTAGAAGCACGCGAATCGTTACGCAGTTTGATAAGCGCTTCAATCTCAGCCACTTCGTCATCATTACCTGCATCACCTTTTAAGAAAGCTTCAGGCTCTTGATGAAGGATACCAATCACATCCGCCAATTCACGCATTAATGAGCCCATTGCACTCGCCTGCTCTAAGTTATCATTCTTAATGCGATTGATCTCACGAGCCATATCAAACAACACAGAATATGCTTCTGGTGTGTTGAAATCATCGTTCATGGCCTCGGTAAAGCGCTTAACGTACTCTTCACCACCAGCAGCTGGTACTGTTAGGTCTAAGCCACGTAGCGAGGTGTAGAGACGTTCAAGAGATGCACGAGCCTGATTCAGGTTTTCTTCACTGTAGTTCAACTGGCTGCGGTAATGTCCTGACATTAGGAAATAGCGAACTGTTTCTGCATCATAATGACCAAGCACATCGCGAATGGTAAAGAAGTTACCCAGTGACTTCGACATTTTCTCTTTATCGACCATCACCATGCCACTGTGCATCCAAGTATTCACATACTGAGTGTCGTGCGCACAGCATGATTGAGCGATTTCATTCTCGTGATGCGGGAATTGAAGATCCGAGCCACCACCATGAATATCGAAATGATTGCCTAAAATAGATGAGTTCATTGCTGAACACTCAATATGCCAACCTGGACGACCCGCGCCCCATGGAGATTCCCACGTAGGCTCGCCAGGCTTAGACATTTTCCATAGCACGAAGTCTAACGGACTGCGTTTCGCGCTTTCAACATCGACGCGTGCCCCAGCCTGAAGCTGATCTAAATCTTGCTTTGACAACTTACCGTATTCATCAAACTGACCAACTTCAAACATGACGTCACCGTTGTCAGCAACGTATGCAAAGCCGCGCTCGATCAGCTTTTCAACCAGCTCGATAATTTCGGCAATAAACTCCGTCGCACGTGGCTCAACATCCGGGCGCTTCATATTCAGAGCATCAAAATCAGCGTGCATTTCACCGATAAGGCGCTCTGTTAAAGAGTCACAGCTTTCACCATTCTCGTTCGCGCGCTTGATGATTTTATCATCAATATCCGTAATATTGCGGACAAAGGTAAGATCATAACCTAGGTAACGCAGGTAACGAGACACTACGTCAAAAGAAACGAATGTACGACCATGACCGATATGACAGAGATCATAGATGGTGACTCCACAGACATACATGCCGACTTTGCCAGCATTGATTGGTTTGAATTCCTCTTTCTGTCTTGTGAGTGTGTTATATATCTTTAACATGATCTCTATCTGATTATTTAGGTGAAACAAAGTAGTGGTTCAGTATACCAATATGCAAGCCATTAGGTCATCCCTGAAATGTTTAAAAAGACGTCAACAAACTCATTAATCCCTCCTAGATAGACACTTTTCACGTATAAAAGTGGTAAAAGTTCATATAGAATTCAGACTTTAAGTCAAAGTCATAAATAAAGGACATCATCATGATCACCCTTCACACTAATTTTGGTGACATCAAAGTTGAACTAAACGAAGAAAAAGCACCAGAAACCTGCGCGAACTTCCTGCAGTACTGCCGTGATGGTTTCTACGACAACACATTATTCCACCGTGTTATCGACGGTTTCATGATCCAAGGTGGCGGCATGGAATCTGGTCTGCGTGAAAAAGCAACTCGCGCTCCCATCAAAAACGAAGCAAACAACGGCTTAAGCAACAAAGTAGGTACGCTGGCAATGGCGCGTACTATGGAACCTCATTCAGCAAGTTCACAGTTCTTCATCAACGTGAACAACAACACTTTCTTAGATTTCCGTAGCGAAAGCCTAGACGGTTGGGGTTACTGTGTATTCGCTGAAGTGGTTGAAGGCATGGATATCGTTAACCAGATTAAAGGCGTTAGCACTGGCTCTCAAGGCATGCACCAAGACGTACCTCTTGAAGACGTTGTGATCACTGGCACCACAATCGAAGAATAATGATTGTGAGGGAGAGCACATTGCTCTCCCTCCTTCTGTCTTCAGGCTCAGAAAATATGACCACACTATTTATCGCAGACCTCCACCTCTCCCCAACCACACCAGACATTACTGATTGCTTTATCCGTTTTATGCGTGAAGAAGCCATTCATGCAGATGCGCTGTACGTACTCGGTGACTTATTTGAGTTCTGGATTGGCGATGATGATAGCTCTGATTTTGCTAACCAAATTCGTAACGAGTTTAGGCATCTTACCTCTTCAGGTACTCCATGTTATTTCACCCAAGGTAATCGTGATTTTTTAGTCGGAAAGCGCTTCGCTAAACAAACTGGCGTGACCTTGTTAGGCGATGAAACCGTGATTGATTTGTATGGTAGAAAAACCGTCGTGTTGCACGGAGACACGCTATGTACTGAGGATGTCAAATACCTACAGTACCGAGAGAAAGTGCATCAACCATGGCTACAATGGATATTTAACCGTATTCCAATGTTCATCAAAAAGAAGATTGTCGCTAAAGTTCAATCTGACATACGTTCTGACAAGCAGACCAAATCCCTCGACATCATGGACGTCACCCAGTCAGAAGTTGAAGCGGTGATGGCAAAACATCAGGTAGACTTGATGATTCATGGTCACACTCATCGCCCTAATGTTCATGTGTTCACAGTTCAAAATACTGAAAAAACTCGTGTTGTTTTAGGGGATTGGTACACTCAAGGCTCAGTTCTGGTCTATGCTAAAAATAGCTTCAAGTTGGAAGCGAGGCCATTTAAGGCTTCAATAAAACAAGCCAACTAATCTCTCTTGCTTATTGGTTGGAATTCGGCCGATTTTATGACTAATAAGACGTTGGAATTAGGTTTTGAAAAACTCTTACATAGCCAGACAACCCATACTAAACAGAGATAAACAAACTGTAGGGTACGAACTTCTATTCAGGGACGGTCCTAAAAACACCTTCCCTGAAATCGATCCTGAGCTCGCAACCAGTCGTTTATTGTCTGACCACTTTCTTAGTACGCATTACGAAACACTCGGGGACAAATTGGGGTTCATTAATTTTCCCTACCAAAGCCTCGTTAACAAAGTCCCAACCATGTTTCCCAAGGACAATATGGTTGTTGAAGTGCTTGAAGACTGCCCCCCCACACAAGAGTTATTGGATGCAATCAGAGAGATGGCAAAAATGGGGTACAAAATCGCACTGGACGATTTTATCCCGAGTAAAGAGTGGAAAGCGTTCTTACCCTATGTTTCTATCATCAAGTTTGATATCAGATTAGTGCCCATAGAGAAAGCCCGCTTATTTATAATGAAGTTAGCAGGCTCTAATATTTTGTTCTTGGCCGAAAAAGTAGAAACCTATGAAGAGTTTGAACAGGCCAAAAAAGCGGGTTTTGAATACTTTCAAGGCTATTTTTTTAGTAAACCCGAAGTGTTGTCACGTAAAGCACTAGAAGCCTCTTTCATTACCGTCATTCAGCTTATGCAAGAGATTGCCAAAGATGATCTGGACTATACAAAGATAGAGTCCCTGATTAGTAAAGACGTTAGCCTTTCCTTTAAACTGCTGTCTTTTGTTAATTCTTCATCCATTGTTCAGACGCAAATTCAATCTTTTAAACAAGCACTGGTTTATTTAGGCGAAGAGAAGCTACGGAAGTTTATTTCATTAGTTTCTCTGGCTTCCACTCAAGACAATAAGCCTGACTACCTTTACAGCTTATCGATACAAAGAGCGCGATACTGTGAACTACTGGGCTCAAAAATGGCCACCCAGCCTGAGTCTGGCCAAGCCTTCCTCACTGGAATCTTTTCCTTACTTGATAGCCTACTCGATAAGCCCTTAGAACAAATTGTGAACGAAATCCCCATCGATAAGTCAGTAAAACTAGCGTTAACACAAAATGCAGGCATACTAGGCAAAATTCTTATGTTAACTGAAGCGTACGAGCTGGCAGATTGGGAAGAGGTATCGCATCTTTGTGAGTCTTTAGGACTCAAGCCACAAGACCTAAGCGATTGCTATGAAGAATCACTAAAGTGGACAGCCGATCTGCTCTCAGTTTCAACCAAATAACACTTCGTCGGAGCCGTCATGAAGTACTGCCCTTGTGGTAATAACAAGGCATACAGCGAATGCTGTGAGCCTATTCATCTTGATCACGCGAAAGCAACCACACCAGAACAATTAATGCGTTCCCGTTATAGCGCCCATGTAAAGCGTCTCGTCGATTATGTCATCAATACATACCATCCGACTTGCCAAGCCAGTGAGCAACGTGAGGGCATTGAACAGTCGGTAGAAAGCGATTGGTATAAACTGGAAGTCACGAGTTGTGAACCAGGCTCTAATAAAGACGAAGGCTTTGTGTCATTCAGAGCCTATTTCAACGAGGAAGGTGTACAACACTGCTTGGAAGAACGTTCGCGCTTTGTGAGAGAGAATGGGCTTTGGTACTATATTGATGGGACATTTCCCAAACCTGAGGTCGATTCAAGGCTGACTCAATCAGTCAAAAATCTCAAAGTAGGACGCAATGATCCATGCATTTGTGGCAGTGGTAAAAAGTTTAAAAAATGCTGCGGATAAAATAGTATTGAATAATGAAAAAGCAGGGCTAGTGTGTCCCTGCTCTTTACATTTCATCAGCGATTAAGAGTCTTTATTCGGGTTGACTCTCATTATATCGTTTTGATCTTGCTTGAATTGCTTTTTCAGTTCTGCTTTAGATTTAAAACTGATCTCTCCACCTTGAGCCACTGTCATATGCTGAGCTTCCGAATTATGTTTAGATTGATACAACATCACAGCTTGCATACATGAATCTCGCTGCTCCTGAGAAAGTGATGTACCCTCAGGCCACTTCCCCGTTTCTACAGCATATAATAGACGCTCATATGCCTCTGGTGTAATGGCATTAATTAACTGCTCTGCGTCCATGGTCTATCCTTAAGTTGTAACTGAGATGGAAAGAACATAACTGGCTGGCATTCTGAGTCAAGATTGCACCAAAGAATAAGTGTAACGGATCACAAGCAAATCAAAATATGAAGCATATAAAAGCACTACTCATCTTTAGCATGCCCATAGCATTAATAGGGTGCTTCGAAAATCGTCAGAATACTGACAAGCTGTGCGCAGATAACCCGAGTTTACAATGCGAACGACTTAATATGAATGATGGTCAATGTCGAGTACCTCGAACTGATTTGATTTGGCACCGCTATGAAGTTTTAAAACAGCCCACCGATAGCAACATTATTGAGGAGTACCGTTTCCTTGCTGGATACAAAAAATGCCTTGAACTCGCTTCTCAAATCCAGCCCATTGAGCAAGCTGGACTTAAAGAAAGGCGGTTTAATGCTTTAATGAACTCAGGTGAAGATTTAGAAAAGTTAATCGAACGGATCCGTCAATCTAACTCCCCTGAATCGCTCTATTTTCTTTGGAGCCAAACCGGAGATGACCAAGCTCAGCGAAGCTTTCTACAATTAGAAGGCACTCCAGCCTTAGAAACGGCAGAAATGCAGTATGCACTCGCGACTTTCTATACCAGTCGAGATCTGGAGAAAACAGTCGACTTACTCAATAAATCACTCGAATTGAGCGAAGGAAAAAACCTCAATACTGAGATTTTCAAAACACTTGCCAGCATCACCTATCAGCTTGATCGCAAAGAGCAGGCATACGTTTGGGCAATGGTTGCCAAGCGATTCGATGTCCCTATTATCGGTTCAGAGCAAGAAATGCAGATCCTTTACGGGTTCAGCCAAGAAAAATATGAACAGCTTGATGGTATTGCCGACACTATTGAAAATGCTTTAGAGAGCGGTAGTTTTCAAAGGAATATGGTCCCTAGCTTCAACTGAGTGGCAATAATCTGAAAGGATAAAACAGTAAGCGGTGATTTCGTCACCGCTTTTTCATGAATTGTTGAAAATTAACGACACTGAATTTACACAAAACCTTTCGCCAGTTGTCTTGGGTCCATCAGGGAAAACGTGACCAAGGTGGCTGTCACATACTGCACATCGAATCTCAGTCCTCACCATTCCGTGACTTAGATCTTTTAAATATCGAATGGCTTGATCATTAATAGGAGCATCAAAACTGGGCCAACCACACCCAGAATCATATTTATTTTCAGATTGAAACAGTGGCGATTGACAACAAGTACAGGCGTAAACCCCCGTCTCCTTGTTATGGAGTAATTTGCCACTAAACGGGGCTTCAGTACCCTGAAGTCGGCAGACTCTATATTCTTCATCAGAAAGCTGCTCACGCCAGTATTCATCTGGTTTTACAACTTTTTTAATATCCTGTTCCACTTTTCTTTTTCTCCACTTTTATCACTATTACTGTGACTTTTCTTTGTAAAAACTTGCGTACTTTAATGTTTGTAGCACATACTTTGAAACCATAAAAGGATGGTTAAACTTTCATCAAGATTGAAAGCATCTGATCTATTTTACGTCAACTGGTTAGACAAAAAACCTGTAATCCGTTCAAAAGATAGTCAAATACGGCTGATTGTGAAAAAAAGCGACGCTTTTTTTTGACTTTAAACAAGTTAAGTCCGATTATCTGTTGCAGATTTTGACTGGATTCTGTAATTTTACTACCAGTTATCTTTAATCAGAAATTAAGTTGTGGAGCAACTATAATGACTATCAAAGTAGGTATTAACGGTTTTGGCCGTATCGGTCGTTTCGTATTCCGTGCAGCACAAGAGCGTAGCGACATCGAAGTTGTAGGTATCAACGACCTTATCGATGTAGAGTACATGGCATACATGCTTAAGTATGACTCAACTCACGGCCGTTTCAACGGTACTGTTGAAGTTGAAGGTGGTAACCTAATCGTTAACGGTAAGACTGTACGTGTTACTGCTGAGCGTAACCCAACTGACCTTAAGTGGGACGAAATCGGTGTTGACGTTGTTGCTGAAGCAACTGGTATCTTCCTAACTGACGAAACTGCACGTCAGCACATCACTGCTGGTGCTAAGAAAGTTGTTCTGACTGGTCCTTCAAAAGACGCAACTCCAATGTTCGTAATGGGTGTTAACGACAGCACTTACGCTGGTCAAGACATCGTTTCTAACGCTTCTTGTACAACTAACTGTCTAGCGCCTATCGCTAAAGTTCTTAACGACAAGTTCGGTATCGAATCTGGTCTTATGACTACAGTTCACGCTACTACAGCAACTCAAAAAACTGTAGATGGTCCTTCTGCTAAAGACTGGCGCGGTGGCCGTGGTGCTTCTCAGAACATCATCCCATCTTCAACTGGTGCAGCTAAAGCTGTAGGCGTTGTGCTTCCAGAACTAAACGGCAAACTGACTGGTATGGCTTTCCGCGTACCAACTGCGAACGTTTCTGTAGTTGACCTAACTGTTAACCTTAAAGAAGGCGCATCTTACGAAGCTATCTGTGCAGCAATGAAAGAAGCTTCTGAAGGCGAGCTAAAAGGTGTTCTAGGTTACACTGAAGATCAAGTTGTTTCTCAGGACTTCATCGGCGAAGTTCAGACTTCAGTATTCGATGCTAAAGCTGGTATCGCACTAACTGACAACTTCGTGAAAGTTGTATCTTGGTACGACAACGAAATCGGCTACTCAAACAAAGTTCTAGACCTAATCGCTCACATTTCTAAGTAATGTAAGCTTTTAGCGAAGAATTTCGTTGAAGAAGTTGAAAAAGGCGACTCTAGAGTCGCCTTTTTAATATCTGATATTCGAGAGGAAGAAAGCTCGACGCTCATTTTATGTGCTAGCGTATCGAAAAAGCTCTCTCCCAGCGATAGGAAACAATACATGGATTTAAAAACTCTCCCAACTCTAGCCGTGCTCTCTGATAATGTCACCATCGTCGAAGTTGATCAGGTGAAAATTGTCCGCGTCATTCATGAAAAAGCAACGGCAGGCATCGCACTCCATGGGGGTCATGTCGTATCGTTTACCCCAGCAGATCAACACGATCTGATCTGGATGAGCGAGCAGGCTATCTTTGATGGTAAAACGGCACTCCGCGGTGGTATTCCTGTTTGTTGGCCTTGGTTTGGTCGTATTGCCGCTCCAGCTCATGGCTTTGCCCGCACAGCAGAATGGGAGCTGGTGGAGCACCGTGAAAATGACAAGGGTGTGATCGTTGAATTGGCATTGTTCCCGACTGAAGAGATTCACGATATTTGGCCACACATGTTCGATGCTCGTCTTATCGTTGAAATCAGTGATGAGTTGAAAGTGACATTGCAAGTCACGAACATCGATGACAAAGAGTGGACCTTCTCTGGCGCGCTGCACACTTACCTAAACGTCGGTGACATCAAGCAAACGCAAACAACAGGTATGGGCCCTGAATACATCGACAGCCTGAAAGCAGGCGAAGTCTGCCAAGGTGGTAAAATTCTTCAGCTCACTGATACCATTGACCGTGTTTACACTCAGCCAGAAGCGCAAATTTTGGTGCAAGACCCTGTATTGGAGCGGACACTAAGCGTGGAGAACCGAGGTCATAATTCAGCAGTGTTGTGGAACCCTTGGGCAGAAGGCGCACAAAGCATGGCTGACATGCCTGACAATGGCTACCAAACCATGATGTGTGTTGAATCAACTCTGTATGCACCAAGTGTTGATCTCGGAAAAACCCTTTACCCCGGCGAGGCACATCAACTCATCACCGTAATTTCTGCGCAATAACTCTTTTCTTTAGGCAGGTCATCCTGCCTTTTTAGCCTTAAGCCGCAGCTCTCACGCTAGTCTCAAAACCTGCTTCCTGTTAAAATTCGCGTTCTTCTTATCACCAAGAGAGCTTTATGTCCTATACCTGCCCTTTATGTCATCAGAGCTTATCGCTGACTGATCGCACATATCGATGTGATAACAACCATGCTTATGATTTAGCAAAAGAAGGCTACATCAATCTCATGCCCGTTCAACACAAGCGTTCTAAAGATCCTGGTGATAACAAAGAGATGATGCAAGCAAGACGTCGCTTTTTAGAAAAAGATTACTATCGTCCATTAAAAGAAAATGTCGCACAGATTTGTGCCAAGTATCTCACTGACACCCAGCATCAATTACTTGATATTGGGTGTGGTGAGGGCTATTACACAGCGGAAGTGGCCGTACAACTCTCTGCACAACACCCGAGTGCAGTCACTTATGGTTTAGATATCTCCAAGGTAGCTATCCGTTATGCTTCCAAGCGTTACACCAACTGCTCATTCAGTGTGGCATCGAGTACTCGTCTACCTTTTGCTGACAAGAGCTTAGATGCCGTACTGCGTATTTACGCGCCATGTAAAGCTGAAGAATTAGCTAGAGTGGTTAATGAAAATGGTATCGTTATCACGGTAACTCCAGCGGGCCGACACCTCTATCAACTTCGTGAACGCATCTATACTGATGTCCGATTACACAATCAACTAGTAGAAACCATAGAAGGTTTCAGTCTTGAAGAAGAAATCCAACTCAATTACATGATGTCACTCAAAGAGGGGGATGCGTACGACTTACTTCAAATGACACCTTTTGCTTGGAAAGCGAGTCAGGAACTGCGCGATTCACTAAAATCGTCTACCTTATTCGAGTGCGAGGCAGACTTCATGATTCGTATCTATCGCAAGCAACCCCATTCAGGATAATAGTTCTCATTTAGATTGAGTTATCCCTCTGCCTCCATTAGTATGCACACATCATATTTTGGAGGCACTTCATGCATAGGCATCTCACTATCCCTTTGACTTGCTTGGTATTATCGGCTTGTTCAACATCGCCTCAATACGAGGTATCCAGTTTCTACGACTATCAGCTTTTTACGCCTGATGCTAAGCCGATTTCTCTCACGCAATTACCCAATAAAATTAAGCACGCCGATGTCATCTTAATCGGTGAGTGGCATACCCACTCCGGTATCCACCGCTTTCAAACAGAACTGTTAAAAATGCTGATATCGCAAGATCAGAATATTGCTCTCTCCATGGAGCAGTTTTCGCGTGATCACCAAGATGTTGTTGATCAATACCTCGCAGGCGAAATTGGTGAACAGACTCTGATTAAAGAGACCAACGCTTGGCCAAATTATGAAAGCGACTATCGCCCTTTAATTGAACTGGCAAAAGCAAATCAAATCGATGTCATTGCCGCTAATGCGCCGAAACCCATTGTACGCTGTATAGGGCGCCACGGTATTCACTACCTCGACGAGCTCCCCCCAGAACAACGCTCTAACGTTGCTGGACAAGTCAACACTGGCTCAAGCCCATACAAGGATAAATTCATGGCTTCTATGCACCACGGTAAGCCAGAACAAACGGAAAAACAATTTGCGGCTCAAATCACATGGGATGAAACCATGGCAGAAAGTATCACTCGCTACCTAGATAAGAACCCTGCCACTCAAGTCCTTCATATCGCCGGAAAGTTTCATATAGAACAAGGCCTGGGAACAAAAGCTTCCATCCTTTCAAGACGCCCTGAGCTCAAGGTAATAGTGATCACTCCAACTGGAGAAATTGTTTCTGACAGCGAAGATTACCAACTGCAAGTGCTCAACCCACCAGTACGATATGTTCAAAGGGAAAATCGTATGAAAGCGTACCATAGCCTAGCAAAACGGAATGAGGATTTATCTTGCCTCTGAATTGGCCTCTATTTTGCTCACTTTCACAAGAAGCATTGAGCTAACATCATGTAATTTCACTTAATAACCAGCTTTTGTAGGTAACCAATAAATTAGGCACACTTTGTGCTTGAATGTATTTCATACAAAATCGGCATATTTTGCACAAGTTTTTTACTCATTGGTCGATATATTCCATGAGGATGATGTAAGGAGATCGCTATGACACCAGTAGGAATGGAGCCAGCGAAGCTGACACCAGCCCAGCAGGTCAAGCCTCAAGCGAACCAAAGTGAGCCAAATAATGGCCCAGCGCCACTGAAAGTGGAGCAAAACAAAGTCACGCTTTCTGATGAAGGAAAAGCGTTGCTTGCCGCTTTACAGGAAATTGATAAAGAAGCCAAAGCCGCTGAAAAAGCAGATAAAACGGTCGGCGATAAAGTTGAATCCTTCACGCATGGAGCATTAGGTATTGATAAGCCGGACGAAATCAAAGAAGAAGATGACGGTGCTTATTCTGCGGGGCAATATCTTTCCGCTGCGGCAACAGTAGGCGGAATACTTCTGGCGCTGATATAGATTTATTTCGACCTATTGCGACTTCCTATTAAGACAAATGCTTGTCAAAACAAGCATTGTATTTCTCTGCCCTGCTTCTGGTCCCCTACCCGACTTGGCGACTGATTTATAATGACTAATGAGGCTCGTCCTGACTCATAACGAGCTCCCTTTTTAGTTTGCCCCGTATCTTCTTGTCTTTTAACAAGCTCCTGTGTAAAAGCTGAATTCAACACTTTAACCATACAGAGGTTGTAGAGTTCACCGCACTCATAGTAGACGCTACCGTCTTAGCCTTCCCTATCATTTGATTACCTCTACCCTGAGGTGTTTTTGTGTCATCAAGCACAAAATACAATGACCAAAGTTATTTTATAAATTACATCATTGATGAAATAAATATGAAATGTAACAGTGATTTAATCGGGACGCTTTTACAAATAAGGACAATTCGATGAAGCACTTAACCAAACCTCTTGTCGCGGCAGTCGCGACTTCTGCGCTCTCTTTTAACGCTCTTTCGGCAGAAATTAAAAACGTTATCCTAATGATTGGCGACGGAATGGGCCCACAGCAGGTTGGCCTGCTTGAAACCTACGCGAACAAAGCTCCCAACTCTATTTATCAAGGCCAACCAACGGCATTATTTAAACTTGCTCAGGAAGGCGTGATTGGCTCCTCTCTGACCCACCCGGAAGATGCGATTGTTGTGGATTCAGCTTGCTCCGCAACTATGTTATCAACGGGTATTTATACAGGCTCTGAAGTGATCGGTATTGACTCTCAAGGCAACCATGTTCAGACCGTACTGGAAAAAGCCAAAAGCATGGGCAAAGCCACCGGTTTGGTTTCAGATACACGTCTGACCCATGCAACTCCAGCCGCCTTTGCCGCACATCAACCTCACCGTTCGTTAGAGAATGACATCGCATCTGACATGTTAGATACTGGCGTTGACGTAATGTTATCAGGCGGGCTTCGCCACTGGATTCCACAGTCAACCAACGAAAAAGGTGAAACATACAATCAACTAAAGACTCTGACTCAGGGCGATGTTTATCTTAAATCTAAACGTAAAGATGAACGTAACCTTCTTAATGAAGCTCAGCAAGACGGGTATCAATTGGCGTTTAACCGTGAAATGATGTCTAAAGTGCAAGGCAACAAACTACTTGGCCTGTTTTCATACTCTGGTATGAATGATGGAATTGCTTACAGCGTAAGCAAAGATGACCCTGACCGCACGCAGCCAAGCCTTAAAGAGATGACCGATAAAGCTCTGGATATCCTTTCTAAGGACGAAGACGGCTTCTTCCTCATGGTTGAAGGCGGCCAAATTGACTGGGCAGGACACAGTAATGATGCCGGCACTATGCTACATGAAATGCTTAAATTTGATGAAGCCGTCAATACTGTTTACCAATGGGCACAAGGCCGTGAAGATACCATTGTGATTGTCACTGCTGATCACGAAACGGGGTCATTTGGTTTCAGCTACTCATCTCAAGATCTACCCAAGCCAGAAGCTCGAAAGGGAGAAGCGTTTGCTGAGCGCAGCTATGCACCTAACTTTAATTTCGGTTCTTTCCAGATCCTAGATAACCTTTATAATCAAAAGAAAAGTTACTATGGTATTGTCAGTGAATTCCAAAAACTCACAAAAAATCAACAAACTGCAGCTAAATTTGCTGAATTGGTGAACAAGAATACCGAATTCCCAATCACTTCCGGTCAAGCAGCGAATGTTCTGGCCAGCAAACCCAACCCCTATCGTTTAGCAGGGCATAAGTACTTGGCCGCCGAGGAAGTACCAGCAATCAATGATTTCGATGCCTTCTTCCCATATAACGACCGCGGTAACCTGCTTGCACGTGAGCAAGCCACCAGCCAAAACATCGTGTGGGGTACTGGTACGCACACACATACACCGGTAAACGTGTTTGCCTGGGGGCCAGCAGAAGCGATCATTCCTGTCTCAAAAATCATGCACCATTCAGAATTGGGCGAGTACATTAAGACGCAGGTAAAATAATCAAGACTAGCCCTGTGATAAACGCCTCTAACTAGAGGCGTTCTAGACGACTTAAGCGGGCTTTAGTCCGTCAAAGTAAAGATAATTACCTATCAGAGCTATTCCTCCTCATCTAATTCTCAATTCCATGGGTTTGTTCAACATAGAAGCCCACTAGCCATTTTCGCTAATGCTGGTTTGTTAGTATTAAATACCTTACTCGTCTTTTTGCCTATCTACTATATACATTTAAAATGTGTATACGACGAACACGATTAAAAAATACGGTCTATCACCCCATAAAAGTAAAAGTGTAGCCTTACCTCATATTTTATTTAATAAAAGCGACCACTATTGTATTTTTTCAATCATAGCTATTTAAATATACATTTATTTTATCTAAAAATAACTTAAACAATATGACACATAGAGTTATACTGACGAAGATATGGATGTAACGAAATATATTAGTGTATAAAATGAATTATACTGACTTTGAAATGCTGCTAAGCAGGAAAATGTTAAGTACCATTGCTAAAAAGTTAAATTGCTTCGGTATACATTACTTTTCTTATGTAATTTACTCTAAAAAAGAAATGTCATCACATGCAATGGTTTCAAACTTTCCAAATTTTTGGTTAGCCAAATATAAGAAAGATAAACTGTATAAAGAAGATCCCATAATTAAGCATGCTCGAAAATCAATAGCACCTTTTTCATGGTTTGATGAGAACTCCACTAAATTTGAAGATATTAAAGGAGTAGAGGTTGATTCGAGCAAGAGAAAGGACATGGTGACAGGGTATACTTTCACTTTGCATGATCACCTCAACAACTTTGCCGCATTGACTGTATGTGATATCGAACATGAGACAGAATTTCATAACTTAGTTAAAGCTTGCGAGGACAAATTACAGATGGTATTGATTGATACCCATCAGCAAGTCGTAGCATTACTATCACAACAAGTTCAAAAAGATCTTAAACCGATACACCTCACTGAACGTGAAAGAGAAGTATTGCATTGGGCTTGTATGGGGAAAACATACTCAGAAATATCTATTATCCTTGGTATCAAGCATGTGACCGTAAAGTATCATGTCTCCAACTTGTGTAAGAAGATAAACGCCAATAACATCAAACAAGCCATTCGAAGATACACAGAGCTAGGCCTAATATAGCTGGTAATGAGCGCCCCAATCGCTCAACTTCTCGCTCCATAACTACTCTATACCTCCCTCCTTATTGACTTATTAAACGATAACAGTACCTATAATTTATTATTTCCCTGGCAAAAATTCATTTAGGGACAATACCTAAATTAGTACAGACTTTGCCTAATAGGAAAACTTAATATATTGATTTTTTTGTCATCTAACTCTATTTGGTAAAACCCTATAATGACAAATAAAATAATAACATCTTACTTTTAAAAATGACTTTTTTGTCAATTTATGAATATAAACCATCGTTAGATATATTTTTACTAACCTATCTATAAGGATAGTACCTTACTGAGTTGTTGCGTTTTATATTACTCCCTCTCGCCTAGGCATGTTTTCTAGGCTTTTGATTGAAAGATACAGAGGAAGGAAATGAACACACATCAAGGCTTAGAAAGTAAATCGCTACAAACCAAAATTAAAACACCCAACGTCGCTTATGAACAACACTCTACATTAATTGTTGATAGTGAGGCCCCAGATATCATCGTACATGAATTGGATTGGGATGATTATAAACGAGAAGATATTCAAACTGTGATGACGAACGTATTAACGCTTTCTCGATCCTTCCATTCCTCTGGGCAGTGAAGTCCTAGTCACCTCCAACCTACTCTAAAAAACTAATGCAATAGGAAAATAAACATGCATTTATCTATATACATATTAAGCCTCAGCATTTTTGCCATGACCACTTCTGAGTTTATGGTTGCGGGTATGTTGCCCTCTATTTCAGATGCTCTGAACGTTAGCGTTCCAATGGCCAGTTTCCTAGTTTCTATTTTTGCAGCAAGCATTGTTGTTGGTGGACCGGTTTTGACCCTGTTGTTATTCAGGTTCAAGCAAAAATCATCCCTGATATTTTTAATGTTGCTGTTTTTTGTCAGTCAGGTTATTGGTGCTGTTGCAGACAACTATTCGACGATGGTTGTGTCTAGAGTCCTTGGAGGCGTAGCTGAATCTGCATTCTTTGGAGTCGCTATTTCTATCGCAGTTGGCATGGTGGATAGTGATAAGCAAGGCCGAGCGGCGTCCATTGTCTTAGCTGGAATAATGATAGCAAGTGTGGTGGGTTTACCCATGGCGACGCAAATCGATCAGAGTTTTGGTTGGCGATTCAGTTTTTGGCTCGTCGCATTACTAACGTTAGCGTGTACTGTCATTGTGATGTTCTCTGTGCCTAACTCCCCCCGCCCAATGAACGTATCAATTAAAGCCGAACTGGCCACTTTGAAGAATAAGAACCTATGGGCAGCCTATTGCACCAGTGGGTTAATCATTGGCGCGACCTTCTCTGCCTTTACATTCTTTGCACCAATATTCACTCAAGCAACGCGGCTCGACCCATCCATGTTACCCGCTCTATTCGCTTGTTATGGTATTGCAACGGTTATAGGAAACATCATTGTCGGTCGATGGGCTGACAAGTACGCAATGCAAATCATGGTTATCGGCTTGCTGATACTCGCGACAGCCTTAATGCTGATGGCGTTAAACATTACTAACGCAACCATCGCAATAGCGTGCGCAATAATTATCGGATTTGTCGGACTGCCGATGAACCCAGCAATGGTCACTCGTGTCATGCGTGTTTCGAACAATGGCGCATTGGTTAACTCTTTACACATGTCTGTGATTAATCTCGGCATTGTCGTAGGTTCATGGTTAAGCGGACTGCTGGTGCAAGCAAAATACGGCTGGAGTGCTCCTTTGTGGTTCGGTGTCGCCTTAGCACTACTTGGCTTAGTTAGCCTACTCCCTTATTTGAAAAACAATTCGTTAGTGTTGGAAATGGAAAAATAGTATGAATACGTCATTTGAAGGCAAATATATATTGATTACAGGAGCGGCTGGTGGCCTTGGTACACAGCTTGCTCGTACATATGCGCAGCTTGGAGCAAACTTGCTCTTAGCCTCAAGAAATAAAGCGAAGCTGGATGATTTAGCCACTAGCTTAGCGCAGTTCGGGGGGGCTTATCATACTTTTCCATTTGACATGGCTAGCCAACACGGTGTCGAAGATTTGTTTAATCGCATTTCTAAAAAGATCGATCACATCGATATTGCCATTAACAATGCGGGTAGTTTTGCTGCGGGGGAGTTAAGTGAAGGAGAGTTTGAGCAACTGATAAATATCAACTTAACTGGCACATGGCGCTGTTTAAATGCAGAGCTAGCTTTGATGTCAAAGGGCAACAAGGGGGTCATTGTCAATATATCTTCACTGATAGGCAGAAACCTAACGGCTCCCGGCCTTTCCGCTTATGCCGCTTCCAAAGCCGGACTTGAGGCTCTTTCTCGCTCACTTGCAAAAGAATATATCGGTCAAGGAGTCCGAATTAATACTGTTAGCCCAGGTGCTTTCGACACCGATATGTCGCTGCTTCCCGGAGAATCACGGGAAGAGCGAAATAAACGCTTTGCGCCACTGATCCCTGCTGGCCGCATAGCGACGCTAGAGGAAGTTGCGAATACAGTGGTTTGGGTCAGCTCGGATGAAGCCAGCTTTTTTGTAGGCCACGATTTCGTCATCGATGGTGGCGCTAGTCACTAGGAGTAAGCATGAGTAATATTGAATTGTCGGTCGTATCTTCAGAACCACTGAATCAGCATGTGCAGAAAGTCATGTTAAAGCCAAGCATTCCCCTCGAGTTTCAAGCTGGGCAGTACATGGCACTTGCTGTGGGTTCTGATAATTGTCGTTATTATTCAATCGCGTCCCCAGAAATGGAGTCCGAGCTGATTGAGTTACACATTGCATCAACCCATACCAGCAAAAACGGGTTAGAGAAGTTACTTGAGAGCAAGCAAGCAAGGCTAGTCAAGCTGGGGGGGAAAGCGGTTCTGAGAAAAGACTCTTGTGCGCCAGTACTGTTAGTCGCAGGTGGTGTAGGCTTTTCTTATGTTCGTTCAATCTTGCTGAGCTCCCTTGCAATTTCGCCAAACCGAGATGTACATGTTTATTGGGTCGCTAGAGAAGAAAAGCAACTATACGCATTAGAGGAATTGAACGATTTGGTTGCACGGTATCAGAACTTGAAGTTGACCACAGTCGTAAAAACTGAAAAATCGCCTCGTGGTATCGACCTTCTGTTTGAAGAGATAAAGCATGAATATAAAACGCTAGCTCATTCGGAAGTATACATATCGGGTAGATTTGATACGTCGCATATTTTGCGTGAACGTTTAACAAAAGAACTCCATGCAGTGCCGAAAAATATTTTTAGTGACGCTTTCTCTTAGTTAATAAATGAAGCCACAAGGTAACTTGTGGCTTCATTATTATTGGTAATAATAAATTTATTAAATTTCATGGCCACAGGTTAAAGGTAAGACTTACTGAAAAACCATGATCAACTTTTAAAAGTGCGCTAGTTCTTTTTAGCCCATTCAGGTAAGTTTTGGATGTGGTCCTGCCAGTCCACCACATCAATCTCATACACTACTTTATTGCGTACGCTTTCACCCGCTGCATGCATCGCCGACTTAGACCCTGTGATTAGAGGATGCCATTCAGGAATAGGTTGCTTCTCTGCTAATAAGCGATAAGCACAAGTGTGTGGTAGCCAAGTGAAATCATCGATGTCTTCTCGGGTGAGTTTGGTGCATTCCTCTCCTGATGTGAAGCGATTGGGATAATCTTTGCAGGAACAGGTTTTACTGTTTAACCAGCTGCAAGCCACATTGGTGTAATAGATTTCATCCGTATCTTCATCCATGAGCTTATGTAGGCAACATTTCCCACAGCCGTCACAGAGGGCTTCCCACTCTTGCTCGGTCATTTGTTCTAGTGATTTACTTTCCCAAAATGGCTGGCTCATAACATTACTTCGTATCGGACAAGGGGAGCGATTTATACCGTTTAGGCGAGTAAAGTTCAAGGGGAATTTTCATGCTGAACGAAGCCATGATAACAGTATTTTTAGCACTTTCGAAAACGGCTTGATAAGCCATCATCCAAAGAATTTAGCGACCTCTCATTGGATGACCTAAAGCGTAATCTTTTGTAGGTTGCTTGAGATATTTAGCTTTATAGGTGCCATTAAGGTGTACCAAAGTACCTCTTAAGCGATCTAAATGGTAACGCTGTTCACTATTACCTAAATTAAACGCCAGAGTTTCACCATCAAACAAGAAGTGTGTACTAATTAAATCTTCGTTCCAATAGATACCCTCTTCTGCGACGTGAAGTGTGTTTGCAGCATAAGTTGCGACGTTCGACTCTTCCCAGACACCCAGTAATTCTTGGCGCGCCAACTGGTATTCATGATCAACCATTAAGTAGATGCCAACACCCACCATAATCGATCCACAAAACCCAATAACAGAGAGTATTTTACTGGAATGCTTTGCCCAAAAGCTTTTAGTGCTCATTTAACACAACACTCCTAATTATATTTTTCATTCCAAAACGCCAAAAAGCGCTCTCCCTAGCCTCTAAGCTTAGCGGAGTACGTTCAAAACCAACAAATAGTTAAATCAGAGCAAACCATTCAATTTTTCGCTCTCTTCCACTATTCACACAAAATATACAGGCGTCCAAATCCACAGCGTTATTAAATTGGCTATAGAATTTGCTATAGAAATAACACATAAATTTTATACTGCTATACGCGATCTTTTTTGCTACTATCGCGCCCTTATTTTTAATGAGATCGTAAGTATGGAATGCAGATTGGGTTGTGGAGCATGTTGTATCGCACCGAGTATTTCTTCTCCAATTCCTGGTATGCCAAAAGGCAAACCTGCCGGAATACGGTGTGTTCAGCTCAACGAAGACAATTTGTGTAAGTTATTTGGTAAGCCTGAAAGGCCGAAAGTTTGTTATGAATTCAAGCCTTGTCCTGTCGTTTGTGGTGACACCAACCAACACGCGCTCGACAACATAACCGAACTTGAAAGACTGACATAAGTTAACAGCTTATTGGCAGATTCAGGCAAAGCATCACAAACAAAAAGGAGCTCCAAAGAGCTCCTGTTCAGAACAATTACAATACGATTCTATCGGCCAAATGGCTGACAGCCAAAGCGAAATAGTACGAACGGTTCCACTTCATCAATACATTGTAGTTATTGTAAACTAGGTAAACACGGCCATTCGCATCATCTGGGGCTATCAACCAGGCTTTAATATCTTCATCCAGTTTGGGAAGTGGACGCCCATCGTAACGCGACACGCCTAGCTTGCTCCACTCCTGAAGGTATTTTCCTTTTGCCTCACTGCGCCCCTGAATACTGGTATCGAAACCATTTGGCAGTTTAACCTGACGCCCCCAAGTATAAGAGTCGGTCCAACCTGACTGGCTTAAGTAATTGGCCGCCGAAGCGAATACATCACTTTCGTTGTTCCAAATATCTTTCTTGCCATCACCGTTACCATCCGCAGCATAATTTAGGAAAGAACTCGGCATAAACTGGCATTGCCCCATCGCCCCAGCCCAAGACCCCTTCATGTTTTCAGGTTTGATATGGCCTTCTTCCAGGATAGTTAACGCCGCCATCGCTTCATTACGGAAAAATGCTTCACGGCGACCGTCATAAGCCATGGTCGATAAGGCATCAATGACGCTGTAATTACCGGTAAATTTACCAAAATTACTCTCAACGCCCCAAAGCGCGACAATAAATCGAGGTTGAACGCCGTATTCCTCACCAATACGATCAAGCTCACTTTTATGCTTGGTGTAAAGCTCTTTAGCCTGTTTGACTTTCCAGTCAGGCACCGCTCGCGGAATGTATTCATCCAGTGTGAGTTTTTTTTCTGGTTGGTTACGATCGGCTTTCACGGCCCGTGGTTTATATGTCACATCCTCAAAGGCTGCTGAAATCGTACGCTCAGAAATGCCCTTGGTTCGCGCTTCTTGTTTTAATCCTTCAACGTATTGCTCAAAGCTCAGCTCATTGGCAAAAGCTGAGCTCGCAATCGTTGCACCTAGTATGACTGACAATATTTTTTTCACATTGCCCTCCTTGAGCAATATTATGAGTCGCCAATAACTTCCCTATTATAGAAGAGAGAAGTTATTCTGATTGCTGGCGCGCTTTCTGTTCTTTATATTCGTCTAATAGATTCTTCGGTGGTGGCGGCAACTGAAGGAAAAAACCTTCCTCTTTCATTGATTGTTTCACTTTCTCAATGTCGACTTGAGCCAGTTGGCGCCCATCCAAGTTCACCATCATTACCATGGTAGGTTTGCCAAACATTTGCATTAATGTGTCAGGAACTTGTGAAAAATCATCCTTTTTCGGGATGTATAAGTATGCGCCTTCTTTTTTAGAACTTTTGTAAATTGCACAAAGCATGGGAAGCCTTTTGTCTGTTGAGATTCAGAGAACGTCAATGTTTCGCTATTTTTGAGAGCAAAACACTCAAATGAGTGCAAGATAACTTGCTGTGCTTAATGTGGGAATATAACATGACAACCCTAGTCTCAGGCAACGTCCTTACGAGGTTTCCAAAAAAGATGTCGAGTTCACCGGACCTGAAAGGTAGTAGTTTTACTTTGTCCGTTTTACACCTTTCAAATAACGATGTTGAAAATACCATTCAATTTCTCAGCGAAAAAGTCGAACAAGCACCGGCTTTTTTTGCTCAAGCCCCTGTTGTCATCAATATTTCAAAAGTTGATGGTGATATTGACTTTGCGAGACTAAAACAAGGAATTTCACAGGCGGGTATGATTCCTGTTGGCGTGACAGGGTGTCGTGATAAACGAACTCAGAACATGGCTTCAGATGCTGGTTTCGCCATCATGTCCGCTAGTAAATCGCCGTCTCAGGCGCCGGCTAAACTGGCTCCAACTAAAATCATTCGCACGCCTGTCCGTTCAGGGCAGCAGATTTATGCGAAAGATTGTGATTTGGTAGTATTAAGCCATGTCAGCGAAGGGGCCGAGGTTATTGCAGATGGTTCTATTCATATTCACGGAACACTTCGTGGTCGCGCGATTGCTGGTGCCAGTGGAAACACAGGTGCGGTGATCATCTGCAATAAGCTCAATGCCGAATTAATGTCGATTGCCGGACACTATTGGCTTACCGAACAGTTTGCTGATGAATTCTGGCAGAAAAAAATTATGTTCAGTTTGGACAATGACTCGCTCAAGTTCGAGTTGTTAACCGTTTAAGATTATAAGGAACACATAATGGCACGCATTATTGTTGTCACGTCAGGTAAAGGTGGTGTAGGTAAAACTACATCTAGTGCCGCAATTGCTTCAGGCTTGGCACTAAAAGGAAAGAAAACCGCAGTTATCGATTTTGATATTGGCCTGCGTAACCTCGATTTAATCATGGGCTGTGAACGCCGAGTTGTGTATGACTTTGTTAACGTCATCAACGGGGAAGCGACGCTGAATCAAGCCATGATCAAAGATAAGCGTACGGATAACCTATTTATCCTACCAGCGTCTCAAACACGTGATAAAGATGCATTAACCAAAGAAGGCGTTCGTCGCGTCTTTGATGAATTAGATGACATGGGTTTTGACTTCATCATCTGTGATTCTCCGGCAGGTATCGAGCAAGGTGCGCTGATGGCGCTATACTTTGCAGATGAAGCGATTGTAACCACAAACCCTGAAGTATCTTCAGTGCGTGACTCGGACCGTATTCTTGGTATTTTGGACTCTAAGTCTCGCCGAGCAGAAGAAGGCCTTGAGCCAGTAAGACAGCACCTACTTCTCACACGTTATAACCCAACACGTGTGACACAAGGTGAGATGCTGAGCGTAGAAGATGTCGAAGAGATCCTACATATCTCACTGCTTGGTGTTATCCCTGAAAGTCAGGCAGTACTCAACGCTTCAAACAAAGGTGTACCGGTGATCTTCGATAACGACACAGATGCGGGGATGGCTTATGACGACACTGTCGAGCGCCTGTTAGGTTCACAAGTGGATTTCCGCTTCTTAACAGAGCAGAAGAAAGGTATCTTCAAACGACTATTCGGAGGCTAAATGTCATTACTTGAGTTTTTCCGTCCGCAGAAAAAAACCTCTGCAAATTTAGCCAAAGAGCGCCTGCAAATTATAGTGGCAGAGCGTCGTAGTCAGGGTGACCCATCACCGTCCTACCTACCACAGCTAAAGGAAGATATCCTTAAAGTGATCGGTAAATACGTTGCCGTAGACCCATCGATGGTTGATCTTTCTTTTGAGCATAAGGACGACGACATTTCGGTACTAGAGCTGAATGTCAAACTTCCAGACGACGAGAAGTAGTTATCATTCACTTCAATGCGTAGGCACGTATACACGACATGTTTCAAAAGCCAATGTTTTACATTGGCTTTTTTATGCGAGCAAGTTTTATGACCAACCAACTAGTATCAACCTCTTTCCATCTCTATCACAACGAAAAAAGCCCCAACCTTTCGATTGGGGCTTGATCTTTTCCCGATTGTTAGGTTTCGTGCTAGCGAAAACCTATCTCATAACTAACGCTCCTACTTATGCGTTAGCTTTTGCTTTTTTTGACTTTGGTGCAGCTTTCGCGGCAACTTGATCAGCTTTCTTCTTGATGACTGTCGTACCTTCGAAAGTTTCACCTTCAACGAACGCTTTACCATAGTAAGACGCTAGTAATACTTCTTTCAGCTCAGTGATTAGAGGGTAACGTGGGTTCGCACCTGTACACTGATCATCAAACGCTTCTACCGCTAGTTCATCAAGCTTAGCAACAAAGTCAGCTTCAGCAACACCTGCCGCTTGGATAGACATTGGAATGTCTAGGTTAACTTTTAGTTCATCCAACCATGCTAGTAGACGCTCAATCTTCTGAGCAGTACGGTCACCTTCTTGGCTTAGGCCTAGGTGGTCAGCAACTTCAGCGTAACGACGACGTGCTTGTGGGCGGTCGTACTGAGAGAATGCAGTCTGCTTAGTTGGGTTATCGTTCGCGTTGTAACGTACTACGTTAGAGATTAGTAGTGCGTTCGCCAGACCGTGTGGTAGGTGGAACTCGGCACCAATCTTGTGCGCCATAGAGTGACAAACACCTAGGAATGCGTTCGCGAATGCAACACCAGCGATAGTTGCTGCGTTGTGTACTTTCTCACGAGCGATTGGGTCGTTTGCACCGTTCGCGTAGCTTGATGGTAGGTACTCTTTAAGCATCTTAAGTGCTTGTAGAGCTTGACCATCTGAGTATTCGTTCGCAAGAACAGATACGTAAGCTTCTAGAGCGTGAGTAACGGCATCGTAACCACCAAATGCTGTTAGAGACTTAGGCATGTTCATCACTAGGTTAGCATCTACGATAGCCATGTTTGGCGTGATTTCGTAGTCAGCTAGTGGGTACTTAGCACCAGTTTTGTCGTCAGTAACAACCGCGAATGGTGTAACTTCTGAACCAGTACCTGAAGTAGTAGTGATACATACAAGCTCAGCTTTTTGACCCATTTTAGGGAACTTGTAGATACGTTTACGGATGTCCATAAAGCGCATTGCAAGCTCTTCGAAGTGCGTGTCTGGGTGCTCGTACATAACCCACATGATTTTCGCAGCATCCATCGGAGAACCACCACCTAGCGCGATGATAGTGTCTGGTTGGAAGCTCTTCATTGCTTCAGCACCTTTCTCTACGACAGATAGCGTTGGATCCGCTTCTACGTCGAAGAAAGTTTGAACTTCCATGCCTTGAGCTTTAAGCAGGCTAACTACATCATCCGCGTAACCGTTGTTGAATAGGAAACGGTCAGTTACTAGGAATGCGCGTTTCTTACCTTCTAGGTCGCTCAGTGCGATAGGAAGGCTACCACGACGGAAATAGATAGACTTAGGTAGTTTGTGCCACAACATGTTTTCAGCTCGCTTCGCTACAGTTTTCTTGTTGATTAGGTGTTTAGGACCTACGTTCTCAGAGATAGAGTTACCACCCCATGAGCCACAACCTAGAGTTAGAGAAGGCGCAACGTTGAAGTTGTACAGATCACCGATACCACCGTGAGTCGTCGGGATGTTGATTAGGATACGAGCTGTCTTCATCTTGTCACCGAAGTAACGGATGCGGTCTGCGTTAACGTCTTGGTTAGTGTATAGACCAGACGTGTGACCGATACCACCGATCTCAACCATAGTTACAGCCTGAGCCACTGCGTCTTCGAAGTTGTCAGCACGGAATAGGCCTAGCGTTGGAGATAGTTTCTCGTGAGCAAATGCGTCGTCGTAAGATACTTTACCTAGACCTTCACCAACTAGAACTTTAGTATCTGCTGGAACCTTAACGCCTGCCATTTCAGCAATTGCTGGCGCTGGCTGACCAACGATTTTCGCGTTTAGTGCACCGTCAATAAGAAGAACTTTACGAACTTTCTCTGCTTCAGCTTTGCTTAGTACGTAAGCTTTGTGAGAAGCGAAACGCTCTTTAACTTCGTCGTAGACTTCGTCAACTACGATTGCAGCCTGCTCAGAAGCACATACTACGCCGTTATCGAAAGTCTTAGACATAAGGATAGAAGCGACAGCACGTTTGATGTCAGCGGTTTCATCGATAACGACAGGAACGTTACCTGCACCTACACCGATTGCTGGCTTACCAGAAGAGTAAGCGGCTTTAACCATGCCTGGACCACCAGTTGCAAGGATAAGAGCGATATCGTCGTGCTTCATGAGAGCGTTAGACAGCTCTACAGATGGCTGGTCGATCCAACCGATGATGTCTTTTGGAGCACCTGCTGCGACTGCTGCATCTAGAACAAGTTTAGCTGCGTCGTTAGTCGAGTTCTTCGCACGTGGGTGTGGCGAGAAGATGATACCGTTACGAGTCTTCAGAGAGATAAGAGATTTGAAGATTGCAGTAGAAGTAGGGTTAGTCGTTGGGACGATACCACAGATGATACCTACAGGCTCTGCGATAGTCATAGTACCTAGGTTGTCATCCTCTTCTAGGATGCCACAGGTTTTTTCATCTTTGTATTTGTTGTAGATAAACTCAGACGCAAAATGGTTCTTGATGACTTTATCTTCAACAATACCCATACCAGATTCTTCAACCGCTTGCTGAGCTAGCGGGATACGAGCTTGGTTAGCTGCAAGAGACGCAGCGCGGAAGATCGCATCTACTTGCTCCTGAGAGAAAGTAGCGAACTCTTCTTGCGCTTTTTTAACGCGAGCAATCATTGCATCTAGTTCAGCCATATTAGTTACAGGCATAGGGACTCTCCTAAAATTAACAAAATATTAAAAACTTTTTAGTAAGAAAACTGTGCTCGTATCGCTATCTAAATTACCAGTATTTCTTAGTAAATTGTTTTCAGAGCTGATTATATTATTTCAAGTTGTGAAAAAAATTGACCCAGATCAGTTCTGAAAAATTATTTACCCACTTAGTGGTATTAAACTTCAACGATTACACATAAGCAATTGAAATTAAACAAATAAAGGAAAAACAAAATACTCAGAAAATTTCCAACATTTGTATATCTCAAATATCTAATCGAACACAAACTGTAAAAAAGTTTCATTTATTGACCACGAACTTACATGTGATCCACTAACATTGTGCTACTAAGCTTATAACCTATAGAAAGTGAGGCACTATCATCCCTCTCTGTTTTTATCAAAAATGTGTAAGTGTTAACGTTTGTGTAAGTCAAATGGAAACTTATACACATTGTACGTAACAAAGTGTGTCATCTGTGTTTACGTTTCTGTCAGAAATTAGATTTTCTCAGTAATGAATTCAGATTAGCTTTAGATTTTTTCATTCGTGACTCAGCAAGTTTTCGACTATATTCCGCTTGTCACTCTTGTGATCCTGTTCTGGTCTTTACTTTGTGTAGGCATGCGTAATGCAAACGTTCGAAATTGCGATTTTTTTACAGTTCTTTCTAGGCTTAGTTGCCGCCGTCAACCCTGTCGGCATCATGCCGGTTTTTGTTTCTCTCACTGGTCATATGACGCTGGAAGAAAAACATAAGACGGCCACCACCGCTAATTTGGCTGTTGCCATCATATTAATAGTATCTTTACTCGCCGGTCAGATGCTGCTGGATATGTTCAGCATTTCACTGGATTCATTCCGTGTCGCAGGTGGTCTGCTACTACTTAGTATCGCTTTCTCAATGATGAGTGGTAAATTAGGTGAGGATAAACAGAACAAACAAGAGAAATCTGAGTATGTCAGCCGTGAACAAATAGGTGTTGTTCCCCTCGCGATGCCATTAATGGCTGGGCCAGGAGCCATCAGCTCAACCATTGTTTATGGCGCACGCTACCCAACCATGTTAGATACTGTCGGTATTATTATAACCGTCAGCTTATTCTGTCTTTGTTCTTGGTTTCTATTCCGCTCAGCACCACTGATTGTACGGTTTTTAGGCCAAACGGGTATTAACGTCATCACACGTATTATGGGGCTTATCTTGGGTGCGCTCGGTATCGAGTTCATTGCCAATGGCCTGCGTAACCTGTTTCCAGGATTAGCCTGATAACAAATAACTCGCTATGATAGAAAGATCTTTTCGTAAGTCTTTCTATCATGTCCAAAGAATCACTGAAAAATCAACTTTATGTCATTATTTTTGGTACCCATACTCGGGCCGGAAAAGCCTTTGACATCGCGTTGATTATTGCCATTATCTCTTCGCTCATTGTTCTGGTTCTGGAGTCAGTACCCACCATTCATGCTAAGTGGGCGACAGAATTACGCTATCTGGAATATACCTTTACCGGCTTATTTACTTTAGAGTATCTACTGCGACTCTACTGCTCGCCAAAGCCAGTGGCTTACGCTAAGAGCTTTTATGGTGTCATCGATTTACTGGCTATCCTGCCAACATACCTGACTCTATTCTTCCCTTCTGCTTCATTTATGGGAGTGATTCGCGCCATTCGGGTCTTACGGATTTTTCGCGTACTTAAACTCGTGCGCTATCTACAAGAATCGAATATATTGCTACGCTCTCTGTTGATGGCACGGAGAAAAATCTTCGTCTTTTTCAGTTCGGTTGCAATCCTAGTAATTATTTTTGGCGCGCTGATATATGTTATCGAAGGCCCCAAAAATGGCTTTACCAGTATTCCCCTAAGTATTTATTGGGCCATTGTCACTATCACGACCGTTGGCTATGGTGATTTGGTCCCACAAACCATTCTCGGTAAAGCGATCGCTTCCATCACTATGCTAATGGGCTACTCAATTATTGCAGTACCAACCGGCATTATCACTGCTGAACTGCATCAAGAGATGAATGCTCATAAAAGCCTAGTCCGCTGCCCAAACTGCTCTCGTTCAGGGCATGATTCAGATGCTATACATTGCAAACACTGTGGAAGTAAGTTGGCCGACCCTGACCGAAGGATAGTCGTTGAAGATTAGATGTTAGAGTAATGAGAAAGGATTGACGTTCAGCGTCAATCCTTTCTATTTTTACAAACCAAACCCAAAAGCAGGGCACATTTGCACTAATGATTACGCTTTTTCAGCTAGGATGATTCGCAACGTTCGACGAAGTGGCTCTGCCGCCCCCCAAAGAAGTTGGTCACCAACAGTGAAGGCATTAAGGAAATCATCCCCCATCGCCATTTTACGTAGGCGGCCTACAGGAATCGACAGAGTTCCAGTCACCTTCGCTGGCGTTAACTCTTCTGCTGTAATATCGCGATCATTAGGAATCACTTTCACCCAATCGTTGTGCGTCGCGATCATCTCTTCGATTTCATCCATCGGTACATTTTGTTTAAGTTTGATGGTCAACGCTTGAGAATGACAACGCATCGCACCAATACGAACACAAGTACCATCAATAGGCACCGGCGACTCTTGGAAGCCAAGGATCTTGTTTGCTTCTGCACCCGCTTTCCATTCTTCTTTACTCTGGCCATTGTCGCGTTTCACATCGATCCAAGGAATCAAAGAGCCCGCTAGTGGCACACCAAACTTATCAGTCGGGAACGAACCACTGCGCATAGTGTCTGCCACCTTCTGATCAATCTCAAGAATGGAACTTGAAGGATTCGCCAGTTCAGAACTCACGGAATCATTAATGACACCCATTTGCGAGATTAGCTCACGCATGTTTTGCGCCCCAGCACCAGAAGCAGCTTGGTAAGTCATGGCACTGGTCCATTCAACCAAGCCTTTTTCAAACAGGCCACCCAAACCCATCAGCATCAAACTCACGGTACAGTTACCACCAACAAACGTATTGGTTCCGCCATGGATGCCTTGTTGGATCTGAGCCATATTGACAGGATCTAACGTAATGATAGAGTCTTGCGCCATGCGTAGCGTTGATGCAGCATCAATCCAGTAGCCTTTCCAACCCGCTTGACGAAGTGCTGGATACACCTTTTCTGTATAACTTCCGCCTTGACAAGTCACAACAGCATCAAGCTGTTTTAAACTTTCGATGTCAAAAGCATCTTGCAGAAGGCCTGCATCTTTACCTAAGTTTGGAGCAGGGATACCTACCTGAGAAGTGCTGTAAAATACCGGCTCAATAAGATCGAAGTCTTTTTCTTCAACCATGCGTTGCATTAGAACAGAACCCACCATGCCACGCCAACCGACTAAACCTACTCTCATTCTCAACTCTCCGTGTACATTATTTAAAAAAGACTTCCACAATCTTTCAATTTTCCCAACAAAATCTCAAGGAAAAATTCCCCTATTCTGTCACTTTTGCATCCTTTTTTTAAATTTCTGCCTCAAATGACTTTTTATCTCTTGTTTGCATATTCATGACTTTTTACAACAATACATTCAATTTACCGCACAACGAAGAAATCTTCGTGCTACAAGCCATTTACAAAAACAATCATTTCAAACCATTACTTTTAACCATTGTTAATATATTTAACTAGCAATAAATACATCAATAGATTTAAATCACATCGGAGTTGTATTTGTTCGAAATATTATTCTGAGTCATGTAAAGTGCTTTGTGTACCCAAATGAGTAAATTATCTCAATATGTTCCACCCCCATACTTGTTGGAGCATATGGCTTATAACACATATAAGAGGCTCTGCATGACGCAACTCACCCCCCGTTTACCAAGCCTGCTGCAAGTTATCGTTGCGCTTGGTTTATTTTTGCTAATGGCTTTTTCATTCACCGCCCAGCTCGACTTACCCATTCAGCTAGCCCTATATATTGGCTGGTTTGTCATTATGGTGCTTGGCATTCGTCTTGGTCACCAATACAAAGACTTAGAAAAATCAGCACTTAACGGCATTTCTAATGGTCTTGGTGCTGTTTTAATCCTTCTTGCTGTTGGTGCACTCGTGGGGACTTGGATTTCAGGCGGTATTGTCCCAACCATCATTTATTACGGTCTTAAAGCGATTCACCCATCTATCTTCTTACTTGCGACAATGATCATCTGTTCATTGACAGCATTAGCAACGGGAACTTCATGGGGTGCCGCAGGTACAGCGGGTATTGCAATGATGGGCATAGGTCAAGGGCTAGGCGTACCTGCACCAATCACAGCAGGTGCTGTTTTGTCAGGCTGCTACTTTGGTGACAAGATGTCTCCACTGTCAGACTCTGTCATTCTGGCATCATCAATGTCCAATGTTGAAGTGGTTGAACACATTAAAGGAATGCTGCCGATTGCTCTGATCAGCTACATCATCACCGGCATTATGTTTACTGCATTCGGTTTCCACTATGCAGGCAACGTTGATATGACGCAGGTTCAATCAGTTATTGATGCGATGGAGAAACAGTTCTACATCACACCTTATTCGTTTGTCCCTGTAATGATTGTACTTGGTTTGTTAGCGATGCGTATGCCCTCCTTCCCAGTGATCAGTTTTGGATCATTACTGGGTATTATCTGGGCTGTCATGATTCAAGATGTCGACTTCCTTCAAGCATTTAACACCGCATGGGCTCCATTCCACATTGAGTCAGGGGTTGGCTTTATCGATTCGATCTTAAACCGTGGCGGTATGTCTTCTATGCTAGGTTCAGTCGCAGTAATCGTGTTTGGTTTAGGCTTTGGTGGCCTGCTCGATAAAGTTGGTGTACTGGAAACTATCGCTAAACTATTTGAACGCCGCGTACAAAGCCCAGGTTCACTGGCCACCAGCACTATTGGTACTGCTTTCCTAGGCAACGTGTTTGGCTCTGCGATGTATGTTTCCCTGATCCTCACTCCGAAGATCTGCGCGAAAAACTACGATCGCCTTGGCTACAAGCGTAAGAACCTGTCACGAAATGCCGAATTCGGCGGTACGCTAACATCTGGCATGGTTCCGTGGAGTGACAACGGTATCTATATGGCAAGCATCTTAGGTGTCGCCACACTTTCATATGCGCCATTTATGTGGCTAAGTTTTGTGTGTATTTTGGTAACGATTATTACCTCGTACATGGGTTGGTTTGTCGATAAGTGCGAACCCACAGCTCCAGCGAGTGCAGAAGAGACACCAGAATTAAGCAAACAAACCGCTTAAGTGCGTAGTTACAACCCAACTCGGGTTCTATAGACTCGTGCCTCGAAGGCACGAGTCTGCATTATTATCATTGATTCCTTTCACTCCCCCCTTTCATTTTTCTTGCTCTGTCATAAGCTATCGATGGCGGAATCTCAGCCACTTAAGTACAATTCAAACGCACTGCTTATCTTCAAAGCCTTCCTTCTAAATGGAGCCTTTATTGCGATCCCACTATGACTGAGCTATTCGATCCAAAAAAACTGCAACCCTTATACATTCAAGTTGCGGACAAGATTAAACAAGAAATCGACAAAGGTACCTACCCGGCGGGCAGTAAACTGCCTTCGGAAAATCAACTCGTTGAAGTGCTTGAAGTCAGCCGTGTTACTGTGCGCAAAGCACTGCAGCAACTGACCGGACTTGGCTACATTTTTTCCGAAAAAGGCAAAGGCAGCTTTGTAAAAGCCAACAAACTTAAGCATGACTTTTTATCCATGTCAGGCTTTGCTCAAGAAGCAGCGGGGGCTGGGTTAGAGGCACAAAATATAGTCGACGAATTTCAAGTAATCCCAGCGACTGAATTAGTTGCACAAAAACTCAACATCGCACAGGGAGAGCCAGTGAACTTCGCGCGCCGCTTGCGCTTAATCGAAGATCAGGTGGTATCCTACGAAGAATTCTATATTCCTCGTGTTTTGCTACCGGATCTCACCAAAGAAGATTTAGAAGGGTCCAAGTTCGAATACTTAAGCCGCCATGGCATTGAGATGGTAAAGACACAACAGAAGCTCATCCCCACCCTACCAGATAATGATGCACAACGGTTATTAGCCGCCGATAAGCTAGAGCCTATATTGATTAACCAATCGCAGAACTTCTATGAAGAACGGAAAATCTACGAGTATTCCATCGTGTATTACAAGTCGAGCTTATACGATTTTGAAATCACCGCACGCGTCTAACTGAACAGTTAATAGCCCACAAATGTGGGCTATTTTTTTATTTGTTTTGGTAATAGATAAGCAACCCTGTGCATTCCAGGTCAATGACAAGTGTGACGAGCAACAAAAAATGGAAAGGAAAAACACAACCTGTATTCTACCTGCATTACTATAAATACAAGTTAAATACAGGTTGATATTTCTTTGCACTCTTAGGAGACAAAACTTATGGCGCGAGATGCGAACGTTGTAGCGAATACCGTTATGGCCTCACTCGGTGGAGAGGCGAACATCGCTCAGCTAAATCATTGTGCAACACGTCTACGTGTTGTCGCCAAGGACGACTCGAAAGTAGACGCTGAAGGACTCAGCGCAACAGAAGGTGTACACGGTTACTTCTTTCAAAACGGTCAACACCAAGTGATCTTGGGTACAGGTTTTGTCGGTAAGGTGTTCGCTATCATGAAAGGTAACGACTCAGTTGAAGAGACAATCGAGTCTGAAGAGAAAAAAGAGAAAGTCAGCGCTTTCCAAGCAGTAACGCGCACCTTCTCTGATATTTTCGTCGCAATTATCCCAGCTTTAGTCGCCACCGGTTTACTTATGGGTTTGCGTGGCCTATTGGTCAATGGCTTTGGGGTTGAGCTGTCTCCTCAGCTAAACATCCTATCGCAGGTTCTGACCGACACTGCCTTTATCTTCATCCCAGTTTTGGTGACTTGGTCTGCCATGCGTGTGTTTGGCGGTAACCCTGTTCTCGGTATTGTACTCGGTTTGATGCTCGTTGCTCCGCAACTTGCGAGCAAATGGGACGTTGCATTTGGTAATGCTGAAGCATTAATGATTCCATTCATGGGCTTTGACATTGCGGTGACAGGCCTACAAAGCTCGATTCTTCCAGCAGTATTTATGGGTTGGTTTGCGGCCATGGTTGAGCGCACCTCACGCAAATACATCCCAGAAGTGTTGGATCTGATTATTACGCCTTTCATCACGCTACTTGTATCGCTGATTGCGGGCTTAGTATTTGTTGGTCCAATCCTACTCGGCGCGGAAAAGTTGATCACAGAAGCGGTGCTTTACTTCCTACAAATTCCATACGGTATTGGTGGCCTAATTTACGGCGGCGCGATCCAGTTCATGGCGGTAACCGGTATGCACCACACTATCGTGCCTATTACGATTGCCATGGTGACAGACACAGGTTTCGACTTCATCAACCCACTAGGTACAGCAGCAATTGCAGGTCAGTTTGGCGCAGCAATGGCCGTGATGACCATGCAAACCAACAAGGTTAAACGTTCAGGCATGTTTGGTGCCACGCTGCCAGCACTATTTGGCATCACTGAACCTGCGATGTTCGCAGTAACACTGCCACGCGTAAAGCCATTCCTATATGGCTGTCTAGGCGGAGCTATCGGTGGCTGTATCGGTGCTATCGCAGGCATCGGCTCTGCAGGTACAGGCGCAACCATGCTTCCAGGCATCCTGCTTTATCTTGGTGGCGGTTTAGGTATGTACATTGTGGTTATGTTAGTCGGTGCAATCACTGCATTCGCTTTAACCAAGCTGTTCTACAAAGAGCCTGAAACGCTAGCTAGCAAGTAATCCGAACCGAACGCATTCCTTTTTATACTGTTTTTTGATGGGAGAGCCCCGCTCTCCTAGGAGTCTCTATGGATTTTTCTAACCGTCAGAATCGTTTTGTACGAATCGATGAAGTCAGTTCTGAGTACCTTGCGGAAATTGAGCGTACTACACAGACCGACCCATTTTACCCAACGTACCACATTGCCCCTAAGCATGGTTTATTGAATGACCCAAATGGCCTGAGCTACTTCAATGGTGAGCACCACCTGTTCTATCAGTGGTTCCCACTCGGTCCGGTACATGGTCTAAAACACTGGTATCACGTTTCAACCAAAGACTTTGTGAACTTCACCGATCGCGGCATTGCCATGTACCCAGACCAAGCGTACGACCACCACGGCTGCTACACAGGTGTTGGTGTACCTCAAGGTGACGAGCTTTACCTGTTCTACACAGCCAACCTGTTGGATGAAGAGCAAAACCGCTTCCCAACCCAAGTCATGGCCGTAATGGACAAAGAAGGCAAGATAGACAAGAAAGGCGTCGTGGTTGACGTAAATTTTGAGTCTTACACGTCTGAGTTTCGCGATCCAATCTTGGTGGACCGCGACGGCGAATACCACATGCTCATTGGCGCACAAGGCCATGATGAGAAAGGCAAGCTAGCCTACTACCGCGGCAACGCGATTGATGACTACGAGTACGTAGGCAATATCGATGTCGGCTTGAGCGACTTTGGCTTCATGTGGGAGTGCCCGAACTACTACGAGCAAGATGACAACGGCGTTTACATCTTCTCTCCACAAGGTGTGAGCTCAGATAACAAGTACGACCTTAAGAACGTTTTCTCTGTGGTTTACATGGTGGGTGATCGCATCAACTTCGACACTCAGGAGTTCAACAACCAAGGTTATCGCGAACTTGATAAAGGCTTCGACTTCTATGCTCCGCAAACTTATCTAGATAACCAAGGACGCAGAATTCTCATTGGCTGGTTAGGCAACTCAAAGAGTGGGTATCCAACAGACAAAAACAACTGGGCACACATGTTCACACTACCTCGTGAACTAACGATTGACGGTGACTACTTGATCCAAGCACCGTTGAAAGAGCTAGAAGCTCTGCGTGCTAGCACCGAAACCGTCAATGATTGCGCAGAACTCACCTCACGAGCCTTCGAACTGGAGCTAGAGGTTAACGAAACCTTCTCTATTAGCTTTGCAAACGCTGCAGGTGAGCGCATGGTGTTTAGCGGTAATCGCGAAGAGTTCACATTAGACAGAACGCATGTATCTCATGTTCATGCTCAAGCCTTTGGCACGGTTCGCTACGCCCAGCGTGTAGAACAGGCACAACGCATTCGCATCTTCGTAGATAACTCAGCGATTGAGATTTTTGCAGACAACGGCAAAACCGTATTCACGTCGCGCATCTTTATTGACGATTTAAACAGACTGGAGCTTGAGCAAGCGAGCGCAACCTTGCACTACTTGTCTCCAATTCATATCTATAATCAAACCGACCGATGCGACAACGGCTAATTTCAAAAGCATTTGTGAGTAAGTAAATGGTTTACATCAATAATGATGGTGAACAGGGTTTTCGATGTTAATAACATTGAAGAGTATTGAGTCTATATGTCGATAAAGACGTAGCGAATACTTACAATCTTAAACTTTGGGGTGAGTTTTTCATAAAGACTCACCCTTATACTTAACCACTAGCTTCCTGTTGTTTAAGAAACGTCTGAGCTTCAAGAATGGCTTTATCTAAGCGCACTTTAAGCTCATCAAGTAAAACTGCAACAGAATCAATATCCTCTTTAATTGCCTGTTCGACTTTACCGGCTGATTCACGAAGCTTTAAGGCCCCCAAATTTCCCCCAACGCCCTTCAAACTATGTGCTTTACGTAAGGCTTCATCCGGAGAATCATTCAGCAGTTGTGTGATTCGCTCTGCATCCCCGGTATGATCATCAACGAAAACCTGCAGCAACATACACACAGATTCATAGTCATTCCCCAAGGCATCAAGCATGCCATCCAAATCAATTTCTGGCCCATCATTTAACCATGTATTTGCAGCTGTAACAGGCGACGGCTGTGGTTCTGCTGTTGTTTCAACAATAGATTGAACTTCTTCGGGAGAGTTGTCTGCTTCTTTTTCGGGACGTTCGACCATTTGCTGAACTCCTGTAAACCGATAAACTATTGACATCATTACTAGTAAGCAAAACCCACTAAAAACACCGCCACCCATGATAAAGTAATGTTGCTGCGATTGATATTGTGCTTCCACTAGGTTGATCTGATTATGGATAGAGTGTGTAATCATTTTTTCAATGGCATAACTGCCTTGCGCATATCCTCCTAAAACAGAAGACGTTTGCGATAATAGCATCTGAAGATCTTTCTTTTGCAAGGTAGGCAGAGATTCAGATTCGACATACAGTTGATCCAGCTCTCGGAAAACTTGAGGGTTTGATTTGTTGGAGCTAAATAAAGCTTCCAGAACAGTCGCACCCAAATGATAATAGTATAATTCCAGATCAGGGGAACTCTGGTATTTAGCTCGAACAAATTGGATTTGATCAACTAATGCAATCAAATCAAGCTCGTTATCCAAGAAGACTCTGGTCTGCTCAATAAACCGATCGATTGTGTATAGCAATTGATTGATATCAGGTGTCAGCCAATTTTGTTGATATGTTGCTTCAATTTGGAGGCGAAGAGCATAGAGCAATTGCAAGTTGAGAGACTGCCCATCGGTCAGTTCTGCGCGATAAGCGGGTTCTTGAAAGAGCGAATATTTCAACTCATCAATGCTATTACTTAACTCACTGATCTGGTTCATTGTCATCACGTTGGAGCGATAACTCAGAGTGAACATTGTCATCCCTATCACCCAGACTATTACAACTAGCCAGCACAGCTTAAGCGCTTTGCGTTTCATGTCATGCTCGTGTTTGAATAAATTCCATAATTACAAGCATATACGCAAAGTTTAAGAATAGTAGGGCTAAGTGCATATTTCTTCGACTTAGCCCAACTCTAGATTAAATAATATAGTGGTTAACGATTACGGGTCAGCTGATCACGGAGATTCGGTGGTGTTCCTTTAATGGTTAGAGTGTCAGTTTCAGGGTCATAGAAAACGCGCTCACCGAGCAGCAGGCTATCAAAATTAATGTTTAAACCTCCACCTGCACCAACGTATTTCGTCAGCTTGCGAACTGTCGTTCTATCACCAGGAAAACTGTCTTCCAATTCATAACCCTGCTCTTGGGTATAATCAAGAAAACTGGTGCCATCTTGAGAAGGAGGAAGCTCACCAGAGAGTTCACGGACCTGAACTTCATCGCCGCTCTTGATTTGTTCGTTACAATAGTCAGCCACTTGCTTTTTATAACTGATGGCTTCGTCTTTCTCTAATTTCGAATCTGCACAGAAATCTTCAACCGCCTGCATCAAAACTTGGTTTTGCTGCTTAGTATCCAGCCCAACTTCAGCTTGCAAGAAATCAAGGAAGAAATCTGCCACCTTACGCCCAACACGTCCTTTGATGTAAGCTAAGTAGCGCTTAGACTCTTTATCTGTCTCATAACTGGTCAGGTCAATACGTGCAGCAATATCCATTTTGCTCAGATCAAGATAGTCCGTGGCACTAATTTCGAGACCTTCTGTTACTTTTAGGCTTTGATTTGAAGGAATAATGGCAACGAATAGATAATCTGTCGCCAGAGACTGATATTCGGCAATCACCAGAATGCCTTCATCGGCAAATGGGTACTTACTTAGCTCATCTTTCAGGCGATTTGCACTTTCTTGTGAGAAATCATAAAAGTTTTTCTCACCCTTACGAAGTTCATGCAACCAGTTTTGAAATTCACTGTCAGACTTGAAAGAACCAAATCCTTTACCTGCTTTAGAATTAAAGACACGATGCAGCTCTGCAACTAGGTTTTCCGTCGATGCGTCATTCTCAAGAGAATTAGCTCGAAAGTTAACAACAAGTTCGTCAGAATCGTTTTTACGTAGCTGGTGTAAGATAACGTTTGAAAGATGAAGACTCATGATGAATTTTTATCGTCGTGTAGGTTTCAGTTGCGAGGCATTGTAGGTTATCATAAGCCGCTTTACTATCACCATTAGAGTCTTTATGCCGATCACATCTAAATACAGCGACGACAAAATTGAAGCAATTCTGTCAGAAGTTGCAGCAGTGCTAGACAAGCACGGTGCGGGTCCTGAATTATCTTTGATGATTGCGGGAAATATCGCTACCAATGTCTTAAATCAAAACGTTAATGCTTCACAACGTAAAGCACTTGCTGAAAAATTTGCTCAGGCACTGTTGTCTTCTATTGAAGAAAACACTCACTAGAACAATAAACGGACAATAAACGGACAATAAAACAGTACATGGTAGATAACGGAAATACATACGGCGAACGCGTATCGCGTTTAGTGGGTTGGGGGCATTGGTTTGCCTTTTTCAACATCATAGCGGCCATGTTAATTGGTACCCGTTATATCACTCAATCTCCTTGGCCCGATACCCTTTTAGGGCAGTTTTATCTGGCCGTTTCTTGGGTTGGGCATTTCGGTTTTCTCGTTTTTGCACTCTACCTATTAGTTCTGTTTCCGCTGACTTTCTTGATACCGTCACGCAAGCTGTTTCGCTTGGTGGCGGTTTGCTTTGCTACCGTCGGTTTGACGGTACTTCTGATTGATACTCAGGCCTATCAAAAGATTAACCTTCATCTGACTCCTGTTGTTTGGGAAGTCTTATTTAGCGAAGAAGGCAGCTCCATCAGCATTGATTTGCAACACTTATTTGTCGTGTTGCCACTTATCTTCCTCTTACAGTTAGCATTATCTGAGTGGGTATGGCGCAAGCAACGTCGCCTGTCGCATAAACACGTTGGTCGCCCTATAGCAGCCCTCTTCTTTGTCAGTTTTATAACCAGTCACCTGATATACGTCTGGGCTGATGCTTATTTCTACAATCCGATTACCGCGCAGAAGGCCAATTTCCCTCTATCTTACCCGATGACAGCTAAATCCTTTATGGAACGTCACGGTTTACTGGATAGAGAAGAGTACCTTCAACGCCTGAAAGAAAGCGAAGCTAACTCAGATTTAGTTCGCTATCCTCTTGAGAAACTTGAATTTCATCGAAGAGCAAACCCGCTGAATGTTTTGGTCGTGAGCGTCAATAACTTAAGGGGGGATGTACTAACATCCGATTTGATGCCAAACGCAGCAGAATTTGCTTCCGAGAACCTTAACTTTACTGATCACTATAGCTCTAGTAATGATACTTTCGGTGTATTTGGCTTATTTTATGGCCTACCGAGTAGCTACGTCAGCAGTATCAAAACTCAAGGCTCCCGTCCTATCTTACTTGATACACTCTTGGACAAAGACTATAGCTTTGGTTTGTTCAGCGGTGACAACTTCGATGATAATTTGTACGGTGAAACCGTATTCCGTGGTCTGAACTTTACAGGCATTGCATTTAATGACACCACATCTCCCGATACTCAGGCAATTAACGCGTGGGCGAATTGGGTTGCTCAACAGAAGAAAACCCCTTGGTTCAGCTTTATTGAACTCACCACGGTCGATAATTTCAACGCTTACAATGAAAACTCTGGCAGTCAAAAATCGACCTTAGAAACGCTGAAACAGGGGTATCACACTTCCGTTAGCAACGCCGACCAAGAACTGGGTGTATTGTTTGAGAAGGTTAAAGAGCTCGATATTGATGAATCAACTATTATCGTTATCACATCTAATCACGGTACCGAGTTCAATGAGACAAGAACGAACAGCTGGGGCTCAAATAGCAACTACAGTCGCTACCAGCTTCAAGTGCCAATGGTTATTCATTGGCCAGGAAAAGTCGCAGGAAAGTACAATCATCGCACCAGCCATTTAGACTTATCAGTGACACTACTCCAAGATTTGCTTGGTGTGTCCTCAAATCCTTCGGATTTTAGTAGCGGTCAAAACTTGTTTGACGAGCGTTCTAGAAAATGGATCCTAGCAGGGGACACAAGAGAACTGGCACTGATCACCAACAAAGACACGACAGTCATCGATAAGTTTGGTAACTACAAATTGTACGACAGTAACTACCAACGCTTGCAAGATGAGAATCCGACATTGCCAGTCCTAATGCAAGGTTTGACTGAGCTGCAACGTTTTTACGTAAAAAGTAACTAAATCATAGCGTTAGTGATTGACCCCATCGAAAATAATGGGTAAATTACAGGTATCGGACTGTAGCGCAGCTTGGTAGCGCACCGTCATGGGGTGTCGGGGGTCGCTGGTTCAAATCCAGTCAGTCCGACCATTACACCTAGAAAAGAGAGCTTCGGCTCTCTTTTTGTTTCCACCCTCACCCGTCCTAAATAAGGTAGACAAAGGCAATCATGCCCCCTTTTTTGTCCTATTAAATAGAACTATAAGTCCGAATAAGCGCTATTTATCCTAAAAATCAGAAAAGTATACTTTGCTTCAAACCAAACTACTCATATGAAGAGGTATACAAGATGTTAAAAATCATAAGCCCAATCTCGCGCGTGTGCTCCATTTTCTCTATTTTTGCTATCGCAATGGGCGCTAATGCAGAACCAACCGAGCAAGCTCTCAAGAGGGCCAGTGTGATTAAAATTACAGCACAGAAAGGCCAAAGCACCGAGCTAAGCAATTTTCTTTCCATTGGCGCGCAACTCGTTCAAGAAAACGAACCCGACACTCTGTTCTGGTCGGCACTTCAGAATAAGGATAAAAACACTTTTGTCATATTTGATGCTTTCGGCTCTCAAGCTGCTCAGGACACCCACTTCTCTGGACTTGTTCCTCAAGCGCTTAGTGAGAATGCAAAGGCCCTCGTACAGGGTGGCTGGACTGAAGGTGTACTACCCAACATTCATAATGCCGACATTATTGCCTCTAAAGTCAGTGAAAATGCCAATAACTCTGTCAAAATCGCCACTTACATTCCTCTCACCGCAAAGAACGGACAAGAGCAAACACTGAGTGAATTACTCAGACAAGGCGCCGAGATAGTATCGACTCAAGAACCCGGTACTCTCCACTGGTTTGCTGTACATTTCGGTGGTAATCAATTCGGTATCGTTGATTTCTTCTCGGATAAATCCGCAGTGGATGCTCACTTTAATGGTGACGTGGCCGCCGCATTGAAGCTAAAGGCAGAGACCCTAGTTGAAGGAGGTTGGGAGCAAGGTGTTCTTGCTGGCATTCAAACCTATCAAGTCATTGAGCTCTTACAACATTGATCAACTCATTACGACAAAATACCTCTTTTATGCGATGTATTAGGTCTAAAAGTACGCACTTGAACTCATTTTCTGCACTAAGTGTTCACAATTAAAGCAATCAGTAAAATTAGGGGTTTACAAGAAAAACCAACCTCTATATCATTCGCGTCAACAAAGGAGAGATGGCTGAGTGGTTGAAAGCACCGGTCTTGAAAACCGGCATACGTTAATAGCGTATCTAGGGTTCAAATCCCTATCTCTCCGCCAATTTAAGAACCCTAGCCTTAAGGCTGGGGTTTTCTTGTTTTAGACGCCTATAATAATCACGTGCTAAGCACTATCCCTATATTCTACAATCGATTAAGATCTTCCTTATCACCTTGTGTATAACTACCTAAATGGGTAGAAAAGCACTCGGTATCAATCAGTTCCAATACCTTATCTTTAAGCTCTTTCGGATATATACGCTTACCACTCACATCCCCCAAAGCCACCCACGCCACAGACTGAATGTAATCTTCGTCATTGAGCCCAAGCAGATTCTCAATATGAGGCTCACCATCATAGTGGGAAACACGATAAAAGAATTCTGAGTGATAGCGATTTCTATGCGTTTCAAAAAACTCACGAACACAAATCAGCTCTCCGACTTCGATATCTAGCCCCGCTTCCTCTTTAAACTCTCTCACGACACAATCTTTTGAACTTCTATCCCCCTCTTCCATGCCGCCACCCGGTGGGATCCAATACTCTCCTGAAAAGTCTTTAACTTTCAAAAGCAAAATTGCGTCATTATCGATAAGTATGCCCGCCGCGCGAATTCTATGTTCCATTGTTCACCTTAATGATTTCCGTAAACGTGCAAAGCTGCATTCAGCAATTGCATGTGGATTGGCACCAAATCACTATGATCAGTGCGATAACCCCCTCCAACAACACAACCTATCGGTAATGCATTCGTTTTTGCCAATTGAAACATAGCAACATCTCTTTGATAAATCGCCTGAGTAGAGACATTGAAGTAGCCCAGCTCATCGTCTTCATGAATATCGACACCCGCATCATAAAGAATCAAATCCGGTTGATGCAGATTAATTGCCATCTCGACAACCGAAGTAAATGTGCTAAGAAATTCTTCATCACTGGTTTCACGTGGGAAAGCGACATCCATATCCGAATCTGGCTTACGCGCAGGAAAGTTTTTATCGCAATGAAAGGACAGCGTCACGATGTCATCCTGATCAGCACATAACGTTGCCGTCCCATCACCATGATGAACATCACTATCAACAATCAGCACTTTTTCGATGCCTTCATGAGTTAGTGCACGTTTTGCCGCCAAAACCAAATCATTAAGCAAACAAAAACCACTGCCAAAATCATAATGTGCATGGTGGTATCCGCCACTCAGGTGGATAGCCACACCATGTTCAATCGCTTTTTCAACCGTAAGACAAGTTCCACCTGCTGACGTCAACGTGCGTTCAATAAGGCACTCACTCCACGGGAAACCAATACGTCGCATCCGCGCCGCAGGCAAACGACCAGAAAACAGTTCAGAGACATATTGCTTACAGTGCGTCATCATCACTTCCTCTAATGTCAAAGCTTGAGGTTTACAGTAGTGGAAAAACGCCTGCCACTGCTCGTCACGAAAGCGCACTTTCTCGATCTCATTGAATAACAGACGATACTTATGAATCGGGTATCGGTGGCCTTGAGGTAACGGCAGCTCTGAATAGATTGAGTGATAAATCAGCGGGATCATTGATTAACTATCGATATTTGTGTTTTGAGTATGGTAACAAGTTGCATCACGGTTGTAACTCTCAACAAATAGTAATAATTATCATTTATCAGGTTGATTTTACATTAACCACTGAGCAAAATAGCTACAACAATTTACTAGGGACCACTATGACAACTGTTCTAATCACCGGAGCTAACCGTGGTATCGGGCTAAGCTTAGTCAAAAACTACCTTGCTCAAGGCTGGCAGGTTCACGCAACCTATCGCTCAGAGAAAAGCTCGCAAGATCTCCTTGAGCTGGAAGGTGACAAGCTGACGTGTCATCCATTTGATGTCACTGATTATCAAGGGCTAAATGAGCTCGCCAATGCACTGCCTGCCATTGATTTGCTGATCAATAATGCTGGCTACTACGGACCAAAAGGTAACGGCTTTGGTAACACTGATATCGAAGAGTGGCGCAAAGTACTTGAAATTAACACCATCGCGCCACTAAAACTCGTTGAAGCACTCTTTCCCAATCTACAAAAAGGCCAACTTAAAAAGATTGCCTGCCTCTCTTCTAAAGTGGGTAGCATGACAGAGAACACATCTGGTGGCGGTTATATTTATCGTTCATCAAAAGCCGCACTTAACTCGGTAGTGAAAAGCCTGAGTAACGACCTTACCAGTCAAGGATTCACCATTTTGGCACTCCACCCTGGATGGGTACAAACTGAAATGGGTGGGCCAAATGCGTTAATTGATACGCAAACATCCGCAGCGGGACTTGTTGACGTGATCGAGAGTGCAGATATCAACCGCTCTGGTGAATTTATCAACTATGATGGCAGCGCACTTCCTTGGTAATATCAAAATCAACAAAAAGTATCACTTTTAACTAACATTAGATTGAATGTGATACTTTTAGATCCATAGAAACAGATTGAGCTCGTTAAACTGACACTAAATCAGACACAAGGAGCTCAACATGAAAACCACCACATTAGCACTAATGACAGCTGGGCTGATGCTGTCAGGCAACACATTCGCCTTTGATCTGACGAGTCAGGATATTCAGGAAGGTCATCCAATGGAGAAGACCTTCGAGTTTGCTGGCTGGGGATGCTCAGGCGATAATTTGTCGCCGCAGTTAAGCTGGGACAACGCACCAAAGGGAACCAAGAGTTTTGCCATTACAGCTTACGACCCAGATGCGCCGACCGAGAGTGGCTTTTGGCATTGGATTGCACTCGATATTCCTGCTGGCATCAGTCAGCTACCTAGAGGGGCAGATATCAGCAAGCTGGGTGGCTTCGAAACCCGCATAGACTATAGCACCAAAGGCTTTGGTGGCGCTTGTCCACCCGTGGGAGATGGTATGCATCGTTATCAATTCACGGTTTGGGCGCTACCAAAAGCCAAGCTGGATCTGGGTGAGGATACGCCAGCGGCTGTGGTTGGCTTTACCCTTAATAGCATCGCATTAGCGAAAACGACACTGACAGCGACCTACACCCGTTAATTGAAGGAGGAGTGATGGCTCACCAATTTCAGATCACTGAGTTTCGTGCCCAGCACTTACAAGCTTTGAGAAATGTGACGATTCACTCCCCGAGTATCATCCAGATTTTATCGGGCAACAAAAGATTGTTCTGGCAGGAAGAATCTGTCACGCTAACGCCTGACTCGCTGATATTGTGCAGTGCTGCCAGTTCATGGAACTTTGCCAATCTACCGGGTAAAGGGCCATTTCTATCAAGAGTATTCAGTTTTCACTCTTCGCCAGATCAAGAAATGCTTCGCCTGAGCGAGTCAGTCCACTCTTCTTTAAATTCATCTTATTGCTTAGTTAGTAAGTCCGTCAGAGACACTCTTGATATTCTGGCAAAAGTGAACCTGAAAGCGATGAGTACCCACACTCAGCAATACTGGTTAATGCCGCTTTATCAGCAATTGGCAGAGCAAGGTGCTCTGCATAAAGCTTTTCCCTCTTCTCAAACGTCAATGACACAGACTCTTACTCAATACCTTTCTATCTCACCAGCCAACGAGCATAACTTGGAAGGCGTTGCCAATCACTTTGGTATGAGCCGAGCCACACTGATCCGCAAACTAAAACAGGAAGGCATTCAATATCGTCACTTGCTGGCAGAGGTGCGCCTTAACCATGCATTGCAATTGATGCAAAGGCGCGAATACGATGGCTATCAACTTGCACAGATGTGTGGTTATCAGTCGGAAGAACGCTTTCGTCAGCGTTTTAAGGACAGGTTTGGTTTAACGCCTAGAGAATATCAGCACACGATTGGTCATCGTAGTTAACCCGTTTTGTGCCTAGTTGAAGTGCGTTTTTGACCAGTAGATTTCGCAGAGCTACGTCGTTTACGTTTAAAGGTTGGGCGTTCAACTTTGGGTAGGTGACGAAGCGATTCAGGTACTTCGCCGCCTTTGACTTGATGCATTAAATCATCAATCCGCGTCTGCAGCGCTTGCATAAACGGTCCGTAGGCTTGATTTCGTTCAGCCATTCCCTGAAGTTGATGCTCCCAATGCGCGGTCATATCAGGATAAGTCGATTCAGAAGGCAACGCATGCACTAGCCCTCTTCCCGCTGGTGAACTGAGGATTGTTTTGCCCTGCCGTTGCAGCAGTTGACGCTTAAACAGCGTATCCAAAATACCTGCACGAGTCGCTTCGGTACCTAGCCCATCAGTTTCTTTTAGGATCTTTTTCAGCTCTTTGTCTTCAACAAAACGGGCGATGCCTGTCATCGCTTGCAGTAAAGTTGCTTCAGTAAAGTGTTTAGGTGGCTCAGTCTTACGGTCTTTGATCTCGCCTTCGCGACAAGTCAGCACTGTGCCTTCATCAAGTGGGGGAACCGCATCAACGCCCGCGTCGTCATCATCCACTTTTCCCATCAGCGCTTTCCAGCCGGCCGATACTAGCTGGCGACCTTTAGCAATAAAAGTCCCGCCAGCGATGTCAAACACCAGCTTCGCTTCTGCATAAACTGCGGCTGGATAAAACTGCATTAGATACTGACGAGAAATTTGCTGATAGATTTTCATCTCATTTCCTGACAGCGCATTTACGGAAGCCTTTTTAGGCGTGGGAATGATCGCGTGGTGTGCATCCACTTTTTTATCATTCCATGCTTTGGATTTGAGACTGAAATCAGCGCCATGAACAGCCTGACCTAACTCGTTACAGTTATTCGATATCGCATCGCAAACACTTTTGGCCTGTCCATAATGTTCCATCGGCAGGTATCGGCAATCCGACCTAGGGTAAGTGATGAGCTTGTGCTTTTCATACAAAGATTGGCAGGTATCCAACACCTGTTGAGCACTCATACCAAAGCGTTTGGCTGCATCAATCTGTAAAGCTGAGAGAGAATAAGGTAAAGGAGCTGATTGCTTAGTTTGTTTTTGCTCCGACTCAACAACCTTGGCCGGTTGATTCGTAATCCGATTGGCAACGTTCTCGACCAGTTTACGATTGATAACCCGCCCTTCTTCGTCTTGCCAAGGCTTGCATGCTTCGCTCGGTTTCCAGCGGGCGCGAATATCAAACGCACTATTGCCATCCTGATAAGGAATCAAGGCATGTAAGGTAAAATAGTCACGAGGGATGAAGTTCTCGATCTCTTCATCACGACGGACTACCAGCCCAAGCACGGGCGTCTGAACTCTACCGACAGACAGCACTCCTTGATAGCCAGCCTTTTGCCCTAGCAGCGTATAAGCGCGGGACATATTCATGCCATACAGCCAATCAGCTCGGGAGCGAGCAAGAGCAGAAACCGAAAGAGGAATAAACTCGCGGTTACTGCGCATCTGATTTAGCGCGCGCTTGACCGCTGGTAAGTTGAGGTCGCTAATCAATAAGCGTTGCGTGGCTTCTTTTTTTGTTTTACTGACTTTGCAGTAATCCAACACCTCATCCACCAACAACTGACCTTCGCGATCCGGGTCGCCAGCATGAATGATCTCAGATGTTTCTTTGAGTAACTTCTTGACCACAGTCAGCTGTTTAGACGCCGACTTACGAGGACGCAGTTGCCAGTGTTCAGGAACGATTGGCAAATCAGCCAAATTCCATTTTTTGTATCTGTCATCATAGGCGTCTGGTTCTACCTGCTCTAGCAAGTGACCAATACACCAGGTCACCACGTCACCATTGCCACAACGAATAAAGCCTTGCTCTTTCTTTTGCGGGTTAGGAAGCGCAGCAGCGATGGCTCGACCTAAGCTTGGTTTTTCAGCAATAAACAGACGTGACATAAAATTTATCGGGCAGATACAATAAGGGCCACATTATCGAATGTGGCCCTTAAAAATCAAGAAAAACTGTAAATTTAAACAGTGGTTTATTGATTACTCTTCGTCTGTACCTGCTCGTTCAGCCGCTTCTTTAATTAGAGGCTGAAGTTCACCTTTCTGGAACATCTCAATAATGATGTCACAGCCGCCAATCAGCTCACCTTCAACCCAAAGCTGTGGGAATGTCGGCCACTGCGCGTATGCTGGTAGCTCAGCACGAATATCAGGGTTCTGTAAAATATCCACGTAAGCGAACTTTTCACCACACGCCATAAGTGCTTGTGAAGCCTGAGATGAGAAGCCGCAGCTAGGTAGCTTTGGAGAACCTTTCATGTAAAGAAGGATAGCGTTCTCTTCGATTTGCTGTTTGATTTTGTCGATGGTTTCCATTACTTCCTCTTCATGGAGTTACTGCAAATTATTGACATATTTTAAACCATTGTCTGAGAATAAAAAGCCTATAATGTCTGTGGTTTTATATGATAAAGAAATTTCATATAGAAATTGGTCGTGATGCTTTTAATAAAGTAAAAACTTGCTAAACTATAGCGCAAGTCAGCAGAATGACGTGGTTAGCACTTAGCTAGCCATCATAAATTAATAACACTGGAAGCAATCGAGAGAGTTTAACTCTTTCATATCAATGGAGAATCGAGTAATGGCATTTGAACTACCAGCTCTTCCTTACGCGAAAGACGCGCTAGAACCACATATCTCAGCAGAGACTCTAGATTTCCACCACGGCAAGCACCACAACACTTACGTAGTTAAGCTAAACGGTCTTATCCCAGGTACTGAGTTTGAAGGCAAAACGCTAGAAGAAATCATCAAAACCTCAACTGGTGGCGTGTTCAACAACGCAGCACAGATCTGGAACCACACGTTCTACTGGCACTGTCTAGCTCCAAACGCGGGCGGTGAACCAACAGGCGCAGTTGCAGACGCAATCAACGCTGCATTCGGTTCTTTCGAAGAGTTCAAAGCGAAGTTCACTGATTCTGCAATCAACAACTTCGGTTCTTCTTGGACTTGGCTAGTTAAAAAAGCTGACGGTTCTCTAGAGATCGTTAACACTTCTAACGCAGCTACACCTCTAACAGAAGAAGGTACAACTCCACTTCTTACTGTTGACCTATGGGAACACGCTTACTACATCGATTACCGTAACGTTCGTCCAGACTACATGAATGGTTTCTGGGCGCTAGTTAACTGGGACTTCGTAGCAGAAAACCTAGCTAAGTAATCCTCCCCTATAGGATTTAAAATTTAGCCGCTTAAAAAGTCAGCACTTAGCTGGCTTTTTTCTTTTCGAGTCAGTCATTTCCCTAAAGTTCACCTCGATATTGCCGCTACATAAGCATCAAGCGAGGTAACATGCAAACTCAGATTCACACCTTAGACAAAGCGGGCATTATTAACGAACTTCAGTTCGGCAAGGGGATTAACCATGCTGTTCACGAAGGGCGTCGTGCCGATTTCGCTTTGATTCTATCAATGTTTTCTGACGACGTTCGCGATAACACACCTATCGAAAAAATAAATGAACAGGACGCAACCGAGGAAGCTTTAAGACGCCGTTTCGAGTTACCACCACCCCAGAAAATCCGCTCTGATCAGGACTCCTATCCTATCTCGGCGATGCAAGCCGATATGTTTCATCGCTCAGGTTTACCGAGCGCCAAGCTCACTCACTACCTTCACCCTGAAGTTCTGACATACCTCCCGGAAGACACACACGACTTTCCTGAAGAGATTTACAATAATTTATCGGGTCATCAGCGCCGGAAACTAGGTGAAAAAGAAGCAAAAGAACTGATGCCAATCGATCTCTATAACCAATTGATCAAAGCCCAGCGAACCTTCCAAATCCAAACGCAAGTTTGAAGATCAATCAAGATCACATAAACCTGTTCGTCCTTTCCTCTAATACTCAATCAATCACTTATTAATGTGAATGAGTGCAAATTATTCACCGCAAGCACAAGATATACACACGTTATTTGAGCTTATTCACACTTAAGTAACAAGCAATCTACCATGCTATGTGGACAACCTTTTCAGCCATGGACGGAGGCTCACTATATGAATATAAAAAGTGCCGTGATTTTAATCACTTCGGCGGGCTCACAGCTTGGTAGTACACTTGCTACGCACTTTGCTTCACTGGGTGCCACCGTCGTTCTTTGTGATAAAAGCGCGGCTCAACTGAACGAAACGTTTGTCCGTTGCAAAGCCATTTCATCAGACATATATCAATACGCATTGCCGGATCACTCGATGGATTCTATCCACTCACTTTTTGAATTTATTGATCAATCGGTTCATCATTCGCCAGACGTTTTGATCAATGCCCTAACCAGTCAAACGATGCCCAAATTCTTTGATGATCGGGCTGGTGATGTCTTTACCCAGCATTTATCTTTAATGGCCGCAACATTATTTAGCTTTGGTCAGGCGACTGCGGAAAAAATGCGTCAGGATAAGAAAAATGGTGTGATTGTGAATGTGATTGCTCACGCGGATTACCATGATTTGTCCGGATTTGAAAACGCAACATCGATGGTCGCTGGCTTCACCCAAAGTTGGGCCAAAGAGCTGACGCCGTTTAACATTCGCGTCGGTGGTGTGGTTCCTTGCTACGAACAAGAAGACACCCATTGGGCTAAAATCCACGATGAGTTGATCCGCAATACGGAATACATTGTTTCAAACGATTATTTCAGCGGCCGAGTGATGGCCGCCTAAGCTAAAGAGATCGAAGAAGCTTTTCCGATGCTTCTTCGATCAAATCCAGCACCAACTCAAACCCCTTATCACCACCGTAATAAGGATCTGGGATTTCCTCTTCACTCGCTTCTCCAAAGCTAAGAAACAGCCTGAGCTTATCTTGATATTGTGATGGGCATTGCGCTTGCAAGTCGGCCAAGTTATCTCTATCAGCCGCTAAAATCAGATCAAAGTACTCAAAGTCGCTATCCACAACTTTGCGAGAGCGAATCCCTTTGAATGAGTAACCTCGCTGCTCACCCGCAGCTTTCGAGCGAGGATCTGGTGGGTTGCCTTGGTGATAACCAATTGTTCCGGCTGAATCCACCTCTACGTCAACACCCATTTGCTCAGCTTTCGCACGAAGGATCGCCTCTCCTGTGGGTGAACGACAAATGTTTCCCATACAGACAACTAATAGTTTCTTTGCCATACCTCTTCCTAGCCTTTCCCTTTAAAACCAATGGTTTTTTGCTCTGCCTTAGATACGCTATGATAGGCACAGTTTGACTAAATTAAAAAGGATTTACCGTGACCTCTGAAAGCCACAAAAAAGAACGCCATAAAGCGCGTCAGCAAAAAGTTAAAGAGCAAATCGACGCTAAAGTTGCTGCTGCTCAGGAAGAAAAAGGCCTATTGCTTGTCATCACTGGTAACGGTAAAGGTAAGTCCACCTCAGGGTTTGGTACTATCGCTCGCGCAGTTGGCCATGGTTTCAAATGCTCGGTTGCCCAGTTTATTAAAGGGACATGGGATAACGGTGAGCGTAATCTGCTAGAAAAACTTGGAGTCGAATTCCAAGTCATGGCCACTGGTTTTACTTGGGAAACTCAGAATAAAGCCACCGATACCGAAGCCGCACAAAAAGTGTGGCAAGAATGCAAGCGAATGCTGAGCGACGAATCTATTGATGTAATCCTGTTTGACGAATTAACTTACATGGTCAGTTACGGTTACATTGATCTTGATGAAGTCGTCGAAGCATTAAACAATCGACCAAAGATGCAATCTGTTGTGATCACTGGTCGTGGCGCACATCGCACTCTGATTGAAATGGCCGATACTGTCTCCGAAGTGAAGAACATCAAGCATGCTTTTGAATCTGGGGTGAAAGCACGTAAAGGAGTCGATTGGTAATCTACTTTTAGCCACTAGAAGTCTACACTTCTGGTGGCTGTTGGCCCAGAAACACCTTTCCCCGTAATGTGACTCTACCGGGGTGCGACTGTCACAAAATTCACAATTAGAGTGATCTCACCTCACTGTCTGAATAATAGTTTCAGAATTTACCCGCAATTTGAAATAACGAATTACCATCAACTCTGATCGCGTGAGCATAGAACGAGAGTTGATTTTCTGTTCTTTCATTTATCCATATTCTCCAGCCAAGATTCAAATCTCAACTTAAGTTCCGCTTACTCAAGCTCAAATCCACTTAGAGGATGAATCATGTTAATAAAACGCTGGTTACCTACCGCTAGAAATCTATTATTTTTCGGTACGTTAGCTTTCTCAGTAGTGTGTCAAAGCACTGAGAATAGCCAAGTTCATAGCAAAGGCATTGGCACTGTGGGCGAACATACCTATTTGCTCAATGAGCCCCGAGATACCGACGAACTTATTGTCTATGACCCTGATTTTGGTGACTCAACCCAAACCAACGAGTACGGTTACGAAGTCACGGCAGAAGATGGGATTGTGACCCATCTTGGTGGTGCTGATTCAGACATTCCGGAGCATGGCTTAGTCTTAAGTGGGCACGGGGAAGGCGCCACATTTTTAACTGACTACGCAGTTATCGGTACTAAGGTCGAGTTAGATGAAGCCAATAAGGTTATGACTCTTCGTACAGATTTGGACAGTTATCGTTATCAGGCACAACACGCCATTACCTCTGCCGAAACCAGTATAGAAAGCGCTTATGAAGGCTATTACGACTTCCCAAAACAGGAAGCAGAGCAATTTCTTACTCAAGCAAACCAATATTTAGCCGCTGGTGACACCATTCGCGAAAGCAGTGAAATTAGCGCCTATGCACTTTATCTTAAAGCCGCAAAAGTAGCAGATAGTGCTTATTACCACACGATTGAGTCCGAAGTTGTCGAACAACGCGCTATTTGGCATCGCCCTGAAGAACAGAATCTCGACCAAGTGATCGAAACGGTACAAGGCATGCACGACTCAGGTTTTAACAGCATCTATTTGGAAGTCACTTTCTGGGGTTACACCATCTACCCAAGTGAAGTGATGAAAAAATACGGCATGACCAGTCAGCACCCTCACTTTAGTGACAAAAGTTATGGGGTATACGGTAATGACATTCTTGCCGCCTATATCGGTGAAGCAGAAAAGCTAGGGATGACAGTTCAAGGCTGGACTAACGGCTTTATGGTCGGCTCACCTGATCTTGTTGAACCACTACCCCCTCAATTGACCGTCAATCCTCATTGGCTAGCGATCCAAAACAGTAATGTGGATAGTGAAGTGATTCCTGACAATCAGTCCGGCTACTTTTGGCTCGATATTGTTCAAGACGATGTCCAAAAGTACATGTTAGAAATTTATCGTGAAATGCAAGAGAACTATGCCATTACAGGTCTAAATATTGACTATATGCGCTACCCACACTACGAGCACGCTGAAGCCTTCTCGTTTAACGAACTAGCGCTCAAAGAATACCAACAAGATTCCGGCATAGAAAACACTGAGATTCTGCGTACTGACATCATAGAGTTCAAAAAATACCAGCATTGGATACGTGAAGAAGAAAATGTATTCGTTAAAAAGCTGGCGATTCAAGCTAAACGCCTGAATCCTGATTTTATGTTCACCGCTACGCCAGAGCCTGGCCCAGAAGAGACGATGATCGCAGATTGGAAAGAGGACATCGATGGTGTGATCCCTCAAGCGTACGGACATGACTTCGACAGTATTCATGAACATGTCAATTCAAGTAAAGAGCTGATGCCCAAAGGCACCATCTACTACACTGGCATTTACTCTTTCTACCATGACATCGACCCTATGGGCACTGTCAAAGATGTCTTAGCAGGCCGTTACCAAACTTCTGGTGTTAACATGTTCGCTTATGGTCAAGGAAAAGACCTACCTGAAGCACGAGCTGCCTTGAAAGAAGGGCCATGGCGCGAAGTGGCTTTTAACCCAGGTGAACACTTACTAGAGGGGGTCGTTTTGATGCTCACAGACATTCAAGATAAATTGACTCGTATCTATATTCCAAGAGAGGCAATAAGCGAAAACAGTGGTACAGCATTACTCTCAGAGCTGCAAGTCTTGGCAGATATGGCCAGCAACGGCGAGCTGATCCCAAACAGTGAATTTATTCGCCTAACTGCAAGCATTCGAGCATTAGCCGACAATGGGGAATTGGATACAGGGGTGGCACATCGATTAGAAAACCGCCTACAGAATGCAGCCTATTGGAACAACCACGCTCGCAGCAATCAAGAAAGATGAGTGATACTTGCGTTGCACATTAGGATAAATCTAGGGTTGGAAGACGATTCCAACCCTTCGTACTTATACCTGCAATGCGATAGTGATATCAACTCACTATCGCACCATGACTAAATTGCTTACTCAATATCTCAATTGTAAGCAATATATTGATTTTATTAAAAATGACACTTCCTTCACAAATAATAGGCACCCAGAAATCAAGATGGGTATTTCTTGCAGGTTCAGATAAAATCGGAGAAATAGCCAAGGTCACGCAATCCTTCTCAGCCAAAGCTTCAAGTATCTCTAGCCACACCCCACTCGGCGTTTCACTACCAATGTAGACAAAGATATCTTTGCGGCTCAACTTGCTAAGCATCGTCTGGAAGTAGGCTGCTTGTGTCAAAGGGATCGCCCGTTTGCCCTTTTGCAAACAGGCATCGACAAAGGATTGTACGAGAAACGCATCATCTCCTGCTACAAAGAGACACTCGCTTCGACGCAAATAAGCCCCCAGCTCATCCAGATTAAGTTCATTGAGTAACTCTTTGGTTAAACCAAAAAACTTCTCTGCTTCGTCGAGCACACAGTGATTGGCTCCTTTGGGTGCAGTTGGCACAGAAATAGAAGAGTGTGCTGCCATTTTAAAATCAACGTAGCTGCGATAACCGAGCTCACGACTTAACCGGCTAACACTGGATACGCTCACAGCCGCTTCTTCAGCAAGTTCCGTCACTGTCATTCGCGAAATGGAAGATAAGTGATCTTCTATAAAATCCGCCAACTGCGTTAAAGCCGGGCTTAAGCCCGGCTTTATCAATCGCAGCGTAGCAAGGAGCGGCGCTGACTCATGCATTCTGTAATACCTTTAATTTCAAGCCTATTTCAAATGTACGCTGCCAAGGTGAAAACGCCTCGAGTTCGATGTTTTGTGGCAGAGAACGGGCGGTAATCTTACTGTATTGCGAAAGCAAAGCGTCTTTAGCAAACTGCATTGCTTCATCAATTTGCTCTGGCGCATAGTTAGTATGGCCAAAACTGGCTTGACTAAAATAGCGATTTAGAAGCTGGTTTCTTACTACCGATTGGTAGCAAACATCTTCTAACACATGAAAGCAGATATTTTTCACACGCGCCGCATTATCGAGTTCAGCAATCATACCCGCACCTAAGGTTGTCCCCAAAGTATTACAGTTGGTGTTCCAGCCTTTGTAAGAGGTCAATTTGCCCAACACTTGCAGCTTATCCAAAAAGCTCACCAGTTCAATATCGCCACCATTGGCGAAAGCGCTGTCTGCCACCATTACAGGTTTGCCAGACTCGATGTATTCGCTGATTCTTAGAGCAAAATCGGCAAGGTTTCGACCGGAGCTGTACGTCAGATCTTTCTCATTCTGCTTTGCCGCTTCTTGCATAAACTTACCCGGTGAATTGATTGCCAAAATAAAATCGGCATCTTGACCGTTATCACACCAAACCCCGCCTGCCGCTCGAATATGTGACTTGACCGATTCATTCATCGGGCGGTCTTCATAAAGCGGCACGATTTGCGGACCTAAAGTAGAAGCATAAAACGGATAGATCTTAGGTTTACGATTTTTATACTCGTTAAAAGCGCGAGAAAGCAAGGTGACACCGACTTCATCAGCACCAGGGTAGATAGCAATATCAAAAGAGAGCGACTCTTTCTCGATGTAGGCAATCACTTTTTGCTGATCAATCGCGGTGTAACCAAAGGGACTGGAATCATCTTGTGGGATCACAAGAAAATCCACCACTTTCTCTTTCACCAACTGGGCCACCAGCAGGTTGACTTGAGAGTTAAAGCCGCGGCGAGTTTCAAAATCAGAGATAACCGAATTTGGAACGGCGCCTTTCAAGTTCGAAAGCTCTTGCGCTTCTTGCTCAGACAGAGACTCACGCTCAGACTTATCTTGCAGATATTTGCCTCGGAAAATCTCAGCCCCATATTCATCATAATAATCAGGCTCTTCATCACTGCTGCTGTAACTTGGGCAACGCATGATGCAGTTATAAGCGTAGATTTTTGCCGATGGATTGATGCTCTTCAGCTTACGAAGATTGGACTCAAAGGACACCACATCAGCTTCTGACAAATAATGCAGACGAGATGGGATCAAACCGCCATACATCATCATATCCATAGAAAGAACTACATTGTTCACATTCTCAATATGCTCAAACATGAACTGCCATAAGGCGTTAGTGTCTGCTGCGCGCTTCTTATCGCTTAGAAACCCCATAGCCGGAGTAATAAGCTCAATATCCGCGGTTTCCGCAATATATTGCGGATATAGATAGTTACATGGGCGCTCATCAAGCGGAATAAATAGTGTTTTCATCTTAATGAATCTCCCCTTTTAGTAAGGTGCCATCCAGCTCATTAAGAGCAACATCCAGTTTCAATGCCAATGCACAGGCACGGCCAGCCGCATCTCCCATATCACGACATGTGTGTTGAATTCGAATACTGGACTGCATCTTGAAATCACAAGAGATGATTCGACCCACAAACAATAGGTTATTCACTTCATGGCAAACTAACGAGCGATAAGGAATTTCGTAGAATTCGCCCTTATCATACTTCTTCTTAAAGGTGTCGTTTTCTACCTCTAGATCGTCACTGTGGATATCGATATACCAGTCACCGCGAGCAACACCATCATCAAACTTACGTCTTGAAGCGTAGTCACTGCCCGTCATCACGTATTTACCAACCACACGGTTAGACTCACGTACCCCAAGCATGTTCGCTTCTTGAGAGATAAACGCTTGCTCAAAACCTGGAATTCTCTTGTTCAAAAACGCCAGTAACTGGTGCTGCATATTACGCCCATAGCGAACATATTCAGAGAGCACTCTTGGATCTTCGATATTACCTAAATTCGGCATTTGCGGGTTATTAAAAGACAAGGTATTTGGCTTACCTGGCATTGAGAAGCCCTGAATATATCGGCTTATCTCAGGCGTGATCTCACCGCTTTCGATGGCAGTTTGGAACAAGTCCAGCAAAGTGCCACACGCCGCGACACCAGGAACATGAACAAACTCCATAAAGCTCTCGTCGCTAGGATCGCAAAAGGTGTAATTCGCTGCTTTCAAAAACTCACGAAGACGCCCAAAGTCAATATTCGACACTTCAAAGCGAAACGAAACGGATTGACGAGTACCATCTTTATCGCCTTTTTCAGTCTTAGCACCCGCAAACCGAGACAGTAGAGCATCCCCCGATGCATCAATAAATTGCTTAGCTTCAAACGCATAGAAATCATCAAAGATAAGCGCTGTCACTGATTTGATATTCCCCTCTTGCGTTTGAGCACTGACTAGGGTCGCGTCATAGAAGATTTCCACGCCAAACTCGGTTAGCACTTGATCGTTAAGAAGCTTAAAAGATTCCGGTGAGTAAAGCTCCATCTTACCCGGCAGCGTCAACTTGCCTTTGCCCATCATCATCTGATGATAACGTTGAGTCAAAAGGTCTGCGGTCTCGGAGCCATGCACATGAGAGGGCATAAATGGCGTTACCATAGCGTTAGCTTGAGTCCCTGTCAGCGCTATGCGTTTTTCTATTAGGGCAACTTTTAAGCCTTGCCTTGCTGCAGAGAGCGCTGCCGCCACCCCCGATGTACCACCGCCAACCACGACTACGTCGTAGCCAGAATAAGTGTTAGTTGGAGTCATCACTATCTCCGATAAATAATTCGTCAATCAATAAGGGGTTAAATTCACATTGACATACACGTTGTGCAAAGCGGTTAGAGGCGATCTCAGAAGGCGACTGTAAACGACCGTAGAAAGTCTTACCTAAAATCTTGAGGCGTTCCACCTTCATAGTAAGCACATCATCAGAAATATGTTCATCCATCTCTAATAGATGGAAGAACTCATGTGCCAGATAAAGGCGTTCAATTTGAGTTTTAGTCGATTGAATGCCCTGTTTAGCAAGGTCTGACAGCGCCTGTTCAACGCTGTCCTGGTAGATAAGCACTCGCTTACCGAGATTATCCTCGATGATCTCAGCTCTCATTAACAGGCCTTGGGTCAATATCTGCTTTGCATTTTGCGTATATTCAATACGATAGCCCGCATCAAAAAAAGCTTGTCTGAGGTCGATAGAGCGATACTCACTCGCCACGCGTTCGCCAAGATTCAGTGCCTGCTCAATAATGCCTGAATGCATATCAGGCGGAATTTTGCCAAAGTACTTATCTAGGCTAAGCTGCATCTTCGCGTATTCAATATCGCTCTTCATAACGACCTCGCTTTTATTTCTTCGCTGCGACCAGCAAAACTTCTTGCTGGGCATCTAGGTGATCAAGATCCATAGCAACCATGGACGTCAGCTGCTCTGAACTAAAGAGGCCTGAGTAATCAAACATGCGCGAACCAGTAAAAGCGAACACTTTCGGGATAGACTGACCAGCATCAGAGTAGGACGAAAGCTCACTAACTAGGGTTTTCATCGCGTCGCTATAACCGCTGCGTGGTACCTTAATATGTCTTGCATTCTTGACCTTGAGCGGGATCATTCCATCGCTTTTCACTACCGCGAAGTGATTTTCTTCTCTCTTAAGCAGGTTGAAACAACGGCGGGTCTCTTTACGCGCCTTAACGATTTGGAAAGCACCAACTGAGTCTTTCGCTTCGACTGCATTCTGTTCAACGGAGAAGACCTCTCCCACTTTGCATATGATCTCCTGCTCTGTCAGTTTCTCTTGAGTCGTGTCATTACTGAATTCAGTAGCCCCTGTGGCCGTAGCAATTAAGATGTTGCGCTGCTTATCGACTTCGATGGCAATCTCAACACTCTCCTCTTTCGCACCTTGGGCGATGATTTGATCCATAATATCCGAGCGAATTTTTTGGATATCAGAAGCGGAAGGGTCCACCACAGAGCGTTCAATCTGCTCACGAACCATGGCCATAGCCACACCGATAGTGGAAATATATGGCGCATTCTTCGCGGTTTTCGCTTTAAAGCCGTACTTTTCACCCAAAGCAAAAGTGGTAATTGCTGCACTGCCGCCGCCACCAACAAATTCGATGTACTCAGGGTTCACTTCGTACTCTTTGATCATTGGCTCAACAATGTTCCAGATCTTCTCACAAGCGATATCCATCACATCACGAGCAACTTCTTCAACACTCTTGCCGCAATATTCTGCGAGCGGTTCCCAAGCCACGCGCGCCGCTTCAACGTTGGCATAGGCATAATCATCTTCAGGGACATAACCAAGAATATTCGCTGCACCCGCTAGGGTATAAGCGTATTCCCCTTGATCTGAAGTGATAATGGCGTGATCTGGGTTGTCACCTTCCATTGGGGTAATTTGCAGAAGCTTAGCGTTAGTCACAGGTTCATCAACAAAGCACTCATAGTGCTTATCAGCAAGGTGTGCAGAGCGAGGGCCAACATCTATAATCTTGCCATCGCCAATACGAATCATTGAGCCACCGGCGATACCTAGAGTACGAACATCCAATGCTTTTAGGTAAGTCTTATGTTTACCTACTTGCGCATTATTGACGATAACCTTGCCATCTTTAATCACCGAGATATCGATGGAAGTACCACCGACTTCAAAAAACACGCCGTCTGAGATTTTTTCATACATCAAAGCCCCAGCCACCCCTGCTGCAAGACCAGAAAGCATAGTTAAGATAGGACGTTGACGGACTTCGTTCACCGACATTACACCGCCATCGGCGCGCATGATCATTAGCTCTGAAGGAATACCTACCTTCTTGACAACCTGCTCAGTCATGTTTGCCGTTTCAATCATCTTAGGAATCAATGACGCATTCACAACCGCAGTGCGGGTTCGCATTCTCAGGCCGTAAAGCTGAGAGATTTCATGACCACTGGTGGCAAATAAACCTTTCTCTTTCGCCAGATCGGTCACCAATTTTTCTAGATGAGGATCATCCACCGCATACGCTTCCGACGCGACAATCACTTCACAACCTTTATTAACGAGCTCATCGATAGCTTTGTCAGCTTTCTCTTTGGTGATCTCATCCACATCAAAGTAAATGGATTCCGTTTGCAGAAACTTACCTGGTGCAAGCTCAATATCTTTTACATCCAGCTCATTTTGGGCAGCCTTACTCTTACCCATACCAATGATGCCCACTTTAGCAACATCCCCTTCAAGAAGAGCGTTGGTTGCTTGTGTCGTACCATGAGCGATGAAAACTACTTGCTCTGGTGAGATACCATTGTTGTCTAGCACTTCATTGATGATTTCAACAATGCCTTGAGCTACGCCATCTTTGTGATGGTGTGTGGTTGGTTTTTTCGCCTTGGCAATCACTTCACCACTAGTGTTATCAATAACCACGGCATCAGTGAACGTACCGCCAACATCAATACCAATTCGTACTTTACGCATAACTTTGTACCTTTATTTCGCTTACTTTATTGGGGTGAGTAGCCCCACCCTCCGTGGTTAAATCAATGGGATTTGGTCAACTAAAATGGCATAGCCAAGAGCGATGAAGGTGATCACTAGGCCTACCCAGAACAAGCTCTTAGTAATATCGTTCGGATCGGCCTGAACAAAGTCTGCAATCCAGATATTTTGTGAGTTGGTTGGGTCACCAAAGCCTTGCATCATTCCCGTTGAACGAAGTACCCAAACCACAGCGATTGGCGAGAAGCCTGCGGTAGCAAAGATGGCTGGAAGTGAACCTCCGATACCCCAAGAGTTAAGTGGGCCACGATAAAGCACTAAAGGTGTAGCTAGAGTAAAGCCAATCACATATGTCATTGGGCTTTGCAGCATAGACACCAACATTTCAATCGCCGGCGCGATTATTGGTGTTACGGTGTAGAACTGAACACCACGAATGAGAATACCCAAGCCAATAAGCAGTACAATAGCGCCGGCTACTTCTTGCGTACCTTGGACAAAAGACTGAGCAATCGCATTGATCTTGTCTTTAATTTTGCACACATAAACGGTGTAGATAATACCTGCAATAATGGCGAGCTCAGCAGTCACCACTTGTGGCATAACATAAATTGAGCTTAAAACTAGCAAAACTGGAACGATAGGTGAAAGCAAGGCCCAATTGCTTAGCTCGTAAGCGGATTGAGTTTTTCTTGCATGCCAAGCACTACGCTGATTGTTCTTAACATTGAGTAGGATATAAATCACTGAAACGATAAAAGAGATAATGAATAAAGTGATAGCCATACGCGCCACAATTTCATAAGCCGCTTCATAACCCCCTTCAATAACAGGTTCAAGAATCGTTGCAAAGAACGCAAAACCTGCTGGGTTCATAACCCCACCTGTAGTAAGACCAAGAAGAATAATCGAGCCTGATACTACACCAGAGATGCCTGCTGTCATCATGATAGGCAGAGCAACGGAGCCGACAAGAATCACCGCACCTAGGCCTCCTATCGCAGTGAAGATAATCATAGTGGCCACATAGAAAATAAATGCGATCACACGCACTCGGTCACCGGCAAGCTCGGCTGCCTTTTTAATGATGGCTTCAGCGACACCTACACGTCGTAATAGCACCGCAAAAGCCCCGCCAAAAATGGTCGCCGCTATAGTAGAAGCCATCATACGAGCACCGTCGCCAAGAACGCTGTTCATAATGCCTTGAACTTCTTCCCCTTTGGCATTTTCATGCGCAAAAAGACCCAGCATAGGCACTTCACCAACGCTAGCAATAACTGCGGTCAACACGCCCATAATAGGCAGAGCAATCAGAGTGGAAATTCGCTTAGTGATCATAGCGTAAACAAAAACTATCAATACGCAGGATATAAGCAGTAAACGAAAAATTTCTAAATTCGTCATAGTTATTCTCATTATGTGTAGGGGTGTGAGGCCGGAGCTTGCTCCGGCACGCTATTTCTTAAGTGCGCTAACTCTTCTACATCGCAGGAAAGCGCAAAGTTAAAATCTGTTTTGATTGAATGTGGGATTGGAACCCTTGCTCTTCACCGATAAAGTTCACCACGCGGTAATCTTTATCGAGAGAGAGAGGTTGCTCTTGACCACTCGGGTTCCAAACTCGAACCTCCAGCTCCTCACCTATGCGTCGCACACACGAAACTTGCAGTGCGTGATTAAGCAGGCGAACGGGAGTATTCCAGTTTGTACTGTGGCCCTTCACCATAAAGGGTGAGTAGCGAAGCAGTTCTGCACGCTGGCACAATATCTCTGGGCTTGCACTACCGATATGAAGACGCAACCGATAGTGATGTTCGCCTAAACATTGTGCCTCAGGAGTAGGCAGATCAGGTCCAGCACCATTGCCACGAGTCGAGAAGTCTCGTCGAGATAACCAACCCACACTGCGCAACAGTGTTAAAGCCAACTCATCGCTATCACGCTTAACGACACGGTATTCAGGCACGCCTAGATGAGTGAGCTGCAGCTCACCTCCAGATACAAATGATTGACTTGGGTTTACAGAAACGCGTGCTTCTTTATTTGGTAGCACTCTTTGATTGTCTTGGTAAACCACCGGACGGCTGGCCACTTCAAAAGCACTATCTGCAAAGGTCTCCGTTAGCTCCTCGCCTGTCGGGAAGTGTATAGAGAGACGTTGGTCTTGCGCTTTGTTATGCCAGTTGAGATCCATATCGATGAAGTCTGCATCACGATAGAGTTTGATCTTAAGCTGCCCACAACTAATAACAACATCACTACTCGCACCCCGGCGATCACTTGATAAGGCCGCAGGTTGCACCAATTCAACCTCTGCACTCATTTCTGAATAATCAGAGTGGCGACGGGTTTGTACATCACCCACTAAACGCGCGACCGTGATCTGATCATTTTGCGCTGGCGCATAGTTATAACTGTCACCGCAATCTAAAGAAGATTCGATGCGACCCAAGCCATCAAATACTTTATTCGTTCTGAGATCAGTCACATTCAATGAGGCGTCTTCACACCACTCGATCTGATAGAAATCGTTGCAAATTGACGCCATGCTGGTCGTTTCAATTGCTTCTGCGGTCAAACATTTGTTCACTTCAAACGCTTCATAAGAAAGACCATTTACCTCAGTTTGAAACGCAATGTCATACCAAACACCTTCGACTCTGTCTGGGAAGTCATCGATAGGAGAAGTAAAGCTAAAGCCTGGTTCTGCTTTGGTGATAACTGGCGTCACTGGCTCACCACTTTGAGTGGTTAGCTCAAGACCGTACGCTTCATCACCTTTTAGGAAAACGCGCTCGGTTACCCAACCGCTGAAATCTTTCGGATTTGGATTGAAAATAGAGAACTGAGTGTGATCGGCAAATGGGTTCGCCGCATCTTGCGCACTCAACTCATCATTGGTGCAACCTAGAGAGAGTAGCGCCATGTCCATCATTGCTTGACTGCGCTGAGCCAATTTCTCGTATCGAGTCACCATTTCACGGTGAACCTCATCCACTGAGCAACCACAGATGGAGTCATGAGCATGTTGGCTCAGCAAAGTCTTCCAACTCTGTTCAAGGTAACGAGCGGGATAGTTCTCTACTGGTGCCATAGCCAGTAGCGGTTCCACTTTACGTGTTAACGTATCTTCCGCTTCTTGGTTAAGTTGCTTGAGGTAACGACGAGTAGAAAGCACATCCGGCAACACAAAAGCACGATCGTTTCCGCGAAGCTCACCTTCTACGGTTGGCAACTCTTGCGACACTTCCACTTCTAGCCCATTCAAATACGTCTCTAAGCTACTCTGTGTAAGCTCAATGTCATCACGAGAAGCATTGAAAGCTTCAATACGCTCAGCCATATTGCCATTGGCGGGACGAAGGTGGTCACCACCCTGGGTTAGCAGTAGCTTATCTGTTGTTGCGCGCTCAGTGATCTTGTTCAGATAAACGTCAATGTTTTGCGAAAAGTCTTGAGTGTTCAGCGGATGCTGATAATAGCCTTCAGTCAAAAACAGAATAAAGATCTCGCTGCCATCAGCACCTTTCCAACGCAACTCGGATTGGTCAGCATCAATTCCGCGCCATAACACTGTATTGTTGATGTTAAAGCCTGAAAGCAGTTGTGGCATTTGACCTATATGGCCAAAGGTATCCGGTAAATAACCTACTTTTTGATAATTACCCAACGAGTGTGCCAGCTTGCGTCCAATCTCTAGGTTGCGGATCAAGCTTTCACCACTGCACAAGAATTCATCCGCCATGACATACCATGGACCCAAGATCAAACGCCCTTCTTGCATCAATCGGTGTAGCTTTTCCGCCAGTTCTGGTTCACACGCTTCTAGTAAGTCTTCCGCTGCAACCACTTGGCCATCAAAAAGAAAACTCTCTAGCTCATGGTTTTCTAAAGCATCGACAACGCGTTCCATCACACGAATCAGACGAGCACGAAAAGTTTCGAAAGGAAGGTACCACTCTCTATCCCAGTGAGTTTGGAATACAACCGAACAGATTTTCTTTGACATAATCTCAGTCCTTAAATAGAGATTCAGCGTTAATCGCGCTGCTGTTTGAGTTCTTCAAAATGGTTAAACACCATTTTTGCAGCGCCATACATGCCGGCGTCATTACCTAGAGTGGCTGGTCGAACTGGCGTCATGACACCCATCTCTTTTAGATATTGGTTCATCAAATCCCACCAATATTCGCGCGAGTTGATCATGCCGCCACCTAAAAGCACTAACTGAGGATCCACCGTCCAACGAATATTACTGATGGTTCGGGCTAGCAAACGCATGAAATCTTCAACCGTTGCGATCACTTTTGGATCTCGCTCCGCGTACGCCTGAATCACACTCAACCCATCGGGATAGCGATCATGCTCACTCTCTGGAAGTTGGAACAACAAGGTTTCTCTTAATCCTGTGCCAGACAGCAAAGACTCAAGAGGGACATTCATCTGCGGTCGATAAGGGTGTGGGACCTCCATTCGTCCCCAGTGCCCCGCAAGATAGCTTGAGCCATGTAACATCTGTCCGTTGTTTAGCATGGCACCGCCAAGCCCGGTGCCTAAAGTCAACATAACTACGCTGTTGTAGCTCTCTGCACCACCTAACCATTGCTCACCAAGCAGTGCACAGTTCACGTCGTTATCAGTCCCCACATGGATACCAAACTCTTCTTCGAGCAAATAGCCAAGTCGGGTTCCTTTCCAGTTAGGCAAACTATCGGTCGCGTCCAATACTGAGCCAGAGCGCACATTAATCACACCAGCGGCAGAAACACCAATACCAAGTAGGAGCTTCTTTTCACGACGAGCACGTGTCAAAAGCGGGACAATAGCGGCAATGATGCTGTTCAATATGCCTTCACGACCTTGGCTAATATCTGTCGCTGAGGTGTTCGCAACAATGAGCTTTCCTTCACTGTCTATTAAACCGGCACGGATCTTCGTTCCCCCCAAATCCAAGCCAAGTGCGAGTTCTGTCATTAGATTAGCTCCTTCTCTGCTTGCATTGCGTCCGCAAATTTCTTAGTAATCAATTGAGGACGAGTAATTGCAGAGCCAACAACCACAGTCCAAGCACCTGCAGCCAAAGCTTGAGAAACATGGGTAGGAGTGCCGATGCGACCTTCGGCAATGACTGGAATCGTTAGGGTTTGGCTTAGTCGACGAATCAATACAAAATCAGGAGCATCACCAAAATGCGCCGTATCGGGCGTATAGCCAGATAAAGTAGTGGACACACAATCTACGCCCAATCTCTCAGCTTCAACCCCTTGTTCATAAGTGGCAATATCGGCCATGATGAGGCAAGAAGTACCGCGGATAAGTTGAATAAGGCTCTCGATGGACTCACCATTTGGTCGATCTCTACCTGTCATATCCAGAGCAATCATATCGGCACCCGCATCTATGATGGCCTGAACCTCTTTTGACGTAGGAGTAATAAAAATTTCGGAATCGCTGTAATCCTGTTTAATCAAACCAATGACAGGAACACTAGGAAAAGCTTGCTTGACCGCTTTAATATCATCAACCGACTGAATTCTAAGAGCTTTTGCTCCACCTTCAATGACCGCTTTTGCCATTTTAACCATGGTTTCTGAACCAAACAGTGGTTCATGTGGAAGTGCTTGTACTGAAGCGATTAACTCGCCTTTAACGGACATCAACATACTGACCTCAATAAGCCTCAGCTCGACCAAATCGCCATCAACCATTTAATATCAATAACTTAAGGCAATTCGGGAGCGTGCGTTTCTTAATTTCGTTGAAGCCAGATTAATTTTTTTTTTCAGTCATTCGTCATCTAATGACTAATTTTGTCACTAAGGTGATCAAAGTCTCATAAATTTCATGGTTATTAGAAAATATAGCCATCTAGATCACACTATAATTTTCACTCCCTGAAAACTATAGTGCTAAGTGGTTGTTCTTAAATTTTAGGGAACTTTTTTATTTTAAGAATAAAAAATATAACCAATTGATTTATAATCAATAAAGTGAAAACAAACAGAATAATGCAACCTTCATCACATCTTTTCCGAGGTGATAAAAATCACAATTCATCAAATTGAAATGTGACTTTTAAGTGATACAAATCTCTTTCTATAAATTAATCAAATCAGAAAAACGAACTTACTCATTTTTTCATAAACAATCCGTCTCGACATTCTTTCACGGATAACAGATAACAATGAGAAACAAAACTCTTTCCCTACTTACCCTATCGTTATGTTCTGTGGCCTCCACTCATGCTTTAGCCGACGGTGGTTGGATTCAAAATGAAACCGAGCTTAGACATTTCAGCTATGACTACAATAATGCTCCTGATCCTTTCACTCGTGATGAAGTGGAAGTGAATAAGAAACTATTGCAAGGTATGCTACAGCTCACGGAAGGAAGTGACCTATGGCTCGACTTACGCCGCATTGACTATTTCACAGACGAAGGTGACGATTTCTTTAAAAATGGTTACCACTGGGATCATGAAGCGCACCTAAGATTTCACTATGATGGGTTCAAATTCCTTGGACGTGACTGGAAGTTCCGCCCCGCTTTAGCATGGGAAGGTGATTGGAACTTCAAAAACACCACTGGTGACCTAAACTGGAGTTCCAACGACTACTATTTACAATTCGATTTTCTTACTTCGTTTCCCGATGGTTTAACTCCGTGGGACCAGGGTCAGCATACTCTCAACTTCCGTCCTCTATTAACGGAATACATAGTTTTGGGTGAATCGAGTAAATTCCATAGTGGCGGTAATTACACAGGTCATCGTCAGCAGGTAATGAACTTCTTCCTCGTTTCTAAATGGAACGACCGTTTTTCTTCTATGTTCAGCTTCCGTAACTACCTAGATACAATGGCTGGCGATGGCATTAAATATCACTACGGCTCTGAAAACGAAACTTGGCTAGACCTCTATAAAGAAGGCGGTTTCAAGGTAACTTGGCACAACAAACTAGAGTTTTACCTTGGTATGGAAGACTCAACAGAAGTACTGAGAGACAAGTTTGTTGAGTTCTATACCCGTCTAGAAACTAGCTACACCAAGACTCTCGACAACGGTATCTCTATTAAGGGATTAATTGGCCAAGACCTGTGGGATTATCACTACAACGACAGCATGTACGTAGGCGGTGAATATGGTCGAAGAGAAACCATAGCAACACTAACCATCAACGTTCCATTGGGTAAATAAGGGAGAAAGCATGCAGTATATAGGCCTAGATATAGGTGGGACCAAAACCTCAGCAGCTCTATTTAATGAAGCTGGTCAACAACTTCATTATGAGCGTACTAAAACGGTTAAAAACGACTATACAAGTTTTCTTGATCACGTGATCAACGTGATTAGTCAAGTATTGGCTAAAGCAACTGATGAGCTGAATATAGGGGTAGGAATACCAGGTGCGATTTGTCCGGTTTCTAACAATATTAAGAACTCTAATATATTGGTCGCGAATGGACAAAACTTAAAGTCGGATCTGGAAAACCATTTTGATAGGCCTATACAAATTGCCAACGATGCGGACTGTTTTGCCCTAAGTGAAGCGATGTTTGGGGCTGGTAACAACCATCACTCAATATTTGGTGTCATAATCGGTACAGGGTGTGGCGGTGGCCTAGTCTATCAGAAGGAATTAGTAAAAGGGCCAAACAATGTTGCTGGCGAATGGGGCCATAATCAGCTTGCATTCTATTCCCCAGAAAAAGATGAAGAAGCCGAACCTTGTTATTGTGGTAACAGTGCATGCAACGAACTTTTTCTTTCTGGAACTGGATTTGCGAAACGCTATAACAGTGCAAACCAAACTGACTTTACTAGCCAAGAAATCATGCAGTTAGTTGATAAAAGTGACACGGCTTCGCAGCATTTCGAACTCTATTTGGATCAATTAGCGCGCGCATTATCTCAAATCATTAATGTTTTTGACCCTGCTGCCATTGTGTTAGGCGGGGGGATGTCAAACATAGCTTCAATTTACCGACATTTACCTAATTATCTCCCTAAGTATGTTTTCGGGGGATATTGTAATACTCCCATTCTAAAAGCTGAGTTGGGGGATGATAGTGGTGTGAGAGGTGCTGCATTCCTAAATACACACAATAGAGTTAGTGCTTAACGACGAAACCTCTGACTCTATTATTAAACTAACTTTGATGCGATGGATGCACCGTACAACTCGCGTCCATCGCATCAAGCCAGTTTACTTGGAAGGGTTAATTAAACAGCCCTTTAAGTAAGCCATTAACTGCTTCTTTGGTCTTCTCATCCTTAATCTTATCGCCCAGTTTCTCATCGAGCTTCTTCAGGCCGCGATCAATTTCTTTCTGCGCTTTTTGCTTCAGAACATCATCGAAAACCAACTTGAACTTAGGTTGCTGCCAAGACCCAGAGATGTTGATTGGAATCGTTACATCACGCAACTCATCAATGTCTTTACCGCCCTGACCTTCCAGAGTGCCAACGATTGAAGTGCTAACCGTGAAGTCGACGGTTTGATTCAGGTAATTGGCACTACCATTACCACGAATGCGCAGCAGTGGTGATTGCATGGTTAAATCTTTGGTCGACACATTGCCCTTGTTCAGTTTCAGTGTCGCCTTCATCGCACTGAAATCCGTCTTTTGGGGCTCGTTGGTCGACTCGACTTTCTGGCCTTTTATCTTGGCGTAGTTTTCACGAATTAACTGTGCCACATTAATGCCGTTGACCGCGCCATCGGTGAAATTAATACCAACAGTCCCGATTAAGTTTTTCTGAATACCCGTTGGCGTCAGGCTACTGCCTTTAACGTCAACATCAATATTACCTGTGCCTTCCAGCTTGTCATTGTTTACCACATCTTTCAGTAACGGCTGAACTTTCACCCCTTTGATTTGTTTCTTCGCCGTGTAAGAGGCTGGGCTCTTACGTGCATCCAATTTAGCGGTTGCTGAAATTGAACCTTGGTACAAGTCTGACGTGAACGATGTCAACTCTGCGATACCACGATTGATGTTGAAGCTCGCTTTAACGTTCTGCATTCTGGCGTTGCTGGCTTTGAACTTATCAATGGTAATGTCACCTTTGACATCCAACGTCTTCAACGCTGACAGATCCGGTTCTACTTCGGCCTGTGGCTTACTTGTCGATGCAGAAGCGCTATTAGAACTTGTCGAGCCTGTATTTTGCGTACCTGATGTTGAAGTATTCTCTGCTGGCTTATTGAGACCAAGAAACTCATCCAAATCAATATTTGGACTGTGCAGAGCAAAGCGCACTTTTGGAATATCACCTAGCGTCACATCCGCCTTACCATCGAAAGCAAGTGCGTTGGCGGTTAACTTCTCTAGCACAAAGCTCAAGTGGCTTTTTGTCAGATCAAACGTCAAATCAGACGCCATATCCACTTTCATTGGTGATTGAGGCAGCGAGTCACCTTTGAATGTTGCATCCAAAGTCAGTTGATTCATCATCACTTTAGAAATCGCTTTGTCTACCGTCAGTGCACCAGCGCCTTTCATATTAATGTCTAGGCCAGACGCTTGACCTGCAATGCTGTAAGTCAACGCATTGGCTTTAGCAAACTCAAACGTTTCCAACCCTAGCTTGATTGAATCCATCTTGGTTGCCGGATCGCTAAAGCTCGCATTGAGATCAATATTACGCAGCGCATACTCAGCAAAACCTTTTGCTAGCTTAAGCTCGGCACTGCCTTGCGCCGTGAACTTTTGCTGGTTGTTTTCGCCTTTAGCGGCAAAATCGGCCTTGGTCCAAGTATCTACTGCAAACTCCGACAAGTTGAGCGACACATCGTAGAGCTTAGTGTACGAACCAGCCAGCTTATCCTGGATTTCAACCGCAGCATTAGAGACTGTCACACCGGCAAGATTGATCGTCCAAGCAGAGGCTGGATCAGCATCTGGCTCTGTCGAGGTTGTTTCAACTGGCGCTTCACTCTTTGGCGTATCCGCTGCGGCTGATTCCGCTTGCGTAGTTTGTGCCTGAGTCAAAGCATCGATGTTTTTGCGGCCATCTTTGAGTGTTTCTAAGTAAAACTCTGCGCCATCCAAAGTGATGTTGCCAATTTCAAGCTGTTGGCTGAATAAAGGCATAACGGACACATCAATGCCCACCGTTTCAACTTTGAACAAGTTTGGCTGGCTAAAACCCTGCGGGTTACGCAGTTCCGTTTTACCAAGCTCAAAGCCGATAGATGGGAAGAATTGCCAGCTGATATCGCCTTCAATCACTAGCTCAAGGCCAGTTTGTTTCTGCGCTTGCTCAACAATAAGAGGTTTGAATTGGTTTGGGTTAACCAAAAGCACCAGTGCCAATAGAGCACCGATAATGATTACTAGAGGAATCGCTATAAATAGGAACAGTTTCTTCATCAGCATTATCCTTGCTATTCGGGTATTGCCAGACGTGAGTGGACAAATATCCCAAGTATAAGTCTTGTCGGAAAACTTTTATGAGACATAAAAAGAAAGTGGCACCTAAAGTGCCACTTCTTACATAAAAAATAAAGCGCCTGAATGAGATAAGGGCTTAAGCTTTCAAAAGTTTTGCAATGTGAGCTTTGAGTACATCGATAGCAATACGGTTTTTACCGCCACGAGGAACAATGATATCGGCATACTGCTTTGAAGGTTCGATAAATTGCATAAACATTGGACGCACTGTTTTTTGGTACTGTTTCAATACAGATTCCATCGTCCGGCCACGCTCTTCTACATCGCGCTTCACACGACGTAGTAAACAGATGTCGAGAGGTGTATCCATAAAGACAGTCGCATGCATCAAATCACGTAAGCGTGGGTCAGTTAGAAGAAGAATACCTTCCAGAATGATCACCTTCTTAGGCGTCATTGAGGTCGTATTCTCTGTACGTGTATGTTCGGTATAGCTGTACTCAGGAACTTCGACAGCATCACCACGAGTTAGCATTTCAAGATGCTCACAGAGAAGGTCATGGTCCAGCGCACTCGGGTGGTCATAGTTGGTCTTAACACGCTCTTCCATGCTCAGGTGGCCCTGATCGTTGTAATAGCAATCTTCCGTAATCACACCAATTTGATGATCGCCCACTTTCTCACGAAGCTCATTATAGATAGTGCTGGCGATTAAACTTTTTCCAGAAGCAGACGCGCCAGCAATACCGACGATGACGCATTGATTATTATCAGACATTATTCTTGCACCCGATGAATTGAATTGGTGTCATGTTCTAATACTAGCATTGTGCATAAAAGCACACATTGTATTAGTGTGTAATAGATAAACCGCCTGATTATAGGGAGTTCAGCCTGTAGTTGCTAGTAAGGATTTAGCCCAAAGCTACAAATGGAATAAATAACAACAGCGCAAACGATTACAAACCATAAGATGTACAAATGAGCGCGTAAAAAGCGCTCATTTCATCGTTACTCAACCATTGTAAATTGGATAGATGCCGGCTTTTCCTTGCCGTGCCAGTACATTCGGGCACAGACAGACTCTGCTAGTTGAATATACTGAGCCGCATGTTCAGAATCTGGACGCGCTGCCACCGTAGGGCAACCGTTATCGATGTCTTCACGCATAGAGATGTGCAGAGGAATTTGAGCCAATAAATCGAGACCATATTCACTCGACATCTTCTCCGCTCCACCTGCCCCAAAGATGTGCTCTTTACCACCACAGTGACTGCAAATGTGGTAACTCATGTTCTCGACTAGCCCCACAACTGGAACTTGTACCTTCTCAAACATAGCCGCACCTTTGCGCGCGTCGGCCAATGCGAGATCTTGTGGCGTGGTCACTATCACAGCGCCGGTCACAGGAATTTGCTGCGCGAGTGTTAACTGAATATCCCCCGTACCCGGCGGCATATCGATCACCAAATAATCCAGCTCTGGCCACTCCGTCTCATTCAGCAGTTGAGCCAGTGCTTTAGACGCCATCGGCCCGCGCCAAATTGCTGCTTCATCCTTCGATACCAAATAACCAATCGAATGTGTGTAAATGCCATGCGCGGCTATTGGCTGCATCCACTTGTCATCACGAACAACCGGTGTCGCATTTTGCTGGCCAAGCATCATTGGTACGGACGGCCCATAAATATCCGCATCAAGTAACCCGACTTTTGCACCAGATTGCGCCATAGCAAGCGCTAAGTTGACTGAAGTGGTCGATTTACCGACACCGCCTTTCGCAGACGTCACTGCGATGACATTTTTTACCCCTTTTACTTCATGGCCGACATGAGTTTCCAATGGTTTAGGTGCCACGGTAACCTCACACTCAAAAGCGGCAACCTCACCACCTTGTTGCTGAGACTGAACCCATTCAGACAACTCGCTAACGAGCGCTTTAGCCGCAAATGGAATCGCGATCTGGATAGCATTCGCTCCGACCGTGACAATATTGGCCACAGATGCCCATTGCGGAGCCAAACTCGAGTGCTCAAATTGGTTTAACCAAGCACAAAATTCTTGCTTTGAAGTGAACTGACGCATAGGTCCTCCTTATGCATCTAATCGTAGCACTGAGCGGCGCTGGACTGAACCCCGAAAAAACTAAGGTAATCACGCTGATGACTCCTTGGAGTCACTGGTGGGATAAGGTAGTATTACTCTCTATTTTTTCATACACCTTAAGAAGCGAATATTAAGTATGGCAAACGATCCAAGAAAACTACTGGTCACTTGTGCCCTTCCGTACGCTAACGGTTCGATTCACCTAGGTCATATGCTTGAGCACATTCAAGCTGATATCTGGGTTCGCTACCAACGCCTACGTGGCAACACTGTAAACTTCATCTGTGCTGACGATGCTCACGGCACGCCAATCATGCTAAAAGCACAACAGATGGGAATTACGCCAGAAGAGATGATCGCTGCAGTAAGTGAAGAGCACCAGAAAGACTTCGCTGGCTTCGATATTAGCTTCGATAACTACCACAGCACGCACTCTGAAGAGAACCGTGAGCTGGCTTCGCACATCTACCTTGAGCTGAAAAAGAACGGCTTTATTTCTAGCCGCACTATCTCTCAGCTTTTCGACCCTGAAAAAGAGATGTTCCTACCGGACCGTTTCGTAAAAGGGACTTGTCCTAAGTGTAAGTCAGAAGACCAATACGGTGATAACTGTGATAACTGTGGTGAGACTTACAGCCCGACTGAACTGATTGAGCCTAAATCAGCAGTATCTGGCGCAACTCCAGTAATGAAAGACTCTGAGCATTTCTTCTTCGATCTACCTCAGTTTGAAAGCATGCTGCAAGAGTGGACACGCTCTGGCTCACTTCAAGCTGAAACAGCGAACAAGATGCAAGAGTGGTTTGAGTCTGGTCTTCAACAGTGGGACATCTCTCGTGATGCACCGTATTTCGGCTTTGAAATCCCAGGCGAGAAAGACAAGTTCTTCTACGTATGGCTCGATGCCCCTATCGGCTACATGGGCTCATTCAAAAACCTATGTGACAAGCGCGATGACCTAGATTTCGATGAGTACTGGAATAAAGACAGCACAACTGAGCTTTACCACTTCATCGGTAAAGACATCGTTTACTTCCACTCGCTATTCTGGCCGGCAATGCTTGAAGGCTCTGGCTTCCGTAAGCCAAACAACGTATTCGTCCACGGCTACGTTACGGTAAACGGCGCTAAGATGTCCAAGTCAAAAGGCACGTTCATAAAAGCCGCGACTTACTTAAACCACCTAGATCCAGAATGTCTGCGTTACTACTACGCCGCTAAACTAAACAGCCGTATAGATGATCTAGATCTTAACCTTGAAGACTTCACTCAGCGTGTTAACGCAGACGTGGTCAACAAGATCGTTAACCTAGCGTCTCGCAACGCAGGCTTTATCACTAAGCGTTTTGAAGGCAAGCTATCTGACAACTTCGCTGAGCCTGAGCTATACAACGAATTCGTTGCAGCCGCTGATCGTATCGCAGAGCTTTTTGAAACTCGTGAGTTTGGCCGTGCTATCCGTGAAATCACAGCGCTAGCAGACAAAGCAAACCAATACGTTGATGAAAAAGCACCGTGGGTTGTAGCGAAAGAAGAAGGTAAAGACCAAGAACTGCAAGACATCTGTTCTGTGGGTATTAACCTATTCCGCGTTCTGATGACTTACCTGAAACCAGTTATGCCAGAGCTTGCTGCACGAACTGAAGGCTTCCTAAACGAAGAACTGACTTGGGAAGGTATCGCTGCACCACTAACTGGTCACGAAATCACTAAGTTCAAAGCGCTATTCAACCGCATCGATCCTAAGAAGGTTGAAGCCATGGTTGAAGCTTCAAAAGAAGATGCAGCAGCAGAAGTTGCAGCAAAAGAAGCGGCAGAAGCAGCAAAGAACCAAGCAAGCCAGACTGAACTTGATAAAGAGCCAATTGCGGACGAAATCGAGTTTGATGACTTTGCGAAAGTTGATCTTCGTATTGCTAAGATCGTTGAATGTGAAGAAGTACCAAAAGCAAACAAGCTTCTCAAATTGAAGTTGGATATCGGTGGTGAAGTGCGTCAGGTATTTGCAGGCATTAAGTCCGCTTACAAGCCTGAAGATCTGATTGGTAAGCACACAGTCATGGTGGCAAACCTTAAACCACGTAAGATGAAGTTTGGTATGTCTGAAGGCATGGTACTGGCAGCAGGCCCAGGTGGCAGTGATCTTTGGATCCTAGAGCCGCACGAAGGTGCCCAGCCAGGCATGCGTGTCATGTAAGTCAACTGACTTTTAGTTATTCAAGCCCCGCCCTCTGGTGTAGCGGGGCTTTTTTGTGCCCTATTTCACACTTTTGGTGAGCTGGTGCACCTTCTAAGAGCACACCAGTACACCTAATATAAATAAACCATTGAAATATAATTGATAAATTTCTGGCACCGAACCTGCTCTACCTATAAAGAGGTATCAAGCAACAAGGAGTTGGTTATGTTTGTGCTTATTTCTATCGTTATATCACTCAGTATTTTGCTGGCACTATTTCACTTTTCAAAACACCGTCAGTCAACACTTCAAAGAAAGTTCGACATTCTGGTCTTACTTAGGAAGGTGTTACTACTCAGCCGACAGCATAGGTCTCTGACTCATCAAGCGCTGTTCAATCAAAGTCCATCATACACACATCTTGAGTTAGACCGTCTCTATAATCAGATGATAGATACATCCGGTGAACTTATCTCCGTTGCACAATTTGAGAACAAACCCATGTATCGAATACTGCAGCTCAAACTAAAAGGGTTACATAAAGACTGGTCACAACGTTCTGTTGCGCGCAATCAAGTCATTCATGGTCATGCGATACGCCATTGCCTGTTTCTAATGGATGAAGTTGCGATTGCTTGGCTGATTGAATCCGGCAGAGAAGAGCTTAGTGACGAGTACCACCTCAATTGGCAGCAGGTACTAGACAGTATGGAGGTGCTGACTCAATTACGTGTGTCCATTCAAGAGGCCCATTACCCAGAAGGAATGCTGCGTGTGAAGTACTACTGCGATAAATCGAGACGTAAGCTCAATCAACTGTCGCTTATCTGCCCAATGTCAATTGCTTCACCACTTAGCTCTAAAGCCATGCATACCTTGTCTGAAGTCAGTGCATCCGATGAGATGCTGCTATCAATAGAAGAGCTTTATCAACTAACCACCGATATCTCACTGATCATTTCACAAGTTTACGACCAGATGCTATCCGACATGACAGAAAGCCTATACCAGCCTTTACCTAAAATCGCATACAGCTAGCAACAACAGGCTAACACTGTCAGTGTTAGCCTCTCTCGATTTTTAACTACGCGGAAATGACTCAATAATCTCTTATCGTAACGACAAAAATTATTCATTTTCTTTTCTAGGTTCCGCTATTGATCGAAAGGATTGATGCTTTTACTATCACCTCGCTTCTTGATGATAGCCAATCCGAGTACATCACAGCAGTTTGTGGCAAGGCGATAGAGCAACTATCCAAGAGTGACTTTGACTGCGCATTGCGCATTTTTTGACGCTCCACGTTCTACCTATCACTTAGTGAACGTGTCTTAACTTTGTTGGAGATTAACCATGGCTATCGCTCATTCTGTCCTTGATTTTCAGTCTTACACTTCTAACGCACTATCTGCGCAAGAGTCACAACTTATCCAATCGTCTATAGATCAATTGGGCTCACCACTTTTGTTACTGGACTGCGATGTAGTACGTCAGCAATACCAAGCTTTGAGTCGCGCATTACCAAATGTCACTCTTCACTTTGCACTGAAGCCTTTGCCACATCCTGCTGTGGTGCAAACACTGTTAGCAGAAGGAGCCAGTTTCGACCTAGCCACCAGTGGAGAAGTTGAGTTGGTCGCACAACAAGGTGTACCTGCTGAAAGAACTATTCACACTCACCCAATCAAACGCGATAGCGACATTCGTGACGCTCTTGCTTATGGATGCAAAGTCTTTGTAGTAGATAACATCAATGAACTGGAAAAGTTTGTTGCTTATCGAGATGAAGTCGAGTTGTTGGTTCGCTTAAGTTTTCGTAACTCTGAGGCCTTCGCTGATCTGTCGAAAAAGTTTGGTTGCACTCCAAAACAAGCGCTAGAGTTAATTGCTCAAGCTCAAGAGTGGAATATTCACATCAAGGGTTTGTCATTTCATGTCGGTTCTCAGACGATGAATCCACAGAAGTATGTGGATGCGATCAACACTTGCTGCGAAGTGATGGAACAGGTGGTTGTTCAAAATCTACCAGCCTTGAGCACATTGGATATTGGCGGTGGCTTCCCTGTCAGCTACAACTCACAAGTAATGCCTATTGAGCTCTTTTGCCAGCCGATAAATCAAGCATTGAGTCAGCTACCTGAAACCGTTCAAGTTATCGCTGAGCCAGGGCGTTTTATTGTCGCTCAAGCTATGACGAGTGTCGCTTCAGTTATGGGGCAAGCAGAGCGTGATGGACAAATCTGGTATTACCTTGATGACGGTATCTATGGCTCCTTTAGTGGGTTAATGTTCGATGACGCTAAATACCCACTGACAACCTTAAATAAAGAGGGTGAATGCTTACCGAGCGTTTTAGCAGGACCAACATGCGACAGCATTGACGTGATTGCTGAAAACATCATGCTACCCAAGTTGAACAACGGTGACTTAGTGGTTGGGCGTATGATGGGAGCCTATACCAGTGCGACTGCAACAGACTTTAACTTCTTCAAGCGAGCACAAACGGTGCTAGTCAACCAGCAAAGCGTTGCCCAAGAGAGATTAATCGGCTAACGCATCAGCTCTCAATGATACCCACAACAAAAAAGCCTCACATACCAATGTGAGGCTTCAGGTTCACTATCTACGGAGAATTAAAGCATTTTGCGTGCAGCTTCAACCACAACTTTGATTGAACGCGCTTCTGTTTCTTTCAACGTTGAATGGTCTGGGATCTCTTTCTGAGTACGGTTGATGATAACACCTGCCACACAGCCAGCTTTCAAGCCTGAGCTAGCACACATGGTTAGCAGTGTCGCAGACTCCATTTCAAAGTTCAGCACACCCATATCTTGCCATTCTTTCATAGAACCTTGGAAGCGCTTAACCACACGGCCAGAGAACGTATCATAACGCTCTTGACCTGGGTAGAACGTATCGCTTGATGCTGTTACACCCATATGAACAGTGGCACCAGACTCTTCAACCGCCGCTTTCATTGCTGTAGCCACTTCAAAATCTGCCACTGCTGGGAATTCCATTGGAGCAAAGTGAAGACTTGCACCATCCAAGCGAACCGAGCCTGTTGATACAATCATGTCACCAACGTTAACGTGTGGCTGAATTGCACCTGTAGTACCAACACGTAAGAAAGTACGTACACCAAGTTGCGCCAGTTCTTCAACCGCGATTGAAGTTGAAGGGCCGCCGATACCTGTAGAACAAACCACAACTGGCTTGCCATCTAGCTCTGCACGGTACAGGGTGTATTCACGGTGACTAGCCAAAAATACTGGATTTTCCATCTCTTCAGCGATTTTCTGAACGCGAGCTGGGTCACCTGGAATAATCGCGAGTGTCGCACCAGCAAGATCAGCTTCAGTAACACCTAAGTGAAATACGGCTTGAGACATAGGGGGCTCCTTGTTTTGACGAAACTTGATTCAGCGTCCGAATCTTTTCGTTCTTTAAATTTCATTGGGTACAGGAATACTTTATCTGACTCAGCCTCACCAAAGAGTGATTAAACTCACATAGATGAGCGCAAACAGAATTAACCTTGCACATAAAATCGGTTGGTATCACATTTTTATACAAATCGGCTTCTTGTGTTGCATAAAAAACAGCCTCTGCACCATAAATACAGAGGCTGAGCGTTTAATCAGAAATGTTGTGAATGGGCTAATCCTGCTGAGACTTGAATTTCAATAGCCGAAGCGCATTCAACGTCACAATCGCTGTTGCCCCACTATCTGCTAATACTGCCACCCAGAGGCCAGTAATACCCAATAAACTGGTCACTAAGAACACTCCCTTCAGACCCAGGGCTAAGAAGATATTCTGACGAATATTGCTTAGTGTCGCACGTGACAGCTCTATCATACTTGCCAGCTCCACCAATCGGTTGTGAGTAATTGCAGCATCTGCGGTTTCGAGAGCAACGTCCGTACCACCGCCCATAGCGATCCCGATGCTTGATGCTTTCATCGCAGGAGCATCATTGATGCCGTCGCCAACCATAGCGACATTCGCGTTGGAGGACAGCTCCTCAACATAGGTTACTTTATCCTGAGGCAGCAGGCTGGCTTTAAAGTCAATGTCGATCATCGAGCTGATCGCTTGCGCGCTGCGAGGGTTATCACCCGTTAACATGATCGAATTAATGCCTAAGCCTTTCAGCGCCTTCACGGCTTTGGCGGAGTCTTCACGCAAGGTGTCTTGCCAAGCAATCAAGCCCATCACCGTATCTTCATTCTGCACAGCTACTACGACCGTCTTACCTTGCTCTTCCATCTGCTGAATACGAGATTCGATGTTACCGCTCAACTCAAACCCAAGCTTACTTGGTGCAATTGCCTGATACACAACCCCATTCACCACACCACGGACTCCACTACCGATCAACGCCTGTTTGTCCAAAGCTTCCGGTAAGTGGACACCTGTTGATTTGGCTTTGTTCACCAGCGAGACTGCCAGAGGATGACTTGAACCCACCTCAATAGCCGCGATACTTTCGAGTACTTCGGACTCTCTAACATCACCAAATGTGATAATGTCCGTCACTTCCGGTTTACCTTTAGTCAAAGTACCCGTCTTATCGAAGGCAATGGTTTCAATCTTTCCAAGTTGTTCTAACGCCGCTCCACCTTTAATTAGAGCCCCACGTTTTGCTGCTGCCGCCAACCCTGATGTAATCGCTGCTGGTGTGGAGATCACCAGTGCACAAGGGCATGCAATCAACAGCAACGCTAGGCCGCGGTATACCCAAGTTTCCCAAGGCTGAGCAAAGAACATTGGCGGTACGATAATCACAAACAGCGATACCAGCATCATGAGTGGCGTGTACCAACGGCTAAATTTATCTAAGAAACGTTCCAGAGGCGCTTTACGTGATTCTGCTTCTTCAATTAGATGAAGAATACGATCAATGGCGTTCTCACCTTGTTTAGAGGTAATGGTAAAGCGCACCACTTTGTCCACCACAACGGCACCAGCCATGACGGATTCATTTTGATAACGTTCGACTGGGATGGATTCACCGGTGAGTGCACTTTCATCGAAACTGGCTACGTCACCGATTAATTTGCCATCTGCGGGCAATCTTGCTCCAGGCGAGACCTCAATGATATCGCCAGGTTGCAACTCACTGGCTGAGACTTCAACACGCTGGCCGTCAATAATTTTAGTCGCGGTTTCCGGCACCAATTCCATCAAGGCTTGAACGCCGCTTCGGGCTCGAGAAGCGGCAAAAGCCTCTAACTGCTCACCAATCAAGAACAGCAGCAATACCATGGCTGCTTCGACAGTCTCCCCCAAATAAAGAGCACCCAGTGCTGCCACACTCATTAGTGTTTCAATGGCAAAGGGCGTACCTGATTTGGCTAATACAATGGCTTTCTTACCGATGGGATATAGGCCAGCCAAACACGTTAGAATAAACATCCATTCGCTGACTAGAGGAAGAGCCGGTTTGAGCACTGCCGCAACCGCCATCGCCGATGCAATGGCAATAATCTGGGCGTTTTGCTTGAAGATATGTTTCCAGCCAGAAGCCGTTTTTTGATTAGAAGAAGAGTTGGGACTGGCAAAGCTAAAGCCAGTATCAAGAATAGTTTGTTCAACCAGTTGTGCCACACCAGAGTGGCCTACTTTTACAACCAATTTTTCTGTCGCAAACAGAACTTTTGCTTCAACAACACCATCAACTTTGTTGACGGCAGTTTCAATTTTTCGCGCGCAGGATGGGCAATCCATACCACCGATTTTCCAGCTTTGCGTCACATTTGGTTTTTGTAACCGGCCGGAGTCACTTTCCTCATCGGCTGGATCCGTACCACTAGTGCAGTTGTCTGAGCTACAGCAGCCAGAATCTGCCATTTCAACGCCTGCAACCTTGATGGTCGAAATTTTTGGGCTGGCACAAGAGCCTGTATTTGAGGGATTAACCGCTACTTTATCTGAACGACATGCTTGATGTTTGGTGCACATAAGTTTATCTCCATTGAATGTACACCTTAATCATAAACCTTGGAGTCAACTCCAAGGTCAACTATTTTTTACTTCCTGAGGCAAGATGTCTTTCTGACTGGCCACTTCATCAATCAAGACAGCATCATGAGTACAAAACGGCTGAGAGTTGATACTGGTAATCGAGGGATCTTCCTCCACCAGCTCTGTGGTTTCACCTTTCATTAAATCGGCCAAGTGCATACGTAAAACAAAGGTCGCTAGGATACCAAATACAATCGACCCAAACGCTTGACCATACAGCACGCCTAGCGCCCCAAACCAACTCGAACCTAAATAAACAAACGGCAAGGTCCCCAACGTCGCTTTACCTAAGTTTAATGCTGTCGAATACAACGGCTTACCAAGGTTATTGAAAGAGGTATTGGCAACAAATTGCGCCCCATTGAAAATAAAGCTCACAGCCACATAGGTACAAAAGGCAGAGACGATAACGGCGGCATCACCTTTCAAGCTGAACCCAGAAATCACCAACGATTGTGCGAAGTAGAGAATGAAGCAAACCAGAATCGTGTAAGTAGTGGTCACGATGAGTGAGTTGTTTAACGTATCACGCACACGATCAAATCGCTCAGCTCCAAAATTTTGACCTATGATTGGCCCGACTGCCCCCGACAGAGCAAATATCACCGCAAAACACACTGGGATCAGACGCCCGATAACCGCATAACCTGCGACAAAATCTTCGCCATATTGTGCAATTGACGTTGTTACGATTGCGTTGCCAATCGGGGTCGCGATATTGGTGATAATGGCTGGAATCGCAATCATCAAAATTGCTTTGAGATTACGGCTCCAATCGGACAAAGATAGCGGTGCAACTAGTTGATGAACGCGAATCAGCGGATAGATAGAAAAAAACAACACGGTAAAGCGGGCAAAGACGGTGGCAATCGCTACCCCTTCAACATTCCAACCAAAACCAAAGATAAAAATAGGATCAAGAATCGCATTAGCAATACCGCCTGCAAGCGTCGCCCACATGGAGCGCTTTGCGTCTCCAGCCGCCCTTAAACCTGCTCCCGCGGACATGGCAATAGCAATCACAGGGCCGCTTGGGATCAGTATTCTCAAATAAGCTTCTGCACGCTCTGCCACGTACCCTTTCGCACCAATCGCCTGCAACAACTCGGGGATACAAATAAACATCACAGCGCTAACCACGCTACTGATAACAAACGCCGTGGCAATAATACTACTGCTTAGGTGCCTAGCATGAGCGCGTTGTTTAGCGCCAATCGCTTTGGACACCAACGCGCCCATTGCAATTGAGGTACCAATTGAAATCGAGGTGGAGAAAAATACCAGAGTGCCTGCAAAACCAACGGCAGCCGCTAGCTCGACTTGCCCCAACATGCTGATGAACAGCATGTCCAGTAAGTCAACAACAAATAGGGCCATCAAACCAACAGAGCCAGCCCCAGACATCACCAAAATATGGCGCATAGTGGAGCCTTCAACAAATTTTGCGCTCTGGCTTTGCATTCTCTTCCCCGATATTTATTGGTGATAATAAAAGTAAGAGGCGCTCATTTGCGCCTCTCTTTATCATTTTTGCTTGATAACTATACCGGATGCTTAAAGCAATCATCCAAGTTCCTAGCTACTGCCCTTAACACATCTCGGCGAGTGATGATCCCAACCAATTTCCCATTATCTATAACAGGGTACACTTTAGGCTTACCTACCTGCATCATATCTGCCAACTCAATAATCGAAGTATCCGGCCCCACCGAAATAACTTCGGGATGCATACAATCTGACACAATGTGAGTATCCTGACAGTAATAACTGACCTTAACCAGCTTATCGAGTAAGTCATGACCTGAAAGAAAGCCTATGACTTCTTCTTTCTCGTTAATAACCGGTCCACCGAGATAACTCGACTTCATCATTTTGTCCAACGCAGCACTTAGCGACATTTCAGGCTTGAACGTCACTGCTTGCAGTGTCATGTAATCTCTGACTTTCAATGATTCCATTTGTGTCTCCTTAACGTGCAAATCACGTTTGTCATAGTGTAATTGTTGCCTAATTTCTTGATTTTACTAAATGGAAAACAACAATTTTTCCAATAGGCGCTACCTATCACAAAACTAATCATCGGAATAATGGGCCTGAGCATCACGTGTTGCTAACCAACTGCTGAACAGTGAGACACAAAAAGGCACGCAGTAGGTCAAAAGCACTTTAGTCCAATGGATAGTCGCCTCACCTAGGATTGCATCATACTGGTTGATTAAATTCAGTAGAGTCCCCACCACGAATGCAATAATTAGCGCTCTTTTTATCATGTTTACGATCATATTATTGAGAGTTGTATTTTTATAAGTCACTTATTCTATGGGTAAACTATAGTTAAGGGAGACAAGAACCGTAAGGATAAGACTCGTGAGCTCGACATTTTCAGCGGCAGTCGCCAATAACCCAGATCTCATGCATGCTGTCTTTGAATCACTACCAGAACCGACATTCTTACTCAACAAGTCTGGGGTCTATATTGAAGCTTGGGGTGGCACAGACACGAAACGCCATCATAACCCTGCCTCCTTGATCGGCCTTAACCAAGAGCAAGTTTTACCTGCCGACAAGGCAACCTGGTTCAGTCAGGTGATCGTTGATGTCATCAATACACAAAAGCCCGCTGAACTCAGTTACTCACTCAACCCGAAAGATCTCACATGTTTTGAGGGGATTCAGGGACCAATTGAAATTCAACATTTCAGCGCCTTGGTCATCCCATTGCCCAACACGGAATACGTGTTATGGACAGTGCGTAATATCTCCGAATATCAACGAGCTCTCGACAAACTAGCCCAACAACAATTGGAGCTTGAACGACTCACTTACCGAGAGCACCTCACTCAAGTCTATAACCGTTACGCAATGGATGCGTTGCTACCCGACGCGATAACACTCGCAAGGCAAAATAACCTCGGTGCGGCGGTATTTATGATCGATATTGATTGTTTCAAGGAGTTCAATGATCACTATGGACACATCAAAGGAGATGAAGCGTTAAAAGCGTTAGGAAAAGCTATCAAGCAATGGGCTCACGATAGCGACTTGTGCTTTCGATATGGAGGAGATGAGTTTCTGGTGTTTGTGCCCGGCATTTCAGAGCAAAACTGCATTCAGCATGCTCAGAACCTCCTCGACACGATCGCTGCTCTCGCACTTGAACACGACACATCACACGTTTCTCAATACCTAACAATTACTGTTGGGATTCGTCATTGCGATCCAATCCCCGCAGATATGACCGCGGAACAGTTTGTGGGAATTGCAGACAAAGCCTTGTTCTTTGCCAAAAAACACCAACGAGGCACCATCCACAAAATGTAAATGTAAATGTAAATCAAATACAAAACAGGCCCATCATCAAGAAGGCCTGTTTCCTTATTATTTCCAACGTTCAGCGGCTTTCGCATCCGACTCCCGGGATTCAACCCAGCGAGTCTCTTCCGTTGTGCGTTCTTTTTTCCAGAATGGTGCTTTAGTCTTTAGATAATCCATAATGAATTCACAAGCTTCAAACGCAGCACCGCGGTGTGCACTGGATACACCAACAAATACGATTTGAGCACCAATATCCAAATCACCGACACGGTGAATGACGCGAACATCAAGCAAAGGCCAGCGCTGCTCAGCCTGTTGGCAAATCTCACCGAGTGCTTTTTCTGTCATCCCTGGATAATGCTCCAGAGAGAGCCCTGTAACATTATCGCCAAGGTTCATATCTCGTACTTTGCCAACAAATGTCACAACCGCGCCAGAGGCTGTGCCCTGTGCGAGAGCCTCGTACTCAGTACCAACAGAGAAATCTTCGAACTGAACGGACACACGTTTCATTATCAACCTCCTGTGACGGGTGGGAAGAACGCCACTTCATCACCATCACTCAAAGGGTGTTCTAGCGGTACAATCGACTGGTTCACCGCTGCCAATAATTTACCGGGTTCCAACGCTAAGTCCCATTTACCTTCACGCGTTGCAAGCTCTGCGCGTAGAGCCTCAACAGTATCAAAGCGAGCTTCTAGTTCGAGTGAATCGGTATCGACTAATTCACGAGTTTGAGCAAAAAACAGAACTTTAATCATGAATCCACCTTAAAGTGACCAGACTTGCCACCGGTTTTCTCCAGCAGACGAACCTGACCAATCACCATGTCCTTCTGTACCGCTTTACACATATCGTAGATGGTCAACGCAGCCACTGACGCTGCGGTGAGCGCTTCCATCTCTACCCCAGTCTTACCTGCTAGTTTACACACAGACTCAATACGAACCATGTTTTCAGATTCAATCGCTTCCAACTGCACTTCGACTTTCGAAAGAAGAAGTGGATGACAAAGAGGGATCAGATCCCAAGTTTTCTTCGCCGCCTGAATACCTGCAATTCGAGCCGTTGCGAATACATCCCCTTTATGATGTTGACCCGAAACAATCAACTGTAACGTTTCTGGAGCCATATGGACGAAAGCTTCCGCTCGTGCCTCACGAACCGTGTCGTCTTTAGCCGACACATCGACCATGTTGGCTTCACCGGAGGCATTGATGTGAGTGAATTGACTCATAATGCCCCCACTTATACCGAAAGGTGTGGCATGAAGTTACATGGGCGATGGCTGGCGTCCAATTGCTGTTTGATGATTTTCGTCCACCCCGTGCGACAAGCACCTGTTGAACCTGGCATGGCAAAAATCACTGTATGATTAGCAAAACCTGCAATCGCTCGAGACTGAATGGTAGACGTGCCAATTTCTTCATAAGAGACTTGGCGGAACAACTCACCAAAACCTTCCACTTCTTTATCAAACAAAGGTTTCAGCGCTTCTGGAGTGCTATCGCGAGAAGTAAAACCCGTACCACCAGTTATCATCACAGCTTGTACGTTTTCATCCGCAATCCACTGAGAAACAATGGCACGGATCTTATACATATCGTCGATGACGATCTGCTTATCAACAACGTTGTGACCCGCTTCTTTCGCATTCTCAACCAAATACGCACCAGAAGTATCGTTCTCTTCTGTACGTGTGTCGGAGACGGTTAATACGGCAATGTTTGCTGGTTGAAATTTGCTTTCTGCGTGACCCATTTGTTCACCTACCTATTTCGATTTGTTCTGGTTACGCTAAGCCTGAGACTTAGCCAACATAGTATGATTTGAAATTGAATATCAGCGTTTAGCCGCCAATTGACGCGAGATGCGGTGTCATACCTGCATTGCCGTCGTGGAGGAAGTGGCTCACTGATTTAGTCTGTAACTGTTCTTGAATGCGCTGAATAAGTGCTTGCTCTTGCTCATCTTGCTGCAATAAGTCACGCAGCTCAACGCCATGCTCACCAAACAGGCAAAGGTGCAATTTACCTTTAGCCGAGACTCGTAAGCGGTTGCAGCTTTCACAGAAGTCTTTTTCATAAGGCATAATAAGACCAATCTCACCCTGATAATCAGGGTGAACAAACACTTGAGCTGGGCCATCATTGTTTGCACGAGCTTTAAGTAGCCAGCCATTAGCAATCAGTTGATTACGAATCGCGACACCCGACACATGATGATTGTGAAATAATTGATCCATTTCACCAGTTTGCATTAGCTCAATAAAGCGCAGTTGAATGGGGCGATCTTTGATCCAATGTAAGAATGCCGGCAATTCGTGAGAGTTAAGGTCTTTCATTAGCACCACATTGACCTTGACCTGCTCATAGCCAACTTCAAACGCCCGATCGATGCCCGCCATGACTTCTGTAAACTTATTCTCACCGGTGATTTGATAGAACATGCGTGGGTCAAGGCTATCAACGCTAACATTAATATGCGTCAGTCCTGCCTGCTTCCAGTCAGCTACCTGCTTTGCCATCCGGTAACCATTGGTGGTCGTCGCGACTTTACTAATACCTTGAGTGTTAGCAACCGTATGAATAATATCTGTGAAATCTTTGCGTAGACTCGGTTCCCCTCCAGTGATCCGTACTTTCGACGTACCACAGTCGGCGAATGCTCTGACCACACGTTTAATCTCAGGAAGGGTTAAAAAAGACGAGTTTTTCTGCCCCGATGGTTTATAACCATCAGGCAGGCAATATGTGCATTTAAAGTTACAGACATCTGTAACGGAGAGGCGCAAGTAATAAAACTTGCGCTGAAATCTATCTTCGAATTGTTGCGCCACGGAACACCTTTCCAAACACGGGAGGCGATAATCATTTCCAATTATGCCCTTGTGACAATTTGTCACTGGCTCAGCACGCTTATTCACTATGAACTTAGCCCGATGAGCTCGGAGTTATGGCAACTGCCAGTTAAGACCAAGCTTAAAAACAGTAGCTGACGATAAAATACTTAATAATTGTGTGTGTTTCTACCCTCAAGATAAAAAAATCACACCCAGAACCCAAAATACCTCGTATTGAGTACTTTGCATCGTTCGATTATTCTAGATTGTAGATGAATATGATCAAATAAGAACAAAATTAATGACTCTGTACTGTACAAAAAAAGTAGTTGCTGTTGGTGGTGGTCACGGCCTTGGGCGTATGCTATCGGCTTTGAAAGACTTTGGTGAGAACGCAACAGGCATAGTTGCCACAACCGATAACGGTGGTTCGACAGGCAGGATCCGAAACTGTCAGGGAGGGATTGCTTGGGGTGACACTCGCAATTGTATTAATCAGTTAATTACCGATCCTTCCATCAGCTCGATGATGTTTGAATACCGTTTTAAAGGCTCTGGTGAACTCGACGGACACAACCTCGGTAACCTGATGCTAACCGCTCTCGATAACCTCTCTGTTCGTCCATTAGATGCAACAAATCTGATCCGAAACATGCTCAAAGTGGACGTCAATATCATCCCAATGACCGAGCACCCTTCTGATCTAAAAGCACTCGCGACAAACGGCCAGTGGGTAACGGGAGAAACCAGCGTCGATGAGATGCCAGAAAAATTAGTTCGTCTCGATTTAGAACCCGAAGTCCCAGCTACCAGCGAGGGGGTACTCGCGATAGAGCAAGCCGATGCCATCATTCTTGGCCCCGGCAGCTTTCTAACCAGTATTATGCCACCTTTGCTGCTATCTGAAATTGGCCGAGCAATTGAGAACAATCAAAAAGCCCAGCTTGTTTTCGTTGAGAACCTCTCTCCAGAATACGGCCCTGCGGGTAAGATGACTCTGAAAGAAAAACTAGAATGGTGTGAACGTGCCTGTCGCGGTCGAAAAATTAATGTGGTTTTGGGTGAAGAGCCTCATCCTGAACTGAGTGACTGGAATTGCGTAACAACACCTCTCGCTTCACCGAATCGAGACTGGCGACATGACAGATCCAAGCTGCAATCTGCCATTGAGTCGTTACTGCGCGAGTAGAGCTTGATAGCGTTGCTGGGTTTCATTCAGCAACGTAACCATCTGATGCTGAGTGTCATTAAGGTCAAGTGATTGACCAGACTTGGCTTTCGCATCAATCTCAACCGCATAGGCACAGAGAGCTTCCGCGCCAAAACTGGCGGCGCTGCTTTTTAGCGCATGGCTAATCTCTTTCAGATACGCATCTTTGTCTAGCTCCTCACCAGTACTCAGCTTTTCTATGTACTGAGCTAATTCACCCAGAAAGATATTAAGCAGCACAGGAACGTTATCGGTGCCTATCTCATTCGCCAGTCGGTCTATTTTAGTTTGATTCAACACTTCCATGATCGATTACTGTGTTTCCTTTGTATTCCAGTTTTGTAGCTTGCGATAGATAGTCGATGGACTCACATCCAAATAACCTGCGGCTTTAGGGATATTTCCTTCGCACGCCTGAATCGCTTGCTCGATAGCTTTCTTCTCTGTTAACCACAGAGGGAAAATGTCATGCACAGAAAAGCTGTCCTTGTCTTGCAGATCAACCCTAATCTGATTTTCCACAGGTTGATTCAACGGTGGCGGCAGCATATCCAAGGAGATATTTTCGCCATTATTGAGCACGACTACATTTCTCAGAACATTCTGCAACTGGCGAACATTACCAGGCCACTCATATTGAGAGAATCGACTCACCACTTCTGGTGCTAATCGGACAAAGTCTTTTCCTTCCTCTTTAGACATAAAGCCTAGCAGAGAATAAGCAATTTCTATGACATCATCGCCACGTTCCCTCAAAGGGGGTAGATGTAATGGAATCACGTATAAACGATAATACAAATCTTCACGGAAGCGGCCTTCCTGCACCTCTTTCCAAGGGTCTCGGTTGGTTGCACAAACGAAACGTACATCGACGCTTTTCATTTTCGAAGAGCCGACTTTCTGGAAGGTACCCGTCTGAATAAAGCGTAGTAGCTTAGTTTGCAGATCCAGATCCATCTCACACAGCTCGTCAAGGAACAGCGTGCCTCCATCAGCCAACTCAGCCGCACCTTGTCGATCAGTGGCTGCGCCGGTGAAAGCTCCCTTCACATGGCCAAACAGTTCACTTTCAATCAGATCTTTGGGGATAGCCGCACAGTTGATCGCTATAAACGGCTTATCACCACGTTTACTCGCGGCGTGAATAGCCTCAGCACAGACCTCTTTACCGGTACCGCTTTCCCCAGTGATAAAAATACTGGCTTTACTGGATGCCGCCGAGTCAATGGTACGATAGACAGCCTGCATAGTGTGGCTACTGCCTATAAACCCCTGATAATTCTGGTTGCCGGGATTATCTGCTTCATTTTTAAGCTTGGTTGCTTTACGAATAGCATTGTTCACCGTGACACGAAGACGATCTGCTTCACATGGCTTAATCAAGAAGTCTTGCGCACCATGACGCATGGCTTCTACAGCAGTATCAATCGATCCATGAGCCGTCATGAAGATCACCGGCACATCCGGCATTTTCTGCTTTACAGCATGTAAAACATCCATCCCCGTCATGTCGGGAAGGCGAAGATCCAACAAAATTAAATCAGGAGTGCGAAAGTTGAGGCTTTCAATAGCATCGCGCCCAGTACCAACAATATTGATGTCGATACCCAATGGGGTGAGATAAGATCGATACAACGCCGCAACCGATGCGGTATCTTCCACCATCAAAAGGTATTTAGACTTTTGTGTTTGCGTATTGTGTTGCATAACCTAGCCGATTTTTTCTTTGCAATTTGTATAAATGATTGCATTGCGCTTTGCATTTTGCAAATTAAATACTAAAAAAACGAGAAATGCGCGAAAATTGGCGTAAAAAAATTGGCACGCTAAATGCTGCTACCAAATTGACCCTCATGGGTCACCTAGCCAACTGACGTTGTTAGTGAACTTAGTATTCACAAATTACAGCCAATAGAATTCTTTCTACTGGCTATTTTTTTACCTGTCAGTCAGAGGTGCATAGGATCAGCTGTTGGCAATAAACTGCTGACGTAACTTCTCTATCTGATCTCGCTTCTCAGCCGCTGCTTCAAACTCCAAATCTTGGGCGTGCTGATACATCTGGGCTTCCAGCTTGCTAATCTCTTTTTCAAGTTGCTGAGGCGTCATCGCATTGTATGATTGTGAGGGCTCTGCAACTTTGGATAACGGAACCTGCTTATTTGCTCGTGGCTTCTTGCTCTTAGCAATATCCCCAAGCTCCATAATATCTTTGATATTACGTTTCAGAGCCTGAGGCTTGATACCCATCTTATCATTGTATGCTTGCTGTTTCTCTCTGCGACGGTTAGTTTCTCCCATTGCCTTGTGCATCGATTTCGTGACAGTGTCAGCATAAAGAATCGCCTTACCACTAATATTACGTGCCGCACGGCCTATGGTCTGAATGAGCGAACGTTCTGAGCGTAAAAAACCTTCCTTGTCAGCGTCCAGAATAGCTACTAGCGAGACCTCCGGCATATCTAAGCCTTCTCGTAACAGGTTGATACCAACCAGTACATCAAACTCACCTAACCTCAGATCACGAATAATCTCGACTCGCTCAACCGTATCGATATCAGAGTGAAGATAACGAACACGAACATCATGTTCTGTTAGATACTCGGTCAGATCTTCTGCCATCCGTTTTGTCAGAGTCGTAACAAGGACACGCTCGTCTTTAGCAGAACGAATCCGAATCTCAGAGAGCAAATCATCCACCTGAGTTGCGACTGGGCGAACTTCTAACTCAGGGTCGAGTAAGCCCGTTGGACGTACGACTTGATCGGCTATTTGACCATCGGACTTCTCCAGCTCATAGTTACCCGGTGTGGCAGAGACAAAAATGGTTTGTGGTGCAAGAGATTCGAACTCTTCAAACTTTAGCGGGCGATTATCCAAGGCTGAAGGCAAGCGGAAGCCAAATTCCACCAATGTTTCTTTGCGAGATCGATCGCCTTTAAACATGGCACCAATTTGTGGCACCGTCACATGCGATTCATCGATCACTAGCAGGCCATCATGAGGCAAATAATCAAATAAAGTCGGTGGCGGCTCACCTTCACTGCGACCACTGAGATAGCGCGAGTAGTTTTCAATTCCCGAACAGAAACCAAGTTCAGTCATCATTTCAATATCGAACTGGGTTCGCTGGGAGATACGTTGTTCTTCAAGTAGTTTGTTGTTGTCCAGCAAGTATTTCTTTCGACTTTCCAGCTCAACTTTAATGTTCTCTATCGCCTCTAGGATTTTATCTCTGGGCGTCACATAGTGCGTTTTCGGATAGATGGTAAAACGAGGTAAATCGCGCTGTTTAACAACGCCTGTGAGAGGATCGAAAATACTAATGCAATCGATCTCATCATCAAACATTTCGATTCTTACAGCATCCTGATCCGATTCAGCAGGAAAAACATCGATCACTTCACCACGTACACGAAATTGACCTCGTTCAAAAGCCACATCATTGCGACTATACTGCAGCTCCGCCAAACGGCGCAGGATATCACGCTGGTCCATCACGTCTCCACGGCGGATATGCAGCATCATCTGTAAATAGGACTGCGGATCACCCAGACCATAAATCGCGGACACAGAAGCGACGATGATGGCGTCTTTCCGTTCCAGTAGGGCTTTGGTTGCTGAGAGACGCATTTGCTCGATATGCGCGTTCACAGACGCATCTTTCTCTATAAAGGTATCCGTTGTTGGTACATAGGCTTCAGGTTGATAATAATCATAGTAAGACACAAAGTACTCAACCGCATTATTAGGGAAAAACGCTTTCATCTCTCCATAAAGCTGTGCTGCTAGCGTTTTATTCGGTGCCAATAAAATGGCCGGACGCTGCGCCTGCGCAATGACATTAGCAAGGGTGAACGTCTTACCTGAGCCAGTCACCCCCAACAAAGTTTGGTGAGCGAGGCCCGAATCTAACCCATCCAGTAACTGGCTAATCGCGGTTGGCTGGTCACCTGATGGTTGGTAATCCGACACCAAATCAAAAACTTTGCTCATTTGCACCTCGCCCGAAAATGAAGAAGACATCCGGTCTATTTTGACTGTATAGATATACAGATACAATAGCTGAAGAGAAAATAACCCTCTGTTTTAAAAAATTTGCTCTGCTAATGCTAGATCGCTATCTTCAATCCTGCTATTATCTCTCGCCCTACTCGAGATCCCTCTCTTGAAAACTCCAAAAACTAACCACAGCTTACCCACATTTTTCTATAAAACTTAAACTTACCCACATCGTTCAAAAATTTATTGACGGAACAAAGTACGATCTAAGCCTGCTTTGATGCTTTATTATACAACAAGTTAGCTCATGATCCTGATTGATTATTTTTAGAGCTAAAACCCTATTATTGCTAGATTTATTCATTGCTCAAGATTCATTAACACAGTTATCCACAATTTTGGTGGATAAGTAAACCTAGCCTATACACGTCAAGGGCTACAAAAAAGTAAAGCATTTTTTAACAAAAAAATTTAGAGAAATGAGGCAATTTTGAGGTTGACAGAATTTCGTCTCATCGATAATATTCGCAGCGCTTAAACACAATTCCCCCTTAGTTCAGGTGGTAGAACGGCGGACTGTTAATCCGTATGTCGCAGGTTCGAGTCCCGCAGGGGGAGCCAAATTCAAGAAGAAAGACGTCCTAGGACGTCTTTTTTTTGTATCTAAACCTAGCTATTTCAAGGAATTGTATTCTCTTAACGTCTTTTCCTGACTCGTACTAGCTTAGAAGTTTAGTTACACAAATAAATACATTGTCCGTATGTTCCAATTTACGGTGTACCAATGATGGAAAGAACTACTAAATCTTTAACAGATAAACAAATCTCAACACTAAACCACAAGATAAAGAATTTACACTCTTTGATGGTAACGGCCTTCGTCTACGTGTAAAACCAAACGGTACAAAGACCTAGTTATTCAACTATACACGCCCGCACAGCGGTAAACGCGCTAACATGACGTTTGGCAGCTACCCTAGCCCTTCCACTCACTAATGCAAGAAAGAGAGCTCTTGGAGCGATGGAGACGCTCCTGCAAGGCATTGATCCTCAAGTTAAACTCAAGAACCAACAAATAACCGAGCAACAGCGTTTAGAATCTACATTAGCTGAAGTAACAAACAACTGGTTAGAAGTCAAAAGTGCCACCAGCCAAAGCTAAAAAATGACAATGGGGAGCAATTACGCTCCCCACTTTTGTCTCAACGAATCTATTTGAAGAAAGGTGTTCTCTGTAAAAAAGCATGAAACCCTAACAAAAATGATTGTGATATTAAGCCTTTATACGAAAAAAAAGATGTAAAACACGGCCATAAAAAACAACCAATTCAAAAACATAAAAACGTCAGAAGAACACTTCTTTTCTCTTCTTCGATGTCTTACAAAAGGATAAACCAAGCAGAAGTATGAGAATAGACCACCCGCCCCCATACTATTCATAGCAATGTAGTTTTTGCTCTTAAAGCTTTCAGGCTCTTTCGCCAAGTTGTCTACTAATTGATTTATGTGCTTTTTGTCGCCTAAAGAATAGACGACAAGATGATAAAAATAGACTAGAGCCCATGCAAAAAACACAAGCCCTATCAAAGATTTAAACACCACTGGAAAAACGTAGTTACAAGTCATTAATTCAATTGAATACTAACAAAGTAAATAAGCTAAATGAGAAAGCTTAGCAAAAAAGCAAAGTTAGCCCACATAAAAAAATCAAATTTCATGGTTCTCTTTTTAGCCCTATAACGCACTAAAGGATAGAAGAGTGCATACATCACAAACAATCCTCCGGCCCCTAGGCCTGACGTATTCAGATACCACTTTTCCTTAAACTGCTCTGGTTCTTTAGACAAATTGTCAATCAGCTCATCAATATATCGCTGATCACCGAAGCAATAGCGATAAGAGTAGAACATAAATGGCAATATCCAGATAAATACCCAAAGGCTAGCCAACTTGTGAATATGGATAAAAACGTCTGTCATCATATACTCTTAAAATGCTTTTGACATGTTAAAATTACTATATCTATTTGAATTAATATAGGTTTCCACTTCTACTGGGATACCTTCTTCCAATTCTTTTTCAACGGAATCAAGGTAACTATCAAGGCCTAACAGGTCATATTTTTCTTCAACAAGCCCTTTGCCAGCGCCAGAACCAATAAACCCACCTGCCAGAGCTCCCCCTGCATAAAGCAACATCACGACTGGTGCAGCACTTATCGATAGACCAACAACAAACAGACCGGCTATACCAGCACCTAACAATCCTCCAGCCCATCCACCAGCTACACCTCCCGTTTCAATTGCGGCTTGACGAGTGCATGAAGCTAACGACTTACAGTTTTGCGTAACATTGTATACGCCACTCGCAACTCCAAGTCCTAACGATAGTTTTCCTGCTTTCTCCGCGTAGGTTATCCACTTAGCGGTGTTCGCTACACGGGCTCCCAGCTCAGGAACCGAGCCTGTCTTTAATATTTCATCGGCGTTGTGAATGAGTGACTTAGTAGAATTTATCCCTAAACTTTCCTTAAACCCTTGGTCGATTGGTATCTTCAGAGTCTGTTGCGTAAGTTTATCCAGCTGCTTATCGAGGATTTTCTTCAGACCTAACCTTTGTCGAGCAAAGCTTGAACGATCGATTTTTTTCGCTAGGAGATCGAGGTATAGACGATCAATCTTTTTAAGTGATGAAGATACATTTTCCAGATTTTTCTGCATTGCAGGCGCGACTGTTCCAACTGTAGCTCCCATGTATGCGAATACGTCCGACGGCTTACCCGCATTCCAATACTCCACCAGCTTATTTTCTATTACTTCAAAGTAAGCTTGATGCAATTCGACTTGGTCGGGACTCAACTTACCCAGCTCTTCACTGGCTAACTCTGAATTCTCTTTTAATGACGTTAGCTTGGCTTTTTCCTCTTTTGAAGACGGCGCCTTCGTTAGGAAGATAACCATTTCTCCAGGAATTAAGGGGTCATTCAGATGTTGGTTGTGTTCTTGGATCAGGGATTTCGTTTTCGAAGAGGCACCACTTAGCGCTTGTTCCCAATAATCACTGAGAGACTGAGACTCTTCCACCCTCGCAAAGCCCAATTGGAACTCTATCTGCTCTTCAACCTCTTTTAAGTTAACGATGGCGAGATCTTCATGAACCACACCTTCCGAATTAACAGCTTTTGCAGTGGAACCAAGGAGGTAAGGCCTTGAGTAATCATAAATTGAATTGGCAAGCTTGTTGTATGTCTTTATTTCAGCACTAGGCTTATCCTGCGCTGAGTCCGGCTGTCGTTCGACGTGAGCTTCTTTCGACACCGAAAGCAGTTCATTGATATCAAGCTTGATACCGTGCTGAGCCACCCAGTCGTCATTGAGATTATCAAGCTCTTCTCGGGTGATTTGCTGTTCAAGGTAAACAAGGCTCTGGTTTTCAACGTCTTGGCCTGCCAGTTTCCAGTACACCAAGATAGCACTTTGCAGTCGGTTGTAGCCTTGCTCATCATTCAGTTGCTCATGCGTGGAACATGTAGCGTAAAATGCCCACTTGCCTTCACCCAGCAGCTTGTACTCTTGCACTAATCGGTCGTTATGAAAGTGGTAATAGTAACCTTCTGTTGGCAGTCCTAATCGCTCTCCTAGCTGCACCGATGGGACGACTGGGATAAATGCTTCTTCCACGACACCGGAGCCTATTGGTTTCACTTGCACGCTGTCAGGTACGTTGATGCCCATTGAGCTGTCCGCCACTTTCGCAAACAATTTTTTCGGCTCATCAAAGGCCGTGTGAGCAATGTACTTAGTACCGTGTTCCGTGGGCTCAGTTTGCCAGCGACCAATCATGGATTCTTGTTTGGTCTTGCCCAGTTGAAACGCACAGCCCACGCTTTTTTGAACGTGTCCTCAGAGCACGCAATTTCAAAGCAATATTCATAACTGAGTTGGGGTGGTGCATCAGAAGTATCAGGCTTAATGGGCTCAGGGACATAGGTCTCTTCGATGCTTGGAGCGTATGCCGCACGGCTTTGACTTGACGCTGCTCTACTTACCGCTCCACGAGATATTTTCGCTCTAGAGAGAAAGGCGTTTTTTGCCTCTGGCGATAAGACCTCTTGCCCTTCAGTAGACAAGCTCCACGATTTACTCATTCCATCACGGAGCATCACTGGCTTAGATGGAGTGTCCGTCAACAGAGCCAACTCACCACTTTCGAGTTTGTCCATAAAACGAGAGAAACTCATCCCATAAGGGATTGCAGAACTCAGCGCCCTTTCCGTTAACCTTTCTATATCCCCTTCGACTTGACCGAACTCATGCGTCATCAGCTCCGTTAGCCGTACTACTCTGTAACTCACTGTTAATTCTACTACCATTTTTTTAATGAGGCCTATTCTACTCAATCCATAGAGGGAGCAGGGCTGATAACTTCTATTTGTTCTCAGCAATGCGCTAGAGTGTGACCGTTGTTCCTTCAGCCCCTCACGTTAGTAATTCACTCATCAATAGCATTTATCTCTTTCGTGCATCGATACTCAAATAGGTAACTTTGTAGCTGCACTCGTTGCGTCCCAGCCTCACACGCAGCATCATGGAATCACACCTAAGTGTTATTATCAGTGACTTCGAGTGATTAACAGACACGCCCAACTCAGAATTAGAATAAGCTGGCCAATATACTAATGGCTCCTTTCTGTACAAAGTTGGGTGTGTCAAGTAATACCAATGAGCGCGCTTTGCCGCTATAGTGCTCCTCTATCGCTTCTTGCCAAGCCTCTTTGAGGTGCTCAACCAATTCGTTGCGCTTGTCCCAGCATATGGTGAGGACAAAATGTTTGCTGTAGTCAGTAAACAACATCACGCGATAGTTGTGTGACGGCACCTTGTCCTCTCGCTTGCGCCATACATAGAACACTGAACCCGTATCGAGCTTTTCTTTAAGCAGCATAAAGTAATTGTTAATAAAGCTAGCAACTGACTTTAGGTGCACAGATAGGTCATTTGCCCTACACCTAAACTGTCTCAGCACAGGATTAGACCAAGCAGGAAATAGTATCGTTCTATTTGGGTTCGAGTCCCCGCAGGGGGAGCCAAATTCAAGAAAAAAGACGTCCTAGGACGTCTTTTTTCGTTTTAAAGAGCCTAGTAACGACTCAAGCGCACTGCTCGACTTTACCTTGTTCTGTTTTCGTCTTTGGTTTTGATGTCTTTTTCGCAGCGTCTAGATTCACAACTTCTTCTGTGGAGACATTCTTTGAATTCCCAAGAAAGACACCGCCTTTCTGAATAGTGAACTCTGTGGCAGACACCTCCCCTTCAAGGTAACCGTGCTCAAGAATCTCCAAGCTTTTGGTGTACACCTTGCCAAGAAAGCGACCATTAACGATTAAACGCTCGGCTCGAATTGAACCATCCACTGAGCCCGTCGCACTGATAGTGACACTTCGATCGGTTTCAATACTGCCCTTTATTTGACCATCTATCTGGATGTTACAAGTAAGCTTGAGTTGTCCTTCAATATAGCCTCCTTCCGCGATGACAGTTTGAGAGCAGTGGCTATTTGATTCTCGATTCTGTTTACCAAGTAATCCCATTTTACGTCCTTATTCGATTCGAAAATCGAGTCAAAGTTATTCATTTCCCATTTGGTGAAAGGCAATGGATCCAGAGAGCGCCCCACCAAACGAACCTCATAATGCAGGTGATACCCAGTCGATAACCCAGAGTTACCCGACAGACCAATCAAATCACCTTTCTTAACGTAATCTCCACGCTTCACCTTGAATGCACTCAGGTGAGAGTAAGAAGAAGTAAAACCGAATGAGTGCGCCAGTTTTAAGAAATTGCCTGAGCCTTTATTACTTTTTCTCGCCACTTCGATAATGCCATCAGCCGGGGCGTAAATTGGAGTTCCAGCATTAACCGCGTAATCAATACCATGATGCATGGCTTTCATTTTGGTGACTGGGTGCACCCTGCGACCGTAATGGGAAGAAAGATAACCCGCTTTAACTGGTCGTCCATTGGGTATCAATTGCATCATCTGATGACGAACCGCAGTACTAAGCGCCGCGCTATCAACTCTATCTCTTAAATCTAAGGACTCGTTGGAAAGCTCTAGCGCAGACTCAATATCACGCAGTTTGTCCGTCACGTAAGCGAGATCTTGCTTCTTTCTCGTCAGGTGGCTTTCTAAGTCACTCTGAAATTCGTGTGAGCGTATTAACTCTTTTTCGAGAGAATAGGCTTTACTCAACAGTTCACTTTTTTCCCGTTCGGAATCAGAAGCATCGCCCGCTAGAATCGACAAAAGTCCAAGCAAGGTAAAGAACACCACAGCAATAAATAACAGCGAGTACTTAATCCCTGTAATAGCCCGGAACGATAGATTAAAAAAGCGCGTTCCCTCAATGCCAGTGACCATAACGGTTAAGTGATTAGATTCCATACTTTCTCAATGACACACTCTTACAATCATTAAAGTGAGAGGAATTCTATCAGGGCAAAATGACGCGAGAAGAGTCAGGTTTCCAATTCGGAAACCTTATCCCAGAGATAAAAATTGGATTTAATTGCGGTTCAAAACAGGTCGCTTAGGCTATTTTGGCCCTGAATACAGAGTCACAACTACTCAGCAACTTTCTCGCGATTAAAACGCTTCATGTCACTGGCAAACTGCTTAAAATCAATGCGCTTAACCAACGCAGCACAGACAGGAGGAAGTGGTTCAAACATAAACACACTGTCGTGATGAAGAAGGTTGTCAAAAATGAGGGTAAGGTTGTCCTTGTTAGACAAACCCGTAGAAAGAAATAGCGCATGGATTTTCGCCACACAGCTCACTTTGTCGAGCTTACGGGTAAAGCTATCCAGCACAGACTCCGCACTTTGTCGTGCCCCCGTGAGGAATTCAGCATGAAGCTGAATTAATGCCAGATGCTGACTCTCACTTTCCGTGAGCTTGTGACGGGACATTTCTTTAACAACCTGATCAAATTTCTTCTCATACAAGCCACTCCCCTCTTCACTTCGCATCCAAAGCATTAGCAATGCGAACAGATAATTCAGGGTGTGCTGGGCAACGTCTCGATTGATCAGTTTGGCGGTGTTAAGACCAGAGGAGAAGTGAACCAGAGCATCATCATATCGACTGGCTGCAATGCTCATCAAAGCCAACGATGTCTGATGGGCCAAACTAAGCCCCCAACGTGAGCCCGAACGAGTCAACAGGCGATAAGCATCCTGTATGCTGCCATTTTGCAGCATCAGCAACGTCCCTATCTCGTCAAATGGCTGACCGAGTTGAAACTTGGCAGAATTGAACTTGTTATACAGCTCCAGCGCATCGTCTGACTGGGCATTTAATACCAGTGCATTGAGAAACAGACTGATCTCTAGAGAATAATCTCGCTTGCCCGCCTCTTTTATCAATGCACCATACAGCTCCGTGGCTTGTTTAAGCTCACGTTTTACCAAGTGGTGGTGGGCACGATTGAGTTTGAAATCATACTGATATTCAAAGTAGTGCTGCTCAAAGAATTGGTAGCGCTTTTCCATCTCGTCAGCACACTCAATATCATTGCGCTGAAGCAGAGGCCAAACCTTATTCTTCTTCTCAAACACCTTGCGAATAAGAACACTGATATCCCGCTGATTATCTTCCGGCTTGAGGTGGACATCACCAAAGTAATATGAGCTGTCACGTATACTGCTATCCGCGCAATCCATAATGATTGTAGAGCGCTCATCTATAGTCTTCGACTTTCTCAACTCAAGAATCAGATCCTGTGACTTAACTGTATTTTTGCGAAAGCTCTGATCACAAATCAGAATATCAAACCGGCCATGGAACGTCCGATTAAGCGCTTCATGTGGAGAATTCAGATGAATAATCTTATGTTGCTTGATTCCCAAAGAGAGCATAAGACTAGATATGCTAATGTTTTTATTCGGAAATTCTTTGATGATAAGGACATTTGCATCTCTTAACTTAAGCATACCAACCTTTCTCTCCTCCTTAGGTAAATCAGGCTTGATGCAGTTTAAGGTGACGCAAAGCCTTGCGGGTGACGAATTATTGAGCTTTTTGCGCGAATCGGCTATTGATAATCTCTTCTAACGCGAGCTCTTCCTTGTGTCGAATGTCAGAATTGTGCTCTTCCTTCCAACGTTCGAGAGTATTTTCCAGACCTTTGACTCTGAGGTGCTTATTTTCAAGCTGTTTTTGCAACGACGTGCATTGCGCTTGCATCACCTCCTGCTCATGTTCCTGATGGACAATCAGCTTATGAAGCATCTGGTCCACACGGCTACGATTGAGCAATGCCTCTCGATGTAAAGCCATGACATGACTCGATTTTGGTTGCGTCTGGCGCTTCAGTTCCATCAGTTGTTGCAAACGTTGCTGAGCTACTGTGTGCTGTTGACGAAGCGATTCCAACTGCGCTGACATTCTATCTCGATGCTTTTGCTGAATTTTCTGAAACTTCTCCACAGCACGCAATTTCGCTTCCATACGTTAATTCCTAATTTGATTGAAAGAGCTGCGCCAGTTCTGTCAGGCTTTGAGGAAAATCCACAGAGCAGTCTGCCGCTTGCTGAAGGTATGCCGTCAGCAGTGGATACAAAGCCACCGAGCGATCCAGTTCTGTATCCTGCCCCGGTTGGTAACCTCCCAGTGGAAGTAGATCTTTAACTTGAAGGTAATTCGAATAAGTCTTGCGAAACTCATTTGCCAAGGTCAGGTGGGCAGGCTGTGAGCAAGCTGTCATACAGCGGCTCACCGAGGCATTAACGTCAATCGCCGGATAATGCCCTTGTTCTGCCAGTTTGCGAGATAAAACGACATGACCATCAAGAATGGCACGCGCAGAATCAACCACTGGATCTTGCTGATCATCACCTGCGGCAAGAATGGTATAGATGGCAGTCAGGCTACCATTTGGGTTTTCGCTGTTTCCGGCACGTTCAAGTAGCTGCGGCAAGGCATTAAATACCGATGGTGGATAGCCTCGAGTGGCAGGCGGTTCACCTAGAGAAAGGGCAATTTCTCGCTGCGCCATCGCATAACGAGTCAAAGAGTCCACCATTAGCAAGACATCTTTCCCCTTATCACGAAAATACTCTGCAACTCGGTGGCATAGCAGCATGGCTCTAAGACGCATCAGCGGCGATTCGTCTGCTGGCGCAGCAATGATAATCGCCTTGTCACGTGCTTCAGGAGTCAGGTTAGACTCAATGAATTCACGTACTTCACGACCGCGCTCACCAATCAGGCCTACTACAATGACATCCGCTTCCGTGTTTTGGGTAATCATTCCCATCAAAACACTTTTCCCTACGCCACTGCCCGCCATTAACCCAATACGCTGACCTTTACCTACCGTAAGCAGGCCATTGATCGCTCGTACCCCAACATTGAGCGGTGAATCAACGGGTCTACGCTTTAGAGGGTTGATTGGTTTAGGCTCAAGTGAAACGCGATCACCTCCTTGCAAGACAGGTCCATCATCAAGGGCTTCACCTAGCCCATTCACCACGCGTCCCATCCAGTTTTCGCTGAGCTGAACTGTGCTGTCTCCATCCAGTGGAATCACTTTCGCTCCCGCAAATAATCCGCCAAGACGACGAATTGGCATCAGATAAGCGATGGTATGATCAAAGCCAACAACCTGCGCTTCAATCATGTCACCTTCCGCTGTCTCAACTAGGCAGCGTTGTTCAAGCTTAAAGCGACACCCTACCGCTTGCAGCATCAGTCCTGTGACTTTTACCAGTCGCCCCGTGACCCTAGCCACGGGAATGGAATCCAGCGAAGCAATGGCTTCACTGGTTCGTTCAGACAGAAGATCAAATGCGAGCGTATTACTCATTGTCAGCTTCAACCACCGGTGTCACTTCTTCGAGCAAGTGCTCTTTGACGTTGTCCATGCAAGCTTGCAAGCGCGAGTCACAGCTGGCGTCCGCCTCAGCATCATCGGTCACCAAATGACACCCGCCAGTCGGCAGTTCTGGATTGGCGACCAGCTTCCACTCTTTCGGCAATTCCGCATTGATTTGAGTGATGCGGTCAAGATCCTGAGGGTTAAGGTGAACGGTCACCTTCTCTGTTTTTCCGGGCATCGCTTCGAGAGTTTCATCAACGAGCGCTAGGATTTGTTGTGGCATCAAAGTCAGCTCTGCTCGAATCACCTGTTGTGCGACCTTTTGTACTAGTTCGCAAATAATGTGTCGCTGCTGTTGCTCACGCTCAGACTGCCAACGTGACAAGGTTTGATAAAGCTCATTTACTGGCTTAGTCGCTTCAAGAAATGTCTGCTTACCGGACTGTTCACCCGATACGAAGCCTTTCTGGAAACCTTCTTTCTGGCCTTCCAGTAAGCCTTGCTGTTTCCCCTGGCTCAACCCTTGGCGAAGGCCTTCTTCATGTCCCTGTTCGAGACCTGTCTGGAACCCTTCTTCAAGCTTTTGTTGCAGGTCTATCTGGGATTCCTGCCAGGAATCATCGATGGCAAATTCATCATCGCTTGCCATGGGCTGCGCCAGCGGTGGAAAGCGATGAATGCGATAACCTGATGCCGGAACTTGCAGTAAATTGGATTTCACTAGTGACATGCTTTACTCCACTGTAGGTTCGTCATAAAGCACGAGTTCGATTTCACCCGCCTCATCCAGCTCACGTACGATCTGCATGATTTCTTGTCTGGCGCGCTCCACTCGACTTAGTGGCACCGCTCCGCGAATTTCCATGTCGTCTTCCAGTGCTTTGACCATGCGCTGTGGCATTGCACTTTTAATGGTTTGCTGAAGAAGAATCTCTGCACCTTTCAGAGCCACACCCCAAAGTTCGAGTGGAACTTGCTGAACCAAGCGATCCATTGTTTCTTCTCTCTGTCGACCTAGCACCATGAAGTCGAACATGTTTTGCTCAATTTCACTCACCACTTCTTCATCGTGCAACTTGAGCATTTCCATCAGTGAACCACGGTCACCTTCAAATCGGTTAATGATGTCCGCCACTTGTTTAACTCCAGAGAGCGGAGCACTCTGACTGACCGATACTTGTTCAATACAGCGTTCAATCAGGTCATTCAGATCGCTCGCAACCTGATGGTCAATATCCTGAAGCTGAGCAATCCGATACAGGAGTTCATCATGGTAGTCTTCAGGTAAATGCTTGAGCACTGTTGATGAGCTTTCCGGTGGCAGGTAGGCTAGAAATATCGCCTGCATCTGCGGGTGCTCATTAGATATGAATCGGGCTAAAACCTCAGCTTCGACCCACTGTAAGCGCTGCATATTATTCCGAATCTCATCACCGTATAGGTTGTTGAGCAGCCCTTTGGCTAAGTCATTACCCAGCGCTTTACGCAGTGTGTTCGACAGATACTCTTTTGACGCTCCACGGATGCCACTGTGTTGACGAAAGTCTTCAAAAAAGTGCTGGATAACGCCGTTGGCACTATCACTTTTTATCCCACTCAATTTCGCCATGGCTTTTGTCACACGCTGGGTTTCATCTCGAGTGAAGTTACGCAGCACTTTGGCAGCGGCGTCTTCACCCATGCCGAGAAGAACCAGAGCGGTTTGCTCTACGTGACTAAGCGTTGCTTTCTGCTTTGACTCTGCTGTGTTCATTCACATTTACCCATTGTTTTAGTACTTCGGCGACTCGTTCAGGTTCTTCGTTAGCAATTAACTGCAAGTGTTTCAACTGAATCTCCAGTGGCGATCCGGCTGGCGGTAACATGTCATTCCCCACGTCCAGACCAGAGGAAGCGGCAATGCCTTTTTCAGATAACTTGCGATTCAGTGCTTCTTCACGTTCACGTTCTTCACGCGTTTGCAGATTGTCGAAAATAGGCTCTTCCTGAGGTTCGGCGAACTCCAATTCTTGAGAGCGCATGTCTGCACCCGTCAGATGCATGATAAGTGGGCGCAGCACGAAGAAAATCATCGCCATACCCAGCATGCCTCCTATCACGTAACGCATCGGCTGCTGAATCGTTGGGTCCTGCCACCAAGGAATAGTCGGTGGTGCCTCAATCGCTAGCGGTGTAAAGCTAAAACTCATCAAACTGAGGCTGTCACCACGGTCAGCTGCAATACCCACAGCGTCAGTGACCATAGTAGAAATCTGAGCTTTTTCGTCCGCAGTCCAAGCTGTACCATTTGGCGCCGCGGCTTCATTGAGCAAGACAGAGACACTGAGCTTTTCAATCTGGCCCTGTTGATAGTGTGTGCGTCGCACGCTACTTCCCACTGCATACTGACGATTGACTTCAGAGCGAGCATTGGTGTTTTGGCTATCTTGGGTCGGGACTTCACCGGTTACAGGGGGCTGATTACTCAATGTTCCCGGCACACCTAACGCAATCTGATCAACCGAATTGTTGGAGATGGTGTGCTCATTCCGGACGATCGGCGTGTTATCCAGGATTTCTTGAGTTTCTTCCACCTGGCTGAAGTCCAGATCCGCCGCCACTTGCACGCGAAAGTTACTCGGCCCAACAATCGGAGTTAGCATATCGGACGCGCGCTGAATAATTTGTTTCTCAACGTTCTTCTGATACTCAAGATATTTGGCATTGACCTTACCGGCTTCCGCAGAGGCGACATCGGCACTGAGCAAGCGACCATATTGATCAATCACAGAGACTAGCTCAGGCTTCATTCCAGTTACACTGCCAACAACCAGATTAATGATCGCTTCGACCTGCTCCGGCTTCAAATCTTCACCCGGTTTAAGTTCAAGCATGACTGATGCTGAAGGCGCTTCGCTGTTTTGTCTCACAAAGAGCGTTTGTCTCGGTATGGCTAGGTGAACACGAGCATTGGAAACTGCATTGAGAGACATGATGGTACGTACCAATTCACCTTCCAAACCATGGCGATAGCGCGCAGTTTCCATAAACTGACTGGTGCCAAGCGAGCTGTCTTCTTTGAGTGAGTCCAAACCTGTTGGTAGCTTGGCTTTCACACCCTTTGCCGCCAACAACATTCTGATCTTAGCCACTTCACCTTCGGGCACTAATACTTGGCCATTTTGCTCTTGAAGTCGGTAATTGATACCTTCGGATTCAAGAACAGAGACAATTTCACCAGTATCAAATCTTTCTTGTTGACTGTACAACGGACGGTAGCTCTGCGTTGAGCTCCAAAGGGCCACCACAATGATGGCCGCTACAATGGCAGCTAGCACAGCAGACAGAACCAGATTTCTCTGACTGTTTGACCACAACTGTTTTAATTTATGAGTAAAATCTTCCATTCCCCGAGTCGAGGAAGTTTGCGTACTGGCAGTGCTAAATGTTCCACCACCTGCAACTTGTGTTGTTAAGTCTGACATGGATTACACCGGCATCTTCATAATATCTTCAAACGAGGTCACGACCTTGTTACGTACCTGCATCAATGCATTGAACGACAGGCTGGCTTTCTGGCTAGCGATCATAGCTCCGACTAAATCATCACTTTTCCCTGTCTCTACTGCGGTCATTTTTTGACTGGCTGCCGACTGGTGTTGATTAACCGTATCAAGCACATTGGTCATTGCGGTGGAAAATGAGAGAGGCTGATTCACCTGCTGCACATCAAGTGGATTGGCAGAAACCGCGAACTCGGGTTGAATCTGAGTACGCATTGCATCCATTTTGGATAGCATTAGCTGTTCTGCGGTCATTGCACTGTTTATTGGTTGACTTGCCATAACTTATCCTCCTTAAGCAGCCGAGCCTAGAGCCGACTGTAGATCAATACCTTGTTCGCGCATTGCCGCTAGTTTGTAGCGCAAAGCGCGCGTTGTGACACCAAGTGCGTTTGCCGTCTTGGTTCGATTGCCGCCATACTGGCGGAGTTGTTCAAGAATGTACTGGTATTCAGCCTGTTTTTTAGCCTCAACATGCCCCATGCTCTGTGAAGGCGTGGCTGTTTCAACTGGGCTGATGAGCTCAACTGGTAACATCAGATCATGCGCGGTAATGTAGTCACCGTGTCGCATAACCAAAGCACGCTGGATAACATTTTCCAGCTCTCGGATATTGCCAGGCCAGTGATACTGGCTAAGAGCCATCATGGCATCTTGGGAGAGATGACATTGGCTGCCATCCTGATATTTGTTAATAAAAAACTGACTGATAGGTAAGATGTCTTCACTGCGCTCTCGTAGAGGAGGCCAATGCAGGGGTAATACATCCAATCGGTAGTAAAGATCTTCGCGGAACGTGCCATTTTTCACTTCTTCGCGCAGATCTTTGTTTGTCGCCGCAATCACTCGAATATCAAGTTGAATCGGCTTATGACTGCCTACTCGCTCTACTTCGCGCTCTTGAAGTACACGCAGAAGCTTGGCCTGAACCGCAGGCGTCATCTCACCGATTTCATCCAGCAGTATGGTTCCATTATTCGCTTCTTCGAACTTGCCGCTTTGAGAATGAGTTGCCCCAGTGAAAGCCCCTTTGACATGACCAAACAACACAGCTTCAAGCATAGATTCGGGGATAGCGGCACAGTTTACAGCGATGAATGGGCCACTTGAGCGTGGAGAATGTTCGTGGACGTAACGCGCCAACACTTCTTTACCGGTGCCGGATTCTCCCGTCACCAAGACACTGGCATTCGTACACGCTGCACGGTGAGCGAGCTGAAGTACCTGTTTGCTCCGCCATGACTCGGCAACAATGTTGGCCATTGGTTTACCAATCACTTCAACGCGGCGTAAAAGGTTGACTAACTGACTATTTTCAAAAGGACGAAGCAGATAATCCGTCGCGCCAGCCTTCATGGTTTCAGCGGCTAAGATTCCCTGCTCTTGTTCAACAATTGCTATAGCCACTCCATTACTCGATGTCTTTTGATGACAACTGACGAATTCTCTGACACACATGTCAGGCAGGTTTGAACTCACCAAAGTAATGGGCATCGCGCCTTCAAGCAGCGCACTTCGCCCCGTCCGAGCGTGAGTCACTCGATAACCTGAATCCTCTAACACTCTAATGACTGGCTGAGCAAATTCATCCTTTGGCTCAACTAACAAGATATTTGTCTCTGTCATTTTTAAGCCTTTTCCATTTCGTTAATTTTTCTAATTTTTGTGGGTATTACTGCTTCATCATTGCGTACCAGTCTTAACGTCACACGACGATTCTTCGCTTGCCCTTCTGGTGTTGCATTACTGGCGATGGGGTACCGAGAACCATGAGACCGTACTTCTATTCTTGCGTCCTCTATACCGTATTTTTTAAGTGCCTTAGCCACCAACTCGGCTCGTTGCTTTGAGATGGTTAAATTAGCCACCTTGGAACCAATGTTGTCGGTATAACCATCAATGAGAATTTTACTGATATTGTTATCGGCTCGAAGATAGGTGTTTAGTGCATCAAGCGTATTCGTTTGTTGGGTGGTTAGTTGGCGTTGGCCAAGCTCAAATGAGAGAGTGATATTTCGTGCTTGAGCATAGGACATACTTGGTAAGGAGGATTGGCAGCGACGAAATTGGGTGAGAGCAGTCTGAATTCGAATCGTCGGGAGAATATAGGCTCTATAATCGGAAGCGTTTCTTCCGCTAAAAGCAAACTTTATCCAATGTCCAGCTTCCATGTTATTCAACAATTCAGCCATATTATGCTTAAAAGTAGAATACTGATTATTAATAGTCGTATTCTGACTGATGAGTAGAAGTTCATTTTCATTACTCCATGGCGCTGGATAACTATATAACTTCCCACTGTTCCAGTTTTTATTATTCTTCTCTACTTGTGTATGGAAATATATGTTTCCCACTTCTTCAGAGCGGAAATAAAACTTCCCATAGGAAGAGTCTTCATACTCCAAATTACACACTAAGCTACTCCCTTTATAAACCCAATCTACTTCATCCATAGGAACTTCTACTTCAGTGTCAGCAAAAGAAGAACAATGAAAGAGTAAAGCTAATAAATATATTTTCTGAGCTTTAGTATTCATGATGTTATATGAGCGCCATTAAATAAAAAGAAGAATCATCTAATTAGAATTAAATAAGATATATCATTGAATTCGTGAATTTATAATTGTCTACATTTCGACCACCACCCTCAGGCACTGGCACAATGTAATTAACATGTAACAAATCAATAAAATCATTAAAAACCAAAAAGATAAAACAGAACAACAAACTGATAACAACTAGAAATCATCATTCGTCATTTGTATACATCGAAAACTAACCTGTTTTATTTTTTATGAGAAGATATATATTACGACTTAAAATCAACATATGGAGTAAAGTCACAAATTTTATAAAACGGGGTTATTTATAACAAATTTTTCTATGTAGACTTGCGCCAATTGAGTTAGAAAATTTAAAAATCGCTTTGTCAAGACATGGTAAAATATAAATGGAAAGTAGCAGCAAGATATCTATTCCAGACTATCAGACTCTAAGCATAGAATCTTTAGGGAAACCTATTCACGTAATTCGAGACAGATTGGATGATTTAATATCCACCTCGTGTAACGGCCTGACTTATGAGCTGCAGAACTGGTTAAAAACACATCACGCAGATGTCAATATAAATCAAGTTTCACTGCATACTTTTACACCAAGTGAAATGGATAAGTCTTTTATCAGTACTTTTAGGCATGACGAGGGTGGGCGAGTATTTATCTATACCGATAGTCAGATACTGATTAAATTAGCTGATAGCTTTTACAACGCAAGGATGGAAAGAAGCCATAGTTCACTCAATAACAGTGATTTACGACTTCAGGAAAAAATTGGCAGACTGATTATTAACTGGTTGGCGCCCGAAGAAATGTGGTCTGACTGTGAATTTGAGCCAGCACAAGGGACAGGCCTTCACGCCACCATTGAAGTCAACCTCAACAATCACCAAGGTACCATCCACCTTAAGCTAGATGAACAGCTTGTCGCCACCTTAACCGAACAATTGGATTTGCAACCCAAAGAGTCCATGTACGAGCCATTCTGCCAATCTCTGGCAGCAACGCCTGTCAAACTCAATGTCTTACTTAGTAAAAAAACCATGCCGCTCAGTGAAGTCATTTCACTGCAACCTAACGATATATTACCCATCGAGTTATTGTCTTCCGCTCCTGTGAGCATTGGTCAAGAACAGCTTTTTTCTGGTCGAGTTGCAGAGAATGATGGGCAACTAGTTTTAATTCTTAATCACGATAAGGACTCTTTTTAATGAGCGAGACAACAGAAACTGCCACATTTAATGGCGAAGAGCTGAACTTTGATGATTTTCAACTGGAAGATTCACACACCGATATTCTCGATGCCGCGGTACCAACACCAGAACGTGATCTGAGCTTTTTCAAAAATATTCCGGTTACCGTCACTCTGGAAGTCGCCAGTAAAGATATTGCTTTGGGCGATCTAATGAAAGCTGGCGAAGGCAGTGTTATTGAGCTTGATAAACTCAATGGCGAGCCCCTCGATGTTAAAGTCAACGGATCGTTGATGGGCCATGCTGAAGTGGTGGTTGTGAACGAAAAATATGGCCTGAGATTGATTGATATTGTCGATTCGGCTCTGACCTCCGCAGTTGAATAAGGGTTCACAGAAACATGACTAAGTCACCTTCCTTGCAAGGATGGGGGATCCTAATCGGCTTGGTTAGCCTGCTCTTCGCTTTCCCTTCTGTTGCGAATGAGTCAGGCTTAACCATTTTGTCTGTCAGTGACGGAGCTACTCAGCAAGAATACAGTGTAAAACTGCAGATTCTGTTATTGATGACAGCCCTGAGTTTTCTCCCAGCTTTTATTCTGATGGCCACCAGCTTTACTCGCATTATTGTGGTTCTTGCAATCCTTCGTCAGGCTTTAGGGCTCCAACAAAGCCCACCGAACCGAGTATTGGTGGGTATTGCACTCGCGCTTTCCCTACTGATCATGCGCCCTGTCTGGACAGATATTTACCAAAATGCTTTCCAGCCATACGACAAAGGGGAAATTACCTTAATGCAGGCGTTTTCAGTCGCAGAAAAGCCCGTACGAAACTTCATGTTGGCACAAACTCAGCAAACATCCTTGGAACAAATGTTGCGCATTGCTAATGAGCCGCTCGATACCGCGTTGGAGGACATCTCGTTTGCAGTGGTACTGCCCGCTTTTGTCATCAGTGAGCTCAAAACCGCTTTTCAAATCGGCTTCATGCTGTTTATTCCGTTTCTAATCATTGACCTTGTCGTCGCCAGTGTCCTGATGGCAATGGGTATGATGATGCTATCACCGCTGATCATCTCACTTCCATTCAAACTGGTGGTGTTTGTTCTAGTCGATGGCTGGGCGATGACGGTCGGCACATTATCCGCCAGCTTTGGGTAAACAGGAGTTCGCATGACACCAGAAATGACCGTCACCCTGTTTTCCAATGCGGTATGGCTGATCATCACCATGGTCGCAGTACTGGTTGTGCCAGGCCTGATTGTCGGCCTTGGCATTGCAATTTTTCAGGCCGCCACGCAAATCAATGAGCAAACACTGAGCTTTCTACCAAGGCTTCTGGTCACGTTACTTATGGTAATTTTTGCGGGGCACTGGATGCTACGTAAAATCATGGAGCTGTTCGACTACCTGTTCCACAATATTCCAGGAATGATTGGCTGATGGAGGTTACCTTCGCAGAAATCTCTCGCCTCCTTGGGCAGCTATGGTGGCCTTTTTTCCGCATTGGTGCGGTATTTATCTCCATGCCTTTCTTTGGTGACTCATTGATACCCGTCTGGGTGCGTAGCTTACTGGCACTGTCGATTGTGATGATCTCCGCTCCTTTGATGCCGCCAATGCCAGCGGTCGAGTTTTTCTCGATGACTTCTCTGTTTCTCGCTTTTGAACAAGCCATTTGGGGACTGTTCTTTGGCCTGATTTTGCATATGCTGTTTACCATTTTTACGACGCTGGGCCAGATTGTCTCCATGCAGATGGGCTTAGGCATGGCAATGATGAACGACCCTGTCAACGGCATGTCCGTAGCAATTCTTGGTCGTATTTTTCTGATTTTCTGCACCTTATTGTTTTTATCTCTCGAAGGTCATTTGGTGGTGCTTGATGTCCTTATCCAAAGCTTTGTTGTTTGGCCAGTCGGCTCCGGTCTGACTTCAGCCTCTCTGCAAGGCATCGTTAATTTATTTAGTTGGATGTTTGCATCTGCACTGGCACTCGCCCTTCCAGCCATTGTCTCCATGTTGTTAGCAAACATCAGCTTTGGTGTGATGAACCGAGCAGCACCGTCACTGAATGTCTATGCATTAGGCTTTCCAATGACCATGCTACTAGGGCTATTCAGCGTGCTCATTTCTGTGTCTGGTGTGCCGAGCCGATATACTGTGCTGGTCAACGACACCCTACGTTTTCTGAATCAATTCATGGCGGGGGGCGGATGAGCGAGCAATCTTCTCAGGACAAAACAGAAAAAGCCTCACCGCAGAAGCTCAAGAAAGCGCGTCAGGAAGGTCAGATACCCAGAGCGAAAGAATTCACGACCGCCGCAATTTTTCTCGCAGTCACCGTGTACTTCTCCAGTCAGCTCCCAGTGATTTGGGACAGTATTGCAGGTATTTTTCGTTTTAACATGACATTGACGAAGCAAGACTTAGCGAACCCGAAGCAAATGGTGGAGCAGCTCGGACATAGCCTCGGCATGATCATTACTCTGCTTCTACCTATGTTTATCGTGATTATTGCGGTAACGCTTACTAGCACTATGGTACTGGGTGGCTGGATGTTTCGTTTAACGAACGCTTTTCCTAAACTGAGTAAGCTTAATCCACTCAGCGGTATCAAACGGATATTCTCAACCCGCTCTCTGGTTGAACTCCTCAAATCGACCCTCAAAGTGCTGGTCATTTTTGGCGTGCTATATGGCTATCTTGATAATCACCTGCAACCCTTACTCGGTATGCAGAGACTGTCGCTGGAGCAAGGTGTCATTTCCGTAATGCAAATCCTGTTCGATGGTCTGCTAATGATGGGGTTTGCCTTACTGCTGTTCGGCGTTATTGACATCCCCTATCAACGTTGGGAGCACATGAAAGAGCTCAAAATGACCAAGCAGGAGCTCAAAGAAGAGTACAAAAATAATGAAGGACGGCCTGAGGTCAAGCAGCGTATTCGTCAGATTCAGCAACAATTTGCTCGGCGTAAAATCGATAAAATGGTACCGACTGCCGATGTGGTCATCACCAACCCGACCCACTACGCCGTCGCGATGAAATATGACCCTGATTTATCAGACGCTCCATTTGTGGTCGCCAAAGGCGTGGATGAAACAGCGATGCATATTCAACGTATCGCCCGTGAAAATCAGGTTGAAATCATCAACTCGCCACCGCTGACCCGTTCTATTTACTACACCACGGCGATCGAACAGGCTGTACCAAGCCAGCTCTACATCGCGGTGGCGCATATTCTGACGTATGTCATGCAACTCAAAGCATTCCGTACCGGCAATGGCGATAAGCCGATGCCTTTGCCCCATTTTGCTATTCCAAAGCATTTGCAACACTGATCATCCGTATTTACCCAAGGACACCCACCTATGCTCAATCGGTTAAAACAGATACAAGATTCTACAAAAGGCTTTGTCGGTATTCCGCTAGTCTTACTTATGGTGCTGGCAATGGTCATCCTGCCGCTGCCACCCCTGCTACTGGATGCCTTGTTCACTTTTAATATCGTACTCGCTATTTTGGTACTGTTGGTCAGTACAACCGCTAAGCGCCCCCTCGACTTTTCCATTTTCCCCACCATTTTGCTAGTGGCAACCCTATTACGCCTGACGCTCAACGTTGCCTCAACTCGAGTCGTCCTGCTCGAAGGTCACAACGGAGGCGATGCTGCAGGTAAAGTAATTCAGGCCTTTGGTGAAGTAGTCATTGGCGGCAACTATGTGGTCGGTATGGTGATTTTCGTCATCCTGATGATCATCAACTTCGTAGTAATCACCAAAGGTGGCGAACGTATTTCAGAAGTATCAGCGCGTTTCACACTTGACGCTTTACCTGGCAAGCAAATGGCAATCGATGCGGATCTCAATGCAGGTTTGATCGATCAGGAAGCCGCCCGTCAGCGTAGGCGTGAAGTGGCTAATGAAGCCGATTTTCACGGTTCTATGGACGGTGCGTCAAAGTTTGTTAGAGGGGATGCTATCGCCGGATTACTGATCCTGTTTATTAACATCACTGGTGGTATCAGCATCGGTGTGTTTGAACACGGACTCACCACTTCTGAAGCGTTTAAAACTTACGCATTACTCACTATTGGTGACGGCTTAGTCGCCCAAATACCATCACTACTTTTGGCAACCGCAGCGGCCATTATCGTTACTCGTATCAACGACAGCGATAATGATATGTCAGAAACTATGCAAAAGCAGTTATTGGCTTCACCCGCGACCCTGTTTACGGTGGCTGCGGTGATGTTAATTATCGGCATGGTGCCTGGTATGCCTCACCTCGCCTTCTTTACTTTTGCCGCGGTGCTCGGATTTGCAGCTTGGCGACAGCGCAAGAACCCGGCTCATGATGCTCAAATTGAAGACGTCGAAGTACTCACTCAAGCCATGCAGCAGGAAGAAACCCCACTCAGTTGGGAAGACATTCCACATGTGCACACGCTGTCGCTGGCTCTTGGTTACCGACTGGTTCACCTGGTCAATAAGGAACAGGGCGCGCCACTCACCCAACGCATTCGTGGTGTAAGACGTAACCTGTCTGAGCAAGTCGGCTTCTTGCTACCAGAAGTGCGTATTCGTGACAACCTGAGCCTAAAACCCAACCAGTACACCATTTCACTCAATGGCGAAACGATAGAGCAAGGCTTTATTGAGCCAGAGCGATTGATGGCGATTGCGGTTGGCGAAACGTATGGCGAAGTCGATGGTATCCTCGGCAGTGATCCCGCCTACCAGTTGCCAGCGGTCTGGATTGAGCATACAGATAAAGCCAAAGCGTTAAATATGGGTTATCAGGTGGTAGATGATGCGACTGTCATCGCAACCCATATCAGCAAAGTGATCAAAACCCACCTTTCAGAACTGTTTAATCACGACGATGTCGATGCCATGATGCAAAGGCTAACCCAACAAGCGCCGAAATTAGCGGAAGCGCTCGGCGCAGCACTCAACCCAGCACAGCAGCTGAAAGTGTATCGTCAACTGCTACTGGATCAGGTACCTCTACAAGATATCCGTACCATTGCCAACACCATGCTTGAGTCGTCTGAAAACACCAAAGATCCGATACTTCTCGCGGCTGACGTGCGTTGTGCGTTGCGCCGAACCCTCGTGAGCTTGATCGCTGGGCAGAAGGTGGAACTGAAGGTGTATGCACTCTCCGATGAACTGGAACAAATGCTGATAACCTCTCTTCAGCAGGCGCAAGCAAGTGGCAGTGTCAATCTAGACAGTTTCCCTGTTGAGCCCAATATTCTGGCTCAATTCCAACAAAACTTACCTTTGGTAAAACAACAGCTAAAACAACAAGGCTTGGCACCGATACTTCTGGTTATGCCGCAGCTTAGACCGCTGATTGCCCGCTATGCTCGTACGTTTTCTCAGGGATTGGCGGTATTGTCATATAACGAAATACCAGAAACAAAACAAATCAACGTGGTAGGTAACCTTGGATAACCTCAACTCACATCAGGCGATGTATAGCTACATCGCCAAACTCATGGAAGAACACCTTGAAACCGAAGACGATCAACTCATCCATCAAGCGCTGATTCACAATGACATCCGACATGCATGTCAAGCGATCCGCGCAGCGGACTCTGGTGAAGTAGAATTTCAACACCTGACCCTTAGGTTTGGCGGTGATGGCGAACAAAGTGTGTATCAATTCAACCTCTCTCAACAGGTAAAATACTGTCTTGACTTGTTCAGCCTGTACCTAGCACTACGCCAAACTCACTTTCAGCTAGAAACGTTTCATCCAGATTTGATCAGCAATGTTGTGGTACCTCTTCAAGTCGAGGCACTCATCTGGCCACCGGGTGAATATTTTTTAGAGCAAGTTATCCTCTGCCATAAGAAAGCATTCACGCATGTTATTCCTTCACTGCAACTCAGCCATTCTTTAGGGTTGGACTCGTCGGTAGAAAGCCTGATCGAGTGTGTGGAAGAATACGCTTACGCATTGTGGTTTGAAGTCACTCCGCCCTACCCTTTACTTGAACAACTGGCTTGCTATCAACCTGCGATGCTGAAACTCTCAGTGTCACTGGAAGAAAAACAAGATCGAATGGCCTTGTTGCCCATCGTACGTTTTTTGAAAAAACACAAATTGAAGTGGGTCGCCAGCCGGGTCGCAAGTCAAAAAGAATTGAACCAGTATAAATTGCTCGGCGCCAGTTACTATTTTGGCTACTTCAGTGACATCCCAACCCCGCTCTCTTTTAAAACGTTTACCAGCGAATACGACATCTAGTCAATCCACTAATTGGCACCGAAAAGAGCCAATTAGTGGAATCAGCTTCACTAAATCAGCACCAAATTCCTAAATATTCCCGTTATTTACACTTTTTAATTAATCTTCGATATTTATCGTCCGCCTCCTGTTAGTGACCAGGGAAACCCTGAAGCCAAAATCTGAGTATTGTGAAAACCGAAGGAGACCATAATGGCTTTATCAATGCACACTAACTACGCATCACTCGTTACACAGAACACACTAAGCAGCACAAACGATCTACTGACAACCGCTATGGAGCGCCTAAGTACTGGTATGCGTATCAACTCTGCAGCGGATGATGCCGCAGGTCTGACTATCGCTAACAAATTAGAAGCGCAAACTCGTGGCATGTCAGTTGCGATGCGTAACTCTCAAGATGCAATCTCAATGCTGCAAACAGCAGACGGCGCACTAGAAGAGCTAACTAACATTGCTTACCGCATGAAAGACCTTGCTACTCAAGGTGCGAACGGCACAAACGGTACCACTGAGCTTTCAGCGCTAAACTCAGAATATCAAGAGCTTGAGAAAGAAGCGGTACGTATTATGGGTGAAACCACATACGGTGCAGGTCAAAAGCTACTGACTGGTGGTAAACTTGCTGCAGCAGTAGATTTTCAAATCGGCGCATCAGGTGCAGAGAAGCTCACTGTTGACGTGTCTACTGCACTAGGCGACGTAGACTTCACTACAACAGGTGACCTTGATACTAATGCTAACTCTAACGCTCAAATCGCTGTTGTTGATGGCTTATTTGATAAAATCAACACTGTTCGTTCATCACTAGGTGCAAACATTAACCGTCTCGAGCACACCATCAATAACCTAGCAAACGTGTCTGAAAACACGGCGGCTGCGAAAGGCCGAATCACAGATGCTGATTTCGCGGTTGAATCTTCAAACATGACGAAGAACCAAATGCTAATGCAAGCAGGCACTACGGTTCTTGCTCAAACGAACCAAATGCCAAGCATGGCAATGTCTCTACTTCGCTAATAAGCGATAGACACTCTTCTATTTATTTTACTCCAGTGATTTTAGCCTCCCTTGCGGAGGCTTTTTTTGGTTTTAAAGTCTCTCATCAAACGCTTTTTTCATTTAACAACCCCTGCCATTTGGTCGCCTTAAAACATTGAGCAAAGCTGATCTTCATTCAAGGAAACAGCGGAACTCAGCCATGGGAAGTCACACTTCCGCAAAACCAAGAAAAAAAACATAACTTATTGATATTTAAAAGCTAAGTGAATGGCACTTATCTTGCTATTTTTCTAATCAAATCAGAATGATGATAGCGATATGAACCACAACGGTCATACACAAAAGACAAGGGAGTACTCTGATGAGTTCAATCGATCCAGCTACGATGGCACAGCAACTCGCCACCTTCGACGTCCAGTCATTTAGACAGCGCTACACCAATCAGGCCTCCCAGTACCAATCTCAACTGGATGCACTTGGCAAAGTCGAATCTGCATTGCGTGAATTCCGTACCGCTGTGAATGACATGAACAACAGCACATCAGGGATCATCAAAAATAGCGCAACCGTGTCGAGTGAGGGGTTCTTCACTGCCAGTGCAGACTCCAAAGCACTGACAGGCAGTTACCAGATCTTTGTTGAGCAGATCGCAACAGCACATCAAGTCTCAACGGGTATGCCTGCAAACCTGGAGCCGACAACTGAAATACCGCTGACGGGCACGCTCGAATTTAAAATCAACGGCGAGACAATGACGCTGGATCTCTCCACTCTAGACAGTGATGGAGACGGCAAAGCGACTATGGCCGACTTAACTTCAGCAATCAACAATGACTCCGATAATCCGGGCGTTAACGCTACCTTAGTTCGCTCCGGTGGACAAACCCACTTTATGCTCTCCAGTGAAGAAACGGGGGTCGCTAACAAGATTGAAGTCTCAGCAACTGGAATCGGCCAAAGTTGGTTTGAAGATGCCTTCACAAACCTAAATCAGATTAGCGAAGCAAAAGACGCCATTATCTGGTTAGGTGCCAAAGATTCAGGCCTTAAACTCGAAGGCAGCAGCAATACCTTTAGTGATGCTATCGATGGCCTCGACATCACTGTCAGCAAGGCCCAGGAAACTGGCGAATCGCCGTTAACGCTCAGTGTCAGCGGTGACAACGACGCCACTAAAGAGCAAGTTACTCAGTTCGTTGATGCCTATAACAAGCTGATGTCGACCGTTGACGAATACACCAAGGTAGATACGGAAAACAACACTCGGGCTGTTCTAGCCAGTGACCCTACCCTACGAGCCATTGAAAGCCAGGTGAAGTCTGTTGTGCGTGGAGATTTCGGTGGCCTGCGCCTAAGTCAAGTCGGTATTGAGATTGATCGTAACGGCAAAATGAAGATCGATTCTGAAAAGTTTGAACAGGCTCAAATCGATAATAGTGCAGGTCTTGAAGCGATGTTTAATGGCGACGGCAATCTCTTGGATAGCATCGACACCATCATTGAGCCTTACCTGCAATTCTCCTCCGGCCTATTTAAATCTCGTAAAGACGCACTAAAGCAGAACATTGATCGCATCAGCGACAAGCAGGTCGTGCTGGACCGTAAATACGATATGGCTTACGACCGCTACCTCAAGCAATTTACTCAAATGAACACCATTATGCGCCAAATGAACCAAACCATGTCGATGTTTGGTTAACGGCCACCAGGAGACGATTTTATGTTAATGGATTCAGGCTACAACTCTTATCAACAGGTCGATCTTGATGCTCAGGCAGCCTCGGCAAACCCACATCAACTGGTGGTGATGTTGATCGATGGGTTACTCAACGAAATCGAACGAGTCCGCGGTCACATGGCCGCGGGCCGCCTTGCAGAGAAAGGGGCTGGCATCAACAAATGTATGAACATTTTGGTTGGTTTAGACAGCGCACTTGATGCAGAAAACGGCGGCGAAATCGCTGAAAACCTCCACCAACTCTACGACTTCTGTCAGGTCGAGCTTTATCAAGCAAGCGTACAAAACAACCTAGACAAACTCACGAGCGTGGAACACGTCATGAACAATATACGAGAAGGGTGGATGAGTTTTGGTCAGCAAGCATAAAGTGTCCCCTGAACGGTTTCGCCATCTCGCCAAACTGATTCAGATCGCAACAAAAACCCAAGATTGGCAAGGGCTAAAACGCTACGATCTTCAATTAAGAGAGCTGCTAGAAAGCCATCAGCCCTATCTCAAAGATCCCCGACTTGCGCCTGTCATTACTGAAGTTAAATCGGTACACAAACAGGCTTTTGACGCACTGGATAAAGCCATCAACGAGCTGGAAGCCGAGATTAATGTTGTCGACGCTCAACATGAGCGAGCAAAAGCTTACCAACTTGCCATGACCATGGAGTACTAGCAATGAATACACCTTCACTGCACACCATGACAAGTCAAAGACCAGAGCAGTTATCCGCTGATGGTACGATCCAAAAAGCCCGTGGATTCGGTCAGCCTGCCGAACAAAACACTGGCTTTACTCTCATGGGGCAACCAGCATCGACGCTTACTGGCAGTCAGCCAAATGCTAAACAAACTGCCGTAACCTTCACTGATGATAGCGAGGAAATGCTAGGGCAGGAAAATAGCTCAGATCATACGACTACGCTATCGATTGAAAGCCCTCATCTACTAAAAGAACACTCTGCGACCATGAATACTTTGGCATCGCTGCAACTGAAACAAAAACGAGCAGTGGACGGTTCTCAAGCGTTCAATGCCGCCCCCGTTTCAGCAACAAATTCGTCAGACAAAATGACGTCACAAACAATCAGCAGTCAATTGGTCAAGCAAGCAGGCGGGCCTTTGAGTATCGACACGCCTATCAACCAAAGCCCATCAGTACAGAGTGCTCTGCAAACGTTAGCCTCAACACAAACACAACTTCAAGTCTCTCATCAACAACCTACAACAACATCTGTACAAACGACAGAGTGGGCAGCAGTTAAGGTCGATACGAGTGCGGCTAAGTGGGGCGAGCAAATGATCCAGGTGCTGCATGATAGAGTCTCGCTTCAAGCACAACAAAGTATGCAAGAAGCCAAAATCCGTCTTGACCCGCCAGAGCTTGGGAAACTGGACTTGCTGGTTCGTGTTGATGGCGATCGCCTCAACGTGCAAATCAACGCCAATGCGGCCGCAACTAGGGAAGCCTTGCTTCAGGTTTCTGACAGGCTACGTGCTGAGTTGCAAGACCAAAACTTTGTCCATGTCGACGTCAACGTAGGCTCAGGAGAAAGCGAGCGCGACCCGTCACCTCATCAAGGTGAACATCAAACACACATATTCGACAGTCGCGAGTTTGCCAATTCAGACAATACCAATGATCCATCAGAGCATTGGCTCAGCACACACGCATAATTAGGAATAGGGTTATGACAAAACAACAAATGATCGCGCTCTTTGCAGCGATGATTCTCACCAGTGCTCTGGTTTCAGCAGCAACCGTCATCGGCGGAATTTGGCTCATAAAGCAGTCGGGAGACAGTCCCCAGTCAGAATCATTTTTCTCAGGTTCTCCTCTCGCTTTTCTCATCGAAGAACGTCAACCAGCTCAGACACCTAGCTTCCACTCACTGGATAAAATTGTTCTGAGTGTCAAAGGTAAGCGTCAGACTCACTTTGTTATGTTAGAAGTCGCGATTGAAACTCGCCGTCCAGAACGAATTCAGAATATCGATGACTACATGCCGGTTGTACGGAATTCGTTACTTAAGCTTTTCAGTGACAAAACCTACGAAGACCTTCATCAAGATGGCGCCGTTAACCTGCTGCAGAATCAGGTCAAACAAACGGTACTGCTGGCCTTTGAAAAAACCGACATTCTTCGCGACATCGATGATGTCTTGCTGACGAAATACGTCGTGCAATAAGGAGCACGGCCCATGTTGGATATGAATTTTCAGGAAGAATACGGCGTAGAAGGTGAAATCAGTTCACCTTCCATCCCTATTGATGAGAACAAGTTACTCAAAAAACATCAGGTGTTGGTCAACCGTATCGTCAATCAGCTCAGAGCTCACGCGACACCGCACTGTAGCATCGAAGATATGCAGCAAATTGGCCTTATTGGTTTACTGGAAGCGGGCCGTCGATACGGAAATGTCGAAGATCCCAACTTCCCTGCCTTTGCCGTGTGTCGCATCCGCGGAGCAATATTAGACGAGTTACGACGGCTGGATTGGCGGTCAAGAAAAACGCGTCAGCAGGCTCATGAACTTAATGATGTAACCCGCGATTTGATGCGTTCTCTTGGCAGGCAACCAACCGATGCTGAAATCATCAAGGCATTGGGAACAGACGAACAAGATTATCTTACTCGACAAAATGCGGCGCTGGCCGGAGAAATGCAGAGTCTTGATCAATTGATTGAGAACGGTATCGAAGCACAATCTGACGCTGTTTATGACGGAATGTCCCATGAGCAAACTCGTCGCAGTCTCGAAGTCGCTTTAGATAAATTGCCGAAAAGAGATCAACTGCTTTTGACGCTGTTTTATCAACACGAACTTAACCTTCACGAAATCGCTTTAGTGCTTGATCTGACGCCTCCAAGGATTTGTCAGCTACACAAGCAAGCACTCAAACAACTCAACCACTACTTATCCTCCTAGGAGTCACAAATGCAAAAGTTTTTTGGAGCCATCACCGTCTTACTGTGTGTCTTTGGCGGATATATGTGGGCAGGCGGTAAGCTTGGCGCTATCTGGCAACCGGCTGAATTTCTGATCATCATTGGTGCCGCTGCAGGTTCTTTGATCATAGGTAACCCACCACAAGTTCTAAAAGAAATGCGTCAGCAAGTCCGTGCTACCATTTCCGCCCCACGCGAAGAGTATGAGTACTACATGGAGCTGATGGCTCTACTTAATAACCTGCTTGAAACAGCACGTAGCCGAGGCTTTAAGTTTCTCGACTCTCATATTGAAGCCCCTGATCAGAGTTCGATCTTTCTCGCCTACCCGAAAGTAGGTTCAGATTATCGGCTGATTTCTTTCATTACTGACAACTTGCGTTTAATGGCCATGGGTCAAATGTCGCCTCACGAGTTAGAAGGTTTACTGGAACAGGAAATCGAAGCCATTCAAACCGAAATGCTGCTGCCTTCTCGCTCAATGCAGAGAACGGCTGAAGCACTGCCGGGCTTTGGTATCCTAGCGGCTGTGGGTGGCATCATCATTACGATGCAGGCTATTGATGGCTCAATCGCCCTAGTGGGCTACCACGTCGCTGCAGCTCTGGTTGGAACATTTGTTGGTATTTTTGGCTGTTACTGCTGCCTTGATCCGCTCAGCAATGCTATGGCGCAGCGTGTAAAGCGCAACATGACCGCATTCGAGTGTGTTAGAGCAACACTGGTGGCCTATGTGGCGAAAAAACCCACGTTACTTGCCATCGATGCCGGCCGTAAGCACATCCAGTTAGACATTAAACCGACATTCAATCAGATGGAGAAGTGGCTCTCTGAGCAGGAGGCGTAATGCAAAGACAAGAACAGGTGGTGTTCAAACGAACCAAGACCGTCGCTGATGATGACTTCCACGGAGGCGCTTGGAAAGTCGCTTTCGCTGATTTCATGATCGCCCTAATGGCTCTATTTTTGGTCTTATGGGTGATGCAGATTGTCGATAAGGAAGAGCGCAAGGCGATTGTGGCTCACCTTCAAAGTGCAAGCGTCTTTGACAAGAGTTACGGTAACCCGTTTGATACCTCACAAAGTATCTCTCCTATTGACTTGGCTGCCGACTCTTCCGTACCGAGCCGGCATGATTCGACACATATTGTCAGTTCATTCTTTCAAGGCGATGGTGATGGTCCGGAAACCGATTCTCTGATCCCGGGCACATTCGACACTCAAGAGCGACTGGCAGCATTGGCGAAGGTAATAAAAGAAGCGGTTCGCCAAATCAGCGCTCAGGGGAATGTCAATGTCACAGTGACACCACAGGGTTTACGGATTGTTCTGCAAGACGATTATAAGCAGCATATGTTCAGTCGTGGCGGGTCAGAACTAACACCATTCTTTGAAGATCTTCTCCTTGCGTTGGCGCCTGTCTTTAAGCGGGTAGAGAACCCACTGATCATTAGCGGTCATACGGATTCTACCCGGTTCAAAGGTCATGTTGAACGCCGTTCGAATTGGGAGTTATCAGCATCACGCGCGAATATCGCCAGACAGACTCTCGTTTCAGGTGGGATGCCCGACGAGCGAGTATTGCAAGTAACCGGTATGTCGGATCGCGCTTTACTCAATGGAGATGAGCCGGAATCCAGTGAGAACCGACGTATCGAGTTGTTTATACTGACCACACCAGCCGCCAAAGTATTGGAAACCTTCTTTGGTAATCAAGCTGACAGCGAACTGCAAAAAGCAAAACAGAAAGCAGAGTTTAATCAGCCAGTAATTCGCCAGGAAGTGATTAACTTTTCCGGCACCCAAGCTCCTTCGAAGCCAGCGCTTCAACAACTTTAACTCTCTCAGGCGCTCTTGCAGCGCCTACTAACTCAAGCGTAAAAGCACATGCCTCAATATACGGTCCGACACGCCAAAAAAGATGGATTACAAAAAGCCTTTATGTGGCTGATTGTCATCGACTACGTGTTGCTTTCTCTATTCCTTAGCCAGTTGTACAACCTGACTTTAAATGGAGGCACGGCCATTAGCACTCTACTGCTTATCTACAATGTCCTACTCACTTTTCTCTGCTTTCAACGTACTGACAAGCGCGATTCTTACATTATTTACCCAACGTTATCAGCAACGCTACTGGCTTTCGTCTGCTTCCTGTACTTCTTCTTTCTGGTCTGACGCGACTTTCCTTTAGGCAAAAAAAATGCTCTTCAATTAATGAAGAGCCAAACGAGCAATAGAAATCGGTCAATTGTTTTAGCTGGGCTTCCGTCTTAGCTTCTCATCAACGCCACCACAGAATGACGCTTTACGTTCGCCTGAGCATTGAGAGCCATAAAGGCTGTGGAAAACTGACCTGAATTCTCATCGAAGAGTTTAAGTTTGTCTTCGACTTGGTGAGCAGAAATCACCGAAGACTGCTTATGAAGCGTTTGCATTTGCATCGTCAATTCAGAACCCACTGCGCTCGCCTGCTCTAACCCAACCTGTACTTGACGGAAGAGCTGGTTCACCTTGGCGATGGTCTGTTTGATTCCGTCGCGTGAGCTCAAGTCAAAGCTTAGCTCGGCAATACCTTCTGGTTCCGCTTTAAGCGTCATCACATTAGATTGCCCAGCAGGGAAACGATGCCCCTGCCCCGTGACCATCACCTTCTGTTGCATCTGCTGATAAGCCTTCTCTGAGGATTCAAATAGTATCGTTCCATCCTCAGACAACGAGGCTCTGAGCCCAAGAGGAATCAGGCTTCGGTCTAGCATCTTGACGGTTTGCTTGCCCTCTGACAGGCCATCAAACTCAACCATCACTGAGTTTCCTTGTGGGAAGTCGAGGCGAATTTGTTCCGCTTTATCACTCAAACGATGGATGTTTAGCCCGGGAATTGAGAAACGACGCATATCCGCTTTGTCGAGCTTGAGCGTCAGCTCGTTGTCGATCACCTTGTTACCGTCAAAACGTGCGTTGTCTAGAATGCGCTCTATGTTTGCTTTGGCTCCTGTTAAGCCTTCTTTTAAACCGGCCACATTGCTCGCGCCAAGATTCATTGCTCGAGTAAGGCCCTGCTTAATCTTGGCCAACTCACCGCCTATGGCTTGTAAAGAGCGTGTCGCAATCTGAACTGAGGTGGCATTTTGTTGCCCCTGAGTAAGCAAAACACCAGACACCGAATACGATGCTGGTGTTTGGTTTTGGGCAGCTAGGTTACGCTGCCCGTTATCACCATGAGACTCTGAAGAACGAGGAGGAGAAATAGAAGCTCTATCGTGCCCAGTCAATCTGACATTGTGTGGGCGAACCTCAACTGTGCTCATTACCATATTTCAATTCCTGCTTATCAAATGCGGTCGAATAAGTTGAGATCGTTAATCTTAACGTAGCTAGCTTGAGTCGCTTGCAATGCGGCCATGTAGTTACTCAAACGAACTGAAGCTTCACCGTAATCTAGCGCGGAGAGGTCGCTGCTGACCTTATCAACAAACAATTTATTTTCACCGTGAGCACTATCCATCAAATCTAGGTTGTTGTGACGACCACCCATTTCAGTCATCGCAGCTAACACGTTGCTGGATGTTGCTTCGATAGAGCTGAGCGTCGATTCAACCGTAGTTCGAAAAGCTGGAGTGGGTGACTGGAACTCTGCAATCAAGGCATCAAGATCGTTAAGAACGTTATTGCCACCTAGATCCAGAATTTCCTGTGCGGTCATATTGGATTCCATCGTCACGCCTTTCGCTACTGTCACAACCCGCTTATCACTATTGCCTTGGATTACGTAGCTACCACTCGCGTTGGACAAAGCCGCCGTATCTGTTTTAGTTCCGGAGAACAAGTAACGGCCTTCTTCATCCTGAGCATTGAACGCGGAAACGACAGAAGAACGTAGACTTTCCAATTCGCTGATGATGCCAATACGTTCACTGCTTGTTAACGTCCCGTTCGCTCCCCATAGCACACGCTCATTCATCATCTTTAGACTTTCATTCACGGAGTCGAGCTGCACTTCCTGATTGGATAATGCGGTCTTCACATTGGAAATATTAGTCTTGTACTGAGTGATCGCCGAGCCTTCACGCTCTAAATTTAGTAATTGAACAGACGCCATTGGGTCGTCGGACAGTTTGGTCAGACGTTCACCGGTAGACATTTGCTGCATCACTTGCCCAAGCCCAGCGTTATTAATTTGCAAACTTTGCAGCATCATCTGACTGAATTGAGTATCACTAATTCTCATCTGTCTTTCCTATATTTAGAATAACTGAAGTACTGAATCAAACAGCTGATTCGCTGTACTGATCACTTTCATATTGGCGTTGTGAACGTTGGCAAACGTCATTAAATTGGCCGCTTCCTCATCACTGTTTACGGCACTGACGTTGTCACGAGCGGCAACGGCCTGTTCACTCATTGCCAACTTAGCCTGATAATCCGCATCAGCCTGACGTGCTTTGATTGCTGTTTCACCTACCATTGCAGCAAATGCATCGTTCAATGTTACTGAGCCAAAACCACTAATTGACACGGCTTTGTTACTGACAGCAATTAAGCTGTCCAGTACATCCGCATTGCCAGGATTACCGTCACCAGACAAAGCAAGCTCCTCTGGTTTCAAATCAGTAATCGTCAGGCTTGCAGCAGGATTAGCAGGGTCGTAACTGAACAAAGGCTTACCCGTATGACCATTGAGATCTTGACCAGTAACCAGTACAGAATTGAATTCATCGGCTAATGCCTGAGCCATATCGTCAATCGCGGTACGGTATGGCTTTAACACCTCCGTCTGATAATCCGTCAGTGCGCCAACCTGCCCGCCTGGCGTATCCGTCACCGCAAAGCTCTGAGTACCAAACTCAACATGCAAAGCAGCAAGGTATGGATCACTTGGGTCAGGAACGGCTTTAAGCACAGCAGCATCTCCACCCATAACCAGTGGTTGCCCAGAAGAAAGCGTCACCTGCAAACTACCATCAGCCTGTGATGTCGTTTTCACTTCTACCACTTGGGACAACTCTCCAATTAATGTGTCGCGGGTGTCCATTAGTTGAGCTGGGTTTCCCCCTGTACCTTGCATCTCAACGATCTGTTTGTTCACGTCCGCGATATTAGTCATCAAACTGTTAGCATGAGCAATGGCCGCATTACGTTGGTCGTTAACATCTTTATGTTGGTGCGAGAGCGATTCAGTGAGGGTGTTAAAACGTCGCGCAAGGGCTTCGGATTCATTAATGATTTGCTGACGATAAGGCACCGATTCAGGTTTTACTGTTGCATCATTCAGAGCTGAAAATAACGTATCCAAACCAGCTGAAAGGCTAAAACCGTCAGCGCCGAGCGTATTTTCCAGTTGACTCATCGTGCTGCTGTAGCGAGTCGCGTAAGCGGAAAGACTGTTTGTCGCCCAAGTTTGCTTCACCAGATACTCATCGGTGACTCGGCGAATACTGGTCACTTCGACCCCTAGCCCAGGGTGTAACTTGTCGTGTTTCGTTCCACCAACCGATGCCATCAAAGCTTGTTGCCGGCTGTATCCCGGTGTATTAATGTTGGAGACATTTTGCGCTGTGACGTCTAGGGCCACGCGATTCGCGTTAAGCCCAGAAAGGGCAATATTGACGAGATTCATTTACAGCTCCATTTTTCGAATCAATGGTTGGGCGAAAGCCGTTGTCACACCTGCTTCGCCCAACATTTGTCTAACTGAGGCGACCGACTCCTGGCTCGAATGAAGTGCAGGTGCAGAATTAGGCGCAACGGAAGTTTCAGCGTGTGAGCTTGCTTCCACCTCACTAAGAATGTCATTCGCTGGCAAGGTTGACTCACTGGCTGAAAATGCCACTTCTGAAATTGAAGGGCTGAGCTGTTTAATCAACATTTCTGAAATACCAGAATGCTGTTTCTTAGACATTTCAATCGCCAGCTGGCCATCGTACATATCGCGAAAAACACCCTGTTGCTGGCTGGAGAATGGGCTGTCATCGTCGGCCAATACATCACTACTACTGCGCATCTGCCGCAGTACTAACTGTAAAAACATCGCTTCAAACTGACCCGCCACTGTCTCCAGAGCGGCTCCCTGTTCGTTACTATTCTTTATGTTCATCAGAGCACTGTTATCGTGATAAAGCACCGAGTTCATAGAAGACTGTTCGTTCAGTCCGTCAAGTTTCATAAAGACTCCTTAAATCACTACCAGCTCTGCATTCAATGCCCCTGCTTCATGCAAGGCTTGTAGAATCGACATCAAATCCGTTGGTGTCGCCCCTAAGCTGTTGACCGCACTAACGATTGTGTTGAGCTCCGTACCCGGAGGCCAGATCACCATTTGCGCTTGCTCTTCGCTGACGTCCAATAGCGACTGATCCACCACTTTGGTTTCACCGTCAGCAAACGCGTTTGGCTGGCTCACCTGTTGCGATTCAGCAATGGTGACCGTTAAGTTGCCATGGCTTACCGCCGCTTCACTGACCTTGACACTTTTACCTATCACAACGGTACCGGTACGAGAGTTGAAAACGATGCGCGCTGGTTTGCGTCCTTCTACCACACTGATGTCTTCTAACATCGACATCATGACCACACGCTGCTGGCTGTCTTTTGGCGCTTTGACGCTAATGCGCACATTGTTTTTGGCAACCGCGACTTTTGGCCCAAAGATGTTATTGATCTCACGTGCAATATTCTTAGCGGTCGTAAAGCTTGGTTTTCTCAGGTTCAGTACCACGTTATCTTGCTCTGAAAAGTCATTGGGGACTTCTCGTTCCAGCGTGGCACCACCGGGAATCCGACCAGAAGTCGGGGTATTAATGACGATTTTAGAGCCACTTTTTCCTTCAGCAGACACGCCGCCCACGACGACGTTGCCCTGAGCAACGGCATACACCTCACCATCGATACCGCGCAGTGGTGTCAGCAGCAGGGTACCGCCGCGCAAACTCTTGGCATCACCGATGGAAGACACCACCACATTCAGCGTTTGCCCTGCACCTGCCATCGGCTCAACCGTAGCAGTCACACTCACTGAAGCAACATTGCGCAATTTTGGGTTAGTGCTGTCGTCGATTTGAACACCAAATTGTCGCAACATATTGGTGATGGATTGCGCGGTAAATTTGACCTGATTGCGGTCACCCTGCCCGTCTAGGCCAACCACTAGACCATAACCAACCAATTGGTTTTCACGAATACCCTGCACATCAACTAAGTCCATGATAGGGATTTCAACTTCAGCTTGAGCAGGTAACGCTGTCCCTAGTGACAACACCAGCAACATCCCCATCAAGAATGAATCTCTTTGCTTAGCAACCCTCTTCTCATGCGCCGAGCTAAATCGGGGAGAAAGAGAGCTAAGAACGGCGGTAAACATAGTCATTTTCTGTTTCATTAAAACGGCATCCAAGGACTGTTGAAGAATTGGCTTAACCAGCCAGCAGCATTACTGTCAGCCAGCGTACCTCGACCTGAATAAGTAATTCGCGCATCACCGATACGTGCAGAAGAGACCTGATTGTTACGACTGATATCATCAACACGAACAATACCCGTTAGGCGAATAAACTCATCGCCCTGATTGAGGCGAATCCATTTTTCACCACTGATGCGCAATACCCCATTAGGTAACACTTCGTGCACCGTCACAGTAATAGCCCCTTCTAATTTGTTGCCCTGTGAGCTGGATGCACTACCATCAAAAGCGCGTTGAGCATCGACACTAGCGGCGAGTTCATCGATGGTTTTGCCACCCAAACTCGGCGTAGCAAAACCAACGCTCGAGTTTTTACCATACTTGGTATCGGCTTTTTTGCTCGATTCCGTTTCTTCGGAAAGGACGACTGTGAGCATATCGCCGACACGATACGCTCGCCTGTCCTGAAACAGGGTCATGGAATATTGGTGACGATAAAGACTGCCGTTTTGCGCGGCTGGAAGTGAATAGTCCAGCGTAGGCGGTGCGTATTTTTCTTCATCAGGTTCAGGAGGGGTAAACTCCTGTCGACCCGCACACCCAGCAAGCAAAATGACAACCAGAGGCCAAACTCTCAATAATGCCTTCATTCCCTGTTCCTTTATTACTTGACCGTTACACCGACTGAGCGACAAACTTCAGCATGTCATCCGCAGCCGAAACGACTTTGGCGTTCATCTCGTAAGCACGCTGAGTCGTGATCATGTCAACCATTTCCTCCACGACTTGAACGTTTGAACCTTCTAAAGAGCCTTGTTTAATACTGCCCACACCGTCTTCTCCGGCGATCAGCTCATCCGCCTGACCACTGGCTTCCGTTTCACGGAATAAGTTTCCGCCCACAGCTTCAAGGCCGGCTGGGTTGATGAATTTCGCTAAGGTGATTTGACCGAGTTCTTGCGGTGCAGTGCTGTCAGCTGTAGTAGCCGACACCGTACCATCCACACCAATGGAAACCGATAATGCGTTCTCGGGTATCTGGATTTGCGGTTCCAAAGGCAGACCTTGGCTATTGACCATTAGGCCTTCCGAATTGACGTGAAACTGGCCATTACGGGTGTACATGATCTGCCCATCAGAGTTTTCGATTTGGAAAAAACCCTGCCCCATCACAGCAAGATCCAATTCTTGACTGGTGTTTTGCGTATTGCCTTGAGTGAACACCTTTTGTGTGCCTACCACTCGCACACCGCTACCCAACTGAACGCCGGATGGTAACTCATTGACCTGATCCACCAGCGCTCCCGGCTGGCGTTGAATGCTGTAAAATAGGTCTTCAAACACCACTCGGTCACGTTTAAAACCAACAGTGTTAACGTTTGCTAGGTTGTTAGAGATGGCCGTCATTTTAGTGTCTTGAGCCGCCATGCCCGTTTTACTTACCCATAATGCTGAGTGCATTTTCTACTCCTTGCGCCACGCTTAGCGCGACGACATTAATTTGTTACCGGCTTGCGCCAAAGTCTCTGCGGTTTTCATCATCCGCACCTGCATTTCAAAGTTACGTGTTAGCGACATCACATTCAGCAGCTCATCAATCGCTGATACGTTGCTGCCTTCGATATGTTCTGGCGCAAGTTGAACGGTTTGGTCAACTTCAAATGGGTTGCCATCAACGCTGTGAAGCAAGCTATCGCTCTCTTTCTGCAGTTGAGTGGTTTCCGGCTTCACCAACTTCAACGTGCCGACTTCAAGCTCAGCACCGCCACCCGGAGGGACGACAGAAATACGACCACGTTCGCTGATTTCAACTTTCTGATAGTCTGGAAGAACCAAAGGGCCACCTTCACCGACAACCGCGAAACCATTGATAGATAAAGCGCCGAACGGGTCGACTTTGATGTTACCTGCGCGGGTATACGCTTCCTGGCCATCAGCCGTCTGAACGGTCAGATAGCCTTCCCCCATAACGGCAACATCCAATGCACGCCCCGTTTTGACGATGTCACCTTCATCAAAACGAGTAGACGCAGAGTTGGTCACCACCATAGTACGGCCATCAAAGCCTGAACCCTGAAGCTGAACACTCGAGACACGCTCCATGTCAGCACGAAAACCAGCGGTATCCGCATTGGATAAGTTGTTTGAACGAACATGCTGAGCCTTGAGTACTCGACTCGCGCCAGATGTTGCAGTGAATAGCAAACTGTCCATATCAGGCTCCGTTAGATTGCGTTAAACAACGCCTGAGTCAGTTTGTCATTAGTCGAAATGGTTTTTGCATTCGCCTGATAGTTGCGCTGTGCTGTCATCAGATTGACCAACTCGCTCGTCAGATCGACGTTTGAACCTTCTAGCGCTCCCGGTGTTAGATCACCCAAAGTGCCAGAACCTGGAACACCCATTACTGGCGCGCCTGAGCTGAAACTTTGAGTCCAGGCTGTCCCGCTGACTTTTGAGAGGCCTTGAGGGTTAGCAAAATCCGCCAGCACAACTTGACCCTGTAATTGGGACTGACCGTTAGTGTATGTGGCGTAAACCATGCCGTTGTCTTCTACGCGAACACCCGCGAGTTCACCCGATGTGTAACCATTCGGGTTGTTAGTACTGACACCAAAGCCTGTGCCAAATTGAGTGCTGCCTGACAGGTCAATATCGATGCTCATTGGGTTCGCACCCGCCGCTGGGAACGAAACGTTATAAGCGCCTGTCGGCGTCGCAATAGAGCCATCTGGGTTGAACGTCATTGCAACGGTTGACACTGCCGTTGCCCCGCTATCAACCTGCACATTCACTTCCCACGCGTTATCCGCCGTTTTGGTGAAATACTGGGTAACGGTATGCGGCTTACCTTGAGAGTCGTAAACTTTTGTCGTGTAAGAGGAGTTGAATGAATCAGTGTTGTTAGGGTCAAACGGGTTCACCGTCTGGTCAACAATCGAATTGGTTGCATCTAGGTTGGCGATGAACGCCATCTTGTCAGTCGCTTTAGCCGCCAATGAAGACGTCGAGATCTTAATATCGCCCGAGGCTCCCGTAAGCAGGTTGTTGTTTCCATCAACGCTGTAGCCTTGCAATTTAGCGCCCGTGTTGCCAATAACGTAATTGTCTTTATCTGTACCAAATACCCCTGAGCGGGTGTAAAGCAATTGTCCTGCACTATCTTTGGTCACAAAGAAGCCGTTACCATTGATGGCAAGATCCATTGCTCGGCCCGTTCCACTCACCGAACCATTTTTATCAAAGTTTTGAGAGATAGAAGCGACTTCCACGCCACCTGGCTGCATACCGTTGTAAACAGCTGCAAACTCAGTACGTGCCCCCTTGAATCCGTAAGTCGATGCGTTGGCAATATTGTGGCTGATGGTATTCAGCTCTTGGTTAGTCGCATCAAGGCCACTTAGGGCAATATTAAAACTCATAACTAAACCTCTTTATTCCTTATTGGTTAAGCACCAAACTGAGTGATTTGATAGAAAGGTACGCTGCCAACACCTGCGATATTGACGAACGCTGCGCCGCCTGAGCTTGGAATACGAACTTGCTCAACCTGACCGGCTAAAAGAATGTTTGGAGCTGATTGCCCCTCCTGCACCTGAACCGATACCTTGTACTTGCCAGGTTTAAGCTCAAGCTCTTCAGGATTGATACTGAATTCAACATCTCCCGCGGGATGAGCGCCTAAAGGCACTTTACGCGATTGCCCAAACTCATCTGTGACAACCAAATTGACTTGGCTTGAAGGATGTTGAAGTTCAATTTTTCCGCCTTGAACCGCGTCACCCATTTCGAATTCATTGCCAGACACATAAACCGTCTGACCTACCAGCCCGGCCGTAGACAGAACTTGCATGTTATCGAGCAAAACCATGCTGTTTTGCATCATTGACGCCATGTTCTCTGTACTTTGTACCTGAGAGAACTGTGCCAATTGACTGACATACTCAGTGCCATCAAGTGGGTTGAGAGGATCCTGGTTTTGGATCTGCGCGACCATCAAGCTGATGAATTCGTTTTCCAGCGACGTGGCACTATTGGCATCCTGTGGATTGCCTGTCACCGATGATGCATTTGTCCCTGAAGCAACTGGTGTATCAGAAGATAAAGCGTTGTAAGAAGCGATGCTCATTAGCTGCCCTGCCCTAGTCTAAGCAGGCCTTGCTGCATACTTTTTACATTGCTCAGCACTTCAACATTGGTCTCGAAGCTACGGGTGGCTGACATCATATCTGCCATCTCAGACACCACATCGATATCTGGGTAGTAAACATACCCCTCGTCGTTAGCCAGCGGGTTACTCGGCTCAAAGCGTTTTTCCGCCTGAGCTGCACTTTGGACAACATCAACAATTCTCACCTCAGCATTTGGGTAACTTTCTTTACTCGCTGACAACTGAGTTTTGCTGTACACCGTGGCGAACACAGGTTTTAGCGCCTTGTAGGCGTCATCTGGATTGGCAGAGACGGCATCTGCGTTAGCAAGGTTACTCGCCACCGTGTTTAAACGTACTGTCTGAGCATTCATTGCTGAGCCAGCAATCGAGTAAATATCGGTAAATGACATGATTATCGTCCCTCTATCACTTTCGCCAGCCCTTGAAACTTCATATTCAAGAAGGTCAGGCTGGTCTGAAAGTCCATGTTGTTTTGTGTGAATTTGCCTTGCTCAACCCCCAGCTCGACCGTATTGCCGTCTTTGCTGTTTTGATAAGGGATCGAGTACATAGAAGAGACCTGCAGTTTCGGCACGGAGTTGTTCACTCCATGAGGTGATAACTGATTCATTACCGTGGTAAAACTCAGGTCCTTCGCCAAGTAACCCGGGGTATCAACATTTGCTAGGTTACTGGCAAGGACTTTGGTACGCTGAACCCGAAAATTCAGCGCATCAGGGTGAACACCTAACGCACTTTCAAATGAAATTGCCATGTCTCTTTCCTTTAAAGTCGACTCGAATAAGGATGAATAAGACAAGATGCATGCCACAAAAATAACAAAACAAAATCAATGACTTACAAAAAAGAAAGGAAATGTCATTTCCGCATTACGGAAGTATTAAAAAGCCAGAGGAACCGAATTCTTTCCCCTCTATATTGGGCAGCATTGATCAGTGCCATGCTATCCAGCCATGGCGTATTAAGCCGTGAAAATACCAGTGCCAAGCAGGCTATTATTCAGGCCGTTGAAACTAACTTTAAACAGCAGGTCCAAGCTCAAGCCAACAGCAGAAACTGGGGAGACTATCAACTCGATTATGATCTTCGCGTCCCTGATGCTGCCAAGCACCTGCCTATGTGCCCAAAACCACTAAGTATTGCTGGTATCGATAACAAAACACTCCCTGTCGGTAACCTAAAACGGTCTGTTAGCTGCGATGTACCTTCCGTGGAATGGCGAATCAATGTCACCATCAAATCAGCGCTGACTCTCAAGATGGTCGTGACCAAAACAGGCATCAATCGAGACCAAGCGATTTCACCCATGAACCTTAAGCTTGAAAAGAGAACCCTGAGTCGGGAGCAAGATTTCTTTACCCAGCTCTCTCAAGTCTCCGGCATGGTTGCCTCTAGGCGCATACGCTCAGGCCAGATATTAGATCCAAGAAAATTAGCGTCCACGCCTTTGGTCGCGAAAGGTAATCAAGTGGTGATAACCGCCTCCAAAGACGGATTTACTGCATCCACCAAAGGTGTCGCCCTTGAGCAAGGAACGCGTGGTGAACAAATTGATGTTCAGAACAGTTCTTCAGGAAAAGTCATTAAAGCGGTGGTCACTGGACTCAATCAGGTACAGACCCAATTCTGATTTTTGGACTCCGGTTATCATTTTCGCTGTTTATGACTCGTAAAGAGATAATCATTTCAGGTAGATATAAAAAAGTGATTACTTTGACTTAATGTTTCGCGCATCATGGTCGCACTTAACCTGTAACCACGATGACTAAGGAACCCATTGATGAAAATCGACAAAGTTGCAGGCGGCCACGTACCTCAAACCAGCCTAAACCAAGCTTCTAAGAAACCCGCAGAATCTGCGACTGCTCAACCGATTTCAGAAGCCATGGTCAACACCAATACTGCTGCAATCGATAAAGCACAGGCAGAAATGCAATCACTGCCTAACGTAGATATGGAAAAGGTGGAACAAGTCCGTAATGCACTGGTAAAAGGCGAGTTAGTACTGGATACCAAAGCGCTATCTCAAGCAGTGCTTCAATTCCATACTGGTCACGAGTAACGCAGGCTGGAGTTCAATATGGCATCTGAAACCTCTCGCGTGATTCAGCGTTTTCTCACCTCAATAGGCGATGACATCAAGTCGTATCGCCAATTAGCGACACTGCTGCAAGAGCAAAAATCGCTGTATCTGTCTTTTGATGCAGCGAAGCTCAATCAAAATCTTGCCGAGCAAAAATCATTGCTTAAAAAGCTTGATCAACATGCCAGTGAACGTAGCCAGGCCATGAAAGCTTTACGGCTGACTAGCGATCAAGCCGGTATTAGCAAACTTTTTTCTGTATTACCGCCGTCGTTATCAAATAAAGTTCATGCACAATGGCGTGAGCTAGAATCTCTGGTGAAACACTGTCATGCTCTCAATCAAGAGAATGGTCAAAGCTCTGCCAGCTTCCATGAGCTGATGTCCCATATCACTCAGCCAAGCCAAGATACCTATGAAGAGCAGCCATCGTTGAGATGATCAATGTTCGCAGTGGTTGGAAAGGGGCATTGTGCAAGCTCTTGTCGGTTTATCTTTGTACTGTATACCCTCTCAAGGCCTCACCTTTACCTACTGAATTTGAGCAAGAATTGGCAATTCTGACTCCCTATAAAAAACACATCGAGCAACGTTTAACGGTTAATCGACCTCTAATACAGGATATCGCTCAGCAGTTGTCATCACACTCTTTGCCACTACAACTCATATTGCTGCCCATGCTTGAGTCCTCCTATGATCCTAAAGCTGTCTCTCATGCCAATGCAGCAGGGTTATGGCAACTTATGCCAGCCACAGCACAACGCTTCGGCCTTAAAGTTGATGCCAGCCAAGATCAACGATTTGACATTCAAACCAGTACGAAGGCAGCTATTGAATATTTGGCGTTTTTGCACAATAAGTTTGATGATTTGGCACTCACCCTTGCCGCCTACAATGCGGGCGAAGGCCGAGTATCCAGGGCTATAAAACAAGCTGGCAGCAGACAATTCTCAACACTCGCTCTTCCTTTGGAAACAACGCAATATGTACATCGATTTTATGCCCTGCGCAGCTTGATTCCGCTAGAAAAACTATTAGGCCAGCAGTCTAATTCACTGTTTTTATTTGGAGAGTTAAGCCAATCACCGCTTATCGATCTTTCTCCTCTGCCACCACTCATCACTTTGTAAACACTCAGAGTTTCATCTGACAATTTATTAAATCCGTCTGCTTTTTTATTCTCTCAAGCTATTAACAGGCTAACCTTAATATCCAAGAGCTCTAAAAATCCCCCTACTTTATGACGGTTTTTACAGGTTTAAGCACGAATTTACTCCGAGATCGAGAATATCCCGTATAATTTTCATTCAACAATACAAAACCCTAGCTTTACTTGGTTGTTATTGACTCAGCAAAGCAGGATAATATCGGGATCGGATTCTCTTAAATATATAATTATGACCGAATATCTTTTGTTGCTGGTCGGCACAGTGCTGGTCAACAACTTTGTACTGGTAAAGTTTTTGGGCTTATGTCCATTTATGGGTGTTTCCAAGAAACTGGAAACCGCAATCGGAATGGGGTTGGCAACTACGTTTGTCCTGACCTTAGCTTCAGTGTGCTCGTATCTTGTTGAAAGCTATATCCTAGAGCCTTTAGGGCTAGAATATTTGCGTACCATGAGCTTTATTTTGGTAATCGCCGTGGTGGTTCAGTTCACCGAAATGGTGGTGCATAAAACCAGCCCAACACTCTACCGTCTGCTAGGGATTTTCCTACCGCTGATCACAACCAACTGTGCAGTACTAGGGGTCGCCCTACTTAATATCAACGAAAACCACAATTTCATCGAATCCATTATTTATGGATTTGGTGCAGCGGTCGGTTTCTCACTGGTGCTAATCCTCTTTGCATCCATGCGTGAGCGTATCGCAGCGGCAGATGTGCCTGCGCCATTCAAAGGGGCATCGATCGCAATGATCACCGCCGGCCTGATGTCGCTAGCCTTCATGGGCTTTACTGGACTGGTGAAATTGTAATGAGCGCGATTCTTATTGCTGTATTGGCCCTAGCAGCACTCGCTGCCCTATTTGGCGCCATATTAGGCTTTGCCTCGATCCGCTTTAAAGTGGAAGCGGATCCGATTGTTGACCAGATTGATAACATTTTACCTCAGACTCAGTGTGGCCAGTGTGGCTACCCTGGGTGTCGCCCTTATGCAGAAGCAATTGCCAATGGCGACGAGATCAACAAGTGTCCTCCTGGCGGTCAGGCCACCATCGAAAAGCTGGCTGACCTTATGGGCGTTGAAGCAACAGATTCGGCTCACGATCTGGACAATAACGTCAAAACCGTCGCATTTATTCACGAGGACATGTGCATTGGTTGCACTAAGTGTATTCAGGCTTGTCCGGTTGATGCGATAGTTGGCGGTACAAAAGCCCTTCATACGGTGATCAAAGACGAATGCACCGGTTGTGACCTGTGTGTCGCACCTTGCCCAACGGACTGTATTGAAATGATTCCTGTAGAAACCACTACAGCGAGCTGGAAGTGGCAACTGGACGCCATTCCTGTTGTTGATATTACCGATTCTGCCAAGCCGCAGAATGGCGTGAATTAAGGACTGGTATGCTGTCACTCATCGAACAAATTAAGTCAGGCGCACTTTGGGATTTTCCTGGGGGCGTCCACCCAGCGGAAAACAAAAAACAATCCACCAAGAGTCAGATTGCTAGGGCAAGTATTCCACAAGAAATCATTCTGCCCGTAAAGCAGCACATTGGTAAACCGGGCTCGATCACCGTAGAAGTTGGCGAGCAGGTACTCAAAGGTCAGCCGCTGACTAAGTACGATACTAGCTTCATGCTACCGGTTCATGCACCAACATCAGGTAAAATCACCGCGATTGAACCTCGCACCACCGCGCATCCATCAGGTCTAGCTGAAACTTGTATCGTCATTTCTCCAGATGGCGAAGATCGCTGGATTGAACGCAAAACCCAGAACGACTTTACCCAATCCACACCGGACGAATTGATTGAGATTATTCGTCAGGCTGGCGTTTCAGGTATGGGCGGCGCAGGCTTCCCAACCGCGAAAAAGATCCAAGCTGGATTAGCTCGTACTGAAATCCTGATTGTTAATGCGGCCGAATGTGAACCTTACATCACCGCTGATGACATGTTGATGCAAGAAAATGCTGATGAAATTATCAAGGGCATCGAGATTGTTGAACATATCTTAAAGCCTAAGCTGACTATTATCGGTATTGAGGATAACAAACCTCAAGCCATCAAAGCGTTAGAGCAAGCCGCGCTGCACAAAGACATCATCATTCGCGTCATTCCAACTAAATACCCATCAGGTGGTGAGAAGCAACTGATAAAAATTCTGACTAACAAAGAAGTACCGGCGAATAACATTCCTGCTGATATTGGTCTACTAGTGCAAAATGTCGGTTCACTGCAGGCCATCAAGCGTGCTGTGTGTGACGGCGAACCGCTGATAGAGCGTATTGTTACCCTGACGGGGAACACGTTTAAGCAACCACGTAATGTCAAAGCATTGATCGGGACCCCTGTACAATCGCTGCTTGATGAATTTGGCTACAAAGCCGATAAAAAACTACCGCGCCTAATCATGGGCGGTCCGATGATGGGCTTTACGCTTCCGCATGCCAACGTGCCTATCACCAAAACGGCTAACTGTATTCTCGCCCCAACTCGTAGAGAGATCTCACCAGATCAGTACGAAATGGCGTGTATTCGCTGTGGCCAATGTGCTGAGGCCTGCCCAGCTTCTCTACTACCTCAGCAGCTTCAATGGCACGCGAAAGCAGAGGAATATGACAAATGCGAAGAGCTCAACCTTAAAGATTGTATCGAATGTGGTGCCTGTGCCTTTGTTTGCCCAAGTGAAATCCCACTGGTGCAATACTACCGCCAAGCCAAAGCCGAAATACGTACTCGCAAAGAAGAGTCCGAAGCCGCTGAACGCGCTAAAATCCGCTTTGAAGAGAAAAAAGCGCGACTTGAGCGTGATAAAGCAGAACGCGAAAATCGATTTAAGAAAGCGGCCGATGATCGTCGCAAAGATATGAAGAAAACCGGTGGCGATGATGCTATTGCTGCTGCCATTGCGCGTGTAAAAGCGCAGAAATCTGAATCGAAGTCGGATGAACCTGCAGTGAAACCCGCAGTAGCTGCCGCAATCGCTAAAGCAAAAGCCAAGCAAGCGGCTGCGATGCAAGCAGGTGATACGGAGCCAGACAACTCTGAAATGGCAAAACTGCGTGAAGAACGCAAACGTCAGGCAAGAGAGAAAAAAGCTCAGAAGACTCAAGATGCCACGCCAGCCACTTCATCCGATGATAAGAAAGATGCGGTTGCAGCTGCTATTGCTCGTGCTAAAGCACGTAAAGCGCAGCAAGAAGGCAAACCGGAACCCATCACGGCAGAGCCAAAAAACACCGAAGCAGCCGAAGAGGATCCTAAGAAAGCTGCGGTGGCTGCTGCTATTGCTCGAGCTAAAGCACGCAAAGCGCAGCAAGAAGGCAAACCGGAACCCGTCACGGCAGAGCCTGAAAACACCGAAACAGCCGCAGAAGACCCGAAGAAAGCTGCCGTGGCTGCCGCTATCGCGCGTGCCAAAGCTCGTAAAGCACAGCAAGAAGGTCAGTCAGAATCCGTCACTGCCGAGCCAGAAAGCTCAGAATTAGCTGCAGAGGATCCAAAGAAAGCTGCGGTGGCAGCCGCTATTGCTCGAGCTAAAGCACGCAAAGCGCAGCAAGAAGGCAAACCGGAACCCGTCACGGCAGAGCCAAAAAACACCGAAGCAGCCGAAGAGGATCCTAAGAAAGCTGCGGTGGCTGCTGCTATTGCTCGAGCTAAAGCACGCAAAGCGCAGCAGGAAGGTAAGCCGGACCCCGTCACCGCTGAACCGGAAAACGCTCAAACTTCCGAAGAGGCTCCAAAGAAAGCCGCCGTCGCGGCCGCTATCGCACGCGCCAAAGCACGCAAGGCTGAACGCGAACAGAACAATAAATTTGAGGAGAACGAGTAGTGGCCTTTTTCATTGCCAGCTCACCCCACGCTCATAGTCGCAGGAGCACACCCAACTTAATGAAATGGGTGGCACTATGTGCTTTACCCGGATTATTTGCTCAAACTTACTTTTTTGGTTGGGGAACGTTAATTCAACTTGGCTTTGCCATCATTCTTGGGCTTTTGCTTGAAGCTGGTGTCATGTTGGCTCGCAAGCGTCATCCTATGTCCGCTTTACGGGATAATAGCGCAATTGTTACGGCTTGGCTGCTTGCTGTGGCTATCCCTCCTCTATCCCCTTGGTGGCTAATTACTATTGGCTTAATTTTCGCTATTTTGATTGCTAAACACCTCTATGGCGGTATTGGGCAGAACCTGTTTAACCCAGCAATGGTCGCTTACGTTGTGCTCTTGATCTCTTTCCCAGTACAGATGACCAGTTGGATTTCACCGATGGAACTTCAACCGACAGCCGTATCTTTCGGTGATGCTTTTTCGCTGATTTTTGCAGGATTTAACCTTGATGGCCTATCACTCCAGCAGATCCGAACAGGTGTTGATGGTGTCACCATGGCCACACCACTAGACGCGTTCAAAACGGCATTGCGTACAGGTAACACTGCTGCGGAAGTTCTCCGCCAGCCTCAGTTCAGTGGTTTAGCCGGTATTGGTTGGGAATGGGTCAATCTGGCTTATCTCGCAGGTGGACTGGTACTGATCAAATTGAAAGTCATTAACTGGCACATCCCTGTTAGCTTCCTTGTCGGTTTGACAGTAATGAGCGGCCTATTTGCTATCGTAACTCCAGCAGAGACAGCATCCCCACTGCTCCACTTGCTATCAGGTGCTACCATGCTGGGTGCATTTTTTATTGCCACCGATCCTGTCTCTGCATCCACCACGGTGAAAGGTAGGCTAATTTTCGGAGCTTTTATTGGCGCAATGGTTTTCATCATCCGTAGTTGGGGCGGTTTCCCTGATGGCGTCGCTTTTGCTGTGCTGCTTGGTAACATGTGTGTGCCTTTGATCGATTACTACACCAAACCTAGAACGTACGGGCACTAAGGAGCAATATGTTAAACGCGATTCGCAAGAACGGTGTAATACTCGCGATTTTCGCCTGTGCTTCAACAGGTGTCGTCGCCCTCACTCACTACTTAACTAAAGAGCAGATCCGTCAACAGGAGCAAGCCCAGTTGTTGTCTGTGCTCAATCAAGTGATTCCACAACAAATGCATGACAACAGCTTGTATAAGTCCTGCACCATGGTCACAGATCCCGCCCTTGGTACGGATACTCCAATGCCTGTTTATATGGCGAGCAAGAATGACGAACCCACCGCATTGGCTATCGAGGCCATTGCGCCGGACGGTTATAACGGAGCGATCAAAATTATCGTCGGTATTAAACAAGACGGTACAGTGCTAGGTTCACGGGTACTGGCTCATCAGGAAACACCGGGGTTAGGCGATAAAATCGACTTGCGTGTCACTGATTGGATCCTGAGTTTTGCTGGTAAAAAACTCACACCTGAAAATGAAGCTGACTGGAAGGTGCGCAAAGATGGTGGCCAATTCGATCAATTTACTGGTGCGACAATTACCCCAAGAGCAGTCGTCAAAGCGGTCAAAAATACCGTACAATTTGTAAACGACAATCGCGCACAAATCCAGAACCAACCACTTAATTGTGGAGGCAACAATGAGTGAACACAAAACACTGATTAAAAATGGTATGTGGGACAACAACCCCGCACTGGTTCAGCTACTAGGCCTCTGTCCATTGTTGGCAGTCTCTTCAACCGTAACCAATGCTTTAGGTTTGGGGATCGCCACTTTGCTGGTATTAGTAGGGTCCAACGTCACTGTATCTTTAGTGCGTGACTATGTGCCAAAAGAAGTGCGTATCCCCGTCTTCGTGATGATCATTGCCGCTCTGGTGACCTGTGTTCAACTGCTGATGAACGCATACGCTTACGGCCTCTATCTCTCTTTGGGCATTTTCATTCCTCTTATCGTGACCAACTGTATTATCATCGGTCGTGCTGAAGCTTTTGCCTCTAAAAATGCCTTATTACCCTCGGCTCAGGATGGTTTCTGGATGGGCCTCGGAATGACTAGTGTTCTGGTCGTTTTAGGTGCGATGCGTGAAGTGATCGGCAATGGTACCTTATTTGATGGCGCTGACCTGTTGCTTGGCAGCTGGGCAAGTGCCCTGCGCATTGAAATATTCCAGTTTGATAATAGTTTTCTGCTGGCACTTCTTCCACCCGGAGCTTTTATTGGCGTTGGGTTACTCATCGCACTGAAAAACATCATAGATAAACAGCTAGAAGCTCGTCAGCCAAAACAAGAAAAACCGACCATTGAACGCGCTCGCGTCACGAATCAGTAATGTCTGGTCTACACACTGGAAAGCCGCTTCAAAATGAATAAAGAAAAACGAGTACAAATACTGGAACGTCTAAGGGCAAACAACCCTAACCCTCAGACTGAGCTCAACTGGAGTACCCCTTTCGAACTCTTGATTGCCGTGCTCTTATCCGCTCAGGCAACAGATGTGAGTGTTAACAAAGCAACCGACAAGCTTTATCCGGTTGCGAATACACCACAAGGAATATTCGATTTGGGCGTTGATGGCGTCAAAGAATACATAAAGACCATTGGTCTGTTTAACTCAAAAGCGGAAAACGTCATCAAGACTTGCCGTATTCTGCTGGATAAACACAATGGCGAAGTCCCTGAAGATCGAGCCGCATTGGAAGCTCTACCTGGCGTCGGTCGCAAGACTGCCAATGTGGTACTGAATACCGCTTTCGGCTGGCCAACTATTGCTGTAGACACGCATATCTTCCGTGTCTCTAACCGCACTAAGTTCGCGATGGGCAAAAATGTCGATCAGGTGGAAGAAAAGTTACTCAAAGTCGTACCCAAAGAATTCAAACTCGATGTACATCATTGGTTGATTCTTCATGGGCGCTACACCTGTGTTGCACGCAAGCCGCGCTGCGGTAGCTGTATCATTGAAGATTTGTGTGAGTTTAAAGAGAAAGTTTACCCAGAAAACTAGGAGAGCAAAGCAATGTCAAACGGGCGTATTTTACACACCATGCTACGAGTGGGTGATTTAGAAAAGTCGATCAAGTTTTACACAGAAGTAATGGGAATGCAGTTGCTGCGTACCAATGAAAATAAAGAGTATGAATACACTCTCGCTTTCTTGGGTTACGGTGATGAATCTCAAGGGGCAGTCATTGAACTGACTTACAACTGGGGTACCACAGAGTACGATCTGGGCAGTGCGTTTGGCCATATCGCGATTGGTGTCGAAGACATCTACCAAACTTGTGATGCGATCAAAGCGGCTGGCGGCAATATGACTCGCGAACCAGGCCCTGTCAAGGGAGGCACGACTCACATTGCTTTCGTCAAAGACCCTGACGGCTATATGCTCGAGCTAATCCAAAATAAACAAGCATCTGCTGGCCTTGAAGGGTGATCACCTCCAGTACTGACTCGATAGGGTGACACTCTGTTACCCTATTATTTTTCACTTTACATGATAATGGTTATCATTTAACCTCCAGGTATTGTGAACTTGGAGAGTGAGAAAACAATGGGCGTCGCCGAGTGGGAAAAACACACGTTACTGGCTGATATCGCAATGAATGATGCTGATCATCTGCGTAGCATTCTTCACTACCAACAAGCGTTAACATTAAGCGAACGAATTAGTGACTCAAGTGAGATCGACGTTGAAGAGCGCCTGATGATTTCAGTGATTTCCTGCCATAATATGGCTTCGTTTTGGCGCACGATGGGCGATACCAAGTATGAACTGAAATATCTTCAACTTGCTTCCGAAAAGGTGCTGACACTAGTACCGCAATGTCCAAACCACCATTGTGATGCCTTTGTCGACTCTATGGGTTGCTGTAAAAAAGCATTGATTGAGTTCATGAAAAGACACCCAAACCCCAAAATAGCCAAACTTGTTCAGGACATAGACACCGCCACTAACTGTAATCTCATTGCAAGGTTTCGTCTAAATTAAACCTGCGTCCGCCCCAGTGATATTACAACTCGACGGTTTTTATCTTTGCCTATTGGTGAAGAATTGTCATCGACAGGGCGACGACGGCCATAGCCTTGAACCTGAATTCGGTCTTCTGGTAAACCTAAAGATTTAAAGTAGTCACGTAATACTTCAGCACGCTGCTCTGATAAGTTTTGGCTAGCACTTTTACTTTCATCATTGGCAGTGTAAGTCGACACCAAAACTAAATCGATATCTTGGTTATGACGAATGTATTCGGCAATCTGCGCCAAACGTTTTTGTGACGCTTTGTTCAACTGCACACTTGAACGGTCATAATGCAAAATAGTAAAAGCAATATCTTCAAAGCTATACGGTAGTAAGTTGGCGATACAATCGCTAAATGCATTGTAGGAACGCTGAAATAACACGGAAGATAATGCCACTTCTATACGCTGATCACGGCTTTGCCATTCCTGGTAACTGAAAGTGGGATAGCGCCCTTTCTCCAATTCAGTCAGAATACTCCACGCTGTTTGTCCACCGACATAACCATCAAATTGCTGAAAAAAGCGAATATTGGTGATGCGCTCCGAGCTGTCACCAGGGCGCCAGACAGGAGGCATGGATACCAACGAAACATCACGGGTTTTACCCATTGGACGTTTCATCTTCAATTCGAAATCAAGATTGATTTTTTTGCTAGCATGAGACGAAAATACTGCGTCACCATAATTTGGAATCGGATGTACCATTCGACACTCCAGTGGCGTGTTTGCAATCATCTGCCACTGCGATTGCTGAGGCTTAGCAACATAGCGAACATCCATTGCCGATACTGAACTGGCAATAGAGGTAAATAGTAACGTTAAGCTAGTGGCTAACAGTCTCTTCATGGGGTACGGATTCTCTTACTCAATACGGCGCAAAGTTGCCGCTAATACTTCTACAACACTTAGGAATGCAAAAACCTCGCCAAAAAGTCTAAGCATATTTTCACACCTATCAATAAGCATTGAGCATTATTAATTCGCCAATCCGGTTTGTCTTACCTTGAGAATCTGCAATAATGCTGCCCTTGTCACATAATACTAGGCCAACATGACTGTAGAAAACGAAGCATTGACGCTCAAAAAACGATTTCGTGGCTATTTCCCTGTCGTTATTGATGTAGAAACAGCAGGTTTTAACGCTAAAACGGATGCACTGTTAGAAATCTGTGCCGTCACTCTGAAAATGGACGAAAATGGCGATCTTCAGCCCGCTTCTACCATACATTTTCATGTTGAGCCTTTTGAAGGAGCAAACCTTGAGAAGGAAGCTCTGGATTTTAATGGCATTCGCGATCCTTTCAGTCCACTACGTGGTGCAATACCTGAATCCGAAGCCCTAAAAGAAATTTATAAGCTTGTGCGCAAAGAACAAAAAGCGGCCGATTGCAGCCGTGCAATTATCGTCGCTCATAACGCAACTTTCGATCATAACTTTGTGATGGCCGCCAGTGAGCGTAGCAAGCTAAAACGAGTCCCTTTCCACCCCTTTGCTACCTTTGACACTGCTACACTAAGCGGACTGGCTTATGGCCAAACTGTGTTAGCTAAAGCGTGCAAAGCTGCTGGGATGGAATTTGACAATAAAGAAGCCCACTCTGCCCTTTATGACACACAAAAAACGGCAGAACTCTTCTGCGGCATCGTCAACAAATGGAAAGCTCTGGGTGGCTGGCCACTTGCTGGTGAAAACGTTGAAGACAATAACTAAAAAAGCAAACACAACAAACGAGTAAACTATGAATCCTGTTGTAATTTCAGTATGCATCATGCTGCTTCTCGCCCTGATGCGTGTGAATGTCGTCGTCGCTCTGACATTCAGTGCAATTGTTGGGGGCCTCGTTGCAGGCATGAGCCTCAATGATGCAGTTGCGGCATTTGAAAGCGGCCTTGGTGGAGGTGCAACGATTGCACTCAGCTACGCAATGCTTGGGACATTTGCTGTCGCTATCTCCAAATCTGGCATCACCGATTTGCTAGCCAATAGCGTTATCAAACGTATCCACGGTAAAGAAAACGGCTCTGCTTCGACAGGTCTTAAGTACGCAGTGTTAATCGCACTGATCTTAGTGACCATGTCATCGCAAAACGTCGTACCTGTACATATCGCCTTCATCCCTATTCTTATCCCACCTCTGTTAGGCGTTTTTGCAAAATTGAAGCTTGACCGTCGTATGATTGCCTGTGTGCTGACATTCGGCCTCGTTACCCCTTATATGGTGCTTCCTGTCGGTTTTGGCGGTATCTTCCTTAACAACATCCTGCTAAAAAACCTCCACGATAACGGGTTAGAATCCGTTGTCGCCAGCCAAGTTCCAGTGGCTATGCTACTGCCGGCCGCCGGCATGATATTTGGCCTTCTGACCGCTATTTGCTTTAGCTACCGTCAACCTCGTGAGTATAAAGAAACGGAGCTGACGCATGTTGAAGAAAACACGCCTTCTATTAACAAAAAGAACATCCTAATCGCAGGTGCAGGTATCTTGGCTGCTCTTTCTGTTCAGTTAACAACAGGGTCAATGATCATTGGTGCGCTCGCAGGCTTTATGGTCTTCACTTTTGGCGGTGTGATCGCATGGAAAGAAACCCATGATGTGTTTACCAAAGGTGTGCATATGATGGCGATGATTGGTTTCATCATGATCGCTGCAGCAGGCTTCGCTGCCGTAATGAAGCAGACTGGTGGTGTCGAATCTTTGGTTGAAGCTTTGTCTACCAGCATTGGCGATAACAAACCGCTTGCGGCATTATTGATGCTCATCGTTGGCCTGTTAGTCACAATGGGTATCGGTTCTTCGTTTTCGACCATCCCAATCATAGCGACTATTTATGTTCCACTGGCAGCCGCATTCGGTTTCTCGCCAATGGCAACGATCGCTCTAGTTGGTACTGCTGCCGCCTTGGGTGATGCGGGTTCTCCAGCTTCTGATTCAACACTTGGCCCTACTTCTGGTCTCAATGCCGATGGTCAACATGAACACATTTGGGAAACTGTAGTCCCGACTTTCGTGCACTACAACATCCCATTGATTGTGTTTGGTTGGATTGCGGCAATGGTTCTCTAATCGAGCCCAAAGCAAAACAACAAACATAAAAAAAGCTGACTCTAAAAGTCAGCTTTTTTATTGCTTATTTAGCGTAACTTCACTTCGCGTGTTTATCCACTACTGCTGATAGAACGGGTACCATATCTTTTAGCAACTCTTCTTCTACAGGCTTGCCAGAAGAGTCGGTAACGTTGATTGAAGTGCGGTTCCCTAAATCACCAAATAGGAAAGTATAAGTCCCTGAAGACAGACCAATAGGTTTAACGCCAATTTCTGTCCAAAACTCATCATCTGGAGCCGCATATTTCGCTTTTACTGTACCTTGCGACTGACTACGTTCTTCAATAGTGAACCCCATTTCTGGCAGAAGCTTAGGCAAACGAGGCCACAATACATTGTAAGGCGTGCGGGCGATGATCACCGGGAAGCCACTTCTGTCTGTCCCCATTGAAATTGGGATCTGTTTAACCAGTTCTTCTGCACGACGAGCGGCTTCTTGGCGAATATCGAGATCATAACGCGCAGTGACTAAGTTAGTCATTAATGCGTTATAACGCTCTTTATTCGTAGCTGACACTGGTATTTGTTTGCCCGCTTTACGCCAGTCAATTAAGGAAATCTTAAATCCATAACGGTTATTGGCTTCTAGGCTAGTAATTTCGTAGCGAGAACCAATTTCGGCATCTTCATCTTCCGATACCCAGCTAACCCAATCGGTTTCGATGCGGTTATCTGTCTGCTCACGAATTGAAATATTCTGCTCTTTCAGCATAGTCAGAGCTGTCTGCCATACTTTATCCAACTCATCTTTACGCAACAGCCATAAAGTCACTTCACCGTTTTGACGCTCAGCTCGTGCGCCAGGAATCAGCTCAAGCACTTGCTGTGGTGGGCGGATATCAACGTCACGGCCAGTTCCACCAGCAAACTCACCCTGAGGGATTTGGTAGTTGGTGTAAACACGTGGCTGAACACCTTCGATATTCTTCCATTCCGATAGTGGTGGGGTATTGAGATAGTCAAAATCGTCCTTAGCTTGACGACGTTGCGTTGCGTCCCCAGAGCAGGCACTTAAAACAAAAACAGCTAGCGAACTGACAACTAGCTGATGAGACAATTTCATTGAAACTCCTGATAATTAAATGCCGAAGCTCAGTGCTTCGGCAATTCATTCTGAATTAGTAAATACAAGCTTCTGTCATCGCCTGCGCCACAATAGGGCGAGCATTTTCAGACAGTTCTGTCAGCGGTAATCTTAAGTCACCATGAGCAATCAAGCCCATCTTATGCGCCGCCCACTTAACTGGGATTGGGCTGGACTCAACAAACAGATTCTTATGAAGCGGCATCAAGCGTTGGTTGATAATTTCGGCTTCTTCGTACTTGCCTTCAAGAGCAAGTTTCATCATTTTCGCCATATCGGCTGCCGCAATGTTATTCGTTACAGAAATCACACCTTGGCCACCTTGCTTAACAAAATCAAGGCCACTCGAATCATCACCACTTAGTAAGATAAAATCTTTGCCACAAAGTTCACGATGAATTGCAATTCTGCTTAAATCGCCCGTTGCGTCTTTCAGCGCCACGATATTATCGATTTCAGCAAGACGAGCAACGGTTTCCGGTAATAAATCCACTGCAGTACGACCTGGCACGTTATATAGGATTTGTGGAACATCACTCTCTTCCGCTATCGCTTTGTAATGCTGGTACAAACCTTCTTGGGTCGGTTTGTTGTAATACGGCGTCACACTCAGACAACCAGAGATGCCTGAGTTGTTAAGTAATCGGCTGAAAGTCACGGATTCATGTGTCGCATTTGCCCCTGTACCAGCAATGACAGGAATACGGCCATCGGCAAATTCTACAGTTTTGGTTACAACTTTGACATGCTCTTCCACAGTTAACGTTGCAGACTCACCAGTAGTGCCAACGGCCACAATTCCATCTGAGCCAGACTCAACGTGAAAATCCACAAGTTTTTTCAGGCTTACGTAATCTACTTCGCCATCATCATTAAACGGTGTAATTAACGCTACGATACTTCCTGAAAACATGTCTTTCTCCCTAATTTAGATACTTTCTGCATGGTACTGTAAGGCGATTGAAAAAGACAAGCGATTAAACCCGCTTAAATCACCTATTTGAATGAATATTTATCAGATGTTAGAACTTTGGCAACTTACGCCTTTTTAAAGGCCTGTTGTCAGCCTGAAGTTAGAAATATCAAGCTCTCCGACGAGCAGAAAAGCAAGCGACGAAAATTGCGCCAGTTTTATCCATTGCGAGCATTTTTCTCTTCGACAACTGTGCTAAGCTATCTCATTAATAATCATAACAATGCTCAAAGTGATACTATGACTCAACATTTGGTGATTACAGCGGTAGGGACAGACCGCCCAGGCGTCTGCAACCAAGTGGTTCACTTGGTCACACAGTCTAGATGCAATATTGTCGACAGTCGCATTGCGCTTTTCGGCAATGAGTTCACCTTGATTATGCTGTTGTCTGGCAATAACGCCGCCATCACACGTGTAGAGACCACTTTACCATTGTTAGGCCAAGAACTTGATCTCATCACCATGATGAAACGTACATCACAACACGCATACGCTGACAATTCTTACAGCCTTGAAGTGTTTGTGGAGTCTGATGATAAGTTGGGGTTAACCGAAAAATTCACTCAGTTCTTCGCAGATAAAAATATTGGCCTTGCGTCACTCAGTGCACAGACCATAGATAAAGCAAAAGTTCATTCAGAGAACAACCAATTCCACATCGCACTGACAGCGACAGTGGATGCAGAATGTAACTTGATGCAACTCCAAGAAGATTTCGAAGCACTATGCTCAAGCCTTGACGTGCAAGGCTCATTAAATTTCATAAAGAACAGTCAATAAAAAGGAAAATCAATGAACACGCTAACAGCTGGCACTCCAGCTCCGGCATTTTCCCTGCTGGATCAAGACGGCAACACAGTTTCACTCGGTGATTTTGCCGGCAAAAAAGTTCTTTTCTACTTCTACCCGAAAGCCATGACGCCAGGATGTACTGTTCAGGCTCAGGGACTGCGTGACACTAAAGCTGAGCTGGATGCACACAATGTGGTTGTATTAGGTGTCAGTATCGACCCAGTAAAACGTCTGGGTAAATTTATTGAACGTGATAACCTCAACTTCACTCTGCTCTCTGACGAAGATCATGCAGTAGCAGAACAGTTCGGTGTTTGGGGCGAGAAAAAGTTCATGGGAAAAGTCTACGACGGTCTACACCGTATCAGCTTCCTTATCAACGAAGAAGGTGTGATTGAGCACGTCTTTGATAAGTTTAAGACCAAAAACCACCATGAAGTCGTGCTGGACTATCTAAACGAAAACAAATAATTCAGCTAATAACAAAACGCCAGCGAGTCGCTGGCGTTTTTTGTTGGGATTCTAGACAATAAATTTGTTTAAAATGGCGTCTTGCTCACGCACGTTCTCAGTCTGAACTTGCATGGCAATATTGGCATTCTCGGCTGAGTCTGCGACTTGCGTGGAGAGATCTTTAATCTTAACAGTGTTGCTGTTGATCTCTTCCGCCACTAAGCTTTGCTCTTCTGCTGCAGAAGCTATCTGCATGTTCATATCCGTAATGCGCTGGATGGCATCACGGATTCGGTGTAAAGATTCATCCGCAGCTTGTGCTTTATCTACCGCATCAACTGCTGTGTTCTTACTTTCGTGCATAGCCGCAGACACGGAGCTTGCTCCGGCTTGCAACTGCTCGATCATGCTGCGAATCTCTGTCGTGGATTCCTGGGTACGCTGCGCAAGAGTTCGAACCTCATCTGCAACAACCGCAAAGCCTCGACCAGACTCACCAGCACGCGCTGCTTCGATTGCCGCATTCAAAGCCAGTAAATTCGTTTGGTCGGCAATATCATTGATGACTTTAAGAATGGTTTCAATATTCGCAGTCGCAGATTCTAACCCTTGAACTTCTTCAACAGCCTGATCGATGCGAGCAGATAGAGCATCAATTGATACTGTGGTCTCGCTCACCACAGAAGAACCTTGCTGAGTTGCTTCATCGGCTTCCTTCGCAGCCCCGGCTGCGCCTTGAGCATTATTTGCCACTTCGGTTGCCGTCACAGCCATTTCATTCATTGCAGTGGCTAGCTGTTCCAGCTCTTGCAGTTGGCTACGCATCGCTTCAGCAGATTCTTGAGAGCCCTGAACCGTCATTTCCGTACCACGTAGAATTTCAGCACCAATCGCTTTCGACTGTTGGATTTGCTTCTGCAAGGTTTCGGTAAAGGTATTAAAGCCTTCAGCCAATTCCGCAAATTCTTTATCCGTGTTTGTGTCTAGACGTTTGGTCAGATCACCTTGCCCCGAAGCGACATCCTTGATTGCTTCATTGAGTGTACCTAGAGGCTTCATAAGGAACTTAATCAGGAAGCTCAGTACCACCACACTCAACACCACACTAATCACAGCATAAAGGATCGAGCTACTACGCATATCGTCTATTGCTGCAAATGCAATGCTTTCATCAACAATCGCACCGATATACCAGTTTTCACTTGGCACTTTCGTAAAGTGAACGAGGTAGGATTTGCCCTCTTTTTCTATACGTTGATTACCTTCTTTGATACTCGCTTCAGGCAAATAGGTAGAAAGGTTTTGGCCATTATTTTTGGCATCAGGGTGAGCAATGGTTGTCCCATCAGCGGTGATAATAAACAAGTAACCAGCATCCAATAGGTTAGCGCTATTCACTAAATCGGCTAAACCTGTCAGCTCTAAATCGTAGAACATAGCTGCGGTAAACTGGCCATTATCTCGAACAGGAGTACCAATAGAAATAATAACTTTCTTTGAAGACACGTCCACATAGGGGGCCGTTACGACGAGCTTGCCTTGTGCTTTGGCATCTTTGTACCAAGGTCGAACTCTTGGATCATAATCAGGGCCTGCTTCCCAACCGTCGTCATTTTCTACAACAAAACCATCAACTTCATAACCATATCCAACAGCCAAGAAGCTGCCTTTTAAATTGGGCTTTTCAAGAATATCTTTAACACGGGCTTTATTTTGAGGGTCGAGTTCAATCACCTCGGTGGTGGATTGAGCAAGGGATTTCTTGCTTGCCATTTCAGAAGTGACGGTATTTTTCACCCCTTTCACCATTTCAATGAGGCTGGTATCAACCAAGTCCTCGACTTCATCCTTTACTGTACTCAGTTGTTGCACCGAAAGTAATACCACGGTTACCAACAGCAATGCTGATGATGCAGCAACGATTTTTTGACTAAATCTCATAGTGTCCCTCAAAGATTAATTCGTTTTGTAATTGTTATGTTGTCATTAGTTATTATCGCCCTAACCACAGCAGACTTAAGAAATTTCTTACAAAATTCATACTTTGTACAACAATCTTTTAAAAAGTATATACCGTTTGCGCAAATAAAAAGCCCTAATGCACAAAATGCATTAGGGCTATATATGCTATAAGTTTTACAAACATATCAACTAGGATATGAATGCACTTCCTCATCATTGCTGGGTAGCGCATTCCAAACTGCTTTGACTAACGTCGCTAACGGGATAGCGAAAAAGACTCCCCAGAATCCCCATAAGCCACCAAAAACCAACACCGCAACTATAATGGCAACGGGATGTAAATTTACCGCTTCAGAGAAAAGAACTGGAACAAGAACATTACCGTCCAGCGCTTGAATAATACCATAGGCAATCAGCAACCAGTAAAACTGTGGCGTTAGTCCCCACTGGAACAAACCTACGATAGCAACAGGCACGGTCACTGCGGCTGCACCAATATAAGGGATCAACACAGAGAGCCCGACAGCAACCGCTAGCAATACCGAGTAACGTAAATCTAAAATGGCAAATGTTACATAACTCACCCCACCGACAATCAAGATTTCCATCACCTTACCGCGAATGTAATTCGAGATTTGCTCATTCATCTCATGCCATACTTTGTTCGCCAGCTTGCGGTTACGCGGTAAAACACCACTCGCCATCGCAATCATTTCTTGTTTGTCTTTTAATAGAAAAAACACTAATAGCGGCACCAAAATTAGATAAACCGCCAAAGTCGCAATACTCACCAATGATGCGAGTGATCCCTTTACTACCGTTTCCCCCATCACAATGACTTGATTCTTTGCATTGGACACCAAAGATTCAACAATCTGAAAATTATCCAGCTCGGGGTAACGCTGCGGAAGCTCAGCTATCACTTTTTGCAGCCCGGTGTACATTGAAGGAATATCATTAATCAGGTTACCGACCTGCTGCCAGATAGTAGGAACCAACCCAAAAACCGCTACCAGCATCAAACTGGTGAAACCTAAGATCACCAAGATAACGGACAAGGTTCTGGGAATACCAAGGCGTGATAGCTGGGATACAGGCCATTCAAGCAAGTAAGCTAACACGATAGCCACCAGCAAAGGCGCAATCAAATTGCCAAAAAAATAAATCGTGATAAAACCAAAGAGCAGGATTGCCACTAGGCTTACAGCGTGTGGATCAGAAAAGCGTCGCTTATACCAGCGACTCACCATTTCAAACATTCGACAAGGTTCCTTTAGTCACTTGCAAAGAGTAATAGCCATCCAACTCTTCGCACACCAATTCAAATGACTGCTTAAGTAGGAAAGAGGTTATATCGGACAAAGAGCTGGAATCAGAGACATAAATACTGGTTTGCTGCCCCTCACTCAACGCCTTAGTGTGGCGCTTGGCTAACAGTAGCGCCATTGGGCAACGCTCTTGACGCAAATCCAAAAGATTCAGTTCCATTCTTCAGCCCGATACTTATCATAGAAAGAATATTGTATAGTGTTTTTTTCCAAGCGTCAGTGCAAATACATCGATGCCGAAAAGTTTCACATTGAAATGACTCGTCTCAGTGGAACACTTTTGCATCAGCACGAAAGCCAAGGGTATCACTTATTAAAGGCTTTACCCCTTCTCACAACTGTGAAACCATCTCAGTTAACGAGTGTCAAAAGCTATACTTCTTGTCCTGATGCCATAAGTATAACGAAATGGTACAGACAGAGTGGATAGACCAAATGATCACGGAGTATCACCGATAAAATATGTTTAAACATACGCGTTCGATTGTCTGCTTATGTGTAGCGGCTTCTCTTGGTGCACCATCACCTATCTACGCCAATACTCTTGACCTACCCGATATTGGTACCGCAGCCAGTAGTACACTGACCATAGATCAGGAGCTGCAATACGGTGATGCCTATATGCGCATGCTGCGTAATAATCAGCCCATCGTCAATGATCCAGTATTGAATGAGTACATTGATAGCTTAGGTCACCAATTGGTCGCTAACGCCAATGACGTTAAGACACCATTTACCTTCTTTATGATCCGTGACCGCAATATCAATGCATTTGCATTCTTTGGTGGGTATGTCGCTCTACATACCGGACTGTTTCTTCATGCCCAAAGCGAAAGTGAGTTGGCTTCGGTCGTTGCTCACGAGATTGCCCACGTTACTCAGCGCCATCTCGCTCGCAGTATGGAAGAGCAAGCACGACGTTCGCCGGCAACCATGGCAGCACTAGCAGGCTCTCTGTTGCTGGCTATTGCGGCCCCAGAAGCGGGGATCGCCGCAATTACCGCCACTACTGCGGGAAACATTCAAGGCCAGATAAATTACACACGCAGTAACGAAAAAGAAGCTGACCGATTTGGCATCGATACCTTAGCCAAAGCGGGATATGACGTTAATGCGATGCCACGCTTCTTCAGTCGCCTAGCCGATGAGTATCGATACGCTAGCAAGCCACCGCCAATGTTGCTGACTCACCCATTGCCGGAAGATCGCATTACCGATAGTCGTGCAAGAGCGCAGAATTACCCAGCCCGTCGTGTCGATCCTTCACTAAATTATAACTTAGCCCGTGCTCGTATTGTCGCTCGATATGCAGGCATCAGTGCGAAATCAGCCATGGATTGGTTTTCTCGTACAGAAAAGAAAGCACCAGAAAATCTCAAAGTTTCATTCCAATATGGTCGGGCGCTGGTTCATCTTGATAACAATGAACTGGACGAAGCCAGTGAGATTTTGCAATCACTCATCAAATTGCAACCTGACAATAACTTCTATCTCGACGCCATGTCTGACCTGTATATAGCGCAGGAAAAAGCATCACAAGCTGAGAATATGTTGCAAGCGGCACTTAAGGACAAACCTAAGAACTCAGTACTGACGATCAATTACGCGAATGTGTTAATGAAGCAAGACAAGAATGAAGAAGCCATCAGAGTCCTTCAACGGTATACCCACGACAACCCGAATGATGTCAACGGCTGGCACCTGCTTTCAGAAGCGAATATTCATCTTGGTCGCAGTGACGAAGACCTTGCTGCACGAGCCGAGGTCTTAGCTCTCAAAGCCAATTGGAATAAGGCTATTCAGTATTATACTCAGGCAAGTCAGCTCGCGGAGCTTGGCAGTCTCAAGCAAGCACGTTACGATGCGCGTATTGATCAGCTGATGGTTCAGCGAGATCGTTTTATGGCTCTACAATAACGACCAAGCAGCACTCAGTGCTGCTTACTTATAATTCGGAGATTAACATTATGTCAGTCGTGATTTATCACAATCCACGTTGCTCAAAAAGCCGACAAACATTGGCACTACTAGAAGAAAAAAACATCCAACCTGAAATCGTAAAATACTTAGAAACCCCACCTAGTGTTGCGGAATTGAAAGAACTCTACGCCCAGCTTAACCTGACTGAAGTGCGTGCCATGATGCGCACTAAGGAAGATATCTATAAAGAGCTCAATCTCGCTCAAGCGTCAGATGAGCAGCTTTTTGAAGCCATGACAAACAACCCCAAACTGATTGAACGACCAATTGTGGTCAATAACGGTCAAGCCAAGCATGGCCGTCCACCAGAGCAGGTTCTCGATATTCTATGAGTTGCTCAATCGTTGTCCTCTATTACAGTCGACACGGTTCTACTCGCGCATTAGCACGACAAATCGCTAGGGGGATAGAGTCTATCCCTCATTGTGAAGCCTTGATTAGAACCGTCGCTGATATTGATGAAAGGATTACACCTCAAGATCCTGTATTGACCTTGAAGGAACTACAAAACTGTGACGGGTTAGCTATGGGAAGCCCGGTGTGGTTTGGCAATATGTCAGCGTCTTTGAAACACTTTTGGGACCAGACAACGTCTTTATGGGTCTCTGGTGACTTGATTGACAAACCAGCCTGTGTATTTAGCTCTTCCTCTAGCTTACACGGTGGCCAAGAGACCACGCTGCAAACCATGATGTTGCCTCTTCTCCACCATGGCATGATGATTTTAGGGATCCCTTACTCGGAGCCCAGCTTACATACCACTCAAACGGGCGGGACGCCTTATGGAGCTACCTCCGTTAGCCATGATGGCAACACATTAAGTAAAGAAGAGAACGAGCTGGCACAAACGCTAGGCAGGCGCCTCGCTACTACCGCTTTAAAAGTGAAGGACAAATAAAACATGCAGGCAATGCAATCTCATACAAAACTGTTTCGACTTCTTGCACTGTTTGGCAATCTAGGTTTACTTGCCTGGGTCGCACTGTGGCAACTCAGTTTATCTCCCCACCCTCACATCAGCAGCACCACACTTGCCATTGCTTGGAGTATCCCTCTGTTATTACCCCTGCCCGGGATCCTCGCAGGTAAGCCTTACACACATGCGTGGGCAAACTTTGTGCTCATGTTGTACTTCTTACATGCCTTTACCATCCTCTATGTGGATGGCGGTGAACGCTGGTTAGCGAGCATTGAGCTGGTACTGACAGCTGCCGCTTTTGTCGGCAATATTCTCTACGCACGTTCAAGAGGTAAAGAGTTAGGACTCAAACTCAAACGGCTGTCTAAAGTAGAGAAAGAAGAAAAAGAACGATTCGAATAAAAAGGTCTGGCATTTGCCAGACCTTTTTATTATTCAATGACTTCATCAAGAGCTGTGTCAGTTTTTCCCTCGGGGGACTCTGTATGGTCAATGGTGGCTCTCGTGGGAGCACCTTGCCACTCAAACACCAGCACTTGCTCTGCTGGGATAATCTCTGGTACATCAACAGTGAGGTCACTTGACTCTGTTGATAGATCATCATTTACGGCATCAACAGGCTGCTCGCTCTGCTCTTGTTGTTTAACGACCGGCTGTGACTCAGTTGCACTTTCTAGTTGCACCACTTTTCCCATGCGTGTCACTTCATGTTCAAATTCTGCCTGAGAAGCTAATAAGTGGATATTAAATGTAACTTGATTGCCCTGAATTTTCAGAATATCCAACGATGCCACAGAGCTTAGCTTCTTGAGCTGGTTTTCTACAGTAAAGAAATCGACAGCATTATCTAGTGAAGTAAACCGCACCTTGATGGTTTCAGAAGATTCGCTTGCAACAACAACAGCACTCTTCTTCGCATAGTAGTCGCTGATTTGGTTAACCATTTTCATTGCTGCTTCTGCACCACCATTAGATCCAGACACAGGTGCCTGACGCGTAACGCCTATCGTAGCGGGTTTTTGATCATATAGAGTCCAGCGCAACGAGTTGCCCTGCACTCTGACAACCAATACAGCATCTACTGGATAACGTTGACTTGCCTCACCTACTGGGCGTGCAAAACCTCCCCATAAATCAGAGACAGCGACACCTGTAATATCATCAAAATCACCGACAGGCACAGTCAATGGTAAGCCACGTCTTTGTGCTTCAATACGCATCTGATTCAGTACCTGTGAATCAGAGTGCTCCCAACTGATATTACGATCATGCTGAGTTTCTTCCACTAACCACACTAATAGGTTGGCGCGTGCTGCAGGCCAAATTGGGAGTTGAGCCTGACTCAACAAAGAACGAATATGCGTCGCACTAAAGCCTAATCGTAGTGTTTGCTGACCATTTTGTTGCCCATAGCTGATTTGAGTAAGGTACTGAGAATTTTGCTTTAGCGCCTTTTTTACCACAGGATTAGACACCGCATCCTGATCACCGGAAGCTCGGACGATGATCTCTTTCATCCCGTCCACACGCGCTTGTGCGTCTGCATTGTCAGCACTTTGGTCGAGCACAATTTCTGTTTGATATAAATCTACATTGGTCAATGCTGCTGCAGGTAATCCTACTAGCGCTAAAGCCAACAAAACTAAATGACGCATAGCTTTCCTAAAGTCAGTTTTTTATTGCAACTTCGGATGATAAGCAACTATCTAATTTGGAGCAACTAAAGCTCAAATTTATGTGTTTTGCCCCTTGAAGTCATCAAGCTAAGTTATTGGTCAATTACTGTTTATTTGATCCGGCTCAGATTGCAATCGTTTGCCAAGGTGATAAGATCCCGCGAATTTTGTGTTTAGCAGGCTCTGCTATCGCTGCTCTTAGTTGCTACTAAAGGAAATAAAGATGAAAAATGCCATTCAAGGCGCTCAAATGCTTTTCGTTGCATTCGGTGCGCTCGTGTTGGTACCTCTGTTGACTGGGCTAGACCCTAGTGTTGCATTGTTTGGTGCTGGTCTTGGAACCCTTCTCTTTCAATTTATGACCCGACGGACTGTACCTATTTTCCTTGCTTCGTCTTTTGCTTTTATTGCCCCGATTCTTTACGGTGTCCAAACTTGGGGCATTCCAGCCACCATGGGGGGGCTAATGGCGGCGGGTTTTGTTTACGTCATTATGGGTGCAGTCATTAAACTCCGCGGCGTAGAAATCATTCATAAGCTGCTGCCTCCTGTTGTTGTCGGTCCGGTAATCATGGTGATAGGGCTGGGCCTTGCTCCCGTTGCTGTGAACATGGCATTAGGTAAAGGTGGTGATGGAACGCAGCTCATCGACGCTGATGCTTCGCTTGTGATTTCAAGTATTTCCTTACTCACAACAATCATCATCAGCGTTTTCGCTAAAGGCTTTCTCAAGTTAATGCCAATTCTTGGTGGGATTATCGCAGGTTATTTAACCAGCCTAGTATATGGCGTGGTCGATTTTGGCCCAGTCACGCAGGCGGCTTGGCTGTCACTACCTAATTTCACGACGCCAGAATTCAACATTAACGCAATCTTATTTATGATTCCTGTCGCGATAGCCCCTGCCGTCGAACACGTCGGTGATATGTTGGCTATCTCCAATGTCACTGGTAAAGACTACCTGAAAAAGCCAGGCCTACATCGCACCGTTGCTGGTGATGGCGTAGCAACGATTGCCGCATCTATGGTTGGCGCACCGCCTAATACGACTTACTCTGAAGTGACAGGTGCCGTTATGCTGACCAAAGCCTTCAACCCCGTAATCATGACTTGGGCAGCGGTGACCGCCATTATATTAGCTTTAGTTGGCAAACTTGGTGCAGCACTGCAAACCATTCCTATGCCGGTTATGGGCGGCATTATGATCCTATTATTTGGTTCAATTGCGACGGTTGGCCTAAACACCCTTATCAAGAACAATGTCGACCTGCACAAATCCCGCAACCTAGTTATCGTTGCGATCACCTTAGTATTTGGTATCGGCGGTATGGCTTTTGGTATTGGCGAATTTAGCCTACAAGGTGTGAGTTTGTGTGGTATCGTCGCAATCCTTCTCAACCTGTTACTTCCACAGGACCTGGGTGAAAATCATGTTGTCGACAATGCGCAAATGGAAGAAGAAGCAAAGTAAAATAAGGCGCGGATAGCAAGAGGGTTGATGTAATGGCATCAACCCTCTTATCGTTTAATCTCTAGAGGCATAAATCTGCAAACTGACCTCGTGTCAGTGAGGCTAAATCTTTCGGTGCAAGCTCAATCTCTAACCCACGCTTGCCTGCACTGACACAGATCGTCTCTCTGTATTCGGCACTCTGATGTATAAATGTTGGTAGTGCTTTTTTCTGTCCAAGTGGGCTAATGCCACCCACTATATATCCCGTGGTGTTCTGAGCTATCTCTGGATTTGCCATCTCTGCTTTCTTTGCTTTCGCGGCTTTTGCAGCCAACTTGAGGTTCAGCTTTTGATCGACTGGTATCACCGCAACCGCTAAGTTTTTAGGTTCACCGTTTATGCTAAACAGTAAGGTCTTAAAGACTTGTTCAGGATCTTGCCCCAGCGCCTCTACCGCTTCCATACCATAGCTATTTGCACGAGGGTCATGATCATATTGATGAATAGTGTGCGCCACTTTTTTCTTCTTCGCGAGATTAATTGCTGGGGTCATACTGATTCCATTAGATACATAACAAAAAAAGCGCTGCAGAATGTGCAGCGCTTTTAAGTTAATGAGATTTCGACATTTTAGTCAACTTACTTGTAAATAATCTCGCCAGCAGGTGCGTACTTGTTCACATCAACTGGGCTGTTCGCTTCTAGGTACTCTTTTAGAACCTCAGCATCGACAAAACCAGTGTTCACATAACCAGGGTGACCTGTCAGTTTAGGGTAACCATCACCGCCCGCTGCGTTAAAGCTTGGGATAGTGAAACGGTAAGTCTCATCAAGGCGAAGTTGCTCACCACCAATGAACACATTAGATACTTTACCGTCTGCCACTGTCATAGAGATACCGGCAAACTGTGCGTAAGCGCCAGAATCAACAGGCTTAGTTGCCACTACGTTGAGGTAATCCAGCACTTCTTTACCTGACATGTCAGTGTAAGTCAGGATATTCGCGAATGGTTGTACTGTTAGCACATCTTTGTACGTTACATCGCCACCTTCAATGGAATCACGAACACCACCTGAGTTCATTACCGCAAAATCCGCTTTGGCACGTTCCATATGTGCAGTCGCGATAAGACGGCCGAGGTTAGTCTGCTTGAAGCGAACCACATTACGGTCACCTTCAAGTTTACCGTTCGTTTCTGCGATCTTAACATCTAGTTGTGCTTTACCTTTTTCTTGGTAAGGACGTAGGAACTCCAGTAGCTCTTCGTCCTGCTTGATTTCGTCTTCAATAAGAACACGCTGTTTCTTACCGTCGATCTTAACCTTCTTCTTCAAGTTAACTGGGATCAGGTCGTAGCTCACCATTTCTAGCTCACCGTTACGGAATTCGTAATCCGCTCGACCTACGTATTTACCCCACTCGTGAGCTTGAACAATGTAAGTACCGTTTTGCAGATCTGGCTTACATTCGTCAGAAGGCTTGAAGTTCTTCTTCACGACGTTAGGCGCTTCCATACATACCGGCTCTTGAGAGTGACCACCGACGATCATATCCAAAGAGCCTTCGTCTAGGTAGCGAGCAAGAGCCACGTCACCCGGAGCATTAACACCACGCTTACCGTCTTCGTAGTGACCCATGTGAGTCACAGCAAAGATCAGATCGGGCTTTTCCGTTTCTTCGATCTCAGCGATAAGCTTCTTCGCTTCTTCTTTAGGATCACGGAAGTCAATACCACCAATAAACTCTGGATTACCGATTTTCGCCGTATCTTCAGTGGTTAGACCAATAACGGCAATCTTAATGCCCTGCTTATCAAACATCTGGTAAGCCTGGAACATACGCTCACCCGTTTTTTTGTCATAGATGTTTGCTGATAGCATCGGGAAGTTTGCCCACTCTTTCTGCTTAAACAGCACTTCAAGTGGGTTATCAAATTCATGGTTACCAAGAGCCATGGCATCGTAACCAATTTTGTTCATGCCTTTAAAATCTGGCTCAGCATCTTGCAGGTCAGACTCTGGAACACCTGTGTTGATGTCACCACCTGAAAGCAGCAGCACACTACCACCATCGGCTTCTACTTCTGCACGCAGCTCATCAACCAATGTTTTGCGAGCAGCCATGCCGTACTCGCCGTATTTGTTCTGCCAGAAACGACCGTGATGGTCATTCGTGTGTAGAACGGTCAGCTTATAAGTTTTATCCGCTTCCCACTCTTGCTGAGGTGCTGTCGCACACCCTGCTAGAGTGGCAAGAATTGCTGCGCTTAGAGCGGTTTTTACAATCAGGCGTTGCTTCATTGTCATACCTTTGAACTATTGGGTTTCCACTGCATTAGATACTGTGCCTATTGAACAGACATGCTCAGCAATCAGTCGCTGAGAACTCAGTAAAACTTGAACTAGTTTAAATTAAGCTATTTGGGGTGGCATCTTGATTTCATATTTATGTAGATTAGATCACCCTAATTGACATTTAAGTGTGTAACAAAGCAGCATAATTACACCTGTTCTATCAAACGGTCACAAGCAAACGTTTGACTGTGAGTTAACATCACCAAACGGCAAGTGTGAGGTTGAGCGTTTACTCAACAAAGAACGAAAACATAACTCCGGCTTTAACAAGAGTTTCATCGATTTATAAGCCGTCTGAAACAAAAAAGGTTAGCCACATGGCTAACCTTTTCTCAACATCCGCTCACTATTTGATGTCAATATGCTCAAAACCTTTAATCAAGTCATCTAGCGCTTTCATTTGCGCTAGGAAAGGTTCCAACTTATCTAATGGCAACGCTGACGGGCCATCACATCTTGCTTTTTCAGGGTTCGGATGCGCTTCGATAAATAAACCAGCAATACCCGTTGCTAAACCTGCTTTTGCCAATTCAACAGTCTGCTCACGGCGACCGCCAGAAGCTGCACCTGAAGGGTCGCGCATTTGCAGTGAATGGGTCACATCAAAGATAATTGGGCTACCTTTTGACGCTTTTTTCATCACACCAAAACCCAGCATATCAACCACTAGGTTATCATAGCCATGGCAAGAGCCTCGCTCACAAAGAATAATGTTTTCGTTACCACATTCCGCGAATTTTTCTACGATATTACCCACCTGACCAGGGCTCATAAATTGAGGCTTTTTCACATTAATCACTGCGCCTGTTTTCGCCATCGCTTCAACAAGGTCAGTTTGGCGAGCCAAAAACGCAGGTAGCTGAATCACGTCAACCACGTCAGCCACGGGCTGTGCCTGAGCTTCTGTGTGTACATCGGTGATAATTTTTACACCGAACGTATCTTTCAGCTCTTGGAAGATTTTCATACCTTCTTCTAGGCCTGGACCGCGATACGAATGAACAGAGCTGCGGTTCGCTTTATCAAAAGATGCTTTGAACACGTAAGGGATGCCAAGCTTTTCGGTCACTTTGACATAGTGCTCACAGATCTGCATAGCCAGATCACGAGATTCAAGAACATTCATACCCGCAAACAAAGTAAACGGCTTGTCGTTAGCCACTGGAATGTCACCAACATGAACGATTTTCTGTTCCATTTTTTTCTCTCTATTTCTCTGTGTAGGCCAACCCGAAGCTGGACTAATGGAGTGTCACCTGAGTCCCACTCATGGCGTTAACTTGATTTTTTAACAGCTCTGCTGCTGGGTCATCAGGGCACTGCTCAATAAAGTATTGATAGTCACTCAATGCGACCTGATGGCAGTCGAGCTGCTGGTAGATGAATCCACGATCGCGTATCTCATACGGGTCATCCGGCACGAAAGTCAGTGCTAGGTCAGTACACCTCAGGGCCAAAGTATAGCGTTCCTCACGCAGTAAGGCGCTTTTAATCAGTGCCAGCCAACGGCCAATCACGGTTGGGTTATCGACAGACTTAAGGTGTTTAGCTTCGAGAGTCGCCAATGGCCCACTATGACCAATCAACCATGCCCCTAATACATGTTTAGAGACATACTCCCCACTAAATGGATTAATAAATTGCGGGCTCTCACCATACCATTCTAGTTTTAACAAAAACTGGCTTGGAAAAGTGACACCTGTCAGAGGAAAGCCTAACTTTCGCCCTAGGTAAAGTAACAGCGCTCCTAAACTGACCGGGATGCCTTTTCGACGCTCGAGGACCTTGTCGATAAAAGCATTCGAAGAGTCGTAGTAAGCCTCCTGATCCCCAGCGAACCCCCACTCGTGATAGAAAAGCCTCAATAAGGAGTCAAACCGTTGCTTTTCATCTCCTTCTTGACTGAGACAGAGTTCTGCTTCTTTCAGCAATCGATGCAGTTCTCTCTCAGCCCATTGAACATTGGTAGCAGGATTAATCGCTTTATTTAATATGAGCGCTCCTTCTACCAATTCAATAGCGTCAAAATCTTCATCAAACAACTCAAGCATGAATAGTTCCTAGTCCCGCTTAACCTAAAAATATTGGAGCTTTGCTTACTGCCACTTTACCCGCCATTGCAAGCCAACCCAGTGCCCCAAAGAAGGAAAACGTACGTAGCAGTTTATTTTTACCTAACTTAAGTGCAAAAAAGCCCAATGCAATATAAGCCAATACACAAGTGATCTTTTCTGTCAGCCAAGGTGCAGCTGGAGTAAAAGGAATAAATCCAGTGATAAAAATCAGACCAATACCAGACAGCAACAAGCAGGTATCGTTAATGTGGGGGAAGACCTTAAAAAACTTCTTCTCTACCAAAGCGGAATTTGCCATCATCATCGCATAACGCACAGACAATAAAGTGGCACTGATAGCGATCGTCAATAAATGAAAGTGCTTCAACCCTTCGTACATAATTATCTCTCTTGCTTCCCTGGAGAAAACTGACCTATGGTCACACGGTCATTCTCGCCGTAGTCTTTATAAGTAGTAATATTCTGGAACCCCAGTGAGTCTAAAATAGCTCTCACTGAAGCTCCTTGGTCATACCCATGTTCAAACATCAGCCACCCATCAGGCAGCAAAAATGTCACCGATTGCTTGGCGATATGTATGATATCTGCCAGTCCATTATCTTTTGCAACCAACGCACTCAAAGGCTCAAATCGAACATCCCCTTGTTTTAGATGTGGGTCTTGCGCTTCGATATAAGGAGGGTTTGACACTATGAGAGCAAACTTTGTACCAGCTCCTAGTGGTTCAAACCAACTGCCTGATAAAAATTTAGCGTTACGAATCCCCAAGAGCTCAGCATTGGACTCTGCTAACCACTTAGCTTCTTGCTTGAGGTCGATCCCCCATACTTGCCGGTTTGGTAACTCTGAAGCAATGGCGAGCGCAATTGCGCCGGTCCCAGTGCCTAAATCTAAAATATCACCCTGATTTTCAATGGCTTTCTCTAAAGCAACTTCAACCAAACGCTCTGTATCTGGACGGGGAATAAGTGTACTGGGTGCCACTTTCAGTGGTAAGGACCAAAACTCGCGCTCACCAGTAATGTAAGCGACCGGTTCACCGCTGAGCCGCCTTTGCAACGTCTTTTCAAAAGCCAGTAATTCCTCTGGCTCAAGAATTTTATCAGGCCACGTCAGTAGAAAGGCGCGAGGTTTATTGAGGGTGTGGCAAAGCAGTACCGCCGCATCAAGAGCAGGCGAATCGCTGCCACTCTTCTGAAGCTTTTCGACGGCACTCTTTAGTGTGTTTTCAACACTGTGTGCTGCTGCCATTGATTAGTTGTTCTCTGCAAGTGCCGCAAGCTGATCAGCTTGATGCTCTTGCATCACTGGGTCCACCAAGCTGGCTAGATCCCCTTCCATCACTTCGTTCAGTCGGTAGATAGTCAAGTTAATACGGTGATCAGAGACACGGCCTTGCGGGTAGTTATAGGTACGGATGCGATCACTGCGATCCCCTGAACCAAGTAGATTTCGTCGAGTATCAGACTCTTCCGCAGCGCGTTTTGCTTCTTCTGCCTGAATGATTCGAGCCGCAAGAACCGACATGGCCTTCGCTTTGTTCTTGTGCTGTGAGCGTTCGTCCTGACATTCAACTACCGTACCTGTAGGCAAGTGAGTGATACGAATAGCGGAATCTGTGGTGTTAACGTGCTGCCCACCCGCACCAGAGGCACGGAAAGTATCAATTTTCAGATCAGCCGCTTTGATTTCCGGGATTTCTGCTTCTGGAATTTCAGCCATGATAGCGACAGTACATGCCGAAGTATGCACACGTCCCTGAGATTCGGTCGCTGGAACTCGCTGAACGCGGTGGCCCCCTGACTCAAACTTAAGTACCCCGTAAGCCCCTTCCCCAGTGACCTTAGCGATCATTTCTTTATAGCCGCCGTGCTCTGCTTCATTTGAAGACATGACTTCAACACGCCAGCCTTTCTTCTCTGCAAACTTGCTGTACATACGGAATAAGTCACCTGCAAAGATGCCCGCTTCATCTCCCCCAGCCCCAGCTCGGATTTCGAGGAAGCAGTTGCGATCATCATTTGGATCTTTTGGCAGCAGCAGAATTTGCAACTCTTCACTCAAACGCTCGATAGTGTCTTGTGCTTCTTTGACCTCTTCCTGAGCCATTTCACGCATTTCTGCATCGTCTTCCTTCGCCATTTCTTCAGCCGCGACCAAATCTTCTTGTGCTTGCTGGTAGGCTTGGAAACACTTAGTCACTTCCTCTAACTGAGAGTACTCTTTTGACAATGCGCGGAATTTGTCTTGGTCACCGATCACATCAGGATCGCCAAGCAGATGTTGAACTTCTTCATAACGTTCAACCAATGTTTCTAGCTTAGTTAGAATCGAGGCTTTCATAGTTTTCTTAACTCAGGGTTCGATAAATTGGACGTCTTTCACGACCAAAGAAATTAGGAGTCTTCCAGACCCAAACTTTGTCTTAGCGTGGCGAGCTTAGCTGGCTCGCCTTGCTCCGCTGCACTTTGCAGCGCTCGGGTTGGAGCATGAATCAATTTATTTGTCAGCTTATTACTTAGCTCAAGCAGAACCTTTTCTGGATCCGCACCGGCTGCCAAAGATTGGAGGCTTTTACTCAGTAAATCTTCTCGTATGTCATTGGCAGATTTACGGTAATCGCGGATACTGTCAACCGCTTGCAGGGAGCGTAGCCAAGACATAAAGGTGGCGCTCTCTTCACTGACAATCGCTTCCGCTTGAATCGCTTCCACTTTTCGCTGCTCCATGTTGTTCTCAACAATCGACTGCAAGTCATCCACGGAGTAGAGATACGCATCATCGAGCTCTGCCACTTGCGACTCAATATCACGCGGGACAGCGATATCCACCAATAAAATGGGCTGGTGACGACGAGTTTTTAAAGCGGTTTCGACCATTCCCTTACCAATGATCGGCAATGGACTGGCGGTGGAGCTTATCACAATATCAGCGCGAGGGAGATGTTCTGGTATTTCCGGTAAGCCGATAATCTGGGCACCAAACTGCTCGGCAAGTGGCATAGCACGCTCACGAGTACGGTTAGCCACGATCATCTTGCTACAGCCGTTGCTCGCCAGATGCTTAGCAACCAGCTCTATCGTCTCACCCGCACCCACCAATAATACTGTCGAATCTTGTAACGATTCAAAGATGTGTTTCGCTAAGGTACAAGCGGCATACGCTACAGAGACAGCATTACCACCAATATCGGTTTCTGTTCTGACACGTTTTGCCACAGAAAATGTCTTCTGGAAGAGCTTGTCCATCGCGGTATCCACCGCTTTGTGCTCGCGAGAATCCGAATAAGCTTGTTTAACTTGCCCTAGAATTTGCGGTTCGCCTAACACTAGGGAATCTAAACCACAAGACACTCGCATTAAATGGCGAATAGCAGCTTGCTCTTCATGAATATAGAGACTGGGTTTTAGATCTTCTGGGCTTACTTGGTGAAATTGCGCAAGCCAATCAATAACTTTGCTTTTTCCAGAAGGTTTAACATCGCAGTAGATTTCAGTACGGTTACAGGTTGAGACAATAACGCTGCCGTTGACAAGAGGGTTATCGCCTAATTGCTTCAGTGCTTGAGGTAACTTCTCCGGCCCAAATGCGACTTTCTCACGCAACTCTACCGAAGCTGTATTGTGGTTAATACCTATAGCAAGCAAAGACATGTAATCGAGGTTCTCTGAATCAGCGAATGAACAAACAAGGACGGAATTTTACTTGATGGCCCAATTTAATTAAAGGGTATTCGGGATATGTTTTCATGACTTCGTGATTTCAATGATATAGTGTGGCGTAAGACAAGGACTTAAATGGATAAATAATCGCCAATGACGACTTACTTTCGTCCCTTACTCATTTTTCTATTCTCTAGTTTCATTCTGTCGGGTTGTGCCACTTTCAACACCAGTACAACGAATGTCGAGTGGCAAACGCATCAACAACGATTAGCCAGTATTGCTCAATATCAGTCCAACGGTAAACTCGGTTATATCTCCCCTAAACAGCGTCAATCTCTGAATTTTCAGTGGAAATACAGCCCAGATTTAAGTCAACTTCGCCTAACGACTTTTATCGGCCAGACCGCTTTGAATCTAAAAATCACACCTAGCGGCGCACTAGTCGAGACTTATGATGATGAAACTTATACTTCACATGACGCTCAGTCTCTCATATATCGGCTGACTGGTTTGACGCTCCCTATCGAACAGCTCAATAGCTGGTTCTTAGGCAGCCCTGCAGAGGCTGACAGTTATATACTCAATGAGACGCACACTCTCGCTTCATTGACCAAACAAATCAACGATAAAGTTTGGCAACTTGATTACCTCAATTACCAAGACATTCAATATCAAGGTAGCGCTTTACCTCTTCCACAAAAGCTCAAGCTAAAACAAGGCGATATATCAATTAACATCGTGATATCCAAATGGAATCTTGAACAATGATCAGCGAAACAACCCATTGGCCATCACCGGCAAAACTCAATCTATTTCTTTACATTACGGGCCGAAGAGAAAACGGTTATCACGAACTGCAGACGCTGTTTCAGTTCATTGACTTTGGTGACGATATAAGTATCAGAGCGAATGAGACTGGCTCGATCACTTTAACACCTGAGCTACCGGGCCTTCCTCTTGAAGACAACCTCATCTGGAAAGCCGCGATGGCTTTGAAAAACAAAACCGGCTGTGCATATGGCGCAGATATCAGCCTCAATAAACGCTTGCCTATGGGGGGTGGCATCGGTGGCGGCTCTTCAAACGCAGCAACCGTTTTAGTTGCCCTGAATCACCTATGGCAAACTCACTTAACTGAGCAAGAATTAGCTGACATTGGCCTAAAACTTGGGGCAGATGTCCCAGTATTCGTCCAAGGCTTCGCTGCATTTGCCGAAGGGGTGGGTGAAGAATTAACCCAAGCAGAACCCGAGGAAAAGTGGTATTTAGTCGTCAGACCGAATGTTGCGATTGCGACAGTGGATATTTTTACCCATCCAGATCTGACACGAAACACACCAAAGCGCGATTTGGCAACACTTCTTGACAGCCCATACGAAAACGATTGCGAAAAAATTGTTCGAATGCTGTACCCAGAGGTTGATAAGCAACTTTCTTGGCTGCTACAATACGCGCCGTCTAGACTGACAGGAACCGGATCCTGCGTTTTTGCTGAGTTTTCGAGCCAAAATGAGGCCAATGAGGTTCTTGAAAAAGTGCCTGACAACGTCTCCGCTTTTATAGCGAAAGGAAAAAATATTTCTCCTTTACACGAGACGCTTGCTAAGTATCGCTTAGCCCACAATATATCTATCTAAATACTGGACGCAACCCCGAGGTTTCCACCGTGCCTGATATGAAGCTATTTGCTGGTAACGCTACACCTGAACTAGCCCAACGTATTGCTGATCGTCTATACATCTCTCTTGGTGATGCAAGTGTTTCTCGTTTTTCTGATGGCGAAGTCGCTGTACAAATTAACGAAAACGTACGTGGTAGTGATGTTTTCATCATTCAATCTACCTGCGCACCAACTAACGACAACCTAATGGAACTTGTAGTGATGATTGACGCAATGCGCCGCGCTTCAGCGGGCCGTATTACAGCAGTTATCCCTTACTTTGGTTATGCTCGCCAAGATCGTCGTGTACGTTCAGCGCGTGTGCCAATCACTGCAAAAGTTGTCGCTGACTTCCTTTCTAACGTTGGCGTTGATCGCGTCCTAACTATTGACCTGCACGCTGAGCAGATTCAAGGCTTCTTTGATGTACCAGTAGACAACATCTTCGGTACTCCAGTGCTTCTTGATGACATGGAAGCGCGTGGCCTAGAAAACCCAGTTGTGGTTTCCCCTGATTTGGGTGGCGTAGTTCGTGCTCGTGCAACCGCTAAAGCGCTAGGTGATATCGATATTGCTATCGTGGATAAGCGTCGCCCACGCGCTAACGTATCTGAAGTAATGAACCTTATCGGTGATGTTGAAGGTCGTGACTGTGTAATCGTTGATGACATGATCGACACTGGTGGCACACTATGTAAAGCAGCAGAAGCTCTAAAAGAGCGTGGGGCAAAGCGCGTATTCGCCTATGCAACACATGCTGTTTTCTCAGGTAACGCGGCACAAAACATTAAGAACTCCGTACTGGATCAAGTCATCGTGACGGACTCCATTACCCTGTCAAAAGAAATGCAAGCAACAGGTAAAGTCACCACACTTAGCCTATCTCGCATGCTGGCAGAAGCAATTCGTCGTATCAGCAACGAAGAATCGATTTCAGCGATGTTTAATTAATTTCGAATTCGTCAGTTTCTCAAAACACCCCATTTCGGGGTGTTTTTTTATGCCAGAGAATAAACGCTCAAGCACACCTCGCCCGCAATAATAATTCTGTGCTATCATACTGCGCTTTTTGAGATTCCAAGAGAGATCCTTACCTTGAGTCAACAAATCAAACTTCTCGTAGGGCTTGCTAATCCCGGCCCTGAATACGCTAGGACTCGTCATAACGCTGGTGCTTGGGTAGTAGAAGAGCTTGCTCGCGTCCATAACATCACACTAAAAAATGAAGCCAAGTTTTTTGGGGTTACAGGACGCATAATGATAAATGGTCAGGATCTCCGCTTACTCATCCCTACTACGTTCATGAACCTTTCAGGTAAATCCATCGCCGCAGTAGCGAAGTTTTATCAAATTAAGCCTGAAGAAATTATGGTGGCACACGATGAACTGGATTTACCTCCAGGTGTCGCTAAGTTTAAGAAAGGGGGCGGACATGGTGGTCATAATGGCCTGCGCGATACCATCAGTAAGCTAGGCAATTGCAAAGATTTTTATCGTCTTCGGATTGGCATTGGGCATCCGGGGCACAAAGATAAAGTGGCCGGTTTTGTTCTGGGCAAAGCGCCCGCTAAAGAGCAAGAGCTGCTAGAGGCAGCAACAGATGAGTCTGTTCGCTGTTTAGACATTCTACTCAAGGATGGCTTGTCAAAAGCACAAAATCGTCTACACACGTTCAAAGCAGAATAAGGTTATTATCATGGGTTTTAAATGTGGCATCGTTGGTCTACCAAACGTCGGTAAATCAACACTGTTCAACGCACTAACTAAAGCAGGTATCGAAGCAGCAAACTTCCCGTTTTGTACGATCGAACCAAACACTGGTGTTGTACCTGTGCCAGATCTACGCCTTGATGCACTGGCAAAAATTGTTAACCCACAAAAAATTCTACCAACCACAATGGAGTTCGTTGACATTGCGGGCTTGGTTGCAGGTGCATCTAAAGGTGAAGGTTTAGGGAACAAATTCCTAGCGAACATCCGAGAAACCGATGCGATTGGCCACGTTGTCCGTTGTTTTGAAAATGAAAACATCGTTCACGTTGCTGGTAAAGTGTCTCCGATTGAGGATATCGAAGTCATCAACCTTGAATTGGCTATGGCCGATTTAGACTCTTGTGAGCGCGCAATTCAGCGTAACGCCAAGAAAGCGAAAGGTGGAGACAAAGACGCGAAGTTCGAACTGACAGTACTAGAGAAGCTATTGCCCGTTTTAACTGAAGGCGGCATGGCCCGCACTGTTGAACTGAGTAAAGAAGAACTTGCGGCTATTGGTTACCTCAACTTCCTGACTCTAAAACCAACAATGTACATTGCCAACGTTAACGAAGATGGTTTCGAAGACAACCCTTATCTAGATGCAGTGCGTGAATTTGCTGAGAAAGAGAACAATGTCGTTGTTCCTGTGTGCGCAGCAATTGAGTCTGAGCTTTCAGAGCTTGAAGACGAGGATCGTGAAGAGTTCCTAGCGGATATGGGTATTGAAGAGCCTGGTTTGAATCGAGTGATCCGTTCAGGTTATGAACTACTAACCCTTCATACCTATTTCACTGCTGGCGTTAAAGAAGTACGTGCATGGACAATTCCTGTAGGAGCTACAGCACCACAGGCGGCTGGTAAGATTCACACTGACTTTGAAAAAGGCTTCATTCGTGCCGAAGTGGTCGGCTACGATGACTTCATCGAATACAACGGTGAAAGTGGTGCAAAAGACGCAGGTAAATGGCGTTTAGAAGGTAAAGATTATATCGTTAAAGATGGTGACGTTGTTCACTTCCGCTTCAACGTATAATTTCCTTGCAAGTTATTGACTTTCAAAGCCAGCCTTAGTGCTGGCTTTATTTTTTATGCCGACTAGATCCTCTAAATTAAATCGATAAATGCATGACATTTTGTTATCACTTTTCGATCATTAACACGCCTCTTTGTTTAAAAAGAAACCGAACAGTTGATTTATCCTGATTTCTTCAAAAAAACTATTGACGGCTTTGCCTCAACTTCGCATAATGCGCGCCGTTCCCGACAATAAGCTAACTTATTTGAAGGTACAAAACATGATATGGCTACGTAGCTCAGCTGGTTAGAGCACATCACTCATAATGATGGGGTCACAGGTTCGAATCCCGTCGTAGCCACCATTCCTAAGCGCTCTTATTTAAGAGTTTTTAGGAATCAATGCGGAAGTGGCGGAATTGGTAGACGCACCAGATTTAGGTTCTGGCGCCGCAAGGTGTGAGAGTTCAAGTCTCTCCTTCCGCACCATAAATTGAATAGTCTTAGGGCTATGCCTGCAGGTCTATCGCCAAGCGGTAAGGCAGCGGCTTTTGATGCCGCCATTCCCTGGTTCGAATCCAGGTAGACCTGCCATTTATTTAAAGTGTAAGCCTTTGGGAAAAAGGGCTTGTCACTGAGAGCGTGAAAGTTTATATTGTCTCGCTCACGAGTGGCTACGTAGCTCAGCTGGTTAGAGCACATCACTCATAATGATGGGGTCACAGGTTCGAATCCCGTCGTAGCCACCATTTATTTTGACTGCTAGCTTTTGGCTAACGGTCCTGTAGATTCAAGTTGCGGAAGTGGCGGAATTGGTAGACGCACCAGATTTAGGTTCTGGCGCCGCAAGGTGTGAGAGTTCAAGTCTCTCCTTCCGCACCATCTTGATATACTCTACAAATAACAATTTATGCGGAAGTGGCGGAATTGGTAGACGCACCAGATTTAGGTTCTGGCGCCGCAAGGTGTGAGAGTTCAAGTCTCTCCTTCCGCACCATAAATTGAATAGTCTTAGGACTATGCCTGCAGGTCTATCGCCAAGCGGTAAGGCAGCGGCTTTTGATGCCGCCATTCCCTGGTTCGAATCCAGGTAGACCTGCCATACACAACGTTATTGAGACTTTACCAATTGTCTTGATAACCACAGATTAAGATGCGGAAGTGGCGGAATTGGTAGACGCACCAGATTTAGGTTCTGGCGCCGCAAGGTGTGAGAGTTCAAGTCTCTCCTTCCGCACCATTATCTAGATAACTCGATGAGTTATCACACTGCAGGTCTATCGCCAAGTGGTAAGGCAGCGGCTTTTGATGCCGCCATTCCCTGGTTCGAATCCAGGTAGACCTGCCATACACAACGTTATTGAGACTTTACCAATTGTCTTGATAACTACAGATTAAGATGCGGAAGTGGCGGAATTGGTAGACGCACCAGATTTAGGTTCTGGCGCCGCAAGGTGTGAGAGTTCAAGTCTCTCCTTCCGCACCATTATCTAGATAACTCGATGAGTTGTCACACTGCAGGTCTATCGCCAAGTGGTAAGGCAGCGGCTTTTGATGCCGCCATTCCCTGGTTCGAATCCAGGTAGACCTGCCATACACAACGTTATTGAGACTTTACCAATTGTCTTGATAACTACAGATTAAGATGCGGAAGTGGCGGAATTGGTAGACGCACCAGATTTAGGTTCTGGCGCCGCAAGGTGTGAGAGTTCAAGTCTCTCCTTCCGCACCATTATCTAGATAACTCGATGAGTTATCACACTGCAGGTCTATCGCCAAGTGGTAAGGCAGCGGCTTTTGATGCCGCCATTCCCTGGTTCGAATCCAGGTAGACCTGCCATACACAACGTTATTGAGACTTTACCAATTGTCTTGATAACTACAGATTAAGATGCGGAAGTGGCGGAATTGGTAGACGCACCAGATTTAGGTTCTGGCGCCGCAAGGTGTGAGAGTTCAAGTCTCTCCTTCCGCACCATCTTAATCACTATGGCTACGTAGCTCAGCTGGTTAGAGCACATCACTCATAATGATGGGGTCACAGGTTCGAATCCCGTCGTAGCCACCATCAATACAAGGTTACTTCGATTTACCAATGATCGAGATAACAACAGAATAAGATGCGGAAGTGGCGGAATTGGTAGACGCACCAGATTTAGGTTCTGGCGCCGCAAGGTGTGAGAGTTCAAGTCTCTCCTTCCGCACCATTATCTAGATGACTCGTTGAGTTGTCACACTGCAGGTCTATCGCCAAGTGGTAAGGCAGCGGCTTTTGATGCCGCCATTCCCTGGTTCGAATCCAGGTAGACCTGCCATACACAACGTTATTGAGACTTTACCAATTGTCTTGATAACCACAGATTAAGATGCGGAAGTGGCGGAATTGGTAGACGCACCAGATTTAGGTTCTGGCGCCGCAAGGTGTGAGAGTTCAAGTCTCTCCTTCCGCACCATCTTAATCACATGGCTACGTAGCTCAGCTGGTTAGAGCACATCACTCATAATGATGGGGTCACAGGTTCGAATCCCGTCGTAGCCACCATCAATACAAAGTTACTTCGATTTACCAATGTCCGAGATAACTACAGAATAAGATGCGGAAGTGGCGGAATTGGTAGACGCACCAGATTTAGGTTCTGGCGCCGCAAGGTGTGAGAGTTCAAGTCTCTCCTTCCGCACCATGATAAAAAACCCAGCTTTAGCTGGGTTTTCTTTTATCAGTCATAGGCATTTCTCAGATATAAAAAATCCAGCCTAGGCTGGATTTTTACTTAAGTCATGACTGTCTATTTTGCTTCGAAATCACTTTCTTAGCCTAGAAGCCCCAACGCTGAGTTGGGCGCCTGCTTTGCTTGAGCAAGAACAGAACTCGATGCTTGGGAAAGAATCTGAGCTTTTGTTAATGCAGTAGTTTCTTTAGCGAAATCAGTATCTTTGATACGGCTCTTAGAAGCATTCACATTTTCATTAATGTTATCTAAGTTACTGATTGCATGGCCGAATCGGTTTTGGAATGCACCTAATTCTGCACGGTGACTATCAACGAACTTCAATGCAGAGTCAACAATCGCAACCGCTTCCTGAGCGCCCGCAACAGAAGTCACATCGATAGTGTCAACGGTTACCGCTTGCGCAGGCCCCATGCTCAACTCACCAGCCAAGGCGCCACCAAATGTCGCTTCACCAGAAACTCGATTGTTGTCAGTAAAGATTTGAAGGTTGCCATCGTCACCAACTGATGCTTTAACCATGTCAGTCTGACCATTAATGTAAGTTGCCAGCTCCTCAATATCATCACCTTCTTTTGCGTTGATAGTGATATTTTGCTGCTCACCAAATACATCTGTCAGTGAAATAGTCAGATCATTGGAACCCGCTTGAACTCCCCAATCTTTATCTTTCGCATTGGCTGCAACATAGCTATTACCACCCATCATAGAGTTGTCACTACGCATATTGTTCATCGTTAACATGACGGCTTCGCCGTTATCTGCACCAATCTGGAATGATTTGGTCGCGAACGTGCCATTAAGTAGTTTGTTACCACCAAATGAAGTCGTCTCAGCAATACGGTTTAGCTCATCATTCAGTGCCGTAATCTCTTCTTGAATCGCCACACGTTCAGACTTAGAGTTTGAGCCGTTCGCCGATTGTAGCGATAGATCACGCATACGTTGCAGAATGTTGGTCGTTTCATTCATCGCGCCTTCAGCTGTCTGCGCCATCGAAATACCATCATTTGCATTACGTACAGCGACATCTAAGCCTCGGCTTTGCACATTCAAGCGGTTAGAGATCTGCATACCTGCAGCATCATCTTTCGCGCTATTGATCTTAAAACCAGAAGATAAACGTTCCATTGAGGATTGTTGTGCACTAGTTGCGCTGTTTAAGTAGCGCTGTGCAGTCATTGCCGCAACATTCGTGTTTACATTAACCGCCATAGTGGTTACTCCTATTGATTTTCCGTAGTTCGGAAGTTTCGAAAGGTTTCCGACGTCTCGGTAAACCAAGTTCTCTCAAAGTAACCTTATTAACGACGAAGAGATGATTAACTTTAGAGCAATTTTAAAAATTCCTAAGAAAAAAAGGGTTAACCATAAATATATTGATCGTTACGGCAGATATGAAATCAATGGTTAAAGATTTAGTCGAAACGGCCGGGGGGCTTAAGAGGAGAATCAAGTGGAATTCAGCAGAAAAGGAGCAAAGAAAAAGCCCCTTTTCCTTTGAGAGAACCGGGGCTAGTGTGGTAGCCATTGTGGAGATCGAGAGAAATGATCACAGCCTGGCTGCCGTGTACATAAGTGCCAGCAAACAAGAGCTAATGTGAGAGAGCTTCGTTAACTTATCACTTATGCTTGCCTAAACACCTTCACTAACCCCACGTCTGGGTATACGTTAGTGAAGATATTCATGACTACTGCAATAATGACATTGCAGAGTTTGGCAACTGTTTTGCTTGGGCAAGGATCGAAGTACCTGCCTGTTGCAGAATTTGAGCTTTGGTCATCGCAGTAGTCTCTTTCGCAAAATCAGTATCGCGAATTCGACTATTTGATGCCTCTACGTTTTCTTGGATATTTGCCAAGTTATTAATACTGTGGCTGAGTCGGTTTTGCTTAGCACCTAAATCTGCGCGCTGTGAATCAACATATCTTAGCGCGGCATCAATAATACCTACCGCATTTTGAGCGCCACCCACTGAGCGAACATCAATATTTTGTACTGTTGTTTGCACGCCCGGACCACCTTCGAGACCAAGTTCACTCGCTAAGCCACCAGAGATATTCAGGTTACCCTCAAGGTTTGGTTCAGCAGCAAAGATCTGCAATCGACCTTCTTCGTCTACCGATGCTTTCAATTTTTGGGTTTGACCATTGATATAGGTTGCCACTTCCTCAATATCATCACCTTCTTTAGCAATGATATCTAAGGTGATGGCTTCGCCATCCTTGGTCGTAAACTCAAATTTAATATCTTTCGCTGTTGGGGGAACACCCCAATCTTTATCTTTTGCTTTTTCAAGAGAAGAAACAAAACTTTGCCCACCCATGCGTGGTTCATCCGCTCGGATACTGGTAAGCCCCATGATAATGGCCTCACCTGAGCTCGCACCGATTTGGAAAGAGGCTTCACCAAATGAACCGTTAAGTAGCTTACGACCACCAAACGACGTGGTTTCAGCAATACGGTTCAGCTCATCTTGCAACGCTGCAACTTCTTCATGCAGTGCCTGACGCTCTGATGCTGAGTTTGTGCCGTTTGCCGATTGTAGCGACAAGTCACGAATACGTTGCAAAATTGACGTAGACTCGTTCATTGCCCCTTCCGCAGTCTGCGCAATAGAAATACCGTCATTGGCATTGCGCATAGCCACATCCAAACCACGAGACTGAGCGGTCAGTCGGTTAGAGATCTGAAGCCCCGCAGCATCGTCTTTTGCACTATTAATTTTCTGACCTGAAGACAATCGTTCCATCGAGGTATTGAGTTCCCCCGTGGCCTTATTCAGGTAACGTTGGGCAGTCATTGCCGACACGTTAGTATTTACAGTAATGGTCATAGTTTGCTCTCCTAATGAGTTCGCAAGTTCTTGCGAAGCGGCCAGCTTAATCTCAGTTGGAAGCACTGACCGTAATAACTTGCTAAGCAGGAAGTGCCTGCTTCAACCAGTTCGTTAAACTCTTAGTGTTATCAATACAATTAGTGTGCCAACTTCAATGTGTGAATAATCAAATAATTTTCTAATTTAATTTCAATAACTTAAAATCATTGATGCCATTTCACACAAATGTTCATTTTATCGCCACACTATGGCGGCAATACCCTTGCCGCTCATTTGCCACCTAGTTGCCATAGCGAGATTGGCTATGTTCTTAACCACTGGGCAATATCTCACTTCGCACATACGGCTTAGCACGTATGGCATTGAAGTTAGATGTAATTAAATAAGGTTAAATCTTTGGCCTTGCCAAATGCTTGTTGTGAAGCCTGTAAGGCTCGGGAGTTCTCATTGAACTCAATAATCGCTTCTGCGTAATCCAAATCCTCAAAATTACTCTTAGATTTTGCTAAGGTCATATTGAAGTCATCATGTTGCTCTTCCTGAATATCCAAAGTATTCAAGCGAGCACCAACATCCGTTCTCGCCTTATTAAGGTGAATGAATGCCGCATGAAATTCTTGAGTGATCTGATGCAACTCGGCAGTATTTGAAGTGTCCGAGACAGATCCTTCAGCCAGCTTCATGGCCTGTTTAAAGGTATCGAAGATACTGTACGTTTTTCGTGGTTCCAGAGTAATTGCATCACCTTTAGTGATTTGGCCTTTAACCTGAATAGTGACATCTTCAAACTTTATCCCAACTGCTGGGTCAAAGTTGTCCGCTTTGACAACCGAACCATCACGTTCAAGCTGGTAACCGTAGTTACCATCGGGCATATCAACAAACGTGACTTTGTAAGTTGACTGGTCATCTGGATTCGTGTTTACCGCACGCTCTAACAACAGCTCTGATACGCCTTTAAGATCATATTGAGGCTCAAAATCACCATAAGGGTTGTCAATTTCCATAAACAACTTACTACCAGGATCGTTGATCGGCATTTCTAAGCTGTTGGAGATCTTCATCTTGCGCTGATAATCGTCTCCGGCGTATACCACATCCCCATCTTTGTCTCGGAAGAAAGGCTGATTCTTAGGTTTGGTTCCGGCAAAAATATAGTTCCCAGATTCATCCTGAACATTCGACAAGTTAAGAAAATTATTCGCAATTTCCTGTAGCTCTCGACGTTTCGCTATTCGGTCTTCCGGTGATAAGGAACCATTGATCATTTCCATTACCGTACGCTTTGCTTCATCAGCATACTGCTCTGCATTGGAAATAATCACCTCGTGGTGCTCTAGGCGATTACGACTGAGAACAATAGCGTCCGTAAACTGACGTAGCTGCTCTTTCTGTTGTCCAATATTCTGAATGTAGTGAGTAGCCAGTGGATCATCACTGGCACGCATGAGCTTTTTACCCGATGCCAGCTGCGCCTGATTGTGGTGAACTTTCGCTTCCTGACGACGCAGATCATTCTGCACTGACTGATAGTTATGGAAGCTGGAAATACGATTCATCATTTATCCCCCTCCCTATCTCAACGCCAATATAGTGTTAAAGGTATCGTTTGCCGCCTGCATAATGCGTGATGACGCCATATAAGCTTGCTGGAACTTCATCATGTTGGCGGCTTCTTCATCGAGGTTAACCCCAGAGATAGACGCAACGCGTTCTTGTGCCGCCTCTTTTTCTAAGCGCGACACATCGGTCAAGCGAGAGGCAGTCGACATTTGCAGCCCGACATCAGTGTTCAAGTTGTGGTAAATATCCAAAACCGTAGATTCACCGTCATTGAGGTGTTTATTAGTTTGAATATTCTGCATTTTCAGTAAGTTACCATTATCACCTTCCGATGGCACAAGGTTTGCCGTGAACTTGTCGTTTGCCAGTGCCCCTGCAGATAACTCAAATGTTGTGCCTTGAACGGTCACAGGTCCGGAGGGTGGATAGTCTTGAGGCTGAAGAAGAATCTTGCCTTTAGTATCGGTGACAGCAAATTGCTTACCATCCGGTGATATAATGACTTCGAACTCGCGTAAATCACCCGCGGTATCAATTGAAAATGTTGCGCTTCCTTGAGCAAATGTGGTGGACGCTTCGTAACTTTGTGCTGCAATATCGGAAGGGTCATTAGTAGCCATCCTCATTTGCGCAGCCCCACTTCGTGTCGGGCGAATTAAAACTCGTTCACCGGCTTCAAGGCCATTTTTTATATCGATACGGATACCATCGAGAGAAATAGCCCCCCCCACAACAGGTACAATAGACTGTTCACCGCTAGGTCGGGTGATGTAGTAGTCTCCCCCCGTAAATTGCAGCGAGTACTCCCCTCCCACTAACTGACTGGTATCTTCGATATACACTTCCAATTCAGCCGTCGAATTCGATGATGTCACTACTCGAGACTTGGCTATCAACTCCGAGTTAACATCGGTAAACATTAGCCCACCAATATCACCTCGTAAATCTAGGCCTTGTGATTGCAACTTGTTCACATCATAAGAAAACGCAGTGGCCATTTTACCCAGTTCATCCATAAGGTAAGGAATTTTCTCATCACGCATGGTCAGCATCGCGCCAATCTTGCCATCAATATCTTTCGTAGTAATGGCCTTAATCCCTTTGCCTTCAATCATTGCCAAGCGTCGTTGATGCACATCAGGATAGCCATCAATCATTTTGAGCTGACTGGCCTCTGTTCCTGACACTAAGGTATGGCCATTACCGATGTGAACATTGAAACCTTCAGCATTTTTACGAGGCGTGACCGTTACCTTGGTGTATTCTGATAACTCTGCGATGAGCTTTTCATGTTGGTCCATCAAATCGTTATGAGGCCCTGGAGTACGCATCATCAGGCGATGTAAGTCTCTAATTTCAAGTGCTAATTGGTTTACTCGTTCAATACCTAAGTCGAGCTTTTTATTCGTCACATCTGATTGACGACGAACCGTTTCGTGAAAGTCATTGAGGTTTTGAGTGATAAGATCGGCTTTTTCAAGTACGACTTTGCGTGCGCCGACATCATTCGGACTGTCCGCAAGTGATTTGACGGCGTCAAACCATTCGTTAAGGTTTTCTGGAATCTTCTTTGATGCAACGGATGACAGCATGTTGGATAACATTTCCAAATTGGCTTCATCATCGACCTTATGTGCGTAGTTGGTCGTAGAAATATTCATCTCGTTAACGGCAAACTGATCCCAAGAGCGGCGAACTTTTTCCACATGTACGCCCATGCCATAAGTCTCCCCGCCATACTGGCGCGGCATGTTTGCACCTTGTATCACCGACTGACGGCTATAACCCTCTGTATTGACATTAGAGATGTTATGACCCGTGGTGTTTAGTTGTCTCTGAGCCGTCAGTACGCTTTGCGAACCAAGATTCAGAAGATCAGACGCCATATCGCCCCCAAGAAACCTAATAAAATCAGTAGAACTGAATAACTTACTTAATCAAAATGCAATATGTATACCAAGTTATCGGGGTGCGGGTGCGGGTGCGGGTGCGGGTGCGGGTGCGGGTGCGGGTGCGGGTGCGGGTGCGGGATTATGTTTTCTCTGAGGCGGAGCAAATGTCAACAGATTAGAATCTTGCAAAACACAAAGGTCACCGTTTATGAAGATAACGTGCATTCGCTGATAAAAAAACTCACCCGAAGGTGAGTCATTTTACATTTCATCTATTTGTGCTTTTACCCTCAGAACTTTATTAGCGTACTGTGGATCTGTAGCGTAGCCGGCCTGATGGATACCTCGAATAAACTGTTCGTTACTACCTTCATGACGAAGTGCCATTGTATAACGAGGATTATCATTCAAGAAACGGACATAATCATTGAAGCTATCTTCAAAGCTCGTGTATGAACGGAAAGCAGCATTTTCTTTTACAGGTACACCTTGATGATACTCCAATGTCTGAGTGGCTACCTTATCACCAGCCCAACTCTTGTCTGCTTTGATGTTAAATAGGTTGTTACTACTGCCACGACTATTGCTCACCACCTTTTGTCCCCACCCTGTCTCAAGAGCCGCTTGAGCGAGGAGCAATGAAGAATCGACACCTAAAGCGCGCGCTGCTTTTTCCGCATAGGGTTTCATTGAAGCGACAAAAGCTTCTGGGGAACTAAATGACTGTTTCGTTGAGGATGGCTCAACAACCGGAGCCGACTCTACATCTGGCTGGCGAGTTTGACGCACATGATCAATTTTTTTCATTAGAGCTTCAAAGTCCGCCTCACGGCTAGCAGCGTTCGGATTCTCGACAGAACCGGAGGTCAGTTGAGCGACAATCATATCTGCCAATCCTAAAGAGCCTGATGCACTCAGCTCGCTAGACATTTGCTCATCCATCATCTGACGGTAAAACTGTTGGTTCTGACTATCCATCAAACCAGATTCAAACGTCGAGTTAGCATCACGCATAGACTTAAACAGCATGGAAGTAAAAATAGCTTCGAACTGTTTCGCTGCGGCGGTCAGCGCTTCTTTTTCACTGTTCTCATCACCATCCACCGCTTTCTGACGTAGTTTGTCCAAGTTAGCGATATCATGAATGAAACCGATGTCTTTACCGTTATTAATCATGCCGCCTCCCTAGATTACGATCAACTGACCTTCAATCGCACCGGCTTGCTTAAGGGCCTGAAGAATTGCCATTAAATCTGACGGTGCTGCACCGACTTCGTTTACCGCACGTACAAGGTCATCCAGCGTCAATCCCGGTTCGAACTTAAACATCTTCCCTTGCTCTTCTGTCACTTCGATATCACTCTCAGGCGTGACGACTGTTTCACCTCCACCAAATGCGTTTGGCTGGCTGACATTAAAGTCTTCTTTGATCGCGACTGTCATACCACCATGGGTCACAGCTGCAGGTTTGAGTCGTACATGCTTACCTACCACAATCGTCCCTGTGCGTGAGTTGACGATGATTTTCGCTGAGCCTTCTGCCGGATCAAATTCAAGGTTTTCAATTGCAGACAGGAATGAAACTCGTTGAGATATATCTCGCGGGGCACGGACTTTTACTGAAGTTGCATCGATAGCTTGAGCCATTTGTGGGCCAAGGAAGTTATTTACCGCATCCGCCATGCGCTGTGCAGTGGTAAAGTCAGATTCTAGAAGGTTAAAAGTGATGTAATCCCCACGACTAAACGGTGATGGAATTTCGCGTTCAACGATAGCCCCATTTGAAATCATCCCTGCCGTTGGGTTGTTACCAACAATTTTAGAGCCGTCTGCACCAGTCGCACTAAAGCCACTGACCACTAAATTTCCTTGAGCAACGGCATAGATTTGCCCATCAAGACCTTTCAGCATCGTTTGCATGAGTGTGCCACCACGTAAACTTTTCGCAGATCCGATAGACGACACTGTGACATCAATGGTTTGACCCTGCTTTGAAAACGCCGCTAAGTCTGCCGTAACGATAACAGCTGCGACATTCTTAGACTTTGGCTTTGTACCTGGTGGAAGCTGAATACCGAAATTTTCGAGCATGGCATTAAAGCTTTGATCGGTAAAAGGGGTCGATTCCCCGGTACCCGGTAAACCAGTAACCAAACCATAGCCAACTAATTGGTTGCTACGAACTCCAGCAACTTGTGACACGTCTTTAATACGTGCCGCGTACGCGTGTGTCGATACGATAATTAGGCTGGTCAGTAACAAAATTAGCTTCTTCATCGGGATACCTTTACTCAATACTCAGTGCCAAAACTTCGACTTAAAATAGTCCTATAAAGCCACATTAAAGAATCGTGCCAAGAATCCAGGTTCTTGCATATCTTGTTGAGTGCCCGTGCCTGAATAGCGGATTCTGGCATTAGAAATACGATTAGACGCTATCGTGTTCTCATAGGAGATATCCTCGGGACGAATAGTGCCGCTTAGGCGAATATATTCATCACCCGTGTTTAGCGTTAGCCATTTTTCACCTCGGATGACCAAATTGCCATTTGCCAGTACTTCAATCACTTCGACAGTGATTGATCCAGAAATACTATTACTCTGATTCGCAGCTGCACTGCCACTGAAGTTGTTATCATTACTTAAATTATACGAGAAGTTATAGTCGCCAATATTAAGTTGCTGCCCCCCCACTTCAAGAGGATCCATGGAGGCATCGTTATTTTTCGATAGATCAGCATCTGAACTTTTTGCGGCTTTGGTGTTTTCATCCAAGGTCACAGTTATAATGTCCCCAACGCCACGTGGCTTGGAGTCATCGTAGAGGCTGGCTGCTTGCGCCGTATTAAACAAAGAGCCGGTTTCAGCAGCATAATGCTCAGGTTGATGTTTGGGGTGAATGGGCGCCCAAGCAGGATCACCTGCAACGGGATCGCCTCTGCCTCGAAGCGTATCAACGATACCAGCACTCTCATCTTGAGATTTATCACCTTCAACCGCATCAACGGTCGTCGTTCCCTGAACAACATCTGACGTTTCAATTGGGGCTTCCAACATTGAACAACCCGATAATAAGGCGATAGCAATTATGGTCAGTAAGCGATTCATAATGGTTCCTTAATTTCTCAAGCTTATAGCTGCTGGTTAACGAAGCTCATCATTTTATCAACGGCCGAGATCACTTTTGAGTTCATCTCATAAACGCGCTGAGCTTCAATCATATTCACTAGCTCTTCTGTAACGTTAACGTTCGAAGTTTCCAACATCGACTGGCGAATATCACCAAAGCCATCAAAACCAGGTACGCCCTCCTGAGGGTCTCCACTTGCTCCTGTCGGTAAGTACAAGTTCTGCCCGACTGGCTCAAGGCCACCAGGGTTGACAAAATCTACCGTCGCAATCTGACCAACCACTTGGTTCTCTTGTTGACCACGCACTCTTACTGACACTTCGCCGTCCGTACCGATCGTAATACTGACTGCATCTTCAGGAATGGCGATTTCTGGCTCCAATGGATAACCGGCACCAGAAGTCACCACGACACCTTCATCGTTAACCGTAAATTGGCCGTTACGGCTATAGCCGATATTGCCGTCAGGCATGAGAATCTGGAAGAAGCCATCACCTTCGATCATCATGTCGAGGCTATTGTTGGTGGTCTGCGTGTTACCCTGAGTATGCACTTTTTGTGTCGCCACCACTTTTGAACCCGCTCCCAGCATCAATCCGCTTGGCAGTTCGGTATTTTGTGAAGATTGGCCGCCTGGCTGATTAATATTTTGATAAAACAAATCTTCGAAGACAGCACGGCTTTTTTTGTAACCCACTGTCGAAGCGTTCGCCAGGTTATTTGAAATCGTAGAAATATTGGTTTGTTGGGCATCTAAACCCGTTTTACTTACCCATAATGCCGGATGCATATCTCTCTCCTAATATTCTGGTTAGCTCATACGAAGCAGTGAATCAGACGCTTTGTCCATTTCTTCCGCTGTACTCATCATCTTGACCTGCATCTCGAACTGACGCTGAAGGTCAATCAGATTGGTCATTTCGCCAATGGCATTGACGTTACTGCCTTCCAGCGCACCGGTCAGCAGTTTGACACCGGCATCCATTTCGTATGCCGCATTAGGATCTTTGGAACGGAAAAGCCCGTTAACATCTTTGTATAGTGATTGATTATTGGTGCTGGTCAGCTTGATGCGGTCAACAATTTCGATAGCATCAGCTGGTGCCCCCTGAGGGACAACAGAAATGGTACCATCCGTACCAACTTCAATTTTACTGACTGGGATAGGGATAGTTATTGGCGCTCCAGTTTCTCCTAACACCAAATTGCCGTTACCTGTGGTAAGCAGGCCATTAACATCTACCTTCATATTACCGTTGCGTGTCAGGCCTTCTTTACCGGTTTTATCGAGAACAGAGATCCAACCTTGATCTTGAATGGTCACGTCTAAGTCACGCCCAGTCGTAATGACACTACCCTGTTGAAAATTATGGCCCGGGCGTTCTGTCATACTGAATACGCGGCTTGGCATACCATCACCATAGGCTTGCATTGAGCGGGCTTGCGCCAAATCAGCACGGAAACCCGTGGTACTGACGTTTGCCAAGTTGTTCGCTCTAAGCTGCATAGCCTGCATATTCTGCTTTGCGCCACTCATAGCGAGAAACAGTGCACGATCCATAATTTGCTCCAATAATCACAATTCAGATCAATTAAAGCAAATGACGTGCCAAAATAAAATATGAATAAAAATCAAATGTTTATTAAAAAATAAACGATAAAGGGAAGAGATATACGAAGGGAATTGCCATAGGTGGCAACAATAGCAAGCTGGTTGTTGCCACCAGCCTGCTATTCAGATGATTGCGGAATGTCTTCAATCTCAGAACATTAATTAACGAATCTGCAGGATGTTCTGCTGAGTTTGATTGTGAACTTCAAGAGAACGAGAGTTCGCTTGGAAATTACGTTGAGCCGAAATAAGATCCACCAGCTCTTGGGTCATATCAATATTTGACTGTTCCAGCGTACCACTCGAAATCGTACCAAAGGAACCTTTGTTTGATTCACCCCAAATCTTATCACCAGAGAATTGAGTTGAATCCCACTGGGTTCCCCCTTTCTTATCTAGACCTTGCTCATTCGCGACTCGGACCAGTGCCACACGACCTAAGATAATGTTCTCACCATTTGAGTAAGTACCCAGCACACTGCCGTTCTCATCGAAATCAACTTTAGTCAGGAAGCCCGTCGTTGCGCCGTCTTCGTCAAACTTAGTCAATTCGAATGGAGCCGCAAACTGAGTCGCATCTTGCAGACCGAATGATAAAACTTGGGTAGCATCTGCACCATTGAGCTCAACAGGGTTAGCTCCGGCACCTAGCGCTTCAGACACAATATTCTGACCGTTATTCAAGCTCGCTAATGTGCCATCATTATTGAATCGCATCGTGTGACCAACATGGCCAGTCGGTGCCGTCGCATCACCACCTACAATATTAATCGGTTTCTCGCCGGCACTGTCAGTGACTGTATAATACGTCTGCCAAGTATTGGCTTGGTTCTGATCCTTCAAGTAGTACGTGGTCAACTTATACGATTGACCCATAGAGTCATAGATCGTCGAAGAGGTTGAGCGGTTGTACGTTTCTGGATCGGTGAAGTCAAATAACGCCGGGTCCTTCAACTCTCCACCAGCAGGCAAGTTAACACCAACATCAATATTTGAAGTCTGCTTAGGTTTACCAAACTCTTTAGGAATATTAATCGGTGAAGGCTCATAAGACAGTACATCACCAGTATCTTTATTCACTTGATAACCTAATAGAAACTCATCATTTGCAGTTGTCATGTAGTTATCTTTATTCAAGTGGAAAGCACCATTTCGCGTCAACTCATTCGAGGTAGGCGTTAATCGATCTTTAGCTACAGCAAAAAAACCGGTACCCGAGACGCGTAAATCCATAGGGTTATTGGTATAAATACTCGACCCCTCATGGAACTGCTGAGCCACTTTAGCGGCCTGCACACCTTGACCTGGTGTGGTCTTAGCGTGAGTAAACAATGAATTTGAATAAACATCACCAAACTCGGCACGAGACTCTTTAAAGCCATACGTGTTTGCGTTCGCAATGTTGTTACTGGTTGTGTTCAGATCTAACTGAGCTGCGGACAAGCCGCTTAATGCAACATAAGACATTCCAAATCTCCTATCTAGCCAGCGTGATTACGCTTTGCCAACTTCTAGTACTTCAGCAAGTCGAACTGGCGACTCAAAGCCAGCCAGATTGAGTAGTACGTTACCATCACCTTTACCAAGCAAAACACTATTAACGTTAGCGTAAGTCGAAACTTCAAACTCTTTCGACTGCCCGTCCAGCAAACCCGATGCTTTCACATTGTATTTGCCAGCCGGCAATGGATTACCGTTTTGATCCTTACCATCCCACACGACACGGCTATCACCTGCAGGTTTTGAACCGACATCGAAGGTACGGATAAGCTGCCCCATTTGGTCTTCTACTCGCACCATCAGGTTATCAACAGATTGAGGTAGTTTGACCATGGCAGCCATGGCGCCATCATCCGCTTTCACCCCTGCAGCACCCGGGACTAAAACGTCTCGACCAACAAGTGATGAAGCCTGAAGCGCTTGATTAGAAGTCATCGACGCATTCAGTGTTTCAAACTGATTGTTCATTTTGCCGATACCATCCACCGTCGCGAACGACGCCATTTGAGCAATCATCTGGTCATTGCTAACCGGCTTAAACGGATCTTGCTGAGCAAGCTGCTTGGTGAGCAAAGATAAGAAGTCTTCTTGTTTAAGATCCTGCTTACCTGTTGTTTCATCAGGCTTATTCTTGTCCTGAAGCTGTTTAAGCTGGTCAACATAGGACAAGCCACTTTGACCAACATTATTATTAATGCCTCCGGCCATAGGTTACCTCCTATCCTTATTGACCCATCTGCAGCGTACGCAGCAGCATTTGTTTGCTTGCATCTGCCACTTGTACGTTGGTTTGATACGAACGAGAAGCAGATATCATATTGGCCATTTCTTCCATCACATTGACGTTTGGCTTGTAGATATAGCCATCATCATTTGCAAGTGGATGATCTGGGTTGTACTCCGCATCCAGCGGCTTATCACTTTCAACAATCCCTAACACTTGTACCGGTACCGAATGGTCACGACCATACTTAGCCTTACTTAACTCAGCACCAAACACAGCGTGACGAGCTTTATAAGTGTCTTTTGCAGAGCTTGAGACACTATCAGCATTTGCCAGATTGCTTGAGGTCGTATTTAGACGAACAGATTCAGCGCTCATGGCAGAGCCAGTTACATTAAAAACGTTAAATAAGCTCATCTAGTTACTCCCCTTTAATGCTTTCGTTAAGTTCTTGAATTTACTTCCTAAGAAGTCAAGTGATGCCTGATGTCTGATTTGGTTCTGCATAAATAAGTTACGCTCCAAATCGACATCAACCGTGTTGCCATCACCCGTGTCGGGTTGTGTTGGAAGACGATACATAACTTCCCCAGTCACCCTAGTAGAGGCAGGAATATGCCGACTATCGGTACGGCTAAGTCCAATGCTTTCCCCCGATGTTGCCGCCTGCAATGCCTTTTGGAAGTCCATGCCTTTCGATTTGTAGCCAGGAGTGTTCGCTTGGGCAATGTTGGTGGAAATCACCTCAGCATTGCGTTCACGAACGCCCACCGTGTATTGGTGGATACCTAATGCGTTGTCGAAAGAAATAGCCATGTTAACCTCTACTCAAGAACTGACCGTTACTACTAGATAACAAAGCAATTAGCGTACCAACTTTAGTTAACTCGTAATTTCTTTGCTCTTTGCTTCTCAGCAATTACCACGCCAAAGAGTGGAATCGTGGAGCAATGGAATGTCACTGTAAGTATAGAGAAATAATCCCAATACGAAAAAGCCCAGCGTGTAGCTGGGCTTTGAGTGGAATGTATTCGTCTTATTTAAGTTTATAGATAATACCAGGATTACAGCGGACCATCTCGAAACGATCTGTTAACCCAGTTAAAGATTCAGACGCACCAAGTAGTAGGTATCCACCTGGATTTAAACTGTTGGCCATCTGATTTAAAACCTGTGACTTCATATCTGGAGAGAAATAAATCAACACATTACGACAGAAAATGATGTCAAACTTACCCAGTAAAGCATAACTATCCATCAAGTTTTGTGGACGAAAATTAACTAATCGCTTTACATTGTCTTTGACTTTCATTCGACCATCACCAGCATCTTCAAAGAAATTGCGACGACGCTCAGGCGATAGGCCACGTCCTAAAGCCAAATTGTCATAAACACCAGCACGACACATGTCTAACATACTGGCTGAAATATCCGTTGCCGTTACCGATACGCTCGGCAACATTCCTGGTTTGCGTTGCTGAGTTTCCAAGATAGTCATTGCCATCGAATACGGCTCTTGGCCTGAAGAACTTGCCGCTGACCAAATTTTAATTGGCCGTTTATTTGCCGCTGCTTCCGGCAACAGTTTGTTAGCAAGGACTTCAAACGGATAAGTATCACGAAACCACAAGGTTTCATTGGTGGTCATGGCATCAACAGCGGCAACTCGTAATTCACGGTTACGGCCAGTGACAACATCTCGTAATAGATCAGACAAAGAGCTGAGCTTAAACTTTGTCACCAGAGGGCTTAAGCGACTCCTCACCAAATACTGCTTGCTGTCACCTAGTACGATGCCACATTGAGATTCTAAGAAACGGCTGAAATCACGATATTCTTGATCGCTTATAGTTATCGCTGTCATTTACTTCTCTTTATTCAGTAAGCGCAGTCTTCACTGCATTACCAAGCTCATCTGGATTGAATTTAGCAATAAAGGAGTTGGCTCCCACGCGTTCAACCATTGCTTGGTTAAATACACCACTGAGTGATGAATGGAGAATTACATAAAGATCTTTAAGATCAGGGTTGCGCCTAATTTCGGCAGTTAATGTATAGCCATCCATTTCAGGCATCTCGATATCAGAGATAACCAAAGAAATCTGATCGTAAATACTCCCTTCTGCCGCCATTTCAACAAGTTTTTCATACGCTTGCTTACCATCAATTACGGCCACCGCTTCAAAACCTAGTGATGTGATTGCACGCTCAACCTGCTTACGGGCAACCGTTGAGTCATCTGCAATCAAAATACGACGAACAATCTCTTTCTCTGATTGAACCTGGGCAATCTCTTCCCCAATGGTTGAGTCCATGGTTTCATCGACTGGCGCGATTTCTGCTAGGATTTTTTCTACATCGAGAATTTCAACCAGTTCATTATCAATGTTGGTCACGGCAGTCAAATAGTTGGATTTACCAGCCCCTTCAGGCGGTGGCAGAATCGCTTCCCAGTGCATGTTAATAATACGCTCAACGGAAGTAACCAAAAAGGCCTGAATGGTTCTGTTAAACTCAGCAATAACAACAAAGGCTTTGTCCACATCAGTAGTCGGCCTGCCACCAACAGCCAGACTTAAATCAATAACGGAAACAGTATGGCCACGGATATGAGCCACACCTTTAACGAGATGGTGTAAGTTTGGCATTGAAGTAAGCTTAGGGCACTGAAGAACTTCTTTTACCTTAAATACGTTAATACCGTAACGCTGTCGCCCCATTAGGCGAAATGTTAGGAGTTCTAGTCGGTTTTGACCGACGAGTTGCGTACGCTGATTCACCGAATCAAGAATACCCGTCATAAGCTCATCTCCATCTCAAACTTTCATGCTAAAAAAATGGTAGTCTACTAACGGCCATGTAAAACTATTAGAGAAAAAGAATGACATACCTTAAATCACACTTATGCTCATTTTCCATAACTAATTGTAGAGCTTTCTATAAAAACTTTTATAAGTCTATCGTCTTTTTATGCTTTTTCTTTAGTTTTTCAGCAACATCAGCCACGTCTGAGCAAATTATCGCTATCCAGCAAGCCGCAGAAGAGTACATTCTCTCGACGATTCAATGGCCAGAAGACGGCACTTTAGATGCCACAGCGGCAAATATTGACAACCGTGTCTTTGCCACAGACTGCCCAAGTAACCTTGAAACCTCCTCATCTTCAACCAACCCTAACGCCAGCAATATCACCGTGTTAGTAGAGTGTAGCGAAGATAACTGGAAGTTATATGTTCCTGTCAGACTAACCCGAACGGGCCCTCAAGTGACCTTAACAGGTCCTCTAAGCCGGGGGCAAATCATCTCACGTAATGATGTCACTATTAATATGGTAGACTTGCAACGCTTCAGGCGGCAAGGCTTTTCCAACATTGATGACGTAATTGGAGCAAAAACAAAGAAAAACTTACGTGCTGGCGAAATCATTGAAAGCAATGATGTATGTGTAGTTTGCCGCAATGAAACCGTCACAATCAAAGCGGTAAAAGCTGGTATGACCATCACAACCAAAGGCACAGCACTGACCGATGGGTCACATGGTGAGCAGATAAGAGTGAAAAATACAAAATCCAACCGTATAATTGAAGGGAGAGTCACTGGGATCTCGGAAGTAACGGTTGTTTTCTGATCAATCCAAAAAAAGCCTAAAGTAATCCCTACTCTAGTCGATATTGACAACATAAGATTCTAAACACGAAAGGCTCACACACATGGCAGGTATTGATAACATACGCTCTGGGCAGTCGCTCACCACGTCGACAAGAAGCACTGCGCGTAATGAAAATAACACTTCGGCAAGCACTGACTCGGCAAAAAAGTCAGATGTGGCAAAAGACTCAGTATCCTTGAGCCAACAAGGTAAGGCAGTCGGTGAAATGCACACTCAACTTGCTAGCCAGCCAAGTTTTGATCAAGCAAAAGTGGCTGCAATCAAAGAAGCTATTGCTAATGGTTCCTACAGCGTAGATCCGCAAAAGCTAGCCGATAATATGATCAAGTTCGAAAAAGAACTTGGCGGTTTCGAGTAACGAGTTTCTATTATGGCAGCCCTAAGCAGCTTAATTGAATTTCAGCTTAAAAGTGCCACTGACTTATCTCTGTTGCTCGAGAAAGAAAAAGCGGCAATTACCAGCCGAGTCGCCAAAGACATTGAGCAAGTTGCTAAAGAAAAACTGACTCTGATTAACCAACTTCAGCAAACCGACCAGCGCATTAGCCAGCATCCAGATGTTGCGACTTTATCTACCGACCCAGAGTTGAGCCCTCTGGTTGATAAAATTCGTACTATCGTTCATGACTGTCAACAAGCTAATGCCGTGAATGGTGAAGCACTGCAAAGAGCACAGCTGAGTTTTAATAAACTCAATAACCTAATGCAGCAAAGCCAAGGCAAACTCGGCATGACCTACACAGCTGAAGGGCAGACCAAAAATGTCACAACACTCGGCACAAACATTAAAGCCTAGTATCAGAATCTAAAAAAGCGGCAAACATTGCCGCTTTTATTTTGCTCGAAGATTAGAAAGAATTAGAAAAGGGTTTGCTGACGTTTTTCCGGTACGACCTGAACTTCACCATAGTCGCGCAGCTTGTTCATCTTCTTGATGTCCAATCGCAGTTCAGTCACATAGCTGTCACCCACTTTATAACTACGCACCACTTCGGCACCTCGGATGACCCCATCCACAGCACCTGATGTCAACTCTGTCCCCAAACGTTGATCCTGAAGATCAGCACGGCCACTGACTCGCATACCATACACTTGCTCTGCAAGCTCACGGTAGGCATCTATTTTTGAAGCACGCATCGCGCGAACCTGACGCTCTTCATCAGTACGACCTTTTTGCTCACTGATATTGGCATAGCCTACCGCGGTTAACCAATCATCTGGGCGCATAGTCTGCAAAGGCTGACAGCCAACCATGATTAGTGCAACAGCCAGTAAAAGTAACTTCTTCATCTCAACTCCCTATGGACGCAGAATAACCGTATACGGTTGTCTTATTGTAGGGTCAGAGCGAATCAAAACACCATCCTCAGTTCGGATACTGTTAAGTGTGTCTAAGTCACGACCAATACGATCAGCAGGTAGGAAGCCTTGAGCTGTCGCGACAACCACACGAGACTGCATACCAACCACTCGCGCATTGACTAGGACGCCGCCTTCCTGACGTAACATGGTTCCTGTCAGGACGTATTGAATATCCTGCTCCTGCGACAAATCTTTCCAATCGCGACTGAAGGCAAAGTCACCTTGCTGAGTGACTTGAATAGAGCCCGTCGTTTTGTAGTCGACGACTTTAAAGCCGCGACGTTGGAATTGGTGGATAAATCCTTCGGATACAGAGTTACCTAACCAATTCGTTGCGTCCATATTTTGTAAATCAACAAAAGAAGTAACGGCAATAGGTGTCCGCGCTGACACACTGGTGTTCGAAACCACCAGTTCTTCAGTCATACTTTCAATAAAGAAGTCAAGAGTATGACGCGGACTCTCCATCAGCATAAACTGCGAACCTGGATACGGTTCTTTACCGTTGTATATTGGGGCATAGGCACAAGCAGTGAGAAACACCACCGGCACTAGCATTAGCCATTTTTTCATTCTCTAATCTCCGATATATATTAGGCACTGATTTGTCCCATTCTCTATCACTCATAAAAAGTGGAACATTCTTTGCTTTTCTAAATCTGCAACCATTCAGAACGGCAATGCCTAAACCAGCTAAGATAGAGAAAGCAAAAAATGAACCAACTTGGAAGATGAATATGAAAAAAATGCTTCTTATCATGATTTCAACCATTTATGCCTCACTGTACACGAGTATAGTGTCAGCCGGATGGTATGAAGTAACGGGTACCGCTACTGTGGTCTCCTCCGAAGAAGTCGCACGTATTCATGCCTTGGAAGATGCCATTTTTAAGGCCATCAGCTTCTCTGGCGCAGATATCGGCAGCATCTCCAATTTGAGGCCACTCCTAGAAAGCGAACGCAAGGAGTATCAGTTCAGCAATACGGAAGTCCGCTACATCGTGGTCGATGAGCAGAAGGTGCGTAATGGCGTCATGTTTGTCAAAGCACGTATTGATATTTACCCATCGGCAACAGCTTGCCATGTCAGCCAGTATAAAAAGACCTTCCTAGTCGGCAACATAGATGTTGCTTCACCTCAACAAGCGGTGATGGGCCAGATTTATAGCGTCGGTGATGACTTCGCTACAGTGATCAATCGCCAGCTTGATCAGCAATCAGCCAACTTTGTTTCTGTGGGGACAACCGATTATCAAATCAGTAAACGTTATCCAGAACGACTTAAAATGATTGCACAGGATACTGGTGCACAATACATCATCGGTGGTGTTATTACCGATTTAACCGCCACTATAGAACAGAAATTATTGAAAGATGACATCATCAATCGTCAGTTTGCTCTTGAAATGACAGTGTTTGATGGCAAGACGGGAAATGAGGTTTATAACCGAAATTATCGTGAAGTCGCTCGCTGGCCATTTCCAAAAACCAGCCAAGTCGATACTAAGAGTGCTCGCTTCTGGGCATCAACCTACGGTGATATGATGCTGCGCGTCAGTCGTAATATCATGTTGGATCTAGAATCCGAAGTGTCATGCAAAATCACGCTCCCGGAGATCATTTCAAAATGGGACAACATTCTCACCATGGATCTCGGACGCATTCATGGTGTCCAGCTCGGCGATAAGCTCAAACTTTGGCACACAGGCTCTTTCATTGATCAACGCGGCTTACCAAGAAACAAAGTCACTGAGTCAAACATTACTTTGACAGTATCTAGAGTGTATGAAAACGAAGCGGAATTAACAGTAGACCAGCCCGAACTCGCAGGCAGTATTCAAATTGGCGATGTTATGCACAAGATGCTATAAATCCGTGAGCTAAGGTTTAACAACTTGATTTAATTAAGTATGATGGCAATAAGCTCCCGTGGCACAGCTGGATAGCGCGATCCCCTCCTAAGGGATAGGTCACAGGTTCGAATCCTGTCGGGAGCGCCATATCATATTGAGGCCAGATCTAAACCCAATAGATCTGGTCTTTTCATATCTTTCACTCTGCTCTACTTATATCTCAATTATCTCGATTACTTTTCTGCAAAATGAACCTTCTGAACTAGATGAAAGTTCCAACTACGCATAGATAATCCCACCAAAAGAAAGAAGCTCGACCACAAATGGCCGAGCTTCTTGCTGGATAGTTAGTACCTCTACTCACTATGCCCGTCCGAAGCACGCTAACAACCTGAAGATACTAACATCGAAACACGAGCGGCTGTTTGCGACCTCTTCAATGAAACTTTCCAAATCCCGTGCAAAGGCTGAAGGAATCGGCAACGTGTAGCTTTGAGCTAAGGTATAAACTTTATACGCCCCTGACATGAAGAACTTTTTGAACTCTTCACCGGCAAAGGAGTACACAAACTCCCTAGGTTTTATCGAAAGTACACGGAACCCTCTTGATTCAAACATTTCTCTGTATTGTTCTGCACTCTCTAAATGCATACACGGCATACGAAAACACTGGCCAAGTTGTGGGTAGTAATCACGAAAAAACTCCGTCATCAATTCAGAAACCAGTGGACACCATTCCTGTTTGTAAGGCGTTTGCAAAGCAAAGGTACCGTGCACATTTAGCGCATTTCTGATTGCCTGAAGTGCGGCATCATAATCTTGATACCATTGAAACGATGAGTTTGAAGTAATGACATCAAAGCCTGTAGCAGTAGTGTAATGACGTATATCAGCGTGTTCGAATTGAATCCGGCTATCAGGGTAAAGCCTATGCGCTTGCTCAAGCATTTCCGCAGATGCATCTATAGCCACCATCGTCTTCGGTTCTGAGTGTTCCTGTATTAAATGCGAGACTTTTCCTGAACCACAGCCAACATCAAGAAGTCGATCCACTTTGTCTGGTAAAAGCTGAATGAGTTCTTTCGCAGCATCAAACTGCACTATGCCGTTGCTATGGTATTCTTTATTGTAATTCATAGCATAGAGATCTCTTTTGAGGACAACAGAAGGAGAAACTTACCATATAACAGATGCATATACTTAAAACCGTCAGAGTTATCCCGCTAATACTATGGTTGACATCAAACTCTTCACTCGTAAGCCCCCCTCTCCTTTAACTGTTCATCTGCTGCACTGCCAATCAAGAGTCACACCTAATCACGACACCTCACCAAACCAATTCGCAAGCGGTAAATCAAGGCTTCAACAATTGAAGACATTCAACTAAAATGATTATTAACAGAACTATTCATAAGCAATTAATGAAGAAAAGTAACTTGACTACTAACACTGGTCATCGCTTTATATCTAAAGCTAAAACTGCATTTAAAATTCACATTCATACACCCGATGATACGGTACTTCACCGCTCTGTCGGCTACGTGAGAATTGGTGAAAAGAAAGGGCTAAAAAAAGCCATCAAACTTCGTAATGAATTGGGTAGTGCAATGTGGGGAAAATTCTGGCGCAAGTTGCTCAAAGATCCCTACCTTATGACTCGACTCCCTCACTCCTTAGAACCCAAAATTATTTTCAAACCTCGTCCAACCAAAGCAGAACCCGATGCCAAAGATGAGTGCTATATTGCGGCTTGGCGGAATTATGATGAAAACGGCAAATTGATTTATAAGAGTGTAGTGTGCTCAATCAAAAAGCACGGTCGGCTCGCTGCCTATACAAAAACAAAGAAAGCCTTGCTGGAAGCGAATAAAGATAACCTAGAAATCCTCGAATTTATGGGGCGACTCAATAGTATCGACCTCAAATAGAAGCACCCCGAACATAGATTCGAGGTGCTTAGACGCTAGGGAAGTGTTTTTTTACTGAGCCTGATACTCAAAAGCTGGTACCATAATTTCTACCCGTCGGTTCTGTGCTCGTCCTTCTTTGGTTTCATTAGAAGCGATCGGGTTACTCTCCCCCTCTCCACGAGCTGTGATTCTTGATGCATCGATACCTTGTTCTTCAAGCTCTTCAGCAACGGACTGAGCCCGCTTCTCAGATAATTCTTGGTTGTACGAGGCTGCACCGCTGGAGTCCGTGTAACCAACCACTTCGACCGTTGACTGCGGAAACTCCATCATAAAAGTCACTAATTCCGCCAGCATCGCTTTGCTCTCTGGTTTCAATTCTGCACTGTTCAGTGCAAAGCTACTGGAGTCAACCACTTTCGTCTCAAAGGTCTTGACGATAGGTTCAATCACAACCTCTTCTTCGATAACTTCTTCAACCACCATTTCTTCTTCAGCTGGATACGAGGTTGGTTCATCATTACCTCCAAACTTCGCAATGAAACCTAGTGTTAGGGCATTGCCTTTAAAACGATGAGTATCAATGTTAATGTCGGTTAAACGTTGGTACTCCAACTGAAAATCGATAGTCGGCATAAAGGCATACGTCACACCCAAAGCACCAAGTAAAGAACTATCGTCTTTATTGCCATACTCAACATACGCACCACCTAACTTGGCAAATGCATCAAATTTTTCTGACAAAGGCATAGTGAATCGGGGCGCAAGGGAATAGGAGCTTAATCCTGCATCTGTATAGCCATAACCAGTGGTCTCCCCTAATGTATCCAGTGCTAGCTCAAGGCTTATCATGTCATTAAACTCATAACCGGCAAAGGAGCCCAACGCCCAAGAATTATCATCACAAGGCCCCGTAGAACATGACTCATTGAGCCAAGAAGCTCCTGCTTTGGCACCCAAATAAAACTGAGCGCTTACTGATGTAGATGCGAGAAGAAATGTGGTGGAAACTACCGCTGCTAATTTTTTCATTGTTTTTTCCTTATGACTGTCAGCACTGTGTGCCACAACAAACACGCCACACAATAACAATCATCAAGTTACAGTATGGTCGCAATAACAGTACACCTTAGTTCATAAAATGTACAAATGGGTTTATGGACCAATTTCACCTTTTGCATGCTAATGACTTACTTTCTCGTAAATATGACAAAGCCCTGTCGAAACAGGGCTTTGATTTAATTTTACAATCAACAGAGCGCTTAAGGCTGAACTTGATATTCAAACTCATTCATTGTGACTTCTGCACGACGGTTCTGCATACGCCCTTCTCGGGTATCATTCTGTGCGATAGGCTTGGCTTCCCCCGCTCCTTCTACGTGAATACGTGACTGGTTTACCCCATAATCTGCAATAATATCCGCTACAGATTGAGCACGCTGCTCAGACAGAGTTTGGTTGTATGCTGCTGGGCCAACTGAGTCAGCATAACCCACCACATCCACGGTTGCTTGTGGATATTCGCTCATGAAAGCAGCCACTTCTTTTAGCGCCATTTCACTGTCAGAAGTCAGCTCTGCACTATCAAATTTAAAGCTGACCGAGTAGACGACTTTCGATTCAAACGTTTGCAGTATAGGCTGAACCACTACCGTTTCTTCGACAACTTCTTCCACCTGCATTTCTTCTTGTGTGGGTGTCTCGGTGTGTTGTTCGCTACCACCAAATTTAGTTGTGAATCCTAGTGTCACCGCATTACCCGCAATACCATGCGTATCAATATCGATGTCCGTTAAGCGCTGATACTCAACTTGAATATCAATGTTTGGCAGGACACTATAGCTTAGCCCAACGCCACCGACGAAAGAGCTATCGCTCTTGTTACCATACTCCACATAAGCCCCACCCGCTTTGGCAAAGGCATCAACATTCTCTGTTAATGGCAAGCTGAAGCGCGGCGCCAATGAATAAGAAACCAAACCAGCATCTTTATAACCAGAGCCCGTTGTTTCACCTAATGTATCTAGGCCCGCTTCTAGGGCTAAATAGTCATTGAACTCATAGCCAACAAATGAACCAAGCGCCCAAGAGTTATCATCACATTCACCTGTTGTGCACAAATCATCTACCCAACTCGCTCCCGCTTTTGCGCCAAGATAAAATTGCGCATTCACTGATGCTGAAGCAAGAAGAAGTGTGCCAGAAACTACCGCTGCTAATTTTTTCATTTTTCATACCTTATTAATACGCGTTAGATTTGCGACGCTATAGACAAGCCACATAAAAACAAACACATAGAGTGTTACCGTACAATTGTGCGGACACTACACCTTAACGAGATAAATGACAATTAACTTTGTGAATTTTTATTTAATTTCATCTAATTAGATAACTTTGCGTTATTGGGGTTCAACTAAGATAAGAAACTGGAACCATAATCACAGACCAATAAAGTACTGACCGCTATTTATTTATCCTTAAGAAAATAGAAATATAAAAAAACCGCAGCATTAAGCTGCGGTTAATATGCAATAAGTACATTTTTTTATGCGTTAGCTTCACGCTCTTCGATAAACGCTATCGCCATCTTGATGCGAGCAAGCACACGTTCTTTACCCACCAGATCCATAACCGCATCAACGGATGGAGACTGACCACCACCGGTAACCGCAACGCGAAGTGGCATGCCGATTTTACCCATGCCAATCTCTAACTCTTCACATACGGCCGCAATGACGCTCTCTTTAATATTGGCCGTTGTCCATTCTTCTAGCGCTTCTGCTTTTGTAAGAGCCAACTCTAGTGGGCCTTTAGCGACGCCACGTAAGTGTTTCTTAGCTGCGCCGGCTTCAAATTCAGAGAAGTCTTCGTAGAAGTAGCGGATCTGCTCAGCGAGTTCTACTAGAGTGTTACAACGTTCGCCAACAAGTGTGATCACTTCAGTGATTGCTGGGCCGTTTTCAATGTTTAGGTTCTGGTTGTCTAAGTGCCATTGTAGGTACTCAGCTACGTACTCAGGAGCCGATGTCTTGATGTAATGGTTGTTCAACCAAAGTAGCTTTTCAGTATTGAATGCTGACGCTGACTTAGAAACCGCATTTAGAGAGAACAGATTGATCATCTCTTCAGTAGAGAAAATCTCTTGGTCACCGTGAGACCAACCAAGACGCACTAGGTAGTTGTTTAGAGCATTTGGAAGGTAACCTTCATCACGGTATTGCATGACTGATACAGCGCCATGACGCTTAGACAGTTTCGCACCATCATCACCTAGGATCATTGCACAGTGTGCAAACGTCGGAACTGGGGCACCTAATGCTTCGTAGATGTTGATTTGACGAGGCGTATTGTTGATATGATCTTCACCACGAACGACATGCGTGATACCCATATCCCAGTCATCGACGACTACAACGAAGTTGTACGTAGGAGACCCATCTGTTCGACGGATAATAAGGTCATCGAGTTGATCGTTAGCAATCTCGATACGGCCACGAATTTGGTCTTCAAAGACGACACTGCCCTGTTTCGGATTACGAAAGCGGACAACGCACGGGTCACCTTCTTTAGCTGCTTCGTTAGCCGCAACGATTTTTGGGTGGTTCGCATCATAACGCGGCATCTCTTTAGCGGCTTCTTGCTCCGCACGGATTTCATCGAGAAGCTCTTTAGAAGCATAACATTTGTACGCTTTGTCTTCCGCAAGGAGTTTATCAACCATCTCGTTATAACGATCGAAGCGCTTTGACTGGAAGTAAGGCCCTTCATTCCACTCAAGCCCCATCCACTGCATGCCTTCTAGGATGGCATCGACTGCTTCTTGAGAGTTACGTTCTAAGTCAGTATCTTCGATACGCAGAACGAATTCACCGCCTTGGTTTTTAGCGTATAGCCAAGAGTAAAGTGCAGTACGTGCACCACCCACGTGAAGGTAGCCTGTTGGGCTAGGAGCAAAACGAGTTTTAACCGTCATGTAAAATACCTTGATTGTCGAAATGACCGCACCACTCTATAGAGATGATGAATGGCGCCAAAATTGCGCGTATTTTAGCACTGATGTGCAAATCTACAATCCGTCTTATACAGAATTCATTATTCACTGAGGTGTTTTACTTAAAGTAAGTCTATTTGCTTGACCAATTTCCAGCTAAACATTTGGAATTTCTCACAGACTAAATCACATAACCTGAATAAAGCGTCTATTTAAGGTTTTAGTCTTTCTCGATCAATGACACTTGACCTTCCCCTTGAGGGAAGGTTTATGCTCAGCAACAGTTCTTTGTTGAGGGTAATGTTATGCGTCAGTTCGATATTCCACTATCAGGGTTAAGCTGTATGGGGTGTGCCCGAAAAGTTGAACATGAGCTTACCTCCCAGTATCAAGTTACGATTCATGATTTAACACCAAAACACATCACCCTAGAGAGCAATTGTTCTTTTGCCGAATTAGAGAGCTCTATTCGCTCACTTGGTTACCAAGCTGGGTTCCAATATACGTTTCATTTATCCGGACTGAACTGTGGTCGATGTGTGGCAAAGGTTAAAGCGGCTCTTGAAACGCATGAATTAGTCGGTCAGTTTGATGTTGCAAAAACTCAACTTTCGGTATCGACGCTTTTAACCCGACAACAGGTACAAGCATTGGTTGAATCTCTCGGCTACCAAGCCAGTGAATACACTGGTGTAGAGGAAGAAAGTGAGATTGAACACGTTCCAAGCCAAACTCGCTCTACTCCCTCTAACACGCCAGAAGGTACACAAACAATTCATCTGTTAATTGCAGGGATGACCTGCGCCAGCTGTGTGTCTTCCGTAGAAAAAGCACTCGCCCAAGTTCCTGGGGTCATAAAGGCTCAAGTTAATCTTGCTGAGCAAAGTGCTCTGGTCTTTACAGAGGACAAAAGTCGTACCCTGTTCAGCGCACTAGCCGAGTCAGTTCAACAAGCGGGTTATCAGGCGGAACTCATCGACGATCCAAGCACTCAACAAGAAAAGCAAGCAGCTCAGCAAAATGCGCTACAGGCCCACCATAGAAGAAGTGCTTTGGCTGGCATTATGCTCGGTGTACCACTCATGTTATGGGGGGTACTCGGTGGTAACATGATGATTAGAACCGCTCAGGATCAACTGGCTTGGGGGGGGATCGGAGCGCTCTGTTTCTGGCTACTTGCGACGGCTGGGCGGAGCTTTTTCACTAATGCCTGGCAAGCATTAGTGCACAAACGAGCGACCATGGATACCTTAGTCGCGCTTGGCACAGGAGCCGCTTGGTTATTTTCAATGCTTGTCGTGCTATTTCCACAGTGGTTTCCCGCTGCATCAAGGCACGTCTATTTTGAAGCCAGTGCGATGATTGTGGGCCTTATATCCCTAGGTCATTACATTGAAGCAAAAGCGAAAGCCAAGACAACTCGCTCATTGCAAGCTTTGATCAATCTTCAACCAAATAAAGCCACATTAATAACAAAATCAGGGGATCAAATCATTGCCATCGAGCAGATCACCGAAGGTATGCAACTCCGAATTAAACCCGGTGAAAAAGCCCCCATTGATGGTCAAGTCGTGTCCGGCACGTCGTACATAGATGAATCCATGCTGACCGGTGAGCCCATACCCGTTTACAAACAAAATGGCGATACCATTTCTGCCGGTACATTAAACCAAGATGGTAGTTTAGTCATCGAAGCGACCGGTGTCGGCAGCAATACTATGCTATCGCGCATCATTACCATGGTCCGAGAGGCACAAAGCAGTAAGCCTGCCCTCGCCAAGCTAGCGGATCAAATCTCAGCGGTGTTTGTTCCCGTCGTTGTTACAATTGCTCTTTTCTCCGCACTGATATGGTTCATGATCGGACCTGAGCCGAAAGCCAGCTATATGTTGGTTGTCACAACCACAGTTCTCATTATCGCATGCCCTTGCGCGCTCGGATTAGCAACGCCGCTTTCAGTGACCGTTGGTATTGGTAAAGCCGCTGAAATGGGCATATTGATCAAAGATGCCGATGTGCTGCAATCGGCAAGCCAGATCGATACCGTTGTATTTGATAAAACGGGAACCCTGACACAAGGTAAGCCCGAAGTACACCATGTCTACTCACTCAACCAAGACGAGAATCGCTTGCTGATGACCGCCGCTAGCATAGAGCAATACTCAGAGCACCCATTGGCAAAAGCCATTGTAAAACAAGCTCAAGATCTTCAGCTTAAGCTGACTGAGGTTGAAGGTTTTCACAACATGCGCGGGAAAGGCGTCACTGGAAAAATACGAGATGAAGATGTAGCTGTGATTTCACTTCCTTACGCTCAGGAGCAGCAGATAAATCTCGATAAATTACAAGCGACTCTTGAGCTGTGTGTAAACAAAGCTTGGACACCGGTTATTGTTACTCAACAAGGCAAAGCTACAGGTTTAATCGCCATCGCCGACCCTGTCAAAGAAGACGCGAAGCAAGCCATTGAAGCCTTAATCAAGATGCAGATTACACCGGTAATGTTAACGGGCGATAACCAACATGTCGCTCAAGCAATTGCGAATCAGTTAGGTATTCAGAAGGTTATCGCGCAAGTATTGCCTGATGAAAAAGCTGGGCACATAACGCAGCTTCAAGCGAACAGAAAACGGGTTGCGATGATAGGTGACGGCGTCAATGACGCTCCTGCACTTGCTCTTGCAGACATTGGCATTGCGATGGGCAGTGGAAGTGACGTGGCCATTGAGAGTGCGCAAATGACATTGCTCAATTCATCTCCTTTGGCGGTTGTAAAAGCGATTGAACTTTCCAAAGCAACCATTAAAAACATGAAACAGAATTTATTTGGTGCCTTTATTTATAACTCTTTAGGTATTCCAGTTGCGGCTGGGGTACTGTACCCCGCATTCGGGTTCTTATTGAGTCCAGTCGTGGCTGGCGCCGCTATGGCACTGTCATCAATCACGGTTGTCAGCAATGCTAACCGATTAAGACTCTTTAAATCTTCTCTTCACTCATAGAGGTGTTTATGAAAACAAAAGTTATCTCCTTTGCATCCCTTGTTCTTTTATCTAGTCACGCGCTAGCCGCTGACGTGCTAAACCATAAGTCACCATATTGTGGTTGTTGCACAGAATGGACAAAACACATGCAGGAAGCAGGGTTTACCGTTGAAGAAAAGTTACACGATGATATGAACCCCATAAAACAGAAACTGGGCGTGACCTCACAACTGGCCTCCTGCCATACCGCGGAAATTAACGGCTATGTGTTTGAAGGCCACGTTCCAGCACAAGACATCAAAGCCTTTTTAGAAAACCCACCTAAAAATGCAAAAGGCTTGGCCGTCCCGGGGATGCCTATGGGCTCTCCAGGTATGGAATACGGCAATGAAAAAGATGCCTATTCGGTATATGCCTTTAACGGCAGTGGGCAGGTGTTTGAGTATCGCTCTTACCCCGGAAATCAGTAATAGCATGTTTTGGGGAGTGTCATCCGGTACCTTTCAATTATACAGGATGAATTGAGCAGCGAAGAATACGATCGAACATCTCATTCGCCTTGGGATTGGAAACGCCACTCTTTAAACGAGTGGCGTGATACTACAGGGTATTCTATCGTGGTGAAATGTTTGATAAGCACTGAACGTGGACGGTAATTTCTTCACGATCGTGATAAAGGTGCTTAGCTTGCAGTTTGAACTTCACTTTGTTTTCAATCAGAAATAGCTTAAGATTTTCAATATCTTCTAATACTTCGTCATAACGCCCCTTCATCGGCAGTTTGAGATTGAACAAGGCTTCTTTGGCCCAACCACTAATAATCCACTCTCCCATCAACTGCGCAACGCGTGATGGTTTTTCGACCATATCACAGATAAGCCAAGTGACATTTTTACGTGCTGGCTCGAATTTAAAGCCGTCTTCCTGATGATGTTTAACCTGCCCCGTTTCCATCAGGCTATCGGCCATCATGCCGTTATCGACTGCATGAACGAACATAGAACGCTTAACTAGTTGGTATGTCCATCCACCAGGACACGCCCCCAGATCCACTCCCCACATACCAGGAGCCAGGCGCTCATCCCACTCCTCACGCGGAATGAAAACATGGAAAGCTTCTTCCAATTTAAGTGTCGAACGGCTTGGTGCATCCGCAGGGAACTTTAGACGAGGAATTCCCATAAAAAACTGAGAGTTATTGCTTGGCAACGAGTAGCCTACAAAACAATGCCCCGGTGCAACAAAACAGAGGTGTAACACTGGCTTCTTCGGGCTATCTTTGGGCAGCAAAATGCCTTTGCCACGCATGGCCTGGCGCATAGGAACTGTGAATTTACGACAAAACTTAAGCAACTCTTTCGCTTCATTGGTATCCGGTGTTTCAATGCGGATATCGCCACAACGCGGGAAAGATTCAACCTCGCTGAGCTCCTCTAAAATAGGAGAAATACGATCTTCACGTGGAAGGTCTTTAATCTCCACCGCAACCGCAAACATCTGACGTGCGAAAATCAGTGACTTAAAGTCGAGTTCTTTCGCCAGACGTTCTGCATCACCCGGCTGATAACATTCAAACAGTACGTAACCAGTGTTGTTTTTTACACGAGGGAAGCCAAACACTTCAAGTTGGGTAGCGCGATCCTGAATCTCTCCAGCACACTCTTTTTCAAAACCAGCTCGGCAGTAGAGCATTAAGTGTTTCACTGATTCACCTCTTTAATCTGTAACGCTGCGAAAACAAACAGTCCCCAGCCAAGCATAAAGGTTAAACCACCAAATGGAGTAATAGGTCCAAACCATTTGATTCCGGTTAATGCAAGGGCGTAGAGGCTGCCACTAAAACAAAAGATGCCGATGATAAAGCAATTTGCGGCAAGGGCGAAATATTTTTGCGCTTTCTCAGCCATGCCTATCCTGAGTAAGACTCCACAAAGTAAAATCGCTAGAGCATGAATAAATTGATACTGAACGCCTGTATTAAAGACATCCAGTAAATAAGGTGATAGTGATTGCTTTAACCCGTGAGCGGCAAAAGCGCCGAGTGCAACGCCAACTCCGGCAAATAATCCACCAACGGTAAGTAACTGCTTACTTTTCACCATAGCTCTCCAATATAAAATCAGCTAAATACTCAACCGCCAGAGCGATATTGCCCGCTTCAGTATGACCTGAGCTCTTTCTAGGTTTGAAACTATGATCGCCATCAGGGATAAATTTCACCTTGATGTCATCTGAGAGAGCGAAACCTTTAAACTCATCTTGCTTACCAAAAGTATCCCTCTCCCCTTGAAGGATTAAACATGGCTTATTGAGCGTCGCCAGATGCTCACCTTTGTACTTTTCTGGTTTACCCGGTGGATGAAAAGGAAAGCCTAAACAGGCAATCGCTGCCACATTACCGTCTTCAGCAAGCAAGCTGGCCATGCGCCCGCCCATGGATTTCCCACCAATAACAATTGGTACATCAGAAAACTTGGCAATCACAGCCTGATACGCTTCCAAAAGCTTAGGCGCTCGATCTGGCGGGCGGCGTTTACCATCTTCAGCACGTTTAACCATATATGGGAAGTTAAAACGAACAACTTGAATCCCTTTCTTCGCTAACCCTTTCGCTACCGCCGTCATAAAATCATGATCCATACCGGCTCCCGCACCGTGAGCAAAAATAAAAACAGGGTTGCCTTGCTCACCATCAATTAGGAAATCAGTCATCCAACAATTCCTCTTGCTCACTTTGTGCCTTGGCAAGCATCCAGTCACGGAATGTGGCAATACGCCCCATATCCGCCTGCTTATCATGGCACACCACGTAAAAAGCATTCTTAGTGATGAGAACTTCATCAAATGGCGCAATCAATCGACCTGCTTCCATTTCTGGCTGAGCAAGTACATTGTTACCTAACGCGACTCCCTGTCCGTGTGCCGCTGCTTGTAACACCATCGTCGAGTGGCTGAATATAGGCCCGTGATTGACGTTAATCCCTTCAATACCGTGTTCTTTCGCAAACTGCTTCCAGTCTTTTCGCGAAGTATCGTGAAGTAACGTATGTTGCTTAAGATCACTTAGAGTTTCTAATGGTTTATTGCTCAGTAATAAAGATGGCGAGCAGAGTGGAATAAGAAATTCCTGATAGAGTTTATCTGCACGTAGACCCGGCCAATTTCCTCGACCATAGTAAATTGCCACATCCACATCGTCAGTCAATGAGCCTTCATCCATATCCACCGCTTTGATACGCACATCAATGTCAGGTTCCTGCTGATTGAAGTCCGCCAAGCGTGGAACTAGCCATTGAATCGCAAAGCTTGGCGGCAGACTGATGGTCAACGCCCCTTTCTCGCTGCGCTCCAATACTTTGTCTGTCGCTTCAGCAAGAGAGGTGAAAATATCTTTAATGTCCAAAAAGTAGCTCTGGCCTTCCTCAGTCAGCAGCAGAGAACGGTTACGTCGCCTGAAGAGTTTCAAGCCAAGAAACTCCTCTAACGCCTTGATTTGATGGCTAACTGCAGCCTGAGTCACAAATAACTCCTCAGCTGCTCTAGTAAAACTCAAATGACGCGCTGCGGCTTCAAACACTTTCAGAGAGTTCAAAGGTGGCAATCTTCTAGACATAGTGTCCTTCCATAAATTGGATTAGTTTTTTTAATCTGAAACATTATAAAATGTCCATTGCCTGACGACCAGAGAAATTCTATATTTCACCACGCAGCAAGAGCCAGAACGGCTTGATTCTTTATCAGAATCAATTGGCATATTGTTGCGATGTTGTGTTTGCAAACTCGTATTTCGAGTTAGGTAGGTTTCTACCACGTTTCGCCTCTCTAGCTAGAGCGGAACACATACTTCCTGTATTTATTTTGACCTGTCTGTCAAATTGTTTAGCACCGCCTTTTGGCGGTGTTTTTTTATCTGCTGAATTCAGAGAACATGTCAGATCATCATCGAGCCATACAAAAAAGCGCAAAACGAATTAACGGTTTGCGCTTTTTATGATGTTCTCTGCCTATTTTAAGGGCGATATACTTTAACGTTATTAAAGCCTTGCTCTTGCAGGTACAGCGCCTGTAATCGGCTCATCACACCACGATCACAATAGAGCAGATACGTTTTAGACTGATCTAAATCGCCAAACTGAGTACCTAGTTTGTAGAAAGGAATATGTTTGACATCCACACCTTCAATTTCAAGTGGATTGTCTTCCTCTTCTTCCGGGCTGCGGATATCCAATACGATCGCGTGCTGTTGAACAGCTTGAACCTGTTCAACTTCTGGCGCGGCTTGTTCAGACTCTTTGGCAATATCACGAATGTCCATCTGACGAGCATCACGCACCACTTGCTCTAAAATATCAAAGTCAAACTTCTCTTCCTCAGCATCCAACTTCGCTTTTACCGCTTTCACTGTCGGCTTCTTAGAAATAACACCACAATATTCCGGCATTGTTTTCGCAAAGTCTTCAGTACCAATATCTCGCGCAAGGTTGATGATATCTTCTTTATCCCAGTTAATCAGTGGACGCAGAATCAAAGTATCCGTCACATTATCAATATGACGCAGGTTAGTTAGAGTCTGGCTTGAAACCTGACCTAAAGCTTCACCCGTCACCAATGCCTGAATGCCAAACTTCTCAGCTATCATCCCAGCAGCACGCATAAACATACGCTTGAGGATCACCCCCATCTGACCATCATCTACTTTCTCAAGAATTTCAGCCACAACCGGCTCAAAATCTACAGAAATGAAGCGTACTTTTGCTGATGATCCGTACTTATTCCACAAATAATGAGAAACCTGCTTAACACCAATCTCATGCGCAGGGCCGCCCAAGTTGAAGAAACAGTAATGAACTTTTGAACCACGTTTGATGTGCAGATAACTGGATACACCAGAGTCGAAGCCACCAGAAATCAGGCTCAATACATCCTCTTGTGTACCAAGAGGGAAGCCGCCAAGCCCTTTGTGACGTTTGATCACTTGGTTTAGCTTGTCATTTGCCACTTCCACTTTCACCTTTACATCTGGGTTGCGTAGTTTGACACTCGCTGTTTCAATCGCTTGATTTAGGCCACCACCCACGTAACGTTCTAACTCGATCGACGTGAAATCATGCTTACCACGACGCTTTGCTCGCACGACAAAGGTTTTGCCTTCTAGGTTAGGGCGATTCAATTCAAGCACTTGCTCGAAGATATCGTGTAAATCTTTAAATTCTGACTGCTGCACTTCCAGCACATGATGAATGCCCGGTGTTTGAGTCAGCACTTCGACGGTTTCTTTGTAGTAAGTGTCTGATTCAGAAGTAACTTCAATATGGTCACGACGGTTAAACACAGCAACCGATTCGGTACGACTCTGGATAATATTGCGAATGTTACACTCAAGAATCTTGGTGAAGCGTTTACGTACCGATTCACTTTTCACAAAAATTTCTGGATGGGGCTTGACGATAAATTTCATAAGTCACTTCACAAGTTAACAGTTTCGCAGATTGGAGCTATTCCAGATGGCTTCGTACTTTTCGACGAGCTCTGCAGTCTAAGGGCGCAAGATTATACATGAATGAAAGACCATAAAAAAGGCGAGCATTTTGCTCGCCTTTTTCATTAGTTAGCATTGGGTAGAGACGGTACTTCATCACTATAGAGAGGTTCACCCTGCATAATACTGATTTCAACGCGTCTATTGCGCGAACGCTGAGCTTCGGTAATGTTCGGTCCTAACGGCTGGGTATCCGCCATTCCACGTACTTGTAGGCGTTGATGAGAGAACCCACGCACCTTTTCCATCTCTTGTGCTACGGACACCGCACGCTGAGCCGATAAGTCCCAATTGGAGCGGTAAAGTTCAGAATCAATTCTCTGGTTATCTGTGTGGCCTGAGACTCTCACGATGCCCGGAATATCCTTCACTAGATCAGCGATCTGACGAACCAGAGGACGGAACTTAGGCTGTAAAAAGGCTGAGCCTTCTGGAAATGCTCCTTTCTCACGAATACGAATATCGATCTGCTGCCCCAAATTCTCAACTTCAATCGCACCTTGCTCGATCTCTCGCTCCAAGGCTTTCTTAATGCTCTCCATTAAGGTTTCGAGCTCTTCAGACATCTCAGCAGATTGCTGCTGCTCACGATCGGACTCTGAGTTCTGATTATCTTGGGTAGACGTATCCGGCGATTTACCACCCGTTTGCTTGCCTTTGTCTCGCTGCGTACCACCAGCACGGTCTGATTCCCCTTCGTGAAACTCTAACGTCTGCTGTGTGATATCAATGGTTTGCTGCATGATGACATCTATCGGCGTAGGCTCAGGGCGCCCGGGTCTAAATTCCTGAGCAATGATACTGGTCCCTTTAGGAATATCCTTGACTTCCAATCGGTTCTGGACACCAAAGGCGAACTTCATTGAACCCGCAATCTGCTTGAACTTCAGTACGTCCATCTCAGAAAACGACAACAGAAGTACGAAGAAGCACATCAACAGTGACATTAAGTCAGCAAATGTTCCCATCCATAACGGTAAGCCGGGGGGCGGGCATTTTGGTTCTTCTTCATCCATACCTGCGACCTTACTCGTTATCTACGTCAAGAGCGCGCTTACCTTCATTGAGGTAGTTCTTCAGATAGCTGTCGATAACGCGTGGGTTTTGCCCATCCTGAATAGCCAGTACACCATCCATGATTAAGCGGCGATTGAGTTTTTCTTGATCACGGCGCAGTGACAATTTATCTGCGATCGGAAAAAACACCATGTTAGATAAGATCGCACCGTAGAGCGTCGTCAAAAGTGCGACGGCCATTGCTGGGCCGATGGCTTTCGGGTCATCCATATTCGACAACATGGCAACTAGGCCAACCAATGTCCCTATCATGCCCATAGCAGGAGCAACGTCACCAAACGCACGGAAAACACTCGCGCCAAAGTCATGGCGCTCATCCGTCAGGACAATATCTTTCTGTAGTGCTGCACGTACAACATCGGCATCGTGACCGTCGACCAACAAGTCAATGCCTTTCTGCATGAAGTTATTGGTAATTTCCATTTCTTCAAGTGCCAGAAACCCACCTTTACGTGCCGCATCTGCCATTTCGACCACTTTAGCAATCAGATCTTCCGGTTCATCGACTTTAAACATGAAAGCTTTGCCCGCAATCTTAGCCGCACCGAAAAACTGCCCCATAGTAAATTTCATTAGGACAACAAAGGTTGAGCCGCCAACGACGATAAGAATGGAGGTCACATCGATGAACATCATTATGCTTCCGCCCAAAATCATCGCCATGATGACAAAAGCAAAGCCGCCAATGAGCCCTATTAGCGTTGCTAAATCCACAAAGCACTCCTCATGCTATCTTTTAAGCTTCTGGTAAATTATATCGGCAACACCTTCAGATCTTTAGTGTTTTATTGGTATCGCACTCACACAAATATAGATGTTATGACGACAGAGTAAACTAGACTAAAGCCATGACGTGACCTCGAAAGAGAATATTGACCGCGCGAGCTCGATTTTTCTGTCAATTTTCCTCGGTTAAATTTGACCATCATTACCTGCTAAGGTAACTTTCGTGCATCTTTTCAAATGTAGAAATATTATGGCGAGCAAGAAACCTGAAAACATGTCCTTTGAGGCAGCAATTGAAGAACTCGATTCCATTGTTGAACACCTTGAAAACGGTGATCTGGCTCTTGATGACGCACTAAAAAAGTTTGAACGCGGCATCGCACTCGCCCGAGAAGGCCAGAGTAAGCTGCACGACGCTGAGCAGCGTGTCAGCATTTTGCTTCAAAATGATGACGAAACTCCACTGTCCGAGTTCACGTCTCAGCCAGAATAATTATCACAGAAGAATCGCTCCTATGCTTGAGGCGTTAACCTCTCTACAACAAAGAAATAATCAGCAATTAGAGCGCTGGCTGAACCACCTTCCTCATCAGGAACAGCCTCTGATTGAAGCTATGCGTTATGGCCTGTTACTAGGTGGTAAACGCGCGCGCCCTTTCCTTGTTTACATCACAGGCCAAATGCTGGGTTGTAAACTGGAAGAGCTCGATACACCAGCTTCCGCGATTGAGTGCATTCATGCTTATTCACTCATTCATGATGATCTGCCAGCGATGGATGATGATGAATTGCGTCGCGGCCAACCCACCTGTCACATAAAATTTGACGAAGCAACGGCCATCCTGACGGGAGATGCGCTACAAACGATGGCATTTACCATTCTCGCAGATGGCAAATTGAACCCTGAAGCTGAAACTAACCGTATCAAAATGATAAAAGCACTGGCGGAAGCTTCCGGTGCAAACGGTATGTGCCTTGGCCAAGCGTTGGATTTAGCTGCTGAGGGGCAAAAAGTGTCATTGTCGGATCTGGAAACGATTCATCGCAACAAAACAGGGGCGCTAATGAAGTGTGCTATCAGGCTCGGGGCACTAGCCGCAGGCCCAAAAGGGAGCGATATATTACCCCAGCTTGATATTTATGCTGATGCCATTGGCCTAGCGTTTCAGGTTCAAGACGACATTTTAGATATTATCAGTGATACAGAAACCTTAGGTAAACCTCAGGGCTCTGATCAGGAATTAGATAAAAGCACCTACCCAGCTCTGCTAGGATTAGAAGGTGCTATTAACAAAGCTCACACTCTGTTAACGGAAGCTCTTCAAGCTTTAGAAGCTATCCCATACAATACAGAATTACTCGAAGAGTTCGCCCGATACGTCATCGAGCGCAAGAACTAAACTAAAAGCGCGCATTTATATGACTCTTGATATTTCAAAATATCCAACACTGGCTCTGGCAAATACCCCAGACGAATTGCGTAGTCTTCCTAAAGAAGCACTACCTAAGCTATGTGACGAATTACGTACTTATCTGTTGAACTCGGTTAGCCAGTCTAGTGGCCACCTAGCATCAGGTTTAGGCACAGTGGAACTCACTGTGGCGCTTCACTATGTCTACAACACCCCTTTTGACCAACTAGTCTGGGATGTCGGCCACCAAGCGTACCCACATAAAATTTTGACTGGCCGCCGTGACCAACTGCCTACTATTCGTCAGAAAGACGGACTTCACCCTTTCCCTTGGCGAGAAGAGAGCGAGTACGACACGCTGTCTGTCGGGCATTCTTCAACATCGATCAGTGCTGCGCTCGGCATGGCGATAAGCGCAGAGAAAGAAGGTGAGAACCGCAAGATTGTCAGCGTCATTGGTGACGGTGCAATCACTGCTGGCATGGCGTTTGAGGCGATGAACCATGCTGGCGATGTACACTCAGATATGCTGGTAGTGCTGAACGATAACGAGATGTCCATCTCAGAGAACGTCGGCGCCCTGAACAATCATTTAGCTCAGGTCCTTTCCGGCAGCCTCTACACTTCAATTCGTGAGGGGGGCAAGAAAGTTTTATCTGGCGTTCCTCCGATTAAAGAGCTGGTTCGTCGTACAGAAGAGCACCTTAAAGGCATGGTAGTGCCAGGCACTTTGTTTGAGGAGCTTGGTTTTAACTACATTGGCCCAGTCGACGGTCACGATGTCAATGAGCTTGTTAAAACGCTGAAAAATATGCGTGAGCTAAAAGGCCCACAATTCCTTCATATTATGACCAAAAAGGGCAAAGGCTACGAGCCTGCAGAGAAAGATCCTATTGGTTATCACGGTGTGCCGAAATTCGATCCCGCTCATACCTCTCTCCCAAAAAGTAACGGAAGCAAGCCAACATTCTCCAAAGTTTTTGGTGATTTCTTGTGTGATATGGCGGCTCAGGATCCTAAGTTAATGGCCATTACACCAGCCATGCGTGAAGGCTCGGGTATGGTTCGCTTTTCTAAGGAGTATCCGCAGCAGTACTTCGATGTGGCAATCGCTGAGCAACATGCCGTAACACTGGCGACTGGAATGGCAATTGCCGGTAACCATCCGATTGTCGCAATTTATTCCACTTTCCTACAGCGTGGCTATGATCAGCTTATTCATGACGTCGCGATAATGAACCTACCTGTGATGTTTGCTATAGATCGTGCAGGATTAGTGGGAGCCGATGGTCAAACCCATCAAGGGGCGTTCGACCTGAGCTTTATGCGCTGTATACCAAACATGGTTATTATGGCACCTAGCGACGAAAATGAATGCCGCCAAATGCTCTATACCGGCCACAAGCACACTGGGCCAAGTGCTGTACGTTACCCTCGTGGAAGCGGTATGGGAACAGAAATTGAGCAAGATTTTACTGCATTAGTAATAGGTAAAGGCCGAGTCGTCCGTAAAGGTGAAAAGGTGGTGATTCTTAACTTCGGTACTTTCTTAGGTAATGCTCTCGAAGCGGCAGAAAAACTTAATGCTACTGTCGCGGACATGCGCTTTGTCAAACCGCTAGATGAAGAACTCCTCAAACAACTCGTCAAAGAGCATGATGTCATTGTCACACTAGAAGAGAATGCCATTGCAGGTG